>NZ_JBFULX010000003.1:0-500008 GCF_054049695.1 Lysobacter sp. P5_C4 | reverse complement strand
CGTGGTGCACTGTCCACGCCAGCGCGATGCCCTCTCTCGGGCAAGGTGCCTTCGCGGTGATCGGATGGGTGGAGCACGGAGCGCGAAGTCTCTCTCCCTCCGGGAGAGGGTTGGGGAGACGGGCCGGACTTCAGCGCGTGAGTCGATTGTCGTCGCCGGATCCATGGCGTTTGTGACGCCTCGCGAGGCGCTGAAAACGGCGTCGATGGCGCTCTCAACGCCACGAGTTGCGTCGGCGCCGGAACAGATGGCGTTCCCAACGCCACGAGTTGCGTTGGCGCCGGAACCGATGACGTTCCTACCTGCTCCACCCATCAAATCGCCGCGAAGGCACCTTGCCCGAGAGAGGGCATCGCGCTGGCGTGGACAGTGCACCACGTATGCCGCGATGCCCTCGATGGGCGAGGTGCCGACCGCCTGGTGTGCTGGCTGTCGGCGCGCAAAGATCAACTACCGGCGTAAACATTCACCGAGTTGTGTCGCGCAACAACCAGACGTGGTGCGCAGCGGTGCGTCGTGTTGAAGGTCCTTTTGCGGAGTGTTTGCTTTTCACGGAGTCAAAAGGACCTTCAACACGGCGTGCCGATGCGCCCTGATCGAGGCGGCGCACGCAAACAACCGACGACAACCCTGCGCATTTGCTTTACCCCACCCAAAAAGAAACCCGCCATGCGGCGGGCTTCGTTCTGACCTCCCCTGGAGGGAGGTGGTTACTCTTCCGACGACTCCGGCGCCGCCGGCATCTCGCCACCCAGCATCTGCTGGATCATGTCGGCGAGTTCGGATTCGCTGAACGGCTTGGTGATGTAGGCCTTCGCACCCTGGCGCATGCCCCACACGCGGTCCGTGTCCTGATCCTTCGTCGTTACCAACACGATCGGAATGTGCTTGGTGGTCGCCTCCCGCGTGATCGAACGCGTGGCCTGGAACCCGTTGAGGTTCGGCATTACCACGTCCATCAGGATCAGGTCGGGCAACTCCCGCTTGGCGGCTTCCACGCCCGCGGCGCCGTCTTCGGCGGTCAACGCCTCGTGGCCGAGCTTTTCGACGATGCGGCGAATGCCCATCAACTGGGAGGGCGAGTCGTCGACGATCAGGATGCGAGCCATGGGGGTCCCCGGAGATTCTCGGCGCATTCTAACGGGGCTGCCCCGCGAGGCAAGCCACGCATTCACTGTTTTCGATTACAACCGCACCAGGGTGCGCCCCAGGGACGCCCCCGCCAGCATCGTGTCGAACACGACACCCAGCTCGCCCAGCTCGACTTCCCGCGTGCAGATGCGTTCCAGGTCGGCGGGTTTCCAGTCGGAAGCAAGCCGACGCCAGATCTCCTCCCGGATATCACACGCCGTGCCTGCCGAGGCCACGCCCAGCAGGGAGACGCCGCGAATGATGAAAGGCATGACGGTCGCGTGCAGTTCGTGCGACGCGGCCAGCCCCGCGGTGGCGACGTTGCCGTAGGGCGCGGTCTGCGCGAGCAGGCTGGTGAGCATCGCGCCGCCGACGTTGTCCAGGCCGCCGCCGAAGCGCGCGGTTTCCATCGGTCGTTTGGTTTCCAGCGCATCGCGGCCGAGGACGTCCTTCGCGCCGAGATCGCGCAGGTACGACGCCGCGTCGGGTTTGCCGCTGATCGCATGCACGTCGTAGCCGGCGCGCGAGAAGATCGCGACCGCCAATGACCCGACCCCGCCGGTCGCACCGGTCACCGCGAGCGGCCCGAGTGCCGGCGTTTGCCGGTTGTCTTCCATGCGCAACAGGGCGAGTGCAGCAGTGAAGCCCGCGGTGCCGAGGATCATGCTTTCGCGCAGCGACAAACCTCCCGGCAGCGCGACGGTCCACTGCGCGGGCAGCCGCACGAATTCGGAATAACCGCCGTCGCGGGTTTCGCTCAGGCCGCTGCCGGTGGCGAGCACGGCATCGCCTTCCTTGAAGCGCGGGTCGGTCGATGCAACGACGTGGCCAGCGACATCGATCCCGCCGACCAGCGGAAACTTGCGCAGGATCTTCCCTTTGCCCGTGCCCGCGAGTGCGTCCTTGTAGTTGACCGACGAGAACGCGGCGCGGATGACGACTTCGCCCGGCGCGAGATCCTCGAGCGTCACCTGCTCGATCCCGCTGCGATAGCCGGCGGCGTCCTCGTGGATGCGGAAGGCGGCGAACTTCGAGGGCACGTCGGTCATCAGCGGAGATCCTTTCGGCGTTTGCCATCCATGTGTTTCGAAGCATGCGCCGGTTCGTACGCACGCATCCATGCGATCAGCGCGTCGATGTCGTCGCCATGCCAGAGGTCGCGGCGTTGGTCGGGATGCAGGAAGCGTTCTTCCACCATGCGATCCATCATCGCGGTGAGGGGTTCATAGAACCCTGCGACGTCGAGGAATGCACACGGCTTATCCCCGAGGCCGAGTTGGCGCCACGTGAGCATCTCGAACATCTCGTCCAGCGTGCCGAAGCCGCCGGGCAGGGCGACGAAGGCGTCGCTCAGGTCGAACATGCGGGCCTTGCGCTCGTGCATGTTGGCGACGACGTCCAGGCGAGTCAGGCCGCGGTGCGCGACTTCCCAGCCGACGAGTTGTTCGGGGATCACGCCGATCACTTCACCGCCGGCCGCAAGCGCGGCATCGGCGACGACGCCCATCAGCCCGACGTTGCCGCCGCCGTAGACAACCGCGAGTCCCTCGCGCGCCAGGCGCGTGCCCAGTGCGGTGGCTTTGTCTGCGTATTCGGGGCGCGCGCCGTTGTTGGAGCCGCAGTACACGCACACCGCGCGCATCAATTCGACTCCAGCAGCGCGATGCCCGACATGCGCAGTTGCGCTTCGCGTTGCTTGCGCGGCGAGATGTTCAGCAGGAAATTCCAGAAGGCCGCGCCTTTCGGCTTCCGATTCAGGCGCATCGCGTCGGTCCACGTGGAATGCCATTCGCTTTCGCGCCAGCCGGCGTTGGCGAAAAACGCCGTGCCCTCGGCCGGGCCGAAGCGGAACGGCGCATTGCCGCTTTTCAGTGTCGGCGACCAGCGCTTTTCGAGGATCTTCAGCAGGCGCGGGGAGGCGAGGTCCATCAGCCACCAACGCGCGTGCGCGATGTCGTGCAGGTCGCGCGCCAAGGCGGCGACGTCGCTGGCTTCGAGGTAGATCAACAAGCCTTCGGTGATCGCGAGCACCGGGCCTTCTTCGGCAGCCTTCGCGAACACCGCTCTGCGCGTGTCGGCGTCGCGCAAATCGGCGGGAATGAATTCGAGCCGACACTTCGGTGTTTCAGCGGACATGCCGGTGCGGAAATAGTCGACCATTTCGGGCATGTCGACGTGCAGCCAGCGCAGGTCTGCGGGAAGGTCGAGGCGATAGGGACGTGCGTCGAGGCCGGCGGCGAGGTTCAGCACGGTCTTCGCGCCACTGCGCACCAGGCGCAGCACGATGTCGTCCATCACGCTGGTGCGGACGACCAGGGGCCAGCTTGTTTGCGAACCATCGGGAAGCGCTTCGACGATCGCCTGCCCGCGTGCACCGCCGAGGCGACGTGCGTAGGGATCATGGAAGAGCGCGTCGGGGCGCTCGGTTTCCATCGCGCGGTAGGTCGCGACCCAGAGCGCAGTGTCGGAGACGTTGCGGATGGGGTTGGTGTCTTCCATCGCAACGCCTCCTGACGACTCAGTTCGCTTTGTGGATCGCGCGCTTGTGAACCGCCATCGCTGCGTCGTGCACCGCTTCCGACAGCGTCGGATGCGCGTGGCAGATACGCGCGAGATCATCGGCCGAGCCGCTGAACTCCATCGCGAGCACGCCTTCGTGCACGAGTTCGGAGACGTTGACGCCGACCAGGTGCATGCCGACGATGCGGTCGGTCTCCGCGTGCGCGAGGACTTTCACGAAGCCCGCCGGTTCGGCCATCGCCACCGCGCGGCCCAGCGCCGCGAACGGGAAGCTGCCGGCCTTGTACGGAATGCCTTCGGCCTTGAGCTGTTCCTCGGTCTTGCCGACCCACGCGATTTCCGGTTCGGTGTAGATGACCCACGGAATCGTGTCGAGGTTGACGTGGCCCGGCAGGCCCGCGATCAACTCGGCCACTGCGATGCCTTCTTCGAAGCCCTTGTGCGCGAGCATCGGGCCGCGCACGCAGTCGCCGACGGCCCACACGCCGTCCACGCCGGTGTGGCAATGCTCGTCGACCTCGATCATGCCGCGCGCGTCGAGCTTGACGCCCGTGCCGTCCGCGAGGAGGCCCTTGGTCGCCGCACGACGGCCGACCGACACGAGCAGCTTGTCGACGGTGATTGTCTGTTCGCCCTTGGCGTCGCTGTAGGTCAAGACAACTTCATTGCCCTTGACCTCGGCCTTCGAGACCTTCGCGCCGAGGCGGATGTCGAGGCCCTGCTTCTTGAATTCGCGCGCGGCGGTCTTGGCGACTTCCGCGTCGGCGGCGGCCAGGAAATCCGGCAGCGCTTCGAGGATGGTGACTTCCGCGCCGAGGCGCTTCCACACCGAACCGAGTTCCAGCCCGATCACGCCGGCGCCGATCACGCCCATGCGCTTCGGCACTTCGGTGAAATCCAGCGCGCCGACGTTGTCGACGATCGTCTTGCCGTCGAACTTCGCGAACGGCAGTTCGATCGAATCCGAACCCGCGGCGATCACGACGTTCGTGCCCTTCAATTCCACCGTCGTGCCGTCGTGCTGCTTGACGGTGACCACGTTGCCCGTCTGCAGCTGGCCGAAGCCGTAGTACGGCGTGACCTTGTTTGCCTTGAACAGCATCGCGATGCCGCCGGTGAACTGCTTCACGATCTTGTCCTTGCGGCCGATCATCGTGCCGATGTCGATCGCAGGATTGGACGCGGTGATGCCGTGTTCGCCGAACAGGTGCGTCAAATTCCAGTACTGGCGCGAGCTGTCGAGCAGCGCCTTCGACGGGATGCAGCCCACGCGCAGGCACGTGCCGCCCAGGGCGGGCTTGCCGTCCTTGCCGAGCGCGGCGTCGATGCATGCCGTCTTGAGACCCAACTGCGCGGCGCGGATGGCGGCGTGGTAACCGGCGGGGCCGGCACCGATGACGATGACGTCGAAATTCTCTTTGAGAGCGGTCTCAGCCATTTTGTTTACATCCCCAACAGCATGCGGTGCGGATTTTCGAGCTGGTTCTTGATGTCGACCAGGAAGAGCACCGCGTCCTTGCCGTCGATGATGCGGTGGTCATAGCTCAGCGCGATGTACATCATCGGCGCGGCGACGACGACACCGTTCTCGACGATCGCGCGCTCCTTGATGGCGTGCATGCCGAGGATCGCGCTCTGCGGCGGGTTGACGATCGGCGTGGACATCAGCGAACCGAAGGTGCCGCCGTTGGTGATCGTGAACGTGCCGCCCTGCAGGTCTTCGAGTTTCAAGCCACCTTCGCGCGCGGCCTTCGCGTAGGCCGCGATGCCCGCTTCGATTTCGGCGAAGCCCATGCGTTCGACGTTGCGCAGCACCGGCGTGACCAGGCCCTTCTCGGTCGACACGGCGATCGAGATGTCGGCGTAGCCGTGGTAGATCACGTCGTTGCCGTCGACCGAAGCGTTCACGGCCGGGTGGCGCGCGAGTGCGTTGGCGGCGGCCTTCGCGAAGAAGCTCATGAAGCCGAGCTTGATGCCGTTGGCCTTCTCGAACGATTCGCCGAGGTCCTTGCGCATCTGCATGACCTTCGCGAGGTTGACCTCGTTGAAGGAGGTCAGCATCGCGATGGAATTCTTCGACTGCATCAGGCGCTCGGCGATGCGCGCGCGCATCCGCGTCATCGGCACGCGCTGTTCCGGGCGCGCCGAGGCGGCGACGGTGCCGCCGGTCTTCGCGTAGTTGACGAGATCTTCCTTCGTCACCGCGCCACGGCGACCGGTGCCTTCGACATTCGACGGATCGATGCCTTCGGAGGCGGCGGTGAAGCGCGCGCCGGGCGGGAGTTCGCCGGAAGCGGTTGCGGGGACGGCCTTCGCGGGTGCGGCAGCGGCTTTCGCCGGCGCGGCGGGCGCAGCGGCAGCCGGAGCAGCCGCAGCGGCCTTCGGCGCTTCGGCCTTCGCCGGCGTCGCAGTGGCGGCGGCGCCTTCCTCGATCACGGCGATGACCTGCTGCGAGGTGACCGTCGCGCCTTCTTCGAACTTGATTTCCTTCAGCACGCCGTCGACGGGCGAGGGCACTTCCAGCACGACCTTGTCGGTCTCCAGGTCCAGCAGGTTTTCGTCGCGCTTGACCGCTTCACCGGCCTTCTTGTGCCAGCTGGCGATGGTCGCGTCGGAAACGGATTCGGGAAGGACCGGAACTTTGACTTCGATGGCCATATCAGGCGTCCTGGGTTCGATAAGGGGTGCGAGCGATCATTCCGGGCACGCGTCGCCATGCACGGGATTGACCAGTGCATCGGCGACGAGCGCGGTCTGCTCGGCGACATGTTCGGCAAGATGGCCCGCGGCGGGCGAGGGCGAACGCAAACGACCGGCGTAGTTGAGCGTCTGCTTGCCCTGCAGGCAGAACCGCAGGTGGTGCTGGATCTGGTACCACGCGCCCTGGTTCTGCGGTTCTTCCTGGCACCACACGACTTCGGTGGCCGAGGGGAAGCGCTGCAGTTCGGCAACCAGTTGCGCGCGCGGGAAGGGATACAACTGTTCGACGCGCACGATCGCCACGTCCTTGATCTCGCGCTTGAGCGCTTCCTCGATCAGGTCGTAGTAGACCTTGCCGCCGCACACGACGACGCGCTTGACCTTCTTCAGGTCGGCGGGCTTCGACGAGACGTTGCTCGCGGGGATCAATTCCTGGAATTCGCCGTTGGCCAGTTCGTCCAGCGACGACACCGCGAGCTTGTGGCGCAGCAGCGACTTCGGCGTCATGACCACGAGCGGCTTGCGCGTATCCATGCGTTGCTGGCGGCGGATCATGTGGAAGGCCTGCGCCGGCGTGGTCGGCGTGCAGACGAGCATGTTGTCCAGCGCGCACAACTGCAGGAAGCGCTCCAGGCGCGCTGAGCTGTGTTCCGGGCCCTGGCCTTCGTAGCCGTGCGGCAGGAACAGCGCGAGACCGCACAGGCGGCCCCACTTGGCTTCGCCCGACGACAGGAACTGGTCGATCACCACCTGCGCGCCGTTGGCGAAATCGCCGAACTGCGCTTCCCAGATGTCGAGCGTGATGGGATCGGCGGTGGCGTAGCCATATTCGAACGCCATCACCGCTTCCTCGCTGAGCAGCGAGTCGATGATCGCGACGTCCTTCTTGTCCTGCACCAGTTCGCGCAGCGGCAGGTAGTAGGCGTCGGTGTTCTGGTCGTGCAGGATCGCGTGGCGGTGGAAGAAGGTGCCGCGCCCGCAGTCCTGGCCGACCAGGCGCAGCTTGTTGCCTTCGGTCAGCAGCGTCGCGTACGCCAGGTTTTCGGCGAAGCCCCAGTCGCCCGGGAGTTCGCCGGCCGCCATCTTGCGGCGGTCTTCGTAGATCTTCGCCACGCGCGGATGCAGCTTGACGGTGTCCGGGATCGCGTTGATCTGCGAAGCGAGTTTGTCGATTTGCGCGCGCGGCACTTTCGTGTCGACCGGATCCGACAACTTGCCCTTGAAGCGCGACCAGTCGACGGCGAATGCATCGTTCTTGACTTCGACGACTTCGGTGGTCACTTCGCCGGCGTCGAGCTTGTTGCGATACGCATCGACCAGGGCCTGCGATTGCTCGGCCCTGATTTCGCCGGCGGCGTCCAGCTTCGCGGCGTAGAGCTCGCGCGTGGTCTTCATCGCGCGGATCTTCTGGTACATCAACGGCTGCGTGGCCGCCGGTTCATCGGCTTCGTTGTGGCCGTGGCGGCGGTAGCAGACCAGGTCGACGACGACGTCCTTCAGGAAGCGCTGGCGGAAGTCGTACGCCAGCTCGGCGACAAATGCGACGGCTTCGGGATCATCGCCATTCACGTGCAGCACCGGCGCGCCGACCATCTTGGCCACGTCCGTGCAGTAGAGCGTCGAGCGCGCGTCTTCGGCGGCGCTGGTCGTGAAGCCGACCTGGTTGTTGATGACGATGTGCAGCGTGCCGCCGACGTTGAAGCCGCGCGCCTGCGACATCTGGAACAGTTCCATCACCACGCCCTGGCCGGCGAACGCGGCGTCGCCGTGCATCAGGATCGGCAGGACGGACTTGCGTTCGGTGTCCTTGCGGCGCATCTGGCGCGAGCGCACGGAACCGACGACCACGGGATCGACGATTTCCAGGTGCGAGGGATTGAACGCGAGGGCCAGGTGCACCGGGCCGCCCTGCGAAGCGACATCGGCGGAGAAGCCCATGTGGTATTTCACGTCGCCGGTGTGCGCGCGATCGTCGTGTTCGAACTTGCCTTCGAACTCGTCGAACAACTTGCGCGGCGGCTTGCCCAGGGTGTTGACCAGCACGTTGAGGCGGCCGCGGTGGGCCATGCCCATCACGACTTCGCGCACGCCTTCGGCGCCGCCGCGACCGATGATCACGTCGAGCATCGGGATCAGGCTGTCGCCGCCTTCCAGCGAGAAGCGCTTCTGGCCGACGTACTTGGTGTGCAGGTAGCGCTCGAGGCCTTCGGCGGCGGTGAGGCGCTCCAGGATGCGGGCCTTTTGCTCCGGCGTGCGGCCGTAATTGCCGCCAGCGGTTTCCAGGCGGTCCTGCATCCACCGACGTTGTTCGACGTCGGTGATGTGCATGTACTCGACACCGATCGGGCCGGTGTACGTGGACTTCAGCACGCCGACGATGTCGCGCAACTTCATGCGCGGCTTGCCGGCCAGGCCGCCGGTGGAGAACTCGGCGTCGAGGTCGCCGTCGGACAGGTGGTGGAAGCCGAGCGCCAGGTCCGGCGCGTCGGGCTTGACCGCCATGCCGAGGGGATCGAGGTTGGCCTGCAGGTGTCCGCGCGAGCGGTAGGCAGTGATCAGGCGACCCACCGAACGCTCGCGGGCATCGCCCGCGCCGCCGGCGGCGGGGGCATCGAGCAGGCCGCGCGCGGCGCGGCGGCCGGCGTCGGCGACCTGTTCCATCACCACGCTGTGCGGGATATCACCGGCTTCGCGGCCCTTGAGGCCGTCGAAATACGCCTTCCATTTCGGCCCGACCGACTCCGGGGCGACCAGGTACTGCTCGTACAGGTCCTCGAGATAGGCGGCGTTGGCGCCGAGTTGGGAGGACTGCGCAAACTGCTTCAGGAGACTGTCCACAATGCGGTCGGGAAGCTCTTCGATGGGGGCAAGCGGGTGCGCGCTCAAGTCCGATCATGCAGACGAGGCGCGAAAGGCCGGGAATTATAGCCCTGCGAATCAGAGCCCTGCACCCAAATGAATGGGTTGGGATGCTTCAGATGCCCAATGCGCGGTACTCGCTCACCGGTCGCGCGCGTTCCCACACCGCCATGAACGCCCCGCGCAACTGCCGCGCCCGGCCCGGTGCGTGGAGGTCGGCTTCGCCGTCGAAGCGGTGGCCGAGGGTGCGGAAGTAATAGCCGCCCAGGTCGTTGGCGAGGTAGGCGGAGGGGTAGGCCTTGTCCACCGGATCGTCGACTTCGCGGAACAAGAAGACGCTGGGCAGGCGTTGGGCAAGCGCGAGTAGCGGCGCGTGCCCGCGCTGCGGCGCCGCCGCATCCTGCAGCAACACGCGTAGCTCGTGACCACGCCCGGCGGTACCGAACCGGCGCAGCGCGTCCAGGACGGGCGGTGCATCGAGCAGGCCGGGGTCGAGGTCGCGGGTGTAGAGCCACAGGCTGCGGCGCGCGTCCTCCACGATGTCGACGATGGTGGCGATCGCCGTATCGCGATGATCGATGGCCGCCGGGCCGCCGAGCATGCGGCGCATCGATTGATGTTCGATGCCCGCTTCCCAGAAACGCTCGCCGTAAGGTTGGAAGCCATGGCGTAGGTAGAAGGGGATGGCCGGGGTCTGCGCGTGCAGCGAAATCTCGCGCCAGCCGCGGTGCCGCGCCTGTTCGATCAGCGCGAGCAGCATCGCGTCGCCGACGCCCTTGCCGCGCCATTCCCGCAACACGGCCATGCGGCCGATCTTGTGTTCGGGCGTCAGGCGGCCGGTGCCGATGGGCGTGCCGTCGAGCGCACGTGCGAGCACGTGCACGCATTGCGGGTCCAGATCGTCCCATTCCAGGTCGAGGGGAACCTGCTGTTCCTCGACGAACACGATCTCGCGCACCGCGCGCAGTTGGTTGAGCGCCGCTTCGTAATCGACGGCCTCGATGCGGAAGGGCTGGCTGGGTTCGCTGTCCATGGCGGTCACTCGTCCTCGTCGATCAGCATTTGGTAGTGCCCTGCTTCCACCAACGCAAAGACGGCATCGCGCCCGGCCTGCGAAAGGCCGAGGTATTGCCGACCTTCGAGCGTGTCCGCGCCCGCCAATGTCTTCGCGTCCTTCACGGGCATGGCGAAGGCCAGGCCGCTGACGAACAAATGGCCGCCCTTGCCGGCGCGGCGCCACACCGCGCGCGACCAGGGGTGGCGCGACAGGCGGGCGCCCTGGCCCAGGTCCCATTCCAGTTCGATGCGCGAGGGCGTGGCGTCGGGCGCCTGCACTTCACCCGCGGCGCGGTAGAGCGTGGAAAAGCGCGCGAACCAATCGCCGAGGCGCTCGGGGTCGTTCATGCGCAACGCATTCAGCGCGGCGATCGCGCGGTCGATCGCCGCGGCGTCGATCTCGTTCGGATCGGCGGGTACCGCAAGATCGGGATCGGCGTAGCGCAGCGATTCGTCGGCGTCGGCGGCAAGCGTATCGACGAAGTCGCCGAGCAACTCGGCCGTGGAGGGCGCGCGCATGCCGATCGAGAAGGTCAGGCACGGATCTTCGGCGACGCCGTGGTGCGGCACGCCGGGCGGGAGATAGAGCATGTCGCCGGGGCCGAGGACCCAGTCGTGCGTCGGATGGAAGTCGCGCAGCAGCTTGAGTTCGACATCGTCGCGGAAGGCGATGTCCGGTTTCTCGCCGGCATCGATCTGCCAGCGCCGGTGGCCGTGCGCCTGCAGCAGGAACACGTCGTACTGGTCGACGTGCGCGCCGACCGAGCCGCCGGTGGCGGCGAAGGACACCATGATGTCGTCGATGCGCCAGCGCGGCAGGAACCCGAAGGCGGGCAACAACGCGGCGACGTCGGCGTCCCATTTGTCGACGTCCTGCACCAGCAAGGTCCAATCGTGGTCGCCGAGTTCCGGGAAGAGCGCTTCTTCGAACGGCCCATGCCGCACCATCCACGAATCGCCTGCGCGGTCGTGCGCGATCAGCCGCGACAACGCGGCTTCTTCGCACGCCAGGCCTGCGAGGTCTTCCGGCGCGATCGGCGAAACAAAACCGGGAAACGCGTTGCGGATGAGCAGCGGGCGCTTCTGCCAGTAATCGCGCAGGAAAATTTCGGGCGGCATGCCGAGCGGCGGCAAGTGCGCGGCGTCGACGTCGAGGGGCAGGGCGTTCTTGCGTTTCATTGCGATGCGATCTCGTCGTAACCGCGGCCGAGGAATTGCAGCAGGCACCAGCCGTGTCCCCACGGATCGGCCAGTTGCACGATGCGGCCCCAGCCGGCCTCGCGCACCGCCCCTTCCTGCACGGCGCCGGCGGCGACCGCGCGGATCAAGGCGGCGTCGAGGTCATCGACGACGACATCGACGTGCACGGGCGTCCAATGCCGGAGGTAGTCGCGCGCCGCGGCGCCGGCACCAATCGTGCCGGCTTGCTTGTGAAGCAGGTAGATCGGCACGTCGCCACCGAGCAGTTCGAGCGCGTCGTTGCCGAAGCGGCGCCCGCGGTGCAAGCCGAAGGCTTCGCTGTAGAAACGCTCGGCCGTGGCGATCTCGGGGACGTCGATGTTGACCAGCATCCGCATCGCGCCGCCTCCATTGCTGTCGATCAGATGTCCTTCGCGAGGCGTTCGGCCAGGCCGATGTACGTCGCGGGCGTAAGTTGCGCCAGGCGTGCGCGGGCATCGTCGGGCAGGTCGAGCGAAGCGATGAACGATTTCATCGAATCGGCCGTGATGCCCGTGCCACGCGTGAGCGCCTTGAGTTGTTCGTACGGATTCGGCAAACCGTGGCGGCGCATCACCGTTTGCACGGCTTCTGCCAGCACTTCCCACGCGGCGTCGAGGTCGGCGGCCAGGCGGTCGGGATTGGTGCTGAGCTTGTTGAGACCGCGCAACAGTGCATCGAAGCCGATCATCGAATGGCCGAACGCGGTCCCGAGCGCGCGCAGCACCGTGGAATCGGTGAGGTCGCGCTGCCAGCGGCTGATCGGCAGCTTGGCGGCGAAGTGTTCGAACAAGGCATTGGCGATGCCGAAGTTGCCTTCCGCATTTTCGAAGTCGATCGGGTTGACCTTGTGCGGCATCGTCGAGCTGCCCACTTCCCCGGCCTTCACCGCCTGCTTGAAGTAGCCCAGCGAGATGTAGCCCCAGATGTCGCGGCACAGGTCGATGGCGATGGTGTCGATGCGCTTGCAGGCATCGCACAGTTCGGCGACGCCGTCGTGCGGCTCGATCTGCGTGGTGTAGGGCTGGAAGTCCAGGCCGAGCGAGGCGACGAAACCCCGTGCGAGCTTCGGCCAGTCGACATCCGGATACGCGCTGGCGTGGGCGTTGTAATTGCCGACCGCGCCGTTGATCTTGCCCGGCATCGGCAGCGCGGCGAGCACGCTGCGCTGGCGGTCCAGGCGGGCGACGACATTCGCCAGTTCCTTGCCGACGGTCGTCGGCGAGGCGGTCTGGCCGTGCGTGCGCGAAAGCATCGGCAGCGCGGCGTGTTCGTGCGCCATCGCGCGCAGCCTGGCGATCAGTTCGTCGAGCTTGGGCAGCAGCACCGTGTCGCGCGCTTCGCGCAGCATCAATGCGTAGGACAGATTGTTGATGTCTTCGCTGGTGCAGGCGAAATGGACGAATTCGAGCGCGGGGCCGAGCGCGGCGTCGTCCTTCAGCGTTTCCTTGATGAAGTATTCGACCGCCTTGACGTCGTGGTTGGTCGTGCGTTCGATCTCCTTCACCCGCGCGGCGCTGGCGACGGAGAAATCGGTGGCCAGCGCCTGCAGGCGCGCGCGTGCGGTCTTGTCGAAGGCGGGAAGTTCGACGATCCCCGCTTCGTCGCCCAGCGCGAGCAGCCATTCGACTTCCACGCGCACCCGCGCCTTGATCAGCCCGTACTCGGAAAAGATCGGGCGCAGCGCGTCGACCTTGCCCGCATAGCGGCCGTCGAGCGGGGACAGGGCGAGGAGCGGGGCGTCGGTCATCGAGGTCGGTTCGGGGCGGCGGGCGCGCAAGTTTAAACGGTCGCGGGCGTATGCTCCCGCCGACCGGCTGGAGGAGGCCCCATGGCAAAGCGAACCACCCGATCCGCAAGCAAGCGCGGCGACCGCATCGAGCACGACAGCATGGGCGAGCTGCGCGTTCCCGCCGATGCACTGTGGGGCGCGCAGACCCAGCGCGCGGTGCAGAACTTCCCCATTTCCGGGCGGCCGATGCCGCGCGGGTTCATCCGCGCGCTCGGGCTCATCAAGGCCGCGGCGGCCGAGGTGAATGCCGGGCTCGGCCTGTTGCCCAAACGCCAGGCCGCGGCGATCCGCGCGGCGGCGCTGGCGGTGGCCGAAGGCGCATGGGATACGCACTTCCCGATCGATATCTATCAAACCGGCTCGGGCACCTCGAGCAACATGAATGCCAACGAGGTCATCGCCGCGCTCGCATCGCAAACCGGCAAGGCGGTGCATCCGAACGACGACGTCAACCTCGGGCAGAGTTCCAACGACGTCATTCCCACCGCGATCCGCGTCTCGGCGCAACTGGCGGTGGTCGAAGACCTGTTGCCGGCGCTGGATCACCTGCGCCGTACGATCGAACGCAAGGGCCGCGAGAACGGCAAGGTCGTCAAGACCGGGCGCACGCACCTGATGGATGCGATGCCGCTGACGTTCGAACAGGAATTCGGTGCGTGGGCTGCGCAGTTGGCATCCGCGCGCGACCGCCTGGTCGACGCAGGCAAGCGCGTGCGACGCCTGCCGATCGGCGGCACCGCGATCGGTACAGGCATCAACGCCGACGCGCGTTTCGGCAAGCGCATGGCGAAGGCGTTGAGCGATTTGTCGGGCACGCGATTCGAATCGGCGGCGGACAAGTTCGAAGGCATCGCATCGCAGGACGACGCAGTCGAGCTTTCCGGCCAGCTCAACGTCCTCGCCGTCGCGCTGATGAAGATCGCCAACGACCTGCGATGGATGAACGCAGGGCCGCTCGCGGGGTTGGGCGAAATCGAATTGCCTGCGTTGCAACCCGGCAGTTCGATCATGCCGGGCAAGGTCAATCCGGTGATTCCCGAAGCGACATGCATGGTGTGCGCGCAGGTGATGGGGCAGCACGCGACGGTGTCGATCGCCGGTGCGTCCGGCAACTTCCAGCTCAACGTGATGCTGCCGTTGATCGGGGCGAACCTGCTCGAGTCGATCCGCCTGCTGTCGAGCGTGATGCGCCTGCTGGCCGATTCGGCGATCGAAGGCCTGAAGGTGCGCAAGGACAAGGTCGACGAAGCGCTCGGCCGCAATCCGATCCTCGTGACCGCGCTCAACCCGGTGATCGGTTACGAGAAGGCCGCGGCGATCGCCAAGCGCGCGTACGCGGAGAAGCGCCCGGTGTTCGACGTGGCGCTGGAGATGAGCGGCTTGCCGGCCGCGAAACTCAAGGCATTGCTGGATCCGGCGGCGCTCACCAGGGGCGGCATCGGTGCCGGTGGCGCAGGCGGCGGCGGCTAAAAAAAAGCCCCGGCGCGAGCCGGGGCAGTTGGGGGGTACAACATCCTTTCCAGGAGATCTCAGTTGTCGTCGCGCCAGCGGCGGAGGCGGATGGCGGCGACGATCATCGCGATGCCGGCCGCCGCACCGATCCACATCTGGGGCGTGGCGAACACCGAGTACATGCTCTGGATGTGGGACAGCGCGTCGAAGTCGGCGGGGTTGTCGATGTGCATGTCCTGCGCCGTCATCCACATGCCCGGGAAGACGGAGGTCAGCGCGCGGAGCACGATGTGCTGCCAGAACCAGCCGGTGTCGAGGTTGAAGACGTTCATCACGTCGAACCAGGCCACGAAGATGCCGGCGAACACGGGGATCATCACCGCCCACAGGAAGGGCTTGGTGCGTGCCCAGGCAGAGCAGAGCATCAGCCAGCCGACGGTCGGCAGCGCCCACATCGCGTACACCGGGATCGAGGCGACCAGCGTGCCGGCGACTTCCAGCGGATTGCCCACGCCCCAGTAGAAGGTGAAGGGGTTCAGGCCGTGCATCGGCATGACGAGCGTGACGACCAGGCCGAAGGCGAACATCGTGGCGACGGCCGCGCCGGTGGCGATGACCGGTGCGACGATCAACGCGCTGGCGGCCTTCGACAACACCGTGTCGCGATCGGACACCGGCAGCGATTTCCAGAACAGCACGCTGCGGTCCTTGCGCTCGTCGTACAGCGCGCCCAGGCAGTAGAAGAAGACCACGAAGCCCAGCACGATGTAGGGCCACAGCGAGGAGACCAGCAGCGAGGCGTCGACCGCCTTGCCCCATTGTTCCAGGTCGCTCGCCGACATCCTGTCGGTGATGTGGGAAAAGTTCAGCCCGTTGATCTGGATGCTGTCGCCGTGGAACTTGCCTGCCGAGATCGCCTTGCGTGCACCGACTTCGGCCACGAGCAGCGCCATCAGCGCGAGCACGACCGAGATGCCGCCGGCGATGATCGGCGCCCAGAAGAACCCGCCCTTGTGCTCCCAGAACTCGCGGCGCAGCAACAGCTTGAACTTGTGGGTCGGGTGGGGCGCGGCCACGGGTGCGCGGCGCGGTTCGCCATCAAAGGTGGATGCGTTCATGCGTAGGTGCCCTTCATGGTGGCGACGAACAGGTCGGCGAGGCCCGGCACGCGGGTTTCGCCCAGGCCGGCGAGGCGGTTTTGCTCGACACCGTCGAACAACATCACCGTCTTGCCGAACGGCAGGCTGCGCTCGTCGATCGGGCGCAGGTTGCGTGCTTCTTCGGTGCGGTCGGCGTTGACGAGGACTTCGACGTAACGCTGGCCCACTTCATCCATCGGCGCGGACAACACGATCTTGCCGTCGCGGATGAACATCACGTCGGTGAGGATGTGTTCGATCTCCTCGACCTGGTGGGTGGTGATCACGATCGTCTTGTTCTCGTCGAAGTAATCCTCCAGCAGGCGCTGGTAGAACTGCTTGCGATACAGGATGTCCAGGCCGAGCGTCGGCTCGTCGAGCACGAGCAGCTTGGCGTCGATCGCCATCACCAGGGCCAGGTGCAATTGCACGATCATGCCCTTGGACAACTCGCGCACCTTCATGTTGGGCTTGAGCTGGGTGTTGGCGAGGAAGCGTTCGCAGCGTGCGCGGTCGAAGCGCGGGTGCACGCCGGCGACGAACTCGATCGCTTCGCGCACGCGGATCCAGCGCGGCAGCACCGCGACGTCGGCAATGAAGCACACGTCGTTCATCAGCGCATCGCGTTCGGTGCGCGGGTCGCGGCCGAGGACGCGCAGGTCGCCTTCGAACGGGATCAGGCCGAGCAGTGCCTTGAGCGCGGTGGTCTTGCCGGCGCCGTTCGGGCCGATGAGGCCGACGATGCGGCCCTGCGGGATCTCGAAGGCGGTGTTGTCCAGCGCGACCTTGTTCTTGTAGGCCTTGCGCAGGTTGCGTGCGCTGACGACGGACTGGGTTTCGACGGACACGTTCATGCCTGGCCTCCGTTGGGGGCGGCGGTCGCGTTGCGCAGCAAGCGGTCGAGCGAAAGGCCCAGGCGCTGGATGCGTTCCAGCACGAGCGGCCATTCTTCGCGCAGGAAGCGCTCGCGCTCGCTGCCCAGCAGTTTTTCCGAAGCCCCTTCCGTGACGTACATGCCGAGTCCCCTGCGTTTTTCGACGATGGCTTCGTCCGCGAGCTCCTGGTAGGCGCGCGAGACGGTGATTGGGTTGAGTTGGTATTCGGCGGCCACCTGGCGCACCGAGGGCAGCGCGTCTCCCGGCTTCAGGATGCCGTCGAGCAACATCGCCACGACGCGTTCCTTCAGCTGGCGGTAGATGGGAGCGCCGTCGCTCCATTCGATTGCGGTCATGGCTCAGCCTCGCGGCGCAAAGGAGAAGAAGGGCATCGCAACCGACTGGCGGCCGGATGCACGTTTGGGGGCGGGCTTGGCCTGCGCGGCGTCGGCCTGGTCGACCGCGGCGAAGGTGTCCGGGTTTTCCATCCCGTCCATCGCGGCGGCGAGTGCGGCGAGCGTCGCGGCTTCGGCGACGAAGCCGAAGACTTCGCCCACCGCCTGATCGTTGGTCTTCGTTTTCGCCAGCGTGGCCTGGAGCTGCGCGGCGCGCGCTTCGATGCGCTTGGCGGCTTCGGCGGCGTGGCGGCCTTCGGCGACGATCTTCGCCAGCTTCGCGTTCGCCGGCGCGTGGGTCGCGGCCGGCTGGACGAGGGGGGCGAAGACCGCTTCGCTGGCCGACGGCGCGGGATTCGCTGCCATCAGGCTCAGCACGAGGAGCCCCGAGGTCGCGAACAGCGCGGTGACCGTGTTGTGGAGCTTGCGGTTCATGGTGGGCGTCCTGCTCTGGGTGATCGGTGTTGTAGGCAACTATAACACCACCATTCCCCCCGTCAACAACCCATCGACCCAACTAAAGACATAGGCCGACGACCCGCGGGGCCGCCCGGGCCTGAACCATCGCCCATTGGTGCGGTTTGCCGTGAAGGCCCGCAGGCGCCGACAATGCGCGGCCGCCGGCGCGCCCCGGGGCGTTCCCCCGCACCACTCGACAGGAGTTCCACCGGATGAAGGGTTTCGTGCGCGGCATCGCCGCGTTGCTGGCACTGATCGCACTGTCCGCGCATGCGCAGGACAAGACCAGGCTGGTCACCGAGCGTGACAAGGTGAGCTACATGGTCGGCATGGATGTCGCCGAATCGAATGCCCCCATCGGCCCCGATGTCGAGATCGCCGCGTTCGATCGCGCACTGCGCAACGCGATGGCCGGCAAGCCGCCGCTGATCGACGAAGCCACCGCGCGCAAGACGGGCGAACTACTCATGGCGCGCGTCACCGCGCGCAAGCAGCCGGGCGCCGCGCTTCCGGAGATTTCGAAGACCGACGTCGGCCTGCTCGTCGGCATCGAATGGGGCCGCCGCCTCGCGCCATTCCAGGATGAGATCGACGTTCCGGTCCTGTTGCAGGCGATGCGCACCGCGTTCTCCGGCGGCAAGCTGCTGATGAGTGCGGAGGAAGCGAACATCGTGCGCCAGGACTTCGATACGAAGCTCAATTCCCTCGCCGTTGCGCGCACGCAGCAGGGTGCCGTCGACAACCAGAAGGCCGGCGCCGATTTCCTCGCGAAGAACAAGACGCACAAGGGCGTGTTCACGACCAAGTCGGGCCTGCAATACATGATCCTGCGCCAGGGCGCGGGCCTGCGCCCGAAGCCGGGCGACCGCGTGCGCGTGCTCTATAGCGGCACGCTGCTGGATGGCACCGAATTCGACAGCACGCGCGACGGCCAGCCCCGCACCTTCCCGCTCTCGCAGGTGATTGCCGGCTGGAGCGAAGGGCTGTCGATGATGCCGGTCGGCGGCAAGTACCGGTTCTGGATTCCCGGCGACCTGGGCTACGGCGCCTCGGGCATGCCGGACGGCAACATCGGCCCGAACGCGACGCTCGTGTTCGATGTCGAACTGCTCGGCGTCGAGTGATCCTTCGATTCTTTACGCTTTCCCTGTTTCCTTTCCCCGATTCCATCGATTTCCAGGAGCGCCCAACGATGAAGCTGTCCATGCGCCACGCACTCGTCCTCACCGCCGTCGCCGCCGCCGCCTTCGCTGCCGGCTGCAAGCCGCCGGAAAAGACCGACGCCAACGCCCCCGCATCCGCCTCCACGGGCGCCAAGAGCGCGCAGATCGCCGGCCTGCCCACCGAAAAGGACCGCGTGAGCTACATGGTCGGCATGGCGCTGGGCAAGCAGCTGGAGCCGATCAAGGATGAAGTCGACTTCGACGTCATCGCCAAGGCCGTCAAGTCGACGCTCAAGGGCGAGAAGCTGCTGATGACCGAAGACCAGGCGCGCACGACCAGCGAAGCCTTCGGCGAGAAAATGCAGCAGAAGGCGGTGGCCAAGGCCGAAGCCGACGCCAAGAACAACCTCGAAGCCGGCAAGAAGTTCCTCGCCGACAACGCGAAGAAGCCGGGCGTGCAGTCGACGGCCTCCGGCCTGCAGTACCAGGTGGTGACCGAAGGCAAGGGCCCGAAGCCGAAGTCCGGCGACGTCGTCCGCGTCCACTACAAGGGCACCACGCTCGACGGCAAGACCTTCGACAGCTCCTACGATCGGGGCCAGCCGGTGGTGTTCCCGCTCGACCAGGTCGTGCCGGGCTGGCAGGAAGGCATCCAGCTGATGCCGGTGGGCAGCAAGTTCAAGCTGTGGATCCCGGGCAACCTGGGTTACGGCGAGAAGGGCACGCCGGGCGGCCCGATCGGCCCGAACGCCACGCTGGTGTTCGACGTCGAACTGCTCGACATCGTGCAGCCGCCGAAGCAGTAAGCGTCAACTGCAATGACGTGGTCACGCCGCGGTTTCACCGCGGCGTGACGATGGCGGCTGCGACCATGCCGCCCATTCAAGCTCATCAGGAACTTCCATGCGCGTCACCATCTTCGGCACCGGCTACGTCGGACTCGTCACCGGAACCTGCCTGGCGGAAGTCGGGCACGACGTCGTCTGCGTCGATATCGACCAGGCGAAGGTCGAAGGCCTCAACCGGGGCGTGATCCCGATCTACGAGCCGGGCCTGGAGCCGATGGTGAAGGCCAACCACGCCTCCGGCCGCCTGAACTTCACGACCGACGCGGCCGCCGCGATCGAACACGGCGACGTCGTCTTCATCGCCGTGGGCACGCCGCCGGACGAAGACGGCAGCGCGGACCTCAAGTACGTCCTCGCCGTCGCGCGCACCATCGGCCAGCACGTGCAGCGCGCGGTGGTGGTGGTGAACAAGTCGACCGTGCCGGTGGGCACTGCCGACAAGGTGCGCGCCGCGATCGCGCAGGAACTCACCAACCGCCGCACGACGCTCGTCTTCGACGTCGTGAGCAATCCCGAATTCCTCAAGGAAGGCGACGCGGTCAACGACTGCATGCGCCCCGACCGCATCGTCATCGGCACCGACAGCGCGCAGGCGCTGGAAAAACTCAAGCGCCTGTACGCGCCGTTCAACCGCAACCACGAGCGCATCGTGGCGATGGACGTGCGTTCGGCCGAGCTCACCAAGTACGCGGCCAACGCGATGCTCGCCACGAAGATCTCCTTCATGAACGAGATCGCGTGCATCGCCGAGCAGGTGGGTGCCGACATCGAACACGTGCGCCAGGGCATCGGTTCGGACCCGCGCATCGGCTGGCACTTCATCTATCCCGGCGCCGGTTACGGCGGCTCGTGCTTCCCGAAGGACGTGCAGGCGCTGGCCTGGACGGCGCAACAGTACGGCTGCAATCCGCGCCTGCTCGATGCGGTGGAAGCGGTTAACGCCGCGCAGAAGCAGCACCTGTTCGAATTGATGCAGCGCCATTTCCCCGACGGCGTGGCCGGCAAGACCGTCGCCGTGTGGGGACTGGCGTTCAAGCCGAACACCGACGACATGCGCGCAGCCTCCAGCCGCACGCTGCTCGCGCAATTGTGGGAAGCCGGCGCGCGCGTGCAGGCCTTCGATCCGGAAGCCACGCAGGAGGCGCGCCGCATCTTCGGAAACCGCGACGACCTGCATCTGTGCGCGACCGCGAACGAAGCACTGCACGACGCCGATGCCCTCGTCGTCGTCACCGAATGGAAGCAGTTCCGCAGCCCCGATTTCGGCAAGCTCGCGAAAACCCTGAAGGACAAGGTCGTCTTCGACGGACGCAACCTCTACGAGCCCGAGGAAGTCGAAGCCGCGGGCCTGCAGTACTACGGCATCGGGCGCGGCCGTTCGCTGCGCACCGAAAAACAGGCCTGATGCGATGACCGGCGGCGATGCGCTCGAAGCGCGCGTGGTGGAACTGGAAACGCGCATCGCCTTCCTGGAGGGCGCGCTCGCCGACATGAGCGACGCCCTCGCGGCTGCCCGCATCGAGGCCAGCCGCAATGCCGAGCTGTTCCGCCGCGTGCTCGAGGAGATGAAGACTTCGCGCACCAGCCAGATGGCCGATCCGGCGGATGAACCACCGCCGCCCCATTACTGACGTGCAAAAGCTGCATCGCCGCGCGCGATGCGGCATATTTGGCGCCGCCCAACCGCACGTCCCCCACGCAGTCCCGAAATGAGCGAAACCCTGCGCAACCAGTTGCTCGGCCTGGGCTTCAAGCCCGCGCCGAAACCCGAGCGTCCCAAGCAAGCGCCGCAAGCCGGCAAGCCCAGGCCTGCGCACGACGCAAAGGCGGGGCAGGGCGGGCCCGCGCATGGCAAGCCGGCGCCGGGACAGGGTCGTCCGCAACAGGGCAAGCCGCCACACGGGAACGCGCGCCCCGCGCATGGCAAGCCGCCGCACGCGAATGCGCGCCCCGCGCACGGCAAGCCGCGCACGCGCGAGGACATCGACCTCGCCAAGGCTTATGCGATCCGCGCCCAGCGCGAGAAGGACGAGCGCATCGAGGCCGAGCGCCTGAAGCAGGAAGCCGCGCGCCAGCGTCGCGAAGCGAAGGCCGCGCTGACCGCGTTCCTGCAGGACAAGGCGCTCAACGTGGCCGACGCGGAGATCGCACGGCACTTCGAATACGGCGGCAAGATCAAGCGCGTCTATGTCACCGAAGCGCAATTGAAGGCGCTCAACCTCGGCGAACTGGGCGTGTTGCAGAACGATGGCCGCTACGTCCTGGTCGACGCGGCGACGCTTGCACAGGCCGAAGCCATCTTCGCGCCGGCCGTCGCGTTGAAGGTCGATCCGGACGCGCCCGCGCAGGACGATCCCTACGCCGACCCGCAATTCCAGGTGCCCGACGACCTGGTCTGGTAATCCCATGGCCGGTGGACGCGCCCGCGGGCGTTGGCCCCGTGCGTGGACACTCGCGGGGCGCTACGCACCGAACTGATCGTCGGGGTCACGAGTCATCGTGATCTCGACTCCGCGCAATTGCCGCAACTC
Source organism: Lysobacter sp. P5_C4 (assembly GCF_054049695.1). Taxonomy (NCBI): domain Bacteria; kingdom Pseudomonadati; phylum Pseudomonadota; class Gammaproteobacteria; order Lysobacterales; family Lysobacteraceae; genus Lysobacter; species Lysobacter sp. P5_C4. Next base: position 477,870 of record NZ_JBFULX010000003.1, on the reverse strand, counting down.
CGCATGCAGGTGCGCGAGGCCTTCGCGGTCTTGCACGAACGCTATCCCGACCTCGCGCTCGTGGTGGTCTCCGCACTCGCCGAAGGCGGCGACCGGCTCGTCGCCGAAGTCGCGCTCGATGCCGGCGCGCGCCTGGTGGTGCCCCTGCCGTTGCCGATCGCGCTGTATCGCGCCGATTTCGCGAACGCGCAATCGCAGCACGATTTCGCGCGCCTGCTCGCCGATGCGCAATGCGTCCCACTGGCGCTGGCCGAACCCGACCTCGACGTGTTGCGCAAGCCGGGCCCGGCACGCGACCGCCAGTACCTGCACGCCGGCCTGTTCGTCGCGAATCATTGCCACGTGCTGTTTGCGTTGTGGGACGGACGCGAGGAAGTCGGCACAGGCGGCACGGCGCAGATCGTGCGCTATTACCTCGGCGGTCCCGTGCCGGGCGCGCGACGTGCGACCGACAACCTGCGGCAAATGCTCGCCGGCGACGACGACAGCCTGGTGCTGCATTTCCACGTGCGTCGCAGCGGGGAAGCCGCGCAACCGGCGTCCACCCAACGGCAACCGCCCCCCGTGCCCGCCGCGGCATCGCATGCGAAGCCGCGGCGTCGGAGGTCCCTGCCGGCGGGGGAGAGCGGCGAGCCGACATGGCGAACGAGCGCAGGACAGCGGTCATTTTCCGCGGGTCTTCCGCCGGAGTACGACCGCATCTTCCAGCGCATGGAGGGCTTCGAACGCGATCGCGGCACGATCGATCCGCACATGCTGCCGGCCGCGAGCGAAGATCCCGCCGAACGCACGTGGCGCGAAGCCGATGCGCTCGCGGTCCGCTACCAGCGCCGCACGCAGTGGGCGATGCGCACGATCCATTTCCTCGCCGTCGCGATGGGCCTGTCGTTGCTGCTGTATTCCGACCTCGGCGCGCCGGACTGGATGCTGTGGGTGTTCCTGTCGCTCTTTGCCATCGGCCTCGGCATCGCACTGGCGGCGCACCGCCGCGACTGGCACCGCAAATACATCGACTATCGCGCGCTCGCCGAAGGCCTGCGCGTGCAGACCTTCTGGCGCCGCGCGGGCCTGACGATCACGGGCGATGCGGAATTCGCGCACGACAACTTCATGCAGAAGCAGGACGTCGAACTCGGGTGGATCCGCAACGTGATGCGGCAGGTCGGCCTTGCGCGGACGTCGCCCGCGCTGGATGCGAACGATGCCGCGCAAGCGGTCGCCGAAGTGATCGACGCCTGGGTCGGGCGCCCCGGGCAGTCGGGGCAATTGGCGTATTACGAACGCAAGTCGGTGTTGCGCGAGCGCCACCACCTGCGCACGCGCGCGCTGGGCGCCGCATGCCTGTGGGCGGGCATCGGCATCAGCCTGATGCTCGCGCTGTTCCATCGCGCGTTCACCAACGACACGCGCGGCCTGCTGGTGACGCTGATGGGCGCGCTGTCGCTCATCGCCGCCGTGCGCGAGGCATATGCGTATCGAAAGGCCGACAAGGAACTGGTGAAGCAATACCGCTTCATGCACCGCATCTATCGCAATGCGCGCCTGGCGCTCGACGCCGCGGCGGGCACGCAGGAGAAACGCGAGATCCTGCGTGCGCTGGGCGAGGCCGCGCTCGCCGAACACGCCGAGTGGGCGCTGATGCATCGGGACCGGCCGATCGAGCACGGCCGGCCCTGACGCATCGACTCGCTATTCCGGGTCGTAATCCAGGTTCGACGCCAGCCAACGCTCCGCCTGCGCAAGCGTCACGCCCTTGCGCCTGGCGTAGTCGGCGACCTGTTCGCGCGACAAACGTCCGACGACGAAATACTGGCTGCGCGGATGGCTGAAGTAGTAACCCGACACCGCGGCCGCCGGATACATCGCGAAGCTCTCCGTCAGTTTCACGCCTGCATTTTTCTCCGCATCCAGCAGCGCGAACAGCGTCGCTTTCTCGGTGTGGTCGGGACACGCGGGGTAGCCGGGCGCCGGGCGGATGCCCGCGTACTTCTCGTCGATCAACGCGCTGTTGTCGAGCGATTCGTCGGTCGCGTATCCCCACGTCTCGCGCCGCACCTGCGCATGCAGTCGCTCGGCGAGCGCTTCGGCCAGGCGATCGGCGAGGGACTTGAGCAGGATGGCGCGATAGTCGTCGTGGTCGGCTTCGAAACGCGCGACGTGCGCTTCGATGCCGATGCCGGCCGTCACTGCGAAGCCGCCGATCCAGTCGGGCTTGCCCGCGCTGCGCGGCGCGATGAAATCGGCGAGGCAGAAATCCGGGCGATCGGCCGGCTTCTCCGCCTGCTGGCGCAGGAAGTGCAGCGTGGTCCCATCCTCCAGGCGCACATCGTCGCCGATGGATTGCGCCGGCCAGAACCCGACGACCGCCTTGGCCTGCAACCACTTCTCCGCGACGATCTGCTTCAGCATCGCCTGCGCGTCGGCGAACAGCTCGCGCGCCTGTGCACCGACGACGGCGTCGTCGAGAATCTGCGGGTACTTGCCCGCCAGTTCCCAGGTGTTGAAGAACGGCGACCAGTCGATGTACGGCACGAGGTCTGCGAGCGCCACGTCGTCGTACACCGTGACGCCCGGCTGCCGCGGGGCAGGGGGCGTGTAGTCGTTCCAACCGCCATCGAATTTTTGTGCACGGGCCTTGTCGATCGACACCAGGCGCTTGGCATCGCCGCGATTGCGATGGCGCTCGCGGATCTCCGCGTAGTCGGCATCGTTCGCCGCGACGAAGGCCGCGCGCAAGTCGCCGGAGACCAGCGATTGCGCGACACCCACCGCGCGCGAGGCATCCTTCACCCACACCGTCGGCGACTTGTATTGCGTGTCGATCTTCAACGCCGTGTGCGCGCGCGAAGTCGTCGCGCCGCCGATCAGCAGCGGCATCGCGAAGCCCTGGCGCTGCATTTCCGCGGCGACGTGGCGCATTTCCTCCAGCGAGGGCGTGATCAGGCCCGACAGGCCGATCAGGTCGGCGTTTTCGGCCTTGGCGCGATCGAGGATCACCTGCGCGGGCACCATCACGCCCAGGTCGATGACCTCGAAGTTGTTGCACGCCAGCACCACGCCGACGATGTTCTTGCCGATGTCGTGCACGTCGCCTTTCACCGTCGCCATGACGATCTTGCCGTTGGACTTGCCGACATCGCCCGTGCGCAGCTTCTCGGCTTCGATGTACGGCAAGAGCCACGCAACGGATTTTTTCATCACGCGTGCGGATTTGACGACCTGCGGCAGGAACATCTTGCCCGCGCCGAACAGGTCGCCCACGACGTTCATGCCCGCCATCAGCGGGCCTTCGATCACGTCGAGCGGGCGCGTGGCCTGCACGCGCGCCTCCTCGGTATCGGTTTCGATGTAGGCATCGATGCCATGGACCAGCGCATGCGCGAGGCGATCGCCCACCGGCTTGTCGCGCCAGCGCAGGTCCTCGACTTTTTTCTCGCCCTTCTTGCCCTTGAAACGTTCGGCGATCTCGAGCAGGCGCTCGGTGCCGTCGCTACGGCGGTTGAGGACGACGTCCTCCACGCGTTCGCGCAATTCCGCATCGATCTCGTCGTAGAGCGGCAAGGCGCCGGCGTTGACGATGCCCATGTCCATGCCCGCGGCGATCGCGTGGTAGAGGAACACGACATGGATGGCCTGCCGCACGGCTTCGTTGCCGCGGAAGGAGAAGGAGACGTTCGACACGCCGCCGGAGATGTGCGACAGCGGGAAGCGCTTGCGCAATTCGCGCGCGGCCTCGATGAAATTCACCGCGTAGTTGTCGTGCTCCTCGATGCCGGTGGCGATGGCGAATACGTTCGGGTCGAAGATGATGTCTTCCGGCGGAAAGCCGACCTGCGTGGTCAGCAGTTCGTATGCGCGGGAAGAAATGCCGACCTTGCGTTCGATCGTGTCGGCCTGGCCTTGCTCGTCGAAGGCCATGACCACGACCGCCGCGCCGTAACGGCGCACCAGGCGCGCCTGGCGCAGGAACTCGGCTTCGCCTTCCTTCATCGAGATCGAGTTGACGATCCCCTTGCCCTGCAGGCATTTCAGGCCCGCTTCGATCACCGTCCACTTCGAACTGTCGACCATCACCGGCACGCGCGCGATGTCGGGTTCGGCTGCGATCAGGTTCAGGTAGGTCGTCATCGCCTGCTCGGAATCGAGCAAGCCTTCGTCCATGTTGACGTCGAGCACCTGCGCGCCATTCTCGACCTGCTGGCGCGCGACGACGACCGCTTCGTCGTAGCGGCCTTCGAGGATCAGCTTCTTGAACTGCGCCGAGCCGGTGACGTTGGTGCGCTCGCCGACGTTGACGAAGTTGCTTTGCGGGGTGATCTGCAGCGGCTCCAGGCCACTGAGCCGGGTGTAGCGGGGCAATGCGTTGTTCATGCGGCTTCGGACTGCTCGGGATCAAGGAGGCGCGGCAGGGCGCGCGGCGGCAAACCGGCGATGGCCGCGCCGATGGCGCGGATGTGGTCGGGCGTCGTGCCGCAGCAGCCGCCGACGAAGTTGAGCAGGCCACTCGCCGCGAACTCGCGCAGCGTGCCGGCCATGTCCTCCGGCGTTTCGTCGTAACCGCCGAACGCATTGGGCAGGCCGGCATTCGGGTGCGTGCTGACGTACGCATCGGCGACCTGCGCCAGCACGTCGACGTGCGCACGCAGGTCCTTGGCGCCGAGCGCGCAATTCAGGCCGATCGACAACGGCCGCGAATGCCGCAGCGAATACCAGAAGGCTTCCGCGGTCTGCCCCGACAGCGTGCGGCCCGAGGCATCGGTGATCGTGCCGGAGATCATCAGCGGCAGGCGCACGCCGAGTTCCTCGAACACATCCTCGATGGCGAACACCGCCGACTTCGCGTTGAGCGTGTCGAAGATCGTTTCGACCATCAGCACGTCGGCGCCGCCTTCGATCAGGCCGTGCGCTGCCTCGCGATAGGCTTGCGCAAGTTCATCGAAGGAAATCGCGCGGAAACCGGGGCGGTTCACGTCCGGGCTCAGCGAGGCGGTGCGGCTGGTCGGGCCGAGCACGCCGATGACGAAGCGCGGCTTCGAGGGATCGGCTACTTCCGCCGCGTCGCACGCTGCGCGGGCGAGCTTCGCCGACTCGCGGTTCAACTCGCGCACCAAGTGCTGCAGGCGGTAGTCGGCCAGCGACACCGACGTCGAATTGAACGTGTTGGTCTCCACCATGTCGGCGCCGGCGGCGAGATACGCCGCGTGGATGTCGCCGATGATCTCCGGGCGCGTGAGCGTCAGCAGGTCGTTGTTGCCTTTCTGGTCGTGCGCCTCGCAGCCGCAGCCCGCGCCGTGCGCGTGACCGTCGGTGGCGAACAGGGCGTCGTAACCGTGCGCGAAACGTTCGCCGCGGTAATCGGCTTCACCGAGTTCGTACTGCTGGATCATCGTGCCCATCGCGCCGTCGATCAGCAGGATCCGTTGCGCGAGCGCCGCTTCCAGCGCGGCCACGCGCGCGGGGTTTTTCCAGGGCAGGGTTTTCGGATCGGTCACGGTTTGACTCCCAGCAGCGACAGCACTTCGAAATGGGGTGGGCGGCGTTCGCGCGTCACGGTGCCGGCACTGGCGATGCCCAGCCCTGCCTTTTCGGCGAAGCGACGCAGTTCCTTTTCCGTGAAGCCGAGGTTGGCGTGGCCATAGGCCTCCACCACCGCCTTGTGCTCGTGGCGCGCCAGGCTCGACAGCAACAGGCGGCCGCCGCGGCGCAGCACGCGCGCGGCTTCGGCGACGGCCTGCGCAGGCTTGGCGGCATAGGTAAGGGCGTGCATCAACACGACAAGGTCGAAGCTCGCGTCGGGAAATGGCAGCGCATGCATGTCGCCCTGGCGGACTTCGACGTTCTGCCAGGGTTTGAGGCGTTCACTCGCCGCGGCCACGACGCGCGGACTGGCGTCGATGCAGACATAGCGGCGCGCATGCGGCGCGAGCAGTTCGGCGAGCACGCCGTCGCCCGAGGCGATGTCGAGCACGTCGCCCGGGCTCAGCAGCGGGAGCGCCGTACGCGCGAGCGCTTCCCACGTGCGGCCCGGCGAATAGTGGCGTTCCATGTCGCCGGCCACCGAATCGGCCCAGTTCTGGTCGGCCGCGCGCGTGGCGAGCACGGCCGGGACGCGTTCGGCGTCCTGGCGCAGCAGCGGGTCGTCGCTCCCGCTGCGGAGGGCTTCCCAAAGGGCGCGTTGCGCCGAGTCGAGGCTGTCCTCTTCGAACCGGTAGTAAGCGCTCACGCCGGCGCGGCGGTCGCGCACCAGCCCGGCTTCCTTCAGCTTGGCCAGGTGCGTGGACACGCGCGGCTGCGCCAGTCGGGTGATCGCCGAGAGCTCGGCGACGGTGAGTTCCTCGCGCTCGAGCAGCGCCAGCAGGCGCACGCGCGTGGCGTCGGCGAGCACCTTCAGGCGGACCGACCAGCCTTCCAGATCCATGCGCGGCATTTATCCGTCAATCAAGATATAGAGATAAGTCTGGCCCCTGGCCCCATGGGGGTCAAGCGGCGCGCGTGCGCGGCTACAATTCCGCTTCTTCACCGCCCGGAGTGCGCCAAGTGGATTTCCGCTTCACCGAAGAGCAGTTGATGATCCAGGACATCGCGCGGCGCATCGCGCGCGAGAAGATCGCGCCGACCGCCGAGCACTTCGACCGCAGTGGCGAGTTCCCCCTCGAAAACATCCGCACCCTCGGCGAAAACGGCCTGATGGGCATCGAGGTGCCGACCGAATACGGCGGCGCGGGGCTCGACCCGATGGGCTACGTCCTGGCGATGGTCGAGATCGCCGCGGCCGACGCCGCGCACTCCACCATCATGTCGGTCAACAACTCGCTGTTCTGCAACGGCATCCTGACCAACGGCACCGAAGCGCAGAAGCAGAAATACGTGCGCGCGATCGCCGAGGGCGCGGAAATCGGCGCCTTCGCGCTGACCGAGCCGCAGTCGGGCTCCGACGCCACCGCCATGCGCTGCCGCGCGGTGAAGCAGGCCGATGGCCGCTTCGTCATCAACGGCACCAAGAGCTGGATCACCTCCGGCCCGGTGGCCAAGTACATCGTGCTCTTCGCGATGACCGATCCGGACAAGGGCGCGCGCGGCATCACCGCGTTCCTCGTCGACACCGCCAAGCCCGGCTTCAGCCGCGGCAAGACCGAGCCCAAGCTCGGCATCCGCGCCTCGGCCACGTGCGAGATCGAGTTCACCGATTACCTCGCCGAAGCGGACGAAGTGCTGGGCGACGAAGGCCACGGCTTCAAGATCGCGATGGGCGTGCTCGACGCCGGTCGCATCGGTATCGCCTCGCAGGCCATCGGCATCGGCCGCGCTGCGTACGAGGCCTCGCTCGCCTACGTGCGCGAGCGCAAGGCCTTTGGCGTGCCGATCGGCACGTTCCAGATGACGCAGGCGAAGATCGCCGACATGAAGTGCAAACTCGATGGCGCGCTGCTGCTCACGCTGCGCGCCGCGTGGCTGAAAGGCCAGGGCCAGAAATTCACCACGGAGGCCGCAGTCGCGAAGTTGACCGCCTCGGAAGCGGCAATGTGGATCGCCCACCAGGCAGTGCAGATCCACGCCGGCATGGGCTATTCGAAGGAAATGCCGATCGAGCGTTATTTCCGCGACGCGAAGATCACCGAGATCTACGAGGGCACCAGCGAGATCCAGCGCCTGGTCATCGCCCGCCACGAAACCGGCCTGCGCTGAGCGCGGCCTGCAAGGACTGACATCGCCCCATGAGCACGCGTCCGAAATCCGTCAAGGCCGCTCCGAAGAAAGCGGCCGCATCGTCCTCCGGCAAACCCGTCGCGGCGCATGCCTCGCCCGCGCGTTTCGATCTGTCCCCGATCCTCGAAGCGTTGCGCAAGCGCGTGCCGAAGGCGCGCGCCGCCGAAGCCGAAGCCTTCGCCCGCAGCTTCTACAAGCGCATGACGCGCGAGGAATACGTCGAGCACGGCGCGGAAGGCTGGGCGGCGCTGGCCGCGGGCATCCTCGACTTCGCCGCCACGCGCAAGGCGAAGAAGGCCAACGTCCGCCTGTTCAACGCGACGGCGAAGGAAAACGGTTGGGAATCGCCGCACACCGTGCTGCAGATCCTCAACGACGACATGCCCTTCCTCGTCGACTCGGTGACCATGGCGCTCGCAGACATGGGCATCAACGTCCACGTCCTGGGGCATCCGGTCGTTGCGCTGACGCGCGACAAGGCCGGCAAGCTCGCCAGCGTGGGCGAGGGCACGAACGAATCGTTCATCCACATCGAGATCGACCGCCAGTCGCCCGAGTCGATGCCGAAGATCGAAAAGCGCGTGCGCAGCGTCCTGGAAGACGTGCGCGCGAGCGTGGCCGATTGGGACGCGATGCGCGCGCGCATGCTCGCCGTCGCCGAGGAACTGCCCTCGCACAACATCCCGGTGTCCGACGCCGGGCGCGCCGAGGCGCAGGAGTTCCTGCGCTGGGCCGCCGACAATCACTTCACCTTCCTGGGCTATCGCGAATACACCGTCGAACGCCAGGGCAAGGACGACATGCTCGTTGCCCACCCGGACACCGGCCTGGGCCTGCTGCGCGGCGCCGATGCCGGCAAGCCGCGCCCGCTCACGTCGCTGGCGGCGCATTACATGCCGCAGTCCGGTGCCGTCGACGCGCTGATCCTCACCAAGACCAACGCGCGCGCCACCGTGCATCGCCCCGGTTACATGGATTACATCGGCGTGTTGTCCTTCGATGCGAAGGGCAAGCCGGTGCGCGAGCAGCGCTTCCTCGGCCTGTATACCTCCAGCGCCTACAACCGCCGCCCGTGGGACATCCCGCTGGTGCGCGAACGCTACGAACACGTGATGCGCGAATCGGGCCTGCGCCCGGCCAGCCACAGCGGCAAGGCGTTGCGCCACATCATCGAAACGCTGCCGCGCGACGAGTTGTTCCAGTCCTCGGAAGCCGAACTGGCCGTCACCGCCAGCGGCATCCTCGGCCTGCAGGAACGCGTGCGCAGCAAGTTGTTCCTGCGCCGCGACCGCTACGGCCGTTTCTACTCGGTGCTCGTCTACGTGCCGCGCGATCGCCACGACACGCGCATGCGCCATCGCATCGAAGCGATGCTCAAGCGCGAGCTCGACGGCGAACACGTCGACACGAACGTGCACATCGGCGAATCGGCGCTCGCGCAGTTGCACCTGATCGTGCGCCCACGCGCGGGTTCGCAGGTGCAGGCCGACGAAGGCAAGCTCGACGCCGAGCTGGCGACGATCGTGCGCGACTGGCAGGACGCATTGGCCGAAGAACTCGCCAAGCGCCACGGCGAAGAAGCGGGCCTGCGATTGGCGGCCCGTTACGGCCGCGCACTGCCCGCCGGTTACATCGAGGACGTCAGCCCGCAGATCGCCGCCACCGACGCCGAGAACCTCTCGAAGCTCACCGGTCCCGACGACCTGCGCCTGTCGCTGTATCGCTCCCGCCGCGACGGCACGCTTCGCTTCAAGTTCTATCGCCTGAAGGACGACATCCCGCTGTCCGATGCGCTCCCGATGATGGAGAACATGGGCCTGCGCGTGATCTCCGAACACCCCTACCGCATCGAGTCCAACGGCGATGTCGCGTACATCCAGGACTTCGAGGTCGAGTCCACGCAGGGCGAGATCGACATCGATCGCCTCGACGAAAACTTCGAGGAAGCCTTCGCGCACATCTGGCGCGGCGAGGCGGAGAACGACGGCTTCAACCGCCTGGTGCTGACCGCGGGCCTGTCGTGGCGCCAGGTGTCGATGCTGCGCGGCTATTGCAAATACATCCTGCAGACCGGCGTGCCGTTCTCGCAGAGCTACGTCGAAGCGACGTTCTCCCGGTATCCGTTGTTGGTGCGCCTGCTCGTCGAACTGTTCGAAGCGCGCTTCGATCCGTGCACGGGCACCGAATCCAAGGCCGCGATCAAGCAGGGCATGGAGCGTTTCGGCGCGCAGATGCAGGCGATGTTGTCGAACGATTCCGCGGCACTGGCCGCGGTGCAGACCGTGATCGACGCACGCGCGGGCACGCGCGAGCAGCAGATCGACGCCACGCGCACGACGTTGAAGGGCCTGTTCGACCGCGTCGCCAGCCTCGACGACGACCGCATCCTGCGCAGCTTCATCGGCGTGATCGACGCCACGCTGCGCACGAGTTATTACATTCAATACAAGGATGGCAAGCGCAAGGACGGCGGCCCGGCCGACTACATCAGCTTCAAGTTCGATTCGGCGAAGGTGCCCGACCTGCCGAAGCCGCGCCCGTATCGCGAAATCTTCGTCTACGGCCCACGCGTGGAAGGCGTGCACCTGCGCTTCGGCCCGGTCGCGCGCGGTGGCCTGCGCTGGTCGGATCGTCGCGAAGACTTCCGCACCGAAGTGCTCGGCCTGGTGAAGGCGCAGATGGTGAAGAACACCGTCATCGTGCCCGTGGGTTCGAAGGGCGGCTTCTACTGCAAGCAATTGCCGGATGCGGCGACCAACCGCGATGCGTGGTTCGCCGAAGGCGTGGCCTGCTACCAGCGCTTCATCAACGGCCTGCTCGACATCACCGACAACCTCTCGCCGGAAGGCAAGACGCTGCATCCGGACAATGTCGTGCGCCACGACGCGGAAGACCCCTACCTGGTCGTCGCCGCGGACAAGGGCACGGCCACGTTCTCCGACATCGCCAATGCCATCGCGCGTGCACACGGCTTCTGGCTGGACGATGCGTTCGCCTCGGGCGGTTCGGTCGGCTACGACCACAAGGCGATGGGCATCACCGCCCGCGGAGCCTGGGAATCGGTCAAACGCCACTTCCGTTCGATGGGCCGCGACAGCCAGGCGCAGGAATTCACCTGCGTCGGCATCGGCGACATGAGCGGCGACGTGTTCGGCAACGGGATGTTGCTGTCCAAGAAGATCCGCCTGGTGGCCGCGTTCGACCACCGGCACATTTTCCTCGACCCGAACCCCGATGCCGCGCGCACGTTCAAGGAACGCGAGCGCATGTTCAAGCTGCCGCGCTCGAGCTGGGACGACTACGACAAGGCGCTGATCAGCAAGGGCGGCGGCGTGTTCCCGCGCAGCGCGAAATCGATCGCGCTGTCGCCGGAAGTCAAGGACGTGCTCGGCATCGAATCCGACGTGACCGCGATGAGCCCGACCGAGTTGATGTCGGCCATCCTGCGCTCGCCGGTGGACCTGTTGTGGAACGGCGGCATCGGCACCTACGTGAAGTCCTCGCGCGAAACCAACGCCGACGTCGGCGACCGCGCCAACAACGGGCTGCGCGTCAACGGCGCGGACCTGCGCTGCAAGGTGGTGGGCGAGGGCGGCAACCTCGGCCTCACGCAACTGGGCCGCGTGGAAGCGGCGCAGCACGGGGTGCTGCTCAACACCGACTTCATCGACAACTCCGCGGGCGTGGACACCTCCGACCACGAGGTGAACATCAAGATCCTGCTCAACGCGCAGGTGCAGAAGAAGAAGCTCACCTTCGACGCACGCAACACGTTGCTGGCATCGATGACCGACGAAGTCGCGCAGCTGGTGCTCAACGACAACTATCGCCAGAACCAGGCGATCAGTTTGATGGAGCGCATGAGCCTGTCGCGCATGGGCTCCAAGCAGCACTTCATGCGCACGCTGGAAGCCCAGGGCCTGCTCGATCGCCAGATCGAATTCCTGCCGACCGACAAGGAGATCGCCGAACGCAAGGCGCGTGGCCAGGGCCTGACGCGGCCGGAGCTTTCGGTGTTGCTGTCGTACTCGAAGATCGTGTTGTTCCAGCAGTTGCTCAACTCGGACGTGCCCGAAGATGCGTACCTGTCGAAGGAACTGATCCGCTACTTCCCCAAGCCGCTCCAGGACAAGTACGCGAAGGGAATGCAGGAACATCGCCTGAAGCGCGAGATCATCGCGACGGTCGTGACCAACTCGATGGTCAACCGCATGGGCGCGACCTTTACCCTGCGCATGCAGGAAGACAGCGGTCGCACGCCGTCGGAAGTGGCGAAGGCCTTCACGATCACGCGCGAAACGCTCGACATCCGCGAACTGTGGGCGCAGATCGATGCGCTCGACGGCAAGGTCGCCGAATCCGTGCAGGTCGACGCCCTGCAGGTCATCTGGACGTTGCAGCGCCAGTTCACGCGCTGGTTGCTCGCGCGGCCGGGTGCGATTCCCGACATCGCCTCGGCGGTGGAGCGTTTCCACGACGGCTTCCGCGACATTCGTTCGGGCGAGCGCATCCTTCCGGATTCCCAGCGGCCCGCGTACGTCGCGAGCATCCAGGACTGGAGCGCGAAGGGTTTGTCGCCGGCGTTGGCCGAACAGCTCGCTGCGTTGCCCTACCTGGAGCCGTGCCCCGACATCCTGGAGTTGGCGAAGGAGCGCAAGGTGCGCCCGACGGATGTTGCGAAGGTCCACTTCCGCCTCGGCGACGCGTTGCGCGTGCCGTGGTTGCAGAAGCAGATCGACGCGCTCGCGGTCGAAGGCCGCTGGCACGCCGTGGCGCGCGGTGCGTTGCGCGAAGAGCTCGGCGCGCAGCAGCGCCTGCTCGTGAGCCAGGCGCTGACGATGCCGGGCAACGACGCCGATGCGAAAGTCCATGCGTGGCTCAACCGCGACGACAGCTCGCTGCGTTTCACGCTGACGATGCTCGAGGAAATCGCGGCGCAGAAGACGTTGGACTACCCGACGGCTTCGGTCGCCGTGCAGCGCCTGTCGCAGCTCGCCTCGCGCGGGTGATGCGTCCTGGTGCCGGGGCCCTTGGCCCCGGCCCTTCGCCGGGCGGGTTATCCTCGCCCGCATGACTCCGAACAACAGCCTGCCCGCTTCGCCGCGCCTGTCGTTCCTCGCCAGTCCGGCCGAAGAGGCCCAGAAGGCGCTCGCGGCGCTGATCCAGGGGCACGGGCAATGCGAACCCGATGCGTCCGACGTCATCGTCGCCCTCGGCGGCGACGGCTTCATGCTGCAAACGCTCCACCGCCATGGCGGCCTGGGCAAGCCGGTGTTCGGCATGAAGCTGGGCACCGTCGGTTTCCTGATGAACCACCATCGCGACGAACCCGCGGTCGGGCAGGCGTTGATGCAGCGCATCGCATCGGCCGAACCCGCCGTGCTGCGGCCGCTGGAGATGGTGGCGCAGACCGAATCGGGCGCGAGTGTCGGTTCGCTTGCCTACAACGAAGTCTCCTTGCTGCGGCAGACGCGACAGGCCGCGCACGTGGCGATCGACCTCAACGGCAAGCCGCGCCTGGAGGAGTTGATCTGCGACGGCGTGTTGGTCGCGACCTCCGCGGGCAGCACGGCCTACAATTATTCGGCGCACGGCCCGATCCTGCCGCTGGGTTCGCGCCTGATCGCGCTGACCCCGCTCGCGCCGTTCCGCCCGCGCCGTTGGCGCGGTGCCTTGCTGAAGGCCGATACCGAAGTCCGTTTCCGCGTGCTCGATCCCTACAAGCGCCCCGTGAGCGTGACCGCCGATTCGCACGAAGTGCGCGACGTGGTCGAAGTCACCATCCGCGAATCGAGCGAACGCACCGTCACCTTGCTGTTCGATCCGGAGCACAACCTCGAGGAACGGATCCTCAGCGAACAATTCGTGGTGTGACGTGGGCGCCGAACGCCATCCGCCGCTGACCGTCGCGATCACCTCGCGCGCATTGTTCGACCTGGAGCACAGCCACGAACTTTGGGAACGCGAAGGCATCGCCGCCTACCAGGCGCATCAGCGCGAGAACGAAGACGCCGCGCTCGCGCCCGGCATCGCGTTCCCGTTGGTGCGCAAGCTGCTCGCCCTGAACGAAGGCGCCGCTGCGCCGCGCGTGGAAGTGATCCTGCTCTCGCGCAATTCCTCGGACACGGGCCTGCGCATCTTCAACTCGATCCGCCACCACGGGCTCGACATCTCGCGCGCGACATTCACCTCCGGTGCGCCGACGTGGCCCTACATCCGGCCCTTCGGCGCACACCTGTTCCTGTCGGCGAACCCCGAGAGCGTGCGCCGCGCGCTCGAACACGACGTCGCCGCCGCGACCATCCTGCCGGCGAAGGCCGCCGCGCAGACGCACGGCCAACTGCGCATCGCCTTCGACGGCGACGCGGTGATTTTCGGCGACGAATCCGAACGCGTGTCGCAGGAGCAGGGCCTGGCCGCCTTCCACGACCACGAAACCACGCGGGCGCACGAACCGCTGTCGGGTGGCCCGTTCCGCGGCTTCCTCGATGCCCTGCATCGCCTGCAGGCCGCCTTCCCGGTGGGGGATGCCGCGCCGATCCGCACCGCGCTGGTCACCGCACGCAGCGCGCCCGCGCACGAGCGCGTGATCCGCACCCTGCGCGAATGGGACGTGCGCCTGGACGAGGCGCTGTTCCTCGGCGGGCGGCCGAAGGGGCCGTTCCTGGAAACCTTCGGCGCGGACATCTTCTTCGACGACTCGCTGCACAACATCGACTCGGCGCGGCGCCACGTGGCCGCCGGCCACGTGCCGCACGGGGTGTCCAACGAGCCGGCGAAGGCGGACTGAACGGAGCGGCACTTCCGTTCACACTGGCGGCCGAAGGGTCGGCTAGGCTGCGCGGATAGGGGATGTCGACCGGGGGGACGACATGCGGCACGGGGTGTGCGGGGTTTTGTTCCTTGGGTTGCTGATGCTTTCGTCCTGGACGCGGGCCGCGTCGTTGTCGGTGGAGGTCACCGATCGCGCGGGCAAACCCGTGGCCGATGCGGTGGTCACCGTGCTTGGCGTCGGGCCGCGCCCCGTGCCCGTCGCGCGCATCGTCGACCAGAAAAACCTGACGTTCCTGCCGTACGTCGAGGTCTTCCATCCCGGCGACACGCTCGTGTTCCGCAACAGCGATGGCACGCGGCACCACGTGTATTCCTTCTCGCCGGCCAAGCCGTTCGAAATGGTCGTCGACGCGAACGGGCGCTCGGCGCCGATGTCGCTCACCAGGACGGGCGTGGTCGCGGTGGGCTGCAACATCCACGACGGCATGATCAGTTATCTCTACATCACCGATGCTCCGTACGCCGCGCGTACGGATGGCACCGGGCGCGTGTCCTTCGACGGATTGCCGGCCGGGCCCTTCGAGGTCCGCGTGTGGCAACCACGCCTGCCTCCCGGCCGGCCCGACCTGCGCCAGCAAGCCATCGTGCTCGCCGCGCAGGAAACCAGGAACGTCGTCTTCCCGCTGACTTTGCGTCCCGACTCGCGGCGCCAGTTCGATCGCGAGCACACGCACTACTGACGCCATGAATTTCCGCGTCCGCCTCGCATCGTTCTTCGTCGCCGCGCTGGTGGTGGTGCAGGGTTTGACCGCGGTGTTCATCTATCGGGTGACGCGCGCCGAGTTGATCGGGGAAGGGCAGCGGCAGCTGGATGTCGCCTCGCGCGCGTTCGCCGGGCAACTCGATGAACTGTCCAGCCGCGTCGCGGCCAGCGTGCAGGTGCTCGCGCTGGATTTCGCGCTGCGCTCGGCGATCGCGCAGCGCGACCATGCAACGGTCGTGTCCGCGCTGCGCAACCACGGCAAGCGGGTGGGTGCCACGCGGATGCTGCTGGTCGACGTGGAGGGTCGCGTCGAAGCCGACACCGAAGGCAAGTTCGCGCCGGGCGCCGCGTTTCCGTTCTCCGACCTGACCGAACATGCGCTCGAAGCGCCCGCCTCCGCGATCGCCGCGTGGGATGGCAGCGCGTATTGGGTCGTCGTCGTGCCGGTGTCGGCGCCGGACCTGGTTGGCTTCATCGCCGCGGCGATCCCGGTCGACAGTCGCCTGCTCGATCGCCTCCAACGCCAGTCGGCGTTGCCCCGACGCATCGAACTGGCCACGCGCGGCGCCGACACGCGCTGGCGCATCCTCGCGCAGGCGGGCGGCGATGCGCACGTGGACGTGACGCCCGCGCTCGCGGCGCAAGTCCCCGCGTTGGCCACGCGCCCGGTATTGATCGATATCGAAGGGCGCGATTACGTCGCGCAGGCGGTGTCGTTGTCGCACTCCAAGCGCAGCGCGCCGGTCGTCGCGGTGCTGGGCTATTCGGTCGACGCCGCGTTGGAGCCCTATCGCTCGGTCGGCTCGGCCTGGGCGCTGCTGCTCGGGATCGGCCTGCTCGTCGGCCTGATGGTGGCCTTCCTGATCGCGCGCAGTGTGTCGCGCCCGGTCGAAGCCCTTGCCGATGCCGCGCGGCGCATCGCCGAGGGCGACGACGCGGTCATCCCGCCTTCGCACAAGCGTCGCGACGAACTCGGCCAACTCGCCGGCGCGTTCTCGCACATGGTGCAGGCCCTGCGCGAACGCGAGGCACGCATCCGCCACCAGGCCGGCCACGACCTCGTCACCGGCCTGCCGAACCGCATGGCCGCCGAAACGGCGATCGGCGGCGCACTCGAAGCCAACCCGTCGGCGCGCGCGGCGTTGCTGATGATCGGCCTGGCGCGCTTGCCGGACATCATCAACACGATGGGCCACGTCGTCAGCGATCGCCTGATGGCCGACGCGGCGCACCGCATCGCGCCGATCGCGGGCGATGGCCTCGTCGCACGCGCGACCGACGACGAATTCTCGGTCTTCCTCCCCTCGGCCACGCGCAGCCAGGCGGTCAACGTCGCACTGCGTTTCGTCGAAGCCTTGTCCGAGCCGTATCGCGAGGCGGAGTTCACCCTGGATCTGTCGCCTGCCGTGGGCATCGCGCTTTCGCCGATGCACGGCGGCGAAGCGAGCACCTTGTTGCGCCGCGCCGAAGTCGCCTTGCTCGGCGCGATGGGCACCGAGGAACCGGTGGCGGTCTACGACCCGGCGACGGACCCGCATCGCCCCGAACGCCTGTCGCTGATGAGCGACCTGCGCAAGGTGCTCGAAGGCGCGCCGGGCCTGCATGGCGAGCTCGAACTCGTGTACCAGCCGAAGCTGCACCTGCCGACGGGCCGCATCGACGGCGCCGAAGGCCTGCTGCGTTGGCGGCATCCGGTCGCCGGCCCGCTTGCGCCCGACGCGTTCATCGCGCTTGCTGAAGAAACCGGCAACATCCGGCGCCTCACGCGCTGGGTGCTGGGCGCGGGCATCGAAGAAGCGGGGCGCTGGCAGGCGTCGGGCGAAGACCTGCGCATTTCGCTCAATGTTTCGGCACGCGACCTGGATGATGTGGATTTGCCGCGCCGCGTCGCCGGCCTGCTCGCGGCGCACGGTGTGTCGCCCTCGCGCGTCGTCCTGGAAATCACCGAAAGCGCGATCATGGGCAAGCCGGAAACCGCCATCTCGGTGCTGCGGCGCCTGGCGGAGCAGGGCATCGAACTGGCGATCGACGATTTCGGCGTCGGGCAATCCTCGTTCGCCTATCTGCGGCGCCTGCCCGTGCGCGAACTCAAGATCGATCGCACGTTCATCGCGCATCTGTCCGAATCGCGCGAGGACCGCGCGATCGTGCGCTCGATCGTCGACCTCGGGCACGACCTGGGCTATCGCGTGACGGCCGAAGGCGTCGAGGATGCGCGCACGATCGAGATGTTGCGCGAGATGCATTGCGATCACGCACAGGGTTACCAGGTGGGGCGCCCGTTGTCGGCGCAAGCGTTCCTCTCGCTGGTCTCGGCGCGAACGGGGGTCGAAGCATGAAGCGCACCGCGTTGCTTGCATTCGCCACCTGGGGGTGCATCGCGCAGGCGCAGGCTGTCGAAGTGCGCGGCTTCCTCGAAGCGCGGGCCACCACCACGCCGGAGGAGCGCGCGTGGCGCGACGGCGGCCTGGGCAAGACGCGCTTCGGCGCCGGCGATGAGGCCCTGGGTGGGAACGCCGCACTCGACGTCAGTTGGCAGGCGAGCGATTCATGGCTCCTGTCGGCCGCCGCGCAATACGTCCCCGACTTGAAACCCGATGCCGACCTGCTGGATGCATGGGCACGCTGGCGCCCGGTGTCGACCACGGCATGGCGCTTCTCCGCGACGGCCGGCATGTTCTTCCCGCCGATCTCGATGGAGAACGATGGCGTGGGCTGGACGAGCCCGTGGACGCTCACGCCGTCGGCGATCGACAGTTGGGTCGGCGAGGAATTGCGGGTCTTCGGCAGCGAGTTCCGCCTGGAACATCGTGGCGAAGAGGCGACGTGGAGCGCGCGCGCGGCGCTGTTCGGCCGCAACGATCCGGCCGGCGAGTTGCTCGCCTCGCGCGGCTGGGCGATGGGCGATCTCACCTCGGGCCTGGACACGAGCGTTCGCCAACCCGACGTCTACGCCGAGATGGTCTACGAACCGGTCCCCATGCGTTTCAAGCCATTCACCGAGATCGACGATCGCCTCGGCGCGTATGTCGCGCTGGATCGCGAAGCCGGGGACGATCGCGCGCGTGTGCTGTACTACGACAACCGCACCGACCCGAGCCGCGACACGCACTACGGCGCGCGCGACGTATACGGCTGGCACACGCGATTGTGGTCGGTGGGTGCACGGCACCGATTCGGCGAATGGTTGCTCGTCGGCCAGGCGATGACGGGCACCACGCGCATCGCGCCCGATCCGACGATGGTCTTCGACACCGATTTCAACGCGGGCTACGTGCTCGCGACGCGCGCGTTCGGCGCGTGGGAACCTGCGTTGCGCGTCGACCTGTTCCAGGTCGCGCAAACCATGAACGGTGCGCCGGCCTGGCTTGGCGAACACGGCAACGGCGTCACCGCTGCACTCAACTGGCGACCGAACGACCGCATCCGCCTCATCGGCGAAGTGCTGCGCATCGACAGCGCGCGCAACCAGCGCCAGCGCGCAGGGCTGGATCCGCGCCAGGTCGACGTGCAGGCACAGCTGGCGGTGCGGTTCTACTTCTGAGCCGGAGCGCCGAGCGGCAACCGGATATCCGCCAGGCGCCAACGCAACCCGTCGCGCTTGAGGACGAAGACGACAGGCTTGCCCTGTTCGTCGCGGATCGTCGCGGTGAAGCGCGAGGCCGATTCGTAACGCATCGTCGCGTTGTCGAGGGGTTTGGACGGGGGCGCCGCCGGCAAGGGGGCGCCCTTCGGATCCAGCGGCGGGCGCTCGAAGCTCTCCTTCGAGTTCTTCCACAGGCGCCGGCCCTGCATCACGGCGGTGAGCCCACCCGGATTGACCATGCCGTCGACGAGTCCGTTGACCACGCCCGTTGCCATCGTCAGCGCGATCGCGCCGAAGGGATTGGTCTGCACGTCGGGACCGGCCTGGCGGATCATCTCGTCGACCATCTGCGCCTTGAGACTGGCGCGCACCGCGGGGAAATCGACCTGTTCGGCGAGTTCACCCCCATCCTGCGCCTGCACGGCATGCTGGATCGCACGGATCGTCATGTACGGGCCCGCCGCGACCCAGGCGAACACCAACGCGATGGCGGCGATGGACAGTGCGATCCACTTCTTCATGCCTCAATACTCCAGGTCCAGCGCAGCACAAAGATAGTCGACGAAGGGCCCCAGCGCCGCCAGGTCCAGGGCGAGCGTCTCCCGCAAGCGCGGCCCGAGCATCGTCGCATCGTCGATCCCGCGCTCGGCGACGAAGTTGCGGCGGCGCAGATCGTCGGGGAACGGGAAATCTTCGGGAAATCCCTTCGGCGTGCGCACCAGCATGTCGCTGTCGTCCAGGTCGAAGCGCTTGCGGAACGCAGTGCCATGCGCCGCGGCCTTCCAGCCCGACGGGTTGTCGACGATGAACTGTCGGATCTGCCGCTGCACCGGCGTCGGAGAATGCCAGACGCCCGCACCGACGAAGCAACGCCCGGGTTGCAGGTGGAAATAGAACAAGGGCGCCTCGACCTGCCGCCCGCGCGCATGCATCAGCCGCGCGCCTTGCCAGGTCTTGTAAGGCGTCTTGTCGTTCGCGAAGCGCGTGTCGCGCTGGATGCGATACAGCGAGCCGCCGACGGGCCTCGGATCGACGCGATATTGCGCGCTGAGCGCCGCGATGGCGGGCACGAGGTCGGCCAGCAGGCGCTGGAACGGCGCGCGCACGTGCGTGTCGTATTCGGCCTTGTGCGCGAGGAACCAGGCGCGATCGTTGTGGCGCGCAAGACCGCGCAGAAACTTGAAGCTGGCTTGCGTGAAGTACGTCGTCATGACAATTCGGCGGCGCGCTGCCGCCCCCAATCCTCCAGCGCATCGAGGAGCGCGAGTTTCGGCCCATGCCCCGCATGCGCGGCGCGAAATGCAGCGATTTCGGCGAAAAACGTGTCGAAGGTGTATTCGGACAGCCCCGCGTCGCGCGTCAGGCGCTCCCGGCGGTAATCGTCCCAACGCGTGCGATCGGCAGCGTGCAGCGTTTCGGGGTAGTTGCGCGCGCGATAGCGGAACAGCAACTCGTCCATGCGCGGGTCCTTGAAATCGAACGCGTGCGAGGCGAGCGCGTCGGGCGGCAGCGAACGCACCGTGGCGAACTTGCGCTTGTCGCCATCGCCGAGGAAGCCGTCGTAGATCGATCCGTCGACATCGCCGCGTTCACTGCGCGCACGCACTGCCGAATACACGCGGCGCACTTTCTCCGCCAGTGCGGGGCCCGCGTCGCGCAGGCGCTGGGCGCGGGCCTCGCTTTTCACTCGGTCGATCGACAGGCGCGCGTAATCGGCTTCGCGCAGATGTTCCCACTGCACGATGATCGGGCAGCGGTTGACGTGGATCTCCTTCAACGCGACACGCACCGCGCCCTCGGGCAGATCGGCCGATGGCGTGTAGAGGTGGTCGGCGATGTCTTCGGGCGAAAGCGCCAGCAGCGCTTCGGGGTCCTGGTCCAGGTCATACACGATCACCCGGCTGTCGATCTGCGGATGCCGCGCGATGGGCACCACGGGCGCACTGCTCATGCGCGTTGCGGGAAACCGTTGCGAGACATGCAGGACCGGCTGCATGCGGACAGGATCGACCAGCTGCGCGACGTGGCGTTTGTCACGCAAGCCAAGCGCGTAGTCCCAGAGTTTCGGCTGCGCCTGCTTGAGCTTCCGCGCGAGGGCCACCAGCGCGAGCACGTCGGACAACGCTTCATGCGCGTCGCCTTCGCGAACATCGTTCGCCGTGGCCAGATGCTCCAGGCGAAACGAGGCGCCGCCATCGTCGCGCAAGGGCCATGCGATCCCTTCCGGGCGCAGCGCGTAGGCCATGCGCAGGACATCCAGCAGATCCCAGCGCGAATTGCCGCCGCGCCACTCGCGCTCGTAGGGATCGTAGAAGTTGCGGAAGAAACCGCAGCGCACGAACTCGTCGTCGAAGCGCAGGGAGTTGTAGCCGAGCGTGCAGGTTTCCGGCCGCGCCATCTCCTCGAAGATCCGCGCGAACGCAGTGGGCTCGTTCACGCCCTCGGCAAGGGCGCGCTGCGGCGTGATGCCGGTGATCAGGGTCGCGGCGGGCGAGGGCAGCAGATCGTCCGCCGGTTGCACGAACAGGCTGATCGGGGGCTCGACCGCATTGAGGTCGGCGTCGGTGCGCAACGCCGCGAACTGCGCGATGCGCGTCCTGCGCGGATCGCCGCCGAAGGTTTCCAGGTCGTAAAAGAGGAAGCTCGCCGCCACGCGTCCTCAGCCTTCGACGGGAAGCGGTGGCAGGCGGCGTTCGACTTCCGCATCGAGCCACGCGCGGTCGATGCCGTCGAGCGATGCATGGCCCTGCGTCGCTTCGACCAGCAATTCGCGCTGCACGCGGCCTCGTTCGAATGCGACCGCATAGGGCAGGCGCCGGAACGTCACCATCGCGTAGCGCGGAACGAAGCGCGTGGGATGGCGCTGCGCCAGTTCGCGTTCCAGGTCGCGCTGCAGGAGGAAATCCGGCTCGTCGACGCGTGCGCGCATTTCCAGGTAGTTTTCCAGCGCCATCGCCTGGATCGCACGTGCATTCGGCAGGCGCTCGGCTTCGAAGGCGGCGAAGGCCTGCGACAGGTCCGGCGTGCGCTCGAGATGATCGGCGAGTGCGACACAGTCTTCGAACGCGCAGTTCATGCCCTGGCCATGGAAGGGCACCATCGCGTGCGCCGCATCGCCCAGCAGCACGGCGCGGCCGTCGATGTGCCAGCGATCGAGGTACAGCGTCGACAACTGGCCGATCGGATTGCGTTCGAAGTCGGCTTCCAGATCGGGGATCAACGGGACGGCGTCTCCGAAGTCGCGCTCGAAGAACGCGCGTGCATCGGCACCGGTGCGCACGGTTTCGAAGCTCGGATCTCCCGACAGCGGCAGGAACAAGGTGACCGTGAACGTGCGCTCGTCGTTCGGCAACGCGATGCACATGTAATGGCCACGCGGCCAGATGTGCAGGGCGTTCGCCTCGATTCGAAACCCGCCGTCGGTCGCCGGCGGAATCTCGAGTTCCTTGTAGCCGTGGCCGAGCGATTCGGTGCGCTCGCCGAGGTGTTCGCGCTGCTGCATCGCCGTGCGCAGTGCCGAGCCCGCGCCATCGGCGCCGAGCAGGGCGGTGAAGGCGTGTTCGGTTCGCTGCGCGTTGGTGTCGTCGACGAACGTGGCGCGCATCGCGTCGAAGTCGACGGTGTCCAGGCGTTGGTCGAAATGCAGTCGCGCGCCCGCGCGTTGCGCGGCATCGAGCAGCGTGATGTTGAGCTCGCCGCGGCTCACCGACCAGATGACTTCCGAGTCGTCCTTGCCGTAACGCAACAACTGTTGTCCGCCATCGGCCGAGTGCACCCTGCGGCCGCGCATCATGACGGCCTTGTCGAGCACCGCGCCGTCGGCGCCTGCCGCGCGCAACGCGTGCAAGCCACGCTCGGCGAGCGCGAGGTTGATCGAGCGGCCGCCCGCGTAGCCTTTCAGGCGCGGATCGCCGCGGCGTTCGAACACGTCGACGGACCAACCGCGTTGTGCGAGCAAGGTGGCGAGCAACCCGCCGGCGAGGCCCGCGCCGACGATGGTGAGGTGGCGATTCATGGTGCCCAATGGTGCCAGTGTGTCCGCGCGTCCGCCATCGCCGTCCGGCCTTGCACTTTCCAGATGCACCTCACGCGGGGGTGCGTTGCAGACTCGGGGCGTCGTAAACACCGGAATGTGTCATGCACGTCGCCACCGAAGACCAGATGCTCGACCTCACCAACACGCTGCTCCGCATTGCAGCGACGAAGCTTTCGGAGCATCGATTCGAGATCTTCGGCCTGGCCGTGCAACTGGACGGGGAACTGGCCCACATCGTTTCCCGGGACGAAGACGAAGCGACGATCGACGGCATCGCGGCCACGTGCAAACGCGTGCAGGGCGCGTGTTTGGCCTTCGGCATCTTCGCGATGGTGAAAGTGCAGGGGCATCCGGACAGTTGCCTGTTCACGATGGCCATCGAACAGCGTTGCGGGGGCGCGGTTTGCTCGTTCGGGCTCATCGCGCGCGGCCCGGACGGCGTCTACGATGTCGAAGACGGCTACCACGTGCCCGCCACGCCCGGATTGTTCGTGATGGTTCGCCACTGAGCGCGCGTCAGCCTTCGCGCCAACGCGCCACTTCGTTCGCGAACCGCAGGACGTCTTCACGCGTGTTGTAAAGCGGCGCCGGCGAGATGCGAATGACGTCGGGCTCGCGCCAATCGCCCACCACGCCGCGCGTCGCGAGGCGTTCGAACAGGTCGCGCCCAGCCGCGCGTCCGGTCAATCCGCGGCCCTGGACGACACGCAGCGACAGTTGCGCGCCGCGACGTTCGCTTTCCCGGGGCGTGACGATCTGCAGCGTGTCCGACAGCCGCGCACGAATCAGCGATTCCAGATACGCCGTCAGCTCGACCGAACGCGCGCGCAACCGGTCCATGCTCGCACGCGCGAACACGTCGAGTGACGCGCGCAAGGGCGCCAGGCCCAGGATCGGCGGATTGCTCAATTGCCAGCCATCGGCGCCCGGCGTCGGCACGAAGCGCCCGTCCATGCGGAAGCGCGAGGCCTGGTCGTGTCCCCACCAACCCGCGAAACGCGGGCGCGTGGTGTTCGCGTGGCGCGCGTGCACGAAGCAGCCGGCCACCGCGCCCGGGCCCGAGTTCATGTACTTGTAGTGGCACCACACGGCGAAGTCGGCGTCGCTGTCGTGCAATTGCACCGGCAGGTTGCCGACCGCATGCGCGAGATCGAAACCGACGATCGCACCGGCTGCATGCCCGAGGCGCGCGATCTCTTTCAGGTCGAAAGCTTGTCCGGTGCGATATTGCACGCCGGGCCAGGCGATGGCCGCAAGTCGCGGGCCGTGCTCGGCGATCGCGCGCTCGATGGCTGCCATCGAGAACGTGCCGTCGGCTTCATCGGGCTCCAGTTCGATCAGGTCGGTCGCCGGATCGAACCCGTGGAAGCGCACCTGGGATTCCAGCGCATGTCGGTCGGACGGAAACGCGCCGGCTTCCATCAGGATCGCCGGGCGCTCGCGCGTCGGGCGATAGAAGCTCACCAGCATCAGGTGCAGGTTGGCCGTCAGCGTGTTCATCGCCACGACTTCCGCGGGCTCCGCGCCAACGACGCCTGCGAGCGCATTGCGGACCAGGCCGTGGTACGGCATCCACGGCGCGGGTTCGAGGAAGTGGCCTTCGACGGCTTCGTTCGCCCATTTGTCGAGCACTTCCTCGACCATCGCGCGCGCGCCCTTCGGCTGCAGGCCGAGCGAGTTGCCGCAGAAGTACGCCTGCGGCGCGCCGTCGTGGACGGGGATGTGGAAGTCGTTGCGGAAATCGCGGAGCGGGTCGGCGGCATCGAGCGCGCGGATGCGGTCGATGTCGAACAGTGCGTCGGTCATGTGCAAATGCTTCAGGCGCCCTGGAAGCGCGAGGCGTGCAGCCCGAGCCATTCCAGTGCGGTGCCGTGGTAAAGGCGGGCCTGCTCGGTGTCGGACAGGGCGAGGGCGGCGATGCCGGCGCCCGGCTCCTGTTCGCCGAGCGGGAAGGGGTAGTCGGTGCCGAGCATGATGCGTTCGGCGCCGCAGGTGTCGATCAGGTATTGCAGCGCGCGCGGATCGGCGACCCACGAATCGAAATACAGCCGCGACAGATATTCGCGGGGGTTGCGGAAGTTGTCGGTGGCGACGAGATCGGGCCGCATGTTGAAACCGTGTTCGATGCGGCCGATCGTGTAAGGGAAACTGCCGCCGCCGTGCGCCATGCAGATGCGCAGGTTCGGCAAGCGTTCGAGCACGCCGCCGAAGACCAGGCAGCACGCGGCGCGCGATTGCTCGGCCGGCATGCCGACGAGCCACGGCAGCCAGTACTTGGGCATGGACTCTGCGCCCATCATGTCCCACGGGTGTACGAGGATCGCGGCGCCCAACTCGCTCGCCGCTTCGAAGAATTCGAACAGCTCCGGCGCGTCGAGGTTCCAGTCGTTGACGTGCGAACCGATCTGCACGCCCTGCAAGTCCAGTTGGTCCATGCAGCGTTCCAGTTCGCGCACGGCCAGCGACGGCGATTGCAGCGGCACCGTGCCGATGCCGGCGTAATGCTTCGGATACGCGCGGCAAGCTTCGGCCGTGTGATCGTTGAGCGCCTGGTGCAATTCGAGCGCGTGGTGCGCCTTGGCCCAGTAACTGAACATCACCGGCACGGTGCTGATCACCTGCACCTGCACATCGAAGCGCGCGTAGTCGTCCAGGCGGATCTTCGGGTCCCAGGTCTTCGGCCAGATTTCGCGGAAGAACTTGCCGTCCTTGTAGATGCGGTGCCGCCCGTCGTCGCCGTGATGGATGACCGGGAAACGCAGGTCGCCGTATTTGGCGGCGAGGTCGGGCCAATCGCGCGGCAGGAAGTGGGCGTGGGTGTCGATCTTGAGCATCGTCAGGAAAAGCTCTTGGGAATCAGATTGTTATGGTGAAACCTCGCAGCCTGCTTGCGCACGCCATTGCGAAGATTACCGGAGCCGGGGTTGGATGCGCTCGACGGGTCGGCCAGGACCTGCGGCTGACGCCGACGGAGATGTGCGCATACTGCCGGCGGACGAAGAGGGCGTCGCGATGGGCAAGGCGGTTCCGAACGCAGGGATGTCGTGGATCGCCGTGCTCCTGGCGATCGGGTGGGGCTTGCCCGCGCACGCGGCCGTGATCGCCACCGCCGATACCGGGGACGGTGCTTCGATCCGCCTCACCGACGAAATGCCCGCCGCGTGCAACCAGGCCAGTTTCCATGGCGGGGCCCGCATCCAGCGCGCGGGCAAGGTGCAGGCGGGCTGCTGGGCCTTCGACTGGAAGACGCGCGTGTTCCTGGTGGTTCCGCTGAAGACGCGGACGGTGACCGAAGGCGTCGTCCAGGGTGTCACGCGCCTGTTGGATGGCGAGAGTGCCGCCGCGATGCGCGAGTTCCAGTCGCGCGACACGATCGACCAGGCGCACGCGCTGCGCATGCGCGCGGACGAATTCAAGTGGGTGGGGAAGAAGAAGGTGGGCGCCGGCGATACAGCACCGTCTCGTTTCGCTCGCCGGGCGCCAGCGTGACGCAGTCGCGCCACGTCGCCGTATTCGGGAAGGCCGCCCGCATCGCGGCGTCGAGCGCTTCGAACCCCGGGCGTTCTTCGCCGACCACGATGCACGACTCGCCAACGGAGAACGCCAGATACGCCACGTTCGACGCGGCGTGATCGCACGCCCACGCGCGGATCTCGTGCACCGTTTGCCAGGCGACGAACAGCGCACCGCATGAGAAACCGTGCGCCGTCACGGTGATCGGTGCATCGACTGCAGTCCTGCGCGCGTGGAGTGTGTGGATCGTGCCCATCGTGCATCCCGGTCGCTCCACTGCAAGACGGGATGCGCGGCTGCGAACGGACACGCGCGTCAGGGCCGAGGGTGAAACTCGCACCGGAATACGCACCCTGCGCTTCCGGCGCATTGCCGCCCACGCCCGTTTCCGGCGTTCCTCCCTCCCATGAACCTCCAGGACCTCGGCAATCTCGCGCAGGCCGTCGGTGCGGCGACGGTGGTGGGCGGCACGATCTTCGCGCTGGTGCAGTTCTTCGAATACAAGCGCCAGCGGCAGGATGCCGCCATCGCCGAAGTCATGCGCACCTTCATCGGCGCCGAACTCGCGCGCGCCCTGACGATCCTGATGGCGATGCCCGACGGCGTGTCGGTGGAGCGCCTGCGCGCCGAAGGCTTCGAAGCCGAATACGCGGGGGTGCTGGTCTGCACCACCTTCGAGACGCTCGGGGTACTGGTTTACAAACGCATCGTGCCCTTCCGCCTGGTGGTCGAACTTGCCGGCGGCATCATCGTGGTCATGTGGCGCAAGCTCGGGCCGTGGTTGATCCACACGCGCGAGCTCCAGCAGCAACCCTCGTGGGCCGAATGGTTCGACTGGCTGGCGCAGCAGTGCGAGCGCCACAAGGACGAACACACGCCGGCCTACATCCGGCATGCCGACTGGATTCCGCCGCGCCGTTGACGCCGTGGCCCTCCACCACGCTCTGCCGTATTCAGGCAGGCAAGTGGGAAAACACTTCCGCTTTTTCGTCTATCTGCCTGTCCGGCGGGCGAAAGGGGCGTCGTTTGAACTTCATGGACACACGCGCATCACCGTGCGTTAGCACACGGCGCTAACGCGTCGGCGCACAGGATGCGCAACAGCGTCAGGACAGTTGTGGCCGCATGCGTATTCGGCCGCTGAATGGCGCAAGGGCAGGGACATGGACAAGCAACGTAGCGTGGTTGCGTTTCTCCTGATGTGCGGCGCGGGTGCGCTGCTGGCCGCGGCCGGCGACACACTGACCACGCCGGACAACGGTGTCGTGGCGGATTTCGCGTTCCGCCCGTCGACGCCCTTCCAGTCGCTCAAACAGGTGCCGGTGTGGGGCGAGATCGAGCGCATGCTCGATTCGCCGAACGCCATCGCCGCCTGTCCGCGCGACGCCACCGGGCAACCGATGCTGGGCAACGCGCAAGGTTACGCAGCGCGGTGTTCGACCGTGCAGCGCCGGCGTTCCTATCTGCCCGCAGGCTGCACGTACGATCCTTCGACCGGGTTGCCGCCGTGCAACGATGCACTGCTGCCGCGCCTGGTCATCCAACCGACCAACTACAACCCGGTCACGGGCGAACAAACGCGCCTGCTCGATCCCGCATTTCCCGGCGTGGCGAGTTTCGCCAGTCGCGGTCCGGTGTCCTCGGGCGCCTCGCGCCTTCCGAACGGCCTGCGGCCCGTGCTCGATTTCAACAGCCCGATCCGCAACGATGGCGGCGACCCCGGTGAACCCACCGGCTATTCGCAGCCCGCCGTTTGCGGCAACGATCCGCTTGCCGGCTTCACCGAAACGCGCGCGGCGTGCGCGAACAACACCGGGCGCCTGATCGATCCCTCGCGCCTGGGCAACGGGCAACCGCGCGGCGTCATCACGCGGCTGCGCAAACCGACGGTCGGCGGAAATTATCTCGTCAACTCCACTGCAGCGCTCGCAGCGCGGCCGCAAGCGCTCACCGCGTCGAATCCGGGCGACTATGTGCGCAATCCGCAGATGGCGACGGTGCTCGGCAAGGCCCTGTTCTGGGACATGCAGCTCGGCAGCGATGGCGTGCAGGCCTGCGGTTCGTGCCACTTCAACGCGGGTACCGACAATCGCATCCGCAACTCGATCAACCCCAATCACCTCGGCGGCGACACGCGCCTGGAAATCTTCCGCAATCGCCACATCGACACCGACGAAACCGCGGCCGACCAGGACGTCAATCGCGACCTCGCGACGGATGACTGGCCCACGCATCGCCTGGCCAACCAGGGCATTCCCGGCGAACCGCTGATCAACCCGCGCAACAACATCCGCGACAGCAACGACATCATCGGTTCGATGGGCGTACGCCTGCGCGGCTTTACCGACATCCAGGTGCCGGGGACGAGCGCGTTCGCGGCGCCGAACAATGGCGTCAGTGCCTTGCTGCCGGAAATCGGCGCGGCCATGACCGACGAGATTCCGCTGTACCGCGGCAAGCGCCGCGTCGAGCCGCGCAACACGCCCTCGATGATCAACTCGGCGTTCTACTACGACAACTTCTGGGATGGCCGCGCGAGCCACGACTTCAACGGCGGCAGCGTGTTCGGTGCGGCCGACCCGCAGCCGCACGTGTTCGTCGATTCGGGCGGCACGCTGCAACCCACGCGCCAGTTGATCCGGTTCTCGTCCGTGGCGTCGCAGATCGTCGGCCCCGCGTTGTCGGACTTCGAGATGTCCTACCGCGGGCGCAGCTGGGCGAAGATCGGCAAGAAGCTGCTGCAAGGCAACGGAAGCGCCACGCTCCCGAACGTCACGCCGCTCGCCAATCAACTCGTCTCGCCCAGCGACAGCGTCCTCGGGCCATTTTCCAACCAGGGCGGCTCGCGTTGCGCGGCGCTCGGGCGCGCGACGGCGGCCGGGCGTCCCGGCCTGTGCACGACGTATCGCGAATTGGTGCAGGGCGCCTACTTCCCGGCCTTGTGGCAGAACACCGCGCAGCACTTGAACGGCGCCGTGCGTCCTTGCACGGGCGCGGTCAATGGCGTGGTGTCGCCGGCCGGGTGCGATCCGTTCGACGGCTTCGTGCTCGGCATCGCCGCCGGCGCGTCGACGCCGACCAACCGCATGCAATTCACGCAGATGGAAGCGAACTTCCCGCTGTTCGCCGGGTTGGCGATGCAGGCCTACATCGAGATCCTCATCTCCGACGACACGCCGTTCGACCGCTTCCTCGATCGCAACCCGCAAGCGTTCGTGGCGTTCACGCAGAACATGTCCAATTGCGTCAACACCGGCGGCCGCCAGCCGTGCGTCACGGTGACCGATGGGTTCACGCGCGCGGTGCCGGCCGATCCGCGCGACGATCGCCTGCGCGGCGTCGACATCTTCTTCGGCACCAACCTGAGCGGTCGTAATCCGAATTTCCAAAATGCGCGTTGCGGCAACTGCCACGCCGGCGGCTTGATGAGTTCCAACAGTTGGCTCAGCACCAGCCGCCTGACGATGCAGGACTTCGTTCCCGAATTCTCGACGCCCGGCACAAAGCTCCCGCGCCGGCCGATGGGCATGCCGCGCCTGGTCTCCGGGTTCCTCCTGGAAGCGTTGGTGAATGGCAATGCGGGCAACGCGCTGCGTCGCGATTTCATCAGCCCGCGTTTCGGCCTGGATGCCAGCGGGCAATCGCGGCCGGCGGGTGCGGCGTTCTTCGATACCGGCATGTACAACCTCGGCGTGCGGCCGACCGACGAAGATGCGCTGCGCGGCGGCAACGACCCGTGGGGTTGGCCGCTGTCCCTGATCGCGCTGCAGTTGAAGAACCTCGGCGGACCGAATGTGATCCCCGGCACGCGCCTGCCCACCTTCAATCCGAATGCATCGGCCGATTGCACGCCGCGCTGCACGACCGGCGGGTTGTTCGCGCGCACCGCGCAGGACCAGAACATCAATCCGGGCTTCAGTTCGCGCCTGATGAATCCGCGCCTGCCGGCCACGCTGTGGCCGTGGATCCCGGGCTTCATGCTGGGCAAGGCGCATCCGGTGTTCGATGAAGTCGACAACGGGCTCAATACGGTCACCACCGTGCCGCTCCAGGACGGCTTCCTCGACGTGCGCGGCCCGTTCAATCCGCGCGCGCGCCTCAACCAGCAGACCAACGCCGCCGAAGGCGCGCTGGCGGGCACGTTCCCCAACGTCAACCGCATCGGCGGCCTGGGCGGGGTGAAGGTGCCTTCGCTGCGCAACATCGAACTCACCGGCCCGTACTTCCACAACGGCGGCAAGGTGACGTTCCGCCAGGTCATCAACTTCTATGCGCACGGCGGCGACTTCCCGGTGACCAATGCGGCGAACAAGGACGCCCACATCGTCGACCTGGACCACGAAGTCCCGATCGTGCTGAGCCCGAACGAACGCAATGCGATGGCGGCGTTCCTGCTGTCGCTGACCGACGAACGCGTCGCGCACGAGCAGGCGCCGTTCGACCGGCCCGAGTTGTTCGTGCCGATCGATGGTCGCGCGCCGGACAACACCGGCGGGCGCACGCGCATCATCACGCAGTCCACCACGACCAGTTCGTGCGGCGCGGCGATCTGCTTCCGCCGACTGGCCGCGACCGGCGCGGCGGGACACGCGGCGCGCGTGCCGGCGTTCCTCAACGTGCAGCGCGTGCCGACGCCCGGCGTGAACAACGACATCTTCGACCAATAGCGCGAGGGAAGGAATGCGTACCGCAGGTCGGGTGGTCGTCGGGGTGGTGGTGCTGGTGGCGGTCTTCGCCATCGTGAACACGTGGCGTGCGTCGCGTGTTCCGGCGGTGGCGCCGCCGCCCGCCCTGGCGGAGCAAGCGTCCCCGACGCCGCGGGCCGAAGCGCCGCAGATCGTGGCGCAACCGAAGCAACGCATGGTCGTCGCTTTCAAGATCGACCCGGACCTCATGCGCGGGAGCTTCCTGGGCGAACGCTGGGTGTCGCCGCCGACGTTCGAATTCGCACAGCCCGGCAGGCAATACACCACGCACGCCAAGTTGCAGGAAATCGGCGAGGACGGCACGCGCACCGACCTCAGCGGGGATTGGTCGACGAGCGCGCCGGAAATGATCGCGATCAGCCACGACCCCGCGGGGCAGGTGACCATCGTCGTGCGCGAGGCGGGCGAGGGGCAGTTGATCGCCGCCGCCGGCGGTCAGCGCAAGGTGCTCAAGGTGCGCGCGACGCGCACCGCCGACGCGATGGAGGTCGCGTTCGTGCAATAGCTTGCGCGCTCGCCGGGTGAGGCCCGATCAGGTGTCGGGCATCACGTACCTGTCCGGCGCGGGGTTCAGGTGCCCGCATTGCGTGCACGTGCGGTTTTCGCGCGAGGAATAGAAGCGGTCGAACACCGGCGGGAAGTCGAGTTCGATGTTCACGAGCTTGAAGAATTCCTCGTACAACTTCGCGTTGCACTGCTCGCAGAACCACAGCAGGCCGTCCAGTTCGTGCGGCAGGCGCTTGCGTTCGATGACCAGGCCGACCGAATCGGGCATGCGTTGCGGCGAATGCGGCACGCGGGGCGGCAACAGGAAGGTCTGGCCGGCGCGGATCGGGATGTCGCGCACGGCGCCGTCTTCCTGGATGCGCAGCACCATTTCGCCTTCGAGCTGGTAGAACCACTCGGCGCCTTCGTCCCAGTGGTAGTCGGTGCGCGCATTCGGCCCGCCGACCACCATGACGATGAAATCGCCGTCGTACACGACCTTGTTGCCGACCGGCGGCTTGAGCAGGTGGCGGTGTTCCTCGATCCAGGCCTGCAGGTCGAGCGGTGCGGGCAACATCGTCAATCCTCCGCGCGCCGCAGCGCGGCGACGCACTTGAGTTCGATCGCGATCGGCGTCGGCAACGCGGTGATGCCGAGCGTCGTGCGGCAGGGCGCGGACGCCGGGTCGGCGAAGTGCTCGGCCCACACGGCGTTGTAGGCCTTGAAGTCGTTCGTCATGTCGGTGAGGTACACCGTCACGTCGACGAGGTCTTCCCACCGCGCACCGCTTTCGGCGAGGACCGCGCGTACGTTTGCGAAGACCGCGCGCGCCTGCGCCTGGATGTCGTACTTGCGAAGGCGCCCATCGGCGAAATACTCGTTGCCGGCGATGGCGTTCGTCGCCGGGTCGCGCGGGCCGATGCCCGAGAGGAACAGCAAGTCGCCGACGCGCCGCGCATGCGGATACACGCCGACGGGCCTGGGCGCGGTGGATGCCTGGATCGCGTCGCTCATGCGCGGGCCCTGGAATGGCGGATGCGGGAGAGGGCGGCGTCGTAGGAAGGCTGCAGTTCCTCGGGCGCGGACACGCCGAGTTCCAGGTCGTTGACGCGCCCGTCGAGCAAGGAGTAACACCAGCCGTGGACGCTGAGCGTTTGCCCGCGCGCCCAGGCATCCTGGACGATGGTGGTCTGGCACACGTTGGCGACCTGTTCGATCACGTTGAGTTCGCACAGGCGCGCGTGGCGCATCGATTCGGTATCCACTTCTTCCAGCAACGCCGCGTGTTTGTTCGCGACATCGCCGACATGGCGCAGCCAGTTGTCCGCGAGGCCCACGCGCTTGCCGGTCATGCTCGCGTGCACGCCGCTGCAACCGTAGTGGCCGGTGACCAGGATGTGTTCGACCTTCAGCAGGTCGACAGCGAACTGGATGACCGACAGGCAATTGAGGTCGGCATGCACGACGACGTTGGCGATGTTGCGATGGACGAACACTTCGCCCGGGTCGAGCCGCATGATCTGGTTGGCGGGCACGCGCGAATCCGAGCACCCGATCCACAGGTACTTCGGCGATTGCTGGCTCGACAGGCGCTTGAAGAAACCGGGGTCATCGCGGCGAACCTGTTCGGCCCATGCGCGGTTGTTTTCCAGCAGATCGTCCAGGCGCCGGCTCACAGTGCGATTCCTACGTTGCGGGGATCGGTGAAGAAACGCATCGCTTCCATTCCTCCTTCGCGGCCCAGGCCCGATTGGCCCATGCCGCCGAACGGCGTGCGCAGGTCGCGCATCAGCCAGGTGTTGATCCAGACCATGCCCACGCGCAATTGCGCGGCGACGCGGTGCGCGCGACCGAGATCGCGCGTCC
The DNA here is from genome assembly GCF_054049695.1 of Lysobacter sp. P5_C4. Taxonomy (NCBI): domain Bacteria; kingdom Pseudomonadati; phylum Pseudomonadota; class Gammaproteobacteria; order Lysobacterales; family Lysobacteraceae; genus Lysobacter; species Lysobacter sp. P5_C4. Next base: position 444,433 of record NZ_JBFULX010000003.1, on the reverse strand, counting down.
AGACAGAAGCGGACAAGCCATAGTCGCCCATGTTGGCGCGGCGCAGTGCTTCGGCGTCGTCTTCGAAGGATTGCAGGGTGGCGACGGGCCCGAAGATTTCGTCGCGATTGGTCGCGCTTTCCGGACCGAGGCCGTCGATGACCGTCGGCGCGACGAACCAGCCCGGGCGCTGCAACGCATTGCCGCCGCAGCGCACCTGGCCACCTTCGCTTTTCGCACGGGCGATCGCGGCGACGACCTTGTCGAAGTGCGCCTGCGACACCAGCGGGCCGAGGTCGATGTCCGGATCGATGGGATCGCCGACGCGCAGGGCGAGCACGCGTTCGACGAAGGCGTCGCGGAACTCGGCATAGATCCGGCGTTCGACCAGCACGCGCGAACCGCACAGGCAGATCTGGCCGCTGTTCTGGAACGCCGAGCGCACGATGGTGTCGAGGTGGCGTTCCCAATCGCTGTCGGCGAAGACCAGCGTCGGGTTCTTGCCGCCCAGTTCGAGCGAGACTTTCTTGAGCAGGGGCGCGGCCAGCGTCGCGATGCGCTTGCCGATCGCGGTACTGCCGGTGAAGGAGATGGCTTTGGTGCGCGCATCGAGCACGAGCGGTTCGCCGACGTCGGGCCCGAGGCCGTGCACGACGTTGAGCACCCCGTTCGGGAAGCCGATTTCCGCCGCGAGTTGCGCGAGCATCGTCGCCGTCTGCGGCGTGACCTCCGATGGCTTGGCGACCACCGTGTTGCCGGCGGCGAGCGCAGGCGCGATTTTCCACGTGAACAGATACAGCGGCAGGTTCCAGGGCGAGATCGTGCCGACGACGCCGAGCGGCTGCCGCAAGGTGTAATTCAGCCCGGCCTGGCCGTGGTGCGATTCGCTGGAGAATTGCGTGGCCGCGTGCGCGAAGAAGCGCAGGTTGCTGATCGCGCGCGGGATTTCGATTTCACGTGCGAGCCGCAGTGGTTTGCCGCCGTCGCGCGATTCGGCGTGCGCAAAATCGTCCAGGCGCGCTTCGAGCGCATCGGCCAGGCGTTCCATCCAGCGCGCGCGTTCGCTGTTCGGCAGGCTCGACCACGCGGGGAAAGCGCGTTGCGCGGCGGACAGCGCGGCATCGACATCGCGTGCATCGCCGGCGGCGACCTGCGCGAAGGCTTGCGCGGTGGCGGGATCGAACACGTCGAGCCAGCGGCCGCTGGCCGCTTCGCGTGCTTGCCCGTCGATCCAGTGCATCAAGCGCATGGCGATCAGCTTACAGGGACTTGGTGCGCCCGCCGTCGACCGGCAGGTTCACGCCGTTGATGTACCCCGCGGCCGGGGTGCAGAGGAAAGCGATGACCGCGCCGAGTTCGGATGCATCGGCGAAGCGCGCCGCGGGGACCGTGGCGAGCATGCCCTTCGCGATGGTGTCCTCCGCCTGGCCCGTCGCTTTCGCGCGGTCGCCGAGGATCTGGTCGAGGCGCTGCGTGCGCGTGTAACCCGGCAGCACGTTGTTGACGGTGATGCCGTCGCCGCCGACTTCGCTGGCGAGCGTCTTGGACCAGCTCGCCACCGCGCCGCGGATCGTGTTCGACACGCCGAGGCCCGCGATGGGTTCCTTCACCGAGGTGGAAATGACATTCACGATGCGCCCGAAGCGCGCGGCGCGCATGCCGGGCAACATCGCCTGCACGAGCGCCTGGTTGGCGAGCAGGTGCTGGCGGAAGGCGCGTTCGAATGCGTCGCTTTGCGCCGTATGCAATTGCCCGCCGGGCGGGCCGCCGGTGTTGTTGACCAGGATGTGCACGGGCTTGCCCGCGGCGAGGGCCTGCGCTTGCGCGCGGAGCTTTTCGGTGTCGAGGACGTCGGCGGAAATCCAGCCGTGTTGCTGGCCGTCCTTGCGCGGCAGTTCGTTGGCGAGTGTCTCCAGCACGTCGGCGCGACGCGCGAGCAGCGTGACGTCGGCGCCCAACAACGCAAGCTCGCGTGCCGCCGCACGGCCGATGCCTTCGGAGGCGCCGCACACGAGCGCGTGCTTGCCGGTGAGATCAAGATCCATGGGGTGCTCCAGTGCGCGAAGCGTCGAGCGCTTCGCGCATCCATCGGGCGACGGCGCGGGCGTCGTCGGTGTCCTGTGCGGCGAGTTTTGCGCTCACCGCTGCGCGATTGTCGTCGGGGTGGTTCTGGTTGAGCTTGGCATTGAGTTCGACGCGTTCGACCTGCAGGCGAAAGCCGACGATGCCCCGCAGTTGCGAACGATGCGCGTGGTCGTCGACATAACGCCACGCTTCGCCGACCTGCGTTTCGAAATGCACGCTCATCCCGGCGACGAGCGCGGCGAGCGCGTCGGTGGCGGTCAATCGTTCCAGCGTGCCGTGCAGGTGCGCGACGATGTAGTTCCAGGTCGGCACGCGCGCTTGTTCCACCTTGTCGGGATACCAGGACGGCGAGACGTAGGCATGCGGGCCGTGCACGATGGCAAGCGCGGGGCCGGTGTGCGCCGATTGCGGATTCGGTTTCGCCCAATGGCCGCGCAACGCGAGGCGATCGCCGTCGCGTTCGAGCAAGACCGGCAGGTGGCTGATGCAGGGCGCGCCATCGACGACGGTGACCAGGGTGACGAACGGGTCGGCCGCGAGCAGCGCATCGAGCGCGGCGGGATCGTTCGAGGCGAAGGCGCGGGGGACGTACATGCCGATCAGTGCCGCGGCGGCAGTTGCAGGACCATGGCGGCGCGCAGGGCTTCGTCCGAATCGGCATGCGGCGGTGCGACTTCCGCCAGGTCGAAACCGCGATCGGCCGCGTCTTCGTAATCCAAGCCTTCGTAGTCCACGAACTCTGCATCCATCAACGCCGCGCGGGCCGTGTCTTCGCTGTCGTAGGCGAGCGTGTTGCCGTCGCTGTCGAACACTTCGGCGGTGCCTGCTTCGCGCAGGCGCAAGCGCGCCCAGACGATCGTGCGCCCGAGCGTGGCCAGCCACCAGGAAGTCGGTTCCCTGCCTTCGTCGAAACGGTCGTCAGCCATATGCCTGTGCCCAGAGCCACAACAGGCCCGCCATGGCGAGCCCGGCGATGATGACCATCAGGGAAATGCGCGCCGGCGTGGCCAATCCGCTGAGGTTGCGATCGCGCGCGTCGCGATAGCCGCCACGCAACAACCAGGCGAGCGCGGCAGGCTTGAGGAACGCGCCCTGGCCCAGCAGCGCGGACACTTCCGGATTGCGGTCGCGGATGTGCACGAGCGCGAGCGGCCAGAAGATGACGAAGGCCGTCGCGCCGGCGATGGCCAGCGCGACGAAGAGCAGGGCGAAGAACAGGATCATGTCGGCGCCGGGATCATCGATTTCGGTCGCATCAGAATTCCGCATGCCCCGGCGTGCGCGGGTACGGGATCGCATCGCGGATGTTCGACAAGCCGCACACGTACACGACCAGGCGCTCGAAGCCCAAGCCGAAACCGGCGTGCGGCACGGTGCCGTAACGGCGGAAATCGCGATACCACTGGTAATGCGCCGGGTCCAGGCCGAACTGCGCGATGCGCGCGTCGAGCACGTCCAGGCGTTCCTCGCGTTGCGAGCCGCCGATGATTTCGCCGATGCCGGGGGCGAGCACGTCCATTGCAGCGACCGTCTTGCCGTCGTCGTTCAGGCGCATGTAGAAGGACTTGATGTGCTCGGGATAGTTCATCACCACGACCGGGCGGCCGACGTGCTGCTCGGTGAGCCAGCGTTCGTGTTCGGTCTGCAGGTCCAGGCCCCATTCGACCGGGAAATCGAACTTCACCTTCGAGGCCTGCAGCAGCTTGATCGCGTCGGTGTATTCGATGCGTTCGAACGGCGCGTTGACGAAGGTCTCCAGCCGCGCGACCGCGCCCTTCTGCACGCGCTCGTCGATGAAGGCCATGTCGTCCGCACGCTCGGCGAGCACGGCGCGGAACAGGTACTTCAGGAAGTCCTCGGCCAGCTGCGCGTCGGTGTCCAGGTCGGCGAAGGCGATTTCCGGCTCGATCATCCAGAACTCGGCCAGGTGGCGCGTGGTGTTGCTGTTTTCCGCGCGGAAGGTCGGGCCAAAGGTGTACACCTTGCTCAGCGCAAGACAGAAGGCTTCGACGTTGAGCTGGCCGGACACCGTGAGGAAGGTTTCCTTGCCGAAGAAGTCGCGCGAGAAATCCACCGCGCCGCCGGCGTCGCGCGGCAGGTTCGCCATGTCGAGCGTCGAGACCCGGAACATCTGGCCGGCGCCTTCGGCGTCGGAGGTCGTCACGATCGGCGTGTTGACCCAGTAGAAGCCTTGTTCGTGGAAGAAGCGATGCACCGCCTGCGCCAGGCAATGGCGGATGCGCGTGACCGCGCCGAACAGGTTGGTGCGCGGACGCAGGTGGGCGACCTCGCGCAGGAATTCCAGCGAGTGCGGCTTGGGCTGGATCGGATAGGTTTCCGGATCCTCGACCCAACCGACGACATCGACCTGCGTGGCCTGGATTTCGTAGGACTGGCCCTTGCCCTTGGACGGCACGAGCGTGCCGCGCGCAACGACCGCGCACCCTGCGGAAAGGTGGCGGACTTCGTTCTCGTAATTGGGCAAAGCGTCGGTGGCGACCACCTGGATGGGGGCGAAGCACGAGCCGTCGCTGAGGTGGACGAAACTGAGGGCGGCCGTCGCGTCGCGGCGGGTGCGCACCCACCCGCGGACCGTGACTTCGCCGCCGGCGGGCATCTTGCCCGAGAGCGCGTGTTCGACGCTGACCACCGTCATGCCTTGAATCCTCGAGAGAGCGAGACCACTTCAACCACTTCCTGAACCGACAAGTGTAGCCGCACCGGCAGCGCCGGCCAGCCCCCACTACACTATCGGCATCCCCACCGGAGTCCTGCATGGCCGTTCTTCTCGCCCCCGCCGCCCTCGACCGCATCCGCGGTTACCTGCAAGACGCGCCCGGCGCGCTCGGGATGCGTTTCGGCGTGAAGAAAACCGGCTGTTCGGGCTGGGGCTACCTGGCCGACATGGCCAGGGAAGAGCGCCCCGGGGACACGGTGTTCGAGCAGGACGGCGTGCGGATCTACGTCGATGCCGAAAGCCTGGAGCTGGTCGACGGCACCCGGATCGACTTCGTGAAGCAGGGCCTCAACGAGCAGTTCGTGTTCGTCAACCCCAACGTGACGGCCGAATGCGGCTGCGGGGAAAGCTTCACCACGAAGGCCGGCGCCGCCTGAGCAGGCGCCATCAAGCAGGCCGGGCCAGGCCCCGGGGTTGTGCCAACCCCCTGATTCCCCCATAATTTTGCGCCCCGCGGAACGCCCGCGGGTTTCTTGCTCCACCGGGTGGCTGTACGCGTACCTCTCCCCGGGGGGCTGTCCGGCCTGGTGTTCCAGGCCCATCCTCAAGGAACCACCATGCGTCATTACGAAGTCGTGTTCCTGGTCCATCCGGACCAGAGCGAGCAGGTGCCCGCCATGATCGAGCGCTACAAGTCGCTCATCGAAAACGGCAAGGGCACCATCCACCGTCTCGAAGACTGGGGCCGCCGCCAGCTGGCGTACCCGATCGCGAACCTGGTCAAGGCGCACTACGTGCTGCTGAACATCGAATGCGACCAGGTCGTGCTCAACGAACTCGTCGACACCTTCCGCTTCAACGACGCCGTGCTGCGCCACCTCGTCATGAAGCGCGACGATGCGGTCACCGAGCAGTCGCTGATCATGAAGAACAAGGACGAGAAGGGCGACAAGCCCGAGCGTGGCGAACGTCGCCGCCGCGATGAAGACGGTGCCGTGGGTGCCGCCGACAACGACGACGCCGCCGAAGCCGCCTAAGGAGCACACCCATGTCCAAGTTCTTCCGCCGCCGCAAGTTCTGCAAGTTCACCGCCGAGGGTGTCAAGGAGATCGATTACAAGGATCTCAACACGCTCCGCCAGTACCTCACCGAGACGGGCAAGATCGTGCCGAGCCGCATCACGGGCACGAAGTCGAAGTACCAGCGCCAGCTGCAGACCGCGGTGAAGCGTTCGCGCTTCCTGGCCCTGATCCCGTACACCGACAACCACAACGCGTAAGCGTTTCGTCCATTCGGACAGCAATCAGTTGCGGCGCGCCAATGCGCGCCGCTAACGAATCGGAGCAATTGAAATGGATCTGATCCTCCTGCAGAAAGTGACCAACCTCGGTGGCCTCGGCGACAAGGTCAAGGTCAAGCCCGGTTACGGCCGCAACTTCCTCGTGCCGCAGGGCAAGGCCGTGCCGGCCACCGCCGCCAACGTCGCCGAGTTCGAAGCCAAGCGCGCCGAGTACGAAGCCAAGGCCAAGGCCTCGCTCGATGGCGCCGAAGGCCGCAAGGCGCGCCTGGAAGGCGCCTCGGTCACCATCGCCGCGAATGCGTCGACGGAAGGCAAGCTCTACGGCTCGGTCGGCCCGCGCGACATCGCCGACGCCCTGACCGCCGCCGGCACGCCGGTGGAGAAGTCGGAAGTCGTGATGGGCGAAGGCCCGCTGCGCAACATCGGCGAATACGACGTGCTGATCCACCTGCATGCCGACATCGAAACGACCGTCAAGGTCGTCGTGGTGGCCGAAGCCGCGTAACCCGATTCGAATCAATCCGATTCAAATCGCAAGACAAAAAACGGGCGTCCGCAAGGGCGCCCGTTTTTCTTTGCCTGTTCGTTTTGCAAGTCGGCGGACACCTTCGGGATTCGAACACGACCTGATCGCGAACTGCCTTTCACTGTCGCAGGACTTTCCGATTCTTTTCGATGGCCGGTCTTCCTAGGATGGCCGCCATGTCGAACACGCAGCCCCCGCATCGCCTCCGCACCATTCTCGCGATCGGTGCGCATCCCGACGATCTCGAACTTGGCTGCGGCGCGACACTCGCAAAACTCAGCGACGGTGGTGTCCACGTGCGCGCGCTCGTGTTGTCCGATGGGTTGCGCGGGCACGGCGGCGACGGCACCGACCGTTGCGAGGAAACCCGGGGCGCACTGGCGCAACTCGGCGTCGTCGATGTCGCCCAGGCGTGCCTCCCGGATACCTGCCTGCCCGACGCCACGGGGGACATCCTCCGACTGATCGAACGCCACTGCGCTGATCTGGCGCCCGATCGTGTCTACACGATGTTCCGCGACGACCGGCACCAGGACCACCGCGCGGTGTACGACGCTTCCATCGTCGCGTGCCGCTCGGTGCCGCAGATCCTCTCGTACGAAACACCGAGCTCTTCGCCGAACTTCGCGCCCGTCGTCTTCGAGCCCGTCGCACCGTGGATGGACCGCAAGGTCGCCGCATTGCGTTTCCACGCCAGCCAGCGTCACCGCGACTACATGCGCGAGGATCAGGTGCGTTGCAATGCGCAGTTTCGCGGGCACCAGGCGGGGCTCGGGCCCAGCGAGGGTTTCATTCCCTACAAGCTGGTGCTCTGAAGCGTGGACATCCTCCTGTTCCTGTCGATGTGCGCGCTCGCGCTCGGGCATGCCGCGTGGCACTGGCGGCGGCCGGCGAGTACCCGCCTGCGGTCGGTCGATGCGATCGTGCCGGCCTTCAACGAAGGGCCTTGCCTGGAGGCCTCGTTGCGCATGCTCCTGTGCAACCCCTACATCGCGCGCGTGGTCTGCGTGAACGATGGCTCGACCGACGAGACGGCCGCGGTCCTCGATCGCATGGTGCCGGAGTGGGAAGGCCGGCTGGTCGCCGTGCACCAGGCGAACACCGGCAAGGGCGGGGCGCTGATGCACGGGCTCCGGTATGCCACCGCGCCGCAAGTGTTCCTGAGCGACGCCGACACCTACGTCCCACCCGACGGTCGCGCGCTCGGCTACCTGCTGGCGGAGATCGAAGCCGGCGCCGACGCGGTCGGCGGCATTCCATCCTCGGACCTGCGCCGCGCCGGCGTGCTCCCGCACATTCGCGCGACGGTCAAACTCCCGATGATCTTCGTCAAACGCACCTTGCAGCAGTTGCTGGGCGGTGCGCCGTTCCTGGTCTCGGGCGCGTGCGGGATGTTCCGCACGGACGTACTGCGTCGCCACGGCTTCACCGATCGCACGAAGGTGGAGGATCTCGACCTGACCTGGACGCTCGTCGCCAACGGTTTCAAGGTGCGCCAGGCCGGCCGGTGCGTTGTCTATACGCAGGAATGCAACACGCTGCGCGAGGAGTGGCGGCGCTGGCGGCGATGGATCATCGGCTATGCGGTCTGCATGCGCCTGCATCGCGGGTTGTTGCTGAGCCGCTACGGCGTGATGACGATCCTGCCGATGGTGTGGGTCGTGTTGTTCGGGGTCGCGGCGTATGCCCACCTGTGGTCGGCCGCGATGTTGCGCGGCACGCCGCTGCACATCGCACTGACGTTGTTTCCGCTGTGGTGGCTCGCCGTCGTGGGCGTGATCGGGACGATCAGTGCCGTGCATCACCGCAAGCCGGTGCTCGTGCCGCTGGCCGCGCTCGCGGTGCTGTACGTGGTGATGTCGTATGCATTGTGGTTGTTGCACGGCACGCGCGGTTTGCTGACGGGCCGGGAGCCTTCGCGCGACAAACCCACGCGGTATACCCATGTGGTGGGATGAACTCGCATCGCAGGCGCGCGCGCTGCAGGCGCTCGTGCCGCGCGTGGACCCCAGCGCGCACATCGCGCCGACGGCCATCCTGCGCGGCGCGGTCCGCGTGGAAGCGGGCGCGCGCATCGGCGACGGCGCGTGCATCCAGGGGCCGGTGGTGATCGGCCGTGGCGCGCTCGTGGGGAACCATGCGTTCGTGCGGGGGCCGGTCGCGATCGGGCAGGACACCTGCATCGGCTTCGGTGCCGAACTGAAGAACGCGATCCTCGGCGCGGCCGTTGCCGTGGGGCCGCAGTGCTATGTCGCCGATTCGATCGTCGAGGATGCCGCCTACCTCGGCGCACAAGTGCGGACCAGCAATCATCGCCTCGACCGCGCGACCGTCCACGCCTTCTCCGGCGGAAAGCTGATCGATACCGGACTGTCGAAGCTGGGCTGCCGCATTGGCGCCGGCGCTTCGCTGGGCGTGCAGGTGATCGTGCTGCCCGGGCGCGAGATCCAACCCGACACGGTGTTCGGCCCGCGCGTGACGGTCGATCGCAACCTGCCGGCGGGGCGTTACCGCCTTTGCCAGGCCATCGAAGGTTATTAGCTTGAGGAACTTGCCCATGATCCGCACCGCGGCCTGCGTCGCGTCCGCCCTGCTGACGTTCGTGCTTCCGGCGCACGCCCGCGACACGCTGACGATGGGCGCCGAGCGCACGCACTTCACGCGCGGGCTGGGCGAGCGCACCATCCTTTCCAGCCATTGGAAGCACCACGCTGGCGCGAATACCTACTTGTTCGGCGCCGATGTGGGCGAACGCGATTTCGATGCCACGTCGCACGGTGGCACGCGGTTGTCGGGCACCTGGTATCGGACGTGGAACGACACGGTCTCCACGCGGACGGCCGCATCGATCGCGGACGACGACCCGGTTTTCACGCGCCACCAGTTCGAACAGGACGTCACTTTCAGGACCTCGCGGCGCACGAACCTCACCGCGGGTTTGCGCCAGTCGGAATACTTCGGAAACGGCGACGTCTTCGCCTTGTCGCTCGGCGGCGCGCTGTATGTCGATCGAATCGTGCTGCGGTATCGCTATACGCACCACGACGTTGCCGGACAGGCCGACGGCAGCGCCCACCTGATCAGCGCACGCCTGGCCGACCGCAGGGGCGCAGGCGCGACGCAACTGTGGATCGGCGCCAGCGATACGTTCCAGGCCTTCGACTGGTCGCCGACCGCACTGCCGGGCGATGGCCGCAGCGTGGCGTTGCGCCGCGTGCAGCCGCTGACCGATTCGTTGGCGCTCAAGCTCGCCATCGAACGCGCCTGGCAGGACACTCCTGCGGGGGATTACACGGCCTCGACCGTCACGGTGGGCCTGCGCATCGGCTTGTGACGAAGCGCGGGCATTCGCAGTCCCTGAGATAGCCACCGCTTATCCACAGACTTGTCTGCAACGGTCGACCCGGCCGCCCGCATACGATGTTCGACGGACAGGGGAGCAGGATCGCCAATGAGCGTGCGCCAAGGGATGCGTTCGGATGCCGCGTTTGCGACGCGCAACGACCACAGGGTCGAACAGTTGCGCGTGCCACCGCAATCGGTGGAGGCCGAACAGGCGGTCCTGGGGGGGCTGATGCTGGCGCCCGATGCGTACGACCGCATCGCCGACATGCTCGTCGAGAACGACTTCTATCGCCGCGACCACCAGTTGATCTGGCGCGCGATCCGCGAACTGGCCGAACGCAGCAAGCCCTACGACGCGGTGACGCTCGGCGAGTGGTTCGAGTCGATGGGCCTGGCCGAACAGGTCGCCGGCGGCACGTACCTGATCGAACTCGCCAGCACCACGCCGTCGGCCGCCAACATCAAGGCCTACGCCGAGATCGTGCGCGACAAGGCGGTGTTGCGCCAGCTGATCGATGTCGGCACCGAGATCGTCAACGACGGCTTCATGCCCGAAGGGCGCGACAGCGCCGAGCTGCTGGCGAAGGCCGAGCAGGACGTGTTCGCGATCGCCGAAGCCGGCGCGCGCGGCCGCACGGACTTCACCCCGGTCAACAAGGCCTTGTCGGAAGCCTTCGACGTCCTGCAAAAGCGCTATGAATCCGGCGGCAGCATCACCGGCCTGCCCACCGGCTACACCGAATTCGACGAAATGACCGCCGGCCTGCAGCCGACGGACCTGGTGATCCTCGCCGCGCGCCCGGCGATGGGCAAGACCACGCTCGCGCTCAACATGGCCGAATACGCGGCGCTGAAGACCAAGAAGGCCGTCGCTGTCTTCTCCATGGAAATGTCGGCCTCGCAGCTCGCGTTGCGCCTGATTTCCTCGGTCGGCCGCGTCAATGCCACGCGCCTGCGCACCGGCCAGCTCGAGGACGAGGACTGGAGCCGCGTCACCGGCGCGATCCGCCAGTTGCGCGAAGCCAAGGTCTTCATCGACGACACGCCCGCGCTTTCGCCCGACGTCCTGCGCGCCAAGGCCCGACGCCTCAAGCGCGAGCACGACCTGGGCCTGATCATGATCGACTACCTGCAGCTGATGGCCGTGCCCGGCAACAGCGAGAACCGCGCGACGGAGATCTCGGAGATCTCGCGCTCGCTCAAGGGCCTGGCCAAGGAGCTCAACGTCCCGGTGATCGCGCTCTCGCAGCTCAATCGATCGCTGGAAACGCGCACCGACAAGCGCCCGGTGATGGCCGACCTTCGCGAATCCGGCGCCATCGAGCAGGACGCCGACGTGATCGTCTTCATCTACCGCGACGACTACTACAACAAGGAAAACTCGCCGGACAAGGGCCTGGCCGAGGTGATCATCGGCAAGCAGCGTAACGGCCCCACGGGGTCGATCAAGCTGAAGTTCTTCGGCGAGTACACGCGGTTCGACAATTTGTCCCACGACTCGGTGGGCAGCTTCGAGTAAAGGCGTTTCCCCATCCAACGTAGCGGGAGGATCGGCGATGGCGTACGTGTATACGGTGGAATTCCGTTTCGGCGAGCAGGGCGGCGACAGCCTCCCCGACGATGGGATCCGAAAACACATCCTCGCCGACGACCGCTACGAGGCCGTGCAGCTCGCCGCCAGCTGCTGCGCGTGCAGGACCCGTGCATCGACGCCGAGCGCATCGACCTGTTCAAGGTGGTCCGCCGGCCGTCGTGACCCGTAGACTTGCCGCATGGCAAGACCGACTTCCGCGACGATCCACACCGACGCCCTCCGCCACAACCTCTCGCAGGTCCGCGCCCGCGCCCCGCGCAGCCGCGTGATGGCGGTGGTCAAGGCCGATGGTTACGGCCATGGCCTGGAACGCGTGGCGCGCGCATTGCAGGGCGCCGATGCCTTCGGTGTCGCGGCCTTGAGCGACGCCGAGCGGCTGCGCGCCGCGGGCCTGTCGCAACCGATCATCCTGTTGTCGGGGTTCAACGAGGCCGACGACCTCCCGCAATTGCGCCGACTCAACGTCGAAACCGTCGTGCACCACGCCACGCAACTGGCGATGCTCGAACAGGCGCCCGACGGCGACCCGATCCGGTGCTGGCTGAAGGTCGACAGCGGCATGCATCGCCTGGGCTTCGCGCCCGACGCGGTGCGCCAGGCGCATGCGCGGATGCAGGCGATGCCCGCGGTCGCGGACGACATCGTGTTGATGAATCACTTCGCGAGTTCCGACGAATTCGGCGACGGCCCCGATGACGGCGCGCAAACGAAGGCGCAGATGCGTTTGTTCGAGCTAGCCACCGCGGGCCTGGGTGGCGCGCGGTCGCTCGCCAATTCCGCGGCCGTGCTCGGCTGGCCCGATGCGCACGCCGATTGGGTGCGGCCGGGCGGTGCGCTGTACGGCATCTCCGTGGTGGAGGGCACCACCGGCGCGGACTTCGACCTGCGCCCGGCGATGACGCTCGGTACGCGGTTGATCGCCGTCAATCGCGTGCGCAAGGGCGAACGTGTCGGCTACTCGGCCACCTGGACTTGCCCCGAGGACATGCCCATCGGCGTGGCCGCGATCGGTTACGGCGACGGCTATCCGCGCCACACGCCTTCGGGCACGCACGTGCTGCTGGACGGGCGCCCGGCGCCCATCGTCGGTCGCGTATCGATGGACCTGATGACGCTCGACCTGCGCGGCCACCCTGATGCGAAGCCCGGCGATCCGGTCGTGCTGTGGGGCGCAGGCCTGCCGGTGGAAACCATCGCCGCCGCCGCGGACACCATCGGCTACGAGCTGGTGTGCTCGATCACGCGCCGCGTGCGCTTCGTCGAGGCCTGAGGCAAACTCCCGGTCAATCCGGGAGAGGAACGCCGCATGGCCACGAAGGCCCGCCGCAGGCGCGCAACGCGCGAACCGATGTCGCGGGTCGACACCGCGTGGCTGCGCATGGAACGCGGCACCAACCCGATGATGATCACCGGCGTGCTGATGTTCGCCGAGGCGATGTCGCTCAAGGCGCTGAAGCAGGTCATCAAGTCGCGCTTCCTCGACTACGCGCGTTTCCGCCAGAAACCCGTCGACACGCCTGCCGGCGCGTACTGGCAGGACGACGAACACTTCGACCTGGATTGGCACGTGCAACTCGCGGCGCTGCCGGGCAAGGGTGGCAAGCGTGCGCTCGAACGGTACGTGAGCAACCTCGCATCCAGCCCGCTCGATGCCAGCCGCCCGCTGTGGCAATTCCACCTGGTCGAACACTACGACGGTGGTTGCGCCCTGATCGCGCGCATCCACCACAGTTACGCCGACGGCATGGCGCTCGTGCAGGTGCTGTTGTCGCTCACCGACACCTCGCCCACGCCGATGAAAGGCAGCGACCTGGACAAGGCCTGGCTGAAGGAAGAAGGCGCACCGGTCGCCCATCGCGTCGGCGCGGCGCAACGCGCGATGAAACTCGGCGGCAAGGTCCTCGGGCAGGGCATGGCGATCTATCGCGATCCTTCGCTTGGTGCCTTGCTCGCGAAGGAAGGCAGCGAAATCGCGCGCGAGTTGTTGCAGGCACTCGCCTTGCCGGACGATCCGCCCTCGCTGCTGCGCGGTGAACTAGGCACCACCAAGCGCGTCGCATGGGCCGAGCCGTTGAATCTCGAGGACGTCAAGGCAGTGGGCCGCGCAAGCGGTTTCACCGTCAACGATGTACTGATGGCGGCGGCGGCGGGTGCATTGCGCAGTTACATGCTCGAGCGCGGGGCCGATCTCGACGGAACGACATTGCGCGCCACCGTGCCGGTGAACCTGCGTCCGCTTGAACACGCCAGGAAACTCGGTAACCACTTCGGCCTGGTGTTCCTCGATCTGCCGGTGGGCGAAGCCAACCCGATGCGTCGCCTGGAGTACGTCGGCGAATGCATGCACCAGTTGAAAGCCTCGCGCCAGGCGATCGTCGCTTTCGGCCTGCTCGCCGCGCTCGGCATCGCGCCGCCGGCAGTGCAGTCGCTCGCGCTGGAGTTGTTGAGCAGGAAAGCAACCGCCGTCGCGACGAACGTGCCCGGCCCGCAACAACCGCTGTACCTGGCCGGCTGCATGGTGCGCGAGATGATGTTCTGGGTGCCGCAGACCGGTTCGATCGGCGTGGGCATTTCCATCCTGAGTTACAACGGGCGCGTGCATTTCGGTTTGATCGCCGATGCGAAGTTGATCCCGGATCCGGATGCGGTGATTCGCCGATTCGGCCCGGAGTTCGACAAATTGCTGTACCTGGCATTGATGGGCGATTGGGAACGCACGCTGGATTCGGTTGCCGCCGAAGCGCTGATGGCCTGACTATTTCTTGAACGCGCATCGGGCCCGATCACCCGATCCCCACGCGAAGCTGCTTAGCTTGGGCCCCGCATTCAGCGGACAAGCAAGGAGCACTACATGAAGATTTCCATGATCGCCGGTTTCGTCGCCGCAGGCCTGGCGCTGACCGCTTCCGGTTGCGCCACGTATACCGGCCAGACGAACGCACCCGACGATCCGAATCACACGCAACGCAACGCCTTGATCGGCGCGGCGATCGGCGTGGCCGCAGGTCTGCTGACGGGCGATGACGCGGTCGAACGCCGCCAGCATGCGCTCGTCGGCGCGGGCGTCGGTGCGCTGGCCGGTGGCGCCGTCGGCGCGTACCAGGACAAGCAGGAAGCCGCACTGCGCCGCGACATGGCCGGCACCGGCGTGGACGTCGTGCGCCAGGGCGACAACATCACGCTCAACATGCCCAGCGGCATCACCTTCGACTTCAACAGCGCCACGCTGAAGCCGGAATTCGGCGGCGTGCTCGACAAGGTGTCGCAGACGCTGACGCAGTACGACAAGACGGTCGTCGAAATCGCCGGCCACACCGACAGCGTCGGCACCGACCAGTACAACCAGGCGCTCTCGGAGCGTCGCGCGAATACGGTCGCCGGTTACCTCGGTTCGCATGGCGTGATGCAGCAACGCATGATGGTCGTCGGCGCGGGCGAAACCCGTCCGATCGCCAGCAACGACACCGACGCGGGCCGCGCGCAGAATCGCCGCGTGGAGATCACGCTGGTGCCGGTCGAGCAGCAGTCGGGCGGCTGATCGAAACCCTTGCACCGGAAAGGCCGCCGCAAGGCGGCCTTTTCTTTCGCAAGCCGCGCTTAAGTTGAAGCCGCGCCTCAGTTGAAGAACCGCGCCACGAAATCCTGCTCGGACATCGGCTTGCCGAACAGATAGCCCTGCACGGCGTCGCAACGCAGCAGGCGCAGCAGCTTGGCCTGGTCTTCTTCCTCGACGCCTTCGGCGACCACCTGCAGCGACAGCGAGTGGGCGAGGGTGATGATGTTGGTCACCAAACCCATCGTTTCAGGAGACTGCGTCAACAGCGCGATGAAACTCCGGTCGATCTTGATTTCGTCGGCCGGCAGGCGCGCGAGGTAATTGAGCGAGGAATAGCCCGTGCCGAAGTCGTCGATGGCGACGCGGCAGCCAAGTTCGCGCAGACGCTCGAGCAAGTGCGTGCTGCGGTCGACATCGTCCATCAACAGGCTTTCGGTGACTTCGATGTCGATGGCCTGCTCGCTCGCGTGGGGGCCGAGGATGGCGGCGTAGGCTTCCAGGAAATCGGCGCTGCGCAATTCGCGCGCCGACAGATTCACCGCAACGCGGATGCTCGGGTGGTGTTGGCGCCAGCGCGTGGCGGTCGCGATCGCGCGCTTGAGCACCCAGCGCCCGACCGGCACGATCAGCCCGGTTTCCTCGAGCACCGGGATGAAATCGGCCGGGCCCACGATCGAACCGTCCGGCAACCGCCAGCGGAGCAGCGCTTCGGCACCGAGCAGGTGTTGCGTCGCGGTCTGGAATTTCGGCTGGTACCACAGGGTGAACTGGTTGGTCTCGATCGCCTTGCGCAAGTCGCGTTCGAGTTCGAGTCGTCGTGCCGCGCGGCCGCGCAGGTCCTCGGTGAAGGGCAGTACGCGCGCACGCCGCTTCTTCGCTTCGGCGAGCGCGGCCAGTGCGCTGCGTTCCAGCGATTCGCCGTCCTGCCCGTGCAAGGGCGAAAGCGCCAGGCCCGCGGACATCGCCACGTACACCGATTCGCCCTCCACGACGAAGGGGCGTTGGCCCAGTTCGTGCAGGAATCCGTCCAGCCGCGCGGCGGCGGCCTGCAGGTCGTCGCGATCGGCGGGCCACGCCACGGTGAACTTGTCGGATTCGGGATGCGCGACCAGTCCCGAAGCGTCGTTGCGCGCAAGCGCGTCGCCGACCTCCTTCAACAGTGCATCGCCGTACTCGCGCCCGCGCGACTCGTTGATGCGCCCGATGCCTTGCACATCGAGCACGGCCACGGCCAGCGGTCCCGACGCACGCAGCATGCCCGGCAGGCGCTCGCGGAATTGCGCGCGATTGGGAAGGCCCGTGACCGGATTGTGATAGGCCAGATACTCGAGACGTTCGCTCTTCTCGAGGAAGTCGGCCGCGTGGGCGATGTCGCCCGCCAGCCGCGCGAGCAATTCGGTTTCTTCCTCGTCGGTGCGTTGCGCGGTGTCGGAGAACAACAGCATCACGCCCCATGCCGGATCGCCGAGGGGAAGCGCGATTTCCGAACACACGCCCGCGGCCAGCATGGTTTTCCGCAAGCTCTCCGGCAAGTGCGGATCGCCCAGGTCCTGTGTCGCGACCGTCCGGCCTTCGCGCATCGCACGCACGCCCGGGTAGTCGGCCCGCAGGTTGCCGTCGTTCGCCAGCGGGATGGGGGTTTCGTGGGCGATCGCGGCCACGGCTTCGGGCGCACCGCAACGCGCGACGAAGCGCAGATGGCCGTCGGCCGTGCGTTCGACGATGAAAGCCGCGCGGAACCCACCCCGGTCCACTGCGATCTCGCAGGCGCGATCGAGGATCTGCCTTCGGTCGGTGGCGCGCAGCACCTGCGCGCCGAATGCGCCGAGGACCGAGTGGATGCGCACGAGCTTGCGGATTTTCCGGTACTGCGCGATCCGCTGCGTGTCATCGCGGTGCGTGCCGCGGAACCCGAGCACGGTCATGCCGTCGTCGTGCACCGAGCGCGCGTTGCTGATCAGCAGGCGCTCGCTGCCGTCGTGGTGCAGGAAGGTCATGCTGCGCCGCCGCCACCGACCGGAGCCGAC
This sequence comes from Lysobacter sp. P5_C4, assembly GCF_054049695.1. Classification (NCBI taxonomy): domain Bacteria; kingdom Pseudomonadati; phylum Pseudomonadota; class Gammaproteobacteria; order Lysobacterales; family Lysobacteraceae; genus Lysobacter; species Lysobacter sp. P5_C4. The sequence continues at coordinate 427,344 of NZ_JBFULX010000003.1, read as the reverse complement.
GAGATATTGCGGAATCAGCGCTTCCACCGCGGCACGCGTGGCAGGCGCCATCAAGGCCAGCATGCTGCGCCCGATCATCTCCTGCGCGGTATATCCCAAAATGTCGCGCACCGCCTCGTTGCTGTAGACGATCGTCCCCTCGCGGTCGATCTCCCAAATCCAGTCCAGGCTGGATTCGACGATGCTGCGGAAGCGTTCCTCGCTCTCGCGCAGCGCGGCGGAAATGCGCACGCGTTCGGCGCGTTCGTTGGCGGCGCGGATCGCGCGGTCCATCGCCGAAGGCAGGCGGCGCAGGTTGTCCTTCAGCACGTAGTCTTCGGCACCCAGCTTCAGCGCCTCGATCGCCAGTTCCTCGCCGATCGTGCCGGAGACGAACAGGAACGGCGTGTCGGGCGTGACGGACTTGGCGACCTTCAACGCTTCCTGGCCGCTGAAGCCGGGCATCGAGAAGTCGCTGAGGATGATGTCGGGCGTCATGTCGGCCAGCGCGGCCCGCAACGCGGCCTCGCTGGTCACGCGGCGATGCCGGATGGGGACGCCGAGATCGCGCATCGCGCGCAGGATCAGCTCGGCGTCGGCCGGCGAATCCTCGACCATCAGCACCTCGAGCGGTTGCGTCCTCCGGTCCATCAATCCGGTACCTCGTTGGCGATCATCCAGTACATGCCCACCTGCGCGATCGTCGCGGCGAAGGCGTCGAAGTCGACGGGTTTGACGACGTAGCCGTTCACGCCCAGCGTGTAGCTGGCGAGCAAGTCGAACTCCTCGCGCGAAGACGTCATCATCACCACGGGGATGCGTTGCGTGCGCGCATCGCGCTTCATGCGTTCGAGGACCTGGAGCCCGTCCATGCGCGGCATCTTGATGTCGAGCAGCACCAGGCGCGGATCGACGTTGTCGCGTCCTGCGTAGTCGCCTTCGCGGAACAACCAGTCAAGCGCCTGGACGCCATCGCGCACCCATTCCACCGCGTTCGCGATGCCGCGCTTCTTCAGCGTGCGCAGGGTCATCTCGGCATCGGCGCTGGAGTCTTCCACCAGCAGGATCTCGACGTTGCGCAGCGTCATGCGATGGCTCCCGCCGCGGCGTGCGCGGGCAATTCGATGGTGAAGGCGGCGCCCCGGCCGAGCGCCGAATCGGCGGTGATGCGCCCGCCGTGCCGCGCCACGATGCGTTCCACGATCGCGAGGCCGACGCCGGTGCCTTCGAATTCGTCATTGGAATGCAGGCGCTGGAACACACCGAACAGTTTGTCGGCGTAGCGCATGTCGAAGCCCACGCCGTTGTCGCGCACCGTGTAGCGCACGTGCTCGCCGTCGGACTCGCCCTGGACTTCCACGCGCGCCGCATCGCCGCGCGGCGCGCTGTACTTCAGCGCATTCGACAGCAGGTTGACCAAGGCCTGGCGGAGGAGGGCGGGGTCCGCGTCCGCGAGCGGCAGCGTGTCGATGCGCACGCGCGCCAGGGAGCTCGCGCCGCCGGCTTCGTACAGCGCCTGGTGGGCGAGGGCAGTCATGTCCACGTGCGAGCGTTCGATCGGTTTGCGGCCGAGTCGGGAGAAGGCGAGCAGATCGTCGATCAGCATCCCCATGCGTCGCGCGCCCTCGCCGATGACGTCGATGTAACGGCGCATGTCCGCGTCCAGGGTCGCCTCCGCGTCCTCGCGCAACATCTTCGCGTAGCCATCGATGTGGCGGAGCGGCGCGCGCAGGTCGTGCGAGATCGTGTAGCTGAACGCTTCAAGTTCGCGATTGCTGCGTTCCAGCGCATCGGCGTTTTCGGTCAGTTGCGCGTTCAATGCGCGCACCTGGGCTTCGACGGCGCGACGCTCGACGATGTCGCGCTGGAGGGCGAAGCGGATCTGGTCGTTGCAGCGCAATTGCCGCGCCAGCTCCCAGGTCGTCGCGACGACAAGCAGCAAGGCCGCGGCCGTTCCGAACATCAGCAAGCGCGCGAAGGCATCGGCGCTGGCTTGCGCCCGGTCGATGCGTTCATGCAGGCGACGTTCGGCATCGACGCGAACCCCTTCGAGCGTGGCGCGCACCAGGTCGTATGCGCCGGCACCGCGGCTGCGGAATCGCGATCGCACGGCGTCCATGCCTTCGTTCGCGGCATGTCGCGAGGTCTCGACCATGATCGCGTGGCGGCGTTGCAGTGCGCGGCGTGCCTCGCCCACGCGCGCGGCCTGCGCGGGCTCGCCGCCGAAGGCGCGCGCCAGGGCGGCGCTGCGTGCGGCGGCGTCGCGGAAGGCCGATTCACGTTGCGCGACGAACGCCGGATCGCCGGTGAGCAGGAAGCCGCGGTGGCTCGCTTCCATCGCCGCCGCGGTTGCTTCGAGCCTGAGCGTGTCGTGCAGAACCGCGGACGTGCCGGCCACGTAGGCCTGCGTGTCCTGCGTCTGCCGATGCTGGCGCCAGGCCTGCGAAGCCAGCAGCGCAACGATGGCCACGCCGAGCCCGACACCCGCGAGCAGCCATGCGCGATGGTGATGTGGATGCCGCCTGCCATGGCGCGCCGATCGATCCATGTTCCCCCGGGAACGCATCGTCGTGATGCGCTTGAAGCACCTTCGTGCCGAGGCAGTCAACGTCGCGTGGAGCGAATGCGGCTCAACGGGAGAACAACGGTCAACAAACGCGTTTTCCTCACGCCCGAATAGCGACGGGCCGCGCGAGGCGGCCCGTCGGTGTCACATGCCCGAGGGCATGACTCAGTAAACCTGCACGCGCTTGTCGGGCGCCAGGAACATCTTTCCGTCCTTCACGTCGAAGGCCTGGTACCACGGATCCAGGTTGCGCACCGTCAGCGCGCGATAACGCGCCGGCGAATGGCCATCGCCGATGATCTGGTTGCGCAGCGCGGCATCGCGCGTCTTCGCCCGCCAGGCTTGCGCGAAGGCGAGGAAGAAGCGCTGGTCGCCGGTCAGGCCGTCGATCACCGGTGCTTCCTTGCCATTCAGCGACTTCCGATACGCCGCATGCGCAGCGCTCAGGCCCGCGACGTCGGCGATGTTCTCGCCGAGCACCTGGTTGCCGTTCAGATGCACCCCCGGCAGCGGCTCGTACGCATCGTACTGCGCGGCCAACGCGGCCGCGGCGCCCTTGAAGTGGTCCATGTCTTCCTTGGTCCACCAGTTGCGCAGCGTGCCGTCGGCGTCGAACTCCGCGCCCGTGTTGTCGAAGCTGTGGCTGATCTCGTGCCCGATCACCGCGCCGATCGAACCGTAGTTGGCGGCGGCGTCGGCGGTCGGCGAGAAGAACGGCGCTTCGAGGATCGCGGCGGGGAAATTCAGTGCGTTCTGCAGCGGCAGGTTCACCGCGTTGACCGTCTGCGGGGTCATCCACCATTCGCGGCGGTCCAGCGGCTTGCCGAGCTTGGAGAGCTGGTGCTGGTATTCGAACTTCTCGGCGCGCAGGTAGTTGCCCAATGCATCGTCCGGGCGGATTTCCAGCGACGCGAAGTCGCGCCAGGTTTCCGGGTAGCCCACGGCCACCTGCATCTGCTTGACCTTGGTGCGCGCCTTTTCCTTCGTCGCCGGCTGCATCCAGTCCAGCTTGGTGAGGCGATCGTCGAAGGCGGCGACGATGTTTTTCACCATGTCCTCGACCTGCGCTTTCGACGAGGCCGGGAAATACTGTTTGACGTAGATCTGCCCGACCGCGTCGCCGAGCGCGTTGCTCGTCGAACCGATGCCACGCTTCCAGCGATCGGTCTGCTTCTCCGTGCCCGACAGCTGGCGGCCGTAGAAGTCGAACGCAGCGTCCGCATAGGCCTTCGGCAACAGGCCCGCACCGTGATTGATGGTGTGGAAGCGCAGGTAGTCCTTCCAGGTCTGCAGCGGTTCGCTCTTCACCAGCGCGGAGAGCTTGGTGATCGCACCGGGCTGCCAGGCGAGCACGATCGGCTGGCCCGACAGGCCGGCTGCGTCGAAGAACGCCGTCCAGTCGATGCCCGGCGCGCGCTTGGCGTAGTCGGCCATCGGCCACGGGTTGTTGGCCTTGTGCACGTCGCTGCTTTCCACGACGTCGGCGTGCGCCTTCGCGATCTTCGTCTCGAGGTCGAAGATGGCCTTCGCCTTGGCCTTCGCGTCCGGCGTGCCCGAGGCGGTGAGGATCTTTTCGATGTAGGCCAGGTACGCGGTGCGCTTGTCGCCCATGTCCTTGGCGAGGTAGTACTCGCGGTTGGGCAGGCCCAGGCCGCCCTGCATCAGGTAGGGCACCTGCGTGCCGGCCTTGTCGAGCGGCTGCGAGACGAACACGCCGAACAGGTGCTCGGTATCGAAGTTGGTGGAGTTCAGCGGATCGGTGTCGGCGCGGACCTGGCCGCCGAGCGTGCGCGAGAGCGCCTGCGTATCGGCGATGGCATCGATGGCCTTGAGGTCGGGCTCGATGGCCTGCAGCCCGCGTTTCTCGATCGTCGCCTCGTCCATGTAGGCGGCGTAGTAGTCGGCGATCTTGCGTTCGCTGGTCCCCGCGGCCGGGTTGGCCTTGCCTGCGGTCTGGATCAGGTCGCGCGTGCGCTTCTCGGAGAGCTCGTAGACGTAGAAGCCGGTGCCGATGCTCGCGCGGTCGGCGGGGATCTGCGTCTTCTTGCGCCATGCACCGTTGGCGTATTCCTCGAAGTCGTCGCCCGGCTTCACCGACTTGTCGATGCCGGCAAGATCGATGCCGATGGTGGGCGCCACGTTCGCCTTGGCGGTGGCGGTGCTTGCCGATGCAGGGGTCGTGCCCGCCTTGTCTGCCGGAGACTGCGCATTGCAGCCGACGATCAGGGCGGTGGTCAGGATCCAGCCGATGCGGTGCTGCATGGGGCGGGGCTCTCCGGTCGAAGGGACGCCATCATGGCGCCGGAAGGGCGCGGTGGCGCATATACCGAAGGTCATGGGCGGGCCCGGTTTCCTGAATACGGATCAGGTGAAGACAACTGCGACCTCACACGAATGAACGTCACCTTACCTTTGCAATAAGCGACCTACGCTGCGATACCGCCCACAGCCCCTTCCCCCGAACGTGGACGAACCGCAACACCCGCCGCAGGATGCGGCCGACGCGCACCTGGTGCGCGAACTCAAGACGTGCCGCCAACAGCGCCGGTTCGCGGTCGCTGCGTTGCGCGCGATTTCCGACGCGGTCGTGATCATCGACCTGGAAGGGAAGATCACGCTGCTCAATCCGGTCGCCGCCCATCTCACCGGCTGGACCGAGCCCGAATCGCTCGAACGGCCGCTGGGCGACGTGGTGCGCTTCGTGGATGAGCACGGCAACGGCATGGATCCGTTGTCGCCGGAGTCGGACTGGCACTTCACGATGTTGCGCCGCCGCGACGGCCACGTGGTCCTGGTCGACGGCAATGTCTCGCCGATCGTCGACGAACAGCGCCAGGTCCTCGGCTCGGTGGTGACCTTCCGCAACGTCACCGCCGCCAAGCGCCTCACCGACGAACTCACGCACCAGGCGCACCACGATCCGCTCACGGGCCTGCCGAACCGCCGCGCCTTCGAGTCGCGCCTGCGCCGCGCCGTGCAGAGCGCGAAGGAAAACGGCTCGCGCCACGCCTTGCTGTACTTCGACCTGGACCACTTCAAACCGGTGAACGACACCGCCGGGCATGCCGCGGGCGACGAACTGCTGCGCCAACTCGCCAAGCTGTTGCGCAGCCAGTTGCGCGAATCCGATGCGCTCGCGCGCCTGGGCGGCGATGAGTTCGCGATCCTGCTCGAAGACGCCGCGGCCGAGCAGGCCGGGTATGTCGCGGAAAAAGTGCGACGCGCGATCGCCGCCTATCCTTTCGAATGGCAGGGCGAGGTGTTCCGCATCGGCGCGAGCATCGGGCAGCTGGAATTCGCCGACGGCAAGTTGAGCGCGTACGAACTGCTCTATCGCGCCGACGAGATGTGCTACCTGGCCAAGTCGCGCGGTCGCGATCGCATCGTCGCCTTCGCGCGCGAACGTGGCCGCGGTCCGCAGCAGCCGATCCCGAAGGGCGTCTCGGCGCTGCGCAGCAACCGCCAGCGCATCCGCCGCCCGCGCTCCCCCGCGCATTCCTGAGGCCGGTAGAATGCGCGCCGTGATGCGTGCGCACGACTTCCAAGGCCTGATGCACCGCCTGGCGCTGGCGGCGACGTTCGCGTTGCTGCTCGTGCCGGTCGCCGGGCGCATCGCGCAGGCGCACCAGGCGGCGGAGGCCCATCACGGCCATGCCATGTCGGCGATGGCCGGTGCGATGCACCACGGCGCGCCGGCAAGGCCCGATGCGCCGCACCATGGTGACGGCGACTGCGATTACTGCCCGTTGCTGCAATCGATGGTCGCGGCAAAGGCACCCATGCTGGTCGGCGCCGCCGCGGCCGCACCCGTTGCACCTGCACGGGTCGATGTCGCCGCGCCGCCGTGTTTCCGGCATCCCAACGGCCTGGGTTCCCGCGGGCCGCCCGCTCTCTCCTGACGACAACGCAAGCTCCGACCGCGCGTCCGCCCTCGGCGAAATGCGCCATCCATGCTGCTCAGGAGAGCACCGAATGTCTTTCTCGAAATCCGCGCGAAGCGTGGCGCCGCCCGGCGTCGCGTTCGCGTCCACCCTGTTGCTCGCCTGCGCACCGGCGCATGCAGGCGAACCGGGGACCCCGCAACGCACGCCCGAGCAACTCGATGCCGTGACCGTGCTGGGCACGCGCCCGATCCGCACGGTCGACGATCTGTCCGCCGCACGCCGCAAGGCGAACGAACGCGCCGGCGGCACGGCCGTGATCGATGGCGAGTCGTATCGGGACCGGCGCGCCGGCACGCTGGTCGATGCCCTGGGCTTCGCGCCCGGCGTGTTCGTGCAACCGCGCTTCGGCGCGGATGAAGCGCGCGTCTCGATTCGCGGCTCCGGCCTGCAACGCACCTTCCACGGCCGCGGCCTGGTCGTCCTGCAGGACGGCACGCCGATCAACCTGGCCGACGGCAGCTTCGACATGCAGGCGATCGAACCCCTCGCCGCGCGTTACATCACCGTCCATCGCGGCGGCAATGCGCTCGAATACGGCGCGGCGACCCTTGGCGGCGCGATCGACTTCGTCTCGCCGACCGGCTACGACGCGCCGATGTTCACCGCGCGCGCGGAAGCGGGCGCGTTCGATTTCCGTCGCGGCCAGCTCGCGGCGGCGGGGGTCGACGGCCGCGCCGACGGCTACGCGACCTTGACCGGCACTTCGCAGGACGGGTATCGCGAACATGCGGTGCAGGAAACCTATCGCTTCTTCGGCAACGCCGGGTATCGCTTCAACGACACGCTCGACGGGCGCCTGTACTTCACGAAGGTCGATACGCGATCGCAATTGCCGGGCAACCTCACCTTCGCCGAATTCGAACGCGATCCCACGTTGGCCGCACCGGCAAACGTGGCGATGGACCAACGTCGTGATTTCACCCTCGAACGCCTGGCCGGAAAGCTGGCCTGGTCGCCCGGCGCCGACGACCAGGTGGCGTTGTCGCTCTCCGTGGCCGACAAGCGATTGCACCATCCGATCTTCCAGGTGCTCGAACAGGACTCGCGCGACGTGGGCGTCGACCTGCGCTGGCGGCATGCGTCGGACTGGGGCGGCCATGCGGCGACCTTGATCGCCGGGCTTCGCACGACCAATGGTTCGCTGCGCGACGACCGCTTCGTCAATGTCGCGGGAAGCGCGGGCGCACCGACCAACGCGTTCGACCAGCATGCGCGCGACAGCGTTGCGTATCTCGAACAGCAGCTGGCCCTCGACGATCGCTGGACCATGTCGCTCGGCGCGCAGGGCCTGCACGCGGTGCGTCGATCGAACGACCGGTTGATCACCGGCGGGCGCGACGAAAGCTTCGAGGCGACGTATTCGGGTGTCAGCCCGAAGCTGGGCGTGCGCGCGCAGGTGGGCGCGCACGCACAGGTGTTCGCGAACATCAGTCGCAGCCTGGAGCCGCCGAGTTTCGGCGAACTCACCGGTGGACCCGGAGTCACCCAGGTCGATCTGCAACACGCCACGACCGTCGAAGTCGGTACGCGGCTGCAGCATGCGCAAGGCTGGCTGGACGTGGCGCTCTATCACGCGCGCGTCGGAAACGAACTGCTCGCGCTCAACGATGTGAACGGTAATCCGCTGGGCACGACGAATGCCGATCGCACCGTGCACCAGGGCATCGAGCTGGGCGGCGCGTGGGACTGGACGTCGCGGTGGCGCACCAGCCTGCAATATCTGTTCAACGACTTCCGTTTCGACGGCGACGCGCGGTACGGCGACAACACGCTGGCCGGCGTCCCGCGCCAACAGGTTCGCGCAGAGATGCGTTGGTCGCCTGTTGCAAGCGTCCACGTCGTGCCGGGCCTGGAATGGAACGACGCGACCTGGATCGACCACGCCAATTCCTTGCGCGCGAAAGGCGCGACGGTTTGGAACCTGCGCGTGGGCGGCGACCTGGGCCAGCGTTGGACGTGGTTCGCCGACCTGCGCAACGTGTTCGACAGACGTTGGATCGCAGGCACGAACGTCGTGGCCGATGCGAACGGCATCGATGGCCGGCACGTGTTGCCGGGCGACGGGCGCGGCTTGTACGCGGGCCTCGAACTGCGGCTCTGAATCGCGGTCACGTCCGCGCGCGGGATAGACCGTGCACGGAAGAGGGAGGTTCTCCTCTTCCGCTGCACGCCGCCTCCTGCGTAACGTTTGCGCATGGTCGACGACACCGACGGCGGATTCGCCGAATTGTCACGCTGGTTGCAACGCGACGCGGCGTGCATGCGCCGCACCCTGGCTGCGTTCCACCGCACGACGGTGCGCGAGCTGCTTGCGTTGGAGCATGCTGCCGCCGGCGGGGAATGGGCCGAGGTGCGGCGCCTGGCGGGCCGCATTTCGATGGGGTGCGTGCATGTCGGCGAAGGCCGCGCGGCCGCGTGCCTGGTGCCCTTGCTGGAAGCGCAGCACGACTTCAGCCTCAAGGCGCTGTACTTCGCGTGGTATGCGCCACGGCGCGGCGGCCTGCTGCGCCTGGTGGACCGCGCGGCGTCGGTGGCGATGGGGGAGGCGTTCGCCTAGGCTGACGTAATGGAAACGCTGCCTGCGCTCGACGATGCCAGCCCACGTGCGCCGCTGTGGATCGCGCATCGCGGGGCTGCGGCACTCGCGCCGGAAAATACGCTGGAAGCGTATCGCGCCGCGTGGGCGAGCGGGTTGCGCCTGCTCGAACAGGATGTGCGCGTGTTGGCCGACGGGACGCTCGTGGTGATCCACGACGCGACGGTGGAACGCACGACGCTCGGCCACGGCCACGTTGCCGATTTCGATGTCGCGACGTTCCGCCAATTGCGCGTGCGTCCGTTTCCGGGTTTCCAGGCGACGGTGTCTCCGCCCCTGTTCGCCGACGTGCTGGCCGAATTCGGCGGCCGTGCGATTTTCGTGCCCGAAGCGAAGGCGCCCGGCAGCGGCGCGGCCTTGGTCGAGGCGTTGCTGCGTGCATCGATTCCACCGGAGCAGGCGCTGGTGCAGGCCTTCGCACTCAAGGATCTGATGCCGGCCATCGCCGCGGGTTATCCGGCGATGTTCCTCACGGCACGCGATGACGGCATACAAGCCGCGCATGCCGCGGGCGTGCGCTGGGCGGGGCTGGACCGGCGCGCGCATGCGACGGTGTTCGATGCGTGGCGCGAGGCGGGCTTTCGCGTCGTCGCGTATACGGTCAACGATCGCGCGGAACGCGATCGCCTGTTCGGGCTCGGCGTGTGCGGTTTCTTCTCCGACGATCCGATCGCCGTGATGGCCTGAGGCCTCATTCCGTATCGGGAGTGATCCGCAGGCCCGTCGTGTTGCGCTGGACGACGACTTGGAAATCCGGCGTGCCGCGACGCGCCTTCACCAGCACGTCTTCGCCATCGTCGACCTCGGATTTGTACATCGCATCGCCGAATTGCTTGCGGATCGCTTCCACGACCAGCTTCGCGGCACGGTTTTCGCCCGTGTCCTTCGGAATCGCGACGACCACGTGCGTCGCTTCGCCGCCGTCGGGCGTGAGCACGAGCTCGATTTCCCCATCGGCATTCGCGCTGCCGCTGAACTGCAGGCGCCATTTGTTCGATTCGGCGGCCGCAGCGGGGAGGACGAGGGCAAGCGCGAAGACGGCAGCCAGCGCGCGGTGACGGAGCGTGGTGTCCATGGGGCGCATTTCGCATGGGACGGGGGTGCATCTGGAAACAGTCGGCGTCAAGCCGACGTGACCGCGGGAGGCGGGAGCGGGTGCGGCACAATGGCGGCGGGGTCATGGGGAGGTCGCGTCCGTGAACATCGAAGTCCGTCCTGCACGCGAAGGCGATTCGCCCGCGATCGCAGCCTTGTACAACCATTACGTCGCGATGCCGGGCGTGACCTTCGAATTCGATCCGGTGTCGCCCGACGAGATCGCGCGGCGCATCGCCGATGTGCAAGGGGCCGAACTTCCGTGGCTCGTAGCGATGCACGGCGAAGACCTCGTCGGCTACGCGTATGCCGTGCCCTGGAAAGGCAGCCGCAAGGCGTATCGTTTCTCCGTGGAGTCGACCGTGTACGTCGACGCCGAACGCGCGGGGCAGGGCATCGGCGCCACGCTGTACGCGGCGTTGATCGGGGCCTTGCGCGCGCGTGGGATCCACGCGGTCATCGGCGGCATCCTGTTGCCCAATCCCGCGAGCATCGCGCTGCACGAGCGCCTGGGGTTCCGCAAGGTCGCGCAGTTCGACGAAGTCGGCTTCAAGCAGGGAGCGTGGCTCGACGTGGGGTATTGGCAGTTGCTGCCGGGACGCGAGGAATGAACGCGAGGTTTCGCGGAGCGCCTCGCCAGTGCCCACACTTCCGCCAGCCCCTCATCCGGTGCCCACTGGAACGGCCCGGGCGCCGCCCCCATGTCACCGGCACCTGACGGAGGAATGCACATGACCACCGATACCGCGATCCTGGCCGGCGGCTGTTTCTGGGGAATGCAGGACCTGATCCGGCGCCAGCCGGGCATCGTGACCACGCGCGTGGGCTATAGCGGCGGCGACGTGCCGAACGCGACCTACCGCAACCACGGCACGCACGCCGAAGCGATCGAGATCACCTTCGATCCCGAAAAGACGAGCTACCGGAACATCCTCGAGTTCTTCTTCCAGATCCACGACCCGAGCACGATGAACCGGCAGGGCAACGACGTCGGCAGCAGCTACCGTTCCGCGATCTTCTACGCCAACGACCAGCAGAAGCAGGTGGCCGAAGACACCATCGCCGACGTCGACGCCTCGGGCCTGTGGCCCGGCAAGGTGGTCACCGAAGTCTCGCCGGCAGGCCCGTTCTGGGAAGCCGAACCCGAACACCAGGATTACCTGGAACACTATCCGACCGGTTACACCTGCCACGTCATCCGCCCGGACTGGAAGTTGCCCAGGCGCGCGTGAGGCAAGCGGCGGCGCCGCGGCCGCCCGATACCTTCGTATGCATACCAACGTGCAATCGCCCATGCGCGTGGGGTCTGCTGTGATCGACGGACTTTCCCCCACGAAAGGATCCTCGTCATGGCGCAACACGCAGAAACCACGAATGCCGGTTCGCCCACCGGCATTCGTCCCTTCCATTACAGGGCATCGGACACCGACCTGGCCGACCTGAAGCGCCGCATCAAGTCGACGCGCTGGCCGGAAAAGGAAACCGTCGACGACGACACGCAGGGCGTGCAGTTGGCGACGATGCAGGCGCTCGCGAAGTATTGGGCGGAGAGTTACGACTGGCGCAAGATCGAAGCGCGCCTGGAATCGCTGCCGCAATTCATCACCAACATCGACGGCCTCGACATCCATTTCATCCACGTGAAGTCGAAGCACGACAACGCGTTGCCCATCGTCGTCACGCACGGTTGGCCGGGTTCGATCGTCGAGCAACTGAAGATCATCGAACCCCTCGCCGATCCGACCGCGCACGGCGGGACGGCGGACGATGCGTTCCATGTCGTGATCCCCTCGATCCCCGGCTACGGCTTCTCCGAACGGCCGAACAAGGCCGGCTGGGATCCGGCGCGCATCGCGATGGCGTGGGACGTGTTGATGAAACGCCTGGGCTACGAGAAGTACGTCGCGCAAGGCGGCGACTGGGGCGCGTTGATCACCGACATGCTGGGTGCCCAGGCACCGGCGGGGTTACTCGGCATCCACTCGAACATGCCGGGCATCCTGCCGCCCGCGATTTCCAGTGCACTCGCCACCGGGGGCGCGCCGCCGGCGAACCTGTCGGAAGACGAACAGGCCGCATGGGACCGGCTGCACTTCATGTACACCAAGGGCATCGGCTATGCCCTGCAGATGGGCCTGCGCCCGCAGACGCTGTACGGGCAGGCGGATTCGCCGATCGGGCTGGCCGCGTATTTCCTCGACCACGACCAACGCAGTTATCAGATGATCGCGCGCGTGTTCGACGGCAAGCACGAAGGCCTGAGCCGCGACGATGTCCTGGACAACATCACGATCACCTGGCTGACGAACACCTTCGTCTCCGGCGCCCGACTCTACTGGGAGAACAGGGCTGGTTTCTTCGACATCAAGAACGTGAAGGTGCCCACCGCCATCACCGTCTTCCCCGACGAGTTGTATCCCACGCCGCGGAGCTGGGCGGAGAAGGCGTATCCGAAACTGATTCATTACAACCGCGTGCCCAAGGGCGGGCATTTCGCCGCCTGGGAACAGCCGCAATCCTTCGTCGACGAAGTGCGTACGGGCCTGCGCGCGTTGCGGTCGTGAGTGTCAGCCGAAGGTAAAGGCGAACAACGCGACGCCCCGGTCGAAGAACAGGATCTCCACGGTCCTGTCTTCGATCGGCGCCGATTGCCTGATCAACTGGTACATGCGGTAGTCGGACACGGTGCCGGCGCCGTCGGCATCGATGTCCGTGCCGTGCGCATCGCCCGGCGGTTTGCCGTCAATGGTGACGCGGATGCGCACCGGTCCTTCCATCGCCGATCCCATCACCGCGTGCACGTCGCGCGCGTGGAAGCGGTATTGCACGCTTGCATTGCCGGCGTTCGACCGCGTGGCTTCGCCTTCCATGGTCCAGTCGCCGATGAGCGCCCATTGGTTTTCGCGCAAGGTCGACGGCGCGGTGTAGACATGGCGTTGCGAGGCCACGATCCCGCCCGGTGAAGCGAAGCGCTCGGTGCGCGCGGCGCCGGTGTAAGTCTCCGGCGTGCGCAGGTTGGCCCAATCCGCGGGCGCTTCCGCGCCTTGCCCGACACTGGGCGTGATCGGCGGGAGGTCTCTCGCGCCCGCTTCGGTCAGCAAGTCGCGCAGGAGGCCTTCGGCCTTGTCGTAATCGGTCTCGCCGAATTGCGTGTGCCGGATGCGGCCCAGTGCGTCGATGAAGTACAGCGCGGGCCAGTACTGGTTGCCGAAGGCGTTCCAGATCGCGTGGCGGCTGTCGATCGCGACCGGATAGTGCAAGTCCATCGAGGCGGTGAAGTGCTGTACGCGCGCCGGGTCCTGTTCGAATTCGAACTCGGGCGAATGCACGCCGACGACGATCAGCCCCGCGTCCTTGTACTTCTCCGCCCACGTGCGCAGCCAGGGCGCGGTGCGCATCCAGTTGATGCACGTGTAGGTCCAGAAGTCGACGAGCACGACCTTGCCGCGCAGGGCCTGCCCGCCCAGCGGCGGCGAGTTGATCCAGCCGGTGGCACCATCGAGCGGAGGCATCGTGCGTTCGAAGACCGAGGGCAGGGCGGGCGAACGGCCGCTGCCTTCGCACGATGCACCGGACAGCGCGACGGCGACGCCGGCCACGACGCAAGCGAGCAGCGCGCGGAGTGTCTTCATGACATTGCCGCCAACTCAACACGATGCGCGCGGCCTGTCGATTGCACGAACGTATCGGCCGCCGCGTTGGCACGAAAATAGATGTGCAGGCATCGCCCGTTGCGGTCATCCTCGACGCGACCGTGTGTCGCGGGGTGACCAATGTCGCAACAGATCGGCCGTGAGCAATACAGGGACGTTAACAATCGGCACGGGGCCGCCGTATTCATGTCATCGCAGCCGCTCGTCCATGTCGTCGACGGGGATGCGGCCGCGCGTCGCGGGCTGTCGGCGTTGATCAGATCGCTGGGATGGCGGGCCGAAGCGTTCGCCACCGCGCGCGCGTTCCTCGCGCACCCGCGCTCGATCGCAGCCGGTTGCGTGCTGCTCGAGGTGGCCTTGCCCGACATCGATGGCCTGGCGCTGCAGGAACAGATCGCCGCGCAGCGCCCGACGTTGCCGATCATCTTCATGACCCGCGACGGCGACGTGCCCACCAGCGTTCGGGCCATGAAAGCGGGCGCGTTCGAATTCCTCGTCAAGCCGCTCGCGAACGAGGCCCTGGTGCCCATCCTGCGCGATGCGATCGCCACCAGCATCCAGGCCCTGCAACGCGCGGCGATCGCGCACGCGCTCGACATCCGTTATGCGTCGCTGACGCCGCGGGAGCGCGAGGTGTTGCGTGGTGTGGCGACGGGCCTGCTGAACAAGCAGGTGGCCGCCGAACTCGGCATCAGCGAAATCACGGTCAAGGCCCATCGCGGCCGCGTGATGCGCAAGATGCAGGCGCACTCGCTGGCCGAGTTGGTCAATTTGGTGGGGGCGTTGGCGACGACGGGCGCAGCGATGCGAATGCCGCCCTCAGTTCCTTCGTAAAGATCTCCGGCTGCTCCCATGCCGCGAAATGGCCGCCCTTCGGAAGGCGGTTGTGGCGAATCCCGTCCGGATGCGTCCGATGTTACGGCGGCGCAACGCTTTCCGGTCACCTCGTGAATCTCGGACACCGTTGACCGCACGCTTGCGCGCGGCGCGTGCTTCTCCTTGCAGGAATTCACTGCAACGGAGGGACACCATGCATCGTTCACGTTTTGCCCTAATTGCCGCTTTATTGTCGCTTGCCATGGTCGAGCCTTGCGCCGCGCAGAGCCGCGTGGTCTTCCTGCGCGGGGTGTACAACACCGACGGCTCGCTCCGCTCCTCGACGCTCTACCGCGTCAACGCCGACGGCACGGGGCTCTCGCAACTCGCGCCGATGAGCGCGAACGTTTATCGCTTCGACCCGCAGTGGTCGCCGTCCGGCAACACGATCGTCTACCAATCCTGGACAGGCACCGCAGCCTCCAAGCTCTGGCGCATGGCGGCCACCGGCGGCACGCGCACGCAGGTCACCACCGGCACGGCCTCGCACGAGTTGCCATCGTGGCGGCCCGACGGCGGCATGATCGCCTTCACCACGACCGTCCCGTCGACCGGTGCTTCGTGCCTGGCCATCGTGCGGCCCGACGGCACGGGGCAACGCAATCTCTACTGCCCGACGGCGCGGGAATATTTCAACGCACGGCCGGTGTGGTCTTCGGATGGCGCGCGATTGTTCGTTTCGACGTGGCGTCGGGGCGCCGGTCTCGAACCGCCGTATTACCTCAACGCATTCAGCATCAACGCGAGCACGGGCGCACGCACGCTGTTGACCTCGGGCATGTTCGAAGACGGCTATCGCCTCCTGATCAATCCGGCCGGCACGCAAGGCTTGCTGGACGACGGCCGCGAGATCTCGTCCATCAACTTCGCCACCGACGCGATCGTGCCGCGTGCCGAAGGCACCTACCCGGTGTGGTCGGCAGGCGGGTCGCGCTTCGCCTACCAGAAGACGCAGTTCAGCGGCAGCGACATCTACTCGCATGTGTGGGTCATGAGCGCCGATGGCACGAGCGATACCGAGATCCCCATGCCGGTCGCCAACGGTCTGGACTACTACCCGGTCGAATTCTCGCGCGATGCAACGCGCCTGCTGACCGACCGCGTCAACGCGAGCGGCGTCGCGATGCGCTTGTTCAATGTCGCCAGCGGGACCGCGGTGTCCTTGCCGGTGGGCAGTGCGAGTGACTGGTATCAACCGTGATCGATGCAGCAACGACAAGGCCCGCGCGATGCGGGCCTTGTCCGTTTCGCGCGCGATTACAGATCGATGCGCAACACCTCACCCACCCCAGGCAACGGCGGACCGAAGCCGACGTGCGAGACGTAGAGGTTGCCGTCCGGTCCCATGGTCATCGCAGTCGGCAGTGTGAGCCCGCTGATGATCGTTTCGGGCCCGCCACCGGGGCGGATGCGCACGATGCTGCCGGCGCCGGGCGTCGGCCCCGGATTGCCGGTCGTGTTCTGCAGGATGTAGAGGTTGTCGCGAGAATCGAAGGCCAGGCCGAGGATTGTCGTGCCTTGCGCAACGACCTGGAGCCGCGTCGGATTCGACAGCACGCGCCACACGCGCGAAGACCCATCGACGATCGGGAACGGGTGGAGATTGCCGATGTAGAAATACGCGCCATGGTGCGCGAGCGCCGTGGGCACGGCGTGTCCGACGCGCGCGGAAATGTCGAGCACGCGCTGGATCGCACCGGTCGTGGGCGAGACGCGCACGAATTCGCCATGGTTGGGCTCCACCGCGTACAACCAGCCGTTGTGCGCGACCATGCTGTACCACGTGCCGTCGGGTTCGAAGTCTTCGTCCTCGGTAACTGCCGTGGGATGCGTCTTCTGGTAGGCGCTGAGGTTGGCGACGAGCGATGGCGTGCCGCCTGCGCCGATGCGCACGATGGCGTTGTCGCGATCGGCGACGCCATGCGAACAACCGCCGCCGGCGATCAATGCATACAGACGCCCGTTGAGGAATGCGACGTCGGCCACGCCGCTGACCAGCGAACCGGCGTCTGCGCTCGTCGTGCTGGTGGGCAGGTTGGTGGTGACCGTCGTGCGGTGGCCGGTGGCGTCGATCCGCGAGATGCGGCCGCCGGTGCTTGCGCCCGTGTAAGGGCCGATGGGCGGCACGACCTGGGTGCATTGCGCCGATGTCGTCGCGTGCGTGCCGCCGATGCCGCCTTCGGCGACATAGAGATTGCCGTCGGGGCCGAACTTCAGCCCGCGCGGATTGTTGAGGCCGGTGGCGAAAACGGAAACGCCGATGGGCTGTGCGGCTTCGACGCGGACGAGTTCGGCGGCACGCAGCAACGGATCGGTCGCATGGCCGGCGCTTGCGGTGAAAGTGGCGACGGCAATCGCCATCGCCAGCACGCAGATGTGCACGGAAGAGCTGTGCTTCATGGGGGGTTCTCCTGGCGGAAGCGGTCCGCCACAAGACCCAACGCGATTGCGATGCGGACAGGACAGGGGACACCCGAGCGGGGCAGTGCGTGTTCGCACTGCCCGCGCCGCAAACGCATTGCGACATCGAATACGGCTGCTTGCGTTCGGACCTGGCCACGCCCGGTTGGGCTGCGCCTGCATCGTGAAGCGCAACTCGCCGCCGGCCACGATCGGCAATTTGAAACGTGGGCGACTAAAAAGAAAAACCCCCTGATAAATCAGGGGGGTTTAAATGGTGGAGGTGGGGGCTACTGAAAAGCACGCTGAAAACGGCTCAACTGCGCAAAAGTGCGTGCGGCGTAAGGTCGGCATGCCCCCAGACGTGCCCCCAGGCGATTATCGTTAGGGATGCGAGCGGTCGCGCATCGGCCTAGTCTCGCAACACAGGGGCGCTAGGGGGCGGGAGGCGATGACACACAGCCTGGACTTTGGCAGCGTGGGCGAGAAGTTGTTTCTCCTGCGCCAGCTTTCGTACGCGAGCAGGGAATACTGCAAGGTCGAAGAATTGCTTAAAGGCGGCTACCCCTACGCCGACGACGACTGGAACGCATACGGCTCGCGATTGAAGAAGTTGGTGAGCGGATACCTGATCGAGTGCGCCGCAAAGGTGCGGATTTTCGAGGATTCGATCAAGGGAAAGGTGCGGCCATCGGCCCCTCGCACGGCCGACAAACACGCGAGAGATGGCCTCGACATCGGCACCGTGCGGCAAGGCAAGTTCGACCTCACTGTGCGCGAGTCGTGCAACAAGATCATCCACGCGACTAACGTTGAGCTCGCATGGGCCACAGGTTCGTCGAAACGACCGTATCGCCGCTTCACCTACTGGAAGGGGAAGTTCGATTTGCACGGCGAGCACGCCGGCCGCCCGTGGCAGGTCGAGTTGAACGTCGCAAATTGGTGCGAGGCGGTGGACGCCTACATCGAGGAACTGTGGAGCGCGGCCGATCCTGACTATCTCGACTTCGACTGAGGCGCTGGCGTCGATGGGCCTTGCCGCGGTGTATCGCTGCGGGGGCACCCCCCGGGGGACCCCGACGTTCGAAGCGAAAACCTATTTTTGACGCCCCGACCAAATTCGCGGAAAAACGGCCAGCACCCTACAAGTTGTCTGGTCTACCTCGAGCCCTGCCATGACCGCTTTCGACCCAAAGCGGACATTCCGCCCACTCTTGTTGGCCGAGGCCACGTTGCATAAGCTCGCGAATAGGGGGCGATCCGCATCCCATTCGCCGGACCTGGGTGATGACGCGATATTTCGATTTGAAAGCTCTTGGGTACGGAGTCGCAACGTTCATGCTGGGCGTCCTGGCTTTAATGATCGCGGGAACTGTCGCGGCGAATTCGGCCCCTTCGATTGCTCGCGTGGCGTCGGGGGTCATGCAAGCAGGCGTTAGCCTCATCCCGGCATTTGCGGGATATGTGTCGGCCCGTCGCGCCTCAAGCAGGCCAATCCTCCACGGCACAATTGCGGGGGCGCTTGGTACCGCCGTGTACCTTTGCGTCACGGTTTATCTCTTTCCGTTCCCGACCCAACAAATTCCAATGCTCGTAGCGGTATATGCGCTCATAGCCGCGCTAGGGGCAATTTTTGGCAAGCACCGTCGCGACAAATCTGGTCGCTAGGTCTTGGTCAAGCCACAGCTTCGTGCATACGCACCGGCCCTCACGAACGTCTGCTATTGGCCGAAAGCGGACATTGGCGAGTCTGCCCGCCAGCGCCCTCATGGTGTTGTGCCCGCCGCTATTAGCCGGGGCTGTTGCCAGCTTCTCCGGAAGTCCAGGTCGCGATGGCACGCGCGTCGGAGGCCGACAACTGAACAACACCGTTCTCGACGGTGAACGTGCCGATTCGGATGTCGGGGAGGAACACGTCTACGCGCTGCGGCTTTCGCGGGAAGAAGCCGCGCCACACCCAGCCTAGCGCCGCCCCCAGCGCGTAGAGGACCGCGAAGAAGATCGCGATGCCCGCGATCGCCCACTGCGTCGACTCCTTCCACCGCGCCTGCGCTTCGCGGTACTCCGCGCCGGACGCGACCTCCTTCAACTCGGTGCTGCATTCCTTCCAGTCTTCGGCTGTGTTGTCGTGGGCCCAGGATTGGAAGTCTTCTTCCGGGATTCGCTGCTCGCTGAGGTACTTCTTCGCGCGCTCGGGCGTGACGTACGAATCTACAAGGCGGCACTTAATGATGAAGTGGCTGTCGTCCGGCGAGGGGCGCTGCGCCACGGTCACCGCCGCGAACACCGCGCACGTTCCGACGACGATGACGAGGAACAATCGCTGCCAGCCGTTCATTGTGTGGTTTCCTGTTGGTGGTTGTCGGGCGGTTTGGCGGCAGCGCGGCGAAGCGCAACGGCGTCCCACGGGGGCAGGAACCCATCATTCGGGCTCAAGCGGTGAATCTGGTTCGACGTTTCAACCACGATCGGCATCAAGGCAAGCGCCTTGTCCATGAAGGTGTCGAACGCGGCGACGACTTCTGCGACCGTGGTCGTTGGCGGAAGAAGGTGCTTCGCCTTGAAGCGCGCGAGCGCGTCATCGGCGAGAGCGAGGCATTGAAGCTCCAATGGGGGCAGCGAAGTCAGCAGCGGCAGGTGCTTGTCCTGAATCAGCGGCCTCGACTCGGCGAACCACTTTGAAATTCCGTGCAGCCATGCGGCGTGACCTTCCTTGCTAGCGCGCACGGTCTCGCTGTTTTCCTGCAACACCTCCAACGTCGCGCGAAGCTGGTACAGCGGCAGGCTGACCAGCGCGGCGACGCCCGCTGCGGTCGCCCTGGCGGCACGTTCAGCGCGCAGATTCGCCTCGACGCCCAGCGCGAGCGCCACGATGCCCGCAAAAAGCGAGCGCGGACCACCAGGCAGCACGCAACGACGAATCCAAAACGCCTTGCCCGATCGCGAGCAGCACCACCGCCGCGCCGAGCGCGGCCGCGCCGACGCCGAAGGTCAGCCTGCTGCGCCGAATGTGTCCCCAAAGATTGCTCATGCGTCCCCCCGTGGTCCCGACGATAGCCGCGGCTAGGAGGAGGCGCCACGGGTGAAGTGCGGTAGCGACGCCACAGGCGGTGGGCAAATCGCTGAACAAGGTTGGGTCACTTTGTCGCTAATGGTGGCTAACCGCGGAAACCGTTGTACCGTCGGGCTTCTCGGGGATTCGCTGAACAAGACAATGGCTAACCATACGTGTGCGTATGGTGGGCGAAGGAGGGGGCATGGGGTCGTGGGTTGCCGGGGAGTTCTTTCTCAAGAATCGTCCGAACGGCGGGACGGTGGTGCTTTATCGAACCGCTTTCATTTCCACGATCCTCTACGTCGTCGCGATCACGCTGAAATCAGCGTTAGCGCCTCGAGCGACGTTGCACTTCGACACTGCCGAAGCACGAGCAGTCATGGCCGACACGATTCCGTGGTTCGGCGCGATCTTTGCGGGCGTGTACGTCGCGCTCTACACGCGCTTCGCGTCGCAGTGGTCGTACCTCGCCGGGCTCTACAACCAGATGATGCAGGCGCAGGTGGAAACGGCCCCCACAACCGACGACCGCGACGAATGCCTGGCGCTTTGGCAGGCAGCGTTCATCGAGGACGCCGAAGACCTGCATCTCGCCCGGAAGCCGATGTTTGCGGCAGTCATTGCGGACCTTCTCAGCTATCCGGCCGTTCGGAGCGCGTACGTCGGCTACTCGCCGGGCGGCGAGCCGCGTTTGCGCAAGCTGGAGGCGCAAGTCGAAGTGGTGCAGCAGCGAATGCGGCGGCGATACAAAGTCGCCCCAACTCCGACACCTGCACCTACTCCTGCACCTGTCGAGCCGATCGCCCCGCCAGCGCCCGACAACGCGATGTAGGTCGTACCGCCGCTGCCCCGCAGGACAATAGCCGCGCGCCGCTCCTGCGCGGATTCTGTGCGCCGTCGTCGATGCTTGGGGTAGGACATGAACCTGTCGGAATTCCAGTGGCACCTTGTCGAACCGGAAATGCAGCTTCGACATGGCGGGCCGCGCGGCCGTTTGTTCGCACGCGTCGCGAAGTCGGGCACGACCTGGTGGGCGGTGATGGGGTTGCACTTGTCGCCTGTGCGCATCGAGCCGTTCGGCGTTGAGGGCGACGCGATCGAGGCGGTCGAAGAATGGCTGGCGGCGCTGCTGACGCGGGTCGCGTAGTCGCCGGCACGACTGACTAGGAGGAAGTCCCCAGACCCCTATAGCGAAACCAGCACAGTGGTCGCGGTGACGAAGAATCAATGATTTAGCGACTGCATGGGGAAGTAGGCGGGTTGGGGTGGGCGCTGCCCCCCGCCCAACCCTACCTACGTCCCCATCCTTCCCCACGAAAAGAACAGAAGGAACGCCACACCCGCACAGTCGTCGCACAGTCACAAACCGCTATTGCTACGGCGTTTCCGCGCGAAGAGACGACGACGGTGCGATGACTGCGCGGTCGCCTTCGCACAGTCACTAGACGGCGTTCGTGCTGTCTGCCGGGGCGTCGCGATGCTCGACTAGCGTGTAGATCATCGTCCCGCCGGGCGGACCGCGGTGCACCTGCTCGATGCTCGTGGTGAACACGTTGGCCTTCACCGCAGCCGCGAGGCGCGCGGCAACGAAGTCTTTGCCACGCGAGTGGACCTTCGCGATCGCGTTCGCCGTAGGTACGCCTCCGGCGTCGACGACCATGCGGTACGCCGCAACCACTTCTTCGATTTCGGCGTTGGCGGTGGTCGTCTGGCGATCGCCCTTCGCCTTCTTCGCCTGCGCCGCACCCCACGCCAGGATCACGCCGCGCATTCGCCGCCACCGCATCTGTTCGATCTGTTCCGGCAGCGCGACGGTGGTCATCGCGGGGCCGTCGTCTGTGCGGCACCATGCCGTCACGAGCGGGAGCGGATCGCGCGCCTTCGAGGTGTCGAGCGGCACGAGGGCGCTCAGGCGTGCGCCCCGGTGCGGGTTGAACGGGCTCTGCTGAAGGTACCGGCGCCAGACTTCGCGCTGGTCCGAATCGGGGAACGGCTCTTCCTCGCTGCCGAGGTCGACCAGCAGGAGGATCTGGCGCGTGTCGCCGATGAGCGCGGTCGCGCCGCGAATCACGGCCGGCGTCAAGTCCAGCGATTGCAGCGCCTTCGTGCCTTCCTGGCTCAAGTGGTGCGTCATTACGACTGCCACGCCCAAGTCCTGTGCGATTTTTTTCAGCGCGGCGGCCAGTGCGCCCAGCCCCTTGTTGTCCTCCTCGGCATGCGAGAGCGTGCTCGCGGTTTCGAAGACCAGCAGGCGCACGGGGTCGTCGCACTCGACGTGCGGGCGTAGCGCGCGAACCAGCGCGTCCACGACCGGCGTTTCGATCGGCCGTCGCCTCTTCTCACAAATGTCGATCAGCGCGCTCGCCTCGCGAATACCGGGAGCGCGAAGGTTCGGCACGATCACGGCGGCTCGCGCACGCGCAGCGTCCTGCGGCGACAGCTGCGAACACGCGGCACGGAGCTTTCGGGTGTACTGCCTGCGGTCATCCTCGCGGCTGTAGATCACGACGCGCCCGCACTTCGACGGCAGGCCGACAACAGTTCGGCCGAGCGCAACCTGCGTGGCCAGGTGCACCATGAGCGTCGTCTTGCCAGCACGCGGCGGCGCACCGAGCACCGTAGCCTCGCCAATGGGGAACAGACCCGTTTCGCCGTCGCCGAACAGATGCGGGTCCGGCGTCGCCGCGGCGGCCCACTCTTCGTCGGTTGCGGGCGTCAGAAGCGGTGCGAGGTCGCGAGCAAGCTCGTGGATGCGCGCGGCGGCAGTGTCCTTGAACGGGTCGTTCGCAGCTTGAGGAAACGCGTCCACCGAAGTCGGTCCGGCGGTCAGAGTTTCCGGCTTCGACCACTCGCTGCTGCGAAATTTCTCGACGGCCCCATCCAGCGCGCGCTTCAACTCCTCGTCGTCCACGTCACGATCCCAGCGCCCGGCGTCGCGCAATCCCTTCAAGTAGTCGAGGGCAGTCTCGTGGGGCGTGCCTTCCCAAACCACGTCGCGGGAGACACGGGCGGCCATGCGCAGCACGTCCGCGTGGCGTTCCTTCGTGACGACCAGCGGCCCGTCGTGCATCTGGCGGTCGTACGAGGGGTGCACGGTGTCTTCGCTGAACACGAAGCCCGTGGCCGACGTCGGCACTGGGGGCGCGTGGAACGCTGCGCCGAGCTCGGTCGCCGTGAAGGCGCGCGAGTGCGGGATGCGATCGGCGACCGTGTACATGCGGGTCAAGAACGGCTCGCCGCTGTACTTCGCGGCCTCGTTCTTCGGCTTGCGGTGCAGGAAGCCGGGCAGGCGCATCAGGCGCGATGCGTCGTTTACCGAGGCGTCGCTGCCGAAGTTCGCCGCGATGCGCTTCTGCATGTCGGTGAACTCGGGCACGGGCAACGGATCGGCCGGATCGAGCAACCAGTACACGTGATGCCGCCCATCGCTCGATGCCACGACGATGTTGGGCAGGACTCCGGCGACGTTCAGTGCACCGGGGTCGCGTTTCAGCAGCGCATCCAGCGCACCGGGCTTGTCGAAGTCCGCGAACACCGCACGGGCACGAGTGATGTTGGCCTTCTCATGACCACCTTCGTTCACCACCACGAACACGCCGTACCCCTGCGCATTGGCAGCGAGCAGCGCGTCCGCAACATCATCGAACGCGCCGGAGAAGCTCATGGCGCGCTTCCCTTGCCATGCCGGATCGGGGTGGATGACGCGGAAATGCCACGCGCCGGCTTCGTTCGCGTTCTGGTCGAGCAGAGCGAGGAACCGGCGAGCAGCGTGGAAGTCGGGTCGCAAGTCGGTATGCTTCATCGCGCCCGCGCTCGTCTCGTGTGCATCCTCGGAACCCTCAGTCCTGCCCGGCTGGGGGTTCTCTTTTTCGGCGGCGTTCATGCGACACCCCCGGCGAGGGTCTGCGCGGAATCGCGACCAGCATCGAACAACACCATGTCGTGACCGGCTTCCACCAAGCGCGCGCCTTCGCGATAGAAGGGGCGCATTTGGTCGTCGTCCTGGGTGTTCACGCTTGCGGGAATGCGCACGAATCCGACGTTGTGCGCGAGCGTCTGCGCGACGACGACGTTGACGCCTGCTGCGCGGTGCTGCGCGAGGCGTTCGTATTCTTCGTGGCCCAGCCATGCGCGATCGGACTCCATGAGCGGGCCGACTTCGAAGTACCCGTAGAGGCCGTCCTCGCAGAGCTGGAGGGCGTACTTCTTACCCGGCGTGGTGGGGGAATCGGCGATCACTTCGCACCCCGCTTCGCGGGGTTGCGCGTCTGTTGGGCCAGGGCGACGATGTCGCTCACGCGCCACGCGACGCAGCGGGGACCGATCTTGACGGGTTGCGGGAAGTGTCCGGACTTCACGCCGGCCCACCACGTCGTGCGGCAAACCGGGATGAGGGCGGGAACGGCGCGGTAACGCTTAGAAGCCTTGCGGCCGATGATTTGTGTCACGCGCAGCAGGGGTTCGGGGCTCATAGGTTCTCCTCGCGTCAAAATTGAACGCGGGCGAACAATTCACCTCGGACCGGGGTGCCGAAAAAGGTACGAACGCCTACACGTTTTGCAGTTTCACCAGATGCGCGTGCAGCGTGTTGTCTGTCGGCACGTCCAGCTGTGCCGACGCAATCAGGTCGCGCAGAAACGCCGGCAGCGGTCCTTCAAGCGTCGGCGGGTCGGTGTACTGGTTGAACGTGTAGCCAGCAGCGCGACCGCTCGCCTCCCATGCCATGACCCCGCCGCGCACAAGCCGCGCGTACGGCGCGCGCGGGGGTGCCGCGCCCGTGCCTGGGGCCATAGCCTCCAACGCCGTCAGGAGCGCGTGTAGATCGTCTGCGGTGTACGCGCCCGCGCGCAGGCGTTCCAGCACCGGCACGACGTTGAAGCCGGAAGAAGTCGCGAGCTTCACGACCGCGTGCAGGGTGTCGAGGAGCGCAACTAACTTCCGGCGCTTGTCGTCGGTGGTGCTCGCGCGCCGCGGCGCCCTGTCCAGGTGGCGCATCAGGGTTCGCGTGCAGGCGATAGCCTGCTGACGCTCGCGTGCGGCGAGTGCGTGTGCCGGCGGTGCGCGTTTCTTCCAAGCGCGGCGGACCGCCGCGGCCAGCGCCTCGGTGTGGTCGCCCGGTACGTTCGCGAGCCCGTGGAGTTCCAACAGACGTCGCACGGCGTCTGTTGCATCCGGAACGCGCGCGACGCGCACACCGGAAGTGGTGGTGTCGATCATCAGCGCGTCCTTCGTCGCGCCCTTCAAGGATTTGTCGCGCCAGCCGGGGAAGGTGCCCGGTTTTCGGATGGCCGTCCTATGCGCGACAAGGTGAAAGTTACATCAGGCGCGGCGCTTGAGCGGTACCACGTTCGACGTGTCCGCGCGCAGGCTGTCGAGGTAGTCGGCCCACGCCTGCATCATCTTCCGGCGCTCGGACAGGTGCGACGTGCGGTTGTAGGCGCGGCCGTTGGGATCGCGAACCGCGTGCGCGAGTTGGTGCTCGATGTAGTCGGGCCGGAAGCCGAGCACTTCGTCGAGCAGCGTGCGCGCGGTGGCACGGAAGCCGTGCGTCGTCATCTGGTCCCCGGTGTAGCCGATGCGCTGCAACGCGGCGAGCAGGGCGTTCGTCGTCATCGGGCGCTGCGAGGCGTTGGCGTGCGGCGTGCGCGCGCTAGGGAAGGCGTAGCGGCCCGCGCCGGTCAGCGGGTGGAGGTCACGCAGGATCGCGATTGCCTGCGTGCACAGCGGGACGAGATGCGGCTGGCCCGTTTTCATGCGCGAGGCCGGGATATTCCATTCGACGGTGTCGAAGTCGAACTCGGACCACTCGGCGGCGCAGAGCTCGTTCGGGCGCACGAACAGCAGCGGCGCGAGTTGCAGCGCGCAGCGGACGACGTGCGTGCCGGTGAATGTGTCGATCGCGCGCAGCAGGCCGCCGACCTCCTTCGGGTCGGTGATCGCGGCGTGGTGCTTCTCGGCGGGCTTGGTTAGCGCGCCCTTGAGATCGGCCGTCGGGTCGCGATCGGCGCGGCCGGTGGCGATGGCGTAACGCATTACCTGGCCGATGTTCTGCTTGATGCGGTGGGCGGACTCGTGCGCGCCGCGCTCTTCCACGCGCCGCAGGACGCGCAGGAAGTCGGGGGCGGTGAGCTCGGAGACAGGGCGCGCGCCGATGTAGGGGAACACGTTGCGTTCGAACCATGCCGACACCTTCACCATGTAGGTCGGCACGAACTTCTGCTTCGCCAGCCACTCGCGCGCGATCGCTTCGAAGTTGTTGGCGTTCGCTTCGACGCGCGCGGCCTTCGCGGCCTTGCGCTGCTCGTTCGGGTCGACGCCAGCGGCCAACAGGCGGCGTGCGGCGTCGCGCTTGTCGCGCGCTTCGGCGAGGGTCACGTCCGGGTATGCGCCGAGCGCGAGGCGCTTCTCCTTGCCATCGACGCGGTACTTCAATCGCCACAACTTGCTGCCCGAAGGCGCGAGCTCCAGGTACAGCCCGCGCTCGTCGTAGATGCGCTGCGTCTTGTCGGTGGGCTTGATCTTGCGGATGGCAGTGTCGGTCAGGGGCATGGGGGCATCGAGTTGTCGGCGGCGGCCGTATGCCCCCAAGGCTGCCCCCTCATGCCCCCGGATTGCAACAAACAAAATTGAACAAGTTCCCGGCCGTCAGGCACAAAAAAGGCCGAAATCCCTGTTTTTCTTGAGGATTCCGGCCTGATTTGTACTGCGTCGAACACTTAAATGGTGGAGGTGGGGGGAATTGAACCCCCGTCCGAAGGCACTCCATCCCCGGCACTACATGCTTAGCTCGCCGTTCGTTCTCGGCCTGCGGCAACACGACGTGCGAGGCACACCGCAGGACACACCCGCTTTAGGTTAAGTCGAAGCTGACGGGTCGCCACTCCAACCGATCCTGTGATGATGACCCTACATCCACGAGCACAGGCACAAGTGGGTTCGGGGCTAGGCCTTAAGCGGCCAGAGCGTAGACGTCGTCGTTCGCGTCTAGGTTTTTGCAGCTGGATTAACGAGGAAAGCTACCCCCTCGGCATGCGCCAAGCGATTTCGCGACCCCCGTCGAAGCCAGTGCACCCCCGGGAGACATCAAACACGCTGACCCGGCCAGTATAGGGGCGTTACGGGGCAGGGCAAGGCATCGGGCCATCTACGTGGCCTGGGGTTCATTGCCGCTTATGCTGGGGCCATGCCGTCCGCGCCGCGTTCCCCCACCGCGCCCGACGCGCCACGCGCCACGCCGGGCTTCGCCGGTTTCGCGCTGGCGGTGCTCGTGCTGATCGCCACCGTGGCGCTCGTCCTCACGGCGTGGCGTGCGGCGCGCGAGACCGCGCTCGCCGGTGCGCAGGCCGAGTTCCATGCCTCGACGGAAGAAATCGTCGAGTTGCTGCAGCAGCGCCTCGTCAATTACGAGCTGACGATCCGCGGTGGCGCAGCCCTGTTCGCGAGTGTCGCGCGGCCGAGTCCCGCCGAATGGCATGCGTATGTCGACGGGCTCAGCCTGGCGCAGCGGTTCCCCGCGATGACGGGCCTGGGGTATGCGGCGTATGTCAGCCGTTACGGGATGCAGCGCCTGCAGATCGACACGCGCGACGCCGGCCGCGGCCTGCTGTCGATCTGGCCACGCGGGGAGCGCGAACGTTACGGGCCCATCCTGTATCTCGAACCGCGCACGGCGGAGAACCTCAGCGCGGTCGGCTTCGACATGTATTCCGAACCCGCGCGCCGCACCGCGATGCTGGCGGCGATGCACGAAGCGATGCCGCGCATGAGCGCGCGCGTGAAGCTGGTGCAGGACCTGGATCCGAAGGCGGGCGGTTTCCTGTTGTACGTGCCCGTGTTTCCCGGCGGGCTCGCGCCGCCGACCCACATGCAGCGGGAAAGCGCGATCACCGGGTGGGTCTACGCGCCGATCCGCGTGACACGTTTCGTCGAAGTCGCGCTCGCGCCGATCAAGCGTTCGGTGACCTTCCGCCTGTACGACATCACCGATGGAGGCCGAGATCTGGTGTATTCCGATCCGGACTATCGCGAAGGCGATGCAGCGGCATTCCATGAATCCACCACCGTACGCGCCTACGGGCGACAGTGGCATTTCGAATTCGCGTCGGGGACCTTGGAAACCGCGGCGCCCGGGCTGACGCCCTTGCGCACGGCGTTGATCGTCGGGCTGCTGGCATCGCTGTTGTTGTTCGGCATCGTGTGGTCGCTTGCGCATACGGAGTTGCGGGCGCAGCGCCTGGCTGCGCGCATGAGCCTGGCCGCGCGGCGCAGCGAGGCGCGCGTGCGTGCCTTGAATCGTAGCCTCGAAGCGCGCGTGGACACGCGCACGCGCGAATTGAGCGAGGCGAACCGCGAGCTGGAAACCTTCGCCTATTCGGTGTCGCACGACCTGCGCGCTCCTTTGCGCGCGATCGAAGGCTTCGGCCGCGTGCTCGAGGATCGGTATGCGCCGGTGCTCGACGAAACCGGACGCGGCTATCTCGGACGCGTGCGCAACGCGGCGGCGCGCATGAGCGAATTGATCGAAGGCCTGCTCAAGCTCTCACGCGTGGGGCGCGGCGATCTGGTGCCCGAACGCCTGGACCTCTCGCGCATGGCCGGCGAAATCATCGCCGACCTGCGCACGCTCGAGCCGCATCGCCCCGTCACCCTCGACATCGCGCCCACGCTGGTCGCGACCGCCGATGCCGCGATGGTCCGCAGCCTGCTTTTGAACCTGCTCGGCAATGCGTGGAAGTTCACGCGCGATCGCGAGCAGGCGTTCATCGCCTTCGCGCAACACGACGACGGCGAGACCTTCTACGTGCAGGACAACGGCATCGGCTTCGACCAGGCTTACGTCGACAAACTCTTCCGTCCGTTCCAGCGCCTGCACGACGACGCGCAGTTCGCCGGCGAGGGCATCGGCCTTGCGACGGTGAAACGCATCGTCGAGCGCCACGGCGGCACGATCACGGCGACGGGCGAAGCGGGGAAGGGGGCGGTGTTCGCTTTTACGCTTCGGGTGGGTTGAAGCGGCTTTCCGGGTAAAGCGCGCTGGAAACGATTGGCGCGCCGCCCGAACGTGTGAAGTTTCAAATTTTTTTGGGAAAAAAATTTGAAACTCCCCACGCTGGGGCATCACCTTTCGTGGTCGCTTCGATCAGGGCCTTCGCCCGGGCATTCACTCGGGGCTGCAAAGCAAGCTTTGCAGGTATGCCTTCATTTTGCTCGAAGGGCAGTTGCGAAGTCTCCGGAGAGATTTGCTCGCTCTTGATCGCAACGATCGGCTTCCTGCAAAGCTTGCTTTGCAGCCCCCAATCACTGCCCCAGCGAAAGCCCCTTGATCGAAGCGACTCGCAAGGTGATGCCGCAGCGTGGAGAGTTTCAAATTTTTTTCCCAAAAAAATTTGGAACTCTCCACGTTCCCGGCGGCGCGCCAATGCGTTTCGAGCGGGCTTCACTACGCACCCAAGAGGTCAAGCGTTCTTGTTGTGTCGCCGCAACAGCCGCTGCTTCTCGCGGTTCCAGTCGCGTTCCTTGCTGGCTTCGCGCTTGTCGTGCGTCTGCTTGCCGCGTGCCAGCGCGAGTTCGAGCTTGATCTTGTTGCCCTTCCAGTACAGCGCGGTGGGGATGAGCGTGTAGCCGTCACGCTGCACGCGGCCGATCAGTTCGTCGATCTCGCGGCGGTGCAGGAGCAGCTTGCGGGTGCGGTGGGCGTCGGCGATGACATGCGTGGACGCCGAGATCAGCGGCGTGACCTGCGCGCCGAACAGGTACAGCTCCCCGTCCTTCACGATCGCGTAGGCCTCGCCGATGTTGGCGCGCCCGGCACGGATGGCCTTGAGCTCCCAACCCTGCAGCGCGATGCCGGCCTCGACCTTCTGTTCGAAGTGGTATTCGTGTTTCGCCCGCTTGTTCAGGGCGACGGTCTTCAGCGAGGGCGCCTTCGCCGCGCCGGAAGCCGGCTTTCCCTTATCCTTGGCCACTTTCTTGTTCATCCCGCCATTCTCGCCGAAACACGCCTCCGAATGCCCACGATCCAGCGCAGCGCCCTCGTCGAACACTCCGCCGCCCGCATGTTCGGGCTGGTGAACGACATCGCGGCGTATCCGCGCCGGTTCGAGTGGTGCGAGGCCGCGCAGGTGCTGGAAAAGGACGACAGTCGCGTGGTCGCGCGGCTGGACCTGGGGCTGGGTTCGCTGCGCACCTGGTTCACCACGGAAAACACGCTCGCGCCGCCGCACCACATCGACATGCACCTGAAGGACGGGCCGTTCAAGAAGCTGCACGGGCGCTGGCAATTCCATGCGCTGGACGAGTGCGCGTGCAAGGTGACGCTCACGCTCGACTTTGAACCGAAGAACAAATTGCTCGGGCCGGCCTTCGCGCTGGGGTTCCAGGGCCTGGCCGATCGCATGGTCGACGATTTCGTGCGCGCGGCCGACCGCGGCGCGGAGTAGGCGCATGCGCGTGGAGATCGTGCTGGCGGTGCCGCGGGCGTTCGAGTCGTGGCAGGTGACCTTGCCGATCGGTGCGACCGTGGCACAGGCGCTGGAATCGGCGGGCTTCACGCCCGAGTCGCTGGCATCGCGCGGCATCGATGGCCTGGCGTTGCACGGGGTGCGCGCCTCGCCGCAGAGCGTGCTGCGCGAGGGGGACCGGATCGAATTGTTGCGTCCGCTGGTGGCCGACCCGAAGGACGCGCGCCGGCGACGCGCCGCGCGCCCGGGCGCGCCTTCGAAACAGGGCGGCGCTTAGCGGCCCTGCTTCTTCTTTTTCTTGTCGACCGGCAAGTTGCCGTAGTGGTCGCGCATTTCCTTGGCGAGCGCCTGGTCCTGCTCGCCGAAGTATTCGCCGTCCCACTTGGCGAGCTGGTCGTTTTCGAACCACAGCGTCAGCGTCTTCCGTTCCGTCGGGCCGACGCGGCCGGTGCGCTGCGTGGCGACGTAATCCCAACGATCGTGATGGAAGGGATCGGCGACCGAAGGCGAGCCGAGCAGGTTCATCACCTGGCGCTTGTCCATGCCTTGCTGGAGTTGCTCGACGTTGGTCTTCTCGAGCAGGTTGCCCTGGTAGATCGGCGTGCGGTACAGCACGCCGCAGCCGGAAGTCAGGACGGTCAGGGACAGGGCGATGAGCAGCTTGCGCATTCGGTCTTCGGGGCTGGCGCGGGGAGGGCCGATGATACACTCCGGCGCCATGGAACAGCAGGATCTCCGCAAGGCCGGGCTGAAGGTCACGCATCCGCGGATGCGGATCCTCGAGCTATTGGAGCAGACCCGCCCGCGCCACATGACGGCCGAGGACATCTACCGCCAGTTGCTGGACCACGGGGACGAAATCGGGCTGGCCACGGTGTACCGCGTGCTCACGCAGTTCGAGGCCGCCGGCCTGGTCCTGAAGCACAACTTCGAGGGCGGCCACGCGGTCTACGAGCTGGATCGCGGGGAACACCACGACCACATGGTCGACATCGAGACCGGCAAGGTCATCGAGTTCCAGAGCGCGCAGATCGAGGAACTGCAGAAGCAGATCGCGGCCCAACACGGGTACGAGATCGAAGAACATGCGTTGGTGTTGTATGTGCGCAAAAAGCGCACGTAAGACGCGATCGCGCGAGCGCGGCTTGCCCAATACCCCCGCTGTCGCGCGCCCCTTCCACTAAAAAGGGGCGCTTCCACCAGATCGATCAGTTGGCGTCGGCCAGCAATCGTCTTGCCGCGGCCCGCGCTTCCTTGCTCACTTCCACGCCGCCCAGCATGCGGGCGAGTTCTTCCTCGCGGTCCTTCGCTTCCAGTTTGCGCACCGCGCTCTGGGTCATGCCTTCGCTCGCGGCCTTGCTGACGCGGTAGTGGGCATGCCCCTGCGCCGCGACCTGGGGCAGGTGGGTCACGCACAACGCCTGGCGCTTGCCGCCGAGGGCGCGCAATTTCTGGCCAACGATGTCGGCCACCGCGCCGCCGATCCCCGAATCCACTTCGTCGAACACCATTGTCGGCACGGCATCCAGGCCCAGCGCGGCCACTTCGATCGCCAGCGAGATGCGCGAGAGTTCGCCGCCGGAAGCGACCTTGCGCAGCGCGCGCGCCGGCTGGCCGGGGTTGGCGGCGACGAGGAATTCGACGCGCTCGGCGCCCAGCGGGTCCGGATCTGCGGCGGCGTTCGGTTCGATCGCGACCGAAAAGCGGCCGCCGCCCATCCCCAGTTCGCCGATGAGCGTGGTGGTCGCCCCCGACAACGCGCTCGCTGCCTTCGTGCGGGCTTTCGTCAATGCCGTCGCGGCGGTTTGCCACGCGGCGCGCGCGGTTTCGATTTCGCCGTCGAGCGCGCGAACGCGTTCTTCCGACCCGTGCAACGCCGCGACTTCGGCTTCGATCGCATCGCGTTGCGCGGCCAGTGCATCCGGCGCGACACGATGCTTGCGTGCCAGGTCGTGCAGCTGCACGAGTTTGCGATCCAGTGTGTCGAAGGCGGCCGGGTCGACGTCGAGATCGGCGCGCACGCGCTCCAACAGCGAGGCCGCTTCGTCGATCTGGATGGCGGCGATGTCGAGCATCGCGTCGATGTCCGCCAGGCGCGGCTCGTGTTCGGCCTGGCGCGCGAGTGCGTTGCGGACCTGCTGCAATTGGCGGCCGAGCGACGGGCCGTCGTCGCCGCCGAGGCTGGCGCCGGCGTCATCGCAGGCGGCGATCAGCCCGGCGGCGTGCGCGTGGCGCTTGTGCGCGGCAACGAGTTCGGCGAACGCCTCCGGCGCCAGCGCTTCCCGCCGCAATTCCGCGAGTTGGTGTTCCAGGAAGCCGAGGCGATCGCCGGGGTCCCCGCGCTGCGAGAGGGCATCGCGTTCGCGCATCAGCGCAGACCAGGCACGCGCGGCGCCCTGCACATCGGCGAGCTTGCCTTCATTGCGGCCGAATGCATCGAGCAGCGCGAGCTGGCTACCGCGCGACATCAGGGCCTGGTGCTCGTGTTGCCCGTGGATTTCGA
The DNA here is from genome assembly GCF_054049695.1 of Lysobacter sp. P5_C4. Classification (NCBI taxonomy): domain Bacteria; kingdom Pseudomonadati; phylum Pseudomonadota; class Gammaproteobacteria; order Lysobacterales; family Lysobacteraceae; genus Lysobacter; species Lysobacter sp. P5_C4. The sequence goes on along the minus strand of NZ_JBFULX010000003.1, from coordinate 394,217 downwards.
CGAGCAGGCCCGCCAGTTCGCCCAGTTGCGCGATCGTCGCCGGCCGCCCGTTGATCCACGCCTTCGAACCGCCGTCGGCGCGCAGCGTGCGACGCAATTGGCAGGCCTCGCCGGCGTCGTCGAGTTCCTGCTCGCGCAACCACGCGGCCGCTTCGGGCGCGTCGTGGAGTGCGAAGACGGCGATCAATTCCGCGCGCTCGGCGCCGTGCCGGACCACGCCGCTGTCGGCGCGGGCGCCGGAGAGAAAACCGAGCGCGTCGACGAGCAGGGATTTGCCGGCGCCGGTTTCACCGGAAATCACGGTCAGGCCGGGGCCGAAATCGAGTTCCGCGGCGCGGACGACCGCGAAGTCCTGGATGGCGAGGTGCGTGAGCATGGCGTAAGCGTAAACGGTCCTGCGTCTCGCCCGAAGCGATTCCTGTTGCGCACCTCGCGCAGCGGGCTTATACCGGCTTGATGGCCACCCGACCCGACCCCGAACTCGATCCGCGCGCACGCCAGTTGTTGCGCACCCTCATCGGGCGTTACATCCGCGATGGCGAACCGGTTGGTTCGCAGACGTTGGCGCGCCACGCCGGCCTGGACATCAGCCCCGCCACCATCCGCAACATCCTCGCCGACCTGGAAGAAGGCGGGCTGCTGACCTCGCCGCACACCTCCGCCGGCCGCATCCCGACGACGCAGGGCTATCGCGTGTTCGTCGATTCGCTGGTGCAGGTCAAGCCGCTGCCGGAAGGGGAACTCGCGCGTCTCCGGCAGGAATTGCCGGCGGGCTCGGGCACGCAGGCGCTGCTCGGCAACGCATCGGAACTGTTGTCGGCGATGACGCATTTCGTCGGCGTCGTCGGCGTGCCCAGGCGCGAACAGTTCGCCTTTCGCCACATCGATTTCGTCGCGCTCGACGCCAACCGCGTGCTCGCGATTCTCGTTTTCGCCGACAACGACGTGCAGAACCGGATCCTGCACACGCGCCGGACCTGGGACGCCGGCGAGCTCGAACGTGTCGCCAATTACCTGAACCAGCATTTCGCCGGGCGCCCGCTGCAGGACATCCGCACCACGCTCGTGCATGAATTGCGGGCGGCGCGCATGGAAATGGAAACCTTGATGGCGCACACCGTCGAGCTGGCCGAACAGGCCCTCGCGCCCGACGGCGGCGACGATGTCGTGCTCGCCGGCCAGACCCGCCTGATGGGCGTGCAGGACCTGTCGGACCTGGACCGCCTGCGCGATCTGTTCGAAGCCTTCTCCCGCAAGCGCGAGATCCTGCAGTTGCTCGAACGCACCGCACGTGCGCCGGGCGTCCGCGTGTTCATCGGGGAGGAAAGCGGGGTCGCCCCGCTCGAATCGGTCTCCCTGGTCACCGCGCCCTATGGCGCGGGGGGGCGTGTCCTGGGCGTGCTCGGGGTGATCGGGCCGACGCGCATGGCCTACGACCGCGTGATCCCGGTGGTGCAGGCGGCCGCGGGGGTCCTGGGCAAGGCGCTGGAGTCGAACTCGGGCGGATAGTCGCCCCCGGGGCTTGAAAGCCGGTCGGTCCGGCCGCATCGCTGAGACCACGGGTGGCGAGGACGCCGCCGAACGGACCGATTCGCATGATCCAGGAACCCACGCAGGAACCCCAGGACGCCGACGCCGCCCTCGACCACGAGGACGTGCCGCAGGACCAGATCGAAGCCCTCCGGGGCGAACTCGAACAACTCCGCGCCGAGCAACTGCGCGAGCGCGCCGACCTCGACAACCAGCGCAAGCGCCTCGCGCGCGACGTGGAAATGGCGCGGAAGTTCGCCAACGAACGCCTGCTTTCCGAGCTGCTGCCGCTGTTCGACAGCATGGAAGCGGGCCTGGCGGCCGCCGAGAAGGCCGACCCGCTGCGCGAAGGCATGGAACTCACGCTGCGCCAGCTGCACCGCATCGCGGAAGCCAACGGCTTGCTCGAAGTGGCCCCGCAGGCGGGCGACACCTTCGACCCCGAACGCCACCAGGCCATGAGCATGGTCGAAGCCGGCGCGTTGCCGCCGGGCAGCGTCGCGCAGCTGTTCCAGAAAGGCTACGTGCTGAACGAGCGGCTGTTGCGCCCGGCACTGGTGGTCGTGGCGCGACGCGACTGAACGGTTGACGCCGCCGGCCTCTTGAAGCGGCCGCGCGCACCCCTACATCGCAGGCATTCCGGCGGCACGGCCGCCAACCAAATTCGAATAGATCCTGGAGGGAGACACAATGGGCAAGATCATCGGCATCGACCTGGGCACGACGAACTCGTGCGTGGCGATCATGGAAGGCGGCAAGGCGCGCGTCATCGAGAACAGCGAGGGCGACCGCACCACGCCGTCCACCGTGGCTTACACCAAGGATGGCGAAGTCCTGGTCGGCGCCTCGGCCAAGCGCCAGGCGGTGACCAACCCGAAGAACACCTTCTTCGCGGTGAAGCGCCTCATCGGCCGCAAGTTCAAGGATGCCGAGGTCCAGAAGGACATCGGCCTGGTGTCCTACCAGATCGTCGAGCACGACAACGGTGACGCGTGGGTCGCAACGAGCGACGGCAAGAAGCTTTCGCCGCAGGAAGTCTCCGCGCGCGTGCTCGAGAAGATGAAGAAGACCGCCGAGGCCTACCTGGGCGAGACGGTGACCGAAGCGGTCATCACGGTGCCGGCCTACTTCAACGACAGCCAGCGCCAGGCGACCAAGGACGCCGGCCGCATCGCGGGCCTGGAGGTCAAGCGCATCATCAACGAGCCGACCGCGGCCGCGCTGGCCTACGGCATGGACAAGAAGGGCGGCGACCGCAAGGTGGCCGTGTACGACCTGGGCGGCGGCACGTTCGACGTCTCGATCATCGAGATCGCGTCGGTCGACGGCGAGATGCAGGTCGAAGTGCTGTCGACCAACGGAGATACGTTCCTGGGCGGCGAAGACTTCGACAAGCGCGTCATCGATTACCTCGTCGAGGAATTCCTCAAGGACCAAGGCATCGACCTGCGCAAGGATCCGCTCGCGTTGCAGCGCCTGAAGGACGCCGCCGAGCGCGCGAAGATCGAGCTGTCCTCCGCGCAGCAGACCGAAGTGAACCTGCCGTACGTCACGGCCGATGCGTCGGGTCCCAAGCACCTGAACATCAAGCTCACGCGCGCCAAGCTCGAAGCGCTGGTCGACGACCTGGTCAAGAAGACGATCGAACCGTGCCGCATCGCGCTGAACGACGCCGGCCTGCGCGCCAGCGAAATCAGCGAAGTCATCCTCGTCGGCGGCCAGACCCGCATGCCGAAGGTGCAGGCGATGGTGGGCGAGTTCTTCGGCAAGGAACCGCGCAAGGACGTCAACCCCGATGAAGCCGTCGCGCTCGGCGCGGCCATCCAGGGCGGCGTGCTCGCCGGCGACGTCAAGGACGTGCTGCTGCTCGACGTGACCCCGCTCAGCCTGGGCATCGAAACCCTCGGCGGCGTGTTCACCAAGATCATCGAGAAGAACACCACGATCCCGACCAAGGCCTCGCAGACCTTCTCCACCGCCGAGGACAACCAGTCCGCGGTGACGGTGCACGTGCTGCAGGGCGAACGCGAACAGGCGCGCTACAACAAGTCGCTGGCGCGCTTCGACCTGGCCGGCATCGACGCCGCGCCGCGCGGCATGCCGCAGATCGAAGTCTCCTTCGACATCGACGCCAACGGCATCCTGCACGTGCATGCCAAGGACAAGAAGACGGGCAAGGAGCAGAAGGTCGAGATCAAGGCCGGCTCTGGCCTGTCGGACGAAGAAATCCAGCGGATGGTGCAGGACGCCGAAGCGCATCGCGAGGACGACAAGAAGTTCCATGACCTCGTGCAGGCCCGCAACCAGGCCGACGCGCTGATCCATTCGGTGCGCAGCGCGATCACCGAGCACGGCAGCAAGGTCGGTGGCGATGTCATCGGTCGCGTCGAAGGCGCGCTGTCGGAACTTGAAACGGCGATGAAGGGCGACGACAAGGCGCAGATCGAGGCCAAGACGCGCGGGCTGGAAGAAGCGGCGCAGTCGCTGGCCGCGGCGGCCTCGGGCGGACAGGGCGGCGGCGACGCCGGTGGCCCGCAAGGCGGCGGTGCGGCGGGCGACGACGTCGTCGATGCCGAGTTCACCGAGGTCAAGGACGACAAGAAGTAAGCACGCATGAAACGCGACTACTACGAAGTCCTCGGCGTTGCCCGGGACGCCAGCGAGGATGACCTGAAGAAGGCCTACCGCCGCTGCGCGATGAAGCACCACCCCGACCGCAACCCCGGCGACCACGCCGCGGAAGCCGCGTTCAAGGAATGCAAGGAAGCCTATGAAGTGTTGTCGGAGCCGGCCAAGCGCCGCGTCTACGACCAGCACGGCCATGCCGCGTTCGAAAACGGCATGGGCGGCGGCGGGCCCGGCGGTGCCGGGTACGCCGACATGGGCGATATTTTCGGCGACATCTTCGGCAACATCTTCGGCGGTGGCGGTGCGCGCGGCGGTCCACGCCGCGGCGCCGACATCGGCTACGTGATGGAGCTGGATCTCGAAGAAGCGGTGTCGGGCCTGGACAAGCGCATCGAAGTGCCGACGCTTGTCTCGTGCCACCACTGCGCGGGCACCGGTTCCAACGACGGCGTGCTCGAAGACTGCAGGACCTGCCACGGCCGCGGCCAGGTGCGGATGCAGCGCGGCATCTTCCAGATGCAGCAGACCTGCCCGCATTGCGCCGGGCGCGGCAAGACGATCCCCAATCCGTGCAAGCCGTGCATGGGGCAGGGCCGCCTGGAGGAAGAGAAAGTCCTGTCGGTGAAGATCCCGGCCGGCGTCGACAACGGCGACCGCATCCGCCTGCAGGGCGAAGGCGAAGCCGGTCCGCCGGGCACGCCGCCGGGCGATCTGTTCGTCGAGGTGCGCGTGCGCCCGCACGCCATTTTCGAACGCGATGGCGACGACCTGCATTGCGAAATCCCGATCCGCATCTCGCAGGCCGCCCTGGGGGACACGATCCGCGTGCCCACGCTGCACGGCGAACTCGAATTGCGCGTGCCCGCCGAAACGCAGACGGGCAAGGTGTTCCGCCTGCGCGATCGCGGCGTGCGTTCGGTGCGCAGCCGCGCGCCCGGCGATCTGTATTGCAAGGCGGTCGTCGAAACGCCGGTGAACCTCACCGCCGAACAGCGCGAGATCCTGGAGAAGTTCGAAGCGACCTTCGTCGGCGACGGTGCGCGCAAGCACTCACCGAAGTCGAGCACGTTCATCGATGGCGTGAAGGGATTCTGGGATCGGATGACGAACTGATCGCAGGACGACTGGTCCAACAAGCACAAGGCCCGCGATATGCGGGCCTTGTCGTTTTCGGTCCTCCGGCAATTACTGCCGGATCAGGTCCACCTGCGCCACCATCGCATCGGCACCTTTCTCCGGCGGACCGCCGGGAACGAGCTTCACGAACAGCATGTCGCGCGTGGAACTCGAATGGTTGGTCTTCGCCAGGCCCGCGAGCAGCGGCGTGACATCGAAGCTGTAGAAGTTGTCGCCCAGCGCGGTGTCGAGTTTGCTGCCGCCGCCGTGTTCGTGGAATTCGGCGTCGAAGAAGTTGATGTTCCCCACGTAGTTCCGCGCGGCGGGCACCGTGTTCGGCGACTCGCACAGATAGACGTGGTAAAGCACGCCCGGCTGCTTCCAGGCGTGCAGCTTGCGCAGCACCAAGTAGGTGTGGCGCGCGTCGGCGTCGAGGCCGAGCATCGCGGTCGCCTTGGCGTTGGGCTCGCGCGCGAGTTTGACTGTCGTCGGCGCCGCGCCCAGGTTCACCATGTTGACGGCGGACGCGACCTTCTGCGCCCCGGCCACGCCCTTGGCAGCCAGCGTCGCGGGCGGCGGCGTGGTCGGTGCAGCCGGCGGACGCGGGAAGAACGCGTCGTAGTCGTAGCCCAACTGCAGTGCGCTGAAGAGGTTCTTGGCCGCGCGCGTCTGGCGCAGGCCGCGCTCGTCGGCGAGGGTGAACGTGGTGTTGATCCAGGGGTTGGCCACCGCGTCAGTCGGGTTCTTGTTGCCGTTCTTGTTCCAGCTCGCCCACATGCGGTCGATGTTGGCGTGATGGACGAAGAACAACGGATCGTTGCCCGCGTACGGCACCGCGCCCATGCCGCGCGTGTTGCCCACCAGCGTGTGGATGCGGCCGTGGATGGTCGAATCGACCGTGCGGCCGAAGCCGGTCACGCTGCCGACGGTGCTGTAGTTCGTCTTCGACATCGCCTCGTCGACGTTCATCGCATCGCCCGGCTGCAGCGCATGGATAGGCATGCCGCTGTTCGCGCGGGACACACGGTTCGGCCGGTACAGCACGCCGAAGACCGGGTCGTCGGGCATGCGGAACTGCGCCGGCACCACGCCGCGCTGGGCGGGATCGGCCGAGGTGTAGTTCCAATAGGGCATCACGAAATCCGTGCGCCCGGTGACGACGCGGATAATGCGTTCGAGCATGAAGACGTAATAGCGGTGCCAGGGCAGGAAGAAGTTCGAACTCTGGCCGGAGTGCGACTGGCACGTATTCCAGACTTCCTCGGCCAGGGTGCGCTGCGGCGTGATCGCATCGCCCCACACGCGCGTGACTTCGTCCGCCTTGACGGTCGCGCCATCGACGAAGTGCGTGTACCACTGCCACGTCCAGCTCAGGGGATTGTCGGGCGTCATCGCCTGCATCAGGCGGATCGCGTCGGCGTAGGTGGCCAGCATGTCCTGGCCGCCGGGCGTGGACAGATCGCAACGCAACAACGTGGCTGCGCGGGCATTGCGCGCGAAACCGAACACCAGCGGCGTTGCCGCGATGCCCTTGATCAGATTGCGTCGGGTCAGATTGCTCGGGGTCATCACGCTCATAAGTCCTACTCCTGCGATTCGCATGCAGCAGTGGAACTCGCCCCCCGCCGCGATGGGCGAAAGGATGACCTTCGGCCGAGTGACGGCAGGGTGTAAGCGGCCCTCGTGAAAGCGAACTGCAGCCCCCTGCCTTCGTCGCGCGCCCGCCCCGGGCGCGCGACGGTGAACGTTTACTGACGCACCAACTCGATGCTCGCGACCAAGCTGCCTGCGCCCGCGCGGGGCTTGCCGCCCGGCACGAACGTCACCTGCAATGCATCGCGCGAAACCGCGCCACTGCGCTCGAAACGGCGCAACAACTCGGTCACGTCGAAGCTGAAGAAGTTCTCGCCCAGTGCGGTATCCAGCTTCGCGCCATGGCCGCCGTGATCGTGGAATTCCGCATCGAAGAAGTTGATCGCGCCGACATAGGTGTTCTTGTTCAGCGGGGCGTTGGCCTGGGCGCCCTTCGCGGGCCCCAGGTACACGTGATAGAGCACTTCGGGCTGCTTCCACGTATGCAGGTTTTTCAATACCAGGTAAGTGCGCTGCGGCGCGGTGGCCGGCACCAGGCCCAGCATCGGCGAGACCTGCTTGGCCAACGCGAGGCGCTCCACGTTCACGCGCGTGTTGGTCGCGCCCAGTTCGGCCATCGTCACGGACGAAGCCACGCGTTCGGGGGTACTCGCCATCAGGGCGGCGACACGCTGCACGGTGGTGAGCGTCCTCTTCTTCTTCGGGGCCTGCTGCTGTTGTTGCGGCGGAGGCGGCGGCGGAGGCGGCGGTGCGATCAGCGAGTCGTACTGGTAACCGAGGACGCTCGTGCTGAAGAAGTCCTTCAGTTTTCCCGTCACGCGCTGGCCCAGGCGATCGGCGAACACGAACTGGGTGTTGCCCCAGGTCGAGGTCGGGTTCACGCCGGCGTAGTTGGCGTTCCAACTCGCCCACATGCGATCGATGGTGGAGTGGTGGACCCAGAACAGCGGGTCACGCGCGGCGTAGGGCACCGCGCCCATGTTCGAGGCGGTGCCCACGAGCACGTGGATGCGCCCGTGGATGTTGGAATCGATGGAACGGCAGAAGCCCAGCACGGTGCCGACCGTGCTGTAGGCCGCGCACGCCATCGTCGCGCTGATGTCCATCTGGTCGGTCGGCTGCGTCTTGTCGATGCGCTGGCCGGTGTTGGCGAGCGAGGTGCGATTGGAGCGATACAGCACGTTGAACACCGGGTCGAGCGGCAGTCGGAACTGCAGCGGCACGATGCCGCGCTTGAGCGGATCGGCCGAGGTGTAATCCCAATAGGGGAGGGTGAAGTCCGGCCGGCCGCTGACTTCGCGGATGATCTGTTCGAAGAAGAACACGAACATGCGATGCCAGGGCAGGAAATGGTTGGTGTTCTGCCCGGCGTGCGACTGGCAGGTGTTCCACATTTCGTTGGCCAGCATGCTCTGCGGCGTGACCGTCGCGCCGAAGATGCGCGTCAGTTCATTGGCCTTGGTGGTCGCACCGCTGACGAAATGCGTGTACCACTGCCAGAGCCAGCTGGTGGGGTCGGTTTCGGGGCGCGCGAGCATCGCGCGCATTGCGTTGGCGTACGTCGTCAACATGTCCAGGCCCTGCGGCGAGGCGATGTCGTAACGCACGAGCGACATGGATTGGGCGAACGCGTTGTTCGAAAGCCATGCGGCCAGCGGCATCGCGCTGGCCCCTTGCAGGAAGCGGCGGCGGGACAGCGAAATCATTGGAACTCTCCGCGAAACGAATCGATGGTTCGAAGTCCGCCGCGGATGGTCCTTCCCAGTCCCATCCAACCCATTTCCCGGCGCCCTTCGTCACACAAGACCGTGATTCGCGTGAGATTCCGGTCATGGCCGCTTCGATCCGCACGAGGAGTTCAGCAACGTCATCGCCTCGTCACGCGTGGCGCGGGCAAAGCAGTTCGGCTAGCCTCACCCACATGGACGAATTCCTCACGCCGGCTTCACCGAATCGCTTGCTGGTCCACGGCGCCACCGGGCGCATGGGCCAGTCGCTCCTGCGGCTGGCAGCGGAGCGGCCGGAAGCCTTCAGCGTCGTCGGTGCGGTGTCGCGCAAGGTCGGGCAGCGGGTGATCGACGGCGTGCCGCAGTTCGCCTCCAACGAGCTGGCCGCCGCGCCCGAGTGCGATGTCGTCGTCGACTTCAGCCTGCCCGAAGCCTTCGACGGGGTGCTTGCGCATTGCCTTGCGCAGGGTTGCGCGCTGGTCAGCGGCACGACGGGGCTTTCGGAAACGCAACGCGCCGCGCTCGACGCGGCCGGCCAGCGCATTCCGGTGTTGTGGGCATCGAACTTCAGCCTCGGGGTGGCGGTGCTCACCAACCTGGTCGAACGCGCCGCGCGTGCATTGCCCGGCTGGGACGTGGACATCGTCGAGCAACACCACGTGCGCAAGCTCGATGCGCCCTCGGGCACCGCGCTCACCCTCGGCGATGCCGCGGGGCAGGGCGGCGCGATCCCGCGCTATGCATCGCTGCGCGCCGGGGACATCGTCGGCGAGCACACGGTGCAGTTTGCGACCCTCGGCGAGCGCATCGAGCTCACGCACCGAGCGACCAACCGCGACATCTTCGCCCGCGGCGCGCTCCACGCCGCGGCGTGGCTCGCGCGCCGGCCGGCCGGGTGCTACCGGATCGGCGACCTGTTGGGCTGATCGGCGGCGGCTCGCGCACGGAAACCGGCGGCATCGTTTGTCGGACGCGTCCTTCATCGGTACAATCCCGGCTCGCCTGCCACCTGCCAGCACGGACCGGAAGAAACGCCGCGTTCGCGCTTTGCTGCAACCTCTTTCCGGGTTCGCGGCCAGGGGCATCCCCCCGACATAGGCGAAGCCCGTGACCCCAACCGCACTCCTCGCACTCGAAGACGGCACGATCTTCGAGGGCGTTTCCGTAGGCGCGCCCGGCCTTTCCGTCGGCGAAGTGGTGTTCAACACCGCGATGACCGGCTACCAGGAGATCCTCACCGACCCCTCCTATGCGCGCCAGCTCGTCACGCTGACCTATCCCCACATCGGCAACACCGGTTGCACCGACCAGGACGACGAGGCGCGCCAGGTCTGGGCCGCCGGCCTGATCGTGCGCGACGTCCCGCGCCGCCCGAGCAACTGGCGCAACCAGCAGGCGCTGCCCGAGTGGATGAAGCAGCGCGGCGTGGTGGCCATCGCCGACATCGACACCCGCAAGCTCACGCGGCTGCTGCGCGATCGCGGCGCGATGAATGGCGCGCTGCTCGCCGCGTCCAGCGCCGGTGAAGTGCTCGACGTGGAGAAGGCGATCGAAGCCGCCCGCAAGTTCCCCGGCCTGAAGGGCATGGACCTGGCGAAGGAAGTGAGCACGCGCACGGCGTACCCGTGGACCGAGGGACAGCTCGACCTGGATCGAAACGCCTTCGTCGAAACCCCTTCGAAGTACAAGGTCGTCGCCTACGATTTCGGCGTGAAGCAGAACATCCTGCGCATGCTGGCCGAGCGCGGCTGCGCGGTGACGGTCGTGCCCGCGCAGACCCCGGCTTCGGATGTGCTGGCGATGCAGCCCGATGGCGTGTTCCTGTCCAACGGCCCCGGCGACCCGGCACCGTGCGACTACGCGATCGACGCGATCCGCACCTTCGTCGACCGCAAGCTCCCGACCTACGGCATTTGCCTGGGCCATCAACTCCTGGGCCTGGCCATCGGTGCGACGACCAGCAAGATGAAGTTCGGCCACCATGGCGCGAACCATCCGGTCATCGACCTGGACTCCGGCCGCGTGATGATCACCTCGCAGAACCACGGGTTCGCGGTGGACGAAGACTCGCTGCCCGGAAACGCGAAGGTCACGCACCGCTCCTTGTTCGACGGCAGCAACCAAGGCATCGCCTTGACCGACGCACCTGCGTTCTCGTTCCAGGGACATCCCGAAGCAAGCCCGGGCCCACACGACGTCGCACCACTCTTCGACCGCTTCATCGACGCGATGGAAGCCCGGAAATAATCTGATGCCCAAGAGAACCGACCTCAAGACCATCCTCATCATCGGCGCGGGCCCGATCGTCATCGGGCAAGCGTGCGAGTTCGACTACTCCGGCGCGCAGGCCTGCAAGGCGCTGCGCGACGAGGGCTATCGCGTGGTGCTGGTGAACAGCAATCCGGCGACGATCATGACCGACCCGGAGATGGCCGACGCGGTCTACATCGAGCCGATCAACTGGCAGACGGTCGAAAAGATCATCGCCAAGGAAAAGCCCGATGCGCTGCTGCCGACGATGGGCGGACAGACCGCGCTGAACTGCGCGCTCGACCTCGCCGACAACGGCGTGCTCGAGAAATACAACGTGGAACTGATCGGCGCCAAGCGCGACGCGATCCGCATGGCCGAAGACCGTGAGCTGTTCCGCGTCGCGATGTCGGAGATCGGCCTGGATTGCCCGAAGGCCGCCGTGGCGCGCACCTTCGAACAGGCCGTCGAGATCCAGGCGACCGTCGGCTATCCGACGATCATCCGTCCCTCGTTCACACTCGGCGGCAGCGGCGGTGGCATCGCGTACAACAAGGAAGAGTTCGAAGAGATCGTGCGTCGCGGCCTGGAACTCTCGCCCGTGCACGAAATCCTCGTCGAGGAATCGGTGCTCGGCTGGAAGGAATTCGAGATGGAAGTGGTCCGCGACACCGCGGACAACTGCATCATCGTCTGCTCGATCGAAAACCTCGACGCGATGGGCGTGCACACCGGCGATTCGATCACCGTCGCGCCGGCGCAGACGCTCACCGACAAGGAATACCAGCGCCTGCGCGATGCTTCGGTCGCGGTGCTGCGCAAGATCGGCGTCGACACCGGCGGCTCCAACGTGCAGTTCGGCATCAACGCGCAGACCGGGCGCGTGGTCGTGATCGAAATGAATCCGCGCGTGTCGCGTTCGTCGGCGCTGGCTTCGAAGGCCACCGGCTTCCCGATCGCGAAGGTCGCCGCCAAGCTCGCCGTCGGTTACACGCTCGACGAGTTGCGCAACGAAATCACCGGGGGAAAGACGCCGGCGTCGTTCGAACCGACGATCGACTATGTCGTCACCAAGATCCCGCGCTTCGCCTTCGAGAAGTTCCCCGCCGCCGATGCGCGCCTGACGACGCAGATGAAGTCGGTGGGCGAGGTGATGGCGATCGGCCGCAGCTTCCAGGAATCGCTGCAAAAAGCGCTGCGTGGCCTGGAAACCGGCAAGGTCGGCCTGGATCCCACGGGCCTGGATCTGTCGAGCGAGGACGACCTAGCGAAAATGCGCCGCGAACTCAAGGAGCCGGGCCCGGAACGCATGTTCCATCTCGGCGACGCGTTCCGCGCGGGCATGTCGGTCGAAGACGTGCACGCGCTGTCGTTCGTCGATCCGTGGTTCCTCGACCAGATCGAAGAACTGATCGCGATGGAAAAGGACGTCGCCGCCGCGGGCCTCGATGGCCTCGACGCGCGCCGCCTGCGCCAGCTCAAGCGCCGCGGTTTCTCCGACGCGCGCATCGCGCAACTGGTCGGCACCAACGAATCGGCCGTGCGCGCATTGCGCAAGGCCTTCAACGTGCGCCCGGTCTACAAGCGCGTGGACTCCTGCGCGGCCGAATTCGCCACCAGCACCGCGTACCTGTATTCGACCTACGAAGACGAGTGCGAAGCCGAACCGACCTCGCGCGACAAGATCATCGTGCTCGGCGGCGGGCCGAACCGCATCGGCCAGGGCATCGAATTCGATTACTGCTGCGTGCACGCGGCCATCGCGCTGCGCGAGGACGGGTTCGAGACCATCATGGTCAACTGCAACCCCGAGACGGTTTCGACCGACTACGACACCTCCGATCGCCTTTACTTCGAACCGCTGACGCTCGAAGACGTGCTGGAGATCGTCGAACTCGAACAGCCCAAGGGCGTGATCGTGCAGTACGGCGGGCAGACGCCGCTCAAGCTCGCCAAGGCGCTGGAAGCCAACGGCGTGCCGGTGATCGGCACCTCGCCGGACTCCATCGACCTGGCCGAAGACCGCGAACGCTTCCAACACCTGGTCACCGACCTGAAGTTGCTGCAGCCGCCGAACGGTACCGCGCGCAACCACGACGAAGCGCTCGCCATCGCGCGCCAGATCGGCTATCCGCTGGTCGTGCGCCCGAGCTACGTGCTCGGCGGCCGCGCGATGGAGATCGTGTACTCCGACGCCGACCTCTCGCGCTACATCCGCGAGGCGGTGAAGGTGTCGAACGATTCGCCGGTGCTGCTCGACCGCTTCCTCGACAACGCGGTGGAAGTCGACGTCGACATCATCGCGGACAAGGACGGCCATGTGCTGATCGGCGGCGTGATGGAGCATATCGAGGAAGCCGGCGTGCATTCGGGCGATTCCTCGTGCTCGCTGCCGCCGTATTCGTTGTCGCCACAGACGCAGGATCGACTGCGGGAGCAGGTGGTCGCGCTCGCCAAGGCGCTGAAGGTCGTCGGCCTGATGAACACGCAGTTCGCCATCCAGCAGAACGATGACGGCGAAGACACCATCTTCCTTCTCGAAGTCAATCCGCGCGCCTCGCGCACGGTGCCCTTTGTTTCCAAGGCCACCGGCGTGCCGCTGGCGAAGATCGCCGCGCGCTGCATGGCGGGCAAGACGCTCGCCGAACAGGGCGCGACGAAGGAAGTCGTGCCGGGCTACTACTCGGTGAAGGAAGCGATCTTCCCGTTCGCGAAGTTCCAGAACGTCGATCCGATCCTGGGCCCGGAGATGCGTTCGACGGGCGAGGTGATGGGCGTGGGCCGCAGCTTCGGCGCCGCGTTCGCGCGTGCGCAGGAAGCCGGCGGCATCAAGGCGCTGCCGCCGGCGGGCAAGGCATTCATCTCCGTCCGCGATCCGGACAAGGTGCGCGTGTTGTCGGTCGCGCAGGACCTCGTGCGCCGCGGGTATTCGCTCGTCGCCACCGGCGGTACGGCGGACTTCCTGCGGAAGAACGGGCTGGATTGCGCGAGCATCAACAAGGTGATCGAGGGCCGTCCGCACATCGTCGACCTGATCAAGAACGGCGAGATCGTGTATATCGTCAACACGACCGAGGGCAAGCAGGCGATCGCCGACTCGTTCTCGATCCGGCGCGAAGCCTTGCAGCAGCGCGTCACGTACTCGACCACCATCGCGGGCGCCCGCGCGCTGTTGAATTCGCTCGACCATCGCGGCACGGGCGAGGTCAATGCGCTGCAGGCGCTCCACCAGGAATTGAAGCAGGCATGAGCACGACGCGGGCACCCATGACATCGAAAGGCGCGCAGCGGTTGCGCGCGGAACTGGAAGAGTTGAAGTCGGTGAAGCGGCCGGCGGTGATCCATGCGATCGCCGAGGCGCGCGCGCACGGCGACCTAAAGGAAAACGCCGAGTACCACGCCGCGCGCGAGCAGCAGGGGTTCATCGAAGGCCGCATCAAGACGCTCGAAGGAGAGTTGTCGCACGCGCAGGTGATCGACGTGTCGGCGCTCAACGCCGGTTCGCGCATCGTGTTCGGCGCGATCGTGGAACTCGCCGACACCGACAGCGGCGAAGAACGCAAGTACCAGATCGTCGGCGACCTGGAAGCCGACATCAAGCTGGGGATGATCGCGATCTCCTCGCCGGTGGCGCGTGCGCTGATCGGCAAGCACGAAGGCGACACGGTCACCATCGAAGCGCCTGCCGGGCAGCGCGAGTACGAAATCGTCGCGGTCAGTTACGAGGCCTGACGGCGTGGCGAACCAGGCTGCGTCGGCGACCTTCCTGTTGCCGGCGCGCATGCGACTCGGCGGACAGCCGATGTCGCCGGCGCTCGCCACGGCACTGGGGCGCGCGGATCGCAGTGGCGTGGAAGCCGGCGAGCGCGCGCAGTTGCTCCGGCATTTCGACCTGTTGCCGCGCGGCTGGCCCGTCGCGGCGATCACGCGTGCCTTCGACGCGAACGATGCGAACCTCGGCGCCTGGCTGCGTGCAGACCCCGCGTTCGTCCGCCCCGATCTCAACGGCGCGCGATTGCTCGCGTGCGGCGATGCCTTGCAACTGACGCAAGCCGATGCCGATGCATTGCTATCGGTATTGCGGCCGCTGTTCGGCGATTCGGGCATGCCGATCGATGCACCGCGGCCCGCGCGTTGGTATCTGCGCTTGCCGCGCGAGGCGAAGCTGCCTTCGATGGCCTCGCCTGACGAAGCATTGGGCGCGGATCTGTTCGACCATCTGCCCGAAGGGCCGGAAGGCCGTCGATGGCGCGCGTTGCTCAGCGAGGCGCAGGTCGCCTTGCATCAACATCCCTTGAACGCGCAGCGCCAGGCCGCGGGCAAGCCGCCGGTGAATTCCTTGTGGTTCTGGGGCGGCGGCGTGCCGCCGGATCATGTGACGACGTCGCATGCCCTGGTGCAATCCAACGAGGTGACGCTGCGCGCGCTCGCGAAGGCAGCGAAGATCGACGGCATCGACCTGACCGGGAAACTGGGCCTTGCCGGGCTCGTCGACCTGCGTGCGGTGCGCGACCTGCGCGAACTCGACACGCACTGGTTCGCACCTGCGTTGCAGCGCCTGCGCATGGGCGCCATGACCTCGCTGCACCTGGACTGCGAAGACGGCGCGCAGTTCACGCTTGCCCGCAACCAACGTTGGCGTTTCTGGCGCAAGCCCTTGAAGGCGTTCGACGCATGACGACGACGCGCCGCATCGTGCGCCGTCCCGAGATTGCACCCGCGGGCGATTGGCCCGACCACGTGCCGATGCTCCTGCGCCGCCTTTACGCCACGCGCGGCGCCGCCGGGTTCGACGCCGCACGTCCGAAGCTCGCAAGCCTGCATGCGCCCGACACGCTCGGCGGCATGGACGCGGCGACCGCGTTGCTGCGCGATGCGATCTTGCAGGACAAGCACATCGTCGTCGTCGGCGATTTCGATTGCGACGGCGCGACGGCGTGCGCGGTCGGCGTGCGCGGCCTGCGCATGCTCGGCGCGCGGCGCGTGTCGCATGCGGTGCCCAATCGGGCGGTGCATGGTTATGGGTTGTCGCCGGGACTGGTCGACGATCTTGCGGCGCTCGCGCCCGATCTGCTGGTCACCGTGGACCACGGCATCGCTTGCCATGCAGGCGTTGCCGCGGCGCGCGCACGCGGCTGGCAGGTGCTGGTGACGGATCATCACTTGCCCGGGCAGACCCTGCCCGATGCGCATGCGATCGTCGATCCGAACGTACGCGGCGATGGATTCCCCAGCAAGGCGCTCGCGGGCGTCGGCGTGATGTTCTACGTGCTGCTGGCGCTGCGCGCGCGCCTGCGCGCGGAAGGTCTGCCTTGTGCGGCGGATCTCACGACGCTGCTCGACCTCGTCGCTGTCGGCACCATCGCCGACCTCGTCCCGCTGGACGCGAACAACCGTGCGCTCGCCGGCGCCGGCTTGCGTCGCCTGCGCGCGGGGCAGGGTTGCGCTGGCCTGCAGGCCTTGATCGAAAGCAGCGGGCGCGATGTCCGCACGCTGACCGCCGCCGACATCGGGTATGCGCTCGCGCCGCGCATCAACGCCGCGGGCCGGCTCGAAGACATGGCRCTCGGCATCGAATGCCTGCTCACCGACGATCCCGCGCAGGCCCGCGAACTCGCGAATGTGCTCGGGCAAATCAACGCCGAACGCAAGGGCGTGCAGCAGCAGATGACCGATGAAGCCGAAGCCGCGCTCGCGCGGGTCGCGCTCGACGGTGCACTGCCGCCCGTGTTGTGCCTGTTCGATCCGGCGTGGCACCCGGGCGTCGTGGGGCTCGTCGCTTCGCGCATGAAGGAACGCGTGCATCGGCCGGTCGTCGCCTTCGCGCCATCGGAGCCGGGCAGTGCGTCGCTGCGCGGATCGGCGCGCTCGATCGCGGGCCTGCACATCCGCGATGCGCTCGCGGCGGTGGATGCGACGCTGCCGGGCCTGATCCCGCGCTTCGGCGGGCACGCGATGGCGGCGGGCCTGAGCCTCTCGCACGACGGGCTCGACGCCTTCACCAATGCGCTGCGCGACCACGTCCAAAGCGTGCTCGATCCGGCCTTCCTGCAAGCGCAAGTCGTCAGCGACGGCGCGCTCGAAGCGCACGAGTTCGTCCGCGCCAGCGCCGAATCCCTGCGCGACGGTGGCCCCTGGGGCCAGGCGTTTCCCGAACCCTTGTTCGACGGCGTGTTCGACGTGGTCGGCCACAAGGTGGTCGGCCTGCGGCACCTCAAGCTCTCGTTGCGCATCACGGACCGCCCCACGCCGATCGACGCCATCCACTTCAATGGATGGACCGGCACGCCGCCGCCCGCGCGCGTGCACCTGGCGTATCGCCTGGCGGTCGACGACTACCGTGGCGGCGATGCGGTGCAACTGATCGTGGAATACGCGACCGACGCCTGACCCCGTTCACGCGACCCGCGCGTTCGAGGGGAACATCACGGGCCGGAGAGGGGAGTTCGCATGCCACGTTCCATCGTCGCGGTGATCGCGTGTGCGATCACGTTCGCCATCGGTTTGTCGTCGCCTGCATCGCGTGCACAGAACCTCGCCGCCCCGGTCGTGCGCATCGGGGGAGATGCGAAAGGCCTGCGGCCCATCCAGGTGCGCGAGATCGGCGACACCGTCGATCGCGCCGGACCGGTCGAACGCAGGACCATCACACTGGTGCTGCGCAATCCCAATGCGCGGCTGCTCGAAGGCACGCTCGAGTTTCCACTCGCCCCGGGGCAACAGATCACCGGCTTTGCGCTGGATATCGACGGACAGATGCGCGACGCGGTGCCCGTTCCGAAGGACAAGGGGCGGCAGGTGTTCGAAGCCATCGAACGGCGCGGCGTCGACCCCGGTTTGCTCGAACAGACGGCGGGGAACAACTTCCGCCTGCGCGTGTATCCGATTCCGGCGCAGGGCGAGCGTCACGTCCGGCTGATCATCGATCGGGAGAGCGCAATCGATGCAGGATCGAAGGCATCCTGGATGGCGCGCAACGAAATGGGTCAAGCTTATGTCCTGGGCCAGGTGCCGGTGGGCAAGCCCGCGTTCGTGCAACGCGCAATGCCCACGCGCGTGCAGATCCTGTGGGATGCATCGAGCTCGGCGCGCAAGCGCAACCGCATGGGCACATGGTCGCTGCTCGACGACTATTTCCGGGCCATGGGCTCGGGCACGGTCGCATTGCGGCTGTTGCGCGACGTCGGCGAAGACGCAGGCGTCTTCGAAATCCGCAACGGTGATTGGTCTGCGTTGCGTCGCCGACTGGAGTCGGTGGCGTACGACGGTGCGACCGACCTGGCCGCGTGGACGCCACGCGCGGACATCGACGAGTACCTGCTCTTCAGCGACGGACAAGGCACCTATGGCGAACGCGAAGTGCCCGGACTCCGCGCGCGCCAACGCCTGTACGCCATCGCGCCGGAGGACGCCGGCGTCGACACCGTCCGCCTTGCGACGATCGCGCAGCAGCGCAATGGGCGGCTGCTGGTCGACGCGCGCCGCGGTGACGCCGCAACGCGTGGCCTGCTCGGTCGAGGGCTGCGCATCGTGGGGCTCGCGCCGCATGGCGTCACCGACGTGGAAGTCCCGGCCCGTTTCATCGACGACGGACTCCTGCGGGTTGCCGGGCGAGTGACGCATGCGGGCGCCTTCGTCGACGTCACGCTCGACGACGGGGCAGGGCAGCGCACCGTGCGCGTGGACATGCCGATCGACGGGCCGTCGCATTCGCAAGTCGCGACGCTGTGGGCCCGATGGAAAGTGCGCGCCCTCTCCGCCGATCCGGAACGCAATGCCGCACAGATCGCGCGCATCGGGCAGCGATTCGGCATCGTCACGCCGGGCACCTCGCTGATCGTGCTCGAGCGTGCCGACGATTACGTGCGCTACGACATTCCTGCGCCGACGGGGTTGCGCGCGCAAGTCGCGCAACTGCAGGCAGCGCGCGACGAGGCGCGCAAGCAGGACCGCAGCGAGCGCATCGACCGCGTTGCGGAAACATTCGCGCAGCGCATCGCTTGGTGGGAACGCAGGTATCCGAAGGATTCCCCGGCGGCGAAGATCGCAAGGCAGGCGGACGAAGCGATGCGGGAGAGACGCGCGCCTGCGGCCGCCGCCATGGCCGCCATGTCGGCACCGCTGATGGCGCCGCCGCCGGCGCCGGAAGAGCAGGCGAGTCTCGATGCCGTCGCCGGTGGAAGCGAGGACGCGCCTGCCTCGACTGCGCCCGCCGCCACCATCACCCTGCAAGCCTGGCAATCCGATGCGCCTTACGCCCGCCAATTGCGCGAGGCGAAACCCGCCGATCTCTACGCCCGCTACCTCGGCGAACGCGACGCGCACGCCGACAGCACCGCCTTCTACCTCGACGTCGCCGACATCCTGCTCGCGAAGGGGCGTCGCATCGAAGCCTTGCGCGTCTTGTCGAACCTGGCCGAGATGCGACTGGAAAGCCGCCACGTCCTCCGCGTATTGGGCTATCGCCTGATGCAGGCCGAAGACCATGCACGCGCGGTCGAGGTTTTCCGCAAGGTGCTGGCGATGGCCGCCGAAGAGCCGCAGAGCCATCGCGACCTCGGCCTTGCGCTGGCTGCAACCGGCCAGCGGCAGGAGGCGATCGTGCATCTGTACGACGTCGTCGCCACCCCGTGGGATGCGCGTTTCGATGGCGTGGAAATCGTCGCGCTCAACGAGCTCAACGCCATCGTCGCGACCAGCCCGGCGCCGCTGGCCACGGCGTTCGTCGACCGGCGCCTGTTGCGCAACCTGCCGGTCGACCTGCGTGCCGTGCTCGCCTGGGACAGCGACAACAGCGACATGGACCTGTGGGTCACCGACCCCAACGGCGAGCGTTGTTATTACGGCAATCGCCTGACCTGGCAGGGCGGGCAACTGTCGGACGACTTCACCGGCGGCTATGGCCCCGAGGAATTCCTGCTGCGCGATGCCAAGCCCGGGAAATACCGCGTCGAGGCGAACTTCTTCGGCGACCGCCAGCAGATCGTCACCGGTGCCACGACCCTGACCCTGACGCTCAGCACCGGCTGGGGCACCTCCGCACGCAAGGACCAGACCGTGACCCTGCGCCTGGCCGATGCGAAGGAAACGGTCCTCGTCGGCGAATTCGAAGTGAACTGAGGGCGGCCTGCAGCCGGGGGACTTCCCCCGGCTGGTATCATTCGCGGCCGAACGCAACACATTTTCGTGATCGCCAATGCTCGAACTCAATCCCATCCGCCAGCGCATCGCCGACCTCACCGGTCGGCTGGATGCGCTGAGGGGGTTTCTTTGACTACGACGCCCGCAAGGAGCGCCTGGAAGAAGTCAACCGCGAACTCGAAAGCCCGGATGTCTGGAACGACTCCGAACGCGCGCAGGCCCTCGGCCGCGAGCGCAGCTTCCTCGACAAGACCGTCAACGGCATCCGCGACCTGACCGAAGGCCTGGCYGGCGCGAACGAGCTGCTGGAACTGGTCGAGATGGAAGACGACGAGGAGACGCTGCAGGCGGTCGTGGCCGACGTCGAACGCTACGCGCGCGGCGTGGACCAGCTGGAATTCCAGCGCATGTTCTCCGGCAAGATGGATTCGCATTCGGCCTTCGTCGATATCCAGGCCGGCGCCGGTGGCACCGAAGCGCAGGACTGGGCGGAAATCCTGTTGCGCATGTACCTGCGCTGGGCCGAGTCGCGCGGTTGGAAGACCGAGCTGCTGGAAGTCTCCGGCGGCGAAGTCGCCGGCATCAAATCGGCGACCTTCCGCGTGGAAGGCGATTACGCCTACGGTTGGCTGAAGACGGAAATCGGCGTGCATCGCCTGGTGCGCAAGTCGCCGTTCGATTCGGACAACCGCCGCCATACCTCGTTCACGTCGGTGTTCGTTTCGCCGGAAGTCGACGACTCGATCGAAATCGACATCAACCCGGCCGACCTGCGCACCGACGTGTATCGCTCGTCCGGCGCCGGCGGCCAGCACGTCAACAAGACCGAATCGGCGGTGCGCATCACGCACGTGCCGAGCGGAATCGTCGTTGCGTGCCAGACCGAACGCAGCCAGCACGCCAACCGCGACCGCGCGATGAAAATGCTGGCGGGCAAGTTGTACGAGGCCGAGATCCAGAAACGCAACGCCGAGAAGGATGCGCTGGAAGCCACCAAGTCCGACATCGGTTGGGGCAGCCAGATCCGC
This sequence comes from Lysobacter sp. P5_C4, assembly GCF_054049695.1. Taxonomy (NCBI): domain Bacteria; kingdom Pseudomonadati; phylum Pseudomonadota; class Gammaproteobacteria; order Lysobacterales; family Lysobacteraceae; genus Lysobacter; species Lysobacter sp. P5_C4. The sequence continues at coordinate 373,204 of NZ_JBFULX010000003.1, read as the reverse complement.
AACTACGTGCTCGACCAGAGCCGCATCAAGGACCTGCGCACCGGCATCGAACGCAGCGACACGCAGAACGTGCTGGATGGCGACCTCGACGAGTTCATCGAGGCGAGCCTCAAATCCGGCCTCGAAGCCGGCTCCAAGCGCAGCGACGCTGCCTGATGCAACGACACGAATGACGATGACCGACGACACCCAGCCGCAACACGACGAAAACCACCTGATCGCCGAGCGCCGCGCGAAGCTCGCGCAATTGCGCACGCAAGGCAACGCGTACCCCAACGACTTCCGTCGCGAAGACCACGCCGGGGATCTGCAAACCGAATACGCCGACGCCGGCCAGTGGACCGGCGAAGCGCTCGAAGCGCAGGGACGCCGCGTCAAACTCGCGGGCCGCATGCTCGCCAAGCGCGTGATGGGCAAGGCTGCGTTCGCGCAGGTGCAGGACGTCAGCGGTCGCATCCAGCTGTTCCTGCAATCCAACACGCTGGGCGAGACCTACGACGCCTTCAAGGGCTGGGACGCCGGCGACATCCTCGCGGCCGAAGGCACCCTGATGCGCACCAAGACCGGCGAGTTGTCGGTCAAGGTCGATGCGCTGCGCCTGCTCACCAAGTCGCTGCGCCCGCTGCCGGACAAGTGGCACGGCCTGGCCGACGTGGAGCAGCGCTATCGCCAGCGTTACGTCGACCTGATCGTGACGCCCGAGGCGCGCGATGTGTTCGTCAAGCGTTCGCAGGTGATCGGTGCGATCCGCCGCTGGCTGGACGCGCGCCGCTTCCTCGAAGTGGAAACACCGATGATGCATTACATCGTCGGCGGCGCGACCGCCAAGCCCTTCACCACGCACCACAACGCGCTGGGCCTGGACCTGTTCCTGCGCGTGGCGCCGGAGCTGTATCTCAAGCGCCTGGTCGTCGGCGGTTTCGAACGCGTGTACGAGATCAACCGCAACTTCCGCAACGAGGGCGTCAGCACCCGGCACAACCCGGAGTTCACGATGCTCGAGTTGTACGAGGCCTACGCCACGTACGACGAGGTCATGGACCTGACCGAGGACATGATCCGCCACGCTGCGCAGGACGCCATCGGCACGACGGCGTTGACGTGGGAAGGCAACGCCATCGACATCGGCCCGCGTTTCCGTCGCTGGAAGCTCGAAGAAGCCGTGCGCGAACACAACCCCGAAATCAGCGTCGCCGACTGCCGCGACCGCGCCGCATTGGCGCGTCATTGCGAGCGTTTGCGCATTCCGGTGAAGCCGGGTTACGGCTGGGGAAAGTTGCTACTGGAAATTTTCGAAAAGACCGTGGAAACGGGCCTGATCCAGCCAACCTTCATTACCCATTACCCGGTGGAAGTCTCGCCGCTCGCGCGCGAATCGGACACCGAGGCGGGGATCACGGATCGCTTCGAGCTCTTCGTCGGCGGCAAGGAACTGGCCAACGGCTTCTCCGAGCTCAACGATCCGGAAGACCAGGCGGCGCGTTTCCGTGCACAGGTCGAGGCGAAGGAAGGCGGCGACGACGAGGCGATGCACTACGACGCGGACTACATCCGCGCCCTGGAAGTCGGCCTGCCACCGACCGGTGGCCTGGGCGTGGGCATCGATCGCCTGGTCATGCTGCTGACGGATTCGGACTCGATCCGCGACGTGCTGCTGTTTCCCTACATGCGCCCGGAAGCGCACGGTTAAGCCGTTTTCGCGACCCGGATGTCCGCTTGCGGTGCCCTTGCCCGTCAAAACCGGGAACAGGGGACGCAGGGCGGTTACACCATGGGCATGGCGCCGACGGCGCAGTCCGACATCCGGCGCTCGCGCGTGTATGTCGAGGGCGAGGCGCTCATCCGGGGGCCGGATGGCGACTTCCGTGCGCCCCTCCGCGACCTGTCGATCTCCGGTCTTCACATGCTGCGCCCGCCGGGCTTCGCCCTGCGCGTGGGGCAGGCAGTGGAGGTCGAGGTGCGTTGCGGGCCACAGGAAGCGGGGGTCGAGTTCCTTCTCATGGCGCGCGTTGCACGCACCGATTCGGATACCGTGGGCCTGCGCTTCGCACCGATGCCCGACCGCATGGCGCGAACGCTGGAACGGGTGCTCTCGCAGTACGGCACCCTGCACACCGGCGGCCCCGACGAACGGCGGGGGCGTCGTTGATCTTCCGCGTTGCGGACGCCGTCGCGGATTCCACTGCCGTTCCGTCTTCCCCGCCGCTTGGCGGGGTATGCTCCCGGCCAACGCCGGGGGAAGGATTCCGGGGGGCGCCAACGCATGCGGGTCAATGAAGTGAACGTGGTCATCGTCGACGACCAGACATCGGCGCGCACCATGTTGCGCCACATCCTCGAGGACATCGGTCCCGAGTTGGCCGTGCACGATTTCGGCGATCCCGCCGCCGCGCTCACGTGGTGCGAGAACAACCGGCCCGACCTGCTGCTGCTCGACTACCGCATGCCCGGCATGGATGGCCTGGAGTTCGCGCGCCGTTTCCGCCGCCCGCCGGTGCACCGCGACGTGCCGATCGTGCTGGTCACCGTGGTCGGCGACGAACCCGTCCGCCAGGCCGCGCTCGAAGCCGGCGTGATCGACTTCCTCGTCAAGCCCGTGCGCCCGCGCGAACTGCGCGCGCGTTGCCGCAACCTGTTGCACCTGCGCCAGCAGGCCGAGACGGTGAAGCAGCGTGCGCTCTCGCTCGAGCAACGCTTGTTGTCGAGCATGAACGAGGTCGAAGAGCGCGAGCGCGAAACGCTGTCGCGCCTGGCGCGCGCGATCGAATACCGCGACATCGGCACCAGCGCGTATCTCGAACGCATGGCGCATGTTGCAGGCCTCATCGCCGAAGGCCTCGGCCTGACGGAAGAAGAGGCGCGCCTGATCGAACTCGCCGCGCCCCTGCACGACATGGGCAAGATCGCGATTCCCGATGCCATCCTGCTCAAGCCCGGCCCGTTGACGGACCAGGAAACGCAGATCATGCGTCGCCACCCGCGCATCGGCCACGAGCTGCTGAGCGGCAGCCAGAGCCGTTTCATCCAGACCGGCGCGACCGTCGCGCTACGCCACCACGAGCGTTACGACGGCAGCGGTTATCCCGACGGCCTCGTCGGCGAAGCGATCCCGCTCGAGGCGCGCATCGTCGCGGTGGCCGACGTGTTCGACGCGCTGATCTCCCCGCGCCCCTACAAGGAAGCGTGGACCATCGAAGCGGCGCTGGCGTACCTCTACGCGCAACGTGGCCGCCTGTTCGATCCCAAGTGCGTCGAAGTGCTGATCCGCCAGCGGGCACGCCTCGACGACATCTGCCAGCGCTTCTCCACCGTCAGCGCGCGGCCGGCACTGGAAGCCTGATCGTGGCATTCGCGGCACTCCGGCAGCGCCTGACCAACCGCACCGACAGCGAACACGGCCAGGCGCTCGTTCGCCTGGCGGTGCTGTCGGTCGTGCTGGCCTACCTGCTGCTGCGCGGGCCGGGTTCGGAACCCTGGGCCGAATATCGCGACGTGCTGCTGATGGTCGGCACCGGTTTCGCGGTGGGCCTGGGCATCGTGTTGTCGATCGTCGCGCGGCCGGGTGTCTCGCACGTGCGGCGCGCGGTCGGGATGCTGTCCGACTACGGGCTCATGGGCCTGGCGATGATCCGCATGGGCGAACCGCTCGCGTGGGTCTACGTCATCCTGATGTGGGTGACGGTCGGCAACGGCCTGCGCTTCGGCAATCGCTATCTCTACCTGGCCGTCGCCGGCGCGGTGACGAGCTTCGGCTGCACGCTGCTCTTCAGCGATTACTGGCACGACAACAGCAGCCTGGGCATCGGGTTGCTCGTCGGCCTGGTCGCCGTGCCGCTGTATCTGTCGGGCCTGCTGCGTGCCTTGACCAGGGCGACCGAGGAAGCGCGGCGCGCCAACGAAGCGAAGAGCCGGTTCCTGGCGAACATGAGCCACGAATTCCGCACGCCGTTGAACGGCCTTGCGGGCATGTCCGAACTGCTGGCCACGACGCGCCTGGATGCCGAACAGCGCGAGTGCCTCAACACCATCCAGGCCTCCACGCGGACGTTGCTGTCGCTGGTGGAGGACGTGCTCGACATCTCCGCGATCGAAGCGGGCAAGCTCAAGCTGCATGCGGTCGAGTTCTCGCTGGGCGAATTGCTCGAGAACATCGGCGCGATCCTGCAGCCCACCGCGCGCAACAAGCGCATCGAATATCTCGCGCGCATCGCGCAGGACGTGCCCGACCGCGTGATCGGCGACGCTGGCCACGTGCGCCAGGTGCTGATCAACCTCGCGGGCAACGCGATCAAGTTCACCGACGAAGGTTCGGTGCGCCTGGAAGTCGCCCTGGCGCACCCCGAATCCGACGGCAGGCAGGTGCGCCTGCGTTTCACCGTCATCGATACGGGCATCGGCATTCCCGCGGCCGCGCGCGCCCGCTTGTTCGAAGCATTCGAGCAGGCCGATGCGAGCCTGTCGCGCCGTTACGGCGGCACGGGCCTGGGCACCACGATCGCGAAGGGCCTGACCGAAGCGATGGGCGGCAGCATCGGCTTCGAGAGTTCGGAGAAGCGGGGCAGCCGGTTCTGGGTCGAATTGCCTTTCGACCAAGTGCAGGCCGTTCCGGTCAGTGCGCCCGCGCCCGCGGTCGAAGGCAAGCCCGCGGCGCCGGTGGCGGTGTCCTTCGGCGACACGGCGGCCAACGTCATCGCGTTCGGCGATCCGTTCCTGCGCCATCGTGCGCGCGTGCGTTCGCTCGATCTGCTCATCGCCGACGACCACGCCGCGAACCGCATGGTGTTGCAGCGCCTGCTGCAGAAGGCGGGGCATCGCGTGACCAGCGTCGCCGACGGCGAGGAAGTGCTCGATGCGATGTCGGCCAACACCTTCGACGCCGCCATCGTCGACCTGCACATGCCCGGCGTCAGCGGCCTGGACCTGTTGCGCGAGTTGCGCGTGATGGAAGCCGGCGGCGGCAAGCGCACGCCGGTCATCGTGCTCACCGCGGACGTCACGCCCGAGGCCATCCAGCAGTGCGCGCAGGCCGGTGCCCGCGCGTTCCTGCCCAAGCCCGTGGTCGCGGCGCGCCTGCTCGATACGCTGGCGGAGGTCGCCATCAGCGGCCAGTCGAACGTGCAGGCCACCAGCCCGCGCATCGAGTTGCCGGTTTCGGACGACGACTTCGATCCGGGCGTCCTGGATGAACTCGGCTCGCTCGGCATGGGCGAAACCTTCGTGCGCGAGTTCATCGCGCAATGCTTGCGCGACGCGGAAACCTGCCTGGCGTCGCTGGAAAAATCCGGCGAGGCCGGCGATTGGGCGGCCGTGCGCGATCACGCGCACGCGCTCAAGGGCGTGTCGAGCAACCTCGGCCTGGTGAAGCTGGCCGCGGCCAGCAGCGAGTGGATGCGCATCCCCGAATGGCAACTCACGCGCGAATGGCGTTCGCGGCTTTCCGTGCTGTGCGAACGCATGGCGCAAGGCCGGGCTGCGCTGGACGCGCGCGGGCATCGTGCCGCGCGCGACAACGAAAACAGCTAGATCTGGCGAAACAAGACGTCAGGTCGAGCGGTGCATCCTGGTGACGCTCACGCGGCGGCTTCGGCGCCCGAACGGCGTTCCTGCGCGCGGACGATGCGGTCCATGGTCTTGAGCGAACGATCGCCCAGCGCCAGTGCCGTATCCACCCACACCTCGGTGATGCCCATCAGTTCGTCGTAACCCACCGGCTGCGCGATCTGGCGCACCTGGTTCAGCGCGAGATGCGAATGCGGCGAGYGCTGCTGCTGGCGGATCAGGTCCTGCACGGCCAGCTCGCCTTCGCCCTTCGGAACGAGGATGTCGACGACGCCCATCTTGTGCAGCTCTTCGCTCGAATAGATCTGCCCGCTCAGGATCATCTTCTCGGCCTGCTGCGGCGTCACGCGCTTGCAGAGGAACGAGTAGGCGCCCATGCCCGGGAACAGGCCGAACAGCACTTCCGGCAGGCCCATGCCCACGCCTTCTTCGGCAACGATCGTGTGGCAGGACAGCGCGAGTTCCATGCCGCCGCCGAGCGCGTCGCCCTGGACCAGCGCGATGGTGCGCACGTCGCCGCCGAGGCCGCCGTGGATGCTGTGCACGCCATCGACGCAGCGACGCGCGTAGGCCAGCAGTTGCTCGCGGTTGTTTTCACGAATGAGGCGAGCGAACAGTTCGAGGTCGCCGCCGAGGTTGAACGCGGGGGCGTCCGAGGCGATGACGACGTGGCGCAGGTTGCCGGGTTGGCGCTGGCCCTTGGTGAGCGTGATGCTGCTGAGGTAACGCCACATCTCGTCCATCAGTTCCGTGCGGAAACACGGACGGATGCCGGTGCCGGCGTCTGCATGCATGTAGAGCCAATGGGACGCGCCCGACGGCTCCGCTTCGACACGCAGGGTGGGATAGCGATGGCTGCGCTGCAGCTTCTCGATGTTGCTCATGTTTGGTGTTCCCCTAGGGAGCCCGTCCGCGAACAGGGGTGGGTAGCGGGCGGGCGAATGACCCACGCAGGGGATGCTACACCCGGTGAAACGTCATCGCCGGGTGAAATTGCAAGCGTTTCCAGTCACCGGGCGACGGACGGTAGCCGATCGCGACGGATCCGCCGATTGCGGGTCAGCGCTTGGCGCTCTGCTCCCGGAGCTCGCGTCTCAGGATCTTGCCGACGTTGGTCTTGGGTAACTCGGTCCTGAACTCGACGTACTTGGGCTGCTTGTACCCGGTGAGATTCTCGCGGGCATGCGCCTTGACCTCTTCGGCGGTCAATTTGGGATCCTTGCGGACGATCACGACCTTGACCGCCTCGCCGGATTTCTCGTCGGGCACGCCGACCGCGCCGACTTCGAGAACGCCCGGCAGCATGGCGATCACGTCCTCGACTTCGTTCGGGTACACGTTGAAGCCCGAGACCAGGATCATGTCCTTCTTGCGATCGACGATGTAGAAGAACCCCTTCGCGTCCATCTTCGCCATGTCGCCGGTGTGCAGCCAGCCGTCGGCATCCATGACATTGGCGGTCTCATCCGGGCGGTTCCAGTAGCCGCGCATGACCTGCGGGCCCTGGATGCACAACTCGCCGACCTCGCCGATGACGCTGACGATGTTGCCGTCTTCGTCCTTCAGGCAGGCGTCGGTGGAGGGAATCGGCAGGCCGATCGCGCCGTTGTATTCGGCCAGGTCCATCGGGTTGATGCACGCGGCGGGCGAGGTTTCGGTGAGGCCGTAGGCTTCGACGAGCGTGCAGCCGGTGACCTGCTTCCAGCGTTCGGCCACGGCGCGTTGCACGGCCATGCCACCGCCCAGCGTGAGGTGCAGGCGCGAGAAATCGATGTCGGCGAAACCCGGCGTGTTGAGCAGGCCGTTGAACAAGGTGTTGACGCCGGTGATCGCGGTGAACGGGATCTTCTTCAACTCCTTGACGAACCCGGGCATGTCGCGCGGATTGGTGATCAGGTGGTTGTGGCCGCCGAATTTCATGAAGACCAGGCCGTTCGCCGTCAACGCGAAGATGTGGTACAGCGGCAACGCGGTGATGATGGTTTCTTCGCCGTACTTCACGTTGGTGCCGATCCACGTCGCGGCCTGCTGCATGTTGGCCACGAGGTTGCGGTGGGTGAGCATGGCGCCCTTCGCCACGCCCGTCGTGCCACCGGTGTATTGCAGGAACGCAAGATCCTGCGGATCGATCGCGACGTCGGCCAGGGTTTGCATCTGCCCCAGGGTGAGCGCATCGCGGAAGCGGATCGCGCCGTCGATGTCGTAGTCGGGCACCATCTTTTTCACGTGGCGCAGGACGAAGTTGACGATCGGGCCCTTCGGGAATCCGAGCATGTCGCCCAGGCCCGTCGTGATCACTTGCCTGACTTGCGTCTGTGCGAGGACTTCCTGCACGACGGCGCCGAAGTTGTCGAGTACGACCAGCACGGTCGCGCCCGAATCGACGAGCTGGTGTTTCAGCTCGCGCGCGGTGTACATCGGGTTGGTGTTGACGACCGTCAGGCCCGCACGCAACACGCCGAACGTGGCGATGGGGTACTGCAGGCAGTTGGGCATCATGATCGCGACGCGATCGCCCTTTTTCAATTTGAGCTCACCGAGCAGGTAGGCCGCGAACTGCTGGCTCAGGCGGTCGACGTCGGCGTAGGTGAGCGTCTTGCCCAGGTTGGAAAACGCGGGACGGTCGCGATACTTTTCCAGCGAGGACTGCAGGACCGAAACGATGGACGGGAATTCCTCGAGATCGATTTGCGCCGGCACGCCTTGCGGGTAACTGGCCAACCACGGACGTGCCTGCTGCATGCGATCTCCCCGATGTAATCGCGTTCCAAACCATGTGTACGGCCGATGCGGGACCGTACGGATCGCTCCCGATTGGAGCATAGGCACCAAACGCTGGCAAGGCGCTCCATCTGGCTTGCGGCGTGGTTTCGAAGGAGAGGGCGATGCGGCGGTTCCTGCAGGTGGTGGTGCTGCTTCCGATCTGCGTTCTCCTGCTCGCGGCTTGTTCGCGAACGCCGCCGGAGCAGTCGCTGCGGCGCAGCATTGCGCAGATGCAGACCGCCATCGAAAAACGCGACGCATCGACGCTGGCGGACGGCATCGCACGGGATTTCATCGGCCCCGACGGCATGGACCGCAAGGGCGCGCAGCGCCTGGCCGCGGTGGTGTTCCTGCAGAACAGGCAAGTGGGCGTGACCCTCGGGCCGCTGGATATCCAATTGCAGCCGGGCGGGGCGCGCGTGCATTGCACCGCTGCGTTGACCGGTGGCGATTCGACCTTTGATGCCGACCTCGGACAGGTCTACGAGGTCACGACGCAATGGCGCCAGGACGGCGAGGACTGGGAACTGTTGAGCGCGGAGTGGGAACCGAGGCTCTGAACGAAAAAAGGCGGCCGCGGGGCCGCCTTTTCCGATCCGCCGGGAAGCGGATTACGCCGCTTTCTTCGAAGCCAACTGGCGCAGCACGTAATGCAGGATGCCGCCGTTGCGGAAGTATTCGACTTCCTTCGGCGTCAGCAACAGCACGCGCACGTCGAAACGCTTTTCGCCCTCTGCGCCCCGCGCAATGACCGTCGCGGTGCGCGACTTGCCGTCGTCCAGGCCGACGACGTCGATCGTCTCGGCACCGGTGAGGCCCAGCGACTTCGCATTCTCGCCTTCCATGAACTGCAACGGCAGCACGCCCATGCCGACGAGGTTGGAGCGGTGGATGCGCTCGAAGCTTTCTGCCACGACCGCCTTGACGCCCAGCAGGTTGGTGCCCTTCGCCGCCCAGTCGCGAGACGAACCGGTGCCGTATTCCTTGCCCGCGAACACGACCAGCGGCACGTTGTCGGCCTTGTACTTCATCGCCGCGTCGTAGATCGCGAGCTTCTCGCCCGGATTGCCCGCGCGGTCGAAGTACAGCGTGTTGCCGCCTTCTTCGCCGCCGAACATCAGGTTCTTGATGCGGATGTTGGCGAAGGTCCCGCGCACCATGACGTCGTCGTTGCCGCGGCGCGAACCGTAGCTGTTGAAGTCCGCCGGCTGCACGCCGCGCGCCTGCAGGAAACGGCCTGCCGGCGAATCCTTCTTGATGTTGCCGGCCGGCGAGATGTGGTCGGTGGTGATCGAATCGCCGAACAGGCCCATGACGCGCGCGCCATGGATGTCGGCGATCGAGCCGATGTCCATCGTCATGCCGTCGAAGTAGGGCGGGTTCTTGATGTACGTCGACGCGCCGTCCCACTGGAAGGCCGCACCGTCGGGCGAGGCGATCTTGTTCCAGCGCGAATCGCCCTTGAACACGTCGGCGTAGTTCTGCGCGAACAGCTCCGGGCCGACGGTGGCGGAAATCATGTCGCCGATTTCCTTGTTCGTCGGCCAGATGTCGCGGAGGTACACGTCCTTGCCGTCGGGGGTGTGGCCGAGGGGTTCGTTGACCAGGTCGATGTCGACCGTGCCGGCGAGCGCGTAGGCGACGACCAGCGGCGGCGAAGCGAGATAGTTCATCTTCACTTCGGGATGCACGCGGCCCTCGAAGTTGCGGTTGCCCGACAGCACGGACGCGACGACGAGTTCGTTCTCCGCGATGCCCTTGGACACTTCGTCCGGCAGCGGGCCGGAGTTGCCGATGCAGGTGGTGCAGCCGTAACCGACGACGAAGAAGCCGAGCTTCTCCAGCTCTGCCAGCACGCCGGCCTTCTTGAGGTAATCGGTGACCACGAGTGAACCCGGGCCGAGCGAAGTCTTCACCCACGGCTTGACCTTCAGCCCGAGCTTGACCGCGTTGCGTGCGAGCAGGCCGGCGCCGAGCATCACGGCGGGGTTGGAGGTGTTGGTGCACGAGGTGATCGCGGCGATCACGACCGAGCCATCGGTGAGTTCGCAATCCTGGTCGGCGACGCGGATCTTCGATTTGGGCTTGGCAGCGAGATGATCGGCCTGCGGCTGGTCGCCGCCTTCGGCATCGAAGCGCACGACTTCGGTCTTCTTCGCCGTGCGATTGGCGATGAGGCCTTCGAGATTGGCGTGGTAGTTGTCCTTGACCTTCTCCAGCAGCACGCGGTCCTGCGGGCGCTTCGGGCCGGCGAGCGAGGGCTTGACGTCGCCCAGGTCGAGTTCGAGCGTGGCCGAGTACGTGGCGTGCGGCGTCTGCGCGTCGTGCCACATGCCCTGCGCCTTGGCATAGGCCTCGACGAGCGCGATCTGTTCCTTGCTGCGACCCGACAGGCGCAGGTAGTTCAGCGCTTCGGCGTCGATGGGGAAGATGCCGCAGGTCGCACCGTATTCGGGCGCCATGTTGGCGATCGTCGCGCGGTCGGCGAGGGGCAGGTGCTGCAGGCCGTCGCCGTAGAATTCGACGAACTTGCCGACCACGCCGAGCGCGCGGAGCATCTGCGTCACGGTGAGCACGAGGTCGGTGGCGGTCGTGCCTTCCGGCAACCTGCCGGTGAGCTTGAAGCCCACGACCTGCGGAATCAGCATCGACGAGGGCTGGCCGAGCATCGCAGCTTCGGCTTCGATGCCGCCCACGCCCCAGCCGAGCACGCCGATGCCGTTGATCATCGTGGTGTGCGAGTCGGTGCCGAACACGGTGTCCGGGAACGCCTGCAGTTCGGTGCGGCCATCACGCGTCTGCACTTCGCGTTCGACGACCACGCGCGCCAGGTTCTCGAGGTTCACCTGGTGCACGATGCCGGTGTTCGGCGGCACGACCTTGAAATTGTTCAGCGCCTTCTGGCCCCAGCGCAGGAAGCTGTAACGCTCCATGTTGCGGGAGAACTCGATCTCGCCGTTGAGTTCCAGCGCATCGGCGCGGCCGAACACGTCGACCTGCACGGAATGGTCGATCACCAGCTCAGAGGGGATCAGCGGATTGATGCGCGTGGCGTCGCCGCCCAGGCGCACCACGGCGTCGCGCATCGCCGCCAGGTCCACGACGCACGGCACGCCGGTGAAGTCCTGCAGCACCACGCGCGCCGGCATGAAGGCGATCTCGGTGTCCGGCTCGGCCTTCGGGTCCCACGTGGCAACCGCTTCGATGTGCTCGGGCGTCACCGTGACGCCGTCTTCGTGCCGCAGCAGGTTCTCGAGGAGGATCTTCATCGAGTACGGCAGCTTCGACAGGTCGAAGCGCTGCCCGAGGCGGGGCAGGCTGTAGTAGGCGAGGGACTTGCCGTTGACGTCGAGTTCGGCGCGGGTGGCGAAGGAGTCGGCCATCGGTTGGGGCTCCGGTGTCTTGCGGTGTGGGGGCCGGCGAATCGCGGCGAGCCGCGGAATTCGCAGGGCTGAGCCCCGTAATTATGCCGGATCGAGGGTGTCCCCGCCCAGCTTGCGCGTGTTCACAGTCGCAAGTGCGACTGCACGGCGCCGACCATCGCGCGCCTGCGGAGGACGAAATCCCAGAAGCTGCCGCCGAGCTGGCGCCACAACACGGCCGAACGCAGCGCGGCAAGCAGCACCGCGCGGATCTCCGAAACAATGGCCGCCTGGCCCAGATAGTGCGGATTGCCTTGCACCATCACGCGCGGGCGCAGGTGGCTGACCGTGTCGGCATACAGCGTGCCGAGCGATCCGAGCACGTCGGGATGCGTGCTGCCCAGGCGTTGCGCCGTCGGCGCGAGCGCGAGGATGCCTTCCTGCACTTTCTGCGCCGTCGCGCCTTCGCGCACGAAGCGGCGTTCGAGTTGCAGCACGGCGAATGCCAGGCGCGGCAGGAGTTCGTCGCGCGAATCGGCGCTGCTCGTGAAGTAGTCGTGCAGCAATTGCATGCCCGGCGCGAGCGCGTGTTCGTTGCCATAGACCTCCACCGGCGTGTCGGCATCCAGGCGGAACACGCTGTCGGTGGCCGTCTGCAGCACCGAAGTGTCGGCCTGCCCGGTTTCGGCGATCTGGCGCACCTGGCGCAAGGCCTGCGCCAGGCCGGCGAGGGCGAGCACGCGTTCCTCGATCGAATTGGCCGGGGCGGGGTTGTCCGTCATGCGTTCTGCCACTCCTTCGTCGAAAGCATCGCGTCCGACCTTGCATCCGTGCGGGCGATGACCGCGCCGCCGAGGCAAGTATCGCCGTCGTAAAGCACCAGCGACTGCCCGGGCGTGACCGCGCGCTGGCCACGGACGAAGCGTACCGCCAGCGTGCCGTCGTCGGCGACCGTCACCGTGCACGCCTCCTCGTGCTGCCGATAACGCGTCTGCGCCGTGCATTCGAAGCGCGCTGCCGGCGGGCTGCCGGCGATCCAATGCGCGGCTTCCGACCAGAGCGTCGTCGAATACAGATGCGGGCTGTCGCTGCCCTGGTCGACGATGAGCACGTTGTCGTTGACGTGCTTGTCGACCACGTACCACGGCGCCGGATCGCGCCCACGCACGCCACCGATATGCAGGCCTTCGCGCTGCCCGAGGGTGAAGAAGAAAACACCGGGGTGTTCGCCGACCACGTTCCCCCGCGGATCGCGAATCTCCCCGGGCCGGGCAGGGAGGTAACGCGCGAGGAATTCGCGGAAGTCGCGTTCGCCGATGAAACAGATGCCGGTCGAATCCTTCTTCGCATGCGTGGGCAGCGCGGCCTCGCGTGCGATCGCACGCACCTGGTCCTTCGGCAGATGGCCGAGCGGAAAGACGGTCGATGCCAGTTGCGCCTGGCCGAGCTGGTGCAGGAAGTAACTCTGGTCCTTGTTGCGATCCACCGCGCGCAGCAGGCGCACGCGACTGCCCGCGTGATCCACGCGCGCGTAATGGCCCGTCGCGATGCGCTCTGCGCCCAGGGCATGCGCCGCGTCGAGGAAATGCTTGAACTTGATCTCGCGATTGCACAGCACGTCGGGGTTGGGCGTGCGGCCCGCGGCGTATTCGTCGAGGAAATGCCGGAACACTCCGTTCCAGTATTCGCTCGAGAAATCGCGGAAGTGGATCGGGATGCCGAGCCGACCGCACACCGCGACCGCATCGCGACGATCCTCGTCGGCGCGGCAGTCGCCGCTGCCGTCGTCGGCCCAGTTCTGCATGAAGAGGCCGGCGATCGGCTCGCCCCGGCCCTGCAGCAGCAAGGCGGCGACCGACGAATCGACGCCGCCGGACATGCCGACGATGGTGCGCACCTGCGGTTTCGCGTCCACGTGCCTGCCTCAGGCCAACTGCTGCACCATCGACAGGGGATGTCGACGTCCGGCGAGATGGTCGGCCACCACGCGCCACACGAGCGGGCTGCGGTGGCGGTCGTGCGCGGCTTGCAGTTCGGCGGGCGTCATCCATACGGCGCGTTCGATGCCGGTATCGAGCGGGCGCGCGGGATCATGCTGCCCGGGTTCGGCGGCGAACGCGAAACGCAGGTAATGGCGGCCTGTTTCGGCCTTCCACTGATAAGCGCCGACGAACGCCGTCAAACGCACGTCCCAGCCTGTTTCCTCGCGCGTTTCGCGCAGGGCCGCGTCGACCAGGCTTTCGTCGGGCTCCAAATGCCCGGCGGGCTGGTTCAATACGAGCTTGCCGTTCACCCGTTCTTCGACCATGAGCAACCGCCCGTCGCGCACGACGATCGTCGCGACGGTGACGTCGGGTTGCCAGAAGCGGCCTTCGCGGTAGGTCACGTGGGGTTGGATCCTTGTCGGGGGTCAAGGTGTTTTCACACGGGCATTGTGACGGCGGCGCCAGTCGGCCGTCCAACGCGGGGCGTCGGGAGGGCTTGCGCCCCTCCGTATAATCCCGCCCATGGCACGAAAGAACGAACATGAGCGCGATCACGGCGCAATGGTGGAAACCAGCAAGCCCGAAACGGCGCGTCCCCCGCTGTATTCGGTCCTGTTGCTCAATGACGATTACACGCCGATGGACTTCGTCGTGGACGTTTTGATGAGGTTTTTCGCCATGAATCTCGAAAAGGCGACCCAGGTGATGCTGCACGTGCACACGCGCGGCCGCGGCGTCTGCGGAGTATTCACGCGGGACGTTGCAGAGTCGAAGGTGGCGCAGGTGAATGAGTACGCAAGGGTCAACCAGCACCCCTTGCTGTGCACGATGGAAAAGGCGTAAACACCTCGCGAAGGCCGCTCGTTGGCAAGCCCTGACGAAGGCCACTGGAAAAGGTATTTCGCGTTCCCCATATAGGACGCTGGATACCTAACAGGGCCAAGCCGTCGGAGGCCACGCAACATGTTCAGCAAGGATCTCGAGCAGACCATCGGCCAGTGCTACAAGCGGGCCCGCGAGGCCCGCCATGAGTTCATGACCGTGGAGCACCTGCTCCTCGCGCTCCTCGACAACCCCTCGGCCGAAGCCGTGCTCAAGGCGATCGGCGCCGATTTCCCGCGCCTGCGCCACGAACTGGAAAAGGCGATCGAAACCTCGGTCGCGCGCCTGGCGGACGACGACGGGCGCGACACGCAACCCACGCTGGGTTTCCAGCGCGTGCTGCAGCGTGCCGTGTACCACGTCCAGTCTTCGGGCAAGAAGGAAGTCACCGGTGCGAATGTCCTGGTCGCCATCTATGGCGAGAAGGATTCCCACGCCGTGTATTTCCTCAACCAGCAGGACGTCACGCGGCTGGACGTCGTCAACTATCTTTCCCATGGCATCACGCGCACCGGCGAAGGCGAGGAATCGCAGTCGCAGGACGAAACGCGCCAGGGCGAGGAGGGCGAACACAAGGGCGACGCGCTGGCCGAATTCGCCAGCAACCTCAACGACCTCGCGCTCGCCGGGAAGATCGACCCGCTGGTCGGCCGTGCCGATGAAGTCGAACGCACCATCCAGGTGCTCTGCCGCCGTCGCAAGAACAATCCGCTCTACGTCGGCGAAGCCGGCGTGGGCAAGACCGCGCTCGCCGAAGGGCTGGCCAAGCGCATCGTCGAAGGCAACGTGCCCGAAGTCCTGGCCGACGCGGTGATCTACGCGCTCGACCTCGGCGCGCTCGTGGCCGGCACGAAGTATCGCGGCGATTTCGAGAAGCGCCTGAAGGCCGTGCTCGCGCAGTTGAAGAAGCACCCCGGTGCGATCCTCTTCATCGACGAGATCCATACGATCATCGGCGCCGGCTCGGCGTCGGGCGGCACGATGGATGCCTCCAACCTGATCAAGCCCGTCCTGGCCTCGGGCGAGCTGCGTTGCATCGGGTCGACCACCTTCCAGGAATACCGCGGCATCTTCGAAAAGGATCGCGCGCTCGCGCGTCGCTTCCAGAAGATCGACATCGTGGAGCCGACGGTAGGCGAGACGGTCGAAATCC
This sequence comes from Lysobacter sp. P5_C4, assembly GCF_054049695.1. NCBI lineage: Bacteria > Pseudomonadati > Pseudomonadota > Gammaproteobacteria > Lysobacterales > Lysobacteraceae > Lysobacter > Lysobacter sp. P5_C4. The sequence continues at coordinate 357,500 of NZ_JBFULX010000003.1, read as the reverse complement.
TGCACGGCCTCAAGCCGCGCTACGAATCGCACCACGGCGTGACCTACGCCGACGAAGCGCTGCAGGCCGCGGTCGACCTGTCGGTCAAGCACATCGGCGATCGCCTTCTGCCCGACAAGGCGATCGACGTCATCGACGAAGCCGGCGCGCGCCAGCGTTTGCTGCCCGCCGCCGTGCGCAAGTCGCTGATCGATGTCGAGGAAATCGAAACGATCGTGGCCAAGATGGCGCGCATCCCGACCAAGCAGGTCAGCGCCTCGGACAAGGACGTGCTGAAGAACCTGGATCGCAACCTGAAGATGGTGATCTTCGGGCAGGATCCGGCGATCGACACGCTCGTCTCCGCGATCAAGCTCGCACGTTCCGGCCTGGGCAATCCCGACAAGCCGATCGGCAACTTCCTGTTCTCCGGCCCGACCGGCGTGGGCAAGACCGAAGTGACGCGCCAGCTCGCGCTGCAACTGGGCATCGAACTGGTGCGCTTCGACATGTCCGAGTACATGGAGCCGCATTCGGTCAGCCGTTTGATCGGCGCGCCCCCGGGTTACGTCGGGTTCGACCAGGGCGGCCTGCTGACCGAGAAGATCGTCAAGACGCCGCACTGCGTGTTGCTGCTCGACGAGGTCGAGAAGGCGCATCCGGACATCTTCAACATCCTGTTGCAGGTCATGGACCGTGGCGTGCTCACCGACACCAACGGGCGCGAAGCGAACTTCAAGAACGTGATCGTCGTGATGACGACGAACGCCGGCGCCGCGCAGGCCGCGCGTCGCACGATCGGCTTCACGCGCCAGGACCACAGCACCGATGCGATGGAGGTGATCCGTCGCAGCTTCAGCCCCGAGTTCCGCAACCGCCTCGACGCGGTGGTGCAGTTCCAGGCGCTGGGCATGGAACACATCCTGCGCGTGGTGGACAAGTTCCTGATCGAGCTGGAGGTCCAGTTGCACGAGAAGGACGTGTCGATGTCGGCCACGCCGGCGGCCCGCGATTGGCTCGCCCAGCACGGCTTCGACCCGTTGATGGGGGCCCGCCCGATGGCCCGCGTGATCCAGGACAAGATCAAGCGGCCGCTCGCGGACGAACTGTTGTTCGGCAAGCTGGTCGGCGGCGGCAAGGTCAGCATCGACGTGGTCGAGGGCGAGCTGAAGGTGGAAGCGCAGCCCGAGCCGGAGAAGCTGCTGCCGGTGACGGTCTGACCGTCGAAGCCGGCGTAAACGAAAAAGGCGACCCTCGGGTCGCCTTTTTCATTCAAGCACTTGCGTGCTTTATTTCATACGGTACGTAATGCGCCCCTTGGTCAGGTCGTAAGGCGTCATTTCCACCTTGACCTTGTCGCCGGTGAGGATGCGGATGTAGTTCTTCCGCATGCGACCGGAGATGTGGGCGATGATTTCGTGGCCGTTCTCGAGCTTCACCCGGAACATGGTGTTCGGGAGGGTTTCGGTGACCGTACCCTCGAACTCGATGACGTCGTCTTTGGCCATGTATTTCCTGATCGGATAGGGCGGTTCGGCGTTCGGCCGCCCGCAAAGTCGCGCATTCTGGCATGCGCGGCGCTGGAGCGCCAAGCGGCGCGTTCAGCCGGCGAGGGTCGCGGCGTCGAGTTCGCCGAAGCGCGCGGTCCAGGGGCCCGGTTCCGCGGGGCAGGCCACCTGGGTCGCCACGATGCGCTGGAACGCGTCGCGCGGCAGTGATCCGGCCCCCATCCGCACCAGGTGATCGTTCTCGACCTGCGCGTCGATCAAGGGCCAACCCCACGCCTGCAGGCGGTGGGCGAGGGCGGCCAGCGCGACCTTCGATCCGCCCGAAGCGCCGCTGTACATGCTCTCGGCGAAGAACATCGCGCCGACCGACACACCGTAGAGCCCGCCCACCAGGCGATCGCCGTCGAAGACTTCGACGCTGTGCGCATGCCCGTGCGCGTGCAGCGCACCGTACGCGCGGCGCATCGCCGGCACGATCCAGGTGCCGCGCTGCCCCAGGCGCGGGATGGTCGCACAGGCTTCGATGACCGCCTCGAACCGCGTATCGGCGCGCACCACCCAGGGCGAACGCCGCAACGCGCGACGGAACTTCGTCGACAGGCGAACGCCACCGTCGGTGCGGAACACCATGCGCGGATCGGGCGACCACCACAGGATCGGCTGGCCCGCGGAAAACCACGGGAAGATCCCGTGTCGATACGCCTCGAGCAGCCGTGGCACCGACAGATCGCCGCCCACCGCCAACAATCCATCGGGTTCGCGCAGCGCCAGTTCCACCGGCGGGAACACCGGATCGGGACCGAGCAGCATCGGCATGCGCGAGGTCATGGCACCCGGAACGGCGAATGCGCCTGCAACGCGGCGCAGTAACGGCGCACCGAGACCGCTTCCTCGGTGCACCAGTGCCGGATCGCGTCGGCGAAATCTTCCTCGCCGATCCAATGACGGCTGTGCACCAGCGTCGGAAGGAAACCGCGTGCCAATTTGTGCTCGCCCTGCGCACCGGGTTCGAAGCGTTGCAAGCCCTCGCGCAGGCAGTAATCGATGCCCTGGTAGTAACACGTTTCGAAATGCAGCCCGGGCACGAGGCGCGTGGCGCCCCAGTAGCGTCCGTACAAGGTGTCGCCACCGCGCAGGCACAGCGCGCCGGCGATGGTTTCGCCATCGAGTTCGGCCAGCAGCAACACCAGCGCGCGCGGCATCGTATGCGCCAGGTGGCGGATAAAATCGAGCGTCAGCGCAGGCGTGTTGCCGTACTCGTGGAAGGTCTGCAGGTAGAACCCGTGCATCGCCGCCAGGTCGGCGTCGCTGGCTTCATCGCCATGCACCACGCGCATGCGCACGCCGGCGCGCGCGACCTTCGCGCGTTCCTGCCGGATGTTCTTGCGGTGCTTGTGGTCCATCGCGGCAAGGAAGGCGTCGAAGTCGCCCCAGCCGCCGCGATTCTCCCAGTGATACTGCACGTCGATGCGCGGAATCCAGTCGGGATCGAAGGCCGCTGCTTCGTCCGCCCGATGGAAGTTCACGTGCGCCGAGGACCAGCCGGCTTCGCGCACGACCGCGATGATGGCCGCGGCCAGCAACGCACGCGTCGCATCGTCGCGCGCCAGCAACCGCGGCCCGGTCACGGGCGAGTAGGGAACCGCGCCGAGCCATTTCGGAAAATACGACAGCCCGTGATGCGCATACGCCTGCGCCCACGCATGATCGAACACGAATTCCCCGTGCGAATTGCGCTTGCGATACCCCGGCGCCGCGCCGACCAACGACTGCCCGTCGAACAACGCCAGGTGCGCAGGCACCCAACCCAGCGATGCGCGCACGCATTGCAATTCCTCCAGGCCCGCCAGGAACGCATGCGACACGAAGGGATTGCCGCCGTCGTGCAGCGCGTCCCACGCATCAGCGGGGACATCGGTCAGCGCGCCGAGGATGCGCGCGTGCATCGGGCCTCAGCCTTCCTTGTCGAGGAATTTCTCGGCGTCGAGCGCGGCCATGCAGCCGAAGCCGGCGGAGGTCACGGCCTGGCGATAGACCTGGTCGGCGACGTCGCCGGCGGCGAACACGCCGGGCACCGAGGTCTGCGTCGCCATGCCCGACAGGCCGGAACGGATTTCGAGATAGCCGTTGTGCATCGCCAGCTGGCCTTCGAACAACGAGGTATTCGGCGTATGCCCGATCGCGACGAACAAACCGTGGATGTCGATCTGCTTCGTCGAGCCGTCCTGCGTGGACTTCAGGCGCAGCGCGGTGACGCCGGCATCGTCGCCGATGACCTCGTCGACGGTGTGGTGCCAGATCGTTTCGATCTTGCCGGCCTGCACCTTCGCGAACAACTTGTCCTGCATGATCTTTTCGGCGCGCAGCGTGTCGCGGCGATGCACGACGTAGACCTTGCGCGCGATGTTCGACAGGTACAGCGCTTCCTCGACCGCGGTGTTGCCGCCGCCGATCACCGCCACGTCCATGTCCTTGAAGAAGAACCCGTCGCAGGTGGCGCACGCCGATACGCCGCGGCCCAGGAATTTCTGTTCCGATTCCAGGCCCAGGTACTTCGCCGTCGCGCCCGTCGCGATGATCAGCGCGTCGGCCGTGTATTCGCCCGAGTCGCCCTTCAGGCGGAAGGGGCGCTGCGACAGGTCCGCCGTGTGGATCTGGTCGAAGATGATCTCGGTTTCGAAACGCTCGGCGTGCTGCTGCATGCGCTCCATCAGTGCCGGGCCCTGCAGGCCGTGCACGTCGCCGGGCCAGTTGTCGACCTCGGTGGTCGTCATCAGCTGGCCGCCCTGTTGCAGGCCGGTGATCACCACCGGCTTGAGGTTGCCGCGCGCGGCATAAACGGCCGCGGTCCAGCCCGCGGGGCCGGAGCCGAGGATGAGCAGGGAGCAGTGCTTCGCAGAAGTCATGCAGGGGCGTCCGGTGGGGAGTTCGCGTAAGATGCGCGACTGGTTTTTCATCCCTCGCCGCGTCGCGGAATAGTGGCGGCGACCCCACGACAACACAAGGCGCTCGCGCCTCCCACGAAGAGAACACTGCAATGCGGATCGGCGTCCCCAAGGAAACCAAGACCCTCGAAGGCCGCGTCGCGCTGGTGCCGGCGGCGGCGGGCGACCTCGTCAAGCGTGGCCACGAAGTGTGGCTGGAGCAGGGCGCGGGCCTGAAGAGCGGCTTCAAGGACGAGCAATACACGCAGCTCGGCGTGAAGATCGCCGACGACGCGGCCGCCCTGTACGAGAAGGGCGAACTCATCGTGAAGGTCAAGGAGCCGATCGAAGGCGACCTCAAGCTCCTGCGCAAGGACCACCTGCTGTTCTGCTACCTGCACCTGGCGGCGGAGCCGGTGCTGACGCGCCGCCTGCTCGACATCGGCCTGACCGGCGTCGCGTTCGAAACCGTCGAGCTGCCCAACGGCGACCTGCCGCTGCTGGCGCCGATGTCGGTGATCGCCGGCAAGATCGCGGTGCAGGTCGGCACGCACCTGCTGCACCAGCCCGAAGGCGGCAAGGGCAAGCTGCTCGGCGGCCTGCCGTCGACCGAGCGCGGCAAGGTCGTGGTGTTCGGCGGCGGTAAGGCCGGTCGCGCGTCGGCGGAACTCGCCGCGGCGGGCGGTTCGAACGTGGTCGTGTTCGAAATGCGCCAGGACCGAATGGAAGAAATGATGGCGATGGGCAACAACGTCACCGCGCTGTATCCCTACGCCGACGTCGTCGCGCGCGAAGTGGCGTCGGCCGACCTGGTCGTCGGCGCCGTGCTCGTGACCGGCGCCCGCGCGCCGCACGTGCTGACGCGCGAAATGCTCAAGGGCATGCAGGATGGATCGGTCGTCGTCGACATCTCGATCGACCAGGGCGGCTGCTTCGAAACCTCGCGCCCGACCACCTGGAAAGAGCCCACCTACGTCGAAGAGGGCGTCACCCACTTCTGCGTGACCAACATGCCGGGCGCCGTGCCGCAGACCTCGTCGCAGGCCATCTGCGCGGCCATCCTGCCGTGGGTCAACAAGCTCGCTTCGGGCAACTGGCGCTCGAACGAGGCGCTGGTGCGCGGCATCAACGTCGAAGCCGGGAAAATCGTGCATCCCGCGCTGCAGGACATGAAAGTTTGACGTAGGATCAAGGCCCTAGGGGATACACCTAAAGGCAGGTCATACGTGTCGGCAAGGCCGGTGGCTTTGGAAGGCGGCAAATCCAGGCGCAAGAACGCGGCGGCTCCGGTCGCCGCGGGCGGCGGCGCGCGCCGGCAGCGCCTGTGGCGCGACCTCGCGCTGATCGCCATCGCCCCCGTGCTCGCCTACCTGATGGCGAGCCTCTGGACCTTCTCGCCGGACGATCCGGGCTGGTCCCATTCGGGCAGCGTCACCGCCCCCTTGCACAACTTCGGCGGCATCGTCGGTGCGTGGACCGCCGACGTGCTGTTGTATCTGTGCGGTTACGTCGCCTTCCTGTTGCCGATCATGCTCGGGCTCATCGCCTGGATCGCGTTGTTCGGCATGGACAGCGATGGCGACGGCGATGCCGATCTCGGGCCCGCGCTGCGGCTGGTCGGCATCGTCGGCTTCCTCGTGTCTGCGACGGGCTTCCTGCATCTGCGCATCGGCGGCGCCCCGGATTTCTCGGCGGGCAGCGGCGGCATCCTCGGCCAGATCGTCGGCCGTTCGCTGTACCACGGCTTCGGGCCAGTTGGCGCCAATCTCTTCCTCGTCGCGCTGTTGCTGATTTCCACCACGCTCGCCACCGGCATCTCGTGGCTGACGGTGATGGACCGCATCGGCGCGTGGGTGCTCAAGATTCCGCCGCTGCTCCGCCGCGGTACGCAGCAGGCGGCCGAATGGCAGCAGGCGCGCGCCTTCCGCGAGGAACGCGAAGAGACGCGCAAGATCGAAACCGAACTGCGCGCCAAGCGTGCGCCGGTCAAGATCGAACCGCCGCCGGCGCCCGTTGTCGAGAAAAGCGATCGCGCCAAGCGCGAAACGCAGATCCCGCTGTTCCATACCGGCGACGGCACGGGCATTCCGCCGCTCGCATTGCTCGACGATCCCAAGCCGCAGGTGAAGGGCTACAGCGAGGAAACGCTCGAAACGCTGTCGCGCCAGATCGAATTCAAGCTCAAGGATTTCCGCATCGATGCGCAGGTCGTCGGCGCGTATCCGGGCCCGGTGATCACGCGCTTCGAACTGGAGCCCGCGCCCGGCGTCAAGGTCAGCCAGATTTCCTCGCTCGACAAGGACATCGCGCGCGGCCTGTCGGTGAAGTCGGTGCGCGTGGTCGACGTCATCCCGGGCAAGTCGGTGGTCGGCCTGGAAACGCCGAACACTTCGCGCGAGATGATCTATCTCAGCGAACTGCTGCGTTCGAAGGAATACGACAAGTCGCCCAGCCCGCTGACGCTCGCGCTCGGCAAGGACATCGCAGGGCGGCCGACGGTGGCCGATCTCGCGCGCATGCCGCATTTGCTCGTCGCGGGCACCACGGGCTCGGGCAAGTCCGTCGCGGTCAACGCGATGGTCTTGTCGCTGCTCTACAAGGCGTCCGCGAAGGACGTGCGCATGTTGATGATCGACCCGAAGATGCTGGAGTTGTCCGTGTACCAGGGCATTCCGCATCTGCTGGCGCCGGTGGTCACCGACATGAAGGAAGCCGCCAACGGCCTGCGCTGGTGCGTCGCCGAAATGGAGCGCCGCTACAAATTGATGTCGACGGTCGGCGTGCGCAACCTGGCCGGCTTCAACAAGAAAGTGAAGGACGCCATCGAGGCCGGCCAGCCCTTGATGGATCCCTTGTTCAAGCCGAACCCGGAACTCGGCGAAGCGCCGCGCCCGCTGGAAACGCTGCCGTTCATCGTCGTGTTCATCGACGAATTCGCCGACATGATGATGATCGTCGGCAAGAAGGTCGAAGAGCTCATCGCGCGCCTCGCGCAGAAGGCGCGTGCGGCCGGCATTCATTTGATTCTTGCGACGCAACGCCCGTCGGTCGACGTCATCACCGGCCTGATCAAGGCGAACATCCCGACGCGCATCGCGTTCCAGGTCTCCAGCAAGATCGACTCGCGCACGATCCTCGATCAGTCGGGCGCCGAAACGCTGCTCGGCCACGGCGACATGCTTTATCTCCCGCCGGGCACCGCGATGCCCGAACGCGTGCACGGTGCCTTCGTCTCCGACGAAGAAGTGCATCGCGTCGTCGAACATCTCAAGCAGATCGGCGGCCGGCCGGATTACATCGACGGCGTGCTCGATGAAGTCCAGACGATGGGCGATGGCGTTGTCGTCGGTGCCACCGGCTTGCCGGAGTCCGGCGGCGGTGGCGGCGATGAATCCGATCCGCTGTACGACGAGGCGGTGCGCATCGTCACCGAAACCCGCCGCGCATCGATTTCCGGTGTGCAACGCCGCCTGAAGATCGGCTACAACCGCGCCGCGCGCCTGATCGAAGCGATGGAAGCGGCAGGCGTGGTGACGCCGCCGGAACACAACGGCGATCGCAGCGTGCTGGCACCGCCGCCTCCGAAGTAGGGCGCGTGATCCCCCATTCATCCTTTTCCCGGCAGACTTTCCGCAACGTCTCCACGGACACTGCCATGCGCCTGCTTTCCATCGGCCTGACCACCGCGTTGCTCGCCACCACCGCCCACGCCGGCGGCCGCGACGACCTCACCGCGTTCACGAAGAACCTCAAGGGGCTGGACGGTACGTTTACCCAGCAGGTCTTCGATGCCAACGGCAAGAAGAAGGAAGCCTCCAGCGGCCGCGTCGCGATGTCGGCGCCGCGCAACTTCCGCTGGGAGTACGCCAAGCCCTTCGAACAATTGATCGTCGCCGACGGCAAGTCCGTGTGGGTCTACGACCCCGACCTCAAGCAAGTCACCAAGCGCGCCCAGGGCGTGGAAGAGCGCAGCTCGCCGCTCACCGCGCTGATCGATCCCACGCGACTGGACAAGGAATTCGCGGTCAAGGAGCTTCCCACCGCAGAGGGCCTGGACTGGATCGAACTGCGTCCGCGCAACCCCGACAACGCCAGCTTCGAATCCGCGCGCCTGGGTTTCGACAACGCCGGCCTCAGGCGCATGCGCATCGTCGACCCGCTCGGCCAGCGCACCGAACTAAGCTTCTCGGCCTGGAAGAAGAACCCGGGCTTCGCCAAGGGCACGTTCTCCTTCGCGCCGTCCAAGGGCGTCGACGTCGTCGCGGGCGGCTGATCGTTATCATCGCGCTGTGGCGAGACAGCGCACCCCTGCAATCCCCGGGCTTGCTCCGCAAGAGCAGGACCTGCTGAGCGTCGATCGCGACGCGCTGCGTCCGCTCGCCGAGCGGGTGCGGCCGCGCACGATCGATGAAATGGTGGGGCAGCGCCGCCTGCTCGCACCCAGTTCGGCGTTGCGGCGCGCGATCGAATCCGGCCACGTGCACTCGATGATCCTCTGGGGCCCGCCGGGCTGCGGCAAGACGACGCTCGCGCAGTTGCTCGCGACGTATGCCGACGCAGAGTTCCGCGCTGTCTCCGCCGTGCTGGTCGGATTGCCCGAAGTGCGCCAGGTGCTCGCCGAAGCGGGCCATCGATTCGCCGAAGGCCGGCGCACCGTGTTGTTCGTCGACGAGGTGCATCGCTTCAACAAGGCGCAGCAGGATGCCTTCCTGCCGCACATCGAACGCGGCACGATCCTGTTCGTCGGCGCGACCACCGAGAACCCGTCGTTCGAACTCAACTCCGCGCTCTTGTCGCGGTGCCGCGTGCACGTGATGGAATTGGTGTCGCCGGAAGACATCGCCGTCGCGTTGCAACGCGCACTCGACGACGCGCAACGCGGGCTCGGCGATCGCGACTTGCACGTCGCGCCGGAGCAGCTGCTGCTCATCGCACGCGCCGCCGACGGAGACGTCCGACGCGCGCTGACCTTCCTGGAAATCGCGGCGGACCTGGCGGGGGAGGGCGGCACGATCACCGAGCAGACGCTCGCGCAGGTGCTGGCCGATCGCACGCGCCGCTTCGACAAGGGCGGCGAGCAGTTCTACGACCAGATCTCCGCGTTGCACAAGTCGGTGCGCAGTTCGAATCCGGATGCGTCGCTGTACTGGCTTGCGCGCATGCTCGATGGCGGCGCCGATCCGAGTTACCTCGCGCGCAGGCTCACGCGCATGGCGGTGGAAGACATCGGCCTGGCCGATCCGCGCGCATTGCAGATGGCCGTGGATGCATGGGATACCTACGACCGCCTGGGCAGCCCCGAAGGCGATCTCGCACTCGCGCAAGTCGCGATCTATCTTGCGACCACGTCGAAATCCAATGCCGCGTACACCGCCTGGAACCAGGCGCGCAGCGACGTCGAGGAATACGGCACGCTGGACGTGCCGATGCACATCCGCAACGCACCGACGAAACTGATGAAGCAGCTCGGCTACGGCAAGGGCTATCAATACGACCACGACGCCGCCGGTGGCATCGCATTGGGCCAGACCGGCTTCCCCGACAAGATGGGCGAACGCGTGTACTACGCGCCGACCGATCGCGGCCTGGAAGGTCGCATGAAAGAAAAGCTCGACGCCTTGCGCGAAGCGCGGTCGAAAGCGCGCGGTGACGCACCGGGAACGACGGACGGGGACGCCGCCTGATGCGCCAAGCGCTCGCGCGCCTGCCGAAGACGGTGTGGCTGCTGGGCGCGATCAGTTTGGTCAACGACGCGGCGAGCGACATGATCTATCCGCTCGTGCCGCTGTACATCGCGAGCGTCCTGATGGCCGGGCCGAAAGCGCTGGGCTGGATCGAAGGCGTCGCCGAGGCGGCGAGCAGTCTGTTGAAATTGTTCTCGGGCGCCCTGGCCGATCGCATGCGGCGCATCAAGCCCTTTGTCGTCGTGGGGTATGGACTTGCGGGCATCGCGCGGCCGTTGATCGGCATCGCGACGAGTTGGTTCGGCGTGCTGGTGTTTCGGTTCGTGGATCGCGTGGGAAAGGGATTGCGGTCCGCGCCACGCGACGCGATGTTGGCCGCGAGCGTGGCACCGGAGCAACGCGGGCTCGCGTATGGCTTGCATCGCGGGATGGACAACGCCGGCGCGGTGATCGGCCCGTTGATCGCCGCGGCCTTGCTGGCGCTGGGGTTCTCGCTGCGACAGGTATTCCTGTTCGCCTTCGTGCCCGCCGTCTTCGTGCTGATCATGGCGCTCCGCCTGCGTGAGCCGACGCACGCGCACGTCAAGTCGTCCGGCCCGATCGACTGGCGTTTCTCGGCATTGCCCGCGCCGTATCGCCGCTATCTGTTCGCCCTCGGGTTGTTCACGCTCGGCAACGCATCGAACATGTTCCTCCTGCTGCGCGCGCAGGACCTGGGGCTTGGCGCGAGCCGGATCACGTTGTTGTGGGCATCGTTCTCCGCGGTGGCGGCATTGGCGTCGACACCATTGTCGGCGCTGTCCGATCGCATCGGCCGCAAACGCCTGATCCTCGCCGGCTGGGCCGGATACGCGTTGCTGTATGTGCTGCTCGGCGTGGTGCCGATCGACAAACACTGGTTGTGGGTGTTGTTCCCCGCCTACGGCCTGGTCACTGCAACGATCGAAGGGGCCGAGCGCGCGCTCGTCGCCGACCTCATCCCCGCCGATCGCGCGGGCACGGCGTTCGGTTGGTATTACCTGATCACGGGATTGCTGTTGTTGCCGGCCTCGGCGGTGTTCGGAATGCTGTGGGAGAACGGCGCGCCGATGATCGCGTTCGGAACGAGTGCGGCGCTGGCGCTGTGCGCCGGGATCGTGCTGTGGCCGCTCAAGCAACGCGCCGGAGTCATGTCATGAACGCTTGGTGGCAGCAGTTGGTCCTGGTGATGCTGGGTGGCGCCCTTGGCGCCGCCGGGCGGTTCTGGGTCGGTGGTGCGTTGTTGCGCCGCCTGGGCGACGGACTGCCGTGGGGCACGCTGGCGGTGAACCTCGCCGGTTCGTTCCTCGCCGGCTTCATCGCGATCTGGCTCGAGAATCGCGGCCCCGCGGCCTTGTACTGGCGTGCGTTCCTGATCGTCGGTTTCCTCGGCGGTCTGACGACGTATTCGGCGTTGATGCTCGAATGCCTGCTGTTCTCCCGTTCGCAACGCAGTGACCAGGCGTTGCTGTACCTCGGTGTGACGCTTGTCGCAGGCTTGTTGCTGGTGTGGTTCGGCGCACGCACGGCGAGCTGGATTCGCCCGCCCTGCTAGGTTGCCGACGGGGCAGGGCCGGTGCATCCTCGCCACGCGGCATCCGCCGCGCATCGGAAGGGGACGGGCATGCGGACTTTCGTTGCCGGCTTGATCGGCGGAATCGTGTTGTTCCTGTGGGGCGCCATCGCCCACGTCGTGTTGCCCATCGGCGAGATGGGCATGAAGGTCGCCAGCAACCAGGATGCGGCGATGACCGCGTTGCACGCCAGCGCCGACAAGGGCCCGGGCGTGTACATGGTCCCCGGCATGGACCCGGCGATGTGGCGCGACACCGAGGCGATGAATGCCTTCACCACCAAATACAAGGATGCGCCATCGGCCTTCGTCGTTTGGGATCCGACGCCCAACCCGAACCTGCAGACGATGGGGCCTGCGCTGGCCAAGCAGTTCGTCATCGACGTACTCGTCGCCTTGTTCGCTGCGTGGATTCTTTCGCTGGCGCCCGTGGCCTTCGGCAAGCGCGTGCTGATGGGCGGCGCACTGGGCGTGATGGCCTGGCTGACCACGAGCGTGCCGTATTGGAATTGGTATCGCTTCCCGATGGATTTCACCGTCGGTGCCTTGCTCGACACGGGCCTGGGCCTGTTGATCGCCAGCGTGCCGATCGCCTGGTGGCTGGGCCGCGGCCGCTGAGGCCATCCTGCGCGGTGCACGCGTGGTGAGCCCGACCACACGCATGCCACGGTGGCCTGGGGTTCCGGGCCGCCTGTTGCTGCTCGCGATCGCAACGGCGGTCTTCGCGTGGATCGCGATCGACCTCACGCGCGTGGCCGGCAGTGTCTCGTCGGCGTGGATCGCCAACGGCATCGTCGTCGGCGTGCTGCTGTTCAAGCCGACGCGGCAATGGCCGTGTTGGATCGCGGCGGGGTGGGTCGGCGAGATCGCGGCGCGCCTGGTCCATGGCGACGCGTTGGGCATGTCGTTCGGCAATTCGTTCGCGAACCTCGTCGAGATCGCCTGCGTGGCCGGCGCCATTCGACGCCGCGTGCCGGACATCACCGACCCCGCGCAACTGTTGACGCTGGCGTTCACGGCCACCGCATCGACGCTGCTGGCGTGCGCACTGTCCGCGTTGATCGGCGCCCTCGTCAACGCGTTGAACGGTGGCACATCGTTCGGCGGCGCCTTCCTCACCTGGTACTGCGCGCACGTCATCGGCATGGTGATCGTGGCGACCTTGATGGTCGTGGCGCGCAGGGAAGGGCGCTGGATCCTCGGGCGGCGTGGACGCCACCTCGACTACGGGCTGTGCATGGGCGCGTTGCTCGCCGTCTGCGCGATCGTGTTCACGCAGGAACGATTTCCGCTGCTGTTCCTGGTCTTCGTGCCGTTGCTGCTGGTGGTGTTCCGGCACGGGTTCGCGGGCGTGGTGGGTGCGACGGTGGTCATCGCGACCTTGAGCGGCATTGCCACCGCGCTGGGTACGGGGCCGTTCGCACTGGTGGCCTCGCCTTCGTTGCTGCAGCGGACCTTGCTGCTGCAATTGTTCGTTGCGGCGACCTGCCTGCTCGCGTTGCCGGTGGCGACCGTGTTGTCGGAGCGTCGCCGGCTGGCGGTGCGCTATCGCACGCTGGCCGATCACAGCCGCGACCTGGTCGTGCGCATGTCGGCCGAAGGCGCGCCGTCGTATGTGTCGCCCGCCATCCGCCACGTGCTGGGTTACGAACCGGAGGAATTCCTGCGGGCGCGCTGGGACCTGGTGAATCCGGACGATATTCCGGAGGCTTCCGCGGCATTCCAGCGGATCGCGGCCACCGGCATTTCGGAGCCGGTGACCTTCCGCATCCTGCACAAGGATGGGCTGGAGCGATGGGTCGAAGTCGCGGCGACGCGCGTGGAAAGCGGCGACCCCGATGCGCCCTGGGAGCTGGTCGCCTCCGCGCGCGACATCAGCAAGCGGATGCAGGCGTTGGCGGCGCTGGATGAAAGCCAATCGCGCCTGCGCGCGGTGGCCGACAACATGCCGGCCCTGATCGTGCACATCGACGCGGAGGAGCGTTACACCTTCATCAATGCGTATTACGAGCGCTTGTTCGGCCGCAAGCCCGACGAACTGCTCGGGCGCACGATTCGCGAGGCACGCGGGGAAACGGCCTACCTGGAATGGGCGCCCTACATCCATCGTGCGCTGGAAGGGCAGGAGCAGCGGTTCGAGCGCGATCCGAGTGCGTCGTCCGGCGGCCGGTACCTGCAGTCGCATTTCGTGCCGGATCTCGCGCCGGATGGAACGCATCGCGGGTTCTACGCGCTGACGTTCGATATCACGCCCCTGAAAGAGGCTGAGCAGGCCTTGGCGAAGTTGGCGCGCGTGGATGCGTTGACCGGGCTGGGCAATCGGCGCCAGTTCGACGAGCGACTGGCGCAGGCGATCGCACGATCGCGGCGGCAGGGTTCGCCGCTGGTGCTGATGGCGCTGGACCTCGACAGGTTCAAGGCGATCAACGATACGCACGGGCACCTCGCCGGCGATGCGGTCCTGCAGGCCTTCGCCGAGCGGTTGTCCACGTGCGTGCGCGACGTGGACGCGGTGGCGCGCCTGGGTGGCGACGAGTTCGCCGTGCTCATCGAGGATGCGCGCACGCCGCAAGTGGCCGAAGTGATCGCGCAGAAGCTCCTGGCCGTGGTGCGCGCGCCCGTGGTGTTCGAGGGTCTGCAATTGCAGATGGGCACGAGCATCGGCATCGCATTTGTCGCGCAGGCGGCGTCGGCGAATACATTGCTCGCGCTGGCCGACAAGGCCCTGTACGAAGCGAAGTCGGCCGGGCGCAACACCTGGCGGGTGATCGAAGACTGATGCCCTGGAAAAAAAAGCAGGGTTCTGACATTGCGTTGCGGAGTTCCCTGACAGATTCCGCGCCGCCGAAACGGCAATCTGGACTTCGATGGCGGCGGCGCCCGCTGCGAAGGCCCCTCGGAGCCACGACGACTCCGGCAACGTGCGTCGCCGTCATCGATGTTGCGATTCAAGGAAGCCCGGCCCGTCGCCGGGCGGAAAGGCAAGGATGCCGACATGCAACGGTTCGCGTTGTCCTTCGTGCTGTCGATGGCGCCGGCCCTTGCCTGCGCCACGGAGTTGTTGCGATGCGTGGCCGCCGATGGCGCCGTGTCGTACCAGGACACGCCGTGCGAAGCCGGCAGTCGGTTGACGAAAACCATCGCGGTGCCGGAGGCGCCGCATGCGCAGGAGCGTGTCGTGAAATCCAAGTCCGCGAAAGGCGCCAAGGCGCAAGCACCGAAAATCGATCGTGGTGGCGCAAAACCCGGGAAAGGCGACAAGCGCAATCGACAACGACAGGCGTGCGCAGCGGCTCGCGCCGAAGAGCAACGCATACTCGATGGAGCAGGCCTGGAACGCACCTTCGAACAGTTGCGAACCTTGGGAGACAAGGTGCAGGCGGCGTGCAAGGGCCTATGAGCGCGAGGGCGTCGGCCCCGATGAATGCGGCTCCCGTCGCATCCATCGACCGGCGTGACCCATTCGGGCGATTGATTGCGTCCTTCCTCATTGCAGGGGCGCGGAGGAGATCGTCATGCGCAAGCTCTTCAGGTTGAAGCAGTGCGTCGTCGCCGCGCTCGCGTGTTGCGCCGCGAATGCGGCGATCGCCCAGGCGGATCTGTACATTCGCGACACGCCCGCCGACACCGGCGTGCAACCCAATCCCGATGCCGGGCCGATGTGGATCTCCGAAGACATCTGGGTGCGCAACAGCCCCGATCCGAACTATCGGCCGACGCCGTTCAATCCCGCGTCGCCATCGTGGACCCCAGCGGCGCACCAGAACCCCGAATATCGCAACCCGCGCTTCGCCTTGCCGAACTACGTCTACGTGCGCGTGCGCAATCTCGGCACGTCTTCGTCGGCCGGCACCGAGCAAATGCATCTGTATTGGGCGAAAGCGTCGGCAAGCCCGGCGTGGCCGGCCAGCTGGGTGGATTCTTACCCGACCGTTTGCGGCGCGAGCCGGCTCATGGGCGCGGAGATCACCAAGCCGCGCGTCAACGCCGCAACCGCCACGGCCGCGCAACGCCAACGCCTGCGCGATGCGTACATCGCAGTCGCCACGACGCCGGCATTCGCACTGCTCACCGGCTACGACTACTGGACGAAGCAACAGCAAGTCCACGTGCGCGCGCCGGAGCACCACAACCCGGGTTTCCTGCCGTGGCACCGCGAGTTCCTCAACCGCCTCGAACTCCTGCTGCAAGAGGCCGACCCGCGCGTCAAATTGATGTATTGGCAATGGACGACGGATCCGACCAACAGCACCGGCGGAACAAATCTCTACACCTCCACGTTCATGGGCAACTCCGGTCGCGGTACGGGCGGCACCGGGATGGGCGCGCCGCTGACGCCGGCGCTGGATCCGATTGCCGCGGAAAGCGCGAGCGTGGTGCGCAACCTGCGAACGGGCATGCCCGCCACGCAGTCGGATGCAACGCAGTTGGGTTGGAACAACTACCGTGGCACCAACGCCGCGGAAAACTTCAGCGTGAACATCGAACAGACGCCCAACCACGACGCGAACCACGGCTATATCGGCGGCACGGGCGGGTCGATGGCCGTCGTTGCGTCGGCGACCCGCGATCCGTTTTTCTTCCTGCTGCACGGCAAGGTCGACGAACAATGGGCGCGCTGGCAACGGGCGAACACGTCACGCGCCGAAGCGGGCACCGCTTACGGTTCCTCGGCGACGAGTGCGGTGCTGGTGAATGGTTTGCGCCCGTGGAGCGGCGTGGTGCCGTCCGGCGCGCCGATCGACCCGTGGACCTCGGCAGGCGGTTTCATCGTGACCAAGTCCAGCTTCGATCGTTCGGTGTTGTCTCCGCCGATCTACGACGCCGCGCCCCTCACGATTCCCGTGCTGGCGCCGGGCCAGGCAGTGATCCTCGAAGTCCCGTGGTATCCGCCGAAACCGGGCAACTATGCCTGCCTCGGCGACGTGAACGGTTTCGCGTTGCTGGGTCGCATCACGCCCATCAGCACCGCCGAAGGGACCAATGTCACGACCAACGTGCGCAACGGCAACAACCTCGCCTGGCGGAACATCCAGGTCCTCGACAGTTTCAGCGGCACGATGGCGGCGATGTCGATGTCGGTCGGGAACGACACCGATGCACCAACGACGATGGCGCTGCAATTCCGCGAAGTGCCGCAGCGCTACGCGCAGCTCGGGCAATCCGTTGAAACGGTCGAAGTCGGCATGCCGGCGGAATTGTTCAGCCGCATCGGCGGGCAGGGGGTGCGGGGGAGGGCACTTGCGAAACAACGGCAGGGGATGGCCCACCTGCCGAAGGACACCGTCTTCATGCCGCTTCGTGGATCCGATGAGGCGCTCAGGCACGTCTCGTTGAAACCTGGAGAGCGATTCCCGCTCCACCTCGTGTTCCAACTGCGTGGCGATTACAAACCGATGAAGGAGCCGCTGCTGTTCGATGTCGTGCAACAGCGAACGGATTGCAAGGTGCCCGTGGTCGTCGGCGGCGTGCGGTTTGCGCTCGACGTCTCGCAACTGAACCTGGTGCGGGAGCGCAGCGCGTGGCGACTCCAGACCTTCGACCAGCCGCCGCCGGATTGGAGCGCGCCGGAGTTCGACGATACGCACTGGCAGGAGGCGCCGGCGCCGTTGGGATTCGCGCCGCAACTCGAGGCAATGTCGGGCGTGGCACCTGGAACGCAGACTGCCTACTTCCGCAAACACTTCGACGTGCGCGACCCGCAGGCCTTGCGCGACCTGACCTTGCGCCTGCGCGCAGTCGACGGCGCCGTTGTCTACCTCAACGGCCGCGAAGTGCACCGCGTGAACTTCGACAAGCAAGTCCTGAAGCCGATCACGGGAGCGGCCGAACTCGCGTATTTCCCCGTGCGAATGTCGCCGGAGGTGTTGCGCGCCGGCGAGAACGTACTGGCGGTCGAAGTGCATCGGTATCAGGACGATGCACGGGACACCCTGGTCTTCGACGCAGCACTCGTGGCGAACCGCGCCGACACCACCGAACCCCCGAGCGTGCGCATGGCACTGGACGATGTGCTCGTGCACGCGGGCCAACCGATGCAGTTGAACGTAGATGCCGTCGATCCGAACGGCGAGATCCGCAAGGTAACGCTCTTCGTCGACGACAAGCCCGTGCAGGCGGAGGCGGGCGCCTCCACGTTCGAATGGACGCCCGCGGTCGGCCCGCAACGCCTGCGCGTCGTCGCCGAAGACAGCGAAGGCCTGACGGCGTCCGAAGACCGCCTGGTCCTGGGCGTGGAGAACTTGCCGCCCGTCGTGACGCTGCAGGCCCGCGCCGGTGATGCGCCGGGCACCGTGATCCTGACGGCCGATGCCCGGGACCCCGATGGCCAGATCCGCGACGTGCAATTCTTCCTGGCCGACAGCGACCTGTTCGAGGCGAAGTTCGTCCCTGTGGGCGCCCGCAAGGCGCCGCCGTTCGAAGTGACGGTGCAGGTGCCGGAAACCGAACACCGCATCGTGACCGTGCGCGTGACCGACGATGGCGGCGAAGTCGGCGACGCGAGTACGCACATCCACGTGGGGCCACATCGAAGCGCGAAGTGAGGGCCAGGGGCCTCCAGGATGGGCGGGGACCGAACAGAGAACCCGCCCATGCCCATCTACGAGACTTCGCATAATGCATCCAAGGCGTCACCCGGCGCGAGCCGGAAAACACGGGAAATTCCCGCGTAAAACGCCCATTGTCACGCCCGAGCAGTTCGCGACAGAACGCAAGAAATCGGGCTTTTCCCGGGAGCAGGCAGCCGAGTTTCTCGGCGTCAGCCTGCGCACCATCGGCCATTGGGAGACTGGGAAGGCGCGTCCCGCGTGGGCTGCGTTCCGGCTGCTGCGCGTCTTCCGACACGGGGATCTGATCGATCCCCGTTGGGAGGGTTATTCAATCATCGGCGGCCGACTGGTGACGCCTGAGAACCACGCCTTCGAACCGCACGACCTGACGTGGCTCTCGCTGCTCGTCCGGCGCGCAGAGGCGTTTACGGAAACGCGCAGGAAGCTGGAGCTGGTGGGCGAGGGCGCGGCCTTCGCTGCGCGTAAGCGCAGCGATGCCCGCGCCCCGCACGTTGCGCTCAGCGCGTCCGCATTTCCGCACATGCAACTGCGCCGGTGGCCCGCCGTTGGGACAGTCGGCGTCGTGGAACACTCGTCGGATGGGGCTTTTCCCCGGTGGAACCCGGTGAAAAGGGTAGAGGCGGTGTTGGCGATTGGCCCGGGGAGTAACACGGGCCAAAAGGGGGTCGCCGCATGATGGGGCCCCGCAAACGCGCGATCGAAGCGCTCACGGCCGACGAATGTCTGCCGCTGGCGCGGACGATCAACGCCTTGCTCCTCTTTCGTTCGCGCCAGTGGGAAGGACTCGAACCATTCGACGCCGAACCCACCGATCCCGACGTGCGCCTGCTTGCTGCGTGGCTCAGGAGCGCCGCGATGCTTGATGCCGAGCAACCTCCAAAAGGGGGTGCGCGATGAGCTGTCTACTTCAGCAGCTTTCGGAAACGGTCTCGCGCTTTATCCAGCGGGCTGCCGCCCAGAGGAGAGCTGAGGTGAATGTTGCTCGTGTCGAAGATGCCGCCACCCTGCGCGGCGTCCTTCATCGCAGCTCGCACCAGTTGATCGATGTCGCTACTTGTGCCGCCTTTTCTGTTGAGGAACTCCGCCAGAACGTGGCGCAAAAACACGACTTCGGCGCGGAGGTCGGTCAGGTCGGCTTCTTGCATGGTCTCTCTCCCATGCCCGGTGTCCCGGGTGGGGCAAGCCTAACAACCTGTCGTGAAATTTCGACGGAACCCATACCAGGACGAGGTGCCACTCAATGACACGCCATGTTGAAACGTGGGCAGCCGCCCAGGCGCACCGTTATCCGACTCTCGCGTCGACCATCTTCATCGACGGCGACTCGTTCCTCGCGTTGGCCATGAAGGCGTATCTGGCCGCGACCCGGAAGATGGTCCCGCCGGATGGCCGGCGTTGGATCGTGGATGGCGATCCGTGGGGCGACGCCCGTGACTTCTACGAAGCCCTCACGTTCCAAGTCGCCGAGCGTCTGCGCGTGATGGCGTTGGAGACTGGTCATCTGAGCGAACGTCCGTGGACCGAGGTCGAAGAACAGGACGCGCCCGAGGATCAGGTCGAACCGGGTGCAGGGCGCAGCCTTGCGGTGGCCGCCTTTGTTCCTGCTGACCGCTTTGTAGAGACGCCCAGCTAATCGGACACCGCCTTGTTCCCCAGAACCAGCTTCCGTAGTCTTGCGTCAGATCAAAGGGTGGTCAGCCATTCATGAAGACCTTTCCATGGACGTGCCCGTATTGCGGTCGGGCGACGACGATCACGTCATCGAACTACACCTCGGGCACGGTCACCTTCTACGACCAAAACAAGGAGGAGGTGCGCCTCGGTGTTCTCGTTGAATCGACTACGTGCCCAGTGCCGGAGTGCCGCGAGTACTCGATTAAGGCGTCTCTGCACAAAATCGACGCTCAAACCGACCGCTTCGTAGGAAAACTGCTTAGTTGGCAGCTGAGGCCCCAATCTAGCGCGAAGGCATTTCCTTCGTACGTTCCTGCCCCGATTCGGGAGGACTACGAGGAGGCGTGCGCTATTCGTGACCTGAGTCCCAAGGCATCTGCAACTCTTTCGCGCAGGTGCCTGCAAGGAATCATCCGCGACTACTGGGGTATTTCGAAGGCGCGCCTGGTCGACGAAATCAATGCACTGAAGGGCAACATCGATCAATCGACGTGGGACGCCATTGATGCCGTTCGAAACATTGGAAACATCGGCGCCCACATGGAGCGGGACATCAATCTCGTAATCGACGTTGAGCCTGAGGAGGCTCAGTTGTTGATCGGCTTGATCGAGATTCTGCTGAAGGATTGGTACATCGCTCGTCACGAACGGCAGCAGCATCTTGAGGGCATCGTTGCACTGGCAAAAGCAAAGGAAGCGGCCAAGAGTCAGTGAGCTGACTTGGTGTCGCGTCAGCTTTTTTTTGGACCCCGAAAGGCAGAATTTGCCTTTCGGGGGTAGGTCGGGGAAGCTGGAAGCCCGTAGGAGGGCCATATCGTGGGTACGAAACTTCGCATAATGCATCTTACGTAGCTTCTCGATCAGGCTACGGACGCGTCTGCACTTGCTGGGCGGCGTTTCCGAGCCCAGCAGCCCGGCACCAATGGCCGTGCCTCCTCCAGCCAGCCTCACACCCCAGTCTGCGGACCGCGCCTAGTCTGTGGATCGCAACCGATGCCAGGGAGGCTCGCCATGCACATGCTGCAAACTTCGGCCGTTCTTTTCGGCATCGCGGCGTTGGGCGGATTACTGATGGCCGGCATCCGATTCGCACGCCGCGTCAATCCGCCCGCGGCGATCGCGATGCTCCACGGTTTGCTCGCAGCCTCCGGCCTGACGTTGCTCGCGTATGCGATCTGCACCGATCGAGCGGCCCCCGGAACGTCGATGGGCACCGTCGCCCTCGTATTGTTCCTGCTGGCCGCGCTCGGCGGCGTCGTGATGAGCCTGAAGTACAAATGGAATCGCGTGCTGATTCCGGCGTGGTTGCTCCTCGGGCATGCGACAGCTGCGGTGCTCGGATTCGTGGTGTTGCTCCTTGCCGCGTTTCGTTGAGCAAGGTGCAATTGCAGCGGCGTATTGCTCACCACTTTCATCGCCCAAAACAAGAAGGGCCGCCTTTCGGCAGCCCTTCTTGTTTGTTTGGCGTCCCCACGGGGATTCGAACCCCGGTCGCTACCGTGAAAGGGTAATGTCCTAGGCCTCTAGACGATGGGGACAGTAGCGGTTTGCAGCTTTGATTTTATTGGTGGAGCCAGCCGGGATCGAACCGGCGACCTCCTGCATGCCATGCAGGCGCTCTCCCAGCTGAGCTATGGCCCCACTGCTGGAAGCCGGCAAGTTTAGGGGCGGTCTCCGGAAGCGTCAACACTTTTTGGCGATTTTCTTCACGTCGCGCGGACGAATTTCGGCATCCCCGACCCGCGATTCAGGTGGGCACGACCAGGCCGCGTCGCCTGGCCAGTTGGCGCAATTGGTAATCCGATTGCACGTCGAGTTTCGCGTAGATGTTCGCGCGATGCGCGTACGCCGTCTTGTTGCTGATGCCCATCGTCGCCGCGACGCGCGACACCGAATGCCCGCGCGCCACCAGCAGGAAGACTTGCGCTTCGCGCGCGGTCAATTCCGGCAGCAATGCGTTTTCGTTGCCGTCCTCGGCGTCGTGCGCGCGCACGTCCTTGCCCAGGTAACGCTCGCCGCGGCCGGCGGCGCGGATGGCGTCCACGAGTTCGTCGGGCGCCGCCCGCTTGGTGACATAACCCCTCGCGCCCGCCGCCATCGCGTCCTGAACGTACAACGCACCGTCGTGCATGCTGAGCACGACAATCGAAAGCTTGGGCCGCTGCGCAAGTACATGGCGAATCAGCACGAGGCCGTCGCCGTCGGGCAGCGAGAGATCCATCACCAGCACGTCGCAGTTCGCGGTGAGGAGCCAGGCCGCCACCTCGCGCGCGCTGCCGAGCTCCGCGGTCACCTCCCATCCGGGTTCCATTTCCAGCAATTGCCGGAAGCCAGCCCTTACGATGGGATGGTCGTCGACCAAGGCAATGCGAAGGGGTGGCATGGTGGGGTCCGGTAGGCAGGAACGTGCGCGGGGTACCCGCATTGAAACGCGCCGGGACGGTGCGCGTCGAGTCCATTGGCTCATCGCGCCCGCCTACCTGGCGGCTTACGTCCTGCTTTACTCGATATCGAGCCTGCACTGGTTCCTGCCCGCAGGCCTCAGGCTCTCGGTCCTGTGGCTCCTGCCGCGGCGCCATTGGTGGGTGACGCTCGTCGGGGAGGTCATCGCGATCGTGCTCCTCGCCATCGCGCGCGGGACGTTCCAGGATCCGCTCGCCATGCTGCTGGCATCGTTCACGCCGTGGTGCGTGTATGCCGCCATCGTTTACACGTTTGCGCGGCCAGCGGGATTGGTCCCCTCCCCCGATTCGATGATGCGCTTCCTGCTGTGCGGGCTCGCCGCCGCGGTCGCCAGCGGCGTCATGCTCGTGCTGATCAACATCGCCGACGACGGCGTGCCGCAACTCCCTCCGCAGATGGTCATCAGCTTCGCGATCGGGGACTTCACCGGCATCCTGATGATCGCTCCGCTGGTGCGCACGGCACTCGCGCAATTCGGGCCGCGTCGCGAGCCCTGGCGCTACGTGCTCGCCGATGGCCTGGTGGTGATGCCGGCCCTGGTCGCCCTGGGGCTTTCCTGGTTGCCCATCCACAACGCCGATCTGTACCCGCTGATGATCGCGTTGTTTCCGCTGCTGTGGCTTTCATTCCGCTACGGTTGGCGCACGGCCGCCATCTCCCTCGCGCTGCTCAGCGTCGCCGTGTATCGCCTGGGGCCCGGGTTCGTGGGCGTAGGGCCCTCGATGCAACTGCAGTTGTTGACCTCGGCCGCGGGCTTCGCCGCGCTGATGATCGGCGTGTCCGGCGAATCGCTCCGCCTGCAGGGCCGCGCGTTGACCTCGACGATCGACATGCTGTCCTCGCGCACGCGCGCACTTTCGGATGCCGCCAATCGCCTGGTGTCCAAGCAGGAAGACGAGCGCAAACGCATCGGCGCCGAACTGCACGATCAACTCGGCCAGGACATGACTGCGATCGCCACCCGCCTGCGCATCGTCGAGCGGGCGCACGAGGAGCGCGACATCCGGCAAGGCCTCCGCTCACTCAGCGAACTCGTCGCCGACGCGCACGAACACCTGCGCGGGGCGATCCAGTCCTTGCACCCGCTCGCGCTGGATCGCTTCGGCCTGGAGCGTGCGCTCTCCGAAGGACCGATGCGCGAATTGGCGCGCGACCATGGGATCGCTTACGAATGCCGCATCGACGGCGACGCCGACGCCCTGCCCCAGGACATCGCCACCGCGATCTACCGCATCTGCCAGGAAGTGACGACCAACTGCGTCCGCCACGGCTGCGGCGGCCGCGTGTCGATCACGCTGACCGTCGAGCCGCATGACGGCGGCCGGGACCTGACCTTGCGCATCGACGACGAAGGCGGCGCCTTCGAGGTGCCGGCCAACGGCGAGGGGCTGGGTTTGCAGAACATCAGCGACCGCGCCGATGCGATCGGCGCGGAGCATGTGTTCCGGCCGGAGAATGGGCATCCGCGGCATTTGATGCATGTGCGAATACCGGGATGAGCGGCCAGCGATGCCGCAGTAAGAACTTTTCGGGCATCGTGGCCGCATAGCGGGGCGGGAACGCACGCGAAGCGCCGGTATCATGCGTGTTCGTTTCCGATTCGCAGTCGTCCATGCATTCCCAAGACCGCATCTTCGTCGCCGGCCACCGCGGCCTCGTGGGCAGCGCCATCGTGCGCCGTCTCCAGGCTGAGGGCTTCAATCAGTTGCTGCTCGCTGGCCGCGACCAGGTGGACTTGCGCGATCGCGACGCAGTCGAAGCGTTCTTCGCGGCCGAGAAACCGGACATCGTGTTCCTGGCTGCAGCGAAAGTCGGCGGTATCCATGCCAACAACGCCTACCCCGCGGAGTTCCTGCTCGAGAACCTGCAGATCCAGGACAACGTCATCGACGCCGCGTATCGCCACGGTGCGAAAAAGCTCGTGTTCCTGGGCTCATCCTGTATCTACCCGAAGCTCGCACCCCAGCCGATTCGCGAGGACTACCTGCTGACGGGCGCACTTGAACCCACCAACGAGTGGTACGCGGTCGCCAAGATCGCCGGCATCAAGTTGTGCCAGGCCTACCGGCGCCAGTACGGCTTCAACGCGATCAGCCTCATGCCGACGAACCTGTATGGCCCGGGCGACAATTTCGATCTGCAGAACTCGCATGTGCTCCCCGCGCTTATCCGCAAATTCCATGATGCGAAGCATCGCGGCGATGCCGAGGTCGTGATGTGGGGCACCGGGACGCCGCGTCGCGAGTTCCTGCATGTCGACGATCTCGCTGATGCCGTGGTGCACCTGGCGAAGACCTATGAAGGCGAAGACATCGTCAACATCGGTGTGGGCGAAGACATCTCGATTCGCGAGCTCGCCGAGTTGGTCAAGGAGATCACAGGCTACGTAGGCGCGATCGTCAACGACACCACCAAGCCGGATGGGACGCCGCGCAAGTTGCTCGATGTCGGTCGTCTTTCACGGCTTGGGTGGAAGGCGAAAACCCCGCTGCGCGAAGGGATCGCCTCGACGTATCGGTGGTTCCTCGAGCACCAAGGCTCGCTGCGCCAGGTTTGAACGGCCCGCTCGGGTGCGCTGCTACTTGCGCGCGCGGGCCAATGCCCACCCC
The DNA here is from genome assembly GCF_054049695.1 of Lysobacter sp. P5_C4. Taxonomy (NCBI): domain Bacteria; kingdom Pseudomonadati; phylum Pseudomonadota; class Gammaproteobacteria; order Lysobacterales; family Lysobacteraceae; genus Lysobacter; species Lysobacter sp. P5_C4. Next base: position 332,496 of record NZ_JBFULX010000003.1, on the reverse strand, counting down.
AGCAGAACGCCGCCGACATTCCAGGCGATGTCGGCCCACTCGACGCGCGCGTAATCGCCCCGCCACCACTGCAGCCATTCCAGCGCGACAGCCAACGCTACGAGCGGCAATAAGAACGAAAGGCGTGCACTGATTGCGCGCGCGTACCAGTACCCGATCGCGGCGAACACGCCGCAGTGCGCCAGTGCATCCAATGCTGGTGCGTCTCCGGCGGAAAGATGCCCCGGCCGGCAATAGAACCAGGAGAGCACCGCGACGCACGCGATGCCCACTCCCCTCCCCCACCGACTGTCCATCAACACGCCATCAACCCCGCCCGTAGGCATCCTCGAAGCGCACGATGTCATCCTCGCCGAGATAACTGCCGGACTGCACCTCGATCAGTTCCAGCGGCATGCGGCCCGGATTCTCCAGGCGATGCTTGACGCCAAGCGGAATGTACGTGCTCTGGTTTTCCGAGAGGATCAATGTCTCCTCACCGCGCGTGATGCGCCCGGTGCCGCTGACGACGATCCAGTGTTCCGCGCGATGGTGGTGCATCTGCAGGCTCAACTGCGCACCGGGCTTCACCGTGATGCGCTTGACCTGGAACCGTTCGCCGAGATCGATGGAGTCGTAACTGCCCCAGGGGCGATACACCTTGCGGTGCCATGTCGGCTCCGGACGGCCCTTCGCCTTGAGCTCGGCGACGATGGACTTGACGTCCTGCACGTGATCCTTGTGGGCGACTAGCACCGCATCAGCCGTATCGACGACGACGACATCCTGCAACCCGAGCATCGCAACGAGGCGGCCATCGCCCCAAGCCAGCGTGCCGCGGCAGTTCTTCGCGATGACGTCGCCATGATGCGCGTTGCCATTGCCGTCCTGCTCTGCGATGTCCCATAGCGCCGACCAACTGCCGACGTCGTTCCAGCCGACGGAGATTGGCAGAACCGACGCCAGCGACGTCTTCTCCATGACCGCGTAGTCGATGGAATCCGACGGGCATTCGGAGAAGGACACCTTGTCCAGGCGCACGAAGTCCGCGTCGACCGCCGCCTTCGACAGCGCCGCGCGACATGCGACGAGCATCGCCGGCGATTGCCGCTCGAGTTCGGCGAGATACACCGACGCGCGGAACAGGAACATACCGCTGTTCCAGAAGTAATCGCCCGAAGCGACGTAGCCGGCCGCCGTGGCGGCATCGGGCTTCTCGACGAATTCGGCGACATCGCGCACGCCGTCACCCGCGCCCATGTCGGACTTCGCGCGGATGTACCCGTAACCCGTTTCTGGCCCTGTCGGCACGATGCCGAACGTGACCAGCCTGCCCTTCCGCGCGGCCGATTCGGCACGCAACACCGCCGTTCGGAAAGCAGTTGGGTCGGCAATCACGTGATCCGAAGGCAACACAAGCAATAACGGATCGTCGCCGCCGGACATCGCCTGCAACGCCGCGACCGCAATCGCAGGCGCGGTGTTGCGCCCTACTGGTTCGAGCACGATCGCGGCGGGCGTGCAGCCCGCTTCGCGCAGCTGTTCGGCGACCATGAAGCGATGATCTTCGTTGGTGACGATGATCGGAGGCGATGTCGTCAGCGGTGCGACACGGTGCCAGGTCGACTGGAGCATCGTGTCGGATCCGGCGAGCGGGAGGAATTGCTTGGGGTAGGCCTCGCGGGAGAGCGGCCAGAGGCGGCTGCCGGTGCCGCCGGAGAGGATGATGGGGATCATAGGGCCGCCCGATCCTCGCTCGTCGACGAACCTGCCAGATTGTGACCAGTTAATCGAGAGAGCTCGTTTATGACGTCTTGCTTCGTTGACAAGTGACGAATGGCATTCTCAAATTCCATCAACTTCGCGCCTACCAGGAACCGGTACCAATATCCCTGAAGAAAATGATAGACGAGCCCTGAACGACCATCGAGGAACCCAAACTGGAAGACATATCTCCAGAGGAAATACAACATGGCGCTCAAAGTAAAGGGCAACCTGTTGTAGATGCGCTCCTTTCCCCATCGTTTAATGGATGCTTGAAGAGATGCGCTTCCGCGAGTCAATGCATTGTCTCTGGGGAACAGCTCCAGCTTTTGATTCAACACATCAATTGCTTCGCGCGTGGCGTACTTGTTGTGTTTTTCAGTGAAGTAAGTGAGGTCATTGAGGTTTTCGTCCGCGAACCCTCCTTTAAAGGTGACGACACGACCTCCCCACACCACCATATGCTCGTCCATCCAACGGTTCTCTATCCGACCGTGGCCGCGACGCCAAATTCGAAGCAGACGAAGCGGATAGCGACCACCGTGTTTAACCCACCGCCCCATGAATACGTGTTTGCGAAGAAGATTAACGCCTACGACATCTGACGGCAGAGTCTCCAGCTGCGTTTCGATCTCCGCCCGCAGGTTCGATTCAATGATCTCGTCCGCGTCCAAGCGCATCACCCATTTGCAGGTGATCGGAGCGTTCTCCAGCGCCCATTGGAACTGAGCGGCATAGTTCAAGAAAGGGTGTGACAGCACATGCGCGCCCAGGGAGGCAGCAATGCGGTCTGTCCCGTCGATCGATCCCGAATCGACTACGAATACTTCCGTCGCCAAACCGTCTATCGCACGGAGGCATCGCTCAATATGCAAGGCCTCGTTATGTGCAAGAATTATTACCGCGAGATCCCGCTTCATCAGTTCACCAATTCATAACTCAATATTTCGTTCTTACGTCTCAGCTTCGCTGACCCGTATTCGCATCCTCGTGAGAACAGCAGGGTTGCCTACATAGACGCCGAACGGCTCAGCGTCTTTGAACAACACTCCGCGAGCGCCGAGAACAGCGCCCTCGCCAAGGGTTACGCCAGGTCCCACAAATGCTTCTGCCGCAACCCAACACCTTTCGCCGAGCACGATTGGCCTCGCAATCAACTGGAACGCGGGATCGCCAATGTCGTGCATCCCCGCGCAGAGGTGCGATCCCTGACTAACTATCGCGCCCTGCTTAAGCCAAACAGGTGCCATCGAGTAGCAATTTACCCTTGGCCCTAAGCAAGAGTGTTCATCCATTCGCAAGAACGGCGGATACCAAACGCGCGCAGACCCGTATACATGCGCCGTCGAATGCACAGTTGCGCCAAAGCATCGCAGCACCAAAACTCTCCATCGATGTAATGGCGGAGGGGTCCAGGCCGCAAGTACCAACCACGCCAACGACCAGCCAAACCGGTAAAGGCGATGCCTAACGGTGTAACTCGGCCCACCTTGAATAGGCTTTGATTGCTCAGCGCTAAGAATGCTCATCCGTTCACCGCTATTCGGAATTGACGTTGATACTTGTCGCTAAGTCGCGCGCGTAATGCTGCTACCCATCACCTTCGACCAAGGGGGAGCAGTACTCTTGCTCTACGGGAGGCCTCGAGAGAAATTCTAAATGTGCAGCATCTTCCGCCTCGGTCCGAAAGCGCCTTCGAATGTGTCGAGCTGGCACTCCACCGACGACGCAAAGAGCATCAACGTCCTTGGTAACTACTGACCCTGCAGCAACGACGGCTCCGTGCCCAATTCTTATCCCAGAAATAACAATGACTCCGGCGCCGACCCACACATCTGCGCCAAGCACAGTCCTCTTAAACGGAGGTCGCCCACTAAAGATCACCGGGATTCCGGAACTCTCGAATACGTGATCATTTCCAACTATGCGCACACCGGGCCCCAGCATGGTGTACGCACCGATTGAAACACCTGGGCCGATCTCGCATCCGGGACCGACGTAGCTGTACGCACCGGCGTTGAAATCGCGGCAAATCGCCGAAGCGCCACCAGCAAGAAATGTGGGATGCACATGCCTCAGTCGAAGCCGCTTTTGCCAGTACAAGCGCCTGAATTTCCTCAACAGCCGCCGCAAGCTCACTTCTCATCCCTTTCAAACAATCGAAACGCCTCGTCGCCACGCGTGGCCGGCAACCCGGTAGCTGCCCGATAGAGGATCTCGACTTGCATTTGCGGGTTATAGACTTCGTCGATCATCTTGTAACACCGCTCCCTAGTAAGGTTTCGATTTGGATATCGGGCCTCAAGAGCAAGCAACTTATCCACCAAATCCTCAACACTCCCTTCGACAAAAAGCTCGCCCGTGTATCCCGAGACTATCGCTTCAACTTCAGGCATCTGCGATTCGTGACTGTCGTGGCTAATTACTGGAGTTCCATACATAAGACTGTGCATCGCCGTAAGTCCAACCTTGCCTGGTGACACGGTGACGTCGGCGTTGTAGATTTTTTGCGCAATAACCGTCTCATCGTAGATGCCTCCTAAGAAATTAGCGTCCACGCCAAGTGTGCAAGCGAGCGACATTAATCTCTGCTTCTCTGGGCCATCCCCAATAACTGTCACCGATGGTGGAACACGGCCTCGCCGCTTTATTTCAGCAACGGCATGGAAGAGAATTTCGTACCTGCACGAAGTGGTGAGCCTGGAAATGCAAAGTACCTGCAGGCCGGCGCTTGTGCCGCTGGCATTGCCGCCAGCGCACAAGTCTCTCATCGCACGTTGCGACCGATAATTCAGAGAGTTGAAGCCGACGTGGACGTCGCACGCATCGAACCCCATCTCAATTGCGGCCGTTTTGGCGCGGTAGCCGTAACTAAAAAATCCATGGGCAAGCCCGAAAAAAGCGCGTCGAACGCGGTTCTTTAGTGACACTCGCGAGTTTCTGAAACCATGCCCCCAAAAAACGACGCGTCTGCTACGAAGCCTACAAATAAGCGCGCCGACCCAAGTGGTTAGATGATTTGGGTCCGCCAAGAAAACTGCGCACTCAAATTCATCAAAAGCACACGCGCGGACTAAACCTGGCTGGATAACGAACTTCCCAAGCCATGTCGTCTTGATTCGTCGGAAGTTTGGCGAGCCGCGAAAGTCATATTCATTGATTCCGTCAATTCCCTTCGCGTCGCCATAAAATGTGACCTCCCAGCGTCGATCGTTGAGTATCGCCTCGATCACCCCCGCCCTGTAATGCGGGTAGAAGTGATAGAAGATCGCCAATTGAGACTTAGGGAGCGCTTCCATCAAGGGCACACCTTGGCGGATTGCAGCCTCACCATCGACTTTACGCATGACGCTGAGAGCACATAGAACCAAAACAATACGAAGACTCCAATCGCGAGGAACGCAAATTCGAATCTCCATGCTGCAAATGCCACGAAGAATAGTTGATATTCGACGAGTCTCCCCCCGAGCAGACGGGATGCCGTAAAGAACAGCACCGCAACCAAGCCGAAGAAGGCTGGGCCGAGCCACCCGAAGTTGCCGAAAGCCTCGCCGGCCAGTGTTGTATTTAGCGCAAGAATATTGTTGCCAGTGATATCAAAGCCGACTCGCGTATTAAAGCCCTCGGGTTTGGCCGGGAAGATCGACTTAGGCAAAAACAGCGTGGCGGGCTTGATGAGCATTGTCTCGCCGTGTAGCAACGGCTTGGAGCGCCCGTACGTATCCATTACGTACTGGAGCACCATAATATTTGCAGATTCGAAGGCGGAGCCGACGAGTTTGCTGCCGCGCTCCGGCATCGGCTCTTTCGCGGAATCTATTGCAACTCGAAAACTATCGCTGGTCTGCGCATAACTTAGCCCTTGCGACCACATCAACCCGCGAACGGCGGGAAACACTGCATTGAACTGAGCAACGATTGGAGCAAGGACTACCAGGATGATCAGGAGCTTCTTGTTGTGCGTCCATAGAATCAACGCTATTGCCATCAGGGTGAACAGCAAGACGATTCGATTAGAAGAAACGATTACTTCGAATACGGCAAACACGATCAAGGTCGAAATCGAGGACCGAAACGATCGGACTTTGCGTAAGAATGCGAACGCCACCACCCCTGGTAGCGTTACCCTCAGAACATTGTAAAAGTTGCCGACAATAGTTGGTAGAAAACCACTTGCATACATTTCATTGTTTGCTTCCATCCAGTGGCCGCCACGCATTTTCCCGGACATGAGAAAGAGAGTCACCGCAAGAGCCCCATAGGCAACTAAATGCAGCGTCACGTAAACGGATAACTGGGCGGGAGCGTCGAATGAGCCGGCAAGGCCTCCAATCTTGTCATTCCTCGGGAACTTCAAGAAGCAAAGCGTCACACCTGCAGTCAGAAGTAGGTAAGTCGCCAGCGGTAACGACGAACCCAACCGTACTGGATCAATCGCGAGATCAAAATCGTCGATTTGCCCAAAAAGCAAAAGCTGTAGTACCGGGCCACCGATAAAGTATGAATAGCCCAGCACAACCCCACCTACCGCGTCGAATCTCCGGTGCAGCAGTACGGATACCCCCCCTGTACAAGACAGGAGGAGAACGAAGAGAAAAAGTGTCCAGTCAGCGATCATCGACCTAGCATTTCCGATGTCATCTTGCGTGCCTCGACGCCCGATCTGCAAAGATGTTTTGAGCGATCTGTTTCACCGCGATGAGTGGCGATCGGGTGACGCCACGAACCCAATCTGTGCAGCGCACGTTCGCAATCTGAAGGGCAGCTCCAAGGACGACCGCCAATGCAAAGCCGTCCGCAAGGACGATTCCCAGCGCGGCACCAGGTGCGCCCGGGTGCATTTTGAGTAGTCCAAACACCAACAGAATGGAGCCAAAGCCGTAGATGCCAACGAACGGCGTGGCAAGGGTCAGATGCTTGTTTAGCGAGCATGGGACGACCAACGAGACGTTCCACAGCACGTTCAATACTGATGCAATCAGCAAGAGCCCTAAGGCAATAACGTCCAATTGCAACGCGTCGCCTACCCACAGTCGATATATGAGTGGTGCAAACGCGCCGATGGCGATGGCAAGTAGCAGGGAAAGCCAGAAGCTGCCGTGGCTCGCGCCAATAAAGAGTGCCCGGGCTTCAGATTTCTCGCCAGCGCCGTAGGCTAGCGAGAGCTCCGGCTCGATGGTGCGTGCCACCGCCAGTGCCGGCTGCAGAGCAAGTCGGCACAGCGTCCTCGTTGTCGAGAACGCAGCGAGGGCTACAGGACCCAGCGCAAGCCCAACGATGATTCGCACCCCCTGAATATTCAGCGCATCTGATATGGGGAACGCGAGGCTAGCGACGGACGGCGAGAAAAGGGCCTTGATGTCGCGGAGATTCCAGTTCGAAACGCCGTACCTTGGTGTTGGTATTTTTCGCATGTACGTGAATAGCATCACCAAATAACCGATAACTTGTCCCGCCAATGCTCCCAGCGCTGCACCCACAATGCTGCCACTTCCAGCCGCTCCGCTTACTGTTCCGCCAAAAGAGAGAACTGCGCTAATCGCAACAAGCATCTCGCCGAGAGCGTAACGACCACGACTAGTGAATGCGCCTTGCAGCAAGCCACATTGGAAATAGACCAGGACCTGTGCAGCTAGAGCCGTCAGCGCCAGATTCAGCCCAGGCCCATCAATCGTCCTAAGGACAAGCCACCGCGCGATAGGCAATTCCGGGAGCACCAAAATAAGCAGTGACAGTAGAATCGCCGAGAAGCTAATTAGCAAAARCCATGAGTTCTGAAATGTCGATGCGATTCCGGCTTCGTCGCCCTTGCCAGCTCGAATCGCCATTTCGCGTTTGGCGGTCTTTGTAATTCCTATGTCGCCAAAGGACAGTGCTGCTGGCAGTGCAGCGATCAGTAGCCACTCTCCGTAACGATTTGGCCCCCAAAGCATGAGCAGTAGCGGAACCTCTGCAAGTCTCATAATTAGCTGACTGGCTTGAGTCAGCCCATTTGCACCTACACCAGCCATGATTCGGCGGGCGCGGTTCGAGGTGGCGAGCAGACTCGATGACATTGTTAAGCGTTTACAGGCGTGTGCACGGAGAATCCATGGGTTTTGAGCAGCCTGTAACGCGTTGCATCCCGCAGATCAGTTGCGACCATCTCCTTCACCATCGACTCAAGCGTGATGTGTGGAACCCATCCAAGGTCGGAACCCGCCTTCGTCGGATCTCCCAATAATGTCTCCACCTCTGCAGGCCTAAAATACCGTGGGTCGACTCGCACAATTACATCCCCCGCCTTCACCGCGGGCGCCTTGTCCCCTTCAACCTTCAGCACGACCCCGCGCTCCTCAACCCCATCCCCTTCGAACGCCAGCGTGACCCCCAGTTCCTTCGCAGCCATGTCCACGAACTGCCGCACGCTGTACTGCACGCCGGTCGCGATCACGTAGTCCTTTGCGACTTCCTGCTGCAGCATCATCCACTGCATCCGCACGTAGTCTTTGGCGTGACCCCAGTCGCGCAGCGCGTCGAGGTTGCCCATGTACAGGCAGTCTTCGAGGCCGACGGCGATGTTCGCCAGGCCACGCGTGATCTTGCGCGTCACGAAGGTTTCGCCGCGGCGCGGACTCTCGTGATTGAACAGGATGCCGTTGCAGGCGTACATGCCGTACGCCTCGCGGTAATTCACGGTGATCCAGTAGGCGTAGAGCTTCGCCACGCCGTAGGGGCTGCGCGGGTAGAACGGGGTCTTTTCGGTTTGCGGCGTTTCCTGCACGAGGCCGTACAGCTCGCTCGTGCTCGCCTGGTAGTAGCGGCACTTGTCGCCGAGTTTGAGGAAGCGCATCGCTTCAAGCAGGCGCAGTGCGCCGAGGCCGTCGACGTCGGCCGTGTATTCCGCCATCTCGAAGCTCACCGCCACGTGGCTCTGCGCGCCGAGGTTGTAGATCTCGTCGGGCTGCACTTCCGCGACGATGCGCGTCAGGTTGCTGGTGTCGGTCAGGTCGCCGTAGTGCAGGTGGAACTTGCGCCCGGTCTCGTGCGGATCCTGGTACAGGTGATCGACGCGCTCGGTGTTGAACGACGAGGCGCGGCGCTTGATGCCGTGCACTTCGTAGCCCTTCTCGAGCAGGAGTTCGGCCAGGTACGAGCCATCCTGGCCCGTGATGCCGGTGATGAGGGCGCGCTTGGTCATGCGGAGGCAACTTCTTCTGAAAATCGATCGGGGAGTAACGCGAGGATCCGCGCTTCGACGCGTAGCAGAATCGCGTCGCGTGCAAGGTCGTGTTCGGCGCGGGCGCGTGCCGCTTCGCCTAGGTCGTGCCGCAGGCTGGCGTCGGAGGACAGGTGTCGCAGCGCCGCAGTAAATGCGTCGGGATCGCCGGGCGCCGTTGCGATGCCGCATCCGGCGATTGCATGTGCAACGCCCGTGTCGGGAAGCGCGGTTGCAAGAACGGGTCGTCCGCTGGCCAGCATGCCGGTCAGCTTGGACGGCATGACGAGGTCAGCAACGTCTGCGCGTTGCGGCAGCAAGTGGATATCGGCGAGCCCAAGCCAGTCCTGCATGCGTTCGGTCGGCTGCAGGCCGACGAAGCGAATGTTGGGCAGTCCGGTGCACGCGGCTTCGAGTTCGGCGCGGGCCGGGCCTTCTCCGCCGAAGACGAAATACAACTGCGGTTCGTCCGCGAGGCGACGGGCCACTGTCCCCAGCAGTTCGAGTCCTTGCTTGAGGCCCATGTTGCCGGAATAAAGCGCCACGACCGCGCGCTCGGGAATTCCGAGTTCCGCGCGATAGGCGCTCGGCGTGGTGAGCGGACGAATCGCGTCGATGTCGACCCAGTTGGGGAACGACGCACGACGATGCGTTTCGACCCCTTTCGTCGCAAGGCGCTCGATCATCTTCGGGGAAATCGTCGATACCACGTCGAAGCGGCGCAGCAGCGCACGCTCGATCGCCAATGCCATTCGGCGCAGCGGCCCAGCATCCACGATCCCCATGTCCATGGCCGCATCCACTTCGAAATCCTGGACATGCAGCCAGCACTTGGCGCCACCAAGTCGCGCGACGGCCCATGCGCCCGGGGCACTCGCCAGTGTCGGCGCCACGTTGACCACGAGGTCGGGGCGCCAGGACATCGAGCAGAGCAAGGCCGCCACGGACGACGCAGCGAAGGACGCGAGGTGCACCATGCGCGTGATGCCGCGCGGCTTGCGCGGCACCCACGTCGGGCAGCGAATCACATCCACGTCGTTCTTTCGTTCGCGTCGAAACCAACGCGCCCGGTGTTCCGGCGCCACCTTCCATTCCGGGTAATAAGGCGGTGCGGTCACGACACGCACGTCGTGCCCCCGCGCGGCAAGCCACTCGCAGAACTCGCTGGTGTACTTGCCCGTGCCGATGCACTCGGGGGCATAGTTGATGCCCGCGACGAGGATGCGGGCTTTTATTTTCGTGGACTGCACTTGCCGATACCTCAGTACGCGTTCCTGCCGAGGAATCCACCCACGACCGTCATCGCAACGATCCGCAAGTCCAACCAAACCGACCAGTTCTGCATGTAGAACAAATCGTGCTCCACCCGATTCGACATCTTGTCGAGCGTATCGGTCTCGCCGCGCAGCCCATTAACCTGCGCCCATCCGGTGATCCCGGGCTTCACCCGGTGCCGTTGCATGTAAAGCTGCACCTGGTTCTTGTAATGGTGATTGTGCGCAACTGCATGCGGCCGCGGCCCCACGATCGACATCGTGCCTTGCAGCACATTGAAGAACTGCGGCAGCTCATCGAGGCTCGTGCGCCGCAGGAACGCACCGAACCTGGTCACGCGCGCGTCGTGCTTCGTCGCCTGCGTCACCTGCCCGTGCGCTTCCTCGTGCACGCGCATGCTGCGGAATTTCCACACGTCGATGATCTTGCCGTCGAGGCCGTGTCGGCGTTGGCGGAACAGGATCGGGCCGCGCGAGCTCAGCTTCACGCCGATCGCAATGGCCGCCATCAGCGGTGCGATCAACAACAGGATCAGCGCCGCGAGCACGCGGTCCTCGACGGCCTTGAGCAGGCGCGCATCGCCATCGAGCGGGCTCGCGCGCAGGTTGATCACCGGCAGGCCGGCAACTTGCTCGACCGAGTGGTTGAGCAGCCGAAGTCCCAGCAGGTCGGGCACGAACTTGATGTCGGCCGTCGAATACGCGAGCGCATCGAGGATGCGCGCGATGTCACGCTCTGCGCTCATCGGCAGCGTGATCCATGCCTGGTCGACATGGTGGCGTTCGACGAAGTCGGTCAATTGGGCAAGGTCGCCGAGGCGTGGCGCTTCCTGCAGGTTGCCCCCCAGCCCGGGTACGTCGAACCAGCCGAGGACGCGGATACCGGCACCCTTCTGACGACCCAGCGCTTCGACGATACGGCGCGCATCCGCGCCACCGCCCACCATCACCGCCGTCCGCAAATCCATCCCCCGCTCGCGCACCACCGACGCAAGGCGGCGCGCAATCACGCGCGTGGTCGCGCCACCCGCGAGCGTCAGGCCGAACCACAACATCCACCACAGGCGCGAGAGATTCACCGGCAGCTTCATCGCCACCGCATAGAGGATCGTGAGTCCGAAGATCAGGCCGAACGCGCCGGCCATCGAGGGCAGCTCGGCGAACAGGCCCTGCCCGCGCCAACTGCGATACAGCTTCGACAGGCTCAGCACGGGCAAGGCGAGGAACACGGCCATAGCGACGTGCCGCATGTAAATCATCGAGACGTCGAGGTTGCCGAAGCGCACCCACCACGCGACGGCGCCGGCGCCGCCGATCGTCGCCAGGTCTGCGAAGCGCAGGCTCCAGCCGAGCAGCGCGGCGTACTTGCCGGGCTTGTACGTGGTTTGCCGCAACTCCTGCGGCATCGGTGCGAACAACATTGCTTTCCCCTGTGGTGTCGCTGTCAAACACCGGCCTGCTGCCCTCGCACCCCCTCGATTGAGAGCAGCAGGCCGGCTGTCACCAACAGAGCAAACGTCCGCAGCGGGTAATCCACCACCGAATGCAGGATCGGCACCACCAGCGCGACAGCAGTCACACTTGCGACCGGATCATCCACGACGGCGGCGGCCCGCCCCATGGGAAAATTTCTCGCTGCCTTCACCGCGACCATGGCCAGGAACGCGAGCACGAGGAGCAGCCCGGGCACGCCCGCTTCGATCGCGATCTGCAACAGGTCGTCGTGCGCGCGTTCGGCGAAGGTCGGGCCCATCGCCTGCAGCGGTTCCATCGGTGCGTACACCCACGGGAAGGTCCCGAGGCCGCTGCCCCAGGGCAGCCACGCCCACATCGCCTCCAGGCCATGGCGAACGTATTGCCAGCGCAAATCGTCGAGCGGATCGGTCTGCAGCCGTTGCATGAGACCGTCCCACGCAAAGTGCGCGACGGCGAGCATCGCGATCCCGAACGCCAATCCGGGCGCGAGCCAGCGACGCCCTGCCCCGCGTCGCGGCCACCACAGCACGCAGGCGGCCGCGACGAGCGCCGAAGACGCCAGGACGAAACCCGCGCGCGAAAACGTCAGCGCCGCCGCGAGCCACAGCGCGACGACCGCGACCAGCGCAAGCCCCGCCTGCGCGCGTTGGCCGCGTCCTTGCGCCTGCGCGGCAAGGGCCAGCGCGATGGGCAACAGCACGCCGAGCAGATCGGCGAAATGGTTGCGGTTGGCGAAGGTGGCGATCGCACCGATCGGATGATGGAAGGCATGGAATCGCAGGGCGTTCGGGCCGCCCGTGGCTTGCGCGAATCCGAGGAAGGCCAGCGCCACCCCCACGCCGACCGCGATGATCAGCAAACGCCGACGCAGCGCATGCGGCAACGAACGCGCCGACAACCACATCGCGCCGAAGGTGAGGATCGCAAGCGCGGCGCGAACGGTCGCCCACGCATCCAGCGACATGGGGCGCCAGGCGGGCGCGATGCCGGCGTGCGCGAGATCCGCCGCGACCGACGCGCGCCCGGGCAACGCCGCGAACCACGCAGGCGGCAACGGCACAAGCTGCAGGGCCACCAGCGCGAGCGCGCTCGACAACAGGGCGAGGAATGCACGGTCCCAGCGCGTGACTTCCGCCGTGCGCCATCGCGCGATGCCGAGCGCCAAGCACGGCAACATGGCCAGGTGCACCATCGCATCGCCCGCGCCACGCGCCCCGCCGCCGAACAACAGGGCGACGACGAGCAGCGTCGCCGTGCAGGCAAACGCAACGGACTGGCGCTCCAGGAAAGACGGTCGGGTTTGCATCGGGAACTTCAGAAAAACAAACGGGCCGCGAGGCGGCCCGTCGTTCGACTCCGTCGGTGGGCCGTCAGGGGCTCGAAGGCTGCGCCGCAGGCTGCTTGCTGCTGCCGCCGCCGCCCATGCCGTTCGCCGCACCGATCGCGGCAACCACACCCACCGCGCCGAGCACGATCGACGAGGCCTTGGGGGTCTTCTTCGACTGCACCGGCACGGTCGGCGCCTGCGCTGCCTGTTCGGTGGCGGTGGCGTGCGCTTCCGGCTTGGGAGCCGGCGCGCGCTTCTGCGCGGCTTGCGCCTGCGCTGCACCCATGGACAGGAGCGCGACGGCGATGATCGTGTACTTCATTTGTGCTTGTCCCCTAACAAGTCGAGTCGCGTGTTGCGCTCGCGTGAAATCATAGCGTGATCGCCTTCACGCACGGCCTCTTGCCTGGCAAGAAAAATTCCTACGTCGTCGATCATCAGTCGCCCCTGCAGGTGCCGCTCGGCCAGGAACCGCGCCGCGTGCACCAGGACGAGCGTCTGGCCCGCGCAATCGGAGGGCACTTCGAAGGTGGCATCGATGCGATGCCATTGCGCCCCACCCTCGCCGCGATCGAACGGCACGCGCGCGAGTTCGACGCCTTCGCGACAGGTGATGCGCCACTGGAAGGGTCGCTGGCGTTCGACCTCGTCGCGCACCCACGCCACGAAGCGATAGCCGCCCGGCGCGAGCGCCAGCGATTGCCGCAGCCCCGCGAACGCCTGGGCGCGCCCGCCGAAATCGATCGACAACGCCGACGCGCCCGCATGCGGCGCATGGGTGTCGTATTCGACGAAGACCCCCGGCAAGGGATCGATGTGCCAACCATAGCCCTCCGCAATCGCGGGTTGCTCGAACCCGCCATCGAACACGGCGGCGTCCTCGCCCCGCGCAGCTTCCGGCAACAGCGCGCGCCACGCGTCACGGGCCTGCGCATGTCGACCGGCGCGGTCCAGCACCGCGACGCGCGTCTGCAAGCCGTCGAGGTCCAGTGGGTGGCGCGCGTCCAGCCCGGCGAGCAAACCCTCGGCATCGACGGCGGGCGTCGCCGGATCCCGCAATTGCGCGAAGAACGCGGTCGTCCATGGCGGGTCGGCCGCCAGCCGGTCGACGAGCGCCGCGCGCACGCGCGCATCGGCCAAGTGCGGAACCAGCAGGGGCAAGGTGGCGCCGCGCGAGGCCGGCGCGACGCGCAGCATCGCGTCGAGATGGGACAGGCCGGTCACGGCATCGCCTTGCGCGAGCGCCGATTCGGCGAGCAAGGCGCGCGTGTGCGGATCGCGCGGCCACCGGGCATTGGCGATGGAGAGCAGCGCGTGCGAAGGCGGCGCGTCGCCGGCTTGCGCGACGGCGATGGCGCGGTACGCGCGTCCATCGATGGGGCGCGTCGACAGCACGTCGCGCGCAAGCGCGACACGTTGCGTCGGCGGGCCTTCCGTCGAATCGAGCAGGCGCATGGTCCGCTCCGGCCCGAACGCGGCACCGATTTCCGTATCCACGCGCCCGAGTTGTACCGCCGCAAGGGCTGCGACTGCCACCGCCGCCGCGATCAGCACGCGGCGCCGCGGCGTCATGCCTTCTTGCCGTAGGCGTAGTACGAGTAACTGCCGTAAGCGTGGCCCGCGATCTTTCGCGAAGTGTCGAAACGCGTGAGCAACGTGCCGACCATGCGCGCCTGCACGCCCTGCAACCGGCGCAGCGCACCGCGCACCGCGTCGCGCCGCGTGTGGTCGGCCGCGACGACGAGCATCGTCGCTTCGGCCTGGTGCGCGAGCAGCGGCGCATCGGCCAGGCCCAGGACGGGCGGACCGTCGATCACGACCACGTCGAAGCGCTCGCGCAACTGCGCAAGGAAGCGCGGAAAGCGATCGCCTGCAAGCAATTCCGGCGGATTAGGCGGCAGCGGACCGGAGGTCACGACACTGAAGCCGCCTGCGTTCGCCACCTGCAAGACGTCCGCGACATCGGCTGCGCCCGCCAGCACGTTCGACAGGCCGGTCGCGTTGGGCACGCCGATCAACTGGTGCAGCGAAGGCTTGCGCAGATCCCCGTCGACGAGCACGACGCGCTTGCCGATCTGCGCGATGTTCCGCGCCAGTTCGAGCGCCGTCGTCGACTTGCCTTCCGCGGGCCCCGCGCTGGTGACCAGCAATGCGCCGGGAAGCCCGTGCGCGGTGGCGAACTGCAGGGCCGTGCGCACCGAGCGATAGCTCTCGGAGAACGGCGAGCGCGCATCGGCCGAGGCGATGGCCGGTGTTTCGCCGTTCGGCAGGCGCGGCACGGCGCCGAGGACCGGCAGGCCGGCAAAGGCCTCCAGCGCATCGGGTGCCTGCACCGTGCGATCCAGGTGATGCAGGAGGAATGCCGACAGCACGCCGGCGAACAGGCCCAGCAACAAGCCGACGGCGAGATTGAGCAACAGGCGCGGCGAATGCGGGCGCTCGGGAACGTCGGCGCGGTCGATCGTCGAGACGTTGTTCGTGCCGACATTGCCGACGACGCCGATTTCCTTGTAGCGCTGCAGCAGGCCGTCGTAGAGCTGGCGGTTGGTTTCCGCCTCGCGACGCAGGATGTTGTAGCGGATGCTGCGGCCCTGGAGATCGAGCACATCGTGTTTCAGGCCCGCCATGCGGCCCTCGAGCAGGGTTTCCTGCGCGCGCGCGGCATCGTATTCCGAACGCACGGCCGAGCGGATGTGGTCGACCTCCGCGGCGATCTGGCGATCGGTTTCCGCGACCTGCCCCGCGAGGCGGCGCATGTCGGGATAATCGGCCTTGAAGGTGCGCAATTGTTCCTGGTACTGCGCCGCGAGCAGCGAGCGCGACTCGCGCAACTTCTGCACCAGCGGGCTCGCCACGACTTGCGGCAGGCCCAGGCCGTTGCCCACGCGCGCCTGGTCCCACGCCGCCTGCGCACGGATGCGCGCCGCCTGCGCCTGCGCGAGCGATGCGTTGAGTTCGCCCAGGTTCTGCGCGCTCAGCGACGGCGCGTTTTCGCCGACCGAGACGATCTGCTCCAGCGTGGCGAAGTCCACCAGCGCCTTTTCGGAATCCTCCAGGCGGCCCTTCAACTGCGCCAGGCGTTCCTCGAGGTACTTGCGCGCATAGGACGACGCATCGAAGCGGCGCTCCAGGTTGCTGGCGATGAAGGCATCCGACCAGGCGTTCGCCACGCGCGCGGCGAGCGCGGGATCGGGCGAGTCGAAGTTCACGCGCACCAGGCGCGAGTTGCGCACCGGTTCGATGGTCAGTCGCTCCAGCACGTCTCCGACCAGCGCGCGTTCGCGGGCGTCGCGGCGCTTCGACGAAGGCGCATTGGCTTCGAACGTGGCTTCCACCTTCGCCATCGCCTGCGCGTATTGCGGCGCCCTGTCCAGCGACAGGTCCTGCACGACGCGCCGCGCGAGCGAGCGGCTGCGCAGCAATTCGTATTGCGTCTGGTAGAAGTCGCGATCCATGGGCGACTCGGCGGGCGTCAGGCCTTCGACGTCCATGATCTTCATCGTGTCGCGTTCGATCTGCATCGTCGTGGATGCACGGAACACGGGCGTGGCGAGCAAGGTCGCGGCCAACACGAGCACGAACACGCACGCGGCCACGGCGGCGACGATCCAGCGCCGGTCGACGAGCACGTGCCAGTAATCGAGGAGGTTGATCTGGTCGTCGTCGTCGCGCGCGGCGGCGTCGGCCGCGACGATCTGTGGGGCGTCTGCGAGGTTCATCGGTAGGCCCGCCACACGGCCACGAACGGCGCCAGCTTGATCAGCGCCTGCAAGGTCATCTTGCCGCCGGAGGTGTCGACGACCACGACGTCCTCGGCTGCCAACTGCGGATCGGGTTGTTCGCCGGCCTGGATCGCCGCGACGTCGAAGCGCGCATAACGGCGTTCACCGCCCGAATTGCGGAAGACCAGCACGTTGCGCTGGCTGGCCACGTCGTCGAGCCCGCCGGCCAGCGCGATCGATTGCAACAGGGTCATGCGCGAGGTGATCGGGAAAATGCCGGGCTTGTCGACGGCGCCACCGACGGTGACGTGCTGGCTCGCGTATTCCTTGACGAACACCGTGACCTGCGGATCCTGCAGGAAGCGCTCGGAAAAGCGCGCGGCGATGTCGGCCTGGAGTTCGCCGACCGTCTTGCCCGCGGCGGGCAGTGCGCCGATCAGCGGCAACGACACGTCACCGGCATTGTTCACGCGAACTTCGCGGTCCAAGTCCTTGATCTGGAAAACAGTGACGGCGAGAAGATCGCTCGGGCCGATGCGGTACTCGGGGCGGCCGACGGCCGTGGCGACGGGGTCGGCCTCGGGCAAGACGGACGCCTCCTGGCCACGGCTGGCGCACGCGCACAAAAGAACGAAGGCCGCGCAGACGGCCAGGCGAAACACGATGGACACGACCCTGCACTTCCCCGGAAAAGACAACGCCCGCGCGATCGCGCAGCGGGCGGCGCCGGAGTGTATCCAGCCGGCGCGTGTGCCGGGCCGACCCCGAGAATTATTCTCGGTGGAGAATCACCGCGGCATCACACCGATTGCGATCCCGGCCAGGTCAGGCGGCGATCGTCGTCGTCTCGTCCGGCAACCGCACCAGCGTCGCAACGCCGTGCCCCTGCTCGGCGAGGTATTGGATCCACTTGCCGAGGAAGGTGTTCATGCGCAGGCGGTGGCAGACCACTTCGGCAGGCGGCGGATACATGCCGATGACATCCTGCCAGCGCCGTCCGACGTAGCAGTGCGTCGCCTCCACCTGCTTCGCATCGCGATACAGACGCAGGTGCGCGGAGGGATCGGGCTGGCCGGTCAGCGGATCGCGGATGGCGTAGCTCAATCGGAGTTCGACGGTGTAGGCGTGCAGCTCGACGACATCGAGCACGACGTCGAGCCCGTCGCCGACACTGGAGACGTAGCGTCCGACGGCCAGGTGCTGCGGTTCGAACAGGCGCACCAGGCGCACGTGGTTCTCCGCATACAACGCCATCAGCCAGCCGAAGCGGCTCAGTCGGGGGATGCGTGCGGTGCGGGATGCGAGACGGCTCATGGGGCGATCCTACACGCCACAAACCCTTCGCGGCAGCATTGACGACATGCCCTTGCAGGCATAACGTTTTGCTTTCCCAACGGGCGGCAACGCGTTCGGAAAATCCACGCAAAAAAGCGGCCCGGGCTTCACGCCGTCAAAACATCTCCCGGTGGATGCCCAGCGTGGTCAGCACCTTGCTCGAGATTTCCTCGATCGACGTGTGCGTCGTGCTCAACGTCGTCAATCGCTCGTTGAGGAAGATGTGCTCGGCCTGTGCAACTTCGCGCCTGCACGTCTCCAGTTGCGAGTACCGCGAATTCGGCCGGCGTTCCTGGCGGATCTGGTGCAAGCGGATCGGATCGATCGTCAGCCCGAACAACTTGTGGCGATGCGCCCGGAGCTTGGCCGGCAGGCGGTCGGCCTCGAGGTCTTCCTCGGTCAGCGGATAGTTGGCAGCGCGAATGCCGTAGTGCAGTGCCAGGTACACGCAGGTCGGCGTCTTGCCCGCGCGGGACACGCCGACCAGGATGATCTCGGCGTCCTCGAAGTCCATGATCATGCCGTCGTCGTGCGTCAGCGCGTAGTTCATCGCGTTGATGCGGCGGTGGTAGGCCTCGAAATTCACCATGCCGTGCGCCTGCCCCACCCGCATCGTGCGCTGCTCCCCCAGCTCGCGTTCCAGCGGCTCGATGAAGGGCGCGAAGATGTCCAGCATCAACCCGCCGCTCTCGGCCAGGATGCGATACAGCTCGTTGTCGACGCAGGAGTTGACCACGATGGGCCGCGCCCCGGCGGCTTCGCCGGCCTCACGAATGCGGTTGGCGGCCTCCCGGGCCTTCTCGGCGGTGTCGACGAAGGAGATGCGGTCGGTCGTGAACCGCGTGTCGGCGAACTGGGTCAGGAGGCTGTGGCCGATGGTTTCGGCCGTGATGCCGGTGCCGTCGGAGACATAGAAGACCGGGCGGGTCTGGGTCATGTGCAGGCGATGAGGACGCGGGGTCTGTAAAATACCGCGCTTCGCGGCGGCGCGGCCCGTGTGTGCCACGCCCCTCCCCCATTTCGAATGCCGGAGCCCCACGCCTTGAGCGCCAACATCCTGTGGCTGCACGACCTGCGACTGACCGACCTTGCGCAGGTGGGTGGCAAGAATTCCTCGCTCGGCGAGATGATCGGCAACCTGGCGAAGCTCGGCGTCTCCGTGCCGGGGGGCTACGCCACCACGGCCGATGCGTTCAAGGCCTTCATCGCCCACAACGATCTCCACCAGCGCATCTTCGACCGCCTGGCCACGTTGGACGTGGAGGACGTGCCCGCCCTCAACGCGGCCGGCGCGCAGATCCGCGGCTGGGTGATCGATGCGCCGCTGCAGCCCGACCTCGACCAGGACATCCGTACGGCCTACGCGAAGCTGTGCGCGGAGAATGCCGGCAACAGCGGGGGCGGCGGTGAACTCGCGGTCGCCGTGCGTTCCTCGGCCACCGCCGAAGACCTGCCCGACGCCAGCTTCGCCGGCCAGCAGGAAACCTTCCTCAACGTCACCGGCGCCGACGATGTCGTGCGCAAGGTCAAGGAAGTCTTCGCATCGCTCTACAACGACCGCGCGATCGCCTATCGCGTGCACCACGGCTTCAAGCACGAGGATGTGTTCCTGTCGGCGGGCGTGCAGTTGATGGTGCGCTCGGACGTGGGTTCGTCGGGCGTGCTCTTCACCCTGGATACCGAATCGGGTTTCCGCGACGTGGTGTTCATTACCGCCAGCTACGGCCTGGGCGAGAACGTCGTGCAGGGCGCGGTGAACCCCGACGAGTTCTACGTCTTCAAGCCCACGCTCAAGCAGGGCAAGCCGGCGATCCTCCGCCGCTCGCTCGGTTCCAAGCAGATCCGCATGGTGTACTCCGACCAGCCCGGCGAGCGCGTGCGCAACGAAGACACGCCGGCCAACCTGCGCAACACCTTCTCCGTCAGCGACGAAGACGTGCACGAACTCGCGCGCCAGTCGCTGATCATCGAACAACACTACGGCCGCCCGATGGACATCGAGTGGGCGAAGGACGGCGTCAGCGGCAAGTTGTTCATCGTGCAGGCGCGCCCGGAAACGGTGAAATCGCGCGGCCACGCGACGCAGATCGAACGCTACAACCTCGAAAAGCGCGGCACGATCGTGGCCGAAGGCCGTGCGATCGGCCAGAAGATCGGCGCAGGCGTGGCGCGCGTGGTGCGATCGCTCGACGACATGAGCCGCGTGCAGCCCGGCGACGTGCTCGTCGCCGACATGACCGACCCCGATTGGGAACCGGTGATGAAGCGCGCCTCGGCCATCGTCACCAACCGCGGCGGCCGCACCTGCCACGCGGCGATCATCGCGCGCGAACTGGGCGTGCCGGCGGTCGTCGGCACCGGTGATGCGCTCGATCGGATCAAGGACGGCGAAACGGTCACGGTCAGCTGCGCCGAAGGCGACACCGGTTTCATCTACGACGGCGCCCTGCCCTTCGAGCGCACGACAACCGACCTGGCGAACATGCCGCCGGCGCCGCTGAAGATCATGATGAATGTCGCCAACCCCGACCGCGCCTTCGACTTCGGCATGTTGCCGAACGCGGGCATCGGCCTGGCGCGCCTGGAAATGATCATCGCCTCGCACATCGGCGTGCATCCCAAGGCCCTGCTCGAATACGCGAAGCAGGACGCGGCGACCAAACAGAAGATCGACGCGAAGATGGCCGGTTACGCCAGCCCGGTCGACTTCTACGTCGACCGCCTCGCCGAAGGCATCGCGACGATCACCGCATCGGTGGCGCCGCATCCGGTGATCGTGCGCCTGTCGGACTTCAAGTCGAACGAATACGCCAACCTGATCGGCGGTTCGAAGTACGAGCCGCACGAAGAAAATCCGATGATCGGCTTCCGCGGCGCGAGCCGTTACGTCGATCCGTCGTTCAAGGACGCCTTCGCGCTGGAATGCCGCGCCGTGTTGAAGGTGCGCGACACGATGGGCCTGACCAACTGCTGGGTCATGATCCCGTTCGTGCGCACGCTCGACGAAGGCCGCAAGGTGCTCGACGTGCTGAAGGAAAACGGCCTTGAGCAAGGCAAGGATGGCCT
This sequence comes from Lysobacter sp. P5_C4, assembly GCF_054049695.1. Taxonomy (NCBI): domain Bacteria; kingdom Pseudomonadati; phylum Pseudomonadota; class Gammaproteobacteria; order Lysobacterales; family Lysobacteraceae; genus Lysobacter; species Lysobacter sp. P5_C4. The sequence goes on along the minus strand of NZ_JBFULX010000003.1, from coordinate 311,355 downwards.
GAAGGTCATCATGATGTGCGAGGTGCCGTCCAACGCGCTGATGGCCGATGAATTCCTCGAGCTGTTCGATGGCTTCTCGATCGGTTCCAACGACCTCACGCAGCTGACGCTCGGCCTGGATCGCGACTCGGCGATCGTCGCCAACCTCTTCGACGAACGCGACCCGGCGGTGAAGAAGTTGCTGTCGATGGCGATCAAGGCCGCGCGCGCCAAGGGCAAGTACGTCGGCATCTGCGGCCAGGGCCCGAGCGACCATCCGGATCTCGCGCTGTGGCTGATGGAACAGGGCATCGAATCGGTGTCGCTCAATCCCGATACCGTCGTCGATACGTGGCTCGCCCTGGCGAAGGCCAAGGCCAAGGCCTAACCGACGATTCGGTTCCTGCCCGCCCGCTTCGCCTCGTACAGCAGCTGATCGGCGCGCCGTACGAGGCGTTCGTGGTGGGCGAAGCCCATGCGGTCGCACACGCCGCCGCTCAGCGTCATGCGCCAGCCCGGCGCGAATCCGTCGCAGTTCAGGCCTTCGATCGCGGCGCGCGCCGTTTCGCAACGCGCGCGCGCCTGTTCCAGCGTCGCCGTCGGGAACAACACCGCGAACTCCTCGCCGCCCCAGCGTGCGAGCAACGCATCACCATCCACCGCCTGTCGCAACGCGCGCGCGACTTCGCGCAGGGCTTCGTCGCCTGCCGCATGTGAGTACGCGTCGTTGATGTGCTTGAAGTTGTCGATGTCCAGCAAGGCGAACGCCAGCGGCTGCTGCGTGCGCACCGCCGCATCGAACGCTTGCGCCAGGCGCTCGTCGAGGCTGCGGCGGTTCTGCAATCCGGTCAGCGCATCCTCGCGCGCCTGGCGTTCGAAGGCTTCGGACTTGTCCTGCAATTGGTGCAACAGCCGCGTCTTTTCTTCATCGGCGGTGAGCAGGCGCGCGGCTTGTTCGCGCAGGTCGCGCGTGCGTGAATCGACCTCGCTTTCCAGCGCGATCGCGCGGATGCGCAAGCTGCGCGTGCGCCAGCGGATGTAGAAGACGACCAGCAACGCGAGCGCCGCCGCGCAGGCTGCCATGAACCACGCGTTCTGCCAGACCTGCGGCCGGATCTGGATTTCCAACGCCGTGGTATCGGGATTCCACCCCTGCCCCAGCCCCGGCGCCGAGGAGGTGACGAGGAACCGATACTTGCCCGGCCCGAGGTTGGTGTACTGCGCGACGCGCTGGTTGCCGCGTTCGTTCCAGCCGGCGTCCACGCCTTCGAGCCGATAGCGATACCGCAGCAGGCGCGGCATCTGGAAACTCAAACCGGCGTAGTGGAATTCGAGTTTGCGCGTGCCCGGTGGCAACACGAGGCGCGCCTGCGTCGGAAGCTCGCGATCATCGGCGAGCACCTGTTCGATCACCACTGGCGGCAATTGCCGTCGATAGCTGTGCAACACCGTCGGGTCGACCATCGCCGCGCCGCGCGCCGTCGCGACCCACAGACGGCCTTGCGCGTCGCGGATGGCCGCGGGCCCGGATCCCCCGTTCGCCTGGCTGCTCGCCAGGCCATCGGGTTCGCCGAATTGATCGGGATTCACCGTGCGCTGTTTGCCGCCCAGGACCGCTTCGGCATCGCGACGTGCCACGCGCAGCACGCCGCGGTTCGACGTCAGCCACAGGCTGCCCGCCTGGTCGTCGACGACCTGGAACAAGGTGTCGATCGGCAATCCCTGCGCCAGGCCGATCGACGCGAGCTGCCCCTGGCGATAACGCACCAGGCCGCGGTCGGTGGCGATCCACACCGTGCCGTCGCTGTCTTCGTGGAAGTCGAAGACATCCTGCGCATCGTTCATGCGATGCAGGTCGATGGGTTCGACGCGTTCGTCGATCACGCGCGCCGCGCCATTCGCCGTGCCGACCCACACCGCGCCATCGCGCGCGACGTGCAGGCCGAGGACGAAATCGCGCGGCAGGCCTGCGGCCGAACCGAAGAGACGGAACCTGCCGTCCTTCCGTTGCACCAGGCCGCGCGAGGTGCCGATCCACAACGATCCGTCGAGCCCGTGTGCGAGCGCGCGCACCTGGTTGCTGCCGGGCATGCCGCCCGCGGTGTCGTAATGCTCGACGACCTTGCGGTCGCGCAAGCGCAACAAGCCGCCGACGTAGGTCCCGACCCAGAGGCTGCCATCGTCTTCGGCGAGCAGGCTCAGGATCGAATCGCCGGGCAGGCCATCGGCGCTGGTCAGCACGTCGATGACCTTGCCGTCTTTCCAGCGGTTCAGGCCCCGGCTCGTGCCGATCCAGATGCTGCCGTCGCGGCCCTGCACGATGGCGCGCACGTAGTCGTCACTCAGGCCCTGCTCGGTGTTGAAGGTGGTGAAGGGCGCATCCCGCAGGCGCAGCAGGCCCGCATTCGTGCCGGCCCACAGGCTGCCTTCGCGATCGATGAACAATGCGGCGACGCGATTGTTCGGCAAGCCTTTCTGGCTGCTCAGCGAATCCAGTGCCCCGTCCGCACCGAGGCGCAACAAGCCATGGTTGATGGTGCCGACCCACAGGGCGCCCGCGGCATCGCGCACGAGGCTCGGTACGCCGTCAGCGGGCAAGCTGGGCGACACGGGTTCGAAGCGCTCGCCCACGCGCCGATACGCGCCGCGTTCGGTGCCGGCGTACAGGGTGCCATCGGCCATCTGTTCCAGATGGAAGATCGGCGCGTTCGGCAAGCCGTCGTCTTCGTTGTAGACCACGGGCGCCTTGTCGCCGAAGAAGCGCACGACGCCCGCGGCCGTCGACAGCCAGACGGCGTCGGTGCGATCGCGCACCAGCCCGAAGGCGATGTTGGTCGGAAGGCCGGTTGCCTGGTTGTACTGGTGCGCGCGACCATCGGCATCGATGCGCGTCAGGCCCGCGCTTTCGGTGGCCACCCACAGGCGCCCCTTCGCATCGAGCACCGCATCCATCACCTCGTCCTGCGCCAGGCCGTCGCGCTTGCCGTACGTGCGCCATGCACCGTTGCGCAACACGCTCACGCCGCCGCGCGAGGTCCCCACGACGAGCGCGCCATCGGGCGCGACGCGGATCGAACGGATGCCGTTGTCCCGCAGCGCCGGCGTGTTGCGGCGGTCGATGACGTGGAATTCCAGGCCGTTGTAGCGCACCAGGCCTTCCCAGGTGCCGAACCACAGATATCCGTCGGGCGTCTGCGCGATCGCGTTGACCTGGTTGTGCGGCAGGCCTTCGCGGGTGGTCCAGGTTTCGCGGAAGTAGGCGTTGACCGGCTTGCCGGCGGCGTGCACGCCGGCAGCGAGGATGCACAGCGCAAGCAGTGCGAGGAAGCGGCGCACCCTACCCCGTCGGCAGGCCCGACAGGGGGCCCATGTGCTTCCGATAGTAGGACAGTTCGGCGATGGAATCGCGCACGTCGCTCAAGGCCGTGTGCGCCGATTGCTTGCGCACGCCGGCCAGCACCGTGGGCGCCCAGCGGCGCGCCAGTTCCTTGATCGTGCTGACGTCCAGGTTGCGGTAGTGGAAGTGATCCTCCAGCGCCGGCATCAGGCGGTGCAGGAATCGGCGGTCCTGGCAGATCGAGTTGCCGCACATGGGCGATGCGTTGGCCGGCACCCATTCGGACAGGAAGGCCAGCGTGCGCGCCTCGGCTTCGTCGAGGGTCACGCGGCTGTCGACGACGCGCTGCCACAGCCCCGACTTGCGGTGCTGCGTGCGGTTCCATTCGTCCATCGCCTCCAGCACCGACGCCGGGTGCGCGATGGCGAGCTCCGGGCCTTCGGCGAGCACCTGCAGGTTGGAGTCGGTGACGATGGTGGCGATCTCGAGGATCGAATCGCGGCCGGTGTCGAGCCCGGTCATTTCCAGGTCGATCCAGATCAACCGGCCTTCACTTTCCATGTGGTTCGCCATGTGCTCGCTAGGGAAACGGGACCTGCCGCATGATAGCCCAGCCCCTTCGCCCGACCGCCTGCCGATGCCCTCCGTCCTCCAGTCCGCCCTCGCCCACTACGCCATCCTGACCGCCATGCTGGCGCCCGCCCTGCTCATGGCGGCCACGGCGTCGCTGCTGACGTCCGCGAACGCCCGCCTGGCGCGCGTGGTCGATCGCCTGCGTGCGTTGATGGTCAGTTGGGAATTCGACGCGCCCGATGCCGGCGAGCGCCAGGACCAGATCCACCGCCATCGTCGCCGCGCGCACCTGGTGCTGCGCGCATGCCAGATGCTCTACGGTGCGCTCGGTGCGTTCGTGGGCACGAGCCTGTCGCTGGCGCTGGATGCCTTCACCGGGTTCAAGCTCGGCGTGGTGCCGACTGCGCTGGCGCTGCTCGGCGTCCTGTTCTTGCTCGCGGCGAGCATCGTGATGGGCAGCGAAGTAAGCCTGTCGGTTTCCAGCTTCGACCTGGAGATGGAGCAGGAGATGAAGCGCAAGCGCGGTTGAATCGGCCCACGCCGATTCAGAGCAGCGGCTTGCCGCGCTTCCTGCGGAAGTAATTCGTCAGGCGCGTGCCGGCTTCGTCGGCGAGCACGCCGCCGAGAACCTCGATGCGATGGTTGTGGCGCGGATCGGCCAACAGGTCGAACACGCTGCCGGCGGCGCCGGTCTTCGGATCGCTCGCGCCGAACACCACGCGCGCCACGCGCGCATGCACCATCGCCATCGCGCACATCGCGCAGGGTTCCAGGGTCACGTACAGCGTGCTGCCCAGCAGGCGGTGGTTGCCCACGCGCGCGCCGGCTTGTCGCAATGCGACGATCTCCGCGTGCGCCGTCGGATCGCGGTCGGTGATGTTGCGGTTCCAGCCTTCGCCGAGGACGTCGCCTTCGGCCGACACGAGCAACGCGCCGACCGGAATTTCGTCATCTTCGTGCTCCGCGCGCTCGGCCAGCGCGAGCGCGCGTTGCATCCAGGCGACGTCGGCGTCGGTGGCGATCAAGCGACCCCGAGCTTCCCGCGCTCACCGTCGCGGGGCGCTGCGAGTTCCTCGCGCGAGACGAAGCCTTCCAGGTCCGCAACTTCGAAGAACGGGCGGATCTCCATCGCGCCCACGCCGAAGTCGGGGGCCTTCATCGCCCACGCCAGGGCGTCGTCCAGGTCCTTCACTTCCCAGATCGAAAAGCCGGCAATGACTTCGCGCGCTTCGGCGAACGGGCCGTCCACGATCAGGCGCTCCTGGCCCTCCTGCGTGATGCGCTTGCCCGGCTTCAGGCCCGCGCCGGCCACGAACACACCGGCCGCGACAAGCTCGTCCGTGAAGCGATCCATCGCGGCGAAGGCTTCCAGCGCCTCGGGCGTGGGTTCCATGGCCGGGGCATCGGCGGGCATCTTTGCGAACACCATGACGCGCATTGTCAGTCTCCTCGTTTGGGCCAGCGTTGCTGGCCCCTCACCAGTCACGACGAACGAGAACGGCGAAAATCGACAGGATCGGGGAATTTATTTTCCTATTCCCACTCGATGGTCGCCGGCGGCTTGCCGCTGATGTCGTACACCACGCGCGACACGCCGCGCAGTTCGTTGATGATGCGGTTGGACACCGTGCCGAGGAAATCATGCGGCAGGTGCGCCCAGTGGGCCGTCATGAAGTCGACCGTTTCCACGGCGCGCAGCGCGATCACCCACTCGTAAGCGCGCGCGTCGCCAACCACGCCCACCGACTTCACCGGCAGGAACACGGCGAAGGCCTGGCTGACCTTGTCGTACAGGCCGTTCTTGCGCAGCTCGTCGATGAAGATGTGGTCGGCCTTGGCGAGCAGGTCGGCGTACTCGGGCTTCACTTCGCCGAGGATGCGCACGCCCAGGCCGGGGCCCGGGAACGGATGGCGATACACCATCGACGGCGGCAAACCCAGCTCGACGCCCAGGCGCCGCACTTCGTCCTTGAACAACTCGCGCAGCGGCTCGACCAGGCCGAGCTTCATGTGCTCGGGCAAGCCGCCGACGTTGTGGTGGCTCTTGATGACGTGCGCCTTGCCGGTCTTGCTGCCGGCCGACTCAATCACGTCGGGATAGATCGTGCCCTGCGCGAGCCATTTGGCGTTCGCGAGCTTGTTCGACTCTTCATCGAAGATGTCGACGAACAGATTGCCGATGATCTTGCGCTTGTCTTCGGGATCGCCGACGCCTTCGAGCTTGGCGAAATACCGCGACGCCGCATCCACGCGGATGACCTTGACGCCCATGTGCTCGGCGAACATCGCCATCACCTGGTCGCCTTCCTCGAAACGCAGCAGGCCCGTGTCGACGAACACGCAGGTCAACTGGTCGCCGATCGCGCGATGCAACAACGCGGCAACCACGGACGAATCCACGCCGCCCGACAACCCGAGGATCACTTCCTCCGAACCCACCTGCGCGCGCACGCGCGCGACGAGGTCGTCGATGATGTTCGCCGCCGTCCACAGGGTGGCACAGCCGCAGATGTCGACGACGAAGCGGCGCAGCAACGCCTGGCCCTGCCGCGTATGCGTGACTTCGGGATGGAATTGCACGCCGTACCAGCGGCGCGACTCGTCGGCCATCGCGGCGACGGGAATGCGATCGGTGCGCGCGGTGACGACGAAACCGGGGGGCGCGTGCGACACATGGTCGCCATGGCTCATCCACACATCCAGGCGCGGCGGCGAGCCGGGATGGTCTTTCAGGCCGTCGAACAACGCATCGTGCGCAACGACCTCGACCTGCGCATGGCCGAACTCGCGCTGGTCCGCCGCTTCGGTCGCGCCACCCAGTTGCGCAGCCATCGTCTGCATGCCGTAGCAGATGCCGAGCAGCGGCAAGCCGCAATCCCAGACTTCCTGCGGCGCGCTGGGTGCATCGGGAAGCGTCGTGGATTCGGGACCGCCGGACAGGATGATGCCCTTCGCGCCGAACTTCGCGATTTCCGACGGATCGTGGTCCCACGCCCAGATTTCGCAATAAACGCCGAGTTCGCGGATGCGGCGCGCGATCAGCTGCGTGTACTGCGCGCCGAAATCGAGGATGAGGATCTTGTCGGTATGGATGTCGTGGGTCATTGGGGGCCCTGATGCGAAAGCGCCGGCACGAAGCCGGCGCGGGTTGGATCAAGAAGCGCGGTAGTTCGGCGGTTCCTTGGTGATCTGCACGTCGTGCACGTGCGATTCGCGCGTGCCTGCCGAGGTCACCTTCACGAAGGACGGCTTGGTGCGCATTTCGTCGATCGTCGCGCAGCCGACGTAGCCCATCGTCGCGCGCAGGCCGCCTGCGAGTTGATGCACCACGCCGCTGAGCGGCCCGCGATACGGCACGCGGCCTTCGATGCCTTCGGGCACGAGCTTGTCGGCGTCGCTGGCGTCCTGGAAGTAGCGGTCCTTCGACCCCTTCTCCATCGCGCCCAGCGAACCCATGCCGCGATAGCTCTTGTAGCTGCGCCCTTGGAACAGCTCGGTTTCGCCCGGCGATTCTTCGGTGCCGGCGAACAGACCGCCGATCATCACGCTCGATGCGCCCGCGACGATCGCCTTGCCGATGTCGCCGGAATAGCGGATGCCGCCGTCGGCGATCAGCGGGATGCGATCCTGCAGCGCTTCGGCCACCATCGACACCGCGGTGACCTGCGGCACGCCGACGCCCGCGACGATGCGCGTGGTGCAGATCGAACCGGGGCCGACGCCGACTTTCACCGCATCGGCGCCGTTGTCCATCAACGCAAGCGCCGCATCGCCGGTGACGATGTTGCCGCCGACGACTTCGAGCTTCGGGAATGTCTTCTTGGCCCACAGGACGCGGTCGAGCACGCCCTGCGAATGGCCGTGCGCGGTGTCGACGATGATCACGTCCACGCCGGCGGAGACGAGTGCTTCGATGCGTTGTTCGGTGTCGCCGCCGACGCCGACCGCGGCGCCGACGAGCAGGCGCTCGCTCGGGTCGTACGCGGCGTTGGGGTTGTCCTGCTTCTTCTGGATGTCCTTGACGGTGATTAGGCCACGCAGTTCGAAACCGTCGTTGACGACGAGGACTTTCTCGATGCGATGCTTGTGCAGCAACTGCACGACTTCCTCGTCGCTCGCGCCTTCGCGCACCGTGATGAGGCGATCCTTCTTGGTCATGATGTGGCGGACCGGATCGTCGAGCTTTTTCTCGAAGCGCATGTCGCGCCCGGTGACGATGCCCATCAGCTGCCCGTTCTCGACCACCGGCACGCCGGAGATGTTGCGCGCGCGCGTGAGCTTGAGCACTTCGCCGATCGTGGTTTCGGGCCCGACTGTGAAGGGCTCCTTGATCACGCCGGCTTCGAACTTCTTGACGCGCGCGACTTCCGCGGCCTGCCGTTCGACCGACATGTTCTTGTGCAGGATGCCGATGCCACCGAGCTGCGCCATCGTGACGGCCAGGCGTGCTTCGGTGACGGTGTCCATGGCGGCGGACACGATCGGCATGTTCAGTCGCAGGCTGCGCGTGAGGCGCGTGGCGAGGCGGACGTCCTTGGGGAGGACCGTGGAATGCGCGGGGACGAGCGAGATGTCGTCGTAGGTAAGCGCTTCGGCCAGGATGCGGAGCATTGGGCTACCCGAGTGCGGGAAGCCAGCAATTGTATCCCGAATCAACCCGCGTCCGATGCCTCCGCCGCCTCCAATGTGTTCTGCATGAGTGTCGCCACGGTCATCGGCCCCACCCCACCGGGCACGGGCGTGATCCAGCTGGCCCGTTTGGCCGCTGCCTTGAAGCCGACATCGCCGACCAGGCGGCCATCGTCGAGGCGGTTGATGCCGACATCGATGACCACCGCGCCCTCCTTCACCCACTCGCCGGGCACCAGCCCCGGGCGGCCCACGGCGACGACCAGGATGTCGGCGTTGCGCACCGAGGCCTCGAGCACTTCGGGCGGGGTGAACTTGTGGCAGGCCGTGACCGTGCAGCCGGCGATCAGCAGCTCCAGCGCCATCGGGCGGCCGACGTGGTTGGAGACGCCGACGATCGTCGCGCTCGCGCCGCGCACGGGGCGGTCGGTGTAGGCCAGCAGGGTCGTGATGCCGCGCGGCGTGCAGGGCCGCAGACCGAACTGCCGCAGGGCCAGGTGGCCGACGTTCTCGGGGTGGAAGCCGTCGACGTCCTTGCGCGGGTCGATGCGGTGGATCAACTCGGTGGCATCGCGCCGGTCCGGCAGGGGCAACTGGACCAGGATGCCGTGGACTTCGGGGTCGGCGTTGAGGCGGTCGACCAGGGCCAGGAGGTCGGCGTCGGTGGTCGTGGCCGGCAGGTCGTGGTCGATCGCGCGGATCCCGACCTTCTCCGCGGCCCGGCGCTTGTTGCGCACGTAGACCGACGAGGCCGGGTCGTTGCCCACCAGGACCACGGCCAGCCCCGGACGCGGCTTGCCTCCGGCGACCCGCGCCGAGACACGGGCGGCCAGCGAATCGAGCAGTTCCTCGGCAATCTTCTTGCCGTCGAGGATGCGGGCGGGGGGCGTCGTCATGTGCAAGCGACCGGCCGTGTGGTGGAGTCAAGGCCGGACATTATTGCCGACCCGTTGTAGCCTCGCGACCACGAGGGTCATCACAGGCGACGAGCAGGACGCATGAGCGGGCAGGACTACGAAAACACCCAACTCGAGGCCGCGGTCTTCCGCCGCCTCGTCGAGCACCTCATGCGCGAACGCGCGGACGTGCAGAACATCGACCTGATGACGGCGGCCGGCTTCTGCCGCAACTGCCTGGCCGATTGGTACCGCGAGGCCGCCGAACACCGCGGGATTGCGTTGACGAAGGAAGAGGCCCGGGACGCCGTGTACGGCGAACCCTTCGCCGAATGGAAGTCGAAGCACCAGCGCGAGGCGACGCCCGAGCAACTGGCCGCTTTCGAAGCCGCGCAACGCAAGGAGGCACCGCGATGAAATTCCACAAACCCGTCGTGATCACCTTGATCGCCGCAGCGCCCGTCCTGGCCTACGCCGGCGTGTGCGGCTGGATGTACGCCAAGCAGCGCGACATCCTCTACCTCCCGCAGGACACCAGGTCCGATCCGGCGAAGACCGACTTCGGCATCGCGCGCAACGGCGTGATGCTCAACGGATGGCTGGTGAACATCGGGCAGCCGGGCGCCGTCGTGTACTTCGGCGGCAACGCCGAGCGCATCGAACTGCGGAAGGCCGACTTCGCGAAGTGGTTTCCGAATGCGAGCACCTACCTGGTGCCCTATCGCGGCTACGGCGCGAGCGAAGGCACGCCGACGCAGGCCGACATCCTCGAAGACGCCCTCGCCGTCTTCGACCAGGTGCAGGCGCGCCAGCCCGGGGCGAAAATCGTCGTCATCGGCCGCAGCCTCGGGAGCGCGGTGGCGAGTTACGTCGCCTCCAGGCGCCCCGTCGCCAAGCTCGTGCTCGTCACGCCTTTCGACAGCATGGCGAACGTCGCGCAGACGCACTACCCGTGGCTCCCCGTGAAGTGGCTGCTGCAGGACAAATACGAACAGGCGACCTACCTGCGCGATTACAAGGGACCGCTGTTGATCGTGCGCGCCGGCCGCGACGACGTCGTACCCGCCGCGAGCACCGACAGCCTGATCGCATCGCTCGATCGCAAAGCCAGCGTGCTCGATTTGCCGAACGACGACCACGCCACCGTCGCGGCGAGCTCGACGTACGCAAAGTCGCTCATGGCCTTCGTGGGGACCCCTTGATGATGAACCAGGCGAAATGCCCGAAGTGCGACATGCGCGTGCTGCACGTCAACGTCGAACAGGCGGTCGCGACCGTCGACGGCGCCTCCAAGCAGCGGCGCGTGATGACGTTTTCGTGCATCCACTGCAACACCGTGCTGGGCATGCAGATGGACGAACGCACCAAGCCGCGGCCGAAACGCGCGACGCCGGCGACCTGATCAGGGCCTCGTCGGCGCCGCGACCGGTGCCGGCGGCGCGATCGGTTTGGGCTCGACCGGGCAGCGTTGCATGTTCGCCGGCATCGGCAGCGGGCACGCGGTGCAGCATTGCGTCGCCGGCGTCGCCGGCGTCGGAGGCGGCGCACTGGCCTTCGGTTCGAGTTTCAGCAGCGCGACCCAATCCTGTCGATTGAAGGTGCAGCCCGCACTCGCGCCGGGCGTGCACGCGATGTCCATCGTGCCGCGGTGCGGCAGGTTCCAGAGCGCGCCGGTGCGGTTGACGTGCAGCGTGCGCATCGTGACGCCCTGCAGCACGTTGCCGCCGACGGTGTAGAGCTTCCCGTTGTCGATCGCCACCACGATGTCGCAATGCATCGCGATCGAATCGCCGCCGCGCGCGGCGTACGCACGAATGCCCGCGGGTCCCATCGGCACGCTCTGTCCGCGCGTGAAGCACAGCAGGTCGCCCAACGCGGGCGCTTCGGTGTCGGGATCGGCGAAACGCAGCGGCGACTCGGGGCCACCCCGCAGCGCTTGCCGGATGAAATCGAAATGGCTCGCCGACGGCGCGAACCCCGGCACGCCGGCGCGCACGTAGACGAAGGACACGAAGGTCGCCGACCACGGCGTATCGACGACGAATGCGCGACACGCGGCGGAGCCGGGCCACACATCCAGCGACATGCCGCACTCGTTCGCGCCCATGTGGCCGGACATCGCGTACAGCAGACCGGTGCCCTTCCAGTAATCGACGACACGGCGCCACGCCGTGGTCCTGCCGTCCTGCAGGCGGCTGTTCTCGGCTTCGGCAATGCGGATGCTCGCCAGGCGCCCCTGTTCGTCGAGGAAGGGCGAATACCACAGGCGGCTTTCGGCGCACGCGGCGGCGGCCACGCGCTGGCCCCACGTGGTCGCTGGTGGCGCTGCGATGTCGCACGGTTCGCCTGCGCGTGCGACCTGCATGCCTGCGAACGACGACGCGACCAGCAACAGCAAGATCGCGCACTGCTTGCGGACTGCAACTTCCATGTCACCCCCGGGTGCCGTCGCGGGGCCGCTCGTCAGCCCCCTGCGCAGAACCTCGCATAGTCGATGTAACCGGGAAAATCACGCCCGGGCGGACACACGGGGCAATCGGGGTCGGGCGCCAGGCGGGTTTCGCGGAAGCGCAGGCCCAGCGTATCGACGTGCAACAGGCGGCCCGTCAGCGGCGTGCCGATGCCGAGAATCAGCTTGATCGCCTCGGTGGCCTGCAACAATCCGATCAGCCCCGGCACCACGCCGAGCACGCCGGCTTCGGCGCAGTTGGGCGCGGCTTCCGGCGGCGGGGGTTCCGGGAACAGGCAGCGATAACACGGCGCGGAGCCGCGATGCCGCCCGGCATCGAACACGCCCACCTGCCCTTCGAAGCGATGTACCGCGCCGTACACCAGTGGCTTGGCGAGTTTCACGCACGCATCGTTGAGCAGGTAGCGCGCGGCGAAGTTGTCGGCGCCGTCGACGACGACATCGACGCCTTCGACGATGCGCTCGACATTGTCCGAGGTCACGCGTTCGGCGATGGCCTCGATGCGGGTACGCGGATTGAGCGCGCGCAGTGTCGCCCGCGCACTCTCCACTTTCGAAGCACCGATGCGCGCATCGGTGTGCAGGATCTGCCGCTGCAAATTGCTGCGCTCCACCACGTCGTCGTCGGCGATGCGCAGCGTGCCGACGCCCGCGGCCGCGAGGTAATACGCGACGGGCGAACCGAGTCCGCCGGCGCCGATCACCAGGACCGTGGCGGCTTCCAGGCGCTTCTGCCCGGCCAGGCCGACTTCGGGCAAACGCAGATGACGCGAATAGCGATCGCTGAAGTCGTCGTCGAGTTCGGGGGCATCCATCGGCAGGCCCGCGGCGGACCACGCGAGCGTGCCGCCGATGACGGAAGCGAGGTTCGTGTAACCGCGTGCGGCCAACGCGTCGGCGGCGAATTGCGAACGACGGCCGCCCTGGCAGATCAGCAGGATTTCGGCGCCCGTGTCGGGCAGGTGCGCCGACGGGTCGGTTTCGAGCTCCGCGCGTGCGATGCCGCGTGCCCCGTGCGCGGTGCCGAGTGCGCGTTCGTGTGCGTCGCGCACATCGACCAGGAGCGCGCCGGCTTGCTGGCGCGCGAATGCTTCGGCGGGGGTGCGTTCGTGGACGGCCATCGGGGGATTATCCGGCCGGGGCGTTAATACGGCAGCACGTCGACGACATCGCCGATGGAAAGCTGTTGCGTTCCTTCCGGAACGACGATCAGGGCGTCGGCCATCGCGGCCGCGCGCAGGCGGTGGGAGCCGGTGGCGGCGTCGGGAAGGACATGGAGCGTGCCGTCTTCGCCGACTTCGAGGTGGCCGCGGACGAATTCACGGCGGGCGTGCGCCTTCTGGATCGGCGCCGTGAGGCGTGCGCGGAAGCGGCGGCGCGCTTCGGTACGTCCTTGCAGCCCGTCGAGCAGGCGGCGGCCGAGCGTCGCGTAGGTGGCGAAGACCGACACCGGATTGCCGGGCAATCCCAGGAATCGCGCGCGTTCCAGGTCGCCGAACAGCAAGGGCATCCCCGGCTTCATGCGCACCTTCCAGAACCGGATGCGGCCGTGCGCCTCCAGCAGCGCGGGCACGTGGTCCTTCTCGCCCGCCGAGACCGCGCCGCAGGTGATCACCACGTCGAAACTCGATGCGGCATCGCGCAGCATCGACGCGATGCGTTCCGGATCGTCGGGCAAGGTGGGCCACGCGGTGGGTTCCAGGCCATCGGCGCGCAACAGGCCCATCAGCAACTCGCGGTTGCTGTCGTGGATCTGGCCCGGTGCCAGCGGCATGCCCGGCGGCACGAGTTCGTCGCCCGTGGTGAAAACCGCGACGGTCGGGCGCGCGGACACCGCGAGCTGGTCGATGCCGAGCGACGCGGCGGTGGCCACGCGCGCAGGCGTCAGGACCAGGCCCGGCGCGAGCACGGCGTCGCCGACCTGCACGTCTTCGCCTGCATGCCGCACGTTGGCGCCGGCGCGGATGTCGGCGGGCACCGTGATGCGCTCGCCTTCGACACGAACGACTTCGCGGATGGCGACGGTATCGGCGCCGCGCGGCATGGGCGCGCCGGTGGTGATGCGGATGCATTGGCCGGCATCCAGGGACAGGTCGAGCGCGCGGCCGGCGAATTGTTCGCCGACCAGTTGCAGCGTGCTTTCGCCTTGCGCCACGTCGACATGGCGTATCGCGTAGCCGTCCATCGCGCTGTTGTCGAACGGCGGCAGCGGGATCGGCGCGATGAGATCCTGCGCGAGGATGCGCTGGTGCGTGCGCGCGAGGGCGAGGCGTTCGGTGGGCAGGCGATGTTCGGCCGCAGCGGCGTCGACAATTGCCTGCGCCTGGTCGAACGTGAGTTGCGTCGGGAAGTCGCCGCGCATGTCAGGGTAGATGGGCGTGGGCCGCGACGAGATCGTCCGGCGTGTTGAGGTTGCCGAGGCGGACGCCGGGCAGGCGAATGCGCGGCATCGCGAGCCGTTGCTGCAGGGATTGGACGGAACGGTCGTCGATCGCCAGCGCCACGTTGCGAAGCGATTCGACATTCCACAACGCCACCAACGGCTGCGGGCCATCTTCGTCTTCGATGCTCGCGCCCTGCCCGCCCGCGCTGGCCAGCGTGGGGATCAAACAGTCGTTCACGAACACGACGTCGACCGGAAGCGTGAGCAACCACAGCCTCGTACACGCGTGCGCCAGCGCGTCGAGGCCGCCGATCGGACCGAGATCGGGCGTGCGATCCGGAACCGGCGTCAGGTCGAGTGCTTCGTAACGTTCGAAATCGCGATTCGCGCTGACGAGGGTTTGCGACACTTCGCGTTCGAACCGATGCGCCAGGCGCTGCACCTGCGCGATGCCGCCGCGCATGATCCAGGCTTTGTCGATGCCACCCAGTCGCGTGCCGCGGCCACCGGCGAGGATCCCGAGCGCGATGTCCCGCGGCGCGATCACGCCGGCCCTTACTTGCCCTTGACGTGCCGCATCAGGCGGCGCTTCTTCGCGACCTGACGTTCGGTGAGCGCGTTCTTGGGCTTGTCCTTGTAGGGGTTTTCGCCTTCCCGGAAGATGAAGCGGATCGGCGTGCCCACGAGCTTGAACCGCTTGCGAAAGAAGTTTTCCAGGTAGCGGCGGTACGAATCCGACAAGGTGCGCAAGCGCGTGCCGTGCACGATGAAGGTCGGCGGATTTTCGCCGCCCGGGTGCGTGTAACGCAGCTTCGCGACGTGCCCGCGCACCACCGGCGGCGGGTTGGTCTCGTACGCGATCTCCATCGCCTTCGTGATTTCGGCGGTGGTGAACTTGCGCGTGGCCGAGCCGTGTGCGCGATGCACCGCCTTGAACAACTCGCGCAGGCCCGAGCCATGCAGCGCGGAGATGCGCACCGCTTCGGCCCACTCGACGAACGCGAGTTTGCGCGAGAGCAGCGCTTCGTTCTGCTGGCGCTGGTAGTCGCTCAGGCCGTCCCACTTGTTGACCGCCACGACCAGCGCGCGGCCGGCGTCGAGCACCGCGCCGAGCACGCTGGCGTCCTGCTCGGTCACGCCTTCGACGGCGTCGAGCATGATCACCGCGACCTGGCAGTGTTCGATCGCCTGCAGCGTCTTGACGATCGAGAACTTCTCGACGGCTTCTTCCACGCGCCCCTTGCGGCGCAGGCCGGCGGTGTCGATCAGGCGGTATTTGCGTCCGTCGCGCTCCAGGTCGACGGCGATCGAATCGCGCGTCGTGCCCGGCACGTCGGAGGCGATCATCCGCTCCTCGCCGAGGATGCGGTTGACCAGCGTGGACTTGCCGACGTTCGGGCGGCCGACGAAGGCCACGCGCATGCGTTCGGGATCGTCGTCTAGGATCTGCGTGTCGCCGTCAGCTGGGAGCACGGCCAGCGCACGCGCGAGCAGGGTGTCGATGCCCGTCTTGTGCGCCGAAGAGGTGGCGAGCACGTCCTTGAAGCCGTAACGCGCGAATTCCGCGAGCGCCGTCTGCGGATCCAGGCCATCGATCTTGTTGACGACGAGGAAGGTCGGCGTGTCGACCTTGCGCAGCCACGCAAGGATCTCGTCGTCGATCGACGATGCGCCTTCGCGGCCGTCGACGATGAAGAGGATCAGGTCGGCTTCTTCGGCCGCCGAACGCGACTGGCGCGCGGTGGCGCCGGCGAGGCCTTCCTCGATGCCGGCGATGCCGCCGGTATCCACGAGCACGAACGGGCGCTCGGGATCCAGGCGGCACACGCCGTAATTGCGATCGCGCGTGACGCCGGGCTCGTCGTGCACGAGGGCATCGCGCGAGCGCGTCAACGCATTGAACAGCGTCGACTTCCCGACGTTCGGACGACCTACCAGCGCGACGAGGGGAAGCATTTTGACCCTTACTGCAGACGGAAAGCGGTGACTTCGCCGTCGGTGTTCTGGATGAGCAGGACGCCGTCGGACACGACGGGCGCAGCCTTCACCGGATCGCCACCGGCGCGCGCACGCGCGGCGAACGCACCGTCGGACAGGCGCAGCCAGTGCACGTAACCGTCGTAGTCGGCGACCACGGCGTAATCGCCCTGCACCGCCACGCCCGTCACCTTGCGGCGTGCGAGCGCGGGCTGCGACCACAGCGCGCTACCGGTGGCCTTGTCGATGGCCCACACGGTGCCGGCCGGATCGGCCACGACGATGCGGTCGGGCGCGTTGCCCGGGCGGCCGGAACCGCCGTTCTCGCGCTGCCAGATCGGACGACCCGTCGGGCCGTCGAGCGCGATGGTCTCCTTCTTGAAGCTCGTCGCGTAGATCGTCGTGCCGTCGAGGACGGGCGTGCCGTCGACATCGGCCAGGCGGTCGAGTTCGCTGCGGCCTTCGTTCTGCGCGACGGCCTGTTCCCACAGCAGGCGACCGTCGGTGGCCGAAAGCGCGGCGACGGTGCCATCGTCGTTGCCGACGAACACGAAACCGGGGCCGAGCAACACCGCATCGTTGCCGCGCACGGTGAGCGCCGGCAGGTCGCGTTGCCAGAACCAGCGGCGCGCACCGGTTTCGGCGTCGAACGCGGTCACGCGACCGTCATTGCTGTGCACGAGCACCAGGCCGTCGCCGACGGTCGGCGCGGCGATGACTTCGGCGCCGACTTTGCCCTTCCACTTCTCGGTGCCGGTCGCGGCATCGAGCGCGATCACTTCGCCGTCGAGGCCACCAACGGCGACCACGCCGCCGCCCACGCCGGGACCGCCGGACAGGCGCACGTCGGGCTTGTCTTCGACTTCGGCCGGCTTGTAGGTCCACTGCACGGCGCCGGTCTGCAGGTCGAGCGCGCTCACGCCGCCCTTGACCGCAGCCACGTACACCTTGCCGTCGGCGACTGCCGGGCCCTGGCGCACGCCGATCTTGCCTTCGCCCTTGCCGGCGCCGACCGACCACATCTTCGCGACCTTGGCGGTCGCCGTGATGTCGGTGAGTTCAGCCGGCTCTGCGGCCTTCTTGTCGTCCTTGCCGCCGAACCACCCCTTGATGGTGGTGCAGCCGCCGAGGACGAACACGCACGCCAGGACGAGCGCTGCGCGCGAAACGATGCGGGAATGCGAAGACATCAGATGCTGGCCTCCGGCCGGGCCGGGCTACCGCCGACCTGGATGAGCTTGAGTTCGACGAGGCGACGCGCCGGGGTGGCGACGTCGAGTTTGGCGAGCGCCTGCGTGTAGGCGGCGCGTGCGTCATCGGTGCGGCCGAGCGCGAAGAGCGCATCGCCGCGCGCTTCGATCGCCGCGGCGCCTTCGGGCTTGTCGCCCAGCAGCGCGAGTGCGTCCTGCGGCTTGCCGCCGTCGAGGTACAGGCGCGCAAGGCGCGAATGCACGACGGCCATCATCGCCGGATCCTTCGCGTGCACGCCCTTGAGCGTGGCGATGGCGGCGTCGCGCTCGCCCTTCTCCACCTGCGCGCGCGCCAACTGCATCGCGGCGAGCGCGGCGTATTCGGTGTCGGACCTGGAGAGCGCCACGTTTTCGGCGGCCGCCTTTTTCAGGTCGTGCGCGGCGATGGCATCGACGACCTGCGAGTACTGCGCACCCATCCGTGCGCGTTCCCCGGCCTGATGGTTCTGCCACCAGTTCCAGCCGCCGATGACGGCCAGGCCGAGGGCTATGCCCGCGATGAGGCCCGCGCCATTCTGGCGCAACCAACCGCGGACGCGTTCGCTTTGTTCGTGCTCATCGAGCAAATGGTCGACCATGCTGGACCTTGGACTGTTGCTATCGGGGGATGCGGACGCGCGCGAGCGCGGGACGCGTCACGCCTGCCCCGCATGCGGGCCCTGGAAGCGCGTGGGTCAGTCGCCGACCGGCGCCAGGGAGCCGTCAGAGGATACCGTAAAGCGCGCGACGTTCGCGCGGCGGAAGGGCGTCAGGTCCTGCGAACGATCGCCCTGCTGCACCACCACCGCCGATGCATTGCCCAGCGTGACGCGGCCGACTTCGCCCGCGGCATAGGAACGCGTGGTACCCGCCGGAAGCAGGCCCTTCTCGATCGTGCGGCCATCCGGGGACTGCACCTGCACCCAGCTGTCGCCCGTCAGGCGCAGCGCGAGCGCGGATTTCGCCACCGGGCGCGGCGAAAGATTGGGCGTCATCGAAGCGACGACGGTGGGTTCGTTCACGACGGGCGCGGGCGCGTCGACGTCGCCGGCCAGCGGCGCACCGGCGGCGGGCGCATCGAGCGACTGCACCGTCGCCGGATCCGTGCGGCCCATGATGTGCGGCTTGGTCGCCAGCCACGCGGGCACGACGAGCGCGGCAGTGAGGATGATGTAGACCAGACGGCGCTTGCCCTGCTCGAACCATCGCGTCATCCGCGGCGTGTAGCTGCGCGCGACGATGGGCGTGGGTTCGATCGGCGCGACGCCCGACGCGGCGAGCGTGGTGGAGGTCACCAACCCGAGCAGGCGCGAATAGCTGCGCAACTGGCCGCGCACGTAGACCGGTGCGCCGAGGCGCTTCCAGTCTTCGGCTTCCATCGCCTCGACGACGCGATGGGGCATCTTGAGTCTCGCGGAGACCTCGTCGATCGTCAGGCCCGCGTTGATGCGTGCCTTGCGCAAACGTTCGCCGACACCGGGCTCTCCGCCGGATGCGTAGGCGTGTTCGTGTTCGCTGGTCATGGCGACTTCGATCCCCCCGCGTTCCCCTGCGCAGTGCCGGGGAATTCCTCCCTCAGGCGGCGAACGTATCGTGCCGCTGCAGCACTGTCGCCGAGTTTGTCTTCGATCTGTGACGCAAGTATTAGCGCATCGGCGTCCGCCGCGGCAGCCGCCAGTCGGCGCTCGGAGAAAGCGCGCGCTTCGAGATAGTGGCCGGACCGGAACTGCAGCTTCGCCAGCGCAGCCAGCGCGACCGGATTTTCCGGGGCGAGCGCCACGGCCTGGCGCAGGTCGCGGTCGGCGCGCACGGCGTCGCCGGCATCGAGCGAGCAGCTGCCGGAGTTGGCCAGCGCGGCCGCGGGTGTTCCGTAGCCGGGCGCCTGCATCGCGCGGTCGAACCAGTCGAGCGAGGCCTGCGGCTGGCCGTTCATGCACAGCCACGTGCCGTAATTGTTGAGGGTGCGGCCGTCGGTGGGCGCGAGTTCGGAGGCACGCTTGTAGTTCTGGCCGGCCTGCGCCGACTGGCCCTGCTGCTCGGCGATCACCGCCAGCAGCGTGTACGCGCCGACCGAGTTCGGATCGCTCTGGAGCGCCTGGCGCGCGTACTTTTCGGCGGCGACGAGGTCGCCGGTGCGCAGGCGTTCTTCCGACAGCCCGAGCGAATTGCGCGCCTGCGTGCGATTGCGGGCCTCGGGCGTTTCGTGCACGACGACCGGTGCGTTGGATTCCTCGAAGTTGCCGCGCGAGGTGTCGGTCTTCATGAAGGCGACGCGCGAACAACCCGCCCCCGCAAGGGCCACCAGGAGTGCGACCGCGACGACCTCAGGCCGCCGCATCGCCGATCCCCTGTTCGGCCAGGTGCTTGCGGAACTCGGCCTGCCGCCGGGTCCGGTCGAGCACCTGCCCCTTCAACTGGCCGCATGCAGCGTCGATGTCGTCGCCGCGGGTGCGCCGCACCGTCGCCAGCACGCGCGCTTCCTGCAAGGTTTTCTGGAACGCGCGGATGTCCTCTTCCGGCGAACGCTCGAAGCGCGTGCCCGGGAAGGGATTGAACGGAATGAGGTTGACCTTGGCCGCGTCCTTCATCTGCACGGCATTGTCGAATTTGTGCATCAGGCGCGCCAACTGCTTCGCATGCTGCGGCTGGTCGTTGACGCCCTTCATCAGCGTGTATTCGAAGGTGATCGACGTGCCCTTCTTGCGCATCGCGTAACGCGCGGCCGAATCAAGAAGCTCGGCGATCGGGTACTTCTTGTTGAGTGGCACCAGCTCGCTGCGCAGATCGTCGTTCGGTGCGTGCAGCGAGATGGCCAGCGAGACGTCGCTCACCTGCCCCAGCTTGTCGATCATCGGGACCATGCCCGCGGTCGACAGGGTGACGCGCTTGTTGGCCAGGCCGAAGCCCAGGTCGTCGCGCATGACGTTCATCGCGCGCACGACGTTGTCGAAGTTCATCAGCGGCTCGCCCATGCCCATCATCACCACGTTGGTGAGCTTGCGCTGATGGTGCGGGACGTTGCCGAGGTGGCGCGCCGCGACCCACACCTGCCCGATGATTTCGGCGGTGGAAAGATTGCGGTTGAACCCCTGCGTTGCGGTGGAACAGAACTGGCAGTTGAGCGCGCAGCCGACCTGCGAGGACACGCACAGCGTGCCGCGGCCCTTGTCGGGAATGAACACCGCCTCGATGGCGTTGCCGCCATCCATGCCGAGCAGCCACTTGTGCGTGCCGTCGGCCGAAGGCTTTTCGAATTGCACCTTCGGCACGACGATTTCCGCCGCGTCCTCGAGCTTGGCGCGCAGCGCCTTGCCCAGGTCGGTCATCTCCGCAAAATCCGTGACGTAGCGATGGTGGATCCACTTCATCACCTGGTGCGCGCGGAAACGCTTCTCGCCGAGGGTGTCGGCGAAGAAGTCTTCCAGGCCCTCGCGGTCGAGCTCGAGGAGGTTCTGCTTGGTGGCGATCGCGTTCACTGCGTTGCTTTCGATGACCTGTCAGTCAGGCGCTCAGCGCGCGCAGACGTCGGTGGCGGGGAAGAAGAACGCGATTTCGTTCGCGGCGTTCTCGAGCGAATCCGAACCGTGCACGGCGTTGGCGTCGATCGAGTCGGCGAAGTCGGCGCGGATCGTGCCCGCGGCGGCGTCCTTCGGATTGGTGGCGCCCATCAGGTCGCGGTTCTTCTGCACCGCGTTGTCGCCTTCGAGCGCCTGGATCATGACCGGGCCGGAGATCATGAAGTTCACCAGCGCGCCGAAGAACGGACGCTCGCGGTGCACGGCATAAAACCCTTCGGCTTCCTGCTTCGACAGGTGCTTCATTTTCGCGGCGACGACCTTCAGGCCGTTCTTCTCGAAGCGGGAATAGATTTCGCCGATGACGTTCTTGGCAACGGCATCGGGCTTGATGATCGACAGGGTGCGCTCCAGCGCCATTTCGAAACTCTCCGGGCAGGCGGGCTCGCGACTTTCGCGCGAGCCCGAGGATAACAGAAAAACCCGCGACGGAACGCGGGTTTAGCCGATATGGCTGGCAGCGATTCTAGCCGGTGAACGCTTCACTTGCACGCGTGGAACACAACCTCCGGTGAGCGGCAGGTGCGTCCGCGCCGTTTGACGATACGTTGGCGTACGGACTAGGATCGAACAAGCGTTTGAACCGTGCGCTTGAACCAAGCGCTTGAACCAGTGGACCGAATCGCCCGCAGAGGACCCGTGCCATGCCGACCACCGTGCACTTCTCCACCAAGGACCGGATCCTCGGCGCCGCCGAAGAACTCTTCGCCCAGTACGGATTCGCCGGCACTTCGTTGCGCCAGGTGACCAGCCGTGCGGACGTCAACATCGCGGCCGTGAACTACCATTTCGGCAGCAAGGAGAACCTCGTCAACGAGGTGTTCCGACGCCGCATGGACGACATGAGCGCGCATCGCATCGACGCGCTGAAGGCCGCGATGAAGGCGCATCCGGGCGCGCTCGAACCGATCCTGGCCGCCTTCGTCGAACCCGCGCTGGCCATGGCGCAGGACCGCCACGGCGGCGGCGCGTTCATCCGCGTCATCGCCCGCGCCTACGCCGAGAAGAACGACGGCCTGCGCAAGTTCCTGTCCGACCAGTACGGGCACGTGCTGCGCGAATTCGCGAAGGCCATTGCGGCCTGCATGCCCGGCCTGACGAAGGAAACGCTGTATTGGCGGCTGGATTTCCTGTCGGGTGCCCTGACCTATGCGATGGCCGATTTCGGACTGATCAAGCGGCCCTCGGGTGTTTCCGAAGCCGCCCATCGACAGCACGTGGCGGAGGAATTGATCCGCTTCGCCGCGGCCGGTTTCAAAAGCTGAGACATTGCTTTAACTCGACCTCATTTCTTTTTCCCTTTCATGGGCTTACGCAACATGTCGAAGAAATTGCTTGTACGCCGGGCGGCCGTGCTCGGCGCCGGGGTCATGGGCGCGCAAATCGCCGCCCACCTGACCAATGCCGGCGTGGATACGGTGCTGTTCGACCTGCCCTCGAAGGAAGGCCCGCCCGACGGCGTCGCGATCAAGGCCATCGCCAACCTCGGCAAGCTCTCCCCTGCTCCGCTCGCCGACAAGGCGCTTGCCGAAAGCATCGTGCCGGCGAACTACGACACCGGCCTGGAACTGCTGCGCGGCTGCGACCTGGTGATCGAAGCGATCGCCGAACGCATGGACTGGAAGCAGGACCTGTACCGCAAGATCGCCGACTTCGTGCCCGAACACGCGGTGCTCGCCAGCAACACCTCGGGCCTGGGCATCAATGCGTTGGCCGGCGTGCTGCCCGAAGCCCTGCGCCACCGTTTCTGCGGCGTGCATTTCTTCAATCCGCCGCGCTACATGCACCTGGCCGAATTGATTCCCGCGCAAACGACCGATCCGGACATCCTCGAAGCGCTCGAAACCTTCCTCGTCACCACGCTAGGTAAGGGCGTGGTCATTGCGAAGGACACGCCGAACTTCATCGGCAACCGCATCGGCGTGTTCTCGATGCTGGCCGCGATGCACCACACGCAGCGACTGGGTCTCGGGTTCGACACCGTGGATGCGCTGACCGGTCCGGCGATCGGTCGTCCGAAGTCGGCGACTTACCGCACCGCGGACGTCGTCGGCCTGGACACGATGGCGCACGTCATCAAGACGATGGCCGACACGCTGCCGAATGATCCGTGGCACCAATACTTCGCCGCGCCTGCATGGCTGCAGGCACTGGTCGCCAAGGGCGCGCTGGGCCAGAAGACCGGCGCGGGCTTCTACACCAAGCGCGGCAAGGACATCCTCGTCGTCGATCTGGCGCAGCAGGATTACCGGGCAAGCGCGGGCGAACTGGATCCTTCCGTCGCCGAGTTGTTGAAGGAGCGCGACCCCGCGAAGAAATTCGCCGCGCTGCGTGCAAGCGAACATCCGCAGGCGCAATTCCTGTGGGCCTGCTTCCGCGACACCTTCCACTACACCGCCTATCACCTGGCCGACATCGCCGACACTGCGCGCGACGTGGACCTCGCGATCCGCTGGGGCTACGGCTGGTCGCTCGGTCCGTTCGAAACCTGGCAGGCCGCGGGATGGAAGCAAGTGGCGCAATGGATCGCCGACGACATCGTCGGTAACCAGGCCATGGCGAATGCGCCGTTGCCCGACTGGGTGTTCGACGGCCGCGACGGCGTGCACGGCCCCGCCGGCAGCTACAGCCCCGCCCGCAATGCGATGGTGCCGCGCTCGTCCAATCCGGTGTACCAGCGCCAGCGGTTCCCCGATCCGGTGCTCGGCGAGAAGTTCTCGCAGGGCCGCACCGTGTTCGAGAACGACGGCGTGCGCATGTGGGTCGACGAAGGAGACGACATCGCGGTGGTCGGCTTCAAGACCAAGCTGCAGACGGTCAACAATTTCGTGCTCGACGGATTGCAGGAAGCGATCGCGATCGCCGAACGCGATTTCCGGGGCCTGGTGATCTGGCAACCGAAGGAGCCCTTCTCCGCCGGCGCCGACCTTGCCGGCGCGCTGGGCCTGTTGCAGGCCGGCGACGTCAAGGGCTTCGAGGGCATGGTCGGCAACTTCCAGGCCACCAGCCAGCGCATCAAGTATTCGCTCGTGCCGGTCGTTGCCGCGGTGCGCGGCCTGGCCCTCGGCGGCGGTTGCGAATTCCAGATGCATGCCGCGCGCAGCGTGTTCGCGCTCGAGAGTTATGTCGGCCTCGTCGAAGCAGGCGTCGGCCTGTTGCCGGCGGGCGGCGGCCTGAAGGAACTCGCCTTGCGCGCGTCGGAAGCCGCGGGTCCCGGCGGTGATGTCTTCGCGCAGTTGAAGACGGGCTTCGAATCGGTGGCGATGGGCAAGGTGTCCACCTCCGCGTTCGAAGCCAAACAGTTGAAGCTGGCGCGCGAAAACGATGGCGTGGTCTTCAACGCCTTCGAACTGCTCGACGTCGCGCGCGCGCAGGCGCGTGCGCTCGCCGATTCCGGGTATCGCCCGCCGTTGCCGGCGCGTCGCATCCAGGTCGCGGGCGATGTCGGCATCGCGACGTTCAAGATGATGCTCGTCAACATGCTCGAAGGCCGCTTCATCTCGCCGCACGATTTCGAAATCGCGACGCGCATCGCCACCGTGCTCTGCGGCGGCGCCGTCGACCGCGGCACGCTGGTCGACGAGGCATGGCTGCTCCGCCTGGAACGCGAACACTTCGTGGCGCTGGCGCAGATGCCGAAGACGCAGGAACGCATCGCGCACATGCTCAAGACCGGCAAGCCGCTCAGGAACTGACTGACATGACCAAGCAAGTACAGGAAGCGTACATCGTCGCCGCCACGCGCACGCCCGTGGGCAAGGCCCCGCGCGGCGTGTTCCGCAATACCCGCCCCGACGACATGCTCGCGCACGTGCTGCGCAGCGCCGTCGCGCAGGCGCCGGGCATCGATGCCGCGCGCATCGGCGATGTCATCATCGGCTGCGCGATGCCCGAGGGCGAGCAAGGCATGAACGTCGCGCGCATCGGCGCCTTGCTCGCGGGCCTGCCGAACACGATCGCCGCGCAGACCATCAATCGTTTTTGTTCGTCGGGTTTGCAGGCGGTCGCGTTGGCCGCCGACCAGATCCGCCTCGGCCATGCGGACCTGATGCTCGCCGGCGGCACCGAGTCGATGTCGATGGTGCCGATGATGGGCAACAAGGTGGCGCTGAGCCCGTCGGTGTTCGCCCAGGGCGGCGAAAACGTCGCCATTGCCTACGGCATGGGCATCACCGCGGAGAAGGTCGCCGAAGAATGGAAGGTCTCGCGCGAAGACCAGGACGCATTCGCGCTCGCTTCGCACCAGAAGGCGCTCGCGGCGATCCAGGCCGGCGAATTCGATGCGGAGATCTCGCCGTATGAAGTCATCTCGCACCTGCCCGACGGCAACCTCATCCAGGAAGTGCGCCGCATCGTGAAACTCGATGAAGGCCCGCGCCCCGATACCTCGCTCGAAGGCCTCGCCAAGCTCAGGCCGGTGTTCCGCAACGGCCAGTTCGGCGGCAGCGTCACCGCGGGCAACAGTTCGCAGATGAGCGATGGTGCGGCTGCCGTGTTGCTCGCCTCCGAACAGGCGATCAAGGATTACGGCCTGACGCCGCTGGCGAAATTCCGCAGCTTCAGCGTTGCCGGCGTGCGCCCCGAAGTGATGGGCATCGGCCCGATCGCGGCGATTCCCAAGGCCCTGGCGCAAGCGGGCCTGTCGATCGATGCGATCGACTGGATCGAACTCAACGAAGCCTTCGCCGCGCAGGCGCTCGCGGTGATCCGCGATTCGAAACTGGATCCGGCGAAGGTCAATCCGCTCGGCGGCGCGATCGCGCTCGGCCATCCGCTCGGTGCGACCGGCGCGGTGCGCACCGCGACCATCGTGCACGGGCTGCATCGTCGCAAGCAGAAATACGGCCTGGTGACGATGTGCATCGGCACCGGCATGGGTGCGGCGGGGATTTTCGAAGCGGTGTGAGGCGGACGCGGCCCGGCTACTTGTCGGGCCGTTCGTCGCGTGGCGCATTGTCGAACGACCGCGCGAGCAGTATCAGGAAGATCGCGAGCACCAGCACCGAGGCGAGCAGCAGGATGAACAGGCAGCCGGCGAACACCGGCACGATCGCCCCGCCCAGTTGGCCGAACGCACCGAGCCCGCCGGCGATCGCCGCCAGCGTCAGCAGGCAGGTCAGCGTGAGCGGAAAATACGGCACGCGCGGCGGATAACCGGCGCGCGTCAGGCGCCGACCCGCAATGGCGCGGACGATGACGAGCACGCCGGTGTAGACGCAGGTCGCGCCGCAGGCGATGCGATAAACGCGATCGGTGGTCCAGGGAAACAGGCCGAGCCACAACGGCAGCAAGGCCAGCAGCAGCGCACCGATGCTCGTGGCGAGCATCCACGACAGCGACCAGGGATCGCGCGGATGCCAGCCTTCCGGCGCCGTCGTGCGGATGGCCGCGATCAAACCGGAAAAGCCCGCCAGCGCGACGCCGATCTGCGCGATCGCGATCAGCACATCGCCGATGGGTGAAGCGGGCAACGGAGCGGGCATCGCACGTTGCCGCCCTGCACTACTTGAGTTCGACCACGCCCAGCTCGTCGAGCGCCGTCTGCATCGTGCGCGCCGCGGCTTCGCTGAGCTTTTCGTGGTCGAGCGCGTAGCGGATGGTCGCTTCGATCAGCCCGATGTGCGTGCCGCAGTCAAAGCGCGTGCCGCGGAAGCGATAGGCGTCCACTTCCTGCTCGATGAGCAGTTGCGCGATGGCATCGGTGAGCTGGATCTCGCCGCCGGCACCGGGCTTGACTTGCTCGAGCAGTGCGAAGATGCGGCTGTCGAGCACGTAACGGCCGACGACGGCGAGCGTGCTCGGCGCGTCCTGCGGCTCGGGCTTCTCGACGATCGCGCTGATGCGGCCCTTGCGCCCGGTGAAGTCCTCGGTCGCCACGATGCCGTAACTGCTGGTCTTGTCGGCGGGGACATCCTGCACGGCGAGCACGCTGTTGCCAGTCTCCGCCGCGTGGTCGGTCATCTGCTTCAGCGCGCCGGGGCCGCGGTTCCAGATCAGGTCGTCGGGCAACAACACGGCGAAGGGTTCGTCGCCGATCACTTCCTTCGCGCACAACACCGCGTGGCCGAGGCCCAATGCCTCGGCCTGGGTGACGAACACCGCGCGCACGCCGGGCGGCAGCACGTTGCGTACGAGTTCCAGTTGTTCGTGCTTGCCGGCGCGTTCGAGCTTCTGTTCGAGCTCGTAGGCCTTGTCGAAATAGTCCGCGACGGCGTGCTTGTAACGGTTGGTGATGAACACCAGCGTGTCGCAGCCGGCTTCGATGGCTTCGTCGACGGCGTACTGGATCAGCGGCTTGTCGATGATCGGCAGCATTTCCTTCGGCACGGTCTTCGTGGCGGGAAGGAAGCGCGTACCGAGGCCGGCCACGGGAAACACGGCCTTGCGCACGCGGCGCGGCGGGTTGGGGGACGTCGGGGTCATCAGATCCTGCGGGCGTTGCGGGCGGGAAAGGCCACTACGGTGGCGGCCTGCGCGTGCACGGCGGGTGCAGGCGCGAATTCGGGCACCGCTGCGCGCAGCACGCGGGACATGATTTCGAGGTCGTAGCGGCCGCAGGCTTCGCGCAGTTGCGCGAGCGCCTCGTGCACGGCGTCGGGCGAGACCGCGCGCGGTTCGGCCTGGAGAATCTTGGGATGCGAGGTGGGGCGGTAGCGCTCGTCGGCGTGGAAGAGCGTTTCGTGCAATTTCTCGCCCTGCCGCAGGCCCGAGTAGACGATCGCGATGTCGCGCCCCGGCTGCTTGCCCGCCAGGCGGATCATCTGTTCGGCCAACACGCGGATCGCGACCGGCTCGCCCATGTCGAGCGTGTAGACCGCTTCGTGCGCGCCGATCGCCGAAGCCTGCAGGATCAACTGGCAGGCTTCGGGAATGGTCATGAAGAAGCGCGTGACCTCCGGGTCGGTGACCGTCACCGGGCCGCCCTTGCGGATCTGTTCGCGGAACAGCGGCACGACGCTGCCCGCCGAGTCGAGCACGTTGCCGAAGCGCACGGTGACGAAGCGCGTCGAGCGCCGGTCCACGAGCGACTGGCATGCGATTTCCGCCAGGCGTTTCGTCGCGCCCAGCACGTTGACCGGATCGACCGCCTTGTCGGTGGAGATCAGCACGAACGTGCCGACGCCGTTTTCATGGCACGCGCGCGCGACCGTGTCGGTGGCGAGCACGTTGTTGCGCACGGCTTCGCGCAACTGGTCCTCGAGCAGCGGCACCTGCTTGTACGCGGCCGCGTGGAAGACCGAATCGGGTTCGGACAGGCGCAGCGCGTGCGCGATGACCGCCGGGTCCCCGCAATCGCCGAGCAGCGGCACGCATTCCAGGTCCGGGAAATCGCGCTGCAGTTCGGCGACGGTGGTGGTGAGCGCGAGTTCGTCGATCTCCACGATGCCGACGCGACGCGCGCCATGCTTCGCGCACTGTCGGCACAACTCGGCGCCGATCGAACCACCGCCTCCGGTCACCAGGACGGAGCGACCACCGAGCCAACCGCGAATCGCTTTCCAGTCAGGCATGACGGGGCTGCGACCGAGCAAGTCTTCGATCGCAACTTCCTTCAGTTCGCCCGGTTGCGAGCGGCCTTCGAGCATGTCGTCCAAGCGCGGCACCATGCGGAAGGGAATTCCGGTGCGTTCGCAGACGGCGACCACGCGTTGCAACAACGTCGCATGCACCGAGGGCATGGCGATGACGATCAGGCGCGCGGCGGTTTCGCGCGCGATGGATTCCAGGTCCGCGATCGGCCCGAGCACCGGCACGCCCTGCAACTTGCTGCCGCGCAATTGCGCCGCGTCGTCGAGGAATCCGACCGGTTCGTACGCGCCGGTACGGCGCAGGTCGCGCACGAGCGCTTCGCCCGCCAGGCCGGCACCGAGGATCAGCACGCGCACGCCCTGCGCATGGGTGCGCGCGAGCGTGTGTTCCTTCCACACGCGATACAGCAGGCGCGGCGCGCCAAGCAGGCCGACGAGTGCGAAGGGATAGAGGATCAACACCGTGCGCGGCACGGTCGCCAGGCGGTTGTAGAGGAACAGGCCCAGCGCGATGGCGATGACGCCGAGAACCGCGGCCTTCGCCAGGTTGAACAGGTCGGGCACGCTCGCGAAGCGCCACAGTCCGCGATACAGGCCCACGCGCCACAGCACCAGGCCCTGCGCGATCAGCACGAGCAGCATTTCCGGCGAGGTCAGCGCGGGCACGTCGACCGGCGTGCCGGCCAGCCCGTGGCGGACGAGCCGCAGGGCGTTCCAGCTGAGCCACACCATGATCAGGTCATGGGCCAGGACCGCGGTGCGCGGCAGGGCCGACGCCCAATTCGGACGCCACGACATCATTCGGTGCTTTCCTTCACCGCGCTACTCCCTTCCCTTTGCAGCATCCACCACGCTCCAACACCGGCGGTATACCACGCGACGACGACGACCGACACCCGCAGCGCGTCATGTCCCTGACCTCCGAGCGTCGCCATCAGGACGATGGCGGCCAGCGTCCACGCCGCATAGGCCAGCGTGACCCTGGGGTGCGAGCCCGTGCGTCGCGCCCATTGTTGATAGAGATGCTGCGCGTGCGGTCGCCACCAGCGCTCCGCGCGCAGCATGCGGCGCGCGAGGGTCAGCGCTGCATCGATCACGAACGCGGAGATCGGCAGCGCCCACAACCACGCCTGCGCGGCGGACGTGCCTGCAACGGTCCTGATGAGCAACGCGGCCAGCGCGAACCCGAGCGCCCCGCTCCCGACATCGCCGAGGAAGATGCGCGCCCTGGGGAAGTTGAAGGGCAGGAAGCCCAGCGTCGCCGCCGCAAGCGCAAGGGCCCACCACGACCATGCGCCATGCCCGAGCAGCCCGATCGCCAGCGCGCACAGCAGTGCCTGGGTCGCGGCGATGCCGTCGATCCCGTCCATGAAGTTCCAGATGTTCGTCAGCGCCATCGCCAGCACGAATGCCGCGACGGCGAGGGTCGGTTCACCAGTGGCGTGCCCCGTGCCGACCGCGAGCAGCGCCGATGCGATGCCCTGTACCGCCAGGCGCCACCACGGGGACAACGGGCGGTGATCGTCGAGCAAGCCCACGCCCGCGACCAGGGCCAGGCCCGCAAGCGCGCAGCTCAGTTCGAACGGATCGGCCAAGCCGCGCAGCCACCACGCGCCCGTGAGCAACAGCGCGACGACGATCGAAACCCCGCCGCCGCGTGGCGTCGGCGTCGTGTGCGCGCGACGTTCGCCCGGTGCATCGACGACGCCGCGACGCAGTGCGTAGGCCCGCGCAAACCAGGTGCCCCCCAGTCCAATCAGCAGGCAGCCGAGCAACCATGCAGCGGACATCAGACGACCGCGTAGTTCAGCAATGGCTTGATCGAGCCCCATTCCTTGCAACTGGGGCATTGCCAGTGGTGCGCACGCGCGCCGAAACCGCAGCGGTTGCACCGGTAACTCGGATTGCGCACGAGCAACTGGTCGGTGATGTGCTTGAGATCTTCGAGCGTGGCCGCAGGGTCGCCGCCGTCGGCGAGCGTCAGGTCGATCAGCGCCGCTTCGCCGCGCACGGACGGACGATCCTTCAACTGCTGCGCGAGGTAGGCGCGCGCCGAAGACACGCCCTCTTCGGATTCGACCATCTTCGTCAGTGCGAGCACGGGCGCGACACCGCGATAGTGCTCGATCATCTCGGTGAGGAAACTGCGCGCGCCCGACAGATCGCCCGCGCGTTCGTAGGCCGGCAACAACTGCGGCAGGATTTCAGGGAGATAGTCGGCGTCGATGCGCGCGACGCGCTCGAAGGCGCGAATGGCGGCGGCATCGTTGCCGTGTTCGAGTTCGATGCGGCCTTCCAGGATG
This sequence comes from Lysobacter sp. P5_C4, assembly GCF_054049695.1. Lineage (NCBI taxonomy): Bacteria > Pseudomonadati > Pseudomonadota > Gammaproteobacteria > Lysobacterales > Lysobacteraceae > Lysobacter > Lysobacter sp. P5_C4. The sequence goes on along the minus strand of NZ_JBFULX010000003.1, from coordinate 280,475 downwards.
CCGGCGCGCACGGAATTCGCATCGGCCTGGTAGGCGCGCGCAACCGCGGCGCGCGCGGCTTCGACTTCGCCTGCGGCACGATGGCGGTCGGCGAGTTCGCATTCGAATTGCGCGACCAGCTTGCCCATCGGCTCGGCGGTGATTTCCTCGTAGCGCGTGGCGTTCTCGATCGCCTTCGCCCAGTCGCGTTCGGCCTGGTAGATGCCGATGAGATGCTTGAGCGCCTGCGGGGCGCGCATGTCCAGGCGCACGAGGTCGCTGAAAACCGTCTCCGCGCGATCGAGCAGGCCCGAGCGCATGTAATCCTCGCCCAGCGCGAGCAGCGCCTGCACCTTCTGCTGGTCGGACAGGTCGGGCCGCTGCACGAGCGCCTGGTGCAGCCGGATCGCGCGATCGACTTCACCGCGACGGCGGAACAGATGTCCGAGCGCGACTTGCGTTTCGAACGTGTCCTTGTCCAGTTCGGCGATGCGCAGGAAGACTTCGATCGCCTTGTCGGGCTGCTCGTTGAGCAGGTAGTTCAGGCCGCGGAAGTAGGTGGTCGACAGCCGGCTGACCTGCGTGTCGCTGTGGCGTTCGCCACCGCGCCGGCCGATGAGCCAACCGCTCCACGCCGCGAGCGGCAACAGGAGGAAGAACCAGAACCACTGGTTGACGAATTCCAACATGCGTCAGGGGATCGTCCGGTCGTTGTCGGGGCGTGCGTCGCGCGAACGCGCGTCGGGCTTCTGCGCACGGCGCAGGCGTTGTTGCATCGGCAGGACCACGCTCGCCGCCAGTGCGAGGCCGCCGGCGACCACGCCGACGAGCAGCGACACCAGCACGATCACGCCGAGCGAGCTCGTCGCGCTGGCGAAGCCGAAGTCGAGCACTGCCGTTTGCGGGTTGAGCGCGCCCACGACGATGCCTGCCGCGAGGCATGCCAGGGCAATCAGGAGACGGATCAATCGGATCATTCGGCGCTGCGGCTCCTTCGCGTTGGAGGGGTCAGCTTAGCCGATGGACTCATGCGTCCGGTTCGACCGGCACCACGGCGCTGACGCGCTCGCGGAGTTCCTTGCCGGGCTTGAAATGCGGGACGTGCTTGCCCGGGAGCGCGACGGAGTCGCCGGTCTTCGGGTTGCGCCCCAGGCGGGGCGGACGGTAGTGCAGCGAGAAGCTGCCGAAACCGCGGATTTCGATGCGTTCGCCGCCACTGAGCGACCCGCCCATCATCTCGAGCAAGGACTTGACCGCGAGATCGACGTCGTCCGCCTTCAGGTGGCCCTGGCGCGCGGAGAGGATCTCGATCAGTTCGGACTTGGTCATTCTGGCTCGTCGGATGCGGGCAGTGGATTGCTCGGTTGGATTGCTCGGTTGGAGCCCGGCCTTTCCTGCTTGTGCGAAAGGCGGCCCGATGACCGGGCCGCCTTCGCGATGCAACGATTACTCGGACTTGTTGTTCAGCTGCTCGCGCAGCAGCGCGCCGAGGCGCGTGGTGCCCGTGGAAGCGTCCGATGCCTTGTTGTATTCGGCCATGGCTTCGGCGGTATCCGCTTCGTCCTTCGCCTTGATCGACAACTGCAGCGTGCGGCCCTTGCGGTCCATGCCGGTGAACTTGGCTTCGACTTCCTCGCCGACCTTCAGCACCTGGCTGGCGTCTTCGACGCGGTCGTAGGAGATGTCGCGAACCGAGACATAGCCTTCCACGCCCTCGCCCAGGTCGATGGTCGCGCCCTTGGCGTCCACTTCCTTGACGGTGCCCTTGACCTTCGAGCCCTTCGGGTTGGCAGCCATGTACTGGCCGAACGGATCCTGCTCGAGCTGCTTGACGCCGAGCGAGATGCGCTCGCGCTCCGGGTCGACCGCGAGCACGACGGCGTCGAGGTTGTCGCCCTTCTTGAAGTTGCGCGCGACGTCTTCGCCGGTGGAGTTCCAGCTGATGTCCGACAGGTGGATGAGACCGTCGATGCCGCCGTCCAGGCCGATGAAGACGCCGAAGTCGGTGATCGACTTGATCTGGCCCGACACCTTGTCGCCCTTCTTGTGGATCGCGGCGAAGGTTTCCCACGGATTGCTGGTGACCTGCTTCATGCCGAGCGAGATGCGGCGACGCTCTTCATCCACGTCGAGCACCATGACCTGCACTTCGTCGCCGACCTGGACCACCTTGGACGGGTTGACGTTCTTGTTGGTCCAGTCCATTTCGGACACGTGGACCAGGCCTTCGACGCCCGGCTCGATTTCGACGAACGCGCCGTAATCGGTGACGTTGGAGACCTTGCCGAACACGCGGGTGTTGGCCGGGTAACGACGGGCGATGTTGTCCCACGGATCCTCGCCCAGCTGCTTCAGGCCGAGGCTGACGCGGTTGCGCTCGCGGTCGTACTTGAGCACGCGGACGTCCAATTCCTGGCCGACTTCAACGACTTCGGACGGATGGCGCACGCGCTTCCAGGCCATGTCGGTGATGTGCAGCAGGCCGTCGATGCCACCGAGGTCCACGAACGCGCCGTAGTCGGTGAGGTTCTTGACGACGCCCTTGAGCACCGCGCCCTCGACCAGCTTCTCGAGCAGCTGCTCGCGCTCTTCCGAATGTTCGCTCTCGACCACCGCACGGCGGGAGACGACGACATTGTTGCGCTTGCGGTCGAGCTTGATGAGCTTGAACTCGAGTTCCTTGCCCTCGAGGTACACCGGGTCGCGGACCGGGCGCACGTCGACCAGGGAACCCGGCAGGAACGCGCGGACGTCCTTGATGTCGACGGTGAAACCGCCCTTGACCTTGCCGCTGATGCGGCCGGTGATGGTTTCGTTCTTCTCGAGCGCTTCCTCGAGTTCGTCCCACACCATCGCGCGCTTTGCCTTCTCGCGGGACAGCACGGTTTCGCCGAAGCCGTTCTCGAGCGAGTCGAGGGCGACCTTCACTTCGTCGCCCACGCCCACGTCGATCTCGCCGGCGTCGTTGCGGAACTGTTCGATCGGCACGATGCCTTCGGACTTCAGGCCGGCGTTGATCACGACGACGTCGGTACGGACCTCGACGACGACACCGGTGACGATGGAGCCGGGCTTGAGCTTGGCCAGGCCGGCCTGGCTCTGTTCGAACAGTTCGGCAAAAGATTCGGTCATTGCAGCGGACATTGGTAAATTCTCAGGCGGTGCTTCGGGATGAAGCGACCAGGGGGTTGGAGTGGTGAACCCCACCGCACACCCATGCGCGGCGGGGGCTTTGTGCTACGGATGAAACTGGTGTCAGCGGGCCGACATCAACGACAGCACGCGCTCGACGACGGCTTGGATCGAAAGGCCGGTGGTGTCGATCCGGACGGCGTCTTCGGCCGGCCGCAAGGGCGCCACTGCACGGTTCGCATCGCGGGCGTCGCGGGCGAGGATCTCGCGCAACAGACCGGGCAATGTAACGGAAACTCCCTTCTCGCTCAACTGCTTATGGCGCCTTTCGGCCCGTTCTTCGGCACTGGCCGTCAGGAAGACCTTGTGCGCGGCGTCCGGGAAGATCACCGTGCCCATGTCCCGGCCGTCGGCGACCAGGCCCGGCGGGCGCCGATAGGCGCGCTGGGCCTCCTTGAGCGCGGCGCGGACCTCGGGAATGGCGGCGATGGCCGAAGCGGCCGCACCGGCGGTCTCGGTGCGCAGCTCATCGGTGGCGTCCACCCCGTTCACGATGACGCGGGGCTCGTCCCCGTTGCCTTCGCGGAAGTCGATCTCCGTGTCGAAGGTGCAGCGGACCAGCGCCGAGGCGTCCGACAGGTCGATATCGTTCCACCCCGCGGCGATGCCGACCGCACGGTAGAGCGCGCCCGAATCCAGGTAATGCCAGCCCAGGCGCTGGGCCACGTGGCGGCTGATGGTGCCCTTCCCGGAGCCGGAGGGGCCGTCGATGGTGAGGACGGGGATGGCGGGGCGATCGGGCTGGGCTTCGGTCATGGGGAACGATTGTAGTGCAACCACTTGAGCGGCCGAAGAAAACCCGTCAGAATGCGCGGCTTCGCTCCACCCATCCACATTCAACCGTTGCCGAGGTTCGTCATGAAGGTCCTGTCCTCCCTGAAGTCGGCGAAGGCCCGTCACCGCGACTGCAAGGTGGTCCGCCGTCGTGGCAAGGTCTTCGTGATCTGCAAGTCCAACCCGCGTTTCAAGGCGCGCCAGCGCTGAGCGGTTCGCGATTTGCCGATTGACGAAAGCCGCCGCGAGGCGGCTTTCGCATTTTCGGATCCTGCTTCGTGCTTACAATCCCGCCCACTTGCATTCAGGTGGAATGCCAAAGGGGAGAGTCCGCATGGTCGTCCGCATCGTTGCCGCATCCATTTTCGCCCTCGGTTTCGCCGGCGCGGCTTTCGCGCAGGACGCCCAGCCCACGCCTGCCCCGGACACGCGCGTGACCGAAGGCGACACGCTGTTGATCGAACGCGTCAGCCAGGAAAACACCGCGGCCATGCCGGCCCGTGGCATGAGCGCGCAGGAAGTGGAATCCAAGTTCGGCGCGCCCACCAGCAAGCTCGACCCGCGCGGCGGCCAGAAGCATCAGTGGCCGACCATCAACCGCTGGTCCTATCCCACGTTCACCGTCTACTTCGAGAAGGACCGCGTCATCGACGCCGTCGCCAACAAGGCCGACGCCAACGAAGTCGGCCCGAAGCCCGCCATCCGCTGATGCCCGAATCCGCTGCACGCTCCGCCCCCACGGAGCGCTCTTCCGACGCACGTTTCCCCGCGGAGTGGGAGTCCCAGTCCGCGGTGCTCATCGCATGGCCGCACGCCGACACCGACTGGGCCGAGCGCCTGGGCGAAGTCGAGGAAACCTACATCGCGCTGATCGCCGCGCTCGTGCGTTACACGCGCGTCATCGTATGCGTGGCCGACGAAGACCTGCAGACGTACGCCGAGGCGCGCTTGCGTTCGGCACGCGTGGATCTTGCGCGCGTGCGCTTCGTCGAAGTCGAATACGACGACACCTGGCTGCGCGACTCCGGCCCGATCACGCTGCGCACGCCCGACGGCTTCCGCCTGCTCGATTTCCGTTTCACCGGCTGGGGCGGCAAGTTCGAAGCCAGCCGCGACGACCAGTTGATCGAACGGCTCGTCGAACAAGGTGTTTTTGAAGACGCACAACGCGCGCCGATCGACTTCGCGCTTGAAGGCGGCGCGATCGAAACCGACGGCGACGGCACGCTGCTCACCACCTGGCGTTGCCTGCACGAACGTCATCCTGATGCGGATCGCGCATCGCTCGACGCACAGTTGAAAGCGTGGCTGAAGCAGGACCGCGTGCTGTGGCTGGACTACGGCTACCTCGAAGGCGACGACACCGACGCGCACATCGACACCCTCGCCCGCCTCGCGCCGAACGACGCGATCGTGTTCCAGGCCTGCGACGATCCCTCCGATTCGCATTACGCCGAATTGCGCGCGATGGCCGACGAGATCGCGGCGCTGCGCACGAGGGACGGCGCGCCGTATCGCCTGTTCCCGCTGCCCTGGGCGCAGCCAATCCTGGACGACGACCGGCGCCTCGCGGCCTCGTACGCGAACTTCCTCATCGTCGACGGCGCCGTGCTCATGCCCTCCTACGGCGATCCGGCCGATGCGCTCGCCGCCGCCGTGCTTGAAAAGGCCTTCCCCGGCCGCGACATCGTGCAGGTTCCCTGCCGTTCGCTGATCTGGCAAAACGGCAGCCTCCACTGCATCACGATGCAATTGCCGCAAGGACTCGTGCGATGACCCGCAGTACCAGGCTTCCCGTCGCGCTCATCCAGGAACGCAACCACGGTTGCGCCGAAGAAAATCTCGCGGTGATCGAATCGCGCGTGGGCGAAGCGGCGAAGAACGGCGCGCGCCTGGTGTTGCTGCAGGAACTGCACAACGGGCCGTACTTCTGCCAGCACGAGGACGTGCGCGAATTCGACCTCGCCGAAACCATTCCCGGCCCGAGCACGCAACGCCTGTCGAAACTGGCGAAGCAGCACGGCATCGTGCTCGTCAGCTCGCTGTTCGAAAAGCGCGCGACCGGCCTGTACCACAACACCGCGGTCGTGTTCGAAACCGACGGCGCGCTCGCGGGCAAGTACCGCAAGATGCACATCCCCGATGACCCGGGCTTCTACGAGAAGTTCTACTTCACGCCGGGCGACATGGGCTTCGAACCGATCGACACCTCCGTCGGCCGCCTCGGCCTGATGGTGTGCTGGGACCAGTGGTATCCGGAGGGCGCGCGCCTGATGGCGCTCGCCGGTGCGGAGCTGCTGCTGTATCCGACCGCCATCGGCTGGGACCCCGACGACGAACAGTCCGAAAAGGATCGCCAGCGCAACGCGTGGATCCTCAGCCACCGCGGGCACTCGGTTGCCAACGGCCTGCCGGTGTTGAGCTGCAATCGCGTCGGCCACGAGCCCTCGCCGATGGGCACATCGGGCATCCGCTTCTGGGGATCGAGCCACGTGCTGGGCCCGCAGGGGGAGTTCCTCGCCGAAGCCAACCAGGACCAACCCGAGGTCCTGATGGCCGAGGTCGACATGGAGCGCAGCGAACACGTGCGTCGCATCTGGCCCTTCCTCCGGGACCGCCGCATCGACGCGTACCAGGACCTGCTGAAGCGCTACCGCGACTAGGGTCGACCCATCGGGGGACCGCATCAGCCGACAAGCGGTCCACAAAATACGAACGGTCGTGCTAATGTCCGCCGCCATGAGCACCCAAACCGCCACGCCGAAGGGCGCAGCCACCCGCGACACGATCGTCGCGCGGGCCTATGACATCGCACGCGCCTCCGGCGTCGAAGGCTTGTCGATCGGTCCACTCGCGGCTGCCGTCGGCATGTCGAAGAGTGGCGTGTTCGCACACTTCGGCTCGCGGGAAGATTTGCAGCTGGCGGTCCTGGAAGAAGCCGCGCAACGTTTCGGCAACGCAGTCCTCATGCCGGCGTTGACCCAATCCCGCGGGCTGCCCCGGCTGCGCGCCATCATGGCGCACTGGTTCGAATGGGTGCGCAGCACCGCGGCCGTCGGTGGCTGCGTGCTGATGGCCTCGGTGATGGAATACGACGACCGCCCCGGTGCGCTGCGCGATCTGGTCGTCCACAACGAACATCGCTGGCGCAACGAACTCGCGCGCGCCGTGCAACTGGCCATCGACGCAGGCCATCTCGCACAGGGCGACGTCGACCAATACGTGTTCGAGCTTTACGCCATTCCGCTCACCGTCCATCACGAAGCCGGCCTGTTCGGCTACGACGTCGCGCGCCGCCATGGCGATGCCGCCGTCGAACGATGGATCGCGGCTTACGCGCCGCGACCCGCCTCCCCCCAACGCTGATTGCACGCCGGAGCCCCCATGGCAACGCCCGCCTCTCGAATTAGCACGACCGTTCGCTCTTCGCTGCATCTGGTCGCAGTGCGCCTGGGGTTCCGCGTCTTCGGAATGCTCAACCCGAAGACCACGCTGCGCGCCGCCGGCAAGTTGTTCTCCACGCCCTTCGGATCCAGCCGCGCGCGTGCCCTCGCCGCGCCCGTCGGCGCTGCGCGCATCGGACAGATCACGGTCGACGGCAAGCGCATCGCCACCTACACGTGGGGAGATCCGCAGCGCCAGCCTTACGTGTTGTTCGCGCATGGCTGGTCGAGCCACGGCACGCGTTTCCTGCCCTGGGTGCCGCGTTTGCGCGCGGAAGGCTACGCGGTCGTCGCCTTCGACCAGGCCGCGCACGGACGCAGTTCGGGTGAGCGCACCACCTTGCCGGGCTTCGCGGACACCTTGCTCGCCGTCGGACGACGCTTCGGCCCCGCGGCCTTGCTCGTCGGGCATTCGCTCGGCGGCGCGGCCGCGAGTGTCGCGCTGGCGAACGGCCTGCAGGCCGAACGCGTCGTGCTGATCGCACCGGCCGCGGATCCGGAAGCGGCGACCGAACGCTTCGCCCGCATGATCGCGTTGCCACAGCGGCTGTGGCGCGCGCTGATCTGCTCCTTCGAGCGCCACGTGGGCGTCGCCTTCGACGACCTCCAGGCGCATCGCAACGCGCCGTGCATCGCGCGACCGGCGCTGATCGTGCACGACCTGGAGGATCGCGAGGTGCCTTGGTCGGAAGGCGAGCGTTATGCACGCTACTGGGCCGATTCGCGCCTGCTCAGCACGCAGGGCCTGGGCCACAACCGCATCGCGGGAGATGCAGGCGTCATCGCCGCGGCCCTGCGATTCGCGCATGGCGAGACGGTGGGCGTCCGCGTGGTGTCATCACGGAACCTGCCCTACGGGTTCGCCTGAGCCAGGCGAACGTCCATACTGCGCGGCTATGACCGATCCGACCGCGCAGCCCCCCGCCCTCTTCGCCGACCAGCCGCACCTCCGCGTCGAACGCGACGGCGTGGCCTACACCTTGCTCGGCACCGCGCACGTCTCGCGCGCCAGCGTCGATGCCGTGCACGCGGCGATCGCCAGCGGCGAATTCGACACGGTCGCCGTCGAACTCGACCCGCAACGCCTGGCCGCGCTGAGCGATCCCGACGCACTCGCGCGCATGGACCTGGTCAAGGTCCTGCGCGAAGGCAAGACGGCCTTGTTCGCCGCAAACCTCGGCCTGGCCGCGTATCAACGTCGCCTCGCCGAACAACTGGGCATCGAACCGGGCGCCGAACTCAAGGCCGCGGTGAACGACGCGAACGCACGCAACCTGACCGTGCACCTCATCGACCGCGACGTCGGCCTCACCTTCAAGCGCGCCTCGCAACGCCTGGGCTGGTGGGGGCGCGCGAAGCTCGGCGGCGGCATCGCCGCGTCGCTGTTCGGCGACGAGGAAGTCGGCCACGACGAAATCGAAAAGCTCAAGCAGGGCGACATGCTCGAATCCAGCTTCGGCGAATTCGCGCAGGACAACCCGGAGTTGTACGACACCGTCATCGGCGAACGCGACCGCTACATGGCCGCGCGCCTGCGCGAAAGCGCGACGGCGCAAAGCGGTGCGCGCAACGTGCTCGCGGTCGTCGGCGCCGGCCACCTGCAGGGCCTTGCAAAGCACCTGCGCGAAGAAAACCGCACGCCCGGCGACATCCGCGGCCAACTCGAAACGGTGAAGGAGAAGTCGTCCTTCCCGTGGTTCACGGTAATCTTGGCGTTCTTCGTGCTCGGCGGATTCGCGTTCGGGTTCTGGCGCGGCGGCCTGGATGTCGGCGCCGACCTGATGCTGTACTGGGTGATGATCACCGGCACGCTGGGCGCGATCGGTTGTGCCGCGGCAGGCGGACATCCGCTGAGCATCATCGCGGCGTTCTTCGCCTCGCCGGTGACGCCCCTGCACCCGGCATTGGCGTCCGGCACGATCAGCGCGATCGTCGAAGCATGGGTGCGCAAGCCGACTTACGCCGATTTCATGGCCTTGCGCGACGACGTGCAAAGCGTGCGCGGCTGGTACCGCAACCGCGTGGCACGCGTGTTGCTCAATTTCTTCCTGACCAGCCTGGGCACCGCCATCGGTGTCTGGCTCGGCGGTGCCCGGATGCTCGGGAAGTTGCTCGGCTGATTACTCCGAGGCGCTGATCGCGGTGACGGTCGCCACCGACGGCGGCAGCGTCTTCCCGCGCGCCCGATGGATCGCGCGCACGGTGCCATGGCGCAGGTCGTCGAGCATGGCGTAGATCGTCGGCAGGAACAGCAGGCTGACCACCGTCGAGAACGCAAGGCCGCCGGCGATCGCGCGCGCCATCGGGTAATACGCCGGGCCGTCGCCGGCCATCTGCGTGTTGCCCACCGCGATCGGCACCATCGCCAGGATCGCCGTGCCCATCGTCATCAGGATGGGGCGCAGGCGCTCCTTGCTGCCTTCCACCAGCGCGTCGGTGCGCGACAGTCCGCGTCGCCGCAGGTTGTTGATGTGCTCGACCATCACGATGCCGTTGTTCACCACCACGCCCATCAGCACCAGGATGCCGATGAAGGCCATGATGTTGAACTCGGTGCCGGTGAGCCAGAACAGCCAGTACACGCCGAAGATCGAGAAGATCACGCCGCTCATGATGGCCGAGGGAAAGAGCAGCGATTCGAACACCGCCGCCATCACCACGTAGATCATGAACAAGGCGATCAACAGGTTCCACATCATCTGCGTCACCGCCGCGTCGTCGCTCATGAACGAGGGACGGTCGAACGAATAGCTGTAACCGGCGGGGAAGCCTTCGCGCGCCTTCTCGAGCGTTTGTTCGATCGCTTTCTTCGCGTCGGGTTGCGTGACCTTGTCGGCGATGCCGGCGGTGATCGTCAGCGTGGTCTGGCGATTGGTGCGCTCGATGGTCGAGGCAGCCGGACGCACCTGCACGTTGACCATCGACAGCAGCGGCACGCTGCGCCCGTCCGGCGCGCGCACCGTGAAGCTCGCCAGGTCTTCGGTGCCGTAATCGTCGGCCCCGGCGAAGCGCACCCACACCGGCACTTCGGTGTCGCCGCGGCGGAACTCGCGCAGCGGCGCGCCGCGCAAGGCCAGGCCGACGAAGGTCGCCACATCGTTCGCGCTGAAGCCGAAAGCCGCCGCGCGATCACGATCCACCTGCACGGTCAGCTCGCTGTTGCGATCGCCGTTGTCGATGCGCACGTCGCGCAACTCCTTCTTGCGCGCGAGCAGCGGCACGACGTCCTCGGCGATTTCGCTGAGCGTCTGCGTCGAATCGCCCACCAGCATCACCTGCACTTCCTTGCCCGCACCGTTGCCGCCATCCGGACCGCCCTGGTCGCCGATGCCGATGTTGGCGCGCGCCGATTTCGGCATGCCCTTGCGCATTTCCTCGGTGATCTTGGCGACCGCCTCGCGGTCCTTGGTTTCGAGCTTGACGTTGGTGCCGGCCCAGCCCTGCTCGCGATAGCGCGAGAAGACCTGGTCGATCTGGAATTCCTTGCGATGCGCATCCAGGTAGTGCTCGACCTTGAGGACCTCGGCCGACATCTGCTCCTTGGTGTACGCACCCTTCCACTGGTAGTAGATGTCGATCTCGCCGACATCGTCGCCGCCGAACATGTTCGACTTGGTCCACATCACCGGGCCCATGCTCGCGACCACGATCATCAGGATGCCGAGCACGCTCCAGCCACGATGATCCAGCGTCCATCGCAGCAGCACCGCGTAACGGCGCTGCAGGCGCGCGATCAGCCCCTTTTCGTCGCGCACGGCCGGCGGCGTTTTCATGCGCGCCGACAGCATCGGGATCAGGCTCACCGCGACCAGCCAGGAGGCGAGCAGCGAAACGCAGATCGTGATCGCGATCTGGCCCATGTAGATGCTGATCATGTTCTTTTCGCCGAACAGGTTCGGCACGAACACGATGCAGTGGCACAACGTGCCCGCGGACAGTGCGATGGCGACGTGGCGGGTGCCGATGATCGACGCGAGCTTGGGTTCGCCGCCCAGGCGTTCGCGTTCCTGGTAGATGCTTTCCACCACCACGACCGCATTGTCGACCAACATGCCGATCGCGAGCAGCAGGCCCATCATCGACAGCACGTTGAGCGTGACGCCGGCGAAGTACATGAAGCCCAGCGTCATGATGAAGCAGATCGGAATCGCCAGCGTCACCATCAGCGTCGAGGGCCAATGGCGCAGGAAGAAGTACAGCACCGCGATCGACAACAGCAGGCCGATGCCGCCGGCTTCGGCCAGGCCGAGCAGCGAACCGGTCACGCTCTCGCCGGCATCCCACTGCACGAGCAGGTCGATGTCGTTGGTGCCCTGTTCCTTGTTGATCGTGTCGAGTTCGGCGCGCACGTTGCGCGAGACGTCGACGAGGTTGGCGTCGCGTTCCTTGTAGACGTCGATGCCGACCGCGGGGCGCCCGTCCAGGCGACGGCCGTACGGCATCTTCTCCGGCTTGAGGCGCACATCGGCGACGTCCGACAGACGCACGCCCTTGCCCAGCGGCGTGTCGCGCAACTGCTGCAGGTCGACGAGTTCGCCCACCGGCTGCACGCGCAGGCGCTGCACGCCATCGTCGATCTGGCCCGCGGACACGGAGAAGTTCACCGCACGCAGGCGCTGGTCGAGATCGTTCAGCGCCAGGCCGTGCGCGTTGAGCCGGTCCTGGTCGATCGCGATCTCGACTTCGTTCTGCGGCGCGCCTTCCAGTTCGACCTTGGCCACGCCCGGCAGGCGTTCGAGGCGCCGCTTGTAGATGCRGTCGATGCGGTCAAATTCCTTGGTCAGGTCGAGCGACTTGCTGGTGAGGCGCAACTCGAGCGCGGGCTGGTCGCCCGTCGCCCACTTCCAGACGAAGTAACGCTGGAGGTCGTCGGGCAGGTCGGCGCGGATCGCATCGATGCGTTCGCGCGCCTCGGCCGACGCGATTTCGATGTCGCGATCCCAGTCGGAGAACACCACGAACACGGTGCCCTGCTCGGACGTCGCGTTGCCTTCCATGCTCTTGACGTCGGTCATCGTCGAGAGCGTTTCCTCGACGGGCCGCAGGATCGTGCGCTCCACTTCCTCCGGCGTGGAGCCGGCATAGGGCAACTGGATGAAGAGCAGGGGCGCCGAGACATCGGGCATGGCTTCCAGCGGCAGGCGCACCGCCGCGATCAGGCCGACGACGACCATCGACACGAACAACATGATCGTGGTGACGGGCCGCTTGATGCTGAGCTCGGCGACGCTCACGGACTGGCCTCCGGCGCCGGATCAGCCGAACCATTGAGCGGATCCTGGTCGTGTTCGATCAGCGACTTCGCCTTCTTCGCATCCGCACGTTGCGAACGCAGTTTCTGCGCGTAGTACTCGTCCGAACGACGATCCAGCAGGTCGTACACGACCGGAATGACGACCAGCGTCAACAGCGTGGACACCAATAGCCCGCCGATCACCGTGATCGCCATCGGCGAGCGCACTTCCGCGCCCTCGCCCACGGCCAGGGCCAGGGGCGCGAAGCCGAACAGCGTGCACAGCGTGGTCATCGCGATCGGGCGCAGGCGCGAACGCGCGCCATCAATGAGCGCCTGGCGTTTGGGCACGCCCTCCTCGCGCAACTGGTTGACCTTGTCGATCAGGATGATCGCGTTCTTCACCACCAGGCCGACCAGCAGGATCAGGCCGATGAAGACGACCACCGAGATCGCCGAGTTCGTGATCAGCAACGCGAGCACCGCGCCGACGAGAGCGAGCGGGATCGAGAAGAGGATGACGAAGGGATGCAGCAGTGATTCGAACTGCGAGGCCATCACCAGGTAGACGAGGAACACGGCCAGGCCGAAGGCGAACATCAGCGACTTCACCGAGCGATCCAGTTCCTCGCCCTGCCCGCCGATGTGCATGCCCACGTCCGCGCCGAGCGGCGTGTCGTGCACCATCTGCTGCACTTCCTTCACCGCGCCGCCGAGGTCGATGTCGCGCAGGTTCGCCGAGACGATGGCCACGCGCACCTGGTCGGCGCGGTGGATTTCGCTCGGGCCCGTGCCCGCGACGACGTCGGCCACCGACGACAGGCGCACCGGCGTACTGCTGTTCGGGTTGACGATCAGGTTGCGGATGTCTTCCACCGACGCACGATCCGTCGCCTTCGCACGCACCAGCACGTCGATCTTGCGATCGCGGAAGGAATAGCGCGTGGCCACTTCACCGCGCACCTTCTTCACCACGACGTCGGCGATCTGGCGCGACGTCAACCCCAGCGCCGCGGCGCGATCCTGGTCGAAGCGGATCTGGATTTCCGGGAAGCCCTGCTCCACCGTCGAGGTCACGTCGGCGTAATGCGGGTTGCCGCGCAACATCGTCGCAAGCCTGCGACCGGCCGCTTCGATCTGCGGGAGATCGGCGCCCTGCAGTTCGATTTCCAGCGGCGTGGAGAGGCTGAACAGCTCCGGTCGGCTGAAGTCGAGCTGCGCATCGGTGCGGCCGGCCATGCTCTTGCGCAGCTTCTCGGTCAGGTCCGATTCGACCTTCGCGCTGCCGCCGTTCTTCATCACCGCGGTGAGCTTGGCGATGTTCTCGCCGCTTTCGGTCGGGCTGGCATCCAGGCGCGTGCCGGTGCCGCTCACCCCGTACAGCGCGGTGAGGTTCTCGTCCTTGCCGTGTTCGCCCTGCAGGGTCTGCACCACCTTGTCGGTTTCGCGCAACGGCGTGCCGGGCGGCAGCTTCACCGTCATCTCGAAACGGTCCTGCGCGAGCTGCGGGATCAGGTCGGCGCCGAGCAGCGGCACCACCGCGAGCGTGGCGAAGAAGGCGAGCGCGGCGATGGCGAGCACCTTGCGCGGGTGTTCGAGTGCGTTGGGCAGCGTGCGCAGGTACAGCGCTTCGAGACGATCGTAGACCGACATCGCACCGCGACTGGCGGTGCGCATGACCGGGCCGACGACGGCGACCAGGCCGCGCCATGCGCGCACGAACAGCCAGAAGAAACCGAACGCACCATTGCGGATCGCCCAGCCGATGCCGCGACCGGTGGCGGCGACGGGCCGCTGCAACTTCGACGTCGGCTCCCAGCGCGGATGCGCCGGCTCTTCCTTGAACGCGAGCGGTGCACGGCCGCGGATCGAGGAGAGCATCGGGATCAGCGTCATCGACACGACGAGCGAGATGCCGATGGCGAGTGCGACGGTCAGCGCCTGGTCGCGGAACAGCTGGCCGGCGATGCCTTCGACGAACACCAGCGGCAGGAACACCGCGATCGTCGTCAGCGTGGAGGCGACCACCGCCATGCTCACTTCGCGCGTGCCTACGATCGCGGCTTCGACGATGCCAAGACCCCGTTCGCGTGCCTTCGCGATCGATTCGAGCACGACGATCGAGTCGTCGACCACCAGGCCCGTCGCCAACGCCAGGCCGCCGAGCGACATCACGTTGAGGTTGAGGTCGAACTGGCCCATGAAGAAGAACGTGGTGATGATCGACACCGGCAGCGACAGGCCGACGACGAACGTGCTCCAGCCATCGCGCAGGAACAGGAAGATGACCAGGATCGCGAGCATCGCGCCGATGATGCCGTCTCGCTTCACGTCGTGGATGGCGTGCCGGATGAACTGCGATTGATCGTCGATGACGGTCAGCTCGATGTCCGGCGGCATCTGTTTCCGGATGGTCTCGATCGTCGTCGCGATGGCATCGGCGGTGGAGACGGTATTGGCGTCGCCTTCCTTGTAGATCGCAAGTTCCACGGCTTCGTGGCCGCCGAGGCGAATGATCGCTTCGCGCTCCTTGAAGCCCTGGCGCACGTCGGCGATGTCTTTCAGGCGAATCGGCATGCCGCCGGCCGCCGCGGAGCTGCCCGAGGACGCGCTCTGCACGGACGAGGCCGCGGCCATCGCCGCGGCATTGCCCGTCGCTGCGGCCACGCGCGCCATTTCTTCGGCTGCACTCTGCGCACCACCGCCACCCGCCGCTTGCGTGGTGACGAGCAGGTTGCGGATTTCGTCGACGGTCGCGAACTGGTTGACCGTGCGCACGAGGTAACGCTGCGAACCTTCCTCCAGGCGACCGCCGGAGATGTTGATGTTTTCCTGCTGCAAACGCTGGATGACGGTATCGATCGGCAGGTTGAGCTGCGCGAGTTTCTGCTGGTCGATGTCGACCTGCACTTCGTCTTCCAGGCCGCCGCCGACCTTCACCGCGGCGACGCCTTCGACCGGTTCGAGTTTCTTCTTCAGGTCATCGTCGGCGTAACGGCGCAACGCGGTCAGTGCGCCCTGTGTGTCCCGGCCCTTGTTCGCAAGCACCAGGCGCATGATCGGCGCGGTCGAGGGATTGAAGCGCAACAGCACCGGCGGCTTGGCTTCCAGCGGCAGCGAGAGCGCTTCCATCTTGTCGCGCACTTCCAGCGAGGCCTTGTCCATGTTGGTGCCCCACGCGAACTCGAGCACGACATCGCTCTGCCCCGTGCGCGACACCGACTTGAGCTTGCGCAGCCCCTTGACCACGCCGACGGCTTCTTCCACCGGCTCGCTGATCAGCGTTTCGATTTCCGATGGCGCCGCGCCCGTGTACTCGGTGCGCACCGTGAGCGTCGGATAGCTGAGGTCGGGCAGCAGGTTGACCTTGAGGTGGCTCAAGGCGATGAAGCCGAAGATGAGGAACGTCAGCGTCGCCATCATCACCGTGACGCGGCGACGCGTGGAGAATTCGACGACGTTGAAGGAGGCAGGATCGGAAGAATGGTTCACGCGCAGCTCCAGGCCGTTGTCGTCGATCAGCGCGATGCGGTGGCGGCGGCGACGCCCTTGCCGCCGGCAACCGGCGCGGCCGGCTTGGCCTGGTCGCCGACGATCTGCACGGGGCTGCCTTCGCGCAGCGCGACCTTGCCGGCGGTGACGACCTGGTCACCCACCTTCAGGCCCTGGCGCACTTCGGCCCACTGGCCGTCGAGGTAACCAAGCTTCACCGGCACGCGCACGGCCTTGCCCGCCTTGATCGCGAACACCGCCGGATCGCCTTCGTCTTCCAGCAGCGCGATGCGCGGAACGACGAGCGCATCGGTGCGCTGGTCGTAGTCGATGCGGATGCGGCCGAACATGCCCGGCTGCAGCGCGCCACCGCCTTCGAAGGTGCAGATCACGCGGAACGTACCGCTGCCCGAGTCGACGACCGGTGCAATGCGATCGATGACGCCGGAAAACTTCTTGCCGGGCAGCGCGTCGGCGGACAGGGCGACCTTCAGGCCCTGCTGCAGCGTGGCGACTTCGCGTTCGGGCACGTTGAGCGTGGCTTCCAGGCGCGAGGTATCGACGATGCGGAAGATCGGCGTGTTGATCTGCACGAAGTTGCCGTCCTTGATCTTGCGCTCGGCGATCACGCCGGAGATCGGCGCGACGACGTTGGCGTACGAGAGTTCGAGGTTCGCCAGGCGGTTGGCCGCGCGTGCGTTCTCGAGGTCATAGCGGATCGTGTCGATGTCGTTGGCGCTCATCAGCTTCTGATCGGCGAGCGTGACCGAACGCTTGTAGTTGGCTTCGAGCTTGCCCATCAGCGCGGCGGTCTGCGCGGCCTGCAACGCAGCGCGCGAGGAATCCAGGCGCACGAGCACCTGGCCGGCCTTCACGGCCTGGCCTTCCTGCACGAGCACCTGCAGCGCGACGCCGGAGGTCTTGGCGACCACCTGCGACTCGCCGCGGGCTTCCAGCGGCGCGGTGCCGGTGTAGCTGGCGGCGATCGGACGCTTGGTGGCGGCCATCACCTCGACGGGAATGGCATCGGGGCCCTTGTCGTCCTTGGCCTTGGCCTGGGCATCTCCATCCCCCTTCTTGCAGGCGGCGAGCGCGAGCGCGCAGGCGATCAGGAGGGCGCCGGCGCGCAGGGCGCGGCCGTGGATGGAGACATTGGCGGACATGTGGGCTGACCCCTTGGGTGTTGTAGTCAAGTAAATCACTCCCCCGTTCCCGCCGCCATGCGCCATAGGTCATGGTGACTTCGCGGAGGATTCCTGCGTATGGACGGATGCGGGCGTTGCGCGCGGATCGCACTTCGGGAGAGATCGAACAAGAGATGCGTCGATGGTCCGACCGGTTGCACGCGCGCGAACGCATTCGACGGCCACCCGTTTGCCGGTTCCATTCACGTGCGGGCTATACTTCGCCGCTTGCGAGACGCCCGGATGACACGCGTATCGCGCGACCGAACTTCCACCGTGGACTTCACTTCATGATGCGACCGCTGACGATCGCCGCCGGCCTGCTGCTGGCGCCCCTGCTCTTGACTGCACATGCGCAGCAGCCCGCCGCACCGGCCACTGCCGCCGCGCCGGCCGCTGCTTCCACCGCCGCACCGGCCGCTGCCTCCACCGCCGCACCGGCCGCCGCTTCCACCGCCGCCGCCAAGCCGGCCGCGCCTGCCGAACCGAAGGCTGCCGACCTCACCGGCGATGCCGCGAAGGGCAAGGAACTCACCTACACGTGCCGCGGTTGCCACGGCATCACCGGTTACAAGAACGCCTACCCGAGCTACCACGTGCCGCGCATCGGCGGGCAGTCGGCCGGTTACCTGGCCTCGGCGCTCACCGAATATCGCGAAGGCAAGCGCAAGCACCCGACGATGCAGGCGCAGGCGGAGAGCTTCTCGCCGCAGGACATCGCCGACATCGCCGCCTACCTTTCGACCGTGAACGTGCAGAAGTGAGCCTGACCATGACGATCAAGAAGACCGCGTTCGCCATCGCCCTGCTCGCCCTCGCGCTGACCGCCTGTTCGAAGAACGGCGAAGAAGGCAAGACCGAAGGCAGCCACGCCGAAGGCGAGGCGCCGAAGTCTTCCTCCGCCGGCCTGCCGGCGGGCAACGTCGAAGCGGGCATGAAGCTCGCAACGACCAAGCGCAACGGTTTTGCGTGCGTGGATTGCCACGGCGCCGAAGGCAACGCACCGATCGACAAGGTCTACCCGAAGCTCGGCGGCCAGTACTCCGATTACATCGGGCACGCGCTGCTCGCCTATCGCAAGGGCGATCGCGACAACGCGCTGATGACGCCTCAGGCGAAGGACCTCACCGACCAGCAGATCGCCGACCTGGGTGCGTATTTCCACTCCACGGAAAGCCACCTGGCCGACCTGCACAGCGCGCAGTGACACCGCGCTGCGTTTGAGAAAAGGCCCGCGCAAGCGGGCCTTTTTGCGTCAGGGCGTCGTCGAAGCCGGCACCTGCACCGAGGTGTTCGGCGGAGGCGGCGCCTTCCTGACGCTCCCGTTGTCCTGCTGCAGCCAGGGTTTGAACGGGACATCCGGCGGCGGTCGCGCCGTCGCCGCTTGCGCGTTGACATTCGGATCCACCAGGCCGCAGCCGCCGCCGAACTGCAGCAGCGAAACGACGCACGAGATCTTCTTGTCGGTGCCGGGGATCGGGATCGAAAGCGACTTGATCCCCTTGCGCACCCATTCCTGCAGCAGGGTTTCGCTCGGCACCCAATATTGGTCGAACGTGGTCGGCGTGTAGTCGAGCGGCGGGCGCTTGAGCCAACGGCCCGCGCGATCCAGGTCGGCGATGTGCGCTTCCACCGTGCCCGGCGCGTTCTGTCCCGGCGTCGGCGGTTCGCCGAGGTTCGGCCGTCCCTGCGCATCGAAGATGCCGGGCTTTGCACCGGAGCCCGGCTTACCGCCCGGTGTGTTGCGCGTCCCTGCGCCCCAATCGTCCCCGCGATTCGGCGAGGGCCACGCGCCTGGTGCGGCGTTCGGCGTGGTGCCTGCACCGGGCTGCGCCGCGGGCGACGTCCCGCTGCCCGGCGCCTGTTGCCCGCCCGGTGCGGCCGAGGTCGCCGCGGTCGCCGTGCCCGGCGATGTGGAGGGCGCGTTTGACGTCGACGTCCCCGGTGCAGTCGCGCCCGGCGTGGTGCCGCGTGATGGCATCGGGATCTCGCGCGCTTGCCCGCGCAAGGTCGGCAACGCGATCTCGCGCGATTGCGATTGCGCGTTCGCGATCGGGATCTGTTGCGCCAGGCGTGCAGACTCCTCACCGCGCACCTGGGGCGCAATGCGGATGCGTTGGACTTCGACGCGCTGTGTGTCGATCGTCTGCCGTTGCGCTTCCGTGCGCGCGATCGCCTGCGTGGGTTGTCGTAGCTGCGGCATCGTCAATTCGCGTGGCGAGACGTCGACTTCGCGCGGGCGTGGCGGCGGCAATACGAACTGCGTGTCCGGTTGCGGTACTTCCGTCACCTGCAGGGGTTGCGGCGCCGGCGGCACTTCGACGACGGGCGCGGGTTCGGGTTGCGCCTGCGGCGGCGGTTGCGCGGCGACGGGCTCTTCGGGTTGCGGCGCGGGCTGCTCGGGTTGCGGTGGCGGCGGTGGCTGCGTCGGCGCTTCCGATGGCGTCGGCGTTGCCGCGGGCGGCGAAGGTGCGGCGGCGGTTTGCGCCGGTTCCGGTTGCGGCCCTTCCGGCGCGCCCCCGCCGGTTTCCGCCGGCGTGCCCTTGCCGATGAATTCAGCCTGCACGACCTGCTCGCCCGCGCCTTCCGGTGGCGGCGGCGGGACGAAGACATAGGCGAGCCACAACAGCAGGATCGCGAAGAACAGATGCAACACCGCGCTGACGGACGCGGCGAACCATCGCAATCCCCGTTCCTCGCGAATCGGCGGATGCCATTGCTGGCGCCACAAGGTCGCGAACGCCTGCCAACGATTGAGCTGCACCTCGCGCCCGGGCGGCGAAGCGAGCGGACGTTGCGCAAGTTCGTCGACGAAGGTTTGCGGCGGTGCGCCCTTCACCGCATGCGGCGTGGCGTGCATGGTGTCGAACCATTGCTGCCAACCGGGCGGAAACGTCCCCGGCGCCTGCGGGCGAATGGACTTCAGCCGCCGCCGCAGCCCCAGTGCTTCGATGATGTCGTCGGCGGAGAAAGTGCCGGCCAGAGTGGCGCGCTCCGCGAACCGTCAGGCCGCGTCGCGCGGCATGTACGGCGCCGTGCCTGTGGCATGGTCGGTCGCATCGCGCACCGCGGTGACGCCCGGCACGCGCGTCATCAGCGTCGTCTCGATGCCCTGCTTCAGCGTCACGTCCGCCATGCCGCAACCGTGGCAACCACCGCCGAAATGCAGCAGCACGACACCTTCGGCCGTCACCTCATGCACCGACACGTGCCCGCGATGCTGGGCGAGCTGCGGGTTGACCTCATGTTCGACCACCCATCGCACGCGTTCCACCAGGGATGCGGTGTCCGCCGGCGCTTCGCCCTTGATCTTCGGGGCGCGGATCTGCAACTGCCCGCCGGTGGCCTGTTGCGTGTAGTCGATCTCCGCGGCATCCAGGAAGGGCGCGCTGGCGGGATCGACCCACAGGGTGAAGCCATCGCAGTCGATGGCCCACTCGTCGCCGCTGAGATCGCCGGGTTCGGCGAACTCCAGGCGCACGTCGGCGCGCGGCGTGCCGGGATGGACGGCGGACAGGCGGACGCCGAGGCCCGGCAGGGCTTCGCGTTCGATCAGGCGGCGGAAGTGCGCCTGCGCGGTTTCGGAGAGCTGGATCATGCGGGCTATTCTACCGACCCCGGAAGCGGCCGCCGTGGTGGACAGTCCACCGTGCGACCACGGCCGATATGTTCTGGTTCAGCGCGCAACGCTGCGGAGTGCCCCCATGTCCGACCTGATCGCCCTCGCCGACGCCCACTGCATCCCGCGCCGCGGCGCCGAGCACAAGCTCAACGAAGCCCGCGTGCGCGAATTGCTGCCGCAGATCCCCGGCTGGGAGTTGGCCGAGGACGGCCACGCGCTCGTGAAGACCTACAAGTTCAAGGACTACTACCGCACGATGGGCTTCGTGAACGCGCTGGCCTTCATCGCCAACGCCGAGGACCACCATCCGGACCTCGGCGTGCATTACGACCGCTGCGTGGTGCGCTTTTCCACGCACGACGTCGGCGGCCTGAGCGAGAACGACTTCATCCTGGCCGCCAAGACCGAACGCCTGGCGGGTTGAGCCTCAGGCCAGGCGGTCGAGCACGTCGATCAATTCCGGCGCGAGCGGCGCGTTGAGCGCGTACGGGGCGCGCCCGCCGTCGAGCGCGAAGTCCAGCGTCGATGCGTGCAGGAACATCCGCTTCAACCCCACCTGTTCGCGCAGCCGCTTGTTCGCCGCCGCATCGCCGTATTTGTCGTCGCCGGCGATCGGATGGCCGATGTGTTGCGCATGCACGCGGATCTGGTGCGTGCGGCCGGTTTCGATGCGCACTTCGCAATACGACTGGCCACCGCGGCGCTCCAACGCCTTGAAGTGGCTCAGCGACGGCTTGCCCGCCGGATTCACCTGCACATGGCGCTCGCCGCCCTGGCGCAGGCCGATGTGCAGCGGCGCGTCGACCGTCATCGTGCCGTTGGGCAAGCGGCCGACGAGGAGCGCGAGATAGCGCTTGGCGATGCCGCCCTCTTCCCGCATCAGCGACTGGAGTTCGGTGAGCGCCGAACGCTTCTTCGCCAGCACGAGCAGGCCGGAGGTGTCGCGGTCGAGGCGATGCACCAGTTCCAGGCCGTCGTGCGGGCGCAGCACGCGCAGCGTTTCGATCACGCCGAAACTGATGCCGCTGCCGCCGTGGCTGGCCACGCCCGCGGGCTTGTTGACGGCGAGCAGGCGCCCATCTTCGAACACGATGCTGCCTTCCATTGCGTCGAGCAGACCCTTGGCGGGCGTGCCCTTCTCCGTCGGCTCGTCCAGGCGCACCGGTGGGATGCGCACCTCGTCGCCGCCCTCCAGGCGCCTGTCGGCCTTCACGCGGCCCCCGTTCACGCGCACCTGGCCGGACCGCACGATCTTGTAGATCAACGAGCGCGGCGCGCCCTTGAGATACCCGAGCAGGAAGTTGTCCAGCCGCTGGCCTTCCCGGTCATCGGCAATGCGGACGGTCCGGGCCTGTGCGGGGGCACGGCCGGGGGATTGATCGGTGGGGTCCATGCTCGCCTTTGACCTGCTACACTCGCCGCGCGAAGTAAGGGTTTGATTTCGCAGGGAGATTGCGCGAAGGACCGCGAACATCGCGTTCCCGCACAGCCAACGGGCCGAAAGCCCGCCTCCCGCGATCCCCGACACAGTGCGCGACCACCGCCCCCGGGGCGGCCATGTTAGCGGCTCGTCGGCAGGCCCGGCCATCGCCCGGTGCGTCAGACATCGGCGCTCACACGACCCGCGCGACGCAAGGCTCCCCCGCCGCAACGTCGCCGGCCCGCAAATTGGATTGGGAATACAAGCGCTCCCGCGGTTCGCCGAGGTGTCGTAGCGCTGGCATACAAGAAGCGACAACGATGCGCCTGCATGGCGCGCCGATGGCGCCGCGGTATCCAGAGGCGAACGCCCACGGCGTTCCGCGTGCGACAGCGCGCGAGGAACGCAAATGAAGCGAATGCTCATCAACGCCACGCAGGCCGAAGAACTGCGCGTGGCCATCGTCGACGGCCAGACCCTGTACGACATCGACATCGAACAGCCGTCGAAGGAACAGAAGAAGTCCAACATCTACAAGGGGCGCATCACGCGCCTTGAACCCTCATTGGAAGCGGCCTTCGTCGAGTACGGCGGCGACCGCCATGGTTTCCTTCCGCTGAAGGAAATCTCCCGCGACTATTTCCAGCAGGGCGTCGACCACAACAAGGCGGGCCTGCGCGAGTTGTTGCGCGAGGGCCAGGAAATCGTCGTCCAGGTCGACAAGGAAGAGCGCGGCAACAAGGGCGCGGCGCTCACGACGTTCATCTCGCTCGCCGGCCGTTACATGGTGCTGATGCCCAACTCGCCGACCGCCGGCGGCGTTTCGCGCCGCATCGAAGGCGACGACCGCGCCGCCCTCAAGGAGGCGATGGACAAGCTGGAGATCCCCGACGACATGGGCGTGATCATCCGCACCGCCGGCGTGGGCCGCGACGCGGAAGAGCTGCAGTGGGACCTGGACTACCTGCTGCAGGTCTGGAAGGCGATCGCCGAAGCGGCGCTCACCAAGCCCAGCCCCTTCCTGATCTACCAGGAATCGCGCCTGATCATCCGCGCCCTGCGCGACTACATGCGCGCCGACATCGGCGAGATCCTCGTCGACACGCCGGAGATGTTCGAGGAAGCCCGCGAATTCGTGCAGCAGGTCATGCCGCACAACCTGCGCAAGCTCAAGCACTACACCGACGACACCCCGCTGTTCAACCGCTTCCAGATCGAATCGCAGATCGAGAACGCGTACGAGCGCACCGTGCGCCTGCCCTCCGGCGGCGCGCTGGTGATCGACCAGACCGAAGCCCTGACCGCGGTCGATGTGAACTCCGCGCGCGCCACCAAGGGCGGCGACATCGAGGAAACCGCGTTCCAGACGAACCTGGAAGCGGCAGAGGAAGTCGCGCGCCAGCTGCGCCTGCGCGACCTCGGCGGCCTGGTGGTCATCGACTTCATCGACATGTCCTCGAACAAGCACCAGCGCGAAGTCGAGAACAAGCTGCAGCATTCGCTCAAGTACGACCGCGCGCGCGTGCAGCTGGGCCGCATCTCGCGCTTCGGCCTGCTGGAGATGTCGCGCCAGCGCCTGCGCCCGAGCCTGGGCGAATCCAGCCAGCTCGTCTGCCCGCGTTGCGAAGGCCACGGCCGCATGCGCAGCGTCGAATCGCTCTCGCTCTCGATCCTGCGCATCGCCGAAGAACACGCGATGAAGGAAAACACCGGCCAGGTGCTCGTGCAGGTGCCGACCGAGATCGGCAACTACCTGCTCAACGAAAAGCGCCGCGCGCTGGCCGAGATCGAACAGCGCCACGACGCGCCGATCGTCATCGTCGCCGACGACCAGCTCGAGACGCCGCATTACGAAGTCACGCGCATCCGCGAGAACGAGATCGGCGAAGAGAGCAGCAAGCCGAGCTACATGCGCGGCACGCCGCGCAAGCTGGCCACGCACGCATTGACCAAGGCGCACCTCAACATCCCGAACCTGCCGGCGGTCACCAACGTGCGTCCCGCGCAGCCCGCGCCCGTGCGCGAAGAACCGCGCGACGAACCCGCACCTGCGCCGGCGCCCGTTGCCGCCGCTCCGGCGGCGGTCGCGCGTTCGGCCGGTGGCATCGGCGGCTTCTTCAAGCGCCTGTTCGGTGGCGGTGAACCCGTCGTCGCAACGCCCGCGCCCACCCCGCGTTCGCAGGAAGAGCGTGGCCGCAATGCTCGCGACGGCCGCCGCGATTCGCGCGACGGCCGCGGCCGCAGCCAGCAAGCCGGGCGCGATAGCCGCCGTGACGAGGGCCGTCGCGACGAAGGCCGCCGCGACCAGAAGAGCGCCCAGCAAAAAGGTCCGCAGCAGGCGCAGCAGAAGAACCAGCCGCAACAGCCGCAGGCGCCGAAGCAGCAGAAGCAGCCCAAGCCGCCGCGCGATGAAGCGCAGCGCGAACAGCAGCGTCTGGAACAGCAGCAGCGCGCCGAGCAGCAACGGGCCGATCAGTTGGCGCGCAACGCCGAGAAGCAGCGCCAGCGCGAACAACAGGCCGCCGCCGATGCCGCCAGGGCTGCCGAGGCGAAGGTCGAGCCGGTCGCCGAGATGGCCGCAGTGACGTCGATCGCGCCGGGCCTGCCCGCAACCGACGCTGTGCAGCCCGGTGACGCCACGCAGGACGCCGTGCAGCAGCCGCCGGTCGTCGAAGGCACCGAACATCCGCAGGATGCGCACGCCGACGCGGGCGAAGCCGGCGGACGCCGTCGTCGCGGCCGCCGCGGTGGCCGTCGTCGCCGTCGTGGCCAAGGCGGCGCCGAGGGCGAAGCCGGGAATGAAGGCGACGCGCAAGGCGCCATGCACGACGACGCCGACACCGGCGAAGTCGCCGCGCAGCATCGTTCGCAGCCGGAGTTCGACTTCGAGGACGACTTTGCGCCCGCCCCGGTCGCATCGCAGCCCGCCGAAGCGGCCGCCGCGCCGCAGCAGGCCGCCGCGCATGAAGCGCAGTTCGCACAGGCGCCGGTGGAACACGACGTCGAGCGCACTCCTCCGGCCGAGACCAACGTCGAATCCGCCGCGGCCGCATGGGATCACGCCTCGGCGTCAACGCCGGGCACGTGGACCGATGCACCGGTCGCGAACGAAAGCGTTGCGCAAGCCGCGTCCGCGCAGGGCGAAGCCGAGCCGGTCGATGCAGCACCGATCGATGCAGCACCTGTCGAAGTCGCGCCGATCGAAGTCGCGCCGGTGCCGTCGCAAGCTGCACCCGTGGTCGAAACGCGGCCCGAGCCCGAAACCCAGGTCGAGACCGCCGTCGTGCAGCAAGACATGCAGCGCGATGTGCAGGAGGACGCCATCGCCGGCCCGACCCCGACGCCGGGCCTGTTCGACGCCGTGCCTTCCGCCGATCCGGCGCAGGCCGCCGCGGACGCGGTCGAAGACGTCAAGCACGAGCAGCGGAACGCGTAAGCGCTTTCGAAGCCGCAAGCGCAACGACAAAGGCCGCGCCTCCGGGTGCGGCCTTTGTTTTTCCGAAGCGGGCCTACAACGCCAACGCCGGATCGCACATCCCGTAGCGACTGACCATCCGCGCGAGCGCGATCGGATCGCGGATCCCCAGCTTCTCGAACAAGCGCGACTTGTGCGTGTTGATCGTCTTTGCGCTTAGGCTCAGGCGCCGCGCGATGTCTTCCTGGCGCAATCCACGCACGAGCAACATCGCGACTTCCAGTTCGCGTGGCGACAGTGCGTCGAACGGGCAAGCGCCCGCGCCATCGATGCCTGCCAGCGCCATCTGCTGCGCGATGCCCGTGGCGAGATAGCGTCTGCCATGCGCGACATCCTGCAGCGCCCGCAGCAGTTCGGTCGAATCGTGGCTCTTGCCGACGTAGGCCGATGCACCCGCTTCCATCGCGCGCCGCGGCAGCGGCCCCTGGTGCTGCGCGGACACGACGATCACGCGCGTGCCGTAACCACCGCGCACCACGCGCTCGGTGACCTCCAGCCCGCTGATGCCGGGCAGGTGCACGTCGCAGACCAGCACGTCAGGCCGCAACCTGCGCAATTGCGGCAATGCATCTTCCCCGTTCTCGGCGTGCCCGACGATTTCGACGCCCGACCCTTCGCCGAGGATCATGCACATTCCGGTGCGCACCATGACGTGGTCGTCCACCACGAATACACGGATCGTCATCCATGACCTCCTTTCGCAACAGCCTAAGGCGATGCGAAACCGGGCACGTGCGACGCCGGTCAGCTTTCGCTCGCGGGCACGGTCGCGGATGGACAGTGGAATCTTCCGCGCGCCGCGCGCATGACATGACACAATCGCGGCGTCGCCCGCACGGAGCCCCGCCCATGATCGTCCGCATGTGGCACGGCCGCACCAACGCCCACCACGCCGATGCGTACCTGGCGTTCCTCGAGGCTCGCGCGATCCCCGATTACCGCCGCATTCCCGGCAACACGGGTGTGTGGTTGCTGCGACGCATGGAGGGCGATGTCGCCCACTTCATCACGATGACGCACTGGACCTCGCGCGAGGCCATCGTCGCCTTCGCCGGCGACGACATCGCCATGGCGAAGTATTACCCGGAGGATCGCGACTTCCTGCTGGAGTTCGAATCGACCGTCGTGCACTACGACATCGCCGCGAGTGCAGGCCCGCTCACTCCTCCAGCGTGAAGCCGGCCTTGATCGTCACCTGCCAGTGCTGGATGCGGCCGTCTTCGACGTGACCGCGCGTGTCGATCACCTGGAACCACTTCAGGCTCCGGATCGTCTTGCCGGCGCGTTCGATCGCATTGCGCACGGCATCGTCGGTGCCGGTCTTCGATGAACCGGTGAGCTCGACCGCTTTGTAGACGTGGCTGGACATGCGCGGATCTCCGGAGGGACGTTCGTACACAACGCCTCGTCCGCGTGCCGGCGGCCAGCGGTCAGGCCGATGCGCCTCGTTGATGTGGGTTGCGTGCTCATTGCATCTCCCTCGCCGCCTCGGCCGTCGGCGCTTCGCGCGAGGCCGCTTCCAGGTCGCGTTCGAGGAAATAGTTGAGGAACGTGCGGATCACCGCGATCGCGGCGAGCAAACCGACGTCGTCCCAGTCCGGCGAAATCGCGGTGCGCACAATGTCGGCCGCCAGCAGGAATTCCAGGCCGAGCAGCAACCAGCGCGCCAGGCTCAGCCATGCCGCGCGACGTCGGCCGTGCGTGGCCTGGTTGCGGAACAGCGGCATCAGGATGCGCGCGAGCGCTTCGACGCCGCCGATGGCGATCATCAGGACGGAGATCGCCTCCAGCGCCAACGCGATGCCTTCACTGATTTGCCTGAAGAGGTCTTCCATGCGCGTGGCTCAGGTGCGCAGAACGCAACGAAAGCCCAGGTGCGAGGTCGAGGTGTCGACCGGCTGCGCCATGCGTGCGGCGGGACGATAGCGACGGCAATAGTTCGGCGCGCACAGGTGCGAACCACCCTTCATCACGCGGCGCGGAATGCGCAACTGCGGTTGCGCGGGATCGAAGCTGGACGCCTGCGGGCCGCCGCGCGGGTTTTCCGGAATGCAGCAGGCCTTGCGTGCTTCGGCGGGATGGCGCGGGCGATACCAGTCGCACGTCCATTCCCACACGTTGCCGATCATGTCGAGCAAGCCGTACCCGTTCGCGGGAAACGCACCGACCGGCGAGGTGCCGACATACCCATCCTGCGCGAGGTTCTGCCAGGGAAACTCGCCCTGCCAGGTATTCGCGCGATGCAATCCGTGCGGCGCGAATTCATCGCCCCATGCAAACTCGGCGTCGTCCAGTCCCCCGCGCGCGGCGCATTCCCATTGCGCTTCCGTCGGCACGTCCTTGCCCGCCCATTGCGCATACGCATCGACATCGCGCGCGGCGACATGCACGACCGGATGATCGTCCTTGCCCTCGATCGACGAATGCGGGCCGTGCGGATGTCGCCAGTCGGCGCCGGGGATGAACTGCCACCAGCGATGGTGATCGTCCAGGCCGACACGATGCGTCGGCGGGACGAACACCACGGAAGCCGCGACCAGCATCTCCGGCAGTGCGCCGGGATAGTCCCCGGCCTTCGGCGGCACTTCGGCGAGCGTGACATGCCCGGTCGCTTCGACGAACGCACGGAACTGCGCGTTGGTCACCGGCGATGCATCGATCCGGAACCCATCGACCGTGACGCGATGCGCCGGCGCTTCTTCCGGATAGTGATCGTCCGATCCCATGCGGAACGTACGTCCGGGGATCCACACCATGCCGGCGTTGCAATCGGCGCGCACCGCGGGTTGCGCGCTCATTTGACGGCAGCGCCCGGCGGGAAGGCGGCGAACATCTTGTCCAGCGCAGCATTGATCGCAGCGTCGGTCTTCTCCGGCGAATCGGGGACGGTGCCGCTGGCCACGCCCCGCCACACCGCTTTCTTCGTCGCCGGTTCGAACATGTCCAGCACGAGCGTGCCGACGGTGTAGGTGTTCACGCGCGTCGTCGAACTGCCCATGCCGCCGTAGGCGCCCCATCCCGGCCGGCCGTACCCCCACCCGCCCATGCCGGCGCCGGTGTACATCGTGTCGAGCGTCTGCTTCTCGCTGGTCGCGACATTGCCGACGATCGCAAGATCGCCGCTGCCTTCCTGTCGCGTGAATCCCTTCGCCGCCAGGCGCGCATCGATGCCCGCGAGGAGGCGTTGCTTCACCAGCGGATTGACGACCTGCGGTTCCTGCGCCCAGTAGTAGGTGTGGTAACGGGAGAAATCCGCGGCCGGGTCGTGGTCGACCGTGACGTCGGGCGTGGATGCGCAACCGGCCAGCAGCGCGGTCAGTGCGAATGGAATGAGCGCCTTCATTGCGTTGCCTCCTGGAAAGTTTCAACCGAACGGCTTCACGTCGAACACCATGCTCGCGATCGACATCAAACCAATGAGCAGCAGCACCACCGCGCAGATCAGGATCGGCGAGACCGGATACGCGCTCTGCCCGTGGATCAGCCCGTCGCGGATCATCTGCGTGCGTTCGGCGCGCAATTGCTTCATGTAACGCGCGTGATAGACGATGCCGACCAACAGCAAAGCGATGCCGAGGGCGACCAGCGCGATGCCGAAGTTGCGCGGCGCCGCGCGTGCAATCTGCGCGGCCGGGTTTTCCAGCCAGTGCGTGAACACCTGGTAGATGGTGAAGCCGAAGCTGATGAGCGACAGCGAGGTGCGGATCACCGACATCAACGTGCGGTCCGCGCTCAGGCGCGTGCGCTGGAAGCTCATGCCGGTGCGGCGCGAGGACAGTTCGACCGAGATGTCGTCGCTGGTCTTGAATGTCACGGGATCGACCGGGGGCATGGGCCCAGCTTCCGGTCGCCGCATGGACCACACAACGGGGTTTACACGGTCGCCGCCCTCAGTATTTCTACTGTGCGTTCAACGCCGCAGCGCCTGCCGATTGAGCGAGGGCGACGCATACCAGCGGCCGGCCATCACCTCGCCCACCGCGGCGGACAGCGCATCGCCGGCGTCGGCCTTCAACACGTAGGCGGTGCGCGGAAGCGCGCGCGCACGGGCGACGAGGGCGGGTTCGTCGTGCACGGTGATGAACACGACGCGCAGCGCCGGATGCGCTTTCAACGCCCTTTCGGCGGCCTGCAACCCGTCCATGCCGGGCATCGAGATGTCGGTGACGAGCACATCGGGCTGCAAGGCCTCCAGCGCGGGCAGGATGGCGTCGCCATCGGTCACCAGGCCAAGGACCTCAAAGTCCTGTGCCAGCAGCGTGCGCAACTGGCGCGCCACCACCGGGCTGTCCTCGGCCAGCAGCACGCGCGTGCGATTCGGCGCGAGACCTTGCATGCCACCAGCCTGAAGCCACGCGCGCCCCGCGCCTATCGTGAAAACGACTGAAACCGGGCAGGTAAAACTACTGTGCCCGGTCAGTACGTCAGGGCGGCGCGTCGATCGCGATCAGCCCCGCATGCGCCGCCTTGCGGACCAGTTCGACGGTGCTGTGTACGCCGAACTCCTGCATGATCGCGTACTTGTGCGACTCGACCGTGCGCACCGACAAGCCCAGTTCGAACGCGATCTGCTTGGAACGCAATCCCTGCGCGACGCGCGCCAGGATCTCGCGCTGCTTCTGCGTCAATGCCGCATCGGGCGTGGTGCGCGAAGCCGACGGCGCACCGTGCGCGCGATGCGCGCTGGCGCGGATCGTGCGTGCGGCGAGCGTCGGCGTCACGTAGGTGCGCCCCGCGAGCACTTCGAAGATCGCGCGCACGAGTTCATCGCCTGCCGAGGACTTCAGGACATAGGCGCTCGCGCCCCCTTCGATCGCTTCGGCGGCGAGCTCGGGATCGGCGTGCATCGTCAGGAACACGAACGGCACCTCGATGCCCAGGCCACGCACCGTGCGCATCGCGTCCAGCCCGCTGATGCCGCCCATGCTGATGTCGGAGACGACGACGTCGGGCGGATCGCTGCGCACCGCCGCGACGAGCGACTCGCCGTCGCTCACGATCCGGATGTTGCAGAAGCACTCCAGCAGCAGCATTTCGACGCCCTGCGCGACCAGCACGTGGTCGTCGGCCAGCAGCACCCGCGCGCGTTCGCTCGAATTCGCAGCGTCCATCTTCCGCCCCTTTGAAGGTCGTATGGGTCCCCCTGCGTACGGTGAGCCTCGCGTGAAATGCGTTCAAAGGGTGTGAGGGACCTCGCCGTATTCATGTATTGGAACGGGTGATCCATCCGTCGGAACGATGACCTTGTGGCGTTGCCGGACGCGTGTACGAGGTGTAGACAAAGCTGAAAACGCATGGGGCTCGCAATGGACCTGGCACCTGCACGCACGGGGTGGCTCCTGCCCGCGGCCGTCGCCGCGGCAGGCGCGCTCGGACAGGCGATGACGATGACGCCGTGGATGGCGTCCTTCCTCGGCCAATCGGTCTGGATCCCGGGCGCGATCCTGATGTGCGGCCTGCTGGCGACGCCGGGCGCGCGATGGCCCGTCGTGTTCGGGGCGGCCTTGTTCGGCAGCGCGATGGCCTGCGTGGGCATGGAGCGCGAGTTGTTGCCGCATTGCGTCGTGCTGATGGGCGAGTTCGCGCTGGTCGTGGTGGGCACGTGGTGGTTGCACCCGGCGCGCGACGGCCGGATCTCGCCCACCGGTTGTGATCCGGTCAAGTTCCTCGTGCTGTGCGGCGTCCTCCTGCCCGTGGCGGGCGGCGCGTGGGCGCATGCGGCGGGCGCGCAACTCGGGATGATGGCGATGTCCCTGACCGACGCCCACGACATGCTCGCGCGCAGCATCGGCTACCTGATCGTCGTCCCCGCCTTCACCGGCGGCGTGCGGTTGGCTGGCGAGCACGAGATCGACGCCGATGCGCATGGTTGGCAACCGGCGATCATCCTGATCGGCGCGCTGTCGATCGTGGTGTCGTGGATCTCGCCGATCGGCAACGGCCAGGCCTTCCCGCTCCTGCTGCTCGCGCCGATCATGCTGTTGTTGTGGGCCGACCATACGCTCGGTTCGGCGTGGACGCGCGTGGCGTGGCTCCCGGTGTGGCTGGGTTGCCTGCTGCTGACCTCGCTCGGCATCGGGCCGCTCGTGCACGAGGCGCCCCTTGCCACGCTCTCGCACGTGCAATGGTGGTCCATCGGCACCACGGTGGTGTTGCTGTTGCTCACCGCGATGCGCGATCAACGCGGCGAATCCAGCGAGGCCCTGCGTGATTCCGGCGAGCGGCTGAGCCAGCTCGCGCGGCGCGCGATGAACATGCAGGAAAACGAACGCAGCCGCATCGCACGCGATCTGCACGACGACGTCAACCAGTCGCTCGCGGCGATCTCCATCGAACTGAGCAGCCTCAAGCGCAACGCCGATCCGCCGGGGCGCGCGCGCATCGAAGGCTTGCAGGATCGCCTGCTCGGCGTGTCCGACGACATCCGCCGTCTGTCGCACGAACTGCACCCGAGCATGCTGCGCTACACGAGCCTGGCCGCATCGCTCGAAGGCCTGTGCGCCGGCCATTCGCGCGAAGACCTTCACGTGCGTTGCGATACAGACGAGTCCTTCGACCTGGACGAGCCGCAGAAGCTCGACCTGTTCCGTATCGCGCAGGAAGCGCTGCACAACATCGAAAAGCACGCCGGCGCGCGCCATGTGCGCATCGAACTGCGACGCGACGGCGGCAACATGGCGCTGCTGCGCGTGGAAGATGACGGACGCGGCCTGCCGGCCGATCGCGCGGCCGCACCGCGCCGCGGGCTCGGCATGATCAGCATGGTCGAACGCGCGCGTTCCCTGCACGGCCGCATCGAGTTCGCCGCAGGGCCGCGTGGCGGCACGCGCGTGGACGTCCGCTTCCCCGTTGCGGCGTCATCGGTAGAAGTACTGAGGCCGGTTCCGTAGAAGTCGGGTTGGGGTGCGTGGCCTTGCCGCCGGAGGATAGGGCCGTCCCGTCGTCGGCGGAAATCGCACATGCGCTCGAGCGCGCGTTCCCTCCCCCTCTGCGTCGCGCTGGTCGCAGCCCTCGCCTGCACGTTTGCCGGCGCTCCCGCCCATGCCACGGAAGGTGGCCTCGGCAAGCCGATCACCGGCCTGCAAGGGACGCCGTATGCAGGCGTCGTTCCGCCGACGCCGGGATTCAACCTCGCCGTCGGGTACATCTACTACGCCGGGCAAATCGGGGGCCAGCGCGAAACACCGATCGGGCGCAGCACCGCGCTCGGCCTGGATGCGCAATTCAGCCTGCTCAGTTTTACCGGTGTGTATGTCTGGCCCACGGGCGAGGGCCGCTGGAACTACGCCAGTGCGGTAGCGGTGCCGTTCGCGAAGGTCGATGTCAGCGCGGACCTGCGCATCGGCCGTCTCGGGCTGTCGACCGACGACGAGGACACCGGCCTGTTCGACATGACGCTCGTGCCGGTCATCGCCAGCCGCCATTTCAGCCAGACCAGGCACCTGTCGCTCGCGCTCTACGTCAGCGCGCCCACCGGTGATTACGACGCCGACAGACTCGCCAACCTCAGCCTCAACAATTGGTCGTTTTCGCCAACGCTCGCGTACACGCAGCTCGGCCAGGCCGGCACGCTCGAGTTCACGACCCTGGCGGCAGTGGACCTGTACACGCGCAACGACGCGACCGATTACCAGAATGGCGCGGTTTTCCGCGTGGATGCGTTGTTGATCAAGAGGACCGCGAGCGGCTGGGGCTTCGGCGGCGCCGGCGGCTGGATCCAGCAACTCGAAGACGACACCGGGCCGACTGCCGACCGCCTCGACGGCTTCAAGGGACATGCGTTGGCCGTTGGTCCCATTGCGACCTACAAGACCGGCAAGGTCGAATTCTCCGCACGCTGGTTGTACGAGTTCCATGTCGAGAATCGATTGGAAGGCAACCCGATGATGCTCACCGGCACGATCACGTTCTGAACACCGCACCCGAGGAGATCGACATGCTCAAGCGCCTGCTCGCCGAAACCATCGGCACCTTCTGGCTCGTGTTGGGAGGCTGCGGCAGCGCAGTGCTCGCGGCGAACTTCGGCGGCGACGGCAATCCGCTCGGCATCGGTTTGCTGGGCGTCGCGCTTGCCTTCGGCCTCACGGTCGTCACCGGTGCATACGCACTCGGCCACGTTTCGGGTGGACACTTCAATCCCGCGGTGAGCGCAGGCTTGTGGGCCGGCGGTCGCTTTCCCGCGAAGGAGTTGATCCCCTATTGGGTCGCGCAAACACTGGGCGCGGTCCTGGCGGGGTTCGTGTTGTGGCAGATCGTGCACGGCCGCGCGGATGTCGTGATCGATCCGACCGCCGCGGGCACCTTCGCCACCAATGGCTACGGCGCGATGTCGCCGGGCGGTTATTCGATGGTCGCGGCGCTGTTGTGCGAACTCGTCATGACCGGCATGTTCCTGGTGGTGATCATGGGCGCCACCGATCCGAAAGCGCCCGCCGGTTTCGCGCCGCTCGCCATCGGCCTGGCGCTCACGCTCATCCACCTCATCAGCATTCCCGTGACCAACACTTCGGTGAATCCCGCGCGCTCGACGGGCGTTGCGCTGTTCATCGGCGGAGCGCCGCTGCAGCAACTGTGGTTCTTCTGGGTCGTGCCGATCATCGGCGGCGTGATCGGCGGCGGCCTGTATCGCTGGTTGCGGAGACCCGAATGAACGCCGTGCCCGCCGATCCCGTCCTGACGCCCCTGCTCGCCGCGGATGCGGCCATCGTCAAGGTCGGGCGCAAGATCCGCGTGCTCGATGCGATCGGCTGGCCCGCGACAATGGAAACGCGCTTCCTCGAACGCTTGCGTGCAGGCAACCCCGAGTTGCCGCAACCCACCACGCAACCGCAGGCGCTCGATGCCGAGGTGGCGGAACTCGATACGCTCATGCGCGGCATCGATCGCGGGCATCCGATCGGGCATTGGCTGTGGAAGACCGCATGGAGTTACCGCGTCGCCGCACAGATGTTGCGCGGCATCGGCACGCCCGAGTTCACGCGCTGCTCCACCCTGCTCTACGGCCGCCCCGACACGAAGTACCAGTCGCAGGACGTGACCGCCGACGATGCGGCGCGCGACATGCTCGCAACCACCGATCGCCTGGTCGATTCGCGCCGGATTCCCGAAACGCCGTGCAACATGACGGCCGAGCAATTCGCCGAACGCATCCGCGCGCGCATCGATCCGTTTTTCACCGACGACAAGGTCGACGTGGTGCTCAACCCCGACCTCGCATCGAAAGCCTCCGCCGGCAGCAAGCAGATCACCCTGCGCGCGACCGCGATGTTCTCCGAACTGGACGTCGAACAACTCGTCCAGCACGAAGCCTTCATCCACTCGGCCACCTTGCTCAACGGCAAGCACCAGCCCTGCGTCAAGTCGCTCGGCGTCGGTTCGCCACGCACCACGCGCACGCAGGAAGGCCTGGCGACGTATTCGGAGATCATCACCGGCTCGATCGACCTGCAACGGTTGCGCCGCGTGGCGCTGCGCGTCGTCGCCGTCGGACAGGCGTTGCAGGGGGCCGACTTCATGGAGGTCTTCCGCACGTTCCTGGATGCCGGGCAGACCGAGGTCGAAAGCTACCGCAGCGCCGCGCGCGTGTTCCGTGGCGGCGACGTCCACGGCAAGGTCTGCTTCACGAAGGACGGCGCCTACCTGGAAGGCGTCATCATGGTCCACCTGTTCATCTGCAAGGCACTGCACGAAAGCCGCGCCGAAGTCCTGCGCATGCTCTTCTGCGGACGCGTCCACGCCGCCGACGTCATCACGCTGGCACCGTTCCGCGAGTCGGGATTGATCGCCGGCCCGCGTTACGTGCCGCCGTGGGCGCAATCGCCCGAACGTGTGCTCGCGACGATGGCCTTTTCGGCGGCGACCGAGAAATTCCGGCTCGACACGTTCAAGCTCGATCGGTTCGTCGAATACGAGGACGAGCGCATCGCCGAATCCGGCATCGGCGCCTGAGGGTCAGAGCGAGGGCGCCACCGGCGGTGGCGACGGCGGGCATTCCGCGCGGCGTTGCCACATCACGTAGGGCACGCCGACGATCGCAGAGACGAGCACGTACAACAGGATGGTGCCGACGAAGTTCAGGTCGGGGAAACTGGCCGAAGCGATGGTCAGCGCGATCGCCGGATGCCGGCAGGCGCTGGCGAGCGCGAGCACGATCGAATGGCCGCGTTCGGGGCGCCCGAGCCAATGCCCCACCGCCAGGCCGATGACGACGAACAGTGTGATCGCGAAGATGGTGCCGTCGCCGACAGCGGACCAGATGCCGCGCCACGCGGCCGCAAGCAACGCGACGACGGCGAGCGGCAGCAGGATTTTCGCGATGCGCCCGACGATCGGCGACAGATGTTGCGCAAGCCGCGGCAGGCGCCGTCGCATCACGACGCCCACCAGCAGCGGCGCGACGATCATGCCGAGCACGGTCTTGGCGATCGCGCCGACGGAAACGTGGAACTCCCGCCCGAAGATCAGGCTGAGCAACGCGCCCGAAAGCGGAATCGCGGCGATGGCGATCAGCGACAGCGTCACCAGCAAGGCCACCATGAACGAGTGCTCGCCGCCCGCGTGCTCGGCCTTGGTCGGCAACAGCGGCGGCAGGGGCGACAGCGAGAGCGCAATGATCGCCATCTCGGTGGTGGGGCGAAAATCGAAGACGGTTTCCATCGCCACCGCGACGATCGGCATCACGATCATGACCGACAGCAGCGCCTTGAGCAGTAGCCCCGGCCGATGCCACAGGTACAACAGGTCGCCGCGCGTGGCCTGCATCCCGAAACCGAGCACCGTGCACACGATGCTCAGCTGGAAGGCGAAGATGACGATGTGTTTCGGATCCATCGGCTGATCAGCGAGAACGACTGGGCTTCACGTTAGAACCAGATGCGCACGCCTGCAACCAGTCGCGTGTCGCCGGGCCCCTCGCCCGTCGCGCGACGGAAGTCGGCGGTATCACCGTAAGCACGTTCGTACACCCAACCGACGTACGGCGCGAATTGGCGATGCACCTCGTAGCGCAACCGCAACCCCGCTTCGATCGTCGACAGCCCGGCGCCGATGCTGCGTTGCGGATCGTCCTTGCCGTAGAGGTTGGCTTCCACCAGCGGCTGGAGGATCAAGCGGTTGGTGAACAGCAGCTCGTACTCGGCTTCGATGCGCGCGGCCGTTCGCCCGGAGGGGCCGAGGTACGCGGTCGCGTCCACATGGAACTTGTACGGCGCGACGCCGACGACGCCCAGCGCCGCCCAATCCTGCGACGCACCGGGCCTGGAATCGTGTCGCACGCCGGCGACCAGGTCCCACCAACGCGCGATCGGACGGCCGTACAGTGCTTCGAACCCGGCAGCCTCCGTGCGTCCATCGATGCGTTCGCCTTCCGAGCGCAGCCACAGTTTGTCGGTGTCGGTGCCGACCCACGCCTGCGCTTCCCACGCCAGGCCCGCGCCGTGGTGGGCGTCGAAGCCTTCCAGGCGATTGAGCAACACGTACGACTGCACGCTGTTGTCGTGCGCGGTCTCGCCGTGCGCGTGGTGTTGCGCGTACGCGCTGCCCGATGCGAGCAATGCGATCGTGATGAAGAACGCCTTCATCGTTCCACCTGCACTTCGCGCATCATCCCGGCTTCCATGTGGAACAACAGGTGGCAGTGGTAGGCCCATGCGCCGAGTGCGTCGGCGCGTACGCGATAACTGCGACGCGTGCCGGGCGGCATGTCGATGGTGTGCTTGCGCAGGTGGAAGGCGCCGTCTTCGTCCTCAAGGTCGCTCCACATGCCGTGCAGGTGGATGGGGTGCGTCATCATCGTGTCGTTGACGAGCACGATGCGCAGGCGCTCGCCGTAATGCATGCGCAACGGTTCGGCTTCCGCAAATTTGCGGCCATCGAAGCCCCACGCGAAACGCTCCATGTGGCCGGTGAGATGCAGTTCGATCTCGCGCCCGGGGTCGCGACCGTCGGGGTCGTCGAAGGCGCTTTTCAACATGCCGTAGGTCAGCACCGTGCGACCGTTGTCGCGCAGACCGAGGCCGGGGTCGTCCAGTCGCGGCGTTGGCGCGGAGGCCTGCATGTCGACGAAGGGATTGCCCGTTTCGCTCGCCGGATGGGTTTGCGCAGGCATCGCGTGGCCCATCGCGGCGTGGTCCATGCCGGGCATGTCGACCATGGCGTGCGACATCGTGCTGTTCGACGGCATGCGATGGCCCATGTCGCCCATCGTCAGGATCGCGCGCGCATCCAGGGCAGGCACCGGCGCGCGCAAGCCTTCGCGCACGGCCAGCGTGCCGCTGACGTAACCGGTGTGCGCCATGTCCTGCGCGAAGATCGTGAAGGCGTCCTGCCCCGCGGGTTCGACGATGACATCGAAGGTTTCGGCCGCGGCGATGCGGAACTGATCGACCGTCACCGGATGGACGTACTGCCCGTCCGCGGCGACGACGGTCATCTTCAAACCGGGAATGCGCACGTCGAAGTAGGTCATGGACGAGCCGTTGATGAAACGCAGGCGCAGCTTCTCGCCGTGGCGGAACAGGCCGGTCCAGTTCGCCAGCGACGTCGCGCCGTTCATCAGGTAGGTGTAGGTGTTCGCGTTGACGTCCGACAGATCGGTCGGCGTCATCCGCATCGCGCCCCACATGCGGCGGTCGGCGAGGGTTTTCGATACACCGTCTCGCCGCGCGTCGCGGAGGAAATCGCCGACGGTGCGTTTGTAGTGGTTGTCGTACCCCGGCATTTTCTTCAAGCGCGAGAACAACGCGGCCGGATCCAGGTCCGTCCAGTCGGTGAGCATCACCACGTGCTCGCGGTCATAGGCGAAGGGCGCCGGCGCGAGCGGATCGATGATCAGCGGGCCGTAGAGCCCCGCCTGTTCCTGGAAGCCCGAGTGGCCGTGGTACCAGTACGTGCCGGCCTGGCGCACGTCGAAGCGATAGTCGTACGCCTGCCCGCGGCCGATGCCGTCGAAGCTGATGCCCGGCACGCCGTCCATGTTCGCGGGCAGCACGATGCCGTGCCAGTGGATCGAGGTGCGGTCGCCGTGGATCGAACCGGGCCGCAAGGCGTTGCGCACGCGCAGGCGCACCGTGGTGCCCTCCTTCCAGCGCAACAGCGGCGCGGGCAGCGAACCGTTGACGGTGACCGCGGTACGCGCGCGGCCCGTGAAATTGACAGGCGATTCCCCGATGGCCAGGTCGAACTGCGTGCCGCTGAGCACGGCTTGGCGCATCGCACCCGGGGATGCACGCAGGGGCCATGCACCGAGGCCGGCAAACACACCGGCAACGGCGAGGCCTTGCACGAAACGGCGCCGCGCGGGTTGCGCGGGCACGTCGAAAGCAGGATCGAAAGACATCCGACACTCCGGAAAACGGACAGGCGTGCGCGCAGGCGCACGGCAGGCAAGGCGCCGCGAAAGGCGCCGATGGACCGCTTAGCCGATGGGAGGTCGGATCAGATGGGGGAGCGACGGACTGGCGCGCGCGGCGTCATGCAGGGCGGCGGTCAACACCGCGGCACGCGGCGTCAACGCGATTCCGGCGACGGTTGGCAAACTGGTCGCCTGCGCGATGCAACTGCACAGGCACGCACCAGGCGGGCAGCAATCGGCGGCGTGCGATGCCGAGGGTGCCGCGGGCGCATCGTGCATCGCCGATGCGGCGTGGCACGGCGGCGGATCGCGTTGTGCGCTGCCGGCGACACCGTCGAGGGCCATCCGCGCGTTCGCGAACGCCGTCGCCGTGCCGTTCGCCAACAAGGCGAGGCACAGGAGCAGGCGCAGCAGGCATGGGAACGGGCGCATGGCCACAGGGTAACCGATGCGCCCGGGAGCGAGGGAAGCCCGCCGGTGGCGGGACTTGCCGTGGGTTCACTTCGCCGCGTTGACGCCCTTGTCGACGACCAGCTTCACGACGACCTTGCGCGCACTCGCATTGCTGCCCGATCCAGCGTCCGCCGCAACGCCCATGCCGTCCCCTGCGGTGACGCGGGCGGGCTGCAAGCCGCCGGAGCGCTGCAGGAAATTCGCGACCGCGTCGGCGCGGCGCTTGCTCAGGCGTTCGTTCGCCGCGGCATCGCCGGTGGAATCGGTGAAGCCCTGCATCACGACGGCGTAATTCTGGACTTCCTTGGCCTTCGTCGAAAGCGCCATCAGGTCGGACTTGCCCTTTTCCGAAATCGCCGTGCTGCCTGAAGCGAACATCACCTCGGCCGTCGCAACCGCTTCGTACTTGCCGAAGTCGTCCATGCGCTTGCCCATCGCATCGACCTTCGTGGACGTCGGAGCGACGCCAGCCTGCACTTGCTGCGCGGTCCGCATGTCGTCCGAACGGAACGAAATGGCGGTCGCCTGCAGTTGGTCGCCCTGCGCGACGAGGTCGGCCACGATCGGCAGGCCCGGCATCAGCGCGGTCTTCTGCATGCGTTCGAAGCGCACGGCCGCGAGGCCTTCCTTCTTCTTGATCTCGGTGGCCGATGTCAGGGTGATGGTGTGATCGACGTTGTTGCCGTCGCGCACCGTGACGGTATCGCCGTCGATCGCGGTGATGAGCCCCTTGACCGAGGACTTGTCGCCATCGGCGGCGAAGGCCATGGGCGCGAGGGCCAGCAGCGTCAGCAACGCCGCGATCCAGCACCCGTGTTTCGAAGATGTCCAGCGTGCCATGGCATGTCCCTCCAGGACGGTTGGCGTGATGGAAAGCCTCGCGCCGGGATCGCGCCCTCGCAATTGCCCCTTGGGCCAACCGGGCGTGGCTCATCGGGATCGCTAGCGGCCACCACGTCCCCTGTTCACGCCGCGTGCGACGCTGCCGCATCTTCCGGACGAGCCAGCCCGATGACCAACCGCAACAAACCATTCACGCGCTTCGCGAAAAAAGCCGCGCACTTCACCGGCACGCCCATGTGCTTCGTGATCGCGCTGGTCATCCTCGTCGTGTGGGCCGCCACCGGGCCGGTGTTCCACTTCAACGACACCTGGCAACTGGTGATCAACACCGGCACCACCATCATCACCTTCCTGATGGTGTTCCTGATCCAGAACACGCAGAACCGCGACACCGAGGCGATGCAGATCAAGCTCGACGAACTGCTGCGCGCGAACCGCTCGGCGAGCAACAAGCTGCTCGACCTGGAAGAACTGGAAGAGGGGGAAATGGACGAATTGCGCAAGCACTACGAGTCGCTGGCGGAAAAGAGCCGCACGACGCGCAAGGCCAAGCGCGGGCCCAGGTGAATCGAAGCGTCAAAGGCGATCGGAATCGACGATCGCCTTTGCGAATTCGCCTGGCGCTTCCTGCGGCAGGTCGTGGCCGATGCCGCCGGTCAGCAAGCGGTGTTCGTACTTGCCGGTGAAGCGTTTGGCGTAGCTCTCCGGCGGCGGATGCGGCGCGCCGTTGGCATCGCCTTCGAGCGTGATCGTCGGAACGCCGATGGGTGGAAACGCGGCGAGCCTGGTCTCGACGGCATCGTATTTGGCCTCGCCCTTGGCCAGGCCCAGGCGCCATCGGTAGTTGTGGACGACGATGTCCACGTGGTCCGGGTTGTCCAGCGACTTCGCGCTGCGATCGAACGTCGC
Organism: Lysobacter sp. P5_C4; assembly: GCF_054049695.1. Classification (NCBI taxonomy): domain Bacteria; kingdom Pseudomonadati; phylum Pseudomonadota; class Gammaproteobacteria; order Lysobacterales; family Lysobacteraceae; genus Lysobacter; species Lysobacter sp. P5_C4. The sequence continues at coordinate 239,105 of NZ_JBFULX010000003.1, read as the reverse complement.
ATCGTCGAACGCCCACTTCGGCGAGGCAAGCTTCCAGATCAGCTTCGCGAAGTCGTGCGTGTATTTCGCGTAGCCGGCACGCCCGCGATCGGTCGCGAAGTAATACTGATACCACCACTGCAACTCGGCTTCGGGTGGAAGCGGCGCCTGCGCCGCGGCCTGGCTTCCGATGAGGTAGCCACTCACGGCGACCAGCGACTTGACGCGTTGCGGCCAAAGCGCCGCGACGATCGCCGCGGAGCGAGCGCCCCAATCGAACCCGCCGAGGATCGCCTTGTCGATCTCCAGCGCATCCAGGAAGTCCACGACATCCTGCGCGAGCGCCGCCGGCTGTGCATTGCGCGGCGTCCCCGCCGAGAGGAAGCGCGTCGTGCCGTAGCCACGCAGGTGGGGCACCAGGACGCGATACCCCTTCGCGGCGAGCAACGACGCCACATCGAAATAGCTGTGGATGTCGTACGGCCAGCCGTGCAGCAGCACGACCGGCGTGCCGTCCTTCGGCCCGTCCTGCGCGTAGCCGATGTCGAGGACGCCGGCGTGGACCTGTTCGATGCGCGGGAACGAGGCGCCGGTTTTCACGGGCGTCGACACAGCCGCGTGCGCCTGTCGCGCGAAACGCAGCGGCGCAACACCCGCGCCCAGCGCCGCGGTGCCCAGGAGAAGCCGACGACGCTGGTCGCCCCGGTCCGGCAGTTGCTCCTGCATGCGGTCGTCATCCGTGGGGCGGGAGCGCAGTCTGTCGTCGCGTCGGACGTACCCGCATCGCCCGAACGGGGGATGCGGAATGGTCGCCTGCAATGCACGCTCGCTCCCACCACGCAGGGAGCACCGGATGAACAAGCTGGGCATCTTCGGCAATCGCTTGTTCGCGACCTTCGCTGCATTGCATCAACCGAGCTCTGCGATCAGCGCTGCCATCAATGCTTGCGTCGACATCGTGCGCGCGAGCGGTGCGCCCTGCCCGGCCCATTGCGCGTCGTAGCCGAACGCGCCCGCTGCCCGCGCGGATCGCGCGAGGGCTTTTCCGGCGTCGTAGGCGATCGGATAGTCGGGAATCGCGTCGTCGGGGACATCGGCGCTGAAGCGGGTGAAATCGTTGTCCAGGCAGCGCGCAAGGCGACCGGAAATCGCGCGCGTCATGCGGGTGTGGTGCGCGGCGTCCGAATGCAGCCGCTCGCGATACCCCGCGTTCGCGAGCGATTCGTCGGTGTCGATGAACGCGGTGCCCAGTTGCGCGGCGCACGCACCCAGGCAGCGTGCGGCACGAATGCCAGCGCCATCCATGATCCCGCCCGCAGCGATGACCGGAAGCGCGGTGCTGTCGACCAGCATGCGCACCAGCGCCATCGTGCCGAGGCGATCGTCCTGCGCATCAGGGTCGAACACGCCGCGATGCCCACCGGCTTCGTAACCCTGCGCGACGATGGCGTCGAGGCCCGCGGATTCGATCAGGCGCGCTTCGGCCAGACTGGTTGCCGAGGCGACCAGGCTGATGCCCGCCGCATGCAGCGCGTTGCGCTGCGCATCCGTAGGCAGGCCGAAATGAAAGCTGACGAGATCGGGGCGCGATTCGACGAGCACCGCGAGCATCGCATCGTCAACGAGGAACGACGTGTAGATCTCGCGCAACGCATCCGGCGTTTGCGCATTGAAGCGTCGGAACTCGGGCGCGAGGCGCGCGAGCCACGCGCGCTCCTTCGCAACATCCGCAATCGCGGGCCGATGCGCGAAGACATTGACGTTGAGCGGCCCGCGATGGAGCGCCCGTGTTGCGGCGATCGCCTCGCGCGCTTGCGCCGCCGACATCGCGCCCACGCCGAGCGCGCCGAGYCCACCTGCCGCCGACACCGCCGCGGCCATCGCCGGCGACGACACACCCGCCATCGGCGCCTGGAAGATCGGAACACGCACGCCCAGCGTTTCGAGCAAGCCCATGCGTCACCCCGCGCGGAAATGATGGGAATAGCGGCGGCTGACCGGCAGCACGTCGGTGCGCGACTTCAGGTGCAATCGCGCCGTCTCGTTCTCTCCGCGCACCACATGGCTGACGGCCCGCAGGTTCACCACCACCGCCCGATGCACCTGGACGAATTGCGCGGGGTCGAGTTGCGCAAGCAGCTCCTTCAAGGGTGTGCGCACGAGCGCTTCCCCGCCTTTCCCCGACTCACCGCGCCACGCAACGCGCGTGTATTTCTCGTCGGAGCGCAGGTAGTCGATGTCTTCGACGGCGATCAGCCGCACGTCGTTGCCGACGGATGCGCGCAACCAGCGCAGATGCTGGCGCGCAAGGTGCTGCAGCAAGGGGGCGAGATCGCCCATCGGCGTGTTGGCGTGCAGGTTCGCCTGCAAGCGCGCGACCGTGTCGGCCAGGCGCGCGGGTTCGACCGGTTTGACGAGATAGTCGATGGCGCCGTGCTCGAAAGCCTGCACCGCGTAACGGTCGTACGCCGTGACGAAGACCAGGCGTGCGCGGCGGCCGATCGCACGCGCGGCATCGATGCCGTCCAGGCCGGGCATGTGGACATCGAGGAAACACACGTCCGGCCGAAGCGCTTCGAATCGGTCCACGGCCTCGCGCCCGTTTCGCGCCTGGGCGACGATTTCGAGTTCCGGCCATGCCTCCGCCAACGAACGCACGAGTGCGCGTCGCAGCAGCGGTTCGTCGTCGGCGATCAGCGCGGTGGGTGCGAGGGCGCTCATGGCGTAGGCGCCTGCGATGGCAAGACCAGCTCGGCGCTTGTCCCGTGCGGATGCACCGCCGTGAGCGAAAGCCGCGCGGCATCGCCGAAGGCGAGTTGCAGGCGTTCGCGCAGGTTCGACAGGCCCGTGCCGTCGAGCATCGAGCCCGACAACCCGACGCCGGTATCGCCGACCTGGATTCGGCATGCATCGCCAGCCAGCGTCGCGCGTACATCGATGCGCCCGCCCTCCTCCGCCGGATCGATGCCGTGCCGCACGGCGTTCTCCACGAGCGTGAGCACGCTGGTCGGTGGACAGGCGACTTGCAGGGCGGCGGGTTCGGCATCCACCGACCACTGCAGCCGATCGGTCATGCGCATGTGCATGACCGCGAGGTACGCGCGTACCAGGTCGAGTTCCTGCGCCACCGTGCCGCCGGGTTCGTGCAGGCGCGGAACGGCCGCGCGCAGGTAGGCGATCAGGCTGCCGAGCACGTCGGAAGCCTGCGGCGATCCGGCATCCACCAACTCGCGCACGTTGGCGAGCGTGTTGAACAGGAAATGCGGTTCGACCTGCGCCTGCAACAGTCGCAAGCGTGCATCGAGCGCGTTGCGCTCGAACTGGCTGCGCTCGAGCGCGAACGCCAGCGCCTGGCTGCGCGCCTGCCCGCTGATCTGTCGATACAACGCCGACATCGCGACCCACGGCGCGACCAGCAACCCCATGAACGCGATGAAGCTGAAGCCCTCCATGCGCGACTTCACCGTCCACCAATGCACGTCGTGCGGCGTGGTGAAGGCATAGGACAGCGCGGCGGCGATCGGCATCACAAGTGCGACGCTCGCGACCTGCAGGCCCCATCGCGGAAACCATTCCGGCAACCGGCGCGGCCAGCGTTCGAACAGCCCGAAGGCGAACAACGCTGCGAGCCCCACCAGGAGCAGTCGCAACAGCAGCAAGACGTAGGGCGCGGTCCAGTTGGCCGACATCGGCAGGCTCACGACGAATGCCGTGATACCGACCACGCGCAGCCGGCGCCACCCGAACCACGATCCGGGCACCGGCGGAGGCGGAGGCGAAGGTCGGTTCGCGGACATGGCGGGACGATACCAGCCCGGCGCGCGCGGATCGTCGGCGTCGACCGTGCTTCATGCCCGCCAGACCGTCGTTCGTCGCATGCGGGCTGGACCGGCCTGATGCGCACTTCCACAGTCGGCCCACACCGGACACGAAGGGAAGTTCGCCATGTTGCGCTGGATCCATATCGCCGCCGGAGTGATGGCCATCCTTGCGGGCTTCACCGCGCTGTTCGCGAAGAAAGGATCGCCGCTGCATCGTCGTTCGGGCGACGCGTTCGTCGTCGCGATGGTCACGCTGACCGGCACCGCGCTGTACGCCGCGTCGTTCGTCCATCCCAACCGCGGCAACGTGGTCGCCGCGATGGTGACGCTCTACCTGGTGACGACCGGTTTCCTGACGGTCAAGCGCGATGTCGCCATCGCGCGCGGGTGGTATGTCGCGTTGATGTTGCTCGGCGCCCTTGCAACGGCGCGCGCTGCCTGGCTCGGCGCGCTCGCGGTGCGCGAAGGGGGCGTCGACCACTTCCCCGCCGGCGTGTTCTTCGCGTTCGGCTTCGTCAGCCTGTCCGGCACGCTACTCGATGGTCGCCTGCTGCTCGCCGGCCGCATCGAAGGTGCGCAACGCCTGGTGCGCCATCTGTGGCGGATGGGCACGGGCCTGTGGATCGCGACCGCGTCGTTGTTCTTCGGGCAGGCCAAATTCTTTCCCGACGCGATGCGCGGGTCGGGTGTGTTGAACGTGCCGGTGCTGTTGGTCGCGGGTGTGACGTTGTTCGAGTTGGTACGGGTCGTGCGGCGCAGGCGCAAGGCCGCGCATTCGTCCGACTTTCGCCCGGCATCGCCGTGACCGGGGCCAAGCGGAGGCGCTCTTGACGCAGATCAAGGTGCGCGTCGCGCCCGTGCGCAACGATGGGCCCATTCCCGATGGAGATCCCGCCATGGCCGCAAGCATCCTCGTCGTCTACTACTCCATGACCGGGCGCACGCGGGCCATCGCCAACGAAATCCGCCGCGCGACGGGCGCCGACATCGAACAGATCCGGGAGCCGCGCATGCGACAAGGCCTGGCAGGCGTCTTTCGCGCGCTCTTCGATGCGATTGTCCGGCGGTCCACGCCCGTCCTGCCGCCCAATCGCGATCCGGCATGCTACGACATCGTCATCATCGGCGGCCCGATCTGGGCCGGACGGATGGCCACGCCGGTACGCACGTTCGCCAGGCGCCATGTCGCGCGCGCGCCGCAAGTCGCGTTCTTCTGCACGGCCGGCGGCCCGACGGCAGACGCGGCGTTCGCTGACCTCGAACGTCTGTGCCGCAAGGCGCCACGCGCGACATGGCTTGTGGATGCGCGGCACCTGGAGACAACCGCGCATCGTGCCGAACTCGGGCACTTCATCACCAATGCCGCACGCGACGTGCTCGCCAAGACACCGCGCCATCGCGCACCTGTCCGCACACCTCAATGCGAAAACAGCACGGGGATCTCCAGCGCCGACAAGATCTCGCGCGTCGCGCCGCCCAGGACCCATTCGCGCATGCGCGCGTGGCCGTAACCGCCGGCAACGACCAGGTCCGCGCTCGATTCGGAGGCATGCAGAAGCACGGTGGTCGCCACGCTCATCGTGCCCGAACGGCGCCGCGCCACGTTGACCTTCAGCCCGTGTCGCACCAGGTGTGCGGCGATATCGGCGCCGGGCTCGTCGCCGTGCCCGAGGTCGCCTATTTCCGCATCGACCACCAGGATCTCCGCTTCGCGCGGGGCGAATAGCGCGAGCAGCTCGTGGACCGCGCGCGCGCATTCGCGCGTGGGCTTCCACGCGATCAACACCTTGTCGAACGGGCCTGGCAACGGCCGCGGCGGCACGACCAGCACCGGCCGACCGGATTGGAAGAGGAAGGCGTTGAAGAACGCGTGGGCGATCGATGCTTCATCGCCCCGGGGTTGCGCAAGCACGGACAGGTCCGCGTAGCGCGACTGGATGGTCAGCGCCTCGGGCGGATCGAACAGGCGCGTTCGGTCGACGCGTACTTCGACGGTCGCTTCGGAGTTCGCAAGTCGTTGCCGAAGCGCGTCCGCACGTCCCACCGCACGTATCTCCACTTCCTCGAGGACTTCCGCCAGCACGGGGCCGGGTGCGAATCCCCACGGCGCGGCCAGGGCGGTCGGCACCGCGGCGGGAACCGAAACGATCAGCCTGGCACGATGTCGTTTCGCAAGCTGCTCGGCGACCGCGAGGGCCGCGTCGTCGCTGGCAGCGCCCGTCACCGGGAAGAACAGGTCCTTGAGCATGTCGACGCCTCCGGGGGGATGTCGCACAAGATGCACCCAGCGAAGACGCGACGCCTTGATCCAGGTCAACGCGCGCTCGCCCACGCAAGCGCACGATCGAACATGCACCCGCAATACGACGTTGCGTGACGCATCCTCCGCCAGGAGCGAACCTCAATGAACAGCACCCTTCGAGTCATCTCGGCAACAGCGCTTGCCGCCTTCGGCGTCGTCGGCTCATCGGCGGCGCCCGCCGCGACCGCAACCGCAAGTGTCGTGGTTTCCAACTGCAATGACGCTGGCCCGGGCAGCCTGCGCGATGCCGCCGCCCTCGCGCCCGCCGGCGGCACCATCGATCTGCGCACCTTGGCGTGCGGCGTCGTGCCGATCGAATCCCAGGTGCTGTTACCGCAGCGGGACATTCGCATTCTCGGGAACAACGGACTGACGATCGACGCGAACGGTCAGGGTCGTGTGTTCCAGCACACGGGGACCGGCAAGCTCCATATTTCCGGGCTGACCCTCGCGAACGGGCGCGACTCCGTGCAGTACGCAGCAGGCGGATGCGTTTGGTCCGCAGGCGATGTCGAACTTCGCCATGTGCGCGTCCACCATTGCGTAGCGAGCGGCCGCACGCCGCCGGACTCGGGCGGCGTGGGCACGGGGGCATTCGCCAACGGCGGCGGCGTGTTCGCGAACGGGCACGTCCTGGTCGCCGACAGCCTTCTCGACGCCAATTCCGCGGAGGCGTTCTCCGCAACCGGAGGCGCGGTGAGCGCCCGGACACTGACGATTTTCCGCAGCCGCCTGACACGCAACTCCGCTTCGCTCGGCGGCGGTGCGTACGCCGGCTACATCAAGACACTCTTCGCACTGGTCGACTACAACGTCGCGCGCGATGGCGGCGGGCTCTACGTTTACGGGAGCGCATACCTCCATCGCTCGACGCTGGCCCGCAACGTCGGGTCCGAACATTGCGGCGGGATCTGCATCGAAAACGGGAATGACTCGGCCATGGTCGACAGCACGCTGTCCGGCAACACCGCTCCCGACGCCAGCGCTGCCGGCATTTCCGGCCACGTATCGATCCACAACAGCACCATCGCCTTCAACAAGGTCGACGCCGGTCATCCGGGGACCGCGGCGGTGACGGCATGGCTCTCGCCGTTCCAGCTGCACGTCGAGAGTTCGATCATCGCTGCGAATGCGAATGCGGTCGACGTCGGCGGCTTCAGGCTCGCGGGCTACTCGGTCGATGGCGCCGACAACATCATCGGCACGTCGGTGCTTGGCCTGCCTGGCGACACGCTCCGCGTCGATCCGGGCTTGCGCGCGCTTGCCTGGAATGGCGGACCGACGCCCACCCACGCGCTGGTCGGCACCAGTGCCGCAATCGACCGAGGCAACAACGTGCTGGGTCTTGCTTATGACCAGCGCGACATCGGTCATCCGCGCATCCGTGGAACGCGCACGGACATCGGCGCATACGAACGATGACGCGGCGCTACCGTTTGATCGGTTGGGCGCTGCTCGGCGTTGCCTTGCTGGCAGCCGTCGCGTCCCTTGGCTCCGCGCTGTGCGCGATCCTTGGCTTCGGTCTCGACAACCGGGTCGACGCCTGGCTGCTGACGATCGCGCTGTTCCTGTTCGCGATCGGCTTGCTTCTTGTCGCTGGAGGCTCCCTCAAACCGCCGTCCCGAACAGGCGGCCTACCCCGGCAGTGAGTGCCATCGCGAGGGCCCCCCAAAATGCGACGCGGACTGCGCCCTTGACCACCGACGCACCGCCCGCATAAGCCGCAAGCCCCCCGAGGCCGAGCAGCGCGACCAGCGTGGTCGAGGTGATCCAGGTGCTGCTGTTCTCCCGCGACACGAGCGATGCGGCGATCGGAATCAACGCGCCGACCATGAACGATGCGGCCGATGCCATCGCCGCCTGGACGGGGCGCGCACGAAGCGTGTCGGTGATGCCCAACTCGTCGCGGACGTGCGCGCCCAGTGCGTCGTGGGCCATGAGTCGATCCGCGACCTGCGCGGACAACGCCTCGTCCAGGCCGCGACGGCGGTAGATCGCAACGAGTTCGGCGCGCTCCAGTTCCGGTTGCGTCTCGAGTTCCTTCGTTTCCCTCGCGATGTCGGCCTTCTCCGTGTCGGCCTGGGATTGCACCGACACGTATTCGCCCGCAGCCATCGACATCGCGCCCGCGGCCAATCCGGCGATACCGGCCGTCAACACCGCCGATGGGGCGGCGCCGGTCGCAGCGACACCCACCATCAGGCTGGCGGTGGAAATTACGCCGTCGTTCGCGCCGAGCACCGCGGCACGGAGCCAACCGATGCGTGAAGACTTGTGCCATTCGGCGTGGAGATGTGGCATCAGGGATCGTCCTTGTTGGAAGCCCGCAACCAGTCCGAGAGTTGCCTGTAGACCGCCGCACTACGCAGCAGGCCAAGGTGGTGCGTGCCATGCGCGATCCGGCGACGCGCGGCAGGAATGCGCAAATCGAAGGCAGGATCGGGATGTTCGCCGAATGCGCTCGCGACCGGAACCAGGCCATCGCCACGGAGAGACCCGAGGTTTGCCGCTCCGCGCGACCGTTCGACGGTTGCTGCAATCGCATACGCGTGCACGTGCGCCGGCAACACCGCAGCCTCCCCGCCTTGGCGAAGGACGCCATGCCGCAAATCGCGGATGCCGGCGCTGCGGGTGCGGCCGATTTTCCCGATCGGCGCGCTGTACGCGCTCAGCCCGAGCAGCAGATCGACCCAACCGCCGACGCGTTCCAACGGCGCGCCGTGGTGCGGCGTGCCAAGAAACATGACTTGCAACGGCCGCGTCGACCATGCGTGGCCAGCCTTCACGCCGACGCCGATCGCGCTGCGCGCAACCAGTCCGCCCATGCTGTGGCAAACCAGCACGAGCTCCTCCACCGGCACGGGCCACGCATGCACGAGCTGTTCGAGCAGTTCTGCGAACGCGCGCCCATTTTCGGCGACATGCCGTCCGGTGTTGTAGTGCAGGTGCAACGGCGAGAAGCCGAAGTCCTCGGCGAGCGCGGTGCCGCGGTCCCGGCCGGCAAACGACCATTGCAGGTCGTTCATGCACAACCCGTGCAGGAACACCATCACCTTGCCGTCGGCGTGCGGGAAGCGTCGGGGCAGGCTTTCGCGCGACAGGGAGACTGCATCGCCCGCATGGCGAAGCTGCATGTGGATTGCCAGGGGGTTGCCGCTGGCATGCAGGTGGTCCCCGAACACGCCGTTGAGCGCTGCGATCGCCGCTTCGCGCCGCGGAGCGCGCACGCCCCCGCCGAGCACCGGCGCGAGCGCCGCGAGGGAGGCGTCGACGCCTGTGCCCACCAGGCGCGTAACGCCCCGCACCGTGCCGTAGACCAGCCCGGTGAGTCCCGTCGTCGTCGTGGGGGGCTTGCGACCGATGACGGCGGGCAGGTGGCCGATCGCCGAGTGCATCGCCTCGACCACGTCGGTGAGGCCGATCACGCCTTCGATCGCCAATTGCCCCACGCCACGCAGGTCGTCGGCCAGGCGCGCGGATGAGGCCGTGTCTCGTGCAGTGATTGCCATGCCGGAAGCAGCATGACGCAAAACATCGGGCTTGGGCCAGCGGTTACAATTTCGCCCATGGCCTCGCTCGTCCTCGACCTCCAGACGCTGCGGAAAGGGTGCACCCACTGCTCGCTGCAGCAATTGTGCCTGCCGGCGGGCATCGGCATGGACGGGCTGAAGCAGCTCGATTCGATCGTCCGACGCAGGCGGCCCATCGTGCGCGGTGAATCCCTGTTCCGCATGGGCGATCCGCTCACCGCGGTCTATGTCGCGCGGGACGGCGCATTCAAGACCGTTTCCATCAGCGAAGGTGGCGAGGAGCGCGTCGTCGGCTTCCATTTGCCCGGCGAGTTGATCGGCCTGGACGCGCTCGGCGCCGACATCCATCGCTGCGACGCCATTGCGCTGACCACCGCCAACGTCTGCGAAGTCCCGTTCGACCAGCTCGCCGACGTGGCATCGCAAGTGCCGGGGCTGCAGCATCAATTGCTGCGCGTGATCGGGCGCAGCGTCGGCCGCGACCAGGATCACCTGGACATGCTCGCGCGCCGCCAGGCCTCCGAGCGCATCGCGCTCTTCCTGCATGGCCTGTCGGAACGGTTCCGGCACATCGGCCAGTCGGACCTGCAATTCAGGCTGCCGATGCGCCGCGAAGACATCGCGCGCTTCCTCGGGCTCGCGCTGGAAACGGTGAGCCGCGGCTTCACGCGGTTGCAGGAAGACGGCGTCATCGCGGTCGATGGCCGTCGCGTGGAAATCCTCGATCGCGCGGAGCTCGATCGTCTCGCCCACCACCCCGAAGTCGTCGAACCTCGCGACCGCGCGCACGGCTGATCACGCCAGGCTGCGGCACCCCAGCGCTTCGAGCGCGCCGTGCAACGCGGGCACCTGCACCAGCCACGGCCCCGCGATCGTCGCCACGCCGGCGCAAAGCACGACCATCGCCGACGCGATGCGCCATCCACCGCGTTGCAGGCGCTGGCCGAAGCGTGCGCCGGCCCAGGTCAGCGGCAACATCACGGGCAAGGTCGCAAGCCCGAAGGCGAGCATCGTCATCGCGCCGTGCCACGCGCTGGCCTGCAGCCACGCCGCGATCAGCAACTGCGTACTCAGGCCGCACGGCATCCACCCCCACAACACGCCCAGGCCGAAGCGCTTGGGGACGGTATCGGCGGGAAGCAGGCGCTGCTGCAACGGACGCAAGCGCTGCCACAACCGCGTGCCCGGAATCGCGAGGAACGCGAAACGCCCACTCCGGTCGAGCAGGCGCAATGCCGCGAGCACCAGCACGATGCCCACCGCCGCGCGCGAGGCAACCACCAGTGCCGGCATCCGCGCGACATTGAGCACCGCTTGACCGACACCGCCGGCCAGCGCGCCGGCGATCGCATAGCCCGCGATGCGCCCCAGGTTCGGTTGCGCGGCGATCCACCAACTGCTGCGTTGTCCGACGGACAAGCCGGTCGCGATGCCGCCGCACATCACCGCGCAATGCGCACCACCGAGTAATCCGGTGAGCAGCGCGCCGCCCAGGACGAGCCAGTCAAGCGCCATCGTGGGTGTCCTGTTGCGATGGCAGCGGATCRTCGTCGGCGAGGATCGACAACGCAGGCGTTTCGAGATCCTCGAACTGCCCCCCGCGCACGGCCCACGCGAAAGCAACGATGGCGACCACCAGCAACAACAGCGCGAGCGGCACCAGCAGCAAGAGGATGTTCATGCGCGCACCCCGCGTTCCCGCCCTAGCCGCAGCGCGTTGAGCGTGACCGTGAGCGACGACAACGCCATGCCGAGCGCGGCGATCCACGGCGTGACCAGTCCGAGGGCGGCGATGGGCAAGGCAACCAGGTTCCAGCCGATCGCCCATGCGAGGTTTTGCCGGACCACGCGGCGCGTGTCGCGCGCCAGCGCGATCGCGTCGGGAATGCGATGGAGCGCGGGCGTGGCGAGCACAAGGTCGGCCGCGCGTTGCGCAAGGGCCGCGCCATCGGCGACGGCGATCGAGACATCGGCGCCCGCGAGCACGGGCGCGTCGTTCAGCCCGTCGCCGACCATCGCGACCACGCGGCCCCGCGCCTGCAATGCGCGCACGCCCGCGAGCTTGTCTTCCGGCGACTGGCGTGCCCGGACCTCGTCGAAGGCGAGCGCATCGGCGAATCGCGCAACCGCTGCGTGGCCGTCGCCGCTGCACAGGTGGAGACTGAGTCCCTGCGCACGCAGCGCGTCGAGTGCCGCCCGCGCGTCGGCCCGCGGCTTCTCGCTGACCTCGAAGCGGGCGACAACGCGGGTCCCGTCGCCGAGCCACAGCGCACCGTCGTCGGCGCCGCTGCATGCGAACGGGGCGTGTCCAAACCGCCACGCGACGCCGTCGACGCAGCCTTGCACGCCCTGCCCCGGTACGCTGCGTGCGGCATCGACGCTGCGCCCGCCGTCGCGATACGGCGCGAACGTCGACGCCAGTGGATGCCTGCTGTCCTGTTCGAGCGCCGCGGCGATGCCCAGCGCCTGCGCGCGCGGGAAGCCGTCGAAGGTTTGGACGCGCCCCAATGCGGGCACTGCTTCGCCCAGCGTGCCGGTCTTGTCGAACACGACGTCCGTGATGCGTGCGAGCCGATCGAGCGCATCGGCGCCGACGGGCAACACGCCCATGCGCGCGAGTGCGCCATTGGCCGCGGCGAGCGCGGTGGGAATCGCCAGCGACAACGCGCACGGGCAACTGATCACGAGCAATGCCAGCACGACGTCGAGTGCGCGATCCGGCGCATGGATGCGCCATGCGACATACACGAGGGTGGCGATCGCGAACAGCACCGCGACGAACCCCATCGCCACGCGATCGGCCGTGCGCGCGATCGCGGGCCGGTGCGCCTGCGCCCGTTCGACCAGGGCCGCCAGTTGCGACAGCCGCGTCGCGATGCCCGTCGCGTCCACCCGAACGCGCGCAGGCACCTCGCGGCACGCGGTGCCCGCGAACACCGGATCGCCTGCGCACTTGTGCACCGGCGTGGATTCACCGGTCAGCAACGATTCCTCGAACCAGCCCTGCGCATCGAGCAACACGCCGTCGGCGGGCACGCCCGCCCCGGCGGCGACGCAGGCGATGTCGCCGGGCTCCAGCGCCTGGAGCGGGATGGTTTCGCGCCGCCCGTCGCGCTCGCGCACCGCGAAGGCCGGACGCGCGCGCGCCAGCGCATCCACGCGTGCGCTCGCGGTGGCACGTGCGCGCTGTTCGAGCATGCGTGCGGCGAGCAACAGGAAGACGAACATCACTGCCGCGTCGTACCAGACGGCCGGACCACCAGTCACCGTTGCGTACACGCTCGCGAAATACGCGATCAGCACGGACGTCGCGACCAGGGTATCCGCGCCCAGGCGTCGCTCGCGCAATTCGCGCACGCACCCTGCCAGGAACGTCCAACCCGACCAGAACACGACCGGCGTCGCGACAAGGAAGGCGATCCAGCGCAGGAAGTCGCGCATCGGATGCGACATCGCGCCCGCGGTGTCGAGATACAGCGCCTCGGTGAACATCATCGCCTGCACCGCGCCCAGGCCCGCGACGCCCAGGCGCAGCAGTGCACGATTGCGCGGTGCGATGCGCGCGCGTTCCCGCTCGATGCCGGTGGCGAGGAACGGCCGATAGCCGAGCGACTGCATGCGGCGCAAGGGGCGCGATAATTCGGTACGTGTCGGGTCCCATGCGATCCGGATGCGTCCGGTCACCGCATTGGCGCAGATGTCGATGACCCCCGGCTCGCGACGCAGCGCGCGATCGATCAGCCACGCGCACGCGGCGCAGCGCATGCCGTCGGTCAGCAACACCACCTCGCGTCCGCCCGGTACCGCGCGCGCATGTGCGGCGAGCAGGTCCTCGCGATCCCAACTCGCGAAGTCCTCGTCGGTGTCGTCGACACGGCCGGCGACTTCGCTGCGCAGGCGATAGTAGTCGCCCAGGCGGGCATCGCGGATCCATTGCGCGGCGGCGGCGCATCCCTCGCAGCAGAAGCCACGGTCCGCGCCGTCGAAACGCATGCGCGGCGCATGCGCGTCGATCGGTTCGCGGCAGTGGAAACACCTCGCGTCTTCGCGTGCATCGCTGGCATCGGCGACGACGGCATTCATTGCGCGTGCGCCAGGGCGGGGCCGACCTCCGCCTGCGTTGCGTGCGCCTGCCAACGCCCACGTAAACGCCATTGGCGGCCCGGGGGTGTGAGTTCCAGCACCCAATCATGCGCATCGTCCAAGCCGCCGACGCGCCCGCGCCATCCCGCCATCGAAGGCGCGAGTTCGATGCGGCGATCCAGCGAGGCGACGACCGGATGGCGCAGCACGAGCACCAGCGGTGCCGCGCGATCGAACCCCGCGCCCGTCGGCACGACATCCAGCACCGAGCCCTCGCGACGGACGCGCGCCGACAAGCCCATGCGTCGCGCTTGCAGGTCCGCGGTGAGGTCGGCGTCCTGCACTTGCGCGGTGTTGCGCACGGGGTCTGCGACCGCATCGATCGGCCCTTCGGCGAACCAGAGCAGCGCGAAGGCGGCCACCACCGACATGGCCGGCAGCGCAAAGATCAGCCATACCAGCGGTTGGCGCCACGGCGATTGCGATACGCCGGCGTTCATCGCGACACCGGCCCGAAGAACGTGCTGTCGACCGTTTGCGTGCTGCGCCGATCGCCATCGAGCGCGGAGACTTCGAAGCGCACGTCGTTCCGGCCCGACACCGGCTCGGCTGCGTACACCGTGACCGGTGCGGAGGCGACCTCGCCCGCGGGAATCGTGAGAACGGGCGCATTGCGCAGCGCCAGCCCATGCGTGCCGGAAGACAGCGTGATCGCGAAACGCCCTGCCTGGTCGCGCTTGTTGGCGATCTTCAGCGTGTAGCCGTTCTCGATCCCGTCGGCGGTCGTGCGGTACAGCGCGTTCCGGTCGCGCAGCGCCTCGACGGTGAACGGCGCCCGCATGGCGATGCCCGCGACGAATGCGATGCACATCGCGACGAGGATCCCGCCGTACACGAACACGCGCGTGCGCAGCAGGCGCGTGCGCTTGCCGTCGACCGCGTGCTGGGTCGTGTAGCGGATCAGCCCGCGCGGATAGCCCATCTTGTCCATCACCTGGTCGCATGCGTCCACGCACGCGCCGCAGGCGATGCATTCGTATTGCAGGCCATTGCGGATGTCGATGCCGGTCGGACACACCTGCACGCACATCGTGCAGTCGATGCAATCGCCGAGTTCGACCGCTTCGAACTTCGGCATCGGTTCGACCGGCCCGGCATCGAAGGTGATGGTGCCGCGCGCATGCAGGCTGGCCGTCGCCGCGGTGGGAAACAAGGCCGCGCGCCGCACGAAGTCCGTCGCGGCCTGGAGCGGCAACAATCCGCGCGCGCGTTCGAGCACGCTCGAAAGGCCCCGGCGGCGCGGGCCGCGCGGTTCGCCACGCATCGGGTCGTAGGCGATCAGCAGCGTGTCGCGGTCGAACATCGCGCTCTGGAAGCGCGCATACGGGCACATGTACTTGCACACCTGCTCGCGCAGGAACCCCGCGTTACCCCAGGTCGCGAACGCATAGAACAACACCCAGAAGATTTCCCATCCGCCCCAGGCGAACGGCACCGCGTTCGCGGCAAGGACGCGGATCGGCGTGAAGAAACCGACGAAGGTGAAACCGGTCCACAAGGCGAATGCGATCCACGCAACGTGCTTCCCACCTTTCCGCAGCAGCTTGTGCATCGACCACGGCGCCGCATCCAGCTTCATGCGCGCACCGCGGTCGCCCTCGAAGCGTTGCTCGATCCACAGGAAGGCTTCGGTCCACACGGTCTGCGGGCACGCATACCCGCACCACAGGCGGCCGGCGATGGCGGTGAAGAAGAACAGGCCGACAGCGGCGACGATCAGCAGCAACGCCAGGAACAGGAAATCCTGCGGCCAGAAGGTCAGGCCGAACACGTGGAACTTGCGCGCCGGCAGATCGAACAACACCGCCTGCCGCCCGCCCCAGCGCAACCACGGAAAGCCATAGAACATGCCCAGCAGCCACACCACCGCGATGATGCGCAGCCGCGCGTAGCGCCCCGCGACCTCGCGCGGATACACCTTGCGCTCGCTGACGTAGAACGTGCCCGCCTCTTCGACAAGCGCCGCGTCGATCGCCTTGGACATCGCTCAGGGCCCCGGCAGCGGGCGGTTGAACCGGCTTCCCGGCCGCAGCAACCACCAGGTGAACAGGCTCGACGAGGCGGTCGCGGCCCAGAACAGGAAAAAGCCGATGGTGTAACCGAGTTCGCGGCCCACCGCAGCCTGCGGAAAGGTGATCTCGCGCAGCGACACCGGATCGACGAAGGCGAAGAACACCATCGTCGCGACGCCCGCGGCGAAGAAGCTCGGCCATGCGATGGCGCCGACGCGTTGCGCGAGCGGTCGTGGCGAATGCTCGGCGACGGCGCTCATCGCTGCGCTCCGGCGACCACCGTTGGTTCCGGATGCGACAGCGACCAGACGTAGGCGGCCACCAAGCGCGCGCGCGTCTCGCCGAGCAATGCGCGATGCGCCGGCATGCTGCCCTTGCGTCCATTGGCGATCGTCGCCTGCAACGTTGCGCTGTCGTCGCCGTACAGCCAGTAGTCGTCGGTCAGGTCGGGCGCGCCGATGTTCTTGTTTCCCTTGCCGTCGAGCCCATGGCAGCCGGCGCAGATCGCTTCGAACAAGGGCTTGCCTTGCGCGGCGCCATAGTTGTTCTGCATGCGCTTGTCCGGATCGGGCAGCGCGCGCACGTAGGCTGCGACGTCGCTCACCGCGTGCTCGCCGCCCATGCCGGTGAGCACCTTGCCCCACTCGGGCATCACGCCTTCGCGGCCGTCGAGCACGGTCTGCAGCACGCGATCGGGCGTCCCGCCCCAATGCCAGACGTGGTCGGTGAGGTTCGGATATCCGACCGCACCCTGCGCCGAGGAGCCATGGCAGGTCGCGCACGTGTTGTTGAAGATCGAGCGCCCCAGGCGGCGCGCGGCCGGGTCTTTGGCGAGCACGTCGATCGGTTGGCCGCGATACGGCGCGAAGGTTTCCTCCAGGCGCGCGTTGGCGGCCGCCTGCTCGAGTGCGAGTTCCTGTTGCGACGTCCACTTGCCATGGCCGGCGTACGCGCCGAGCCCCGGGAACCACAACAGGTACGCCACGCTGACGAAGATCGTGATCCAGAACAGGTTGATCCACCACTTCGGCAACGGCTTGTTGTACTCGGTGATGTCGCCATCGTCCCAGTAGTGGCTGGTGTCTTCCGGCTTCGGGTCCCCCGGACGTCGCTTGGCGGTCCACCACAGCAACCAGCCGCAGCCGATGATGTTGATCGCGACCAGCGCGATGACGTACCACGACCAACCGGGGGTCATCATGGCGTGTCCTCCTCGCGTGCGCCGCCGTCCTCGCGCAACGGCACGCGCGCGGCCCGGTCGAACGCTTCGCGGCGGCGCGGGCTCCACGCCCATGCCCATCCGCCGATGAACACGGCCAGCAACAACGCGGTCACGATGCCGGCGACCATGTCAGTTCCCCCTCGGCGCGTGTTTGCCGAGCGCCTGCAGGTACGCCACGACGGCATCCAGTTCGGTCTTTCCCGCCACGTCGCTTTCGGCACGCGCGATCTGCGCGTCGGTGTACGGATCGCCGATCGCCTGCAGCGTGCGCATGTGGGCGGCGATGTCCTGGCCGCTGACTTGGGCGTGTTCGAGCCACGGGAACGAGGGCATGTTCGATTCGGGCACCACCGCACGCGGATCGATCAGGTGGACGCGATGCCAGTCGTCGGAATAACGCCCACCGACGCGCGCCAGGTCGGGCCCCGTACGTTTGCTGCCCCACTGGAAGGGATGGTCGTAGACCGATTCGCCCGCGAGCGAATAGTGGCCGTAGCGTTCGGTTTCGAAGCGCAGCGTGCGCACCATCTGCGAGTGGCAGTTGTAGCAGCCTTCCCGCACGTAGACGTCGCGCCCGGCCAGTTGCAGCGCCGGGTATGGCACGACACCCGGCAGCGGTTTGATCGCATCGGCCTGGTACATCAGCGGCACGATCTCGGCCAGGCCACCGAAGGCCACGACCACGGCGATCAACACGGCCATCAAGCCGATGTTCTTCTCGATTTTCTCGTGCGGGTTGTGCGTGGGTTGGGTTGCCATGTCGGTCTCAGGTCGATGCACGGACGGCGAACGCGGCGTCGCGTGCGGGCAATCGCGCGGTGGCCCAGGTTTTCCACGTGTTCAATGCCATCAGGAGCATGCCGGCGAGCACGACGGCGCCGCCTGCGAAGCGCACCAGGTAATAGGGGTAGGTCGCATTGAGCGCTTCGACGAAGCTGTAGGTCAGCGTGCCGTCGGGATTGGTGGCACGCCACATCAGGCCCTGCATCACGCCGGCGATCCACATCGCGGCGATGTAGAACACCACGCCGAGCGTGTGCAGCCAGAAGTGCACGTCGATCCACTTCGTCGAATACATCTGCCGCGCGCCGAGCAGGCGCGGCAGCATCGCGTAGATCGCGCCGACCGAGATCATCGCCACCCAGCCCAGTGCGCCGGCGTGGACGTGGCCGATGGTCCAGTCGGTGTAGTGCGACAGCGAGTTCACCGT
Organism: Lysobacter sp. P5_C4; assembly: GCF_054049695.1. Taxonomy (NCBI): domain Bacteria; kingdom Pseudomonadati; phylum Pseudomonadota; class Gammaproteobacteria; order Lysobacterales; family Lysobacteraceae; genus Lysobacter; species Lysobacter sp. P5_C4. The sequence goes on along the minus strand of NZ_JBFULX010000003.1, from coordinate 220,886 downwards.
CTTGATCGACATCATCGGCCCCTCGAAGGTCGCGATCATGTAGAAGCTGATCGCCACGACGAGGAACTTGAGGATCGGGTCGGTCCGCAATTTGTACCAGACGCCCGACAAGGTGAGGATGCCGTTGAGCGCGCCGCCCCACGAGGGCGCGAGCAGGATCAGCGAGAACACCATGCCCAGGGACTGCGCCCAGTCCGGCAGCGCCGTGTATTGCAGGTGGTGCGGACCGGCCCACATGTACACCGCGATCAGCGCCCAGAAATGCACGATCGACAACCGGTAGGAATACACCGGGCGTCCAGCCTGTTTCGGCACGTAGTAGTACATCATCCCCAGGAAGCCGGCGGTCAGGAAGAACCCGACCGCGTTGTGCCCGTACCACCACTGCACCATCGCGTCGACCGCGCCGGTGTAGACGATGTAGGACTTGGTCAGGCCTGCCGGCAATGCGATGTTGTTGACGATGTGCAGCAGCGCGATGGCGATGATGAAGCTGCCGTAGAACCAATTCGCGACGTAGATGTGCCGCCCTTGGCGCCTGGTGATCGTGCCGAAGAACAACACCGCGTAGGCGATCCAGACGACGGCGATCAGCAGGTCGATGGGCCATTCCAGTTCGGCGTATTCCTTGCCCTGCGTGATCCCCATGGGCAGGGTGATCGCCGCCGAGACGATTACCGCCTGCCAGCCCCAGAACACGAAACCCGCGAGCTTGTCGGAGATCAGGCGCGCGCCGCACGTGCGTTGCACGACGTGCAGCGAAGTTGCCATCAAGGCGCTGCCGCCGAAGGCGAAGATCACCGCGTTGGTATGCAGTGGCCGCAGGCGCCCGTAGGACAACCACGGAATGCCTTCCCCGAGCGTGGGCCAATACAACTGCGCGGCGATGAACAACCCCACCGCCATGCCCACGATGCCCCAGAGGATGGTGGCGATCGAAAACTGCAGGACGACCTTGTCGTTGTATTCGACCCGCAGTGGCGGTTGGCCGGTGGCGACTGGGCGCGTCGCGGTGGATGGCATGACTTCGTTCATGGGAACCCCGCTTCGATGCCACAGTTTCCCGGACACGCCCATGCGCTGATTTGATCTGGATCAAACCAGGGCCGGGTCGCCGGGCCACGCCAATGACAAAGCAACGCGAACCACAGACGTTTTGAGGGCAGCCACGCGGAATTGGCCGCCAATCTGAACAACGAATTCCGCAAACGGAACGGCCACGGCCCGGCACGCCCGCCGGAGGATCAGGACTGGCCGCCCTCGACCGCACGGCCTTCGGCGCGCCACGCCTCGAAACCGCTGCAGGCGACCGCCATGGGTCGAAAGCGGTCACCGGTTACCGCCGACCGATGGCAGTTCTCGGCCACAAGCGGACAGTGTTGCGAAAACGCCTATGAGCGCCAGCACGCGCACCGATGTCCGTCGAGGCATCAGCCCCGCCGCCAGACAATGCAGCGGTTGTTCGCCGGCATTGCCACGTCGTCGACGGCGTGCAGGCCGGCCTGCGCGGCAAGGGCCTGCACCGTCTCGACATCGCGGATCCCGGAGCGAGGATCGCGCGCTTTCAGCCAAGCATCGAAGTCGCGGTTGCTCGCGCTGGTGTAGATGCCGCCTGCATTGAAGGGGCCGTACACGACGAGCATGCCGGCAGCGCCGAGCACCCGCCCGACCCCGGCGAAGAACGCCTCGACCCCGGGCCAGCCGACGATGTGCAGGATGTTGGCGCTGAACACTGCGTCGTATGGGCCGGTCGGCCACGGCCCGCACACGTCGAGCGCGAGCGGCGGCGGCGTGTTGGGCAGGCCGGCCTCGTCCAGCCACTGACGGATGCCGGGCAATTGCGACGCGAGATCGGCGCACTGCCAGGACAGCCAGGGCATCGCGGCAGCAAAATGCACGGCGTGTTGCCCGGTGCCGCTGCCCACCTCGAGCACGCTGCGGCGGTCGGCGAACTGCGTACGCAGCACCGCGAGGATCGGATCACGGTTGCGCTCGCAGGCGGGCGCGAAGGGCTTGGCGTCCATGCCGACAGCATGCCGCATGCATGGGCCATGCGGCGATGACGTTGGCTGTACGGAGCCCAGCCGTCGCTACCTCAATCCGATTGGCTGGAGGAATACAACATGCTCGATCCGGAGCGATGAGCATCGTATGGAAGTTTTTCGGTACCCGCCTAAGTAGAAGTACGGAGGTTGCTCCCGGACGCCCACGGCACGATGACGTCGCTGTCCCGCAGGAGTTCGCCATGCAACGCAACGCGACGCCCTCTGTCCAGGAGGCCCTCGTCCACCAGCGCGCGGTGGAGGCCGCGATCTGGGCCATGCCTGCGGTGAATTACGAGTTGATGCGCCAGCAGATGCTCACGAAGACCAAAAGCAACGTGGGCGAAGTCATCTACTGGGGCAAGCCGATGGACTGGCACAACCAGACGCTGACGCCGAACCCCGACACGCTCTATTTCATGACGTTCTTCGATACGAGGAACGGGCCCGTCGTCGTCGACTTGCCGCCGGCGAACGGAGGCTCGCTCAACGCCAACGTCGTGACCGGCTGGCAGATGCCGCTCGAAGATGGAGGCCTGCTGGGCATCGACAAAGGCGCGGGAGTGAAGTTCGTGATCGTGCCGCCCGGCTACAAGGACACACTGCCTGCAGGTCATCTCGAACTGCAATCCGATACCTTCGGAGGCTATGCCCTGTGGCGCGCGAATCTTGCCAGCCACTCGGACGAGGATGTTGCGCGCTCGATCGAATACGGCAAGCAGGTGAAGGTCTATCCGCTGTCGCAGGCCGCCAACCCGCCACCGACGGTGTTCAAGGACGTACAGGACGTCGACTTCGATTCAACGATCCGCTACGACGCGACCTTCTTCGATGATCTGGATCGCTTCGTGCAAGACAACCCGTGGATCGACCGCGACCGCGCGATGATCGACACCCTCCGCACGCTGGGCATCGAAAAGGGCAAGCGTTTCGCGGCGGATGCGAACGTGCGCAAGCAGATGAATGCCGCCATGAGGGAAGCGCATGCCTGGCTGGAGGCGAAATACGACGCAGGCTGGGAGACGTGGTTTCCCGGCACGCAATGGCGCTCGGCGGGGCCGGCCGACGTCGTGAAGGCCAGCGCGTCCAGCTATGCAGAACCGGATCAGTATCCGATCGACCTGCGCGGGATGGTGTACACCTACGCTTATATCGGCATCAAACGTCTTGGCGTCGGGCAGTTCTACCTGATCGTCATCAAGGACAAGGCCGGCCAACGGATGGACGGCGCCAACACCTATCGCTTGCACGTGCCGCCGAACGTCCCGGTGGAGCAGTACTGGTCGGTGACCGCCTACGATCGCGACTCGCATGCGCTCATCAAGGGCGTCGATCGCGCGAGCCGTGCATCGAACAACACCGAAGTGCAGGCCAACGCGGACGGCTCCGTCGACATCTTCATCGGGCCGAAGCCTCCCGCAGGCAAGGACGGCAACTGGCTGCCAACCGATCCGCAGCGCGCCTTCGAGCTGATGTTCCGTCTCTACGCCCCCACGAAGGCGTTGTTCGAAAAGACATGGACGCTTCACGACGTGGAGAAAGTGCCGTGAGCACAACACCCGACGCGCCCGGCCCCGTCGCCGGCACCCGCCTGACCGAACCCTACGCACGCGCCGCCGCGCGCGACGTGTACTTCTGGGCGTGGCCGATGGTGAATGTCTACAACCGGCGCATCGGGTTCCAGGCGTTGCCGGGACCGGGACGGGTCGGCGGCGTGTTGCCGGCCGCGCCGCCGAATCACCTGATGATGCTAACCGACTACATCGCGCCGAGCCAACGCGAGGTCGCATGCCCGAACCAGGATGTTGTGTACGGCGGCGGCCCGCTCGCGCTCGACGTCGAGCCGGTGGTGGTGCAGGTGCCCGACTTCGGCAATCGATTCTGGGTTTACCAGATCGTCGACACGCGCACCGACAGCTTCGTCGAACTCGGCAAGATGTACGACTCGAAGCCCGGCTTCTACCTGCTGGCCGGGCCGAACTGGAAGGGCGAGACGCCCGCAGGCATCGCGCGCGTGTTCCGCAGCGGCACGAATACCGGCTTTGCGATCCCCCGCGTGTTCCTCGATGCCACGCAGGAAGATCGAACAGCGGTGCAACCGCTGATCGACCAAATCGACATGTATCCGCTTTCGAAGTTCGACGGCAAGATGAAGCTGCACGATTGGAGCAAGGCGCCCGATTTCCCCGCACCGCCGCCGCGCGCCGATGGCAGCGAAACACCGAAGGTCGACCCGAACACGTTCTGGGAGGAGTTGTCCGCCGTGCTCGCCGACTCCACGCCCTTGCCCGGAGAGCAGGCGCAATACGCGAAGGCGTTGTCGCTCGTCGAAGCGGCGAAGCGCGATCCCGCCATCAAGGCCGCGATCACCGACGAAGCGGCGCGCGCCGAGAAGGAACTCATCGCACCGTTGCTCGAGTTTCGCAACTACGGACTCCCGTTGCCGGAGCACTGGAGCTACGTGCGCAACGGCGCGAAGTTCGGGACTGATTACTTCACGCGCACGGCCGTGGCGCGCTCGAACATCTTCGTCAACCGGCCCAACGAGGCGACGTACCTGTACCAGGACCTCGACGCGAACGGCGCGCGCCTGGATGGGAGCAAACGCTACACGGTGACTTTTGCCAAAGGCGGTCCCCCGGTGAAAGGGTTCTGGTCGCTGACCTTGTACGACGCACAACACTTTTTCGTGCCCAATGCGATCGACCGCTACTCGATCGGGACCAAGAACAACGACCTCTTGGCGAATCCCGACGGCACGATGACCCTCTATGTGCAACCCGACCCGCCGGGCGATGCATCGCAACGTGCCAACTGGCTGCCCTCGCCGAATGGCAAACCCTTCTCGCTGTTCATCCGCGCATACTGGCCGGATGCCTCAATCATGGATGGCACGTGGTCGCCGCCGAAGGTCGCGCCCGTGCAATGACGGGCGTCATCGCGTGGGAAGCTCCGCGAACTGCGGAAGACCGTCGGTGATGGTGAACCACGGCGCCTTGCTGGCGACGAAGACGTTCATCTCGGGGGCCACGCCAGGATTGTCGTCCAACCCGCCAAGCTGGATGCCGCGCCGCTCCACCGCGCCTCCCGAGACAGCGTTGGCTTCGATCCGGTTGACGACAGGCGAACCGCAGACGCTGCAAAACCCGCGATGGGTGCCGGGAGAAGACTCGTAGAAGGTCACCAGCTGCTCGCCCTGTACCCAGTGGAAGTCTGTCGCCATGACGCTCGCGCGCGATCGGAAGGCCGCCCCATGCTGCTTGCGGCACATGCTGCAATGGCAGTTCGCCGCCGCTTGAAGTGGGCTGGTGATCTCGTACTTCACGCCCCCGCAGAGGCAGCTTCCTCGAACTGGCGACTTTGACTGCGTCATGGCGCATACCTCCGGCGTGGATGCCGCGTTGGAGGTTCCGCGTTGCCTGTGCATCCCCTGTGAATGTCCGCTTTGGGTCGAAAGCGGTCACACGCCGTCGCCGCAGGCCACCAGTGCTGTCAGCGTCCGCCATCCCCAGACGCGGACATTTGTCTACGGGTTACTCCACTGAGGTCGCTCGCTCGAACGTTATCCAGCCGATGAGCAGCATGGCGGCACCCCATGCGAGGAACAGGTAGTCCCATCGCGACTGTCCGAGGATCTCGTAAACGTGGTGCAAATGCAGGATGTGATGGTCGACCATGCCTTCGACAACGTTGAATGCTCCCCAGCCCATCAACATGGCGGCCATCAATGCCTGCGTGGACAACACGACGTCTTTGCGGCTTACGGCACGCCAGAGCATCGAGATGCCCACCAAAGTCAGTACCCAGACGGCGGCGTGGAAAACGCCGTCCCACACCATGTTGACCTTTGCGCCCACGAGCGTATTTGGGGCAATGCGCGCCGACAGCATGTTGTGCACCTGCAAGATCTGGTGGAACACGATCCCATCGAAAAGGCCTCCCATCCCGATGCCAATAGTGAACCCTGCAGCCCGTATGGGACCGATGCGCTCAGGAGTGCTCACCATCTTTCCCTGCGTTGAGTACGCTCCATCCCTGCCAGATGGATCGCGCCCAGCAGGAGGGGGAAGACGACTGATATCGAAAGGAGGTTCTGCGTGAACCCATGCTCGAACACCGCATGACGTAGCTGTCGGGCGTCCGCCGTATGGCATAGCGTGCAGGCGTTTGCAGCACCTGGGGCGAAAGACAATAGAGCAACAACGCCGCGCCGGAGAGTCACACCGGTTGCAAGCCTGGAACAGGGCCGATTAATCACTCCGAGCGTCCTCGCTTGAAGTAACGCTCCACGCCCGACAGCGCCAGCAGGACAACTAACGCAAGAACCGAGGCCAGCGTAGCCAGGAGAAAGTAGTGGAATGCAACGCATATTCCGATCACGGCTGCCATGAGTAGCGACGCCGCGGTGGTGATGCCAGCAACGCCTCGCGAGCGATGGCTGAAGATGGTCCCCGCGCCAATGAAAGCGACACCCGTGATCGTGGCCTCGACCAGGCGCAGAGGGTCCAGGCGCAAGCGCGCGTCGGTGGTTGTGTAGAGCGGATCGGACAGGATCAGTGGCCCCAAGCTCACCAACAGGCAGGCGGCTCCAGAAACCAGCATGTGCGTGCGAAAACCTGCAGGGCGATCTTTCAACTCGCGTTCGAAGCCGATCAGTCCACCAAGCAGCATTGCGTACGCCATCCCGGCGACAACGGCCCATTGGGGGTGCCAATGCTCGAACATGCTGCGGATCATGCGGTGGGGGCGCTCTGCGACTCGTGACGGCGCGATGTGGCGCTTACTTTCCACCCGACACCGTTTCCGGTTCGTCCAGGACCTTCAGCTCGATGACATGGCGCCCCGTCGAAATCCAACGGCCGCCGCGCCACGCCCACGTGTCATGCGCAACGAACGTTTCCCGCACGGATGTGCCGTTCGCGAGCGTCGCGTCCCAGTTCGAAGCCACGGTTGCCACGACGGTCTCGGGACCGGTCAGGCGCAAGGCGGTAATGCGCGGGTTGTAGTCGTGCATCTTCATTGTCATGAAGTTGCGCATCCAACGAGTCAAGTCGACGCGCTTGCTGCTGTTTTCGAAGGTCAGCCGATACTCGGGCGCCATCACCTGGGCAAGGATGGCCGGATCCTGCCGGCGGATCCCATCGGCCCACAATGCGTTTGCGGCTGTGATCCCGGCGGTGATCTGCGCTGCGTCGGCACCCTGCACGTAGGTCGGCTCGGCAGGGGGCTCGGCGGCGCGCAAAGTCACTGCCAGGGTGAGCCACATCGTCGCCAGGACGACGGTTCCAGTTCTCATTGCGAGCCCCCCGCTGTCGACTGTCTGGATGTGCAGCAACGCGACGCTTGCGGCGTGCATCCGTAGGTTCTACGTCAACCTACGGCGATGGCGGTCAGCGTTGGTCGCGTGGCCGCCGGCCAACCGAGGGGTCTCGACGTCCGACGAGCATCAACGATGCTTGTTCTGCTCGAATGAGTTGGGCGCAAAATGTTGAGCAAACACCGCAACTTCCAGGTGTTTTTTTTGATACTGGCGGAGGGAGTGTCCGCCAAACCTTAGGTTTAACAGGTCCATGACCGTCCGACAATCAAGCTATTTCTACCCTGCTTTTCGACTGTCCGCTCCTCTGATTGTTCGCCACGGTCCATTGACAGCCAAGAATGTCCAAGCCCTAATGTAGGGAACACCGTGGGGATGGAATATGGGTCGCGAGGTCAACAAGCTCTCGGTATTGCGCATCAAGGCCCTAAAGAAGCCTGGGCGGTATAGCGATGGAGATGGGCTGTACTTCTATGTTTCCAAGGCGGGCAACCGCTCATGGGTCTTTCGCTATCGCGATCGTGTCACCGGTCGGCTGCGCGACAAGGGCCTCGGACCCGTGCGTGACGTCAGTCTCGAGCGCGCACGCGAGGCTGCTCACACGGCACGCGCGGAGCTCAGGGCTGGAGTCGACCCAATCGACACCCGACACGCACAACGCAACGAGGCACGGAGAGAACGAGCGCAACGCGTCACCTTTGGCAAGTGCGCCGAGCGATACATCGACGCACATAGGGCCGCCTGGCGCAATTCGAAGCACGTTTTACAGTGGACCGCCACGCTCGACACGTACGCTGCCAGCCTCACCTCGTTGCCGGTGGGCGCGGTTGATACCACGGCTGTCCTGGAGGTGCTCGAACCAATCTGGGCGATCAAAACAGAAACCGCGACGCGGGTACGCCAACGGATCGAGGCGATTCTGGACTGGGCTACTGCCCGCAAGTATCGCCACGGAGAGAACCCCGCGCGCTGGCGCGGCCATCTCGACAGCCTGCTGCCAACTCCGAACAAGCTGAGAAAGGTGAAGCCACGCGCGGCGCTCCCCTACGCCGACCTGCCGAAGTTCTTTGCCGAGCTTCGTGAGCAGAACGGCGTAGCGCCGATTGCGCTTCAACTGTTGATCTTGACGGCCACGAGGCCAGGCGAAGTTGTCGGAGCTCGGTGGGCCGAAATCGATCTGAATTGTGCGACGTGGATCATTCCCGGGGAACGAATGAAGGCCGGCAAGGACCACCGCGTGCCACTCTCCGATCAAGTTCTAAAGTTGCTGGACTCGATCCCGCCCAACGGTGAGTTCGTCTTCCCAGGAGTTCGCGAAGGCTGCAGCTTGACAACGGCGGCCCCGTTGAAAGTGCTCAAGGGACTTCGGCACGGCCTAACTTCGCATGGGTTTCGGTCGACATTTCGCGATTGGGCGGCGGATATGACGTCGTACCCGAGAGAGGTCGCGGAGGAAGCGCTCGCGCACGGACTCAAGGACAAAACTGAAGCGGCGTACCGCCGCTCTGATCTTCTAGCCAAACGCGCAAGGCTGATGGCCGATTGGGGCAAATACTGCAGCGAGCGGCCACAAAAGGGCGGGAACATCTCGGCCGATCCATTACTCGAGATCAAAGCGGCAGGCCGTCTGACTTTAAACGATTGATAGCGGCTCGACCGGGTGTTACGAGCGACTGCCTGTAGGGGCGGTTGCAGGCCTCAGCGCACCCGTGCGAACGAAAGAGGGAGGTGATCCGTGGCACTGACTACCGAGCAACGAAAGGCAATCATCGACGCAGCGATCGCCGACGCGAAAGCGGGGCGAAAAGCTCTACGCCAAGATGCAACGCCCAAGCCGGTGCCGACACCGGAGACTCCGGCTGCGACCAAGTCTGACGAATAAACAAGTGACCGAAATTGGGCACTAGCCCGGCAAGTCTTTGCGTGAGCACGGTCCGCTCACCTTGCCTTTCTACAACTTGATAGGGCTCTGGCGCTGGCCGATTGCGGACGGTGACAGTCGGCCGGGTCCGTTGACGCTCCCGCGGACATAGGCATTGTCGCGCCTACGGGCCACGGCCTGTGCCACGTCTGGGCTGTACTGCCGGACTCGCCCACCGGTAGCGCCGTAAGAGGAGTCGCGCCCCTCGAACGTGGATGGAAATCAAACCCCCTTCCCAATCGGCGCCTCCGAGGTCGCACCACCGATGCCACTGCAACTTCCTGAAACCGGCTACCTTCGTCTCGCCCAGATCATCGGCAAGCCAGCCACCGCCACTACTCCCGCAGTCCCCGCGATCATTCCTGTCAGCAAGTCGACCTGGTGGGCGGGTGTGCAGTCGGGCCGTTACCCCAAGCCCACCAAGGCTCTAGGCCCTCGGATCACCGCCTGGCGGGTAGAAGGCATTCGCGCCCTGATCGAAGGTGCGAAATGACCGCCCCCGCCGCGCACGTCCGGATGATCCCCGAACCGTCCGCCGAAGATCATCGACGCGGTTTGCCGGACATCGCTAAAGCGCTCGACACGCAGATCGGAGAGCTGTATTTGCGGCCATCCGTGGACACGGCGGCGTACGTCGCCGCGAGCCTCGAAGGCGCGCGTCGCGCGGTTCTGCGCTTCCGTGAAGCGCTGCTTCGCTAAGGGATAGGTGATGTTCAATGAGCCGCGCAAGCCTATTTCGTTCGCACGCGCTGACCAGCATGCGGTGGAGCCCGTCCAATGGCTGATCGACGGGTGGCTCGTCCAGGACTCACTCGCTGCGCTCGTCGGGCCCTCTGGGTCGGGGAAGTCGTTTCTGGCGATCGATTGGGCCGTGCGCGTGGCAACCGGTACGCCGTGGCACGGGCGTACGGTCAAGCAAGGTGCCGTCTTCGTCCTCGCCGGCGAGGGACGCAACGGACTGAGAAAGCGCATTGCCGGGATGGAGACGGGTTTCGGCATCCCGATCACTGGAGCGCCCCTATTTCTCGCCGACTGCCTGCCCGCGCTCACCGACCCGGGCAATGCGCGCGCGGTAGTGGATGAGATAACCGCGGTGGCTGAGAAAATTTTCTTTGAGTCCGGCCACGAACCTGCCTTGGTGATCGTCGACACCGTCGCACGCGCGATGGCGGGCGCCAACGAGAACTCCAGCGAAGACATGGGCCGATTCATCCAGAGCATGGATTGGATTCGTCAGCGGTATGGCGCTTGCGTGCTCTCGGTTCACCACACTGGCCATGGCAGCGAAACTCAAGACCGTGCCCGCGGCAGCAGCGCCTACCGCGCTGCGCTGGATTCTGAGTTCGTCACCAAAACCCACAACCAGACCGTGTCAGTTCGGGCGACGAAGTGTAAGGACTGGTCCGCACCAGCCCCACTAACGCTCACGAAGCAACCCGTCGACGTCGAAGTGGCAACTTCCAACGGGATACAGCGGACATCGACGCTTGTCTTGCGCGACCCAGTCGGCGCAGTTCTCGAATGTCAGCGACGTGAGCAGGTCTTCCAACTACAAGTGCAGGGAGGCACCGTCCGGCAAATTGCCGAACTGACGGGCATATCCAGGTCGACCGTGCAGCGCTGGCTCACCGAAACACGGAGGGAACATGACGAAGCATTCGCCGAGTAACCGCTGTCCCGGACGGCTGTCCCGTCCCAACCCCTATAGGGGTGTGGGACATGGGACAAAGCCTTGTCCCAATGGGACAGAAAGCTCGGGACAACGTGGGACACGTAGGACAACCAGCATGAGCGCAAAGTCCAAACGTGCTGGCCTTCCCAACGGTCGGAAGAACCCATGAAGCCTTTGCGCCTCACCACTTCCCGAAGTTCGAATACGATGGTCAAGAAGGGTCAGGGCGGAATGCGCGAGCGCCAACTCGAAAAGTCGGGAGCAACTTCACCTAAGAACGAGGGCACCCCCTTCGACTCGCGGCGCAGTATCGAAGTCGACATGGGCGACCGCCCGATGTCTCGCGTAAAGGCCGACCTCAGCACTGATGGCGTTCTGGGAAATGCCGCGCTCGTCGGGCAGTTCACCGCAGATCGCTTTCCGGACTACGACCTGACCCAGACGACCTTCTCGCTCCAGGCGCTAATCAAGAAGTCGAACCAAGGCGATACCGGGTTAGCGGATACCCTGCTGATTGCGCAGGCCTCTTCGTTGAACAGCGTCTACCTTGAGTGCATGCGACGCGCTGCCGTAAATATGCAGCGAGAGTACTTAGAGGCGGCGGAGACCTACGCGCGTTTGGGACTCAAGGCGCAGGCGCAATGCCGCGTGACGCTCGAGACCCTTTCGAAGATCAAGAATCCGCCGAACATCGCCTTCGTCAACCAAGCGAACATCGCGAACGGGCCGCAGCAGGTCAATAACGGGACGACGCCCGCGAAGACCTCGCCGCGCCCACGAGATCTCGAAACTGCGCCAATTGAACTAATGGGGAATCACAATGGCAAATGGGTGGACTACTGAACGCCGGCAGCGGCAGGCTATGGATATCCAGAAATGGCGACCATGGGAGCGGTCTACCGGCCCCCGCACGGACGAAGGAAAACGCCGCGCTAGCCGGAACGCGTGGAATGGCGGGGAGAGGGTGACGCAACGCGAATTAGCGCGGCTGCTACGTGAACAGAGGGCATGGGTCGCGGATTTGCTCTAGGCGACAAGCCTGGCCACGCAATCTCGGCGCCACCGAATCCTGCTTTGCGCTTGGACACCCAGTCTGGCGTGTTCCCACGACGTGGAACCCGCTCCACGCTAGGGTAGCCCCTCAGTTTTCCCCACCACCGCGGGTCGAACGCAGGATCAGCCATGAACAGCCAAGATCGCCAGCGACGTGATGCTGATCTACGTCCATTCCTCGAGAAGGCGCGATGCTGGACCGACGAACTGGACGATCTTGTTGTTCAGATCGAGATCCCTGGGGGCAAACGAAATCACTTAGCGGCAGCGACTTCGCATATTTCGAGGGACTTTGGAGAAGGCGTCGTATGCCTTATGGAGAAGCAGCGTTACACGGCTGCATCTGCTTTGGTCCGACCGTCATTCGAGGCGTGCGTGCGGGCCGCTTGGATCGCATTCGCTGCCACCGAAAAAGATCTTGAAAAATACCACCCCCGCAAACGTGATCCCTTTGACCGTGAAAATTTGCGTGAGCGTATCGACCAAGTTGAACGCACGGAGAATTTCAAAGGTGGCGTACTGTCGCGCATGCGTACGCACAATTGGGCGATCCTCAATGGCCTAACACACGCAGGCAGCGATCAGATATTCCGCAACTTGAGTGGCGCGGAGATCACGAGCCGTCATACGCCTGGCGAATGCCTGCTTTTACTCGAGATAAGTCGACTTTCGGCTATTTTGTCTGTTGTGACGCTCGCGGCGATAGCCGACAGAAACGACGTGGCCAAGCAGCTTCTCGAGCTGACTCGGCGTCTCGACACTAGATTTCTCAGGCAGGTCATCAATCCCACACAGTCGAGCGTTCAGAGCTAAGGGACTGTGCAACAGGTCTCCACCTTAAGCGCCATCTTCTTCTTCGTCATCGTTACCCGGTTCGTATCGCGGCACGCCAGCAAGCGACAGCATCCCATCCCATAGGTACTCGTCGAGCGGGATCTTTGCTGCCAGATACCCCGGCGTCCCGCCTTCTCGAACTCCATTTCGGGCATGCGCGACAAGAGCTGCCCAATCGTCTCCTGAATCACCGCGGCCGAGCCAAGCCAGCGCGGTGAGTTCGGCCTGTGCGTCCGGCGAGAGTTTCTCAATCCGCGCCTCGATCGCTTCCGTCTCCGCGCGCCACGCCTTTCGCCAAGAATCGTTTTCATCTCTCTCCCCAGGCCGTGCATCACAGGACGATCGATCAGCGCCCGCCGTGTTGCGATCGCGCGGATCTCCGTCAGGTCGGCGTGCGTGAGGTGCTTCATTTGCGGTCCCGCGGTTTTGGCATGCTCCGATCGTACCGCTCGACGCCAACGGGGGGATCTCGAGCTCGATCATTGCCCTCAACCCATCGCTTTGCGTGACGGCTGTTTCCGAACAGGACGCGGAAGACTCCCGCTTGACCTCTTCAGGCGCCCATAGGCCTAGGCCGTGTCGAGCTTGATCGTCAGCTGGCCATCCACCGTCTGAAGGGTTCCATCCTTCTGCAAATTCAGGTGCCGGCGGTCCGCCAGCAAATACATAGGCAGCGTGGACTCGCGTTCGTGAACTTCGCTGCGCAACGACGTGATCCGAATGGTGCTGCGAACCGCGTGGACGGTGTACTTCTTCCCGTCACTTCCGGTGCCGACGGGAGTCTTGGTAGCCATGGCGCTCCCCCCCAATTGAACGAACAGCTCAATTAGACGCCCACCTAACGAAATGACGAAGGGATTCCCCTTCCCACATCGCCTCGGCCCGACGGATTGCCCGGTGCCGTATGTCCGCTTTCGGCCAAGAGCGGACATTCGCTACAGACTCAAAGCGGGGCCGCGAAGGGGCTGTGATTGCGTTGTTCCGCATCTGCGCGGCGCCTATGGTGAGCGTCTTTGAAAGCCAGTAACCGACGAGGCGCCACTTCCCGCCAACCAACTCGAAGACGAGCTTCTCCTCCACGGCCTTCGAATTTGCAAAGTCGGTTTCGACGGCAATCACCCCGTATTGGCCCCGTGGCGCACCTTCAAGCTCTGTGGGGAAGCCAAATCCCTTGATCGTTCGCTTCCCGGCCGCGCCGAGGGGCTCGCGAAGCGCGGAGATGTAGCGCACAAACTCTGCCTGCGTGGTCTTTGCCGCAAGGCTCGGGCCAGCCATCGCCCAAGCTTCAGCGTACTGACCGGCGTCGAGGCGAGCTACCAGAATCTTTGCAGCCGCCCGGACCTCTTTCTGCTGCTCTTGGGTGCCGCCATCTACAGGCGCGGCACTCGCGGGGCTGCCTGATTGAACGGTGCAGGCGCAGAGGAAGATGGCAAGGAAGATCAGTAGAGAGAGAAGTCTTTGCATGCCAAATTACCAACGATACGGTTAGGGGCCAATGCGGATCGTAGCGGACGGATGTCCGCTTTGGGTCGAAAGCGGACATTGGCGGGGCACGTTTGTCCGGTGAACGCGTACGACCCATAGCGGACATTCGATGCACTGTTCAATGCCGGACGCTTCGTGGAGCGTCGAAGCAGGGACGAAACGCACAGGACTTCATGGTCAGTCCAAGGCCTTGTCGATTCCCTGTCGGCCCTTGGCATGTGGGTAACGCAGTAGGGATCAGCCTGAAAATATAAAACGAAAATGCTAAAAACAAGCATCTTTCGATATTTTCTGGCGGAGGGAGTGGGATTCGAACCCACGGTCGTCTCTCGACGACGCCGGTTTTCAAGACCGGTGCCTTAAACCGCTCGGCCATCCCTCCGGTCGCGACACTCTAACGGCTGATGCTGAACGTTCCAAATGGCCGTTCATGCCGGCTCGGCGCGTGGCTTCCATACCATCCCCCGCGCCGCAAGGACCCCACCGATGCCGACCGACTCGCCCGTACCCCTGCTCTGGACCGGGGGATGGGATTCCACCTATCGCCTGCTCGTGTTGTTGCTCGAACTGCGCGCGCCCGTCGAGCCGTGGTACCTGCTCGATACCAAGCGCGGTTCGGCGCAGCGGGAAACGCAGGCGATGGACTCCATGCGCGCGTGGCTGGCCGAGCACCATCCCGAAACGCGCGAGACGCTGCTGCCCACCCGTGTCGTCCGCCTGGAGGAAGTAGGCCCCGATGCGCAGATCGAACAGGCCTTCTCGCAAGTGCTGCGCCTGCGCGGCCTCGGCGACCAGTACGCGTTCCTGGCGCGCTTCGTGAAGCAGTTCGGCGTGCAGGGCGCCGAGCTCTCGCTGGAGAAGACCACGCACGGCGCGCACGGGATCATCAAGGACCATGTCGCGGGCGTTCGCGACGCGCATGGGCACGACACCTTCCGCGTGAAGGACGAGTATCTCGATACACCGATCGGCACGATCTTCGGCGGGTTTTCGCTACCGCTGTTCTACACCGAAAAGCACCACACCATCGCCGACGTCGAGCGACACGGCTGGAACGAGGTCATCGCGATGACGTGGTTCTGTCATGCGCCGGCCCAGGACGGCCTGCCGTGCGGTTTCTGCAATCCGTGCCAATACGCGATCCAGGATGGCTTCGCGTGGCGCATTCCACCCAAGCGGCGCGCGTTGTCGGAGTTGTACGGCAAGACGCTACAGCCGCTTCGCGGCAAGACTCGACAGTTCCTTCGGCGCTTGCGCGCGTGAGCGCGCAAGTGAAACCGGCCACGACGCAACCGCGAATTGCTCACCGCAACGGGGGATTCGCAAACCTCATCATCCTCAAGGACGATGCGGCTCTTTTCGACGAAACCACACGGCCGCTTCCATGACGTCAACCTTGCTGAACGTCTATCGGTGTTACCAGGGGCACTACATGTTGCAACGCGGACCGGTGATCGAACAGATCCGCGGGACGCGCGTGCATTGGCTCGGCGTGCTCGAGCCCGACGTGCTCGACCCGACGTTGCGACATCGCGTCGAACACGAGTTGCAGGCGCGCGCGTTCGCATTGCTGACGGCGGCGCAGTTCTACGACCCCAGGCGCGGCCGCCACCAACTGCACTGACGCGTGTCAGGCCTGCGGTGCGACGGTCGCCGCCGCGGGCTTGCGGCGCTCCACGTGCGGCGCCCCCTGTTTTTCCTTGTCTTGCGGGCAATTGCGGCAATGCAGGCGCGACTCTTCGATCAACGCGGGCATGCGTTCGGCGAGGAAATCGATCATCGCGCGCACGGCGGGCAACAGGCCGCGACGCGATGCGAACACCAGGTGCGCAATTCCTTGCGGCAGGCGCCATTCGGGGAGCACGACTTCCAGTTCGCCATTGCGGATCGCTTCGGCACACACGGTTTCGGGCAGCATCGTGATGCCGATGCCCTGCCGCGCGAGCGCCATCAGCATCGGGAAATCGAACCCCGCCAGGCGCGGCTTGAGTTCGACGCGGCGTGACTCGCCGTTGGCGTCCTGCAGGTCCCAACGCTGGCGCGCCTCGTCCTCGTTCATGCTGAGCGTGACGTGGTCCTTCAACTCATCGGGATCCTTCGGCCGGCCCATGCGGTCGAGATAACCGGGGCTGGCGACGAGCAACTCCTGGATCTGGCCGAAGGAACGCATCACCAGGCTGCCGTCGTCGTCGAGCTTGTTGCGCGCGCGCATCGCGAGATCGAAGCCTTCGTTGATCACGTCCACGCGGCGGTTGCTCACGTGCAGCTGGACGCGCACCTGCGGATATTTGGCGAGGAACTCGGGCATCAGGCGCGGAATCATTTCCTGCGCGAAGCTCACCGGCACGCTCATGCGGATGGTGCCGCGCGGCTCCGCACTCAGGCGGTCGACGACTTCGCGCGCGGCCTTGGCTTCTTCCAGCATCGTCTGCGCGTGGCGATGCACGGCGCTGCCGACGTCGGTGACGGCGAAGCGGCGTGTCGAACGCTGCAGCAGGCGCACGCCGAGTTCGGTCTCCAGCGCGCTGATGCGCCGGCTCAAACGGGACTTGGGAATGCCCAGGGCGCGTTCGGCGGCGGCGAAGCCCCCGTTGTCGACCACGGCGGAGAAGTAATAGAGATCGTTGAGGTCTTGCATGACCGGCTCCGAACTATTGTCGCAAATGCAACGATGCGTGGCATTTGACCATCTTTATCCCACTGATGCAACGGCCTAGAGTTCGTCCCAACGCAGCACACCCGCTGCCCGGACCTGAGGCTCTGCCATGAAACTCCTGCATCTCGACACCAGCGCCCTGGGCGCGAACTCCGTCACCCGCGAGCTGAGTGCGGCGATTGTCGCGCGTTGGCAGGCTGCCGTGCCGGGCCTGGCCGTCGAATATCGCGATCTCGACACCAATCCCCTCCCCCACCTCACCGGTGCGGTGCTGACCGGCGCCGATGCGGCCGCCAAGGCCGAGGGCGACGCGGTCATGGATCAGTTCCTCGCCAGCGATGTCATCGTGATCGGTGCGCCGATGTACAACTTCGGCATTCCTTCGACCTTGAAGGCGTGGATCGACCGCGTCGCGGTGGCGGGCAAGACCTTCCATTACACCGAAAACGGGCCGGAAGGCCTGGCGACGGGCAAGAAGCTGATCGTGGCCAGCGGACGCGGCGGCATCTACGGCGAAGGCAGCCCGGCGGATTTCCAGGAAGCGTACCTGCGCCACACGCTCGGCTTCCTGGGCGTCACCGACGTCGAATTCGTGCGCGCCGAAGGCGTTGCGTATTCGCCGCAGCATCGCACCGATGCGATGGCCGGCGCGCATGCCTCGATTCCGGTGCCGGTGGCCGAAGCCGCGTAACGGTCAGCCGATCGTTTCGGCGCCACCCATGTAATGACGCAAGACCGGCGGCACCGTGATGGTGCCGTCGGCGTTCTGGTAGTTCTCCATCACCGCGATCAACGCGCGACCGACCGCGACGCCCGAACCATTGAGCGTGTGCACCGGTTCGGGCTTGCCCGTCGCCGGGTTGCGCCAGCGCGCCTGCATGCGCCGCGCCTGGAACGCATCGCAGTTGGAACACGACGAGATCTCGCGGTACGTGTCCTGCGAGGGCAACCAGACTTCCAGGTCGTAGGTTTTCGCCGCGCCGAAGCCCATGTCGCCCGTGCACAGCAACACGCGGCGATACGGCAGCCCGAGCCTTTCCAGCACGACTTCCGCAGAACGGGTCATGCGTTCATGCTCGTCCGCCGATTCGGCCGGGCGCGCGATCGACACCAACTCCACTTTTTCGAACTGATGCTGGCGGATCATGCCGCGCGTGTCGCGGCCGTGGCTGCCGGCCTCGGCGCGGAAACACATCGAATGCGCGGTCATGCGCAGCGGCAGGCGCGTTTCCTCGACGATGACATCGCGCACGATGTTGGTCAGCGGCACTTCCGAGGTGGGAATCAGATAACGCCGGCTACCCGGTTCGTCGCCGCCGATGGCAGTGGCAAACAGGTCGTCTTCGAACTTCGGCAATTGCCCGGTGCCACGCATCGATTCGGCATTGACGAGCAGCGGCACGTTGGTTTCTTCGTAACCGTGCTCGTTGGTGTGCAGGTCGACCATGAACTGCGCGAGCGCGCGATGCAGCCGCGCCAGTTGCCCGCGCAGCACGGTGAAGCGCGCGCCGCTGAGTTTCGCGGCGGTATCGCCGTCGAGCCAGCCGTTGCGCTCGCCGAGCTGCACGTGGTCCTTCACGTCGAAGTCGAAGGTGCGCGGCGTGCCCCAGCGATGTTCTTCGGCGTTCTGCGCCTCGCTCTCGCCCTGCGGCACGTCGTCGTAGGGAATGTTGGGAATGCCGAGCGTGATCGCGTCCAGTTCGCCGCGGATGCGTTCGAGTTCGACTTCCGAGGCCTTGAGTTCGTCGCCGAAGGAGGCGACTTCCGCCATCAGCGCCGCGACGTCTTCGCCCTTCGCCTTGGCCTGCCCGATCGCCTTGCTGCGGGTGTTGCGCAGGTTCTGCAACTCCTGGGTGCGCACCTGCAGGCGCTTGCGGTCGGCCTCGAGCGATTCGATGGCCGCCACCGGCAGGTCGAAACCGCGGGAACGAAGCTTGGCCGCGAGTTCGGCGGTCTGGGTGCGCAGCAGGTGGGGGTCGAGCATGGGGCGCCACGTTTCGATACGGGGGCTGAATTATGCGGCCTTGCAGCGCGCTTGCCGACAAGCCCTGCAGTGGCGGCGTGACAGAATTGGGTGCATGTCGACTCTCTCCTCCCCGTTCGCGACGCGATTGGCCGCCTGGCGGCCCACGCGGCGTGGACTGGCCGTGATCCTCGCCGCCGTCCTGGTCGGCCTGGTGGCATTCCTGATCGTGTGGTCGGGCGAGCACACGCGCGGACCCGCGCAGGTCCGCGCCACCGCCGACAAGCCCGACTTCGCGCCGCTTCCCGCACCGATGCCCGGCGACGCCACCGGCGCCAGCGGCATGGAAGAGCCCGACGCGGACGCGATCGCCGAACAACCGCGCCTGGAAGAAGCGCCGCGCCGCGAAGCCCCGCCTGCGCCGGCGCCCGTCGCGCCGCCACCCACCCCCGCGCCCGCGATGGCGGATATCGGCAGCCCGACGCCGATCGAACGGCCCGCGCCGCGTTATCCCTCGCGCGCCTTGCGCATGCGGGAAACCGGCACGGTGCGCGTCCTGGTCACGGTGGGCGCCGATGGCGTGCCGACCGATGTCAGCGTGGACAGCAGCAGCCAGTCGCGCGACCTGGATCGCGCGGCACTCGAAGCGGTTCGCAAGTGGCGTTTCCGCCCGGCGCAACGGGGTGGCCAGGCGGTCGCCGGCACGGTGGTCGTGCCGATCGAGTTCCGCCTCTAACGCTCAGGCCTCGCGCAGCGCGAACCCCGTGCTGCGCGCCAAGGCATCGAAGGCAGGGAACGAGGTCGCGACGTTTGCGGTATCGCACACCTGGACTTCGCCCTCGCAGACCTGCCCTGCGATCGCGAAGGCCATCGCCACGCGATGATCGCCGTTCGAGGCGACATGGCCACCGCGCAACGGGCCGCCATGGATCGCCGCGCCGTCTTCGGTCTCTTCGACCACGGCGCCGAGCGAGCGCAGGCCGCACGCCATCGTCGCGATGCGATCGGACTCCTTGACGCGCAACTCCGCCGCGCCGCGCACGTGCGTCGTGCCCGAAGCGCAGGCCGCGGCGACGAAGAGCGCCGGAAACTCGTCGATCATGTCCGGCACCGCGTCCACCGGCACGTCGATGCCGTGCAACGGCGCGTACCGCACGTGCAGATCCGCGACCGCCTCGCCGCCCTGCTCGCCCATCGCTTCGATGTCGACGTGCGCGCCCATCGCGCGCAGCACGCGCAACAAACCGGTGCGCCGCGGATTCATGCCCACGCGCCGCAACACGATGTCCGACCCCGGAATCACGCACGCAGCGACGAGGAAGAACGCCGCCGACGAGAAATCCGCCGGCACGCAGACATCCGTGGCGCGCAGGCGATGCCCGCCGGAGAGGCGCGCGATGCCCGGCGAGAATTCGATCGGCCAACCGAACGCGCGCAGCATGCGCTCGGTGTAATCGCGCGTGGGATGCGGCTCGCGCACTTCGGTCTCGCCCTTCGCCTGCAAGCCGGCCAGCAGCACGGCGGATTTGACCTGCGCGCTCGCGATGTCCGAGGCGTAAGCGATGCCGCGCAAGGGTTTGCCCCCCATGATCTTCAACGGCGGGAACCCGTCGTGCGCCGTGATCTCCGCGCCCATGCGCGCCAGCGGATCGAGCACGCGCC
This sequence comes from Lysobacter sp. P5_C4, assembly GCF_054049695.1. NCBI lineage: Bacteria > Pseudomonadati > Pseudomonadota > Gammaproteobacteria > Lysobacterales > Lysobacteraceae > Lysobacter > Lysobacter sp. P5_C4. The sequence goes on along the minus strand of NZ_JBFULX010000003.1, from coordinate 200,281 downwards.
GCATCGGCCGCCGCGACAGGGAGCCATCGCCGATCAGCACGCTGTCGAAGCGCTGGCCCGCCAGCAAACCCGTCAACAGCCGCATCCCCGTGCCCGCGTTGCCGCAGTCCAGCGGGCTGCCGGGTGCCTGCAGTCCATCGATGCCGACGCCGTGGACGATGCGCGTACTCGCGCCGGGGGTTTCGATGCGCACGCCCATGCGTTCGAAGATCGCCGCCGTCGCGAGCGTGTCTTCGCCTTCGAGGAAGCCTTCGATGCGCGAGGTGCCGTCGGCGATGGCGGCGAGCATGATCGCGCGATGCGACACCGACTTGTCGCCCGGCACGTGCACCTCCCCGCGGAGCGGACCACCGGGCGATGCGACCCAGGCTTCGCGCGGTGGTGTCGCGTTCATGCGATTGCGTCCAGCGCGTCGAGCAAACGCCGATTCTCGTCGCGATCGCCGATGGTGATGCGCAGGCAATCGGGCAAGCCGTAGCCGCCCATGGGGCGCGGGATCACGCCGCGTTCGAGCAAACCCGCCTCGATCTGCGCGGTGCGCGCGCCGAATTCGACGAGCAGGAAATTGGTCTGCGAGGGATGCACGAACCAGCCGCGCCCAGCCAACGCATCGGCAAGACGGGCGCGTTCCTCGGCGTTGCGCGCCAGCCCCCAACGCAGGTGCGCGTCATCGCGCAGCGCCGCTTCGGCCGCCGCGAGCCCCATGCAATTGACGTTGAAGCTTTCACGCACGCGCTCGAGCACGGCGATCAACGCCGGATGCGCCACCGCGAATCCGACACGCAACCCGGCGAGCGCGTAAGCCTTGCTGAAGGTGCGGGAGACGATCATGTTGGGATGTTGACCCAGCAGCGACAACGCCGATGTGTCGCCTTCCACGAATTCCGCGTACGCCTCGTCGACGACGAGCAGGACCTCCGGCGGCATCTTCCGCAGGAAATCCGACAACGCATCGAGCGCGAAATGCGTGCCGGTCGGGTTGTTGGGATTGGCGAGATACACCAGCTTCGTGCGCGGCCCCACCGCGCCGGCCAATGCGAGCAGATCATGCCCACGCGGCATCGTCGCGTGATCGCGCGGCAATGCGGGCACTGCACGCAAGGTGGCCCCCGCCGCCTGCGTCGCGATCGCATACACTGCGAACCCGTATTGCGACGCGACCACTTCATCGCCCGGCCCGGCGAACACTTGCGCAAATTGCATCAGCAACTCGTGCGAGCCATTGCCGAGGATCAGTTGCTCGACGGCAACGCCATGCTTGGCCGCGAGCGCACGCTTGAGGTCGCCACCCAGCGGATCGGGATAGCGATGCATCCCGTGCAATTGATCGAGCACCGCGGCGCGCGCCGCGGGCGAGGGGCCCCACGGATTTTCGTTCGATCCCAGTTCGACCAGCGACGGCCCGATGCGGCGACGCCAGGCGACGAGGTCATGCCCCGGATCGTAGGCGCGCAACCCCTGCAGCGCCGGTACCGCGAGGCCGTCGAAGTTCACGGCACCGCCACCGGATACGAACCCAGGACGGTCACGTTCTCCGCGAAGTCGGCCAGGTCTTCCAGCACGTCGCGCAGCGGCGCATCGTTCACGTGCCCGCCCACGTCGATGAAGAACGCGTACTGCCACAGCCCCGTATGCGCGGGCCGCGATTCGATGCGGTTCATGCTCACGCCCCGGCGCGAGAGCGGTTCGAGCACGCGGAACAGCGCACCGGGCTGGTCGCGGACGAACACCATCAGCGAGGTGCGGTCGTTGCCCGACGGCGGGAACATGCTCCGCCCGATCACCAGGAAGCGCGTCGTGTTGTCCGGACGATCCTCGATGGGGCCAGCGACTTTCTTCAAGCCGTACACGTGCGCCGCGTTTTCCCCGGCGATCGCCGCGGCGTCGTCGGCGTTGCGCGCGCGCCGCGCGGCTTCGGCGTTGCTCGCCACCGCCAGCTTCTCCGCGTGCGGCAAGTATTGGCGCAACCAGGCGCGGCACTGCGCAAGCGACAACCCGTGCGAATACACGCGTTCGATGTCTTCCAGGTGCCCCGTTCGCGAGAGCAGGTATTGATGCACGCGCAATTCGACTTCGCCGCAAATCTTCAGGGGCGAGGTAAGGAACAGGTCGAGCGTGGATTGGATCGTGCCCTGCCCCGAGTTCTCCACGGGCACCACGCCGAAATCCGCGTGCCCCGCGGCGACTTCATCGAACACTTCCTCGACGCTCGCCAGCGGCAACCCTTTCGCCGAATGCCCGAAGTGTTTCTGCACGGCCTGCTGCGAGAACGTGCCTTCCGGCCCGAGGTAGCCGATCTTCAACGGCTCCTGCTGCGCCAGGCAGGCGGACATGATCTCGCGGAACAGACGCACCAGAACATCGTCGGCGAGCGGCCCGTCGTTGCGATCGACCACGCCGCGCAACACCATCGCCTCGCGCTCGGGCCGGTAGTAATCCACCGCCGCCGCGAGCTTGCCCTTTGCCTTGCCCACTTGCCGCGCGAACTGCGCGCGCTCGGCGATCAGCGCCTGGATCTGCCGGTCGATGCCGTCGATCTGCGTCCGCACGGCCGCAAGATCGAGCGGCGCTGCGTCGCCCGTGGTTTTCGGCGAAGGCGCGTCGGGCTTCCTAGCCATGGCGGCCGGCGAAGTCCCGCATGAAGTCCGCCAGGGCCTGCACGCCCGCTTCCGGCATCGCGTTGTAGATCGACGCGCGCATGCCACCGACCGCGCGATGGCCCTTCAGCGCGAGCAGGCCGGCGTCCTTCGATTCGGACAGGAAGGCCTTTTCCAGCGCTGCATCGCGCAGGAAGAACGGTACGTTCATGCGCGAACGCACCGCTGGATCGACTTCGTTGCGATAGAAACCGCCCGACCCGTCGATGGCCGCGTACAACAGTTGCGCCTTGCGTGCGTTGCGTTGCGCGAACTCGGCCACGCCACCTTCGTCCAGCATCCACTGCACGTTGAGCCCGAGCATGTACCAGTTCCACGTCGGCGGCGTGTTGAGCATCGACTCGGCCGCCAGCTGCGAGCGATAGTCGAAGATGTCGGCGCGCGGCTGGCCGGCGCGTTCGAGCAGGTCGCGGCGCACGATGGCCACGCTGATGCCCACCGGCCCGAGGTTCTTCTGCGCGCCGGCATAGACGATGCCGAACTTCGAAATCTCGAGCGGCTCGCTGGCGATCGACGAACTGAAGTCGGCGACCAGCGGGATCTGCCCGGTGTCGGGGATCTCGCGGAATTCCACGCCGTGGATCGTCTCGTTCGCCGTGATGTGCACGTAGGCCGAATCCGCGGCGAATTGCCAGGCATCGCGCGCGGGGATCGAACGGAAGTGGTCGGCTTCGCTCGTCGCGGCCACGTGCGTGGCCACGTACGGCTTGGCCTGCTTCATCGCCGTCTTGCCCCAATGGCCGGTCAACACGTAGTCGGCCGGCTGCCCCGGTGCGGCGAAGTTCAGCGGGATCAGGGCCTGCTGCGTCGTCGCGCCGCCCTGGGTGAAGATCACCGCGTAATCGTCGGGGATCGACAACAGCGTGCGCAGCGCCTGTTCGGCGGCCGCGGCGACTTCCATGAACTCGGGGCCGCGGTGGCTGATCTCGACGATCGAGGCCCCGGCGTCGCGCCACTCCAGCATTTCCGACTGCGCCTTGCGCAACACCGGTTCGGGAAGCGTGGCGGGTCCGGCACTGAAGTTCCAGGCACGTGGCATGGTGGGCGTCGTCGATGTGGGGTTGCCGGCAGTATGCAACACGCAAATTCGAGCCGACACTCGGCCATCGCATCCGCTCGACGCTTTCGGGCGTAACTGTCCTGTCACCCCCGAGGAAGCCGACCATGTCCCTGCGCGACGCCTTGCGCATCCGCGCCTGCGAGATCACCGACGAAGCGGTGTACGCCGATCGCCGCCGCCTGCTCGCCGCGTTCGCCGCGAGCCCGGCGCTGGCCCTGGCCGGTTGCTCCGAAGCCGCGCCGCCTCCGCCGCCGTCGAAAGTTGCGATCTCGCCCGAGCAGGCGAAGTCGGGCTTTCGCACCAGCGAGGAACTGACGCGTTACGAAGACGTGACCTCCTACAACAACTTCTACGAATTCGGCAGCGGCAAGGCCGATCCTTCGCAGGCGCGCAAGACCTTGCGCACCACACCCTGGCGCGTGTTGGTCGGCGGGGAATGCGAGAAGCCCGGCACGCTCGAACTCGGCGATTTGCTCAAGGGGCTGAAACCCGAAGAGCGCGTGTACCGCCTGCGCTGCGTCGAAGGATGGTCGATGGTGATCCCGTGGCTCGGCGTGCCGCTGGCATCGGTCCTCAAGCGATTCCAGCCGACATCGAAGGCGAAGTACGTCGCCTTCGTCACCCTCGGCGATCCGGCGCAGATGCCCGGCATCCGTTCGCCGATCCTYGATTGGCCGTATCGCGAAGGCCTGCGCATCGACGAAGCGATGCATCCCTTGGCCTTCCTCGCCACCGGTCTGTACGGCAAGTCGCTGCCACAACAGAACGGCGCGCCGCTGCGCCTGGTCGTGCCCTGGAAATACGGGTTCAAGAGCATCAAGTCGATCGTGCGCATCGAGTTCGTCGAGACGATGCCGGAAACCGCGTGGCACGCATCGCAACCGGAAGAGTACGGGTTCTTCTCCAACGTCAACCCGGCGGTCGACCACCCGCGCTGGAGCCAGAAGACCGAGCGCCGGATCGCGGGCACGGCGAGCAAGTTGTTCGCCGATCGCATTCCGACGAAGCCGTTCAATGGGTACGGGGCACAGGTTGCCTCGTTGTACGCAGGCATGGATCTGAGGAAATGGTTCTGAAAAAAGTCCCCATCGCCAAGGGCATCGTCCACGCCCTCGCACTGCTGCCGGCCCTCTGGATCGGCCTGAAGATCAATCAAGTCGCGCACACCGGCAACGGGCTGGGAGCGGATCCGGTCGCCGCGATCGAACATTTCCTCGGTTTGTGGGCGCTGCGTTTCCTGATGCTGACGCTGGCCATCACGCCGCTGCGGCAATGGACGAACCAACCGGTGCTCGTGCGTTTCCGCCGCATGCTCGGCCTGTATGCGTTCTTCTACGCCAGCGTGCATTTGAGCGCGTACCTGGTGCTCGACCTGCGCGGCTACTGGACGACGATTTTCGCCGAGATCGCCAAGCGTCCGTACATCACCGTCGGGTTCGCGGCGTGGTTGCTGCTCGTGCCGCTCGCGATCACCTCGACGAAGGGCTGGATCAGGCGCCTGGGCCGCAACTGGGCGCGCCTGCACAAACTCGTCTATGCGATCGGCGTGCTGGCCGTGCTGCATTTCTGGTGGCTGGTGAAATCCGACATCCGCGAGCCGGCGTTGTACGCGGGCATCCTCGCGGTGTTGCTGGGCTGGCGCTCGTGGAAGTTCTTGTCGACGAAGCGGCGCATGGCCGCCTTGCCCGTCGGCGGCCCGGTCAGCCCGGCGAGCCGAACAGCAGGATCGCGCTGAGGGCCGCGGCCATCAGCAGTGCGGCGAGCAGCAACCAAGGCAGGCGCCGCGCGTTGCGGGCCGCACCACGCGGCGAACGGATCGGCGCGTCGGAATGTTCGAGATCGATGTCGTCGGGCAACGGCGGCGCCATCGCGTCGTGCACGAGCGAAGGGCGCCCCGGCGATTCGACGACGAACCGATGGTGCGCATCGAAGACGATCTGATCGCCGGTGCGCAGCACGGCATCGCGCGCGGCTTCGCCGTTCACGAGGCTCGCCTCGGCGCCATTCACCCCGCGCAGGACGACCAGCCCCTGCTGCACGTCGATGCGTGCGTGGCGTTCGGGAAACGCGGGGTCGTCGATGCGGATGTCGCATTCCACGCCACGGCCGACCAGGCGCGGGCGGTCCAGCGTGAAGCTGCGCCCGTGGTACTGGCCCCCGACGCCGCGCAACAGCACGCGTGGATCCCCACCTTCCCCACCCGGCGCAGGCAGCTCCTGGGGCTGGCGCGGCATGCCGAGCAGGAGCGCTTCGCGGCCGTCGATGTAGATCGCATCGCCCACGCGCAGCATCGCCATGTTTTTTACCGGGCGCCCGTTCACGTGCACGGTGCGCGCGCCGTCGGTGAGTTTGAGCCACGTGCCGCGGCGATCCACGCACAGCTGCGCGAGCATGCGGCTGCCTTCGGCGACGAGCGCGAGCGCGCCATCGGCCGTGCGGCCGATGCCGTGCAACCCGGGGCCGATGCCGGCGTCGGGCTGGTTGGAATCGGGAAAGCGCAGTCGCAAGGTATCCACCGCGCGGGAATCTAGCAGACAATGCGGCCGGATCCCTACGACGAGTCGAGCGCCCATGTCGAAAATCGATATCCGCCACCCGCATTCCCAGCCGATGGCCACCGCGCGCAAGTCGCTCGAACAAGTCGCCGCCAAGCTCGACGACCGCTTCGGCATGCAATCGCGCTGGGAAGGCGACACGCTGCATTTCACCCGCTCCGGCGTCGACGGGCACATCGCGTTGCAACCCGACTCGCTGCACGTCACCGCGCAACTGGGGTTCCTGCTGTCGGCGATGAAGGGCCCGATCGAACAGGAAATCCGCCGCGTGCTCGACGAGAAGTTCGCCTGACCCTGCGCGTCTAGGGATGGCCCCGGAAGGGGTCGGGTTCGCCCGCGAACAGGCGCGCGGCGATCTCGCGCTCGCCGCGCTGGATGTCGGCGAGGAATGCATCGGCGTCGCCGAGCCGCTTGAACGCCCCGACGCCGCGTTCTAGGAAGCCCTGCAACTCCGACAAGCCCGCCGCATGCGCAGGCCCGCGCGAGAGTTTCAGCAAGGTCGTAATTCCCGGCAGGCGCAACGCGCCGCCCAGGCCATGGCCGACGTCGAGGATCAGGCCGATCTGGCGCGCCCGCAGCCGCGGCAGGCCCACGCGTCGATAGGCCTGCGCATACCGCGCATCGTCCAGGCGCTTGCCCTTCGGCGCGATGTCGCCGAGGGCCTGCGCCATCCGCAGGTCCAGCGCATGCGTCAGGGCGCCCAGCGTGATGCCGTCGGCGACGGTGGCGAGCAGCGTGGACGGCAGCAGGCGTTGCATCGTGGGCAGGACGCGGGCGATGTCCGCGTCGCGCTGCGTGAAATCGTGGTCGCCGTAGACATCGGTCAGGAAAAAGCGCGCGGCCGCGGCGCGGTGGGGGTCGTCGAGGAAGCGCCGGAAGCTGCGCTCCAGGCGCGCGGCTTGCCAGCGCCGCAGCTCGGGCAGCCAGCGCAGGCCGTTGCGGGGTTCGCACGCCGGATCGTGCAGCGCCTGGTGGCAGGCCAGGCGGCGTTGCAGGCGATGGACGACATCCGCATGGCGCGACATGCGCCGCATGGTACCGGGCGCACATCGCGTGCACGTCGAGGGGCTACACTCGCCCGTCTCCCGCCGTAGCCGAATCGATGCTTTCACTGCATACCGCCCGCGAACGGGCGAAACCTGCCGCCACGCGCGCGCCCAAGATCGGCCTGGCGGTCGCCGGTGGCGGCCCCATCGGCGGGATGTACGAGCTCGGCGCCCTGCGCGCGATGGACGAGGCGATCAAGGGCCTGGATCTCACGCGGCTGGATGCCTACGTGGGCGTCAGCTCCGGTGCGTTCCTCGCCGCGGGCCTGGCCAACCGCATGGATACCGCGGAGATGTGCCGGATCTTCATCACCGGCGACAGCGACGACGTGCAGTTCCGCCCCGACGCCTTCCTGCGCCCGGCATTCGTCGAATACATGCGCCGCGCCGCGGGCGCCCCGCGCCTGGCGATGGAATGGTGGCGCGACATCGTGTTCCGCCGCGGCGATTCGCGGTGGTCCGATGCGATCAACCGTTTCGGCGGGCTGGTGCCCACCGGTTTGTTCGACAGCGCGGAGATCGAACGTTTCCTGCGCGACGTGTTCACGCGCCGTGGCCGCAGCAACGATTTCCGCGAACTGGCCGCCCCCCTGTACGTCGTGGCGGTCGAGCTCGACAGCGGCAAGGCCGTGCGTTTCGGTGGCGAGGATTGGGACGACGTGCCGATATCACGCGCAGTGCAGGCCAGCGCCGCGTTGCCGGGGCTGTATGCGCCGGTCGAAGTGCGTGGCAGGCACTTCGTCGATGGCGCGCTGCGCCGCACGATGCACGCCTCGCTGTTGCTCGAACGCGGCGTCGACCTGCTGATCGGCATCAACCCGCTGGTGCCCTTCGATTCCAATGGCGCAAGTCGCACGCCGAACGGCATCGATTCGCGCCTTTCGGAGGGCGGCCTGCCGATGGTGCTCTCGCAAACCTTCCGCACGCTGCTGCAATCGCGCATGCAGGTCGGGTTGCAGCGCTACGCGCAGACCTACCCGAACATCGACCAGCTCGTGTTCGAACCCAACAGCGACGACGGCGAATTGTTCTTCACCAACGTCTTCTCCTTCGCCGCGCGCCGCCGCGTGTGCGAAATCGCCTATCGCAACACGATGGACGATCTGCGCAAGCGCGCCGGCGAACTCCGCCCAGTGCTGCAGGCGCACGGGCTGTCGCTTCGCGAAGAAGTCATCAATGATGCGACCCGCTCGATCATCGACGGCCTCCCGCATCGCCCGCGCGCGACGGAAACGACCGCGCGCCTGCGCCGGGCGCTGGATGAAGTCGACCATCTGCTCGCGTCCAGACGCCGCGCCTGACGCCTTGGTGTGATTGCTCTAGCTTTGCGCCGGATTCTGGCTCCCAATCCCGCACAGGCAGCCGAGCATGGCCAAGCTGAAGAAGACCGCAAAGACTGCGAAGACCGCCCGCAAGTCGGCCGCCGCCGACGCCGCTTCGCAGGCGCAGGCCGAACGTCTCTCCAAGTCCCTCAGCGAATCGGCGCAGCAGATCTGGCTCGCCGGCGTCGGCGCCTTCGGGCGCGCGCAGGCCGAAGGCACGCGCTTGTTCGAGGGCCTGGTGAAGGAAGGCCTGAACCTGGAACAGACCGCGCGCAAGCTCGCGGGTAATCGCGCCGATGTCGTGCGCGATGCCGTCGAAAGCCGCGTCGGCCAGGCGCGCGAGCGTGCGGTCGACACGTGGGATCGCCTGGAGAAGGTGTTCGAAGAACGCGTGCAGCGCGCGCTAGTCAAGCTCGGCGTTCCCAATCGCGAAGACCTGACGGCGCTGGCCGATCGCGTCGATGCGCTGACGGCTGAGCTTCGCCGCGTTTCGCCGCGCCGCACCACGACGTCGGCTGCTCCGGCGAAAGCCCCGGCCAAGCACGCGCGCAAGAAGGCGACGAAGAAACGCGCCGTCGTCTGATTCCATCGCTACAGCCCGCCAGTCCACGCGGTTCCGTCGCTCCCCTCCCCTGACGGTTTCGGACTGGCGGGCTTTTTTTCGGCCTGCCGGGTCGTATTGCGGTCGGCGTTACATGGCGTACAGCGGCCGCTGGCGTAAGATGCGCCACCCGCGCCCCAGCAGACCCCGAATGCCTTCAGCGACATCGCTCCTGGTCGCCCTTGCCGTCGTCGTGCTAATCGGCGCGCTCGGCACGCTCTACTTTTCCACCATCCGTCGCCGCCAGGACGAAGCCCTCAACGGCGTGCGTGCGCTCTCGGCGATGCGGTGGCGCGAGTTCTCGCACTTCGTCATCGATGCGATGCGCCATCGCGGCTACGACGTGATCACCACCGACGACGAAGTCGGTAGCGGGCAACAAACCGAATTCCTGCTCACGCGCAACGGCGAGCGCGCGGTCCTCGGGTGCAAGCACGGCTCGGCCTACAAGCTGACGAAGCAATCGGTGGCCGAGTTCGTCGGCGCGATGAAGTTCCAGGGTGCGCGCAGCGGGCTGCTCGTCACGCCCGGTTCGATCGATCCCGACGCGCGCAAGGCCGCGGAGGAAGCGCGCGTCGAACTCATCGACGGCAATGCGCTCTGGCCCGAGATCGCGCCGCTGTTGCCGCAGAGCCTGGCCGAAGACGTGCGCAAGGACGCGAGCCAGCGCGCGCGTCGCGGCGTCTGGATCTCGTGGGCGGTTGCGCTGGGATTGGGCCTGGCGATCGGGTGGATGGCCGGCCTGCCGGATGCGCCCCCGCCGCCGAACGACATCACGCCCATCGTCCAACGGCCCACCAGCCCTGCGGCGACAGTTGCCGGGGACATCGCGGCAGCGTCGGCCTCCACCCCGCCGACGGTCGCGATGCCCATGACGCCAGAAGAAGAAGACCTGCAGCGCGTGGAAGTCGTGCGTCGCGTGTCTTCGCTGCCCGGCGTGTACCGCGCCACCTGGTCGACGAAGTCCACGCTGCAGGTGCAGGTCGACGAAACCTCCACCGAACGCTTCGACGCCGTATGCACGGTACTGACGCGCTACGCGACCTTGCGCACCGCGCGGGTGTACCTGGAACCACCGGAGAACAGCGAGCAAGCGCCGCGCTTCAAGCAGTGTGCGACGCTCTGAGGGCGAGAGCCCTCCGCCGCCTTACCAGTGCACCCCGCGCATCAGCGCGGCGAAGGCGATCTGCTCCCCGCTCGGTTCCATCTCGCCCTTGAGCGCCTTCCGGTCGCCCTTCGCGGCGGCCGAATCGGGGAACAATTCGAACGCGGTGTTCATCACGACTTCGTAAGCCTTCGGTGCGAGCGCGTTGATGACCGAGGCGAAGATGCCCAGGCGCGTCGCGATGCGGCTCGGGCGCTCGATGATCGCCTTCACGCACAGGTCGGCCGCTTCTTCGGTGGTCAGGGTCGGCACACTGTCGTACATCTTGGTCGGCGCGATCATCGGCGTCTTCACCAGCGGCATGTTGATCGTGGTGAACGCGATGCCCTTGCCCGACAACTCGCCCTGCGCGCACCGTGCCCAGGCATCCAGTGCCGCCTTCGACGCGACATAGGCCGAGAAGCGCGGCGAATTGGCCAACACGCCGATCGAACTGATGTTGATGATGTGTCCCTTGCGGCGATGGGTCATCGTCGGCAGGAAGCCCATGATCAGGCGCAGGCTGCCGAAATAATTCAGCTGCATGGTGCGTTCGAAGTCGTGGAAGCGGTCGTAGCTCAACTCGATCGAGCGCCGGATCGAACGCCCGGCGTTGTTGATCAGGATGTCGACGTGGCCGTGCTCTTTCAGCACCGTGGCGATGAGCCGGTCGCAGTCGGCCATGTCGGCCAGGTCGGCGGTGTAGGCGAAGACCTTGCCGCCCCTGGCCTTCATCTCGTCGCGCGCCTTGAACAACTCGGCCTCGCCGCGCGCCACGATGACCACGATCGCGCCGGCTTCGGCCACGCGCTGCGCGGTCGACAGGCCGATGCCCGACGAACCGCCGGTGATCACCACGACCTTGTTGCGGACCTTGCCCTTGAGCGAGCGGTCGATGAACAGATCCGGATCCAGGTGGCGTTCCCAGTAATCCCACAGGCGCCACGCGTAGGAATCCAGGCGCGGCACGGTGATGCCGCTGCCCTTGAGCGCGCGCTCTGCCTCGCGATTGTCGAAGCGCGTGGGATAGGTGATGAACTTCAGCACTTCCTTCGGAATGCGGAAGTCGCGCAGCAACATGCCGATGAAACGTCGCACCGGCGGCAGATTGCCGACAGCCGCACGGACGCCGCCCGGCACGAACGCGAACATGCGCGCATCGATGCGCATCGTCATTTCCGGCGCATGGCCGGCGCGCGCGAATGCATTGAGCACCTCGCCCACGCGCATCGGTTCGGGGTCGGTGAGGTGGAACGTGTGCCCATCGAGCTTGGGCTTGTGCGCGATGTGGTCCATCGCCTCGGCGACGAAATCCACCGGCACGATGTTGATGCGCCCGCCTTCCAGCCCGAGCATCGGCATCCACTGCGGCAGCATTTCGCGCAGCTTCTTGATGAAGGAGAAGAAGTAGTAAGGGCCGTCGATCTTGTCCATCTCGCCGGTCTGCGAATGGCCGACGACCATGCCCGGGCGGTAGATGCGCCACTTGATGCGCTTCTCGTTGCGCACCAGTCCTTCCGAATCGTGCTTGGTGCGCAGGTAGGGATCCTCGAGGCCTTCGGCTTCGTCGAACATGTCTTCGCGCCACACGCCCGGATACAGGCCGGCGGCGGCGATCGACGAGGTGTGGTGGAAGGTGCCCGCGCCGATGGCGGCGGCGAGGTCGAGCGCGTGCTGGGTCCCGTCGACATTGCTCGCGCGCTGCGCGTCGGCCTTGGCCGTCAGGTCGTAGACCGCGGCCAGGTGGAAGAAATGCTTGACCTTGCCGTTGAGCGCGCGCACCTGCGCGGGGCCGACGCCGCATTTGGCGCCCGTCATGTCGCCTTCGACGGGCACGATGCGCTTCATGTCCCAGCCCATCTTCGCGCCGATGGCCTCGAGCTTCCTGCGCGAATCCTTGCGTACGAGCACATGGACCGGGCCCTTGCGCCTGAGCAGCGCGGTGACCAGGTGGCGGCCGACGAACCCCGTGGCCCCGGTGACGAAATAGGTCATGTCCTGCGTGCTCCCCGATATCCTGCGCCTACGTTGCCAGACCCTTGTCGGCGCCACAATTCCCCTGCGTATTGAAAACGTCGACACCGCATGCTGTGATGCCCGCCTGCCGCCCGGGAGCCTGCACACCATGTCCGACCTGAAAGCCCGCTTCGAACAGGCCGCCAAGGATGTCCAGGGACTGTCCGAGCGCCCCGACAACGACACGCTGCTGCGCCTGTACGCGCTCTACAAGCAGKGCTCGGAAGGCGACGTCACCGGCCCGAAGCCGGGCTTCTTCGACTTCGTGGGCACCGCCAAGTACGAAGCCTGGGCCAAGCTGCAGGGCACCGGCCAGGACGAGGCGATGCAGAAATACGTGGACCTCGTGGGCAAGCTGACCGCCTGACGCGCGCCGACAACTCCGCATGGCCCGCCAGACACGACAGCGCATCCTCGATGCGTCGCTCGCGATGTTCAACGCGCAGGGCGAACCCAACGTCACCACCAACCACATCGCCGACGAGCTGGAAATCAGCCCCGGCAACCTGTACTACCACTTCCGCAACAAGGACGACATCATCGAGCACCTCTTCGGCCGTTACGAAGAGCGCATCGATGCGGCGTTGAGCGCGCCCGAAGGCCGCCTGCCCGGGCTTGAAGACATCTGGCTGCAGCTGCACCTGGTGTTCGAGTGCATCTGGGACTATCGCTTCCTGTATCGCGACCTCGCCAACATCCTCAGCCGCAACCGGCGCCTGCGCATCCGTTTCGCGCGGATCCTGCGCCGCGCGGACGAACAGGCGCACACGGTCATGCGCGGTCTGTCGCAGGGCGGCGTGATGCGCGCGAGCGCCGACGAACTCGACGCCGCGGCGACGAACGTGCTGGTGATCGCGACGTTCTGGTTGAACTACGCCTCCGCGCGCGGCGACAAGGACGAACAGGCCTCGATCCGCGCGGGCATCGTGCAAGTGATGATGTTGCTCGCGCCGTTCCTGAGGGACGCCGAGCGCGTTCACTTGAACACGTTGACCCGGGCTTACATCGACTAATACCTGCGCGGGTCGATAGCTTCAGCGCCCCTTTCCCGCGATCCGCCGCTGCGACTCCCGTTCGCCCGCCTTGCGCGACCCCGACGAATGCGTGCTGCGCTTGGCCACCTTCTGCGTCGTGACGAACGGCGGCTCGACCGGTGGTTCTTCCGCGATCGGCATGCGCCCGGCAATGCGGTCGGCGCTGCGGCGCAAGCGCGCCAGCACGCCGAGGCCGGCGAGCCACAGATGACGGATATTGGTTTCGCGTGACATGAAAAGCCTCCTGCACAGACGGCACGTTGCCGCCTCATCCATGGAGCAATCACACCACGCCCCGCGCTCACACCTTGCGAAGACGCGCGCGCGGCGCAATGCTGCCGCTTCCATCGCATCCAGGAAGGTCCGCATGGCCAAGTCGAAATGGGCGCCGTTCCCGCATGACGCGAAAGCCTTCGCCTACGCAGGCGACGCGCTCAAGAAGGCCTGGCCGCAACTGCACGCCGGCGACGCCGAGCCCTTCCCCGATGCCAGGCATGCCGGCAAGTTGTTGAAAGCGGCGGGAAAGGCTGCGCCGAGGCTCGATGCCGACGCACTCGCGATCGCGCTGCAGGACGCCTGGCGCGCGTTCCATCGCGGGGACTTCCAGGCCGCGTTCCAGGCCGGCGAAACACTCGGCCCCGTCGGCGCGTCGGTCGCGACCAAGGCCATCGGCATCCACGCGACCTACCTGGTCGAAGACGACGCCGAAAAGCTCAAGCGTTTCGAACACGCCGCCCGGCTCGCCGAAGCCGCCATCCAGGCGCTGCCCGACGAAGCGAACAGCCACTACCGCCATGCCTTCGCGCTGGGCCGCTACAGCCAGGGCCTGTCGATCGCCAAGGCGCTCAAACAAGGCATCGCCGGCAAGGTGCGCGCCTCCCTCGACACCGCACTGGCACTCGCCCCCAAACACGCCGAAGCGCATACCGCGCTCGCCCTCTACCACGCGGAGATCATCGGCAAGATCGGCGCGATGATCGGTGGCCTCACGTATGGTGCGAAAGCCAGCGAGGCCGAATCCCATATCAAGACCGCGCTGAAGCTCACCCCCGACTCGCCCATTGCGCACGTCGAACACGCCAACGTCCTGCTGCTGCTCCACGGCGAGAAACAGGAAGACGCGGCCGCGGCCGCCTTCGAAAAAGCGGCGAAGGCGAAACCGAAGGACGCGATGGAGACGCTCGACGCGGCGTACGCGCGCGACCAGATCGAGTGAATGGGGCGGGAATCCAAGCTACCGCCTGAGCAAGCGCGCGTAAGCCGCGTTCAATTGCTCCAGGGATTTGTCGATCCCTGCGCGTCGGTGCGCAACGCCCGCACCCTCACCCGCCCCCCGCAAGCGCTGTTGGAGCGCCTCCAGCCCCGCTTGCACGCGTGCGTGGCGATCCATGCGTGCAGGCGCGGGCGGGCGCGGCGTCTTCTCGATCGCGGCCATCGCGCGTTCGAAAGGATCGGCTTGCCGCTTGGCCGCGGGTTTGGCCGACTTGTCTTTCGGCATGCTCGCCGGTTTCGCGTGCTTTGCAGTGGCCTTGTTGCTGCGCTTGGTGACCTTTCGGGTAGCCATGGCGTCCTCGCGATCAGACGACGGGATTGAACGGGGCCCAGGGATTGGGAAGCGCGCCACCACCGAGCCTGATCTTTCCGCTGGTGATGTTGCCCAACACCGTGCAGGCATTCGGATTCACATCGAGTTGCATGGCGTCGGGCGAGCGTCCGGTGACACGGTTCGACGCCACGATCAAGGTCTCGGCCTGCAACATCACCACCGGCTGGTTCGGCACGCGCGGATGATGCGCATGGTTGTCCGCGTACACGATGTCGCCGCCGCGACAGCGCACGAGCGCGACCGCCTGGCCGCCGGCGGCGTCGACGTGGTTGCCGCGCACCGAAATCCGCGCGGGTGAATCGGTGGCGACGAACGTCGCGACCAGCAGCGCCGATTCGGCCATGCCCGTGATCTGGTTGCCGTCGATGCTCAATTCGCGCACGGGCACGCCCTTGGCCAGGATGCCGACGACGCACGCATCGATCTGGTTGCGGTGGAGCATCGTGGTTTCCAACGCCGTCAGGATGGCGATGCCCATTTCGAAACCGCTGATGCGGTTGCCGGAGATCTGGCAAACGCTGAGTGCCGGGCCGCCTGCCAGCCCCTCCACCAGCGTCACGCCGATTCCGTTGGCGGCCAGTTGGGCACGAATGGCGTTGCGTGTCACGCGCAAGCCGTCGACGCCGGAGACGATGGCATCGCCCAGCGCAAGAAAGGTGTTCTCGCTCACGTCCACGCCGAACCCGGGCACCGTTTCGCCCGCGAGCTTCAGGCAGCCGGCGCGGCAGTTGTTGATGCGGTTGCCGGTGATGCGCGTCAGCGATTGGTGGATGCTGGTTTCGGTGAGCGCGACGCCCAGGCTCAGGCAGTCGAAGTCGTTGTCTTCGATGCGCACGTCCATCAGGCCCGTCGCGGCGCCGGTCTGGTCCAGGTTGGTAATGCCCGCGTTTGCGCGGAAGGTGCAATGCCGTACGGCGATGTCGGCCAGGGCGCCCGACAGTCCGACGGCCGGCCCCTGCCCGCCCACCGTGAAATCCAGATGCTCCAGGCACACGTGCACGCTGTTGCGGATGACCAGGCAGCGCACGTCGCCGGGGCCGCTGTCGGTGATCAGCGAGAACTGTTCCAGATGCACGTTGTGGCTGTCGGAAATCGCGTCGAACACCGACTGCGGCGCGCGCAACACGCTCGCCACCCCCTTGCCGACGATGCGCAGGCTGGCCTGCGGCTTGATGTTCTCCACCCGCAGCGGGGTGTCCAGGAAGTACTCGCCGACATCCAGGCAGATCGTGCCGCCCCCTGCCGCGATCACCTTGTCGATCGCCTGCTGCAACGACGGCGTTC
Organism: Lysobacter sp. P5_C4; assembly: GCF_054049695.1. Lineage (NCBI taxonomy): Bacteria > Pseudomonadati > Pseudomonadota > Gammaproteobacteria > Lysobacterales > Lysobacteraceae > Lysobacter > Lysobacter sp. P5_C4. Next base: position 183,956 of record NZ_JBFULX010000003.1, on the reverse strand, counting down.
CGGCCTTGTGCGCTTCGGGAGACACGCACACGGTGCAGACGCAATCGTCTCCGCCCTTGGGCGGCCAGGGTTGCCGGCAATCGGTGACCGTTCCGGCAAGCACGTCCCACACGCCCAGGCGCGAGAAGTGGTGGTGGATGCCGCGCGGCGGCGCATTGTCCAGCAATTCGACGGAACCGTCGGCGCTGCGTGCCGCGAACACCCAGTAGTCGCCGGCCTTGAATCCCTTGCTTCCCGCAGGCGCGGCGAACTTGACGGTGATGCCGTGCTCCAAGAGCAGCGTGGTGGCGTCGGTCGCGGGCACGCCGATCGTGCCGGCGTCGTCGGCATCGAGGTCCTGGAACGACGACGTCGCGCCGCCACCCGTGGCCTGCAGCACGACGCCCTGTTGATGCCACAGGCGCACGCGGAGATTGCGGTCGCGCGGGAAGTCGATGCTCGGGAAGGTCGCAGGCACCAGGTCGGCCGGCAATGCGGTCGCGAACGTGATGCGCCGCGTGTCTTCGTCCACGGTGATCTTGCGCATCTCGCCGCAGGCTTGCGCGAACTCGCGCACGTCGTCGATGACCTCGACCCAATCGCCCGTGTTGAAACGCAGCACGTCGTCGCGGCCGAGCGAATCCAGCTCCAGTTCGGTGCCCGAGATCATGTTCGCCACGCGGCTTCCCACGCTGTCGCGCGACCACTTGAAGGTCGCGCCACCGGGGCCCGGCTGACCGCCCTCGTGGATCTCGATCCGATACAACTGGTTCTCCAGCCCGCGATATCCGCCGGTGGGCGGCAACTCGCACGGATCCTCCGCGGGCGGCACGTCGTAGGTGCCCGTCGTCAGTCGACCGCTCGAAGGTGCGATCAGCGTCGACCACGCCGGCACGTCCGCGTCGGGCGAGGCGCAGGTCGCGGCCCCGGCATCGGCATCGAGCACGCGCACCTGCCAGACCAATTGCCGGCGGGAACTGCTCTCGACCCCAAGCGCCACCTCGACCAGGTCCGGCCGCTCCAGGTGCGTGACTTCGCGATCCCACGCGTCGAGATACACCAGGTGCCGTCCTGCAGCCGGCAAGGCCGGCGCACTCGGCAGATAGGGCTGCGTCGCGTACGTCCACGCGTCGGCCCAGGTCACCTCGCCCAGCAAGGGGTCGAAGCGTTTTTTCGCCGCATCGGTCGAAGGGCTGCCGTGGTTTTCGGCGAGCAGGCCATCGACGTACAAGCGTCCGATGCCGATCGACAGATCCCCGGCGACCGGCACGGTGATCTTGAACGCATCGGGCGTCGTCGAGGACACCGTGCCGCGGCCGAGAATATCCGACGCGGCCGCGCGCAAGCGGCGGTCGCCGATCGCGACGTGTTCGTTGAAGTCTGCGTCGACCAGGACGCCGCCCTGCTTCAGCTCGACACCCGCGAAGTCGAACAGGGGATTGCTGCGGATTCTGGAAACGTCGGCGCGCATCGGACTTTCCTCTCGGTCATCGTTGTGTTCGTTCCGGCTTCAACTCGCGTAAAAAATGCCCGCGTGCAGGCCGAAGCGCAGATATTCGTCCAGGCGGATGCGCAGGTTGGTTTCCCGCTGCGGTTGATGCAGCGCATGCATCACGCCGATCTCACCGCCGTCGCTGGCACCCTCGCCGATCGCGCGCGCGGTGGCGGCGCGCAACTGCGCATAGCCCGGATCCCCGTAGCGCAGCGAGGTGAAGTGCGGCAGCACGTGCGGGTGCCGGTCGTCGGGTACGCAGTGGAAATGCCGTGGCAACGGCGTGCCTTCCGGCGCGAAGCAAAACCGCATGCAACCGGCCTGCCTGCGCTCGATCCACAGCGGTGCCGGCCAGGGATCGACAGCGGCGCGCCGGGCGAAAAAGAGCGTGTCCGACGCCAGCCGCATCAGGCGCACGTGCGCCTTGCCGATCATCGTGCTTTCCTGGATCGTCAGCTCGGCCCCGGGCTCGCCGGCGGCCTTGCCCTGGTAGGCGATCGCGTCCGGCGCACAGGCGTCGACGATGCAATCGGTGAGCGTGACGCTCGCCGCTTCGTCGACATGCAAGGGGCCGACGATGCAATGTTCCAGGGTGATCTTCGCCAGCGCGTGGTCGACGAGGAGACTCGGCAGGCCCGGCGACACCGGATCGCCGCGCGTGTCCAACGCCAGGCCCGGCACGAGCGTGCAATGGCGCAGCACGAGTTCGCGGGGCGCGTTGTCGCCGGCCGGAACGACCAGCTCGAGCGTGCCGCCGCCGATCACGAGGCCATCGAGGATCAACCGGCCATGTGCGCCGATCTGCAATTGCACCGCGCCCGTGGCGGYGATGAGCGGGCGGGCGCCGTTGCGCGCTGCGACGATCACTTCGCAACCGGGCACGCCCGGTGCAACGACGCCGTCGACCTTGAACACCGGCTGCGCATACGTCCGGCTGTCTTCGATGGTCAGTCGCCCGCCACCGGAAATCGCATCCAGGTGGGGCTGCAAGGTTTTCGAGTTGCTTTCGCTGCGCTCGATGCCCGCTGTCGTCGGATCGGTCGCCTCCGATGGCGTGCGTTCGTATTCGCCGCCGCCGATCGCACGCGAAAACCCGGAATGGAAGGTCGCCAACAAGGGGCCGGCGACCGCGCTGCCGAGGAGCACGCGGCCAAGCCGCGGGTCGATGGCGATTTTCGTTGCGTCGAGTTTCGCTTCATGCGCCCACCCGCCGGCCACGTCGCGCAGGTCGCAGACGCAGATGTCGGTCGCCGGAATCGGCACCTGCGGCAGCGCGGGATCGGCCTGCGGCCGCAGCAAGACCACGCTTTCATCGGTGCCGTAATCGTCGAAGACGGTCGCATCGGTGCTCGCTGCCCCGAGCGCACGGGACATCCCGCGCAGGTCGATCGGTTCGGGCACGTTCGCCGGTTGCGCGATGTGCGTGATCGTCGTCTCCGTGACCGGAAAGCGGAACAACGCTTGGTCGGCGCCCAGGGGATTGAAGCGGAACTTGCGCGCCGGGTCGGCCGCATCCGGCGTCAGCGGAATCGCGCTCAGCGCAAACGGGCGCAGGCGCCACAGGAAAATGCCGATGTTGGGAATGTTGTAGCGTCCCCCACCCGTCTCCGGGCGCCGCATTTCCGCCGTATGCGCCACCGCATTGAATGCGCCACCGCGCAGCTGCATCGCTTGCGCGTCGTGCAGGTTGGCGGTGGCGGGGGCCTGCAGGCGCACGTGGTTCATGTATTGCGTGGTCGCCAGTTGTTCGAAGAATTCGGTCGCCCGCGTCGCAGGCCAGCCGGTCACGTCGCGCGCCAATTGCTCCAGCATCGCGGCGGTGCCCTTGCGCCGCCGATACGCGACGGTGTTCGCCACCTCGGCACGCGGCGAGGCGACAGCGGCGGCGACGCCATGCAAGGGCCGATAGCCGACCAGGTCGCCGATGTAAGGCGCGACCCAGGCTTGGCAGGTCTCGATGAATTGATCGTCGTAAAGCTGCTCGATGTTGTCTTCCAGCGCTTCGAACTCCTGTGCGATCAGGGACACCAGCGCCCGCAGCGGATGGCCCTGCTGTGCGTCGCGAATGCGATGGATCGCGGGCAGCAAGGCGTACAGGCGCTTGGCATCGAGCGTGCTCATGGCATGTCCTCCAGCCCCAGGGGCGATGGATCGAGCGTGAGCAGTTCGGCCGGCAGCACAACGCCGCCTTCGACGCGCATGCGCGATGCGAGCAGCCGCGTCTGTCTCGAGGGCACTGTCTGCGAGGCCGGCGCGGTGCCGCCATACAACGCATCGAGGTCGACGGCGACGACGCCGGGCACCGCGTGCACGGCGGCGATCACCTCCGATTGCAGGACCGGCTGCCCCAGTGCGCGCACGGCGAAGGCGAAGTGCGCACGCAGCGCCGCTTCGACCGAGGCGAGCAAGGCCTTGCGCTCGTACGCCGGATCCCGCTTGATCTTCAGGCCGAGGAAGAAGGTGCTCGGTCGATACGACAGCAACACGACGCGCACATGCGGATCGCCCGCGTGCTTCAGCGACGACAGCAGTTCGGTCCACACCGGGTTCGTCGTCGTGAATGGCACGCCATCCTGCGCGGCGACCGTGAGGGCGATCGTGGGGCCACCGTCGAGCGCCAGCACTTGCGCCTGCGCCTTGGCGATCCCGACGCGCGCCAGCGCGAAGTCTTCGTAGTCCAGCAGCGATACCACGCGCCCCAGGGTGCGCGTTCCCAACGGCATCGTCCGGCGCGCCCGGTCGGCGGGCTCGCGATCCACGCCGCCGAGCGCGGGCGCGGGATTGCTGACGCTCTTCAGGCCCAGCGGACGCGTCACCAGCTGCGTGAGTTGCTCGGCGGCGACATTGCCTTGACTGCCCAGGCCCTTGCGATAGCGGGCCTCGACGTTGTTGGTGCCGCTGGGCAGTCGCGCGCCTTGCACACCGTCCCCGAACACGACCCATTGTTTGTCCTGCGCATCCACGCGCACGGCATAAGCGCGCTCGGTTGCGCCACTGCCGTAGAGCGTGGGCTTCTCGTCCCATTCGATTCCCCCGACGCGCACCGTCAATGCGCTGTCGCTGCCGTCTTCGGTGTCCGCGCTGCGATAGGTCAGCGGCGCGTGCTTCAATTCGAAACGCTGGAAGCGCTTTCCGGCATCGCCGGCGCCGAGGACTTGGGTGACCGTTTCGCCATGCGTGGCGCGCGCCACGTTCGCGAAGACGACGACGCTCTGTCGATGCAACGCCGCGGGCAGCGGCGGATCGATCGTGAGCGCGCTGCCACCCGGCGCCGACGCCACCGACACGACCTCCGCCGGATGCACCAGCCCGGTTCCGTCCTTGATCCGAATGCCCTGGATCAACACGCGCCGTTGCGCGGGCAGCGCGCTTGCGTCGGCGGCGACCTCCACGACGTTGCCCTGGACCGGAGACAGCTTCGGCGCGAATCCGCGTTGCAGCTTCTCGCTCTGCGCGAAGACGCCCAGGCTGCGCACCATCGCACTGAACCGTGCCAGGTCCTGCCCATCGAGGTCGATGCAAGTGGACTTTCCTGCGATCGCGAACTGCGCGCGCGAGGTTTCCGACACCTCGGCGATCCGGTACAGCCCGCAGTCGTTCGGCGTCACCAGCAAGGCCAGGCCCTGCGCGACGATCTTGGGATAAGCGGCGTCGAGGCTCACCGGGAGTCCGCTTCGGTCGAAGAATGCGGGAATGGAGATCACGCCCCCGGCGCCCATGATCCCGCCGACGTGCGTGAAGACAGGCGTCGGCGAGCAATGAATGTCGAACACGGGCGGCCATTCGGGGGGCAGGTCGGCGGCGTTGGTGCTATCGGCGTAGGCGAGCCGGAATTCCACGCTCATCGCATTCCAATCCGGCGCGTTGTGCCCGAACACCGCGGCGCGCTGGCGCAATGCGTGCATCGTCGGGGAACTTACGTTCGCGAGCGGCTTGCCCCAGCGCACGCGCGTTCGATCGTTCTCACTGTCGGGCTCGACGTCGAGGAGCACGCGCGCATCCCACGCGGTCGACGTCGCGTCGCTGTCGAATGCGGCGTCGACGAACACCAGCCAATCGCCGGCTTTGAGGTGCGTGTCGATGCCCTGCAACCAGGTGTCCGTCGACCCGACACCCGGCACGGCATCTTCGCGGGTGACCGCAGGCATCGCGTTCCACTCGGGCCGCGCCTGGATCGCTTCGATCGTCTCGAAGGTTTGCGGTGCTTCCCCGGGCCCCGGAACGCTTTGCACCTTGAGGCCGGGGTCGAGTTCCAGCGTCACCGGGATCCCGGTGACGAAGGCACCCGGATCGCGGCCCAGTCGCGGTGGCGGTGCTTTCGGCGGTTCCATCGCGAAGGCGAGCCAGGTTTCGGCGGCAAGCCCCGGGCGCAGGCGATAGCCGATGAGTTTGGCCATTTCCTGTAGCGACACGCGTTCGGTGGCGGTGCGTAACCACGATTCGTTGGCGATGCGCTCCTGGTAGAAGGTCAACACATCGGCGACGCAGGCGACGGCGTCGAGAAGGCCCAGCGTGTAGTCGTCGGCATCGCGCGTGCGCAGGCCGGCCAGTTGCGGGAATTCCGGCGACGACAAACCGGCGTGCAGGCTGTCCTTGAATTGCGCATAGGTGCCGATGCGATAGCCGATCGCCGCCAGGCCGATGCGATTGGACACCTCCATCGGCGTGCTCGCGGCGACACCCGCGCAACAACCGCAGGTCTGCGTGCCCGGCACCATCGGATCGGATGTCGTGCTCATTTGCCGCCCCCTGCTTCGAGCGTCAGGCGCCCGCGCTCGCGAAAATTGGGGTTGTTGGCCAACTGCGCGATTTCGAGCCGGCCCATGGGCAGGACACCGGTCTCCATCGGGCGCGCATCGGGCTGGCCGAAGCGTTCGAATTTCTGCACCCACACCGCTTCCACGCCTTCGACCGCTTGCGCCGCGGCGACGATGCGGCTCAGGTACACCGCTTCGCCGAAGCTGAAGTTGTCCGGATGGAACACGGCGCGCCGGCCATCGGGCAGCGCGCCCGACCCCAGTTCGAGTTGCACCGCGCGCATCACCTGGCTGCGGAAGTAGCCGGGCAGCACGCAGATGTGCAGCGTGATATCGAGCGCGACATGGCGCGGTCCGTCGAGTTCGATGTCGTAGCCGGCCATGCGGAAGGGTTCCAGATGGCGTCGCAACCCCGTCTTGAAGCGCGCATCGGGCGCGCTGCCCCCCAGGCGATCGGCCGTCACGAAGACCGTGTGCCAGCTGCCGGTCCAGCGGAAGGTCGCCGCGGCCCGTTGGATGTCGGCACGGCGTTCGGTCGCCGCCGCGTAGTCGGCAGCGGTCACCGCCCGCTCCTGCGTGCGGAAGGCCTCGGGCGCATCGCGACGGACCGCGTCGATGCGCTCGGGATCCACGCCGCCTGCCGCCGGCAGCGGATTGGTGACCGCGGTGAAGACATTGCTTGCACTGGTGACGATGTGCGCGATGCTGTCGGCACCGACGTTGCCGGCAACGCCGTTGCCGATGCGATACGTCGCGGTAAAGACAGTGCCTTCGTTCGGTCGCCGTCCATGCGTGTCGTCGCCGAAACGCAACACGGCCAGTCCGTCGTTTTCGATTTCGACGACGAAGTCGGGTGCATCGGCTTGGCTGTCGAGCAAGTCGCGCCGCGGATTCCAGCGGCTCACCACGGGGTCGCCCTGCAACTGCGGGATCTGCGGCAAGGCGTTGCGCGCCTCCCGCACGATCAGCCCGGTGGCCGGGAACCACGCCTCCGCGCGCGTCGGCGGGATGCGCAGGTCGCTTGCCAGGTCGAAGCCCTGCGTGACCGGTGACTGTTGCAGCGCAGGGCGGAAGCGGATCGGGATCGGCCGGGGCTCGGCGCGTGCGCACGTCTCGGCGAACGCCGCGGCAACAACGCGCCGCAGCCTGGGCGCAGGAACCGGTGCCATCGGGGGGTCGGTCACCGTCTGCCCATGGTCGGCCAGGACGATGTTGCCGCAAGCGACGCTGATCGCTTCTCCCGGCAATGCCGCGACCGAAAGGCACAACGGGAACGGCAGCGCATCGGCCTGGCTCCACGCGATCTCGGTCACGTCCGCGGATGCGTCGACGGGGGAAGCGTCGAACAATCGACCTGACGGATCGACGCTGGCGTGCACATCCGTCAGTCGCACGACCCAACGCTTGGCGGGGTCGGCGTCGGCCGCATCCAGGGTCGTCGGGCTCACGATTTCCTGGAACAGCAACAGCGCGCCCGGCTTCAGGTCCGGATGCAGGCCGGCCAGGGTGGCGCGCGTGGCGCCGCGCGGCAGGCAGCAAGCCCCGTCGCCCCACGTGTAGAACGATAGCGGGTCACTCAGGCTCGCGAACAACTCCTGCGGATGCGCGGTCTCGAAGACGACGGCACCGCCCGCGAGCGCGGCCTGCAAGGCCTTGCTGTCCGGCGCGACTTCGCGCGTCAATGGAATCGATGTCGCACCCGGCGTCGTCAACAGTGGCATGGACTGCGGCAACGCAACGTCCGTCGACACCGCGATGCGAACGAACGCGCGCGCATTGCAGCCATCGTGCAGTGCGTAGTCCACCAACCTTGCGTGGCGGCGCACCGAGATGCGTTTGTGGGCCGTCGCAAGATAGGCTTCGTTCGCGATCGCATCCTGGCGATACGAGAGATTGTCCGCGGCGTACGCCAGCAATTCGACCAGCGCCACGCCGACATCGGCCGACGAGCGTTCGGTCCACCCCGGTGCGAGGAGGTCGAGCCGATCGAGCATCAAGCGGCGGAATCCGGTGTAGTCCTTCGCCAGGTAATCGATGACGGGCGCCTGCCCCGGCTGCGACGGGCACGGCACGCCCTGCGCGCAATCGAAATCCGCCGTGCATTCGACCTTGAACGAAAAGTCGATGTCCGAAAGCACCGGATCGAATCCGGGCGGCGGCTGGTCGCTGCCCGCGCCTGCGCGCAGGTGCAGTGTGTAGGTCGAGAAATCCCCGAGTTGCCGCGTGCGCACCACCAGCAGGGTCGGCAGGTCCGCGATGTCGTCGACCAGCGTGGGATCGGTGCCCGCGGGCAGCGCATCGCCGGCCGCCGCCCATTCGACCGGCACCACGCGCTGGCGCTGCCCACCGTCGATCCGCACGTTGTCGGATGTCAGCGTGAACCCCGGACGCAGCAGGCGCACGAAGAGCGTGCGCTGCCGCAGTGCCTGCACCGGCTCGGCGTGATCGCGCACTTCCAGGGATTCGATGCCGTTGGCGCTGCCGGAGCGCTTGATGATCTCGAGGCGTTGCGGCTCGCAGCAGGCGTATTTCATGGCGCGCTCCCGGGCACGGCGAAACTCGCCCGCTGCGCGGCGCCGTCGTTCAGCACCACGTATTGGACCGTGACCTGCAGCGCCGCATCGATGTTCTCCACCGAAACATCGTTCACCGCGATCAGGTGCGACAGATGCTGCTGCAGCGCGCTCTGCACGAGGAACTGCGTCGTCGCCGCCAGCGTGCTGCCGTTCGGTTCGAAGACCAGCGCCAGCAGGCCGGCACCGAAGTCCGGACGCATCACGCGCTCGCCGGGCGTGGTGAACAACACCTGTTCGATCAGGTCGCGCAGATGATCGGCATCGCCCGTCGTGGCGGTGCGGCCGCGGCCGTCGAAGTGATAGGGATGATCGAGCGTTTGCATCGTTCGGCTCCCGTCAGGTTGCGAGCACGCGCGTTTGCGAGACCACCGGCAGCATCGGCGTGCCGGTCGGGATGCAGGTCGACGCACCCATCATCGTGGCCGCCGGCGCGCCGCCGACCAGCACCCGGGTCGCGCCTGCGATGAACTGCCCGGTGACGCACGGGGGTGTCGGCGTTCCGGAGAGCGCGCATCCGGCGATGACATAGGCGCAGCTCAACGCAACCACCGGTTGCGAGGACACCGTGACGCGCGGGAACGGCGACACCGGCGTGGCCTGGCCACCATGCGTGCACAGGACCGTCGCGCCGAGATGGAGGATGGGTGCAGGCATCGTCAGATCACCGTCAGCGCACCGAGGTTCACGTCGGTGGTCGGCCCGGTCATGTTGATCGTCGCGCCCTTGCCGTTGGAGATGACGATGCCGACGTCGCTGACCGACAGCATCGCGCCGCTCGTGGTCTGGATCAGGATGCCGCCGGTGGGACCGGGCGCGTCGCTGATCACGATCCCGTTCTTCAGCGTGGTCTGCAGCGTGATGCCGGCCAGGCCCGGCGGCACGGCCTTCGCGAGCGCCGGCGTTTCGGCAGCGCTGCCCCAGTAACCGCCGACCCAGATCGGATAGTCCGGATCGCCCTTCTCGAATTCGATCCACACACCCGCACCGATCGGCGGCACGGTGAACACGCCCATGTTGATGCCGGCCACCGGCACGCAGGGCATGGCCCAACTCGAGGGGAGGAAGCCGCCCACGTCCGGCACCATCGCCTGGATGCGACCGATCTGCATGGGATCGACGTTGTTGATCACCGTGCCCCGGTACTTTCCATAGAGCGGCTGGTCGCTCATGCGGGCACCGCCGGAACGGTCGAAATCAGCGCGTTGCGGGCCAGGCTGAAGCTTTGTTTGTACTCGCCGCGTTTGATGTCGTGCGAAACGCTCTTGACGTAATACAGGCCATCGAACGGCAGGCCGGCGCCACGCACGCCCACCAGTTGCCGCGACTTCAACAATCGACCGTACCGCGCCACGTCCAGGCGCCCGGTGCCGAACACCGAATCCGAATGTTGGCCTGCATACGCAAGGCCGGTCATCAGCGCCGACAAGGGCGACATGTGCGCGGTGTCGTCGAGTTTCTCGATCTTCGGCGGCAAGGGCGGCAGCAGGCCGAGCATCGGGTTGAGCGGGGAGATGTCGGGAATGGGGATGCCGATCGGCGCCTTGCTGATCGCCTCCTGGAAGAAAACGATCGGCATCGTTTTCTTCTCCTTGTCGAAGTTGAAGTTCAACTCTTCCACGTTGGTGATCGCATCCATGTTCACCGACAGCGCCGGTTGCGGCTGGCCGACGCGGATCTCCGGGCCCCAGTAGGCTTTCGACATGCCCGGCAACGGGCCGGGTTCGAGGTAGAACACGTAGCCGCACTGGCGCGCCAGGCGCGTCACGTACGCGAAGTCGGTGCCGCGTTGCTGCGGCGTGCGTTCTACCGGGATCGGCAGATCTTCGACGATGCTCGGGATCACCACCGGGACGACCCCCAGGGCCGCGTATTTGGCCAGCACCAACAACACGCGCATGGCCGGTGGCATGGCCGGATACGGAATGCCCGACAAGTCGATGACGTCCATGAGCGCACTCATGTCCTTGCCCTTGACCAGCAACTTGCTCACCCCACCCTCGCCCGGCACCGTTTCGACATTCGTGACCATCCCGTCGATCAGCGGTTGCGCATCACCGCCCATGCGGACGAACAACACCACGCGCATCAACGGCATGACGCCACCGCCGCCCGCGATCAGGAACAAGGTGCGCAACGGCGAGCGGGGCGACAGCTCGAAGGTCAATTCGAAACCCGATTGCGTGTCGCCCGACCCTGCTTCGACTTTCACCGCGCTCAGCGCATCCACCACTTCGGCCGGCGCCGGGACGGGCACGGGTCCGATGAACAGCGAGAGCCGGATGCCGCCCTGCATGGCCGCTACAACCCCGGTGGCAGCGCGATGTCGATGCGCCGTCCGATGGTGTCGGTCAGTTCGTTCGGGTCGACGACCGCGTTCGCATCCGCGATCCGCCAATACAGCAAGGGGTCGCCGAGGTACTTCGCGCCGAGTTGGTCGGGCCGCTCCAGCGCGACGACCGAATGGCGCATCGCGATCGTCAGCGCGTCGGGCGAAGGGATGAAGCGCCGACGCACGTAGGTCACGCCGGGATCCCCGGCACGTTGCTGCAACACCGCGAGCGCAACGCCGTCGTAACGGCTCTGCGGTGCGAACGGCGTGCTCGGGATCGCGCCGGCGTCGATCAGGCGTTGGACGGGGTCGGTCATGTGCGTGGCTCCTGGCAGGGTTGCGAGGTCATGGCGGCAGGTTCGAAAGACCCAGCGACTGCAGGGGCGCCGCGCCTGTCTTGCCGGCCAGCTGTTCCCGCGTGCGCAGGTAATTGACGAACACGCCGCCTCCGCGATGTTCGAAGCCCAGGTCGTCCGTCGACATCACGCGCAGCCCGAGACTCACCTTCGCGCGCGTCGGGTTCAGCGCGACGTCGAATGCTTCCTCGGTCACGGAGAAGTCGGTGACGCGCACCGGCACCACGCGGCTCTTGCTCCAGACGAACAAGACCAGCGGCGCTTCGGGCGGGAGGATTTCCATCGCACCGGATCGCGCCAAGGCATTGAGCGCCAGCAATTCGCCCGTGCCCGGATGCACCAGGCTCTCCAGCGCCGCCAGTTGCGGCGCGATGCCGAAGGCCACGGTGTTCGCATTCCGGTCGGGCTGCTCGAGCGCATCGGTCGCATCGATGTCGGCTTCGAGCTTGATCGATTCGATGGCCGGCCCCTTGAGGCGGAACGGCTGCGCGTGCGCACCGCCGCCATCGCCGCCCGCGCCCTGCACCTGGTAGCTGCGCGAGAGCGAGTCGGGGTTGTACTGCAACGCGATGGTGCGCTTCACCGCCCCGTTGGCGGCGTCGAGGATGACGAGGCCCCCCTTGATGAGTTTGGGGCTGCCGGGGAAGGTGCTCATGATCGCGCCCCCCCGGCGTGTTGCTGCATGCATCGCGTGTTGGTCGGCATCACGATCTCCTGTCAGGGCTTGGTCACTACGGGCGGCCCGGTGAACTTGGCGGCCTTGACGATGGACGTCGGCATCTCCCAGTAATCCTTTACGTCCTGCGTGGGGTCGACGATCTTTCCGAGCTTGTCATTGACGTCGTTGCACAGGTCGGCGATGCCGAGCTTGTTGATGCCGCGATGGATCCAATAACGAAACACCTTGTCGTGGACGGCGTGGGGCTTGATGACGGCGGCGTAGTAGTCGGCAATCTTCTGGACCGCGGCCGTCTTCACCGCCGAATCCGTGGACCGTGCGTAGTAATTCCCCAACTGCGTAAACGTCGCGTAGCCCGGATCGACGTAGCTGGTGATGCCGTCACTGCGGTCGCGGATGATGTAGGAGCGGTGGAACTCGCGAACGAATGTCGTCGTCCAGGTCGCGATTTCGGATTCGTCGCCCTTGAGCTTGCTGCCGGCGCGCATTTCCCTGACATGGTCGAATTCATGGTTCAGGATCAGCGTGGTCGTGGTGAGGTCTTTCGGGTCGAGCACCTTCGGGCCCAGGACGATGTAGTAGTCGGTCGAGCCGCCGGGATTCTTGGTAAAGCCAGCGTCGGAGGCGCGCCCCTTTTTCGCGTTGAGGCCGTCGTCGTAGCTGACGGTGGGGTTGGCGTCGTCCCACTTCACGCAGTGCTTCACATCGACCTTGTCGTCGCCCGCCGCTTCGGTGGTCTTGTCCACGACCTTGACCGGCGTGACGACCGATTGGATCAACGCCGCCTTGTCGGCCGACGTGGTGGCGTTGGCGATCTTGTCCTTCCAGTCGGCCGGGGTCGCGCTCACCTTCGGGCCGGCATCGCGCTGCAAGGCACGCTGTCCGCGCTCCTGTTGGATCACATGGGTCAGCTCGTGGGCAATGAGCCGTTGTCCTTCTCTCGACTCCGGAGACAACTTGCCCGCTGCGAACACGATGTCATGCCCGGCGGTGTAGGCATTGGCATCGATGTCGCGCGCCGATTGCGCGGCGGCATGCCCGGAGTGCACGCGAACCGAAGAGAAGTCGTGCCCGAAGCGCTGTTCCATCGGCCGCCGGACCGTTGGTTCGAGCGGTCTGCCGGCGTCGGCGAGTGTGTCGCCGACGCTGGGAGGCGCCGGGGCGCGCCCATCCGCCGCTTGTCCGCTGTTGCGCTGGATGTGCAACGCCGCCGGGTTCGCCGGGTTCGCCGGATTTGCCAACACCTGGTCGGCGACGCGATCGGCTTCCTGCTCGAGCGCATCGTTGGCGGGCCCGACGACCGGATCGCTCGCGCGCTTGCGTTGCACGTTCGTGTCCGCCCACGGGGGCGCGCGGATCACGGCGTCCAGGTCGCGCGGATCGGCGAATTTCTTCATGCGAGTTCCCGCCCGGTTTTTTTCGTCGGCGGACAACGGAAGGACATGCCGTTCCGCTGCAATACCAACCCGGTGCGCGCCGATGCATTCCGCGACTTGTCGATCTTCGCCGGCGACAGCACGGGGCCGTTCATGTCCCGATCTCCCTGCCGATCCCCTGCCCCACGCGATCGCCGAGTGCGCGCGCGCCGGCGCCGTGCATGACGTCCACGCCGCGCACGCGCAAGCGCGATTGGTGTCCCAGTGTTGCGAGGCCTGCGGCTGCCTGGTGCTCTTCCAGTGCGTGTTGCAGTCCGTGCTGCAAGCCTTCCGCGACGGCACGCCGGTCGCCATGCCGCACGCCCGTGAGCACCAGGCGATCAATATGGACGAAGACCTGTCTCATACCCAGCCTCGCGTTTGCGCGTCGCTCAAGGGGCGTTCGCGTTTGCCGGCTTCGTGATGCGCGGCCTGCAGCAGGTGGGCCATGGAGACCGGCGCCTGCATCTCGGCCGCCTGGAAGGCCGCGTTGATCGCGATGTTGCGGATGCTGCCGCCCGTCACCGCCAGGCGCGCGAGTTTCGCGTAGTCCACCGCCTCGCGTGGCGTGCGCTCGGGGAATGCCCGGCGCCAGATGGCCTCGCGTTGCGCCTGGTCGGGGAAGGCAAAGTGCACGACGAAGCGCAGGCGGCGCTGGAAGGCGACGTCGAGCGCACCTTTCAGATTCGACGTCAGGATCGCGAGCCCGCGGTAGGTTTCCATGCGTTGCAGCAGGTAACTGACTTCGATGTTCGCGTAACGGTCGTGGCTGTCCTTGACCTCGCTGCGCTTGCCGAACAACGCATCGGCTTCGTCGAAGAGCAGGATCGCGCCGCTGCCTTCCGCCGCATCGAATACGCGGCGCAGGTTCTTCTCGGTCTCGCCGATGTACTTGTTCACCACCGCCGACAGGTCGATGCGGTACAGGTCGAGCTGCAGTTCGCGGGCGAGCACTTCGGCGGCCAGTGTCTTGCCCGTCCCACTTTCGCCCGAGAACAGCGCATTGATGCCCAGGCCGCGCGCGTTGCGTTCGGCGAAGCCCCAATCCAGGTGCACCTTGAGCCGATTGCGGACGTGCGCGGCGATCTGTCGCAGCGTGCGCGTTTGCGCGTCGGGCAGGATCAGGTCGTCCCAACGCGCGTTGGTTTCGATGTGTTGCGCCAGGGCATCGAGCTTCGATCGGCCCATGCCCCGGCACGCCGACCACATCGCACTGTCGGGTTGCGGGCTTTGCGCCAACGCGGCCACGATGTGCGGGGCGTTGTCGTGGATGGTGCGTGCGCTGAGCCTGAATTGACTGGCGACGCCATCGAGCGACCCGTTGAGCTTTTCGGCCGCGGCGCCGAGCGTGGTTTGCCACAGGAGCCGCTGTTCGATCGGGCCCGGTTTGTCGATGGTGGCATGCAGGCAGGGGCGCTCGAGCGTTTGCGGCTGGCTGGCGCTGGCGAACACCAGGCCGCGCACTGCGTCGATGAAGCGCGCGGCCACCGTCGGCAATGGTTCTGCGCCGCACTCCACCAACAGCGCGCAATCCAGGAGCATTGCCTCGCGGTCCCAGAGCGTGGCCAGGGCTTCCCACTCGCCGTGGCCCGAAGCGATGTCCTCCACGCGCAGCATCTGCAGTGCAAGGCCGAGGGTCGAGGCCACGTGCGCCGCGACGTCGGCCTGGCCCGGCGGATCGTCGCCGGTCAGCCACACGTGCGGTGCGTCCCCTGACGCCGTGGGAATCGCCTCGCGCAACGCGTCGGCCGCGGCGCGATGTGTGGTCGCCATGACACTCGGCGTCGCTACCGGGCGCAGCAGGCCGCGCAAGCGCGCATCGAGGTAGTTCACGCCGGCGAGGTAATGCAGGATGCGTTCGTCGATGCGCAGGCGCCCGCTTGCGATGCCGGCGGCGTCGTCGAGCTCGACCAGCCGCCAGCGCCGCAACGGACCGACCGGCGCCAGCGCACTCCAGTGCGGCGATTCCAATGCGGCGAGCGCCAATCCGAAGGTCGCGAAATGCTTGCGCGGGTCGCCCTGTGCGATCTCGCACTGCCGGGCGAGGCCGGCATCCATCTCGATGCCCGCACACAACAACAGCACGTCGCGTTCGAACGGGCTCAGGCCGAATCCCTGCGCCAGCGCGTCGATCGCCGCTTCGCCAGGCATCGCCGCGCGTGCCGACGCCAACTCCGCGCGCATCGCCTCCGCATCGCCCTGTTCGCCCAGCAACTGCTTGAGCCGCGCGAATTCGGCGACCAGCAGGCGCTGGTTGGCGTCGATCCACGCGTGGGTAGTCGCGGCGTTCATGCGGGCAGCGTGATGCGGTGATCGAGGAATTTCGGTGGCTTCGCGCCGCGATCGATGTCGATGCTTTCGATATCGTCCACTTTCAAACGCATCAGCGGCGTCCCACCGGCGGGCGGCGCATCGGGGAAGCGGAAGTCCAACACGCTTACGTTGCCGGTGAACGGCTGTGCGCGCGCTTCGCGCGAATCCAACAGCAGGCGCACCTTCTGGCCCGCGCGCACTTGCGGCCGGCAGCCGATGCGCAGGCGCAACACGTTGGGCACGCCATCGACGGTACCCCGCGTCATCACCGTCGGCGGGAAGGTCGTGATCGCCGGTGCCAGCGCGACCGGCAGGATGTTGCTGAAGGACGGTTCCGAAGCACCCGCGCGCAACACGCGCAATTGCATCTGGTACAGGCCGACCGGCAAGTCCGCCGGCAGGTTCGGCACATTGAAGGTGAACTTCGCGGCGTCGTCGCCATCGGCGATGTCGATCCTGCGTTCGATGCCGAAACGATCGTTACGCAGGAACACGGCGCGTTGCGTGCCGGCGAGATGATGCCCTTCGACCGTCAACGCATCGCCGGGCAGCATCGTCGATGGCGTCGAATGCGCCGCGGCGAGCACGGAGGCCAGCGTCGGATACGGCGGCACCAGGCCGGGTGTCACGACGATGCCTTCGTCGCGCGGGGTGCCCGGGATCGGCTTGCCGCGCGTGAGCACGGGGAGCGGCGAAATCGCGGCCACTTGCGGCTCGATCAGCACCACCGAGACCTGGAACGTCGCGCTGGGCCGATAGTGCGCGGTCAAGGCCGACCACAATCGCGACATCTCTTCGGCGTTCATAACCGACGGCGTGATCTTCAACAATTCGATCTGTTCGGCCAGGTCCGCGCTGCGCAGGGCCTGGTACACCGAAGGCAGCATCGTGCCGTCGACCGGCGATGGATTGAGCGCCGTGCGGATCGCGGCCCGGGGCAGCACCGGATTCTCGTGCAGGCGTTGCATGCCGTAGCCGAGCAGCACTTCCGCCTGCAGGTCGGCCACGCCATACGCGGTGAGCACGTAGTGCAGGTCCAGCGCGAGCGGCGGGTTGCGCAGGCGTGCGCCCCCTGCGTCGCGCGACGGCAGGTCGACGTTCCGCCACGCGGCGTTCGGCGTCACCTGGTAAAGAAAAAGATTGAGCCGCGGAACGGCTTCGTCGCCGTCGATGGGCACGACATCGGGCGCCAGCGCCGAGACCGTGACGCCGGCCCCCAGCGCATCGGTGACCTTGTGGTCGATCATCCCCGTGTCGAGCAGGTCCCGGAGGACCGCGGAGACGCCGGCGATCGCGAGCGCGTTGCTCATCGCCGCGCCCCGTTGCCGCGCAGGTAATCGGCAAGGGTGACGGTGTCGCGGGCACGGGCAGGTTCGCGGCGCGGCGCGGGCGTCGTCGCGTTGGCCACCACGTCGACGCGGCCGATCGAGACGTGGATGACGTCCTCCGAT
This sequence comes from Lysobacter sp. P5_C4, assembly GCF_054049695.1. NCBI lineage: Bacteria > Pseudomonadati > Pseudomonadota > Gammaproteobacteria > Lysobacterales > Lysobacteraceae > Lysobacter > Lysobacter sp. P5_C4. Next base: position 166,609 of record NZ_JBFULX010000003.1, on the reverse strand, counting down.
TCGCGCGGCCGTATCGCGCGCGACGCGAGCGCTGCATCGGACAAGGGCGATGCGGGCCGTGATCGCGCGTCCCCTTCGACCTGCGGTTGCCGGCGGTCATCGTCGGCGAAGGAAAACGGCGTCGGATCGATGCGAGTCGCGCGTGCGCGTGCTTCAGCGCGCGGTGCGCGGCCGAAGGGCTCGCCGGCGTCGGTGGTCGCGGCGTGCGCGTGCGGTCGCGCTGGGGGTGCGACCGGCGGTCGCAGATCCGACATCGCTGCCTGTTCGACGCGCAGGACGTCACGTGGCTCGTCCAGCCTGTCGCGCCCGCCGCGCCGGAAGGATTCGCGCACAGGCGCCGGCGCATCGGTGTCGTCCAACGCTTGCGTTGCTTCCGGGCGCGCGTCCGGCAGGTGCTGCATCCCGCGTGCGAAGCGTGGCGGCAGCACCGGAATGGCCCGGGTGGTGTCCGACGTGCGCGGAGGTGCAAGGCTGCGGAGGAAGTCCATCATCGGCGTGCGCTCACGCCCAGGCCATCTGCAGATATGCGGCGCGGCGAAGGGGACGCAGGGCCAGGACTTCGCGCTCGGTCCATCCATAGGCGCGCGCGAGCGCATCGATGTCGACCAGCGTCTGCTCGGCTGCGCACCGCACTTTCTTCCAGACCAGCTCCGCGACATCGAGCGTGGCCTGCCAATGCGCTGCACACTGCGGACATTCGAGCGCGAAACGCAGGCTCGCATCGGGATCCAGGGACTCCATGTGCTGCGAGAGCGCATCGAGCACCGAGTCGGGCACATCGCGAACCGGGACGCGACGCGCGTCATGCGTGCATGCGCTGACGCAGCATTCCAGCAAGCGCTGCGCGAATGCATCGCCATCGGCAGCGTCGCTGGTCGCGATGTCGGCGCTGCGCGGCAGGCGAAACTCGATCACGTGGCCCGCGCTTTCGAAATGCAGTGGCGAATGGGCGTCCATCGGTGGGTGCATCCCGAAGACGAGCGCGTCGCCGTCGGTGGCGAATTCCACGGGCGTGTCGCAGTTCGGACACCGGCTCGACAGTGCGATCTCGCAGCCGAACAGACGCGAATGCAGTGCGATCAAGCTACGGTTGTGCTCGCCGAGCGTGCCGCCTGCTTCGCCGACGCCGGCTGCGCGCAGCAAGGCCTCGCCCCGCGCGAGCGGCGCTTGCCCGAGCGCGCTCTCCCAGAGGGCCAACACCGTTTCCGCGTCGTCACGGGCGCGCATCGGTCGGCGCCCGGCCTACGCTGGCTCGGTGAAGGTCGGCTCCGACGGCTCGACGACGTCGTAGTCGCGCTCCCACCCCTCGTTCTCCAGCTTGATGTGCTGGATGGCGATCGCATTGGCATTGGCATCGAGGTCGGGAATGGCCTGGTACTCGGACACCCATGCGCGGAAGACCTTGAAGGACAGCGCGAGCTGCCCCGCTTCGTTGTACAGATCGATGATCAGGTCCTTGCGGAAGTCCTTCAGGGACACCTCCGCGCCGAGGCCCGAGCCAAAATTCCACACCTTGTTCGCCCACTTCTCGAACTCGGGGTCGTGGGTGACGCCGCGTTCGAGCGTGATGGCGTCGAACTTGTTGCGGCCGGGCGATTTGCGCGAGGTCGACGGATCGCCACCTTCGCGATACTCGACCACCTCGGTGCTGCGCTTGAGCGCGGACACCTTGCTGATGCCGGCCACGTAGCGCCCGTCCCACTTCACGCGGAACTTGAAGTTCTTGTAGGGATCGAATCGTTGCGCGTTGACGGAAAACTGCGCCATACAGGTTCTCCTCGAAGGACGATGGTCGCGGCAGCGGTCAGGTCGGAATGTCGCCGGCGATCTGTTGCAACTTCAGCACCACGAATTCGGCCGGCTTCAGGGGCGCGAACCCGACCAGGATGTTGACGACACCGGAATTGATGTCCGTCTGCGTCGTCGTCTCGCGGTCGCACTTGACGAAATACGCATCGCGCGGCGACGTGCCCTGGAAAGCACCCTGGCGGAACAGGTTCTGCATGAACGCGCCGATGTTGAGCCGGATCTGCGCCCACAGCGGTTCGTCGTTCGGCTCGAACACCACCCACTGCGTGCCGCGATACAGGCTTTCCTCCAGGAACAGCGCCATGCGCCGCACCGCGAGGTATTTCCATTCGCTGGCCAGGCTGTCGGCGCCGCGCAAGGTTCGGGCGCCCCACACGACGGGACCGGTGTTCGGGAAACTGCGCAGGCAGTTGACGCCCAGCGGATTGATCGCGCCGTTTTCGGGGTCGGTGAGGTTCACGTCGAGCGCGATGACGCCGTTGAGCGTCGCGTCGATACCCGCGGGCGATTTCCACACGCCGCGCATCGCGTCGGTGCGCGCGATCACGCCTGCGACGGCCCCCGCCGGTGCGAAACGCTCGGCGCGGTTTTCCTTCAGCGGGTTGCCCATCTGCAGGCCCGGGAAGAACAGCGCGGCATTTTCGCTGCGCGATGCGACGGCGGTGATGGCGGTCGCGGTGACGTCGGCGGCCTCGTTCCACGCGATCGGCGGATCGACCAGCACCATCGCGCGACGCTCCTTCGCGTAGGCGACGGCTGCATCCCACGTCGTCTTGTCGATATTCGTCGCCGGCGCGAACGGCGGCATGCACAACAGGTTGAACAAATCCGCACGCTCCAACGCGAACACGCCCTGCTTGGGCGCCCGCAGGCCGGGGGCCGAGATCTGCGCAGCGGCGACGGCACTGCCGTCGGTGCCACCGGCCAGCGCGGTCGAGGTGGCCGTATCGAAGGGATCGCCCCCGGCCGGAACCGCCGCGTTGGCCGTGGGACGCGAAGCGAAACTCGCCGCGCCGCGCAGCAACCGGCTCTCTTCGCGCAGGACGCTGCTCACGAATCGCGGGTGCGTCGCCGTGATCGACACATTGAGGAAGGCTTCGATCGTTCCGGTCGCCAGGTCCTTGACGCGCAGGTTGAACATCGTGTTCGCCGGATTCGCGCTCGTGATTTCCGTATCCAGGTCGTAATCCACGCGCACGTGCAGGCGATTGCCCCAGAGGCCGGGATTGGCTGCCGCAAACACGGCGGCCGTGGGCAAGGCGGGCATCTGCGCCGCCACCGCGCCCTTGTGCACGCGCACGATCAGCGCGTCGGAACCCCCGTTGAGGAAATAGTGGTAGACCGCGAACGACATCGGGCTGTCGCCCCACAGGCCGCCGAAGATGCGCTCGTATTCGGCGAAACTGAAGATGCGCACCGGGGACACGTCGTCGCTGTCGATCGGCCCCCGCAGCGCGCGGCCGACGAAAGCCGTGATCGAGGTCGCGACGCCCGTGATGGTGTGGACGCCACCGGAGACTTCCTGCACGTAGACGCCGGGATAACTGAGCGCGATCGGCATCGCTTTCTCCTGGTTGGTTGCGGCGACCGGCCGCGCTTAGGGAGGGTTCGCGCGCTGGTTGAGCGCAAAAATGTCGGCGCCGTCGGGGAGGCGGTCACGGCGCAATACGCCGGCATCGACCATCTCGCCCAGGACGCGCAGGATCTTCGTTCGCCCCAGTTCGTACCGTTGCAGCGGCAGCCACCAGGTCACGATCCCGTCGAGCGTGTCGGCCGCCTGCGGATGGCGCTGCAGGTAGCCGATGACCGCCTGTTCGACCTCACCGGGCACTGGCATCGCGTTTTCCACCGGCGACATGCGCGCATCCTCGAAACACCGCATCACCGTGTGCGCAAGTCGCGTGCCAGCGCATGCCGGGGCGCAAGTGCTTGTTCCATCGTTGCGTGCGTCGTGCAGTCGCGTGTCGACCGGGGCACGCATGACCCGGCTGCAACCGCGCGCGGGTGTCGTTCGACCCGGTCGCTCAGGGACGGAACTGCGACTGCTCGATGCCGTGTTTCTTCAGCAGCTTGCCGAGCTGTCGCCGTTCGGTGCCCGACAGTTGCGCGGCCATGCTGATGTTGCCGCCGGCCTTGTGCATCAGCGTGGTGAGATAGCCGCGTTCGAACGTCCGCACGGCATGCGACTTGGCGGCAACGAACGTGGGCACGTCGCCTTCGGGGCGCGCATCGGAGGCGCCGTGCGCCTGCATCGCGGGTTCGACGGCGGTGAGTTCGGCGATGCCGATCCACTCGCCTTCCGCATGCAGGCAAGCGCGCAACACGACGTTCTCGAGCTCGCGGACGTTGCCCGGCCAGTCGTAGCCGCAGAGCATCTGCTGCGCCTGTGGTGTCCAACGCCGCGGTTGGGTTCCGAGGCGCCGGGTGGCGCTTTCGAGGAAATGCGCCGCAAGGCAGGGCACGTCGCCCTCGCGTTCGCGCAGTGGCGGCAGGCAAACGTAGAGGGAATTCAGGCGGTAGAACAGATCGCGGCGGAAGGAGCCTTCATCGACGCGTTGCTTCAGGCAGGCGTTGGTGGCCGAAACGATGCGGACATCACCCGCGTGCGCCGCGTTGCCGCCGACTGGCCGATATTCCTGGTCCTGCAGGAAGCGCAGCAGGGTCACCTGGGCTTTCAGCGAGAGCGCATCCACCTCGTCGAGGAACAGCGTGCCGCAGCGCGCCAACGCGACCAGGCCCGTCCTCGCCGTCTTCGCGTCGGTGAATGCGCCGCGGCGATGACCGAACAGTTCGCTCTCGATCAGCGTGTCCTGCAACGCGCCGCAATTCACCGGGACGAACGGATGGCTGGCGCGCGCACCCGAATAATGGATTTCACGCGCCGCCAGCTCCTTGCCCGTTCCGGTTTCGCCCTCCAGCAGCACCGGCACGTCGCACGACGCGAAGCGATGCAGCTGCGCCATCAAGGCATTCCATTGTGGTGACCGCCCAAGCATGGCCGGGTCTCCTCGGCCGACCGGCGCAGCTGCAGTCAATCGCACATGCATCGCGCGAGAGCAACATCGGCGCGCGGTAAGCGATGCTGTCCGCAACGCATGGCGCCGCCCGACGCACCGCTCGCGCGGCCGCGGGGAAGCGCAACTGGCCGATTGACGAAAGAGTCGCTGTCCGGCAAGTGGCAATTGCTGCGTTCCAACGAGGACCAACCGCCACGGTTGCCCACGCAAGGAATCCCGCCATGCACACCTGTGCGTCGCGCGTACGCAAGGCCCGGAGCCTCGCCGGTCTTTCACAGGGTGCGCTGGCCGGGCGCGTGGGGGTACGACGCAGCGCGGTGACGCAATGGGAGCGCCCGGGCGGCACCTTGCCCAATGTCGAGCACCTGGTGCAGGTCGCGAAGGAAACGGGCGTGTATTTCGAATGGCTCGCCACCGGCCGCGGGCCCTGCTGCCCCTCGGAAGGCGAACTGACCTCGGCCGTCATCGAGTCCGAATACGCGAAGGACGCCTTCGAGGCCCAGGCACTGGCGCAACTGCGCCGGCTGTCGTCGACACGCAAAAAGGCGGCGGTCGAGATCCTCGAAATCATGGCGCGCTAGCGCCGACCCGTTGCCCGAATGCCCCGCCTTCCGTAGAATGCCGCGCCTGCCCCGCCCCGCGGCGGTCCAGCACCCGGGCGGTTAGCTCAGCGGTAGAGCATTGCCTTCACACGGCAAGGGTCGCAGGTTCGAACCCTGCACCGCCCACCATAACCACGAAAAAGCCACCCGCTCGGGTGGCTTTTTTCGAGGGGCATTTCGAACACCAGCGGAAGGCGCGCGCAATGACGATGCCACAGGGCCGCTCGGCCGCCTCGTACAGCCCGGGTGTCGATGGCCTGCGCGCAGTCGCCGTGCTGGGCGTCTTGCTCTATCACGCCGGGGTCCCGTTCATGTCCGGCGGGTTCGTCGGCGTCGACGTCTTCTTCGTGATCAGCGGCTACCTGATCACGCGCCTGCTCACCGCCGAGCTCCAGGCCAACAAGCGCATCGACCTGCCGGCCTTCTACGGCCGCCGCGCACGCCGCATCCTGCCCGCGCTGTTCGCCACGCTGGCGCTCACCGCCATCGCCGCGCTCGCGCTCGACATGCCGCAGCGGTTGTCGGAATTCGGCGTGACCTTGCTCCACGCGATTTTCTCCACCAGCAACATCCACTTCTTTCTCAACAGCGGTTACTTCGACGCCGATGCGCACGCCAACCCGCTGTTGCACACGTGGTCGCTGGGCGTGGAGGAACAGTTCTACCTGGCGTGGCCCTGGCTGCTGCCCCTGCTGGGCATCGCGACGCATCGCATCCGGCTGAGCATCCTGGCCACCGGCATCGTGAGCCTGGTCGCGGCCGTGGTCATGATCGGGCGCGCGCCGGAGGCGGTGTTCTATCTCACGCCGTTCCGCGCCTTCGAATTCGCGGTCGGCGGCCTGCTCGCACTGTGGCCGCTGCGCCTGCACAAACGCGCGGCGGATCTCGCGTTCGCGGTCGGCGTGGTGCTGATCGGCGTGTCGATGGTGGTGTTCACCGACCGCACGCTGTTCCCGGGGGCCGCCGCGCTGGTGCCCTGCATCGGCGCCGCGCTGTGCATCGCCAGTGCGGACCATGCGCGATCCGGCATCCTGCTCCGCAACCGGCCGATGGTGTACATCGGCCTGGTGAGCTACGCGCTGTATCTCGTGCACTGGCCGCTGCTGGTGTTCTACAAGCAGGCCAGGCACGTCGATCACTTGCGCGCATCGGAAATCGTCGGCTTCTTCGTCGTGTCGTTCCTGCTCGCCGTCGTGCTCAACCGCACCGTCGAAGTGCCGATGCGCAACCCGGCGCGCTGGAAGCCACGCGCTATCGGCGGTGCGGTGGCCGGCGTGGTGGTGATTGTCATCGCCGCCGGGGCCATGTGGCGGCTCGACGGGTTGCCGCAACGCCCGTGGATCAGCAACTCGATCCCCACCAAAGCCATCGAGGCCGGGAAGGAAGCACGCTTCGCCACGCGGCAGGCGCAGTGCACGATCAAGGGATGGGCGGAATGCGATTCACTCGTGCCGGGCGTGCGCAACGTGTTGGTCGTCGGCGACAGCCACGCACCCGATGCGTTGAACGCGATCGGGATGCTGTACCCGAAGGACAACTACGTGCTCTCCGCGCACGGCGGTTGCCCGCCGCACCCGGACATCGTCACGCTCATCGGCCGCAACAACCCGGGCCTGGCCGAGTGCGAGAAGGCCAACGTGCAGCGCTACGACGTGGCCTACCTGCGGCAGTTCGACTACGTCGTCGTGAACGTCCTGTTCGCCTGGTACGAACCTTCGGACCTGCAGCAATACGTCGCATATCTGAAGCACGCCGGCGTGAAGCGCGCGATCGTCTTCGGCGGTTACATCACCATGTCCGACGACCTGCCCGACCTGATCAACCAGTACGGCTTCGACCAGCCCAAATTGCAGCGTTTCATTCGCGGTCCGATGCACGACGATGCGAAGCTGCGCGCCGCCACCCGTGCTGCCGGCTACCTGTACATCAGCAAGCTCGACGCCCTCTGCCACGCCGGCCGCGGGTGCGAGTTGTTCGACGAAGACCGCGTGCCCTTCACCTGGGACGCGCACCATCTGTCGATGCAGTTCGCGCGGAAGATCGGCGCAGCCAACGCCAACGCGATCCGTGCCTACGTGGACGGCACACCGCGGATCACCGCGCAACGCTGATCACGGGCGTGTGCGCATGGCGGGAAAGGCCCGCACGAGGCGGACCTTCCCTGTTGCATCACGTCACGGCGTGAACACGAAATCCAGTCGCCCGTACAGGCCGTGCGCTTCGTCGTCGGGGCCCGCCGCGAAGAACAGCGTGTCGACCGGCTGGTTCTGGAGGCCATTGCCGAACTGCATGCCCCACAGCCCGTCGATGCGCACCGGGTACCCATCCTTGCGCCGCAGGCTGCCGAGCAGCGTGCCCGACGATGCCCCGAACGCGTGGATCCGCCCGTCGCCGAAATTGCCAACGAGCAACGCGTTATGGAACGTGCCGAACGCCGCAGGCGCGAGTGCGAGGCCCCACGGCGCATTGAGCACGCCGCCCGTGGCGATGCGCCGCGCGAACTTGCCATTGGGCTTGAACACGCTCACGAAGCCGCAGCCGGGGCAGCGGACTTCATCGGACATGCTCGCGTCCTGCCTGGCGTAGGTGACGTAGATATCCCCGTTGATGGCCTGGATGCCGAAGGGTGCATAGCCTTTCGGAATGCCCGGATCCTTGAATGCGCCCGGTGCGAGTATCACCGGCATGAAGTTGCTGTCGAAGACATCGACGCGCGCGTGGAAGAAGTCGGTGGCGTACAACAGTTGCGTCAGGCCGTCGCCGCTGAGCGCGAGGCCCTTGTAGTTCGCGCCGCTGGCCGAGCGATTGATCCTGCGGATCGCGTGCGTGAAATCCACGCCCGGCGACCAGGCGGCGATGATGCCTTGCTCGGTGGCGAACAGGAATCGCGCCGGCCCCGACAACGCGCCCTTGTGGACGACGAAGGCCTCCGATCCATTGAACACGATGCCGGTGGGATTGCCGCCGGTGGGCATCGTCGGCGACGGAATCTGGACGACGAGCGATTGCACGACGCCGTTGCCGTCGTAAAGCGTCGAAACCGTACCGTCGGCCGCCGACACCCACACGAAGCCGAAGGGATTGAACGCCACGCCCCAGCCGTTCACCAGGTTCGGATCGGTATGCGCCGCGGGCACGAAGCCATCGGAAACGAGATTGCGCTGCCTGTAGAAACCGTCCGCCTGGGCAGCCGGTGCCGCGAAAGCGAGCGTGAGTGCGGCCGCCAGCGCGGCGGGAATAGGGAAACGCGGTGAGAACGCGTGCATGGTGGTCTCCTGCGGATACGAAAGCGACCGGAGACCGGCGCGGCGCACACCAGCGAAAGTCGCGTGCATGCATGCCGTCGCGGCGGCGCAAGGTTCAAACGGCCGTCGCGCTATGGCGGCGGCAGCACCTGGTATTCGCTCTGCACCAGCCCGCTCGCGTACTGCCGCGTGGCGACGTGCAACAGTGGGATGTCGCTGTCCAACGGGCCGAACAGCGGGATGCCGCTACCGATGAGGACGGGCACGCGCGTGACGACGAGGCGTTGTATCAACCCGGCCCGCAGGAACTGTTGGATGGTGAGCCCGCCATCGACATAGAGGTGTCTGAATCCGCGATCGGCCAACTGCGACGCGATCTGCTTCGCTTCGCCCGACATGCGTTCGACGACCGCGCCGGCCGGTGCGTCGCGCAAGGGCCGTCCACTGAGCACGAACACGGGTTTGTCTTCGTACGGCCACGCGTCGAACGCCAACACGGTGTCGTAGGTCTTGCGACCGATCACCAGCGCGTCGACCGTCGCCATGAATTCGGCATAGCCGTGCGGTTCGCCGCCACCGGGCGGCAGGAAGTCGAGTGCGTCGTCCAGGCGCGCCATGAAGCCGTCGACGCTGGTTCCGACGAAAACCGAGGCGCGAATGGCGGTCATTGCGCGTTGTCGAGCGACCGGGAGGCCATGGTCGCCGGAGGTTAGCGCGCGTGGCGACGTGGAAGCGTGAGCCTGCCGCCTCTCCCGGAGGAGAGGCGCGGTTCCATCGTTACGGCTGCGCTTCGGAGGGCTGCAGGCTCCAGCCGATGCCGACCGACGGGAGCGTTCGCCGATTTCCAGATCGCATTCGCGCCCGTCGTCGTGTCGCACCAGAGGATGTCGAGGACATCGTCCGATTCATCCCGCGGTCTTGTCGACGCCGACGCGCGCGCGCTCGAACCACCAAAGCGCCGTACTGGCCAGCAACCACGCCAGCCACCACGGCCAACGCGCCCCGGGATTGCGTGGCGCGTCGGCCGCGTTCGGGGGCAGCGACTGCGAATCGGCGACAAGGCGCATCGTCGCTTCGCGCACGTCGTTCGCGTGGAGGCCCGGGGCCTGGTCGAGTGCCATGACAGGGAAACGCTGCTGGCGGCCTTGCGCCATCAAGCGATGCCAACCGGAGGTCCGTGGCCAGTAGGCCGCGCACGCGCGCGGACCGGTGGCGGGATCGATCCACAGCCTGGTCGTCGCGCCGCCCGGCGATGCGACCGTCGCGGGACCCGAAAGACCGCACACCGCGATGCGTTGGCCCACGCGCGGTTCGCCCTCGATCGTGAAGGAGTGACCGGGCTGCGCGCGGGCGAGTGTCGCCACTGCATTGCTCCACGTCTGCGCATGCAGGTCATCGCGGCCGGCGAGCACCAGGCGATACGTGTCGTTAAGTGGCCACACGGCGATGCGGCCGCGACCTTCGGCGCGCCACGTCGCGAGCGCCTGGTCGTCCTGGCCGCGCAGCAGTGCGATGCCGTCCACGGCCGTGATGCGCAGTGAGCGACGTGTCAGCGCCGGCGTCTCGGGCAGCACGGTTGCGTTGCCGCGCGCCTGGTCGCGCGTGCCGGGGCCGATGCGTGCACGCAGGGCATCGACGTCCCGACGCGGTTCCGGCAAGTGAACCTGGGCGTCGTCGCGGCCCGCGTCGACGCTGAAACCGAGGGCGCGCAAGCGACGTTGTTCCCCTTCCGACAACGGGGCCGTGACACGCAGCAGCACACCAAGTCCCGCGCGGAGCGCTTCGTTCAACGCGGCGCGTTGCCCGTCGCCGAGGCTCGACCAGGCGCGTTCGTCCAGGAGGACCAGGTCGAAGCCCTTCAGGGTCGCGGCGTTCAATGCAACGGTTGCGTCACCGAGTTGCGCGCCACCACCGACCGACATCCGCGCTTGCATCGCGATACCCGCATCGCGCGCCCAGCGGCGCAGGTATTTGACTTCCGGTCCCGGGGCGCCGGCGAGCAACAACACACGGGGCGGCGATGGCACTTCGACTTCCAACGGCAGCGCAATCCCCTCGACCATGCGCTGCCCGGCATCGCGCAGCCGCAGCGTAAACACGGCGTCCCCCGGAACGCGCGTCGTTGCGTGCAGCGTGAATCGACCCTCGTCCGAGAGCGCGACGCGATCGACGCGCAGCCCGGCGGGATCCCGCAGCTCGGCATTGCCACCGCGCAGATCGTGCACGCGGCCGTGGATGGCGAATGCATCGCCTGCGACGGCGTGCGTGGGTGCTTGGAGTTCGATCAGGCCGCGTCGCGTCGCATTCGGCAGGAAGGTCAGCGCCGAACCTCGAACCGCTTCGCGATCGCGCGCCTCAAGCCCCGCACCGAGGATGCGGATGCGCTGCATGCCCGGATGCCGGCGCAACGCGGTCGCCAGATCCGGCGCGCGTTCGATGCCCGCGCGTGCGGGTGCTTCGGGCAAGGCGACGAAGGCATCGCCCTGCCCTGTCGCAAGCGCGGAAACAGGCGTGCCCGCCGTTGCCACCACGAGCGTGCCCGCCTCGCCCGGCGTGGTCGGCGGCAGCAAGGCGAAGTACAACAACACCGCGCACAGGGCCTGCGCCAACACGAGCACCGCGATGCGCCAGCTTGCAGCGCGAGGCGCTGCAGTGCGCAGATGGCGAAGGATCAGGCGCGTCGTCGAAAAGACCACGAGGATCGCCAGCACGGCGCCGACCACGACGGACAGGCCGAATGTGTGCGCGCCGAACGTCAATGTATTCATGGCGCTTGCGCCCCGCGCAGTGCGTCGAGATACGCGCGCGATGCCGCATCGTCGCCGGCGCGCCGTGCGACGTTGGCCGCCGGCCGCGGCAGCAGCGGCCAGAGCAACGCCCGCAATTGCGCGCGACAGGCATCGCACTGCGGCTGCGCGCGCAAGGCTTCGATGGCAGCGACGAACGCCAGCGGATCGCGCAATTGCGATGGGTGGTCGCCCAGCCAGCGTTCCAGCGCGGCGAAGTCGACCCTCGAGGCACGCGGGCCATCGTCCAGCGCGCGCCACAAGGCAGCCAGTTCGGGATCCGGCGCTGCGCCCGCGGCAAGCCCATCGCCGCGCGTGATCGCGCCGCGATCGCCGGTCATGCGGCGAGCCTCGTCGATCGGCGGCAATTCGGTTCCCACGCGCGCCAGGTAGATGCGCGTGGCCTGTTGCACCTGCTTGATGAATCCGAGCGCGCGATACGCGTACGGCAACGCCTCCTGCGGCGTGCCCTGCCGCAGGTGCAATTCGGATTGCCACATCTGGTCGAGCGCCTTCTTGAGCGTCGCGCGCGTGTCCGGATCGAGCAGCGTGGCGGCCTCGGGTTCATCGTGCGTGTGGCCGAACTGCTCGATGACGGCGGTGTCCTGCCCGAAGGTGGGCGCCGTCGCGGCATTGCTCGCTGCGTGATCGTGATCGTCGACGGTGGGCGCGGTGTCATCCTTCGCATCGTTCGTCGGCGGCGGTTTCGGTTCGCCCTCGGCTTCCTCGCCGAGGAACTGGCCATAGCGCATGCGCAGGATGCGTTGGTCGACGCCGATCTCGTCGCTGCGCTTGACGAAGCCTGCGTTCGCCAGCATTCGCTTCTGTTTAACCAGCGCTTCTGCATCGATGATGATCTGGCGCTGGCTTCGGAAATACGCGGGGAGCACTTTCTTGACCATGCCCTCCACGCCCGTGGCTTCGGCGCCGAGATCCGGCGGCCAGCGCAGGATCACGCTCGCGCTGCGGACGCTTTGCGGACCGGGCGATCGGTTGTCGTCGACGCGCAACTGCGCGACGAGGTCGTCGCCCTCTACGAGGCCGAGTGCGCGCAGATCCAGTTGGCGCACGTAACGTTTCGTCGCGGGGGCGCCGGTGCCGCCGACACCCAGTTCCTGTTCGCGGAACGCGATCGCCTCGCCGCTCCCGTGCGCGACGGTAAGGTGGAGGCGGGCGTTGGGGGAGAGGCCGTAATCGTCGGTCGCTTCGAACGCGAGCGACCAGGTGTCCTGCCCGGTCTTCATCAGGCTCAATCCGCGATCCGGCGCGACGACGCGCAGTTCCGGCGGGCGATCGGCGATCGCATCGAGGCGATGGAGCGTCGTCTTCAGCAAGGGCGGCGCGTCGTGCAGGACGATGCGATAGAGCGCCGAACGGGCAAGCGTGTCCGATGCGCGCCAATCATCGCCGCTACGCGCGAGCGAAATGCGCCGACCATCATGGAAGACCAGCTCCGCCCGTTCCGGTTGCGGCGCGAACCGCAAGGTCCATTGCAGGCGCGTGCCCTGCGGCGCCTTCGCGTCGAGCGTCGTGGATTCGCGCGCAGGCAGGCGCGTATACGCCGGCGGCGCAATGGCCAGCGTCTGCGCGACGATGCGCGTGTGCGTCGGCTTCGCGGCGGAAACACCGATGCGCGCAAGGACATTGTCGAAGGTGACCGGCTGACGCTCCGGCCAGGTGAGCAGCGCGGCGATGGCGAGCGACGCGAATACGGCGCCCATTGCGATGGTCCGCAACGACCAGCGCGGTCGAAGGTCCGGCGCGGGCGTGGCGTCCAGGCGCGCGCCCAGGCGCGCGACCTGCAGGCGTTCCAGCGTGGTCAGCGTGTCGGGCTTGGCGAACAACAGATCGGTGCTGTCTTCCAGGTCGGCGCGACGTCCGTCGAGTTCGCGCACCATCCAGGCGGTGTCGAGCCGGTGCATGCGGTGCCGCGCGAATGCAGCGGCCGCGATCAACGCGAGCAAGGCGATGCATGCTCCGGCGCGCCAACCGCCGATGCGCCAGGCGAGCGCCGCTGAAAGCGCGATCCATGGCAAGCACGCAAGGCCGGCGTCGACGCCCCGCCGCAGGCGCGCAGCGTTCAACAGGCTGTGCAAGCGGCTGGCAACACTCATGGCGTCACGCCGCGACGAGGCCGCGTCGCCATCCAGCGCTCGACGGCGAACACGAGCAGGATCACGAGGATCAAGTACGGCGTGGTGTCGCGCGGCGCAGGCGGGAACGCCGCGGCGCCGGTCGTCGGTGCGTGATCGGCGGCGGAGACGCGCGAAGGCATCTTCGGCGACGGATCGAGTGCCGCCTGCAGTGCTTGCGGGAAATCGCCTTCCAGCAAGACCGGCATCTGCGCGGGCACCAGTGGCTTCGTGAAGCGCAGCAAGCGGCCGCGCCCGAACGCCGCGCCTTCCATCAACACGGTGCCGGCCTCATCGCGCCATGCCGGCACGAGCGTGGGCATGCCGGCGATCGTTGCCTGCGAATCGAGCACGAGGGTGCCGCCCGCGCGCATCCATTCGATGCTGTCCACGGGCACCGCGCCGGGCACGAGCCAGGCCATGCGCCTGGACTTCGCGTTCGGTGGCCGATCCGACGTCGCGATATCCGGCGTGGCATGCCATGCAATGTTCGCCGCGCGCAGAAAGCGCATCGCCTCCTTGCGTTCGGGTGCGTAGCGAACGGCCAGCGGCGCGGGTGGTTGCACCCTTTGCATCAGCTCTCGGGGCGTGGGGGCCTGCACGATCCGCCAATCGATGCGCCGGCTCAATCTGGGAATCTGCGCATCGACGCCCTCCAGCCGCGCCGGCACGAGCACCGTCAATGCGACATCCGACGGCAGCATTGCATCCAGTTCGCGCAGCGCGCTCGTGATCGATGCGTCCGTCTTCGGCGGCGTCGAGGACAACGCGGGAAACCCCGGCGCCAACCAGTGCCACCGCGCCTCCTTCGATACGCCCGCGCGTTTGGCGAGCGCCGCATCGATCCCCGGCGCCACCGCCACGTAAGGTGCGTGGCTCGCGGCGCCGAACAACACCGGCCTGGCCAACAGGAGTCCGACCAACGCGACGAGCACCACGCGCGCGACCAACAACGGCCACTCGTCGAACCGGATCCGATGCCGCGGCTTGGGCTTCTGCCGCAACCATTGCAGCGCGGCGAACACCGTCGGGTGCTGTTCGCTGCGCCGCGCAAGGTGGATCACCATCGGCAGCAGCACGGCCGCCAGCGCCGCGAGCCCGGCGGGCAGCAGGAACATCAGGTTCACGTGTACTCCGCGGCGTCGCGCGCGCCGAACAGGCGCCGCAGCGGCAGATCCAGCGGCTGGTCGAGCACGTAGTCGGCGTGCCGGATGCCCCCGGTATCCAGGCGCGCCTGCAAGGCACGGCGCGCTGCCGCGAATCGCGCAAGGAACTCCGCCTGCATCGCCGGCCCATCGCCGAGCAACTCTTCGCCCGTTTCGGGATCGCGGAAGCGATGCCCGCCTTCGAACGGAAAATCACGCTCTTCCGCCGTCAGGATATGGATCGCGAGCACTTCGCGCCGCGCGGCGGCCATGCGCGTGGCGACATCGACGGCGCCCTCGTCGAATAAATCACTGAGCAACACGACCAGATCGCCCGCACGGATGCGTTCCCACAGGGGCCGCAGTTGCTCGGCCGACGGCCAGCGACCCGCCGCGGAGAGCCCGTGCAATTCGAGGAACAGGCGATCGCGTTGCCGCACCGACGCACCCGGCGGCACCAGCCGCACGCCATCGCCACGCAACACCGCCATGCCGAAGCGATCGCCCTGGCGCAATGCGAGTTCGGCCACGCAAGCGGCGAGGCCTTTGGCCGCGGACAATCGCGACCAGCCCGGTCGCGCGGCATCTTCCTGCGCCATCGACGCCGTCGCATCGACGAGCAACCACACGGCCAGCGGGCTCTCGCGCTCGGCTTCGCGCACGAAGAAGCGATCCGAGCGCGCGTAAAGTTTCCAATCGACCTGGCGCAACTCATCGCCCGGCTCGTACGCACGATACTGCGCGAACTCCAGCCCCGCGCCGCGGCTGCGACTGTGATGCAAGCCGACACCTTGCAAACCCACCGCGCGTCGCGAGACCAGGCGCAAGTCCTTCAACCGCGCGCGCACCTGCGGCGGAATCAGCTCGGCGATCGAGTGGCCTGCACGCACGCGGCGCCCCGTGTCAGGCGGTGAAGGGGACGCTGCGCAACAGCGCTGCGATCACGTCGTCCGCACTCTTCTGCTCGGCTTCGGCAGCGAAGGACAGCAGCAGGCGATGGCGCATCACGGGTGCCGCGAGCGCGAGGATGTCTTCGCGTGTCGCAGCCAGTCGCCCATGCAACAACGCGCGCGCCTTGGCTGCGAGCACGAGCGATTGCCCCGCACGCGGGCCGGCGCCCCATTTCACCCACTGGCGGATGTCCGGAGGCGATTGTTCGCCCGGCCGGCTCGCGCGCACCAGGCGCGTGATCCAGCCGAGCAGATCGGGCCCGAGATGCACTTCGCGCACGCGCGCCTGCAAGGCCAGGACTTCTTCGCCGTGCATCACTTCCGGCACCTGTCCCATCGCGGTGCCCGTGGTCTGCGCGAGGATGTCGTATTCCTCGCGCTCGCTCGGATAGTCGACGCGGATGTGCAGCAGGAAGCGGTCGAGCTGCGCTTCGGGCAAGGGATAGGTGCCGGCCTGCTCCAGGGGATTCTGCGTGGCGAGGACGAAAAACGGAGACGGCAGGGAATGCGTGACGCCGGCGTAGCTCACCGTGCGTTCCTGCATCGCTTCGAGCAACGCGGCCTGCGTTTTCGGCGGAGTGCGGTTCAATTCATCCGCGAGCAGCAGGTTGGTGAAGATTGGCCCGGGTTGGAAACGGAAATGACGATGGCCCGTGCCGTGGTCTTCTTCCAGCAACTCGGTGCCGAGGATGTCGCTCGGCATCAGGTCGGGCGTGAACTGCACGCGCCGGAATTGCAAGGCGAGCGCTTGCCCGAGCGAACGCACGAGCAGCGTCTTGCCCAAACCCGGTACGCCTTCGAGCAGGCAATGGCCACCGGCGAGCAGGCCGATCAGCAATTGTTCGACCACCGCCTCCTGCCCGACGATCGCTTGCGCGATCGCATCGCGCAAGGTGGACAGGCGCGCAAGCTGCGCCTTGAAGTCGGCCTCGGAAAAATTCCTGTCAGCGCTGGTGTCGTTCATGGCTCGCCCGTCAGCTGTTCAATGCATACATCACGATGTTGACCGCGAACCTGGTGTTGTCCTCGGCCAGGAAGCGTTTGTTGCGCCAGTCGTAATCCCATTCGCAACCGTAATCCTTGTTGCTGTAGAGGATCCCCAGGCGCCCGTCGATCTCGATCCCGCGCAGGTAATCGTGCACGAGGTCGTCGCCCCACCCGTTCAACTCGAATCCCGTCGCCGGCGGGCCGTCGGGGAATTTGAAGAAGCTGCGATACAGCGGGTGGTTGTGCGGCAGTTTCTTGAGCGCCTTCGGCCCGAAGATCGACGCCATCTGCGCTTCGAAGGATTTGGCGAACAAGCCGTCGATGTCGTGGTTGCAGTCATCGACGAACACGAAGCCGCCGTTGCGTACGTACCGCTCGAAATTCTGTCGCTCCTGCGGGTTGAACTCCACCAGCTTGTGCCCGGCCAGGTAACAAAAGGGCGCCGTGAGCATCTTGGGATCGGCCAGCGGCAGCACGTGTTCGGTCGGATCGACGCGCAGGTTGGTGTAGTCGATCAGGGACGTCACCAGGTTGGACGGCATGCGCTGGTCGACGTCCCAGTCGCCCGAATCGTACTTCAGGCGCGTGAGCCAGAAGTCGTACGCCACGCGCGTCGCACGCACGCGCGGCGGCAATGCAGCCCCGGCTGCCCCGAGCAGGAGCAGCCGGAGGAACTGCGCGCGCGTCACGTGCTCACACCGCGTCCGACAGCGAGGTGAAGGTGAAGTCGCGCAACTTCATCGGCGGGATCATCATCAGCAGCGAGGATTCATCGCCGGCAACGCGCACCGGCTTGCCGAGTTCCTCGATGTTGTTGAGCATGATCACGGGCGATTCGTTGAAGCGGAAGTTCTTCACCGGATACTTGATCTGCCCGTTCTCGATGTAGAACGTGCCATCGCGCGTCAGGCCGGTGAGCAGCACCGTCTGCGGATCGACCAGGCGGATGTACCAGGTGCGCGTGACCAGGATGCCCTTCTGCGTGCCGGCCACCAGTTGCGCGGTGGTCTTGTCGCCGCCGGACATGATCAGGTTGCCCGGTTCGGCCTGCGCGGTCTTGCCCTGCTTCTTGGCCCAGTAGCGCGAGTACTGCATCGCGACCACCTTGCCGTCCTGCACGAGCGGCATCTTCTCGCGCGGCAGGCCTTCGCCGTCCCACGGCAGCACGGGCGCGTCGGGATTCCACGGATCGGCATGGAAGCTCACGCGCGGGTCGTAGACCAGTTCGCCCACCTTGTTGCCGCCGCCCTTCTTTGACAGGAAGCTGCGGCCTTCGTCGGCCTCGCGTGCGCCGAAGAAGTTGAACATGAAGGAGATCAGGCCCGCGGCCGCGGCCGGCTCCAGGATCACGGTGTACTTGCCCGGTTCCAGGGCCTTGGCTTCGGCCGATTCGGTGGCCTTGCGCATGGCGACGCGGATGTCGTCGTCGGCCTTGAACTCGCCGGCGTCCTTGACGTTGCGCCCGACCCAACCCGAGCCGCGCCCATCGTCGGTGCGCACGGTGCAGGTGTAGTCGAAGCTCGTCGCGCGCTGGTAACCGAAATTGCCCTTGCTGTTGGCGAAGGCCACGAAGCTCTGGCCATCTTCGAGGAAACCGGCGGCGATCAGCTTCTGGTTCTTGCACGGCGCGATCGAATCGGCCGCCACCTGCGCGCGATATTCCGGCGTGATCGCAGCGATCGATTCGCTGAAGGTCGGGCTCGGCTTGTAGGTCTGCTTCTCGATGGCCGGCATGAACTCCGGGTTTTCCGGCGCCAGTTTCGCGAGCTCCTCGGCACGGCGCACCACGCGTTCGAGCGAGGCGTCGTCGAACTCGTTGATCGTCGCCACGCCCACGCGCTTGCCGAACGCGGATTCGACCGCGAGCTCGGTGTCTTCGACGATGCCGCTGGTGGAGATGTTGTTGAGGGCGAACCGGATGTTGCCGTCCACGTTGCCGGTCAGTTGCGCGGTGCACTGGTCGGCCTTGGACAACTTGATGACCTTGTCGAGGATGGCCTTGGCCTGCTCTTCGCTGAGGATGCTCATGTGATGGGTCTCCGAAGATCAGCCGAGGTTGCGGGCGGTGTTGATGACGTTGATGCCGTTGAAGCGCGCGGTGCTCGACCCGTGCGAGACCGCCGAGACCTGGCCCGGTTGCCCCTTGCCGTCGAAGAACGAACCGCCGAGGCGATAGTCGCTGTCGTCGCAGATGCCGACGCAGGCGTTCCAGAATTCCGGCGTGCGGATCTGGTAGGCCACGTCCTCGATCTGCTTCGTGATCTGGCCATTCTTGATCTCATAGAACAGCTGGCCGCCGAACTGCGCGTTGTAGCGCTGCTGGTCGATGGAGAACGAGCCGTCGCCGATGATGTAGATGCCGTTCTCGACGCCCTTGATCATCTCCGCGACGCCGAGTTTTTCCTTGCCCGGCTGCAACGAGACGTTGGCCATGCGCTGGAACTGCACGCTCGACCACGAGTCGGCGTAGCAGCAGCCGTCGGATTCGGTCTTGCCCAGGATGTGGGCCTGGTCGCGGATGGTCTGGTAATCGACCAGCACGCCGTCCTTGATCAGGTCCCAGCGCTTGGTCTTGACGCCTTCGTCGTCGTAACCCACGGCGCCCAGGCTGCCCTTCTGCACCTTGTCGGCGACGATGTTCACCTTGTCGCTTCCGTACTGGAACTTGTTGGTGCGCTTGTCGAGCGTGGCGAAGCTGGTGCCGGCGTAGTTGGCTTCGTAGCCGAGCACGCGGTCCAGTTCGGTCGGATGGCCGATCGATTCGTGGATCGTGAGCCAGGTGTGCGAAGGGTCGAGCACGAGGTCGTACTTGCCCGGCTTCACCGAGGGTGCGGTGAGTTTTGCGCGCGCCTGCTTGGCCGAGGCGATCGCGTCTTCCTTCATGTCGTAGGACAGGCCGTAATTCACCACGCCGTTGGGCGAGACGAACTTGCCGGACTGCGCGCCATCGAGATATTCGAAGCCCATGCCCATCGGTGCGGACAGGCCATCGCGCGTGCGGAACTTGCCGCTGGCCTTGTCGATGGCGGTCACCGTCATCGGCGCCCAGATGCGGTGCACGTCCTGGTCGATGTAGCTGCCGTCGGTCGATGCGAAGTACTTCTGCTCGTTGACCAGGAACAGCATCGAGTTGACGAAGTCGCCGCCCGCGGCCAGGGCTGCTGCGTTGACGCCCAGCAGCAGGTCCACCTTGTCCTTGATCGGCACTTCCATCGAGTTCTTCACGATGGGCGTCTTCCACGCGACTTCACCCACGCCCGGCGCCTTCGCCAGCTGCACCGGCGCGGTCTGCATCTTCGCGTTGGCCTTGGCGATGGCGGCGGCCTGCTGCGCGGCCTTCACCACGCCCTGCGTGTTCAGCGAATTGGTCGCCGAGAAGCCCCACGCACCGTTGACCAGCACGCGCACGCCGATGCCGGTGGATTCGGTGTTGACCACGTTCTGGACCTTGTCCTCGCGCGTGATCACGAACTGGCGCAGGTAACGCCCGATGCGCACGTCGCAGTAGGTCGCGCCCGCCGCCGTGGCGGCCTGCAGCGCGGCGTCGGCCAGCGCCTTCTTCTTGCCCACATCCATGGTCTCGACCAGCGCTTCGGCCGCGATGACGCGACCGAAAGGCACCATCAGGCCGGCCACGCCCAGGCCCGACATCGTGAGGAACGTGCGTCTGTCCATCTGTGACTCCCCGAGGCAATAGGATCCCGTAAACCCCGCCGACTGTGCGGAGGGGCCACATGAAAGGTCAAGATGACCAACGGGCTAGACGGGGGTCGGCGATGACCTCGCAGGGACGTTGGGCGGCCAATGGCATTGGTTGCAGCGTGTAAAGTGCGTTTCCCCCCCATTGCCGCCGCTTCCCATGACCGCATCGACCTACCCCATCGGCACGGCCGGCCAGCCTTGGGGCGCCGCCGAGAGACAAGCATGGCTCGCGGGCCAGGTCCGTCATCGCAGTTACGCCGACGATGTCGTCGCGCGCGTCGATCGGCTGCGTTCGCGTTTCGATGTCAGCGAATACGGGCGCCTGGTGTACGGCGATGAAACCTTCCCGCAACTCGCCATCCGTTCTCGCACCTGGAATGACGCGTTACCGACCATCCTCGTCACCGGCGGCGTGCACGGTTACGAAACCAGCGGCGTGCATGGCGCGCTGCAATTCGTCGAACAACATGGCGAGGACTATGCCGGGCGCGTGAACCTGCTCGTCGTTCCGTGCGTGAGTCCGTGGGCGTACGAACGCATCCATCGCTGGAACCCGAACGCGATCGATCCCAACCGCTCGTTCCGCGAGAACAGCCCGGCGGAAGAATCGGCCGCGTTGCTGCGCCTGGTTGCGCCCATTGCCGACAAGGTGCTCGTGCACATCGACCTGCACGAAACCACCGACACGGACGAATCCGAATTCCGCCCCGCGCTCGCCGCGCGCGATGGCAAGCCCTTCGAGCCCGAAGGGATTCCCGACGGGTTCTATCTCGTCGGCGATACCGAAGACCCGCAGCCGTACTTCCAGCAGGCCATCATCGCGGCGGTGGAAAGGGTCACGCACATCGCGCCGCCGGATGCGAACAACGAAATCATCGCATCGCCCGTCGTCGGGCATGGCGTCATCAACTATCCGTTGCGCGAATTGGGGTTGTGCCCGTCGATCACGCACGCGCGCTACCGCACCACGACCGAGGTGTATCCCGACAGCCCGCGCGCCACCCCGCAGCAGTGCAACGATGCGCAGGTGGCCGCGGTGCGCGCGGCGATCGATTTCGCGCTGGGGTCGATTTGACGAAACCCGGCCAGCAAAGCTGGCCGGGCTCCCCGACGCACGTGCTGCCGATAGGGCAGCACGTGCGTCGGCTCGCTAGAACTTGAAATCCATCTTGGCGTAGTAGTACCCGCCGTTCATGCCGAAGGGCATCGTTTCCCAGCCGTAGACGAAGCCCAGCGCGGGAAAGACGTTGGTCTGCGGCGAGACGCCGAAGTTCGGATCGTTGGGATTGGTCACGCCGGCGTCCCACTTGTCGGGATACACGTCGAAGACGTTGTTCGCGCCCACCGTGAGCCGCACGTTGTCGGTGAAGTTGTAACCGACCGCGACGTCCGTGAGCCACTTGCCGCCCCACGTTTCCTTCAGCCCCGGGGTGAAGCCTTCGCCCGACACTGCGCCGAAATAGTTCTCGCGCAGCGTGAACTCCCACTGGTTGCCGTGCCAGAACCCTTGCAGCACGTGCTTGGCGCCGGGCTGGCCGTCTTCGATCAGCGTGACCTGCGTGTCGTCGAACAACACCTGCGGCGCCAGCACCGTCGACTGCGAATGGCGCTTGTTCACCACCGTGTCGTTCCAGTGCAGCAGCGCAGTGAGGTCGAGCGCGCCGCCCCACAGGTCGGTGTTGTAGTCGGCGACGATGTCCACGCCTTCGGTCTTGGTGTCGATCGCATTGGTGAAGAACAACACCTGGCCCACGCCGAGGGGATCGAGGATCTGGCGGATCGGGCAGCCCGCGTTCGCCGGGCCGCAAGTGGCCGGATCTTCGGGCTGGATGTTGCTGGAGAAGATGATGCGGTCGTTGATGTCGATCTGGAAAATGTCGACGGTCAGCGCGAACTTCTCGTTCGGCCGCCAGGCCAGGCCCAGCGTGAACGCGGTCGATTCCTCTTCCTTCAGCGGCTGGATGCCGAATGCGCGCGTGACGTCGCTGTCCTGGCGCGCGGTGAGCGTGTCGGTGAGCACGCCGGCGGCGTTGAGGTTGGTCGAGCGCTGGCCGTAGAACAACTGCTGTACGCCCGGCGCGCGGAAACCGGTGGAGACCGTGCTGCGGATCGCGAAGGTGGGGCTCATGTCCAGGCGTGCCGACAACTTGCCGGTGACCGTCGTGCCGAAGTCGGAGTAATCCTCGTAGCGGACCGCCGCGCCGAGCAGGAAGTCGTTGGTGAGGTTGGACTCGCCATCCAGGTACACCGCCCAGTTGTGGCGGCTTTCATCCACCGCTTCGCGCGGCGAGAACCCGGGGAACCCCTGCATGCCCGGTTGCGCGATGTCGCCGGTCTGGCCGGTGATCGGAATGCCGCGGTTGTCGGTGCGGCCGTACATGTACGACACCGGGTCGCCGGCTTCGATCGAATAGCCGTCCGTGCGCCATTCCGCACCCGTGGCCAGCGACAGCGGGCTGTTGCCGATGCCCCAGTCGATGTTGCCGCGGAAGTCGAGGTTCACCGTGGTCTGCGTGAACTCCAGCGTGCCGGTATCGGCTTCCACCGGCGAGGCGCCGTAGATGCCGGCGGCGGGATTGGCCGGATCGATCGGCTCGTACCACCAGCTGACGTTGACCGAATTGCGTTCCTCGAAACCGAATTGGCTGCGGCCATGGTTCACGGAGAAATCCATGTCCCACGCATCGTTGAGCAGCCTGCGATATCCGACCGCGAGCGATTGATCCTCGACCGTGGTGATGATGTTCGGCAGGAAGCCGTCGGGATACAGGTCGGGCACGGTGCGGTTGTCGCCACCGGTGCGGAAGAAGCCCGACGAATCGCCTTCGCGCTTCGAAGCGCCGCCGAACCAGTACAACTCGCCGCCGGCCACCGGCAGTTCGCCGTTCAACCACAGGTACATGTCCTTGGCGTCCGCATCGCCGAGGCGTTGCGTGACGCGCGGCGGGTCCACGCGCAACAGGTCGGGCCCCGCGCGATTGGTTTCCCCGCGATCGCGGTATTCGCCGGTGAGGTTGATGAATCCGCCGTCGCCGAGTTTCCAACCGGTATTGGCGCCACCGTGCAGCACCTCGCCGTCGCCCTTGTAGGTCTGGCCGACTTCGAAGTTCATCAGCGTGGCGTCGGTCTGCTGGCGCAGCACGATGTTGATCACGCCGGAGATCGCATCGGAACCGTATTGCGCGGACGCACCGTCGCGCAGCACTTCGACGCGGTCGATCGCCGAGATCGGGATCGCGTTGATGTCGGTACCCGCCGAGCCGCGGCCGATCGTCTGCTGCACGTTCACCAGCGCCTGCTGGTGCCGGCGCTTGCCGTTGACCAGCACGAGCACCTGGTCGGGCCCGAGCGCGCGCAACGTGGCCGGACGGAGGATGTCGGTACCATCACTGACGAAGGTGCGGGAGAAGTTGAAGCTGGGTTCGAGCATCTGCAGGATCTGCCCCACTTCCTGCACACCCGCCTGGCGGAGTTGTTCGCTGGAAATGACATCGACCGGCGCCGCGGTTTCCGCCGCCGTCCGCCCGCGCGCGCGCGAGCCGAGCACTTGCACGGTGTCGAGTTCGGAGGGGGTTTTTGCCGCCTGCTGCTGGTCGGCCGGCGCCGCCGTCGTACTTGCCTCCTGCGCCTGCGCCGCCAATGCGAACGACAGACCGATCGCCAGTGCCGACCACTTCAGTCCACGCTTGTCCGTTACGAACGCCATGCTCGATCTCCCTTCGACATGTGACGGCCGATGGCCGGCGGCGGCTCGTCCCACCGCAACACGGTTGTAACAGGGTCATTAACGACCTGCTAACAAAACAGGGCGGATTTGCCGACGAGCGGGCAAAGAAAGCGTTTTCCCGCTGCGGTGCAGCACAAAAAAGCCGCCTCGCGGGCGGCTTTCTCGTGCACTGCAGCGATCGGTCGCGGCTCAGTTGCCCTGCATGGGCAGGTCCGGAATCGTGGGAATCGTCCGATCGATCAATGGCGTGTCGTAACGGTTGCCGCCCTTCTTCAGCCTGTGCTCCTTCTCGGCCAGGCGTTGCGCGTAGGCGGTCGCCTTGAAGCGCTTGATGTTGAAGGATTCGATCGTGGTGTCGGACCAGCGCACGTGCACGGTGGTCGGGTCGAGCGTGTAACAGCCCGCACGGCGTTCGGCGCCGTCGACGGTTTGCCGGATCGCGCTTTCGCCCTTCGCGCAGAAGCCTTGCTCGTCGGTCAGTGTGTACTGCGTGCCGTCCTGTTTCAGCGTCGCCAGGTCGTTGGCGTTGGCGGCCGGCGCGGCGAGCAGCGCCGCCAGGGCCAAGCGTCCGAAAATCCGTTGCATGCAGTGCCTCCGTTGTCCGGGGCGCCGACGATAACGCAGGAATGAGCGCGGTGTCCGGGTTCGCGTGTCGCCCCTATCGAAAGGACGTCGCGCGTGCGCGCTTGCTTGCGCGCGGTCGTTCCCGGACGCCCTCGGTCATGGCCAGGCCCGCCTCGACCCGGGCTTGGCCCACGCCGGCGTTCGCGCGAGCACGCGCGATGCATCACGCCTTCCGCAGGAAACACGTCTTCAGCACGAGGCCCTTGATCTTGTCGGAGTTGCCTTCAATGTGGTCCGCATCGTCTGGCACCAGGCGGATGTGCTTGATCACCGTGCCCTGCTTGAGCGGGATCGCACTGCCCTTGACCTTCAGGTCCTTGATCACGACGACAGTGTCGCCGTCGGCAAGCGCGTTGCCGTTGCTGTCGCGCACCACCTGCGTTTCGGGCGCCGACTCACCACCTGCGAGCGGCCATTCGAATCCGCAGTCGGCGCATACGTGGTGGGACCCGTCGACGTAAGTGTTGTCGAGCGTGCATTGCGGGCAGGGCGTGGACATCGGGCGGGCTCGTGCACGGGCCCGCCATGATCGCATGGCTCACTCGGTGCGCTGAGCGTCCCGCCAGGCCTGCATGTCGCCTTCCAGACGGCCGAGGACCGTGCCGAACTCCTCGCTGCGGCCGATATCGCGCGTACCGGCGAAGTATTCGTCGACGACCTTGTCGCAGGTCGCGCCGTCCTGCTTGCCTTCCGGGAACCAGGTTTCCATCGTGGCGATCGCATCGGCCTTCGCCTGCGCCATGACGCCGTCGCGGTACTGCGTGGCAACCGCTTCGCCCTGCTTGACCTGCACGATCGCGCGCTGCAGTTGCACGTAGCCCTTGGCGGCGCCGACCGTCTCTTCGTTGTGCTGCCACCAGCGGTTGCGCGCTTCGTCGGCGCGCAGCGCGTGGGCGACGTCGACCTCGCTGCAATGTTTGGCGACCACGTTGGTCAGCATCGCGCGCGAGAGCGCGAACCCGGCGGCGGCGTCGCGCGCGGCATTCACGGCCGGCAGGAAGGTGCCGGCGCTGGAGTAGCGGCTGTCGATCACCACCTCCGGCTCGGCGGCCAGCGCCGCGCCGTGTGCACCCAGGAGCGCCATCGCAAGAATCAGTCCCCGTTTCATTTCGTACTTCCCCGACGTCGGCTTCCCCAAGCCACGGACCGACGTTATCGCGGGAAGTTCACGCAAACAACACACTTTTGGTGCGTTGTGCGCATTCAGTGTGCAAGCGGCCGCAAAATTTTTCCGTCGCGCGCGGCCTACAATGCCGGCATGGACAAATACTTCCACAATCCGCGTTGTAGCAAGTCGCGCGGGGCGCTCGCGCTGCTGGCCGAGCACGGCGTCGAACCCGAGGTCGTCACCTACCTCGACGCGCCACCAAGCAAGGCCGAGCTGCGCGCGATCGTCCGCAAGCTCGGCCTGCCCACCCGCGCGCTGGTGCGTCCCGCCGAGGACGCCTACAAGGATCTCGGCCTGGCCGATCCGTCGGTCACCGACGAGGCGCTCATCGACGCCATGCACGCCCATCCGATCCTCATCGAACGCCCGATCTTCGTCCGCGGGGACCGCGCGGTCATCGGCCGCCCCATCGAGAACGTCCTGCAACTGCTCTGACCCGGAGTACATTGGCCGTCATGTGGACACGCCTGCAGGCCAGCCTGCCCCATGGACGACCTCGATAACCCCATCCACGCCGCCCTGCGCACGCTGCACCACGGGATCGCCATGCAGGCGGGCGTGGCGCTCCGTTATCCCTCGGCGTATGCGCCGTTCTTCGCGGTCCCCGACGCATCCAGCGACGTCGACGAAGCGCTCGACGCGCTCGTCGCGCCGGTGGAAACCGTCTACCTGCTGGGCGTCGCGCCGAAAACCATGCGCAACGCGAAGATGCACGCCTATCCGCCGCTGGCGCAGATGGTGTGCGACGCGCCGCTGCCGGGCGTCGACGGCCCACCGATCATGCCGCTGGGCATCGACCACCGCGACGACGTCCTGGCGCTCACCGCCTCGGTGTATCCGCATTACTTCCGCCCGCGCACGATGGACATGGGCCGCTACTTCGGCATCTACGAAGGCGGCCAGCTCGCGGCGATGATCGGCGAACGCCTGGGCTCGACGACCACGCGCGAAGTCAGTGCGGTCTGCACGCATCCCGACTGCAACGGCCGCGGCTATGCGCGGCGGCTCATGGCCTTCCTGACGAACGATCTCATCGCCTCCAACGTCCAGCCCTTCCTGCATGTCAGCCACGAAAACGAGCGCGCCAAGGAAATGTACGAGCGCATCGGCTTCCGCCTGCGGCGCGACATCGGGTTCTGGTCGCTCCGGCACGAACGTTAGACCCGCTTGGCTAGACGGACTTGCCGATCCGCATCGCGCTGACCTTGGCCGGCGCATCGAAGGTATCGCTGCGCGCATCGCGCCAGAATTGCTGGAACACCGCGTGGTCGGGCACGCGCGTCAACAATTCGCCGGGGGCCAGGAAGTTGTAGATCGCCGCGAGCGAACGCACCTCGATCGGGGAAACGCGGCGCAGGATGTGTTCGGGGCCCAGTTGCCCCGGATGGTCCAGCCCCGCCGCGCACAACAGATCCCGCAACGCATGCACGGTGTTCTGGTGGAAGTTGTGCACGCGCGTGGCCTTGTCGGCCAGGTCG
The DNA here is from genome assembly GCF_054049695.1 of Lysobacter sp. P5_C4. Lineage (NCBI taxonomy): Bacteria > Pseudomonadati > Pseudomonadota > Gammaproteobacteria > Lysobacterales > Lysobacteraceae > Lysobacter > Lysobacter sp. P5_C4. The sequence goes on along the minus strand of NZ_JBFULX010000003.1, from coordinate 139,237 downwards.
AGCTGCTTGAACCGGCGCGGATCCTGCGTCGCCACGCCCGTCGGGCATTTGTCGGTGTGGCACGACAACGATTGGATGCACCCCAACGCGAACATGAAACCGCGCCCGGCGTTGCACCAGTCCGCGCCCATCGCCATCGTTCTCGCCATGTCGAAAGCGCTGACGATGCGCCCCGCGGCGCCGATGCGGATTTTGTCGCGCAAGTCCAGGCCCACCAACGTGTTGTGCACGAGCATCAAGGCTTCGTGCATCGGCACGCCGACGTGGTCGATGAACTCCGACGGCGCGGCGCCCGTCCCGCCTTCGGCGCCATCCACGACGATGAAGTCCGGCAGCAGGCCGGTTTCCTGCATCGCCTTGGCGATGCCGAACCATTCCCACGGGTGGCCGATCGCGAGTTTGAAACCGGTCGGCTTGCCGCCCGAGAGTTCGCGGAGCTTCGCGACGAATTCGAGCAGGCCCACGGGCGTCGAAAACGCGGAATGTTTCGCCGGCGACACACAGTCCACGCCGGGTGCGACGCCGCGCGTGGCCGCGACTTCCTGCGTGACCTTCGCACCCGGCAACACGCCGCCGTGGCCGGGCTTGGCGCCCTGCGAGAGTTTGACTTCGATCATGCGCACTTGTTCGCGCTGCGCGGCGACGGCGAACTTGCCGGGATCGAAATCGCCCTTGTCGTCGCGACAACCGAAGTAACCCGAGCCGATCTCCCAGACCAGATCGCCGCCGTTCTCCAGGTGATATGGCGAAATCGAGCCCTCGCCGGTGTCGTGGTAGAACTTGCCGCGCCGCGCGCCTTCGTTCAATGCGCGAATGGCGGCGGCCGACAGCGCGCCCCAGCTCATCGCCGAGATGTTGAACACGCTGGCCGAATACGGCTTGGCACAGGTCGGACCGATGTCGATGCGGAAATCGTCGGACGGAATCGCGGCCGGCGCCAACGAGTGATTGATCCACTCGTAGTCGACGCTGTACACATCGTGCAAGGTGCCGAAGGGGCGTGTATCGCGCACCGACTTGGAGCGCTGGTAGATCAACGCGCGTTGCTGGCGCGAGAACGGGGTTTCATCGATGTCCGATTCGATGAAGTACTGCCGCATCTCCGGGCCGATGGATTCCAGGCCGAAGCGGAAATGCGCGAGCACGGGGTAATTGCGGCGCAGCGTGCTCTTCTTCTGCAACAGGTCGAGCGTGCCGATGGCGGCGATGCCCGCGGCGATGACCAGCGCCCAGCTCCACGTCGGATCACGCAGCGTGGCCCAACCGAAGAAGACGGTGAGGACGAGGCTGGCGATGTAGAGGAAGTAGCGGCTGAGGGACATGCGAGCTCCGGGTTGCGCCAGGGACGCGTTGGGTCAGAGCCGCGCGTCCACCGCATCCTTCGGGAACAGGCCCTTGATGTCGTAGTAGACGGTGCGTGCGTGGCCCAGGCGCCGCAGGCCTTCGACGCCCATCTTCCTGAAGTCATCATGCCCCACCGCGATCACGACCGCGTCATAGGCCCCAGCGGGGGGATCGGCGACCAGGCCGATGCCGTACTCCTGCATCGCCTCGCGCGGATTCGCCCACGGATCGTGGATTTCGACGACCGCGCGGTAATCCTCGAGCTCCCCGGCCAGTTCCACCACGCGCGTGTTGCGCAGGTCGGGGCAGTTTTCCTTGAACGTCAGCCCGAGCAACAGGATGCGCGCGCCGGCGACGGTGAGCCCGCGCTGCACCATCAGCTTCACCACTTCGGCGGCGACCTGTTGTCCCATCGCGTCGTTGATGCGGCGGCATGCGAGCAGGATGTCGGGGTAATACCCGTGCGCCTGCGCTTTCTGGATGAGGTAGTACGGGTCCACGCCGATGCAGTGCCCACCGACCAGACCGGGACGGAACGGCAGGAAGTTCCACTTGGTGGACGCAGCTTCCAGCACTTCGGTGGTGTCGATCCCGAGGCGATGGAAGATCAGCGCGAACTCGTTCATCAGCGCGATGTTGACGTCGCGCTGCGTGTTCTCGATCACCTTGGAGGCTTCGGCCACCTTGATGCTCGAGGCCTTGTGCGTGCCCGCGGTGATGATCGTGGCGTACAGCGCGTCGACGAAATCCGCCGCTTCCGGCGTGGAGCCGGAGGTGACTTTCGGGATGGTCGACAGGCGGCGTTCGCGATCGCCCGGGTTGATGCGCTCCGGGCTGTAGCCGACGGTGAAGTCGTGGTTGAAGCGCAGGCCCGAGGCCCGTTCGAGTTCGGGGACGCAGATTTCCTCGGTCGCGCCCGGGTACACCGTGGATTCGTAGACGACGACGTCGCCGCGCTTGAGTACCGCGCCGATCGTGCGGCTGGCGCTGATCAACGGGCTGAAGTCGGGGCGTTTGTGTTCGTCGATCGGCGTGGGGACGGTCACGACGAAGACATCGCAGTCGCGCAGGTCGGCCGGGGATGCGCTGAAGCGCAGGCGCGCGGCCTGCGCGAGTTCGTCGGGCGTCACTTCGCGGTTGCGGTCGCCCAGACCGTCGTGCAATGCACCGATGCGCGCAGCGTCGATGTCGAAGCCCAGCGTGTCGTGCGCACGCCCGAACGCGACGGCCAGCGGCAGCCCGACATAGCCCAGGCCAATCACGGCGATGCGCGCCGATGCGACTTCCCGCATGGAATTCCCCAGCCATTCGTAACCGGCGGGAGTTTGGCACGCACCCTGCGTCAGGGAAACAGGCCGTCCGCGGCGCACGGCATCGGCGCGATCAGCTGCGCGCCCTGGTTGCGCACGTTGCCCACCGCCGGGTCGACTTCATGGAACACCAGCGCCGGTTCGGGCACGGCGTGCGCGATGGCCATGGCGTGCTCGGCGTCGCCGTGCAGCCAGTCGTGCAGCACCTCGGGCGGGAGGATCAGCGGCATGCGATCGTGTACGGAACGGATCACCGGATCGGCCGCGCGCGTCACGATGCTGTAGGTGAGCAAGGACCCACCTGCGCCGTCGGAGCGCGTTTCCCACACCCCGCCGAACAACATGACCGGCGCGTCGGCCAGGCGGATCCAGTGCGGACGCTTCTTCCCATCGATGACCGGCCACTCGTAGTAGCCCGATGCGGGGACCAGGGCCCGGCGTTGCTTCCACGCGCCGCGGAACGCGGGCTTTTCCGCGATCGACTCCAGCCGCGCGTTGATCGTGCTGTAGGCAAGCCTGGTGTCCTTCTGCCAGGGCGGGAGCAGGCCCCAGCGCATTTCCTGCACCAGGCCGCCGTCGCCGTGGGCGACGATGACCGGGTGCGGATCGGTCGGGGCGATGTTCCAGGCCGGCACCGGGTCTTCCGCAGGCACGTCCAGGTCCAGCATGTGCGAGAACGCGCGCACCTGCTGCCACGTGAAGTCGCGGGTGAATCGGCCGCACATGCCGTGATGCTAACGCAGGCGGCCGGCGCGGCTAATGCTTGCGGTCGCCGCGATCGCCCTGCCCCGGCTTGGCATCGTGCTCCGCTTTCTGTCGCTGGTCCTGCGCGAGCGAACGGCCCAGGTCGTCGGATTCGGCGAACCGCCCCTTGTTGTCGCGACGCTGCAGGCGCTTGTCGCCGGGGTGGGGTTCGTTGAGTTCACGCTTGCCCGCCATCACGATCTCCTTCGCGTGCCTTGGATAGCGTCGTGATACCTCGCCCCGGCGTGCACGATTCGTGACGAAATGAGCCTCACCGAATATCGCCGCAAGCGGCACTTCGACAAGACGCGCGAACCTTCGCCCGACGCGCGGGCACCGGCGAAAAAGGCGGGAAAACGCAAGGCTGCGCCGACACCGGAAGTGCATCGGCCGATCTTCGTGGTGCAACTGCACCACGCCTCGCGCAGGCATTACGACTTCCGCCTGCAGGTCGGCGACGCGCTCAAGAGTTGGGCCGTGCCCAAGGGCCCGAGCTACGACCCGAAGGTCAAGCGCATGGCGGTGGAAGTCGAGGATCATCCGCTGTCGTACGCGACGTTCGAAGGGGACATCCCGCAGGGCGAATACGGTGGCGGCCATGTCGCGCAGTTCGACCATGGCGTGTGGACGACGCCGTTCGACCCCGAAGCGCAACTGGCGAAGGGCCACCTGCGATTCGAATTGTTCGGCGAGAAGCTCAAGGGCGAGTGGCACCTGGTGCGTTCCGGCAAACCCGCGCGCCAGCCGCAGTGGCTGCTGTTCAAGGAGAACGATGCGTACGCGGGCAAGGTGGAGGCCGACGACCTGCTGGCCGATGTGACGCCGCCGGCGGGAAAAAAAGTGGCGAAGAAAGCCGCGAAGAAGATCGCGCCGAAAACGCAACGCAAGGTGGACTGGGCCGCGAAGGCGCTGAAGTTGCGTGGCGCCAGGAAGGCCACGTTGCGCAACGAAGCCTTCGCGCCGCAACTGGCGAAACTGGGCGAGGTCGCGCCCAACGGCGCGCAATGGATCCACGAAGTGAAGTGGGACGGTTATCGGCTCGTGGCCACGATCGTCGACGGCAAGGTCCGCATCTGGTCGCGCAACGCGATCGAATGGACGGACAAGGTGCCCGAGTTGCGCGGGGCGCTCGAACAGCTTGGCGTCGGGAGCGCCGCGTTCGATGGGGAATTGATCGCCGGTCGCGGCACGCAGGCGGATTTCAACCTGTTGCAATCCACGCTGTCGGGCGACGAACAAGGGGGCCTGGCGTATGTGCTGTTCGACTTGTTGCATCTGGACGGTGTCGACATCCGCGCGGCGCCGCTGACCGAGCGCAAGGCCTTGCTCGAAGCGCTGCTCGCCACGCCGATCCCGCATCTGTCCTACTCCTCGCACGTGCCCGGCGATGAAGGCGCGGCGGCGTTCGCGCTCGCATCCGAGCAACAGTTCGAAGGCATCATCTCGAAACGCGCGGATCGGCCGTACACCGGCGGCCGCAGCGACGACTGGCGCAAGACCAAGCGCCTGGATTCCGACGAATTCGCGGTGGTCGGCACGACGAAGGGCCAGGGGTCGCGCACGGGCTTCGGTTCCCTGTTGCTCGCGCGCCCCGACGAAAAACACGGCTGGGTGTACGCGGGCCGCGTGGGGACGGGTTTTTCGAGCGAACAGTTGCGCACGTTGTCGAAACACATCGGACAGATCGGATCGGCGACACCGAGCGTGCACGTGCCGATTCCGCTGGATGCCGAACTCAAGCGCGCGACGTGGTTTCCGCCCTTGTTCGTGGTGGAAGTCTTCATTCGGGGGTTGGGCAACTCGGGCATCCTGCGGCAGCCATCGCTGAAGACGGTGCGCATGGACAAGGATGTGGGCGATCTGCGCGATTCGGATCGCGCGAAGCCGGCGAAGAAAAAGGCAGCGAAGAAAACCACCGCGCGCGAACGCGCCCCTGCGCCGGAAGCGCGCCTGAGCAGCCCGACCAAGGTCATCTTCCCGGACCGCAACATCACCAAGCAGCAGGTCGCCGACTATTACAAGGCCGTCGCGCCGCGGCTGCTGCAGGAGATCGGCGGCCGCCCGCTGTCCGTCATCCGTTGCCCCGACGGCGTGGGCAAGGCCTGCTTCTTCCAGAAGCACCACACCGCGGGGCTGGAGATCGTCCGCTTCGTGCGCCTGAAGGAAGAAGCCGGCATCAACGCGAATTACCTGGTGGTCGACGACGTCGCGGGCGTGATGGAACTGGTGCAATTCAATGCATTGGAGTTCCATCCCTGGGGCGCGCACGCGGACGATCCCGACCGCGCCGATCGCGTCGTCTTCGACCTCGACCCCGGGCCGAACGTCCCCTTCGCGCAAGTCAAACGCGCCGCGACGCACGTGCGCGAATTGCTCGAACAACTGCACTTGCAATCCTTCCTGCGCGCGACGGGCGGAAAAGGCCTGCATGTCGTGGTGCCGCTCAATCCGGCGAACGACTGGAAACTCGTCAGGAAATTCGCGAAGGGTTTCGCCGAAGCGCTCGCAGGTTCCGATCCGGAGACCTATCTGGCGACTGCAACCTTGAAATTGCGCCCCGGCAAGATCTTCGTCGACTACTTGCGCAATGGACGCGGTGCAACCGCGGTGGCGTCGTACTCGCTGCGCGCGCGTGCGGGTGCGCCGGTCGCCGTGCCGCTGGCGTGGTCCGAACTCAAGGCGCTCAAGCGCGGCGACGCATTCGACATGGACAAGACGCTCGCGCGCATCAAGCGGCAGCGCAAGGACCCGTGGGCAGGAATCGACACCTTGCGTCAGGATCTGTCGGCCTGGGGCTGAAGGCTGAACCTCGCGTTGGCGCGGACTGTGACGGCGTGAACGGAGTTAATTTCCGAGCGTTGACCTGCAGGCGGCGGAGGGCGAGGCTCGAGCCGATCCGCCGATGCAGGATCCGCCATGGCCTCCCGTGCCCTCGCCTTGTCCCTCGTTCCGCTCGCCCTGTGCCTCTCCGGCCTGGCGCAGGCGCAATCCTGCCCGGCAGTCAACGCACCAGTACAGGGCGCGCCCATCGCCGCGCCGCTGCCCGTGTTCTCCGCCGACAACTGGTGGAACACCGACATCTCGCAGGCGCCGGTCGATGCGAACTCCGCGAACTTCATCAACTTCATCGGTGCAACGCGCAGCCTCCACCCGGATTTCGGTGGCGAAGAATCGACCGGCAGCCAGGCCGTTTACGGCTTCCCATACATCGTGGTGAATGGCGCGACGGCGAAGTCCGCCGTGACCTTCGATTACTGGGACGAGAGCGACGGCGTGGACATGTCCACCCACCAGGGCATTGCGTTCTATCCGATTCCCTCGAACGTCGCTTCGCAAGCGCACTGGATGGAAGGCGGCGCGCCCGGCAACGTCGACCAGCGCGACGACAACGACCGCCACATCCTGATCGTCGACTGCAGCAATCGAACCCTGTACGAGTTGTACAACGCCTGGTATTCAACGGCGCAGCAGCGTTGGTACGCGGGTTCCGGCGCGTTCTACGACCTCAAGCGCAGCGACCGTCGCCCCGAAGGTTGGACCTCCGCCGATGCGGCGGGCCTTGCGATCTTCCCCGGCCTGGTGCGTTACGACGAAGCGGCCAATCCCAACGTTGCGGAAATCCGGCACGCCTTCCGCGTCACCGTGCGCACGAGCAATGGCCACGTGTTTCCTGCCTCCCACACCGCGGGCAGTTCCACCGGTGCCTTGCCGATGGGCGCGCGCCTGCGCCTGAAGCGCAGCGTCAACGGCGCCGATCCCGCGCTGCGCACCAGCGACCCGGTCGCACGCAAGATCTTCCGTGCGATGCAGTCCTACGGGCTGATCGTCGCCGACAACGGCTCGGACATGTACATCTCCGGCACGTTCGACGTGCGCTGGAACAACGGCGCGCTCAATCCGGCGTTCGGCGGATTGAAGGCGAGCGACTTCGAGGTGGTCAAGCTGGGCTGGAAGCCGAGCGTCGCACCGGCGTTGTCGATCGCCGATGCGGCCGTCATCGAAGGCGATGCGGGCACGAAGGTCTTGCGCTTCACGGTGCGCTTGTCGGCGGCGTCCGGTTCCAACGTCACCGTCTCGATCGCCACGCGCAACGGCACGGCGCTTGCGGGGAGCGATTACGTGGCCGCGTCGGGTTCGCTGACATTCGCGCCGGGGCAGACCGCACGCAACTTCGACGTGACCCTCAACGGTGATCGCACGCGCGAGGCGAACGAAACCTTCCAGGTCGCGCTTTCGAACGCGATCGGCGCGCCGATCGCCGATGCGACCGGGACAGGCACGATCACCAACGACGACGCCCTGCGCACCGGCGGGCCCGGACAGAAGTCGCCCGCCCCAGCCACGCCCGGCATCGCCAAGGCGCATTAGCGCCCGCGGCGGGGTGAGGATCGGTCTACAAGCCACCCATAGGCGTCATCACCTAGTGACCTTTGGTCACCCTGACACCGCGTGTCATATGACCTGACGCGCATTGACACCCCTTTCACACGCCTGAATAGGGTGAATTCCTGAACGGTTCGGGGCTTTTTCTGTGATCTACGTCACAGTTTCGCATGCCAAGTGCCAACCAGTCGTGGTTTTGATTGCGACCCAAATCGTCCTTCACTAGGTTTTAACCCCGGCGGCACCCCCTCGGTGTCCGCAACGCCACAACCTTGGGGATTTTCAAATGCGTACCGCCTTGCTCGCTTGCGCCGTCACCGGCGCGCTGTTTGCTTCCGCTTCCGCCCAGGCCGCCTCTGCGACCGGCAACCTCAACGTCTCGGCCACCGTGAACGCCTCGTGCGTCGTCGTCGGCGCGGGCACGATGGACTTCGGCAACTACGATCCGGCCGGCGCGAACAACGCCGCACCGAAGGATGTCGACGGCACGTTCAACGTGCGCTGCACCAAGGGCACCTCGGCCAGGATCTGGTTGCTCGAGGGCAACAACAAGACGGGTACGTCGACCTGCACGACACCCCAGCGCCAGATGGGCTCCGCCGCCAACCGCCTGCCCTACTTCCTGTACCAGGACACCGCGCGCACGACGCCGTGGGGTTGCGTCGACGCGTCCTCGCCGACCGCCTACGTCTCGGCCAGCGCGAACACCTCGGCGCTGCAGACGGTCTATGGCCGCATCCAGCCCGGCCAGGACGTCGCGGTTGCGGCGAACTACGTCGACGTCGTGACCATCCAGCTGAACTTCTGATCCACCCCGCCCCGCCGCAAGGCGGGGCTTTCGGTTGCACATCCGCATGATCAAGATCCGCACGCGCGCACGCGCGGCCGCGTTGGCCGCGCTCGTTCCCCTCGCTTGCTTCGGTGGCGTCGCCGTCGCGGCGCAATTCCGCATCAGCAACGTCCGTCTGCACCTGGGTGCCGCCAACCCGGTGGACACGATCGTCCTCACCAGCGAGGACGCCAACGACGTCACCTTCGAAGTGCGCGTGCTGCGTTGGACGCAAGGCGCGGATGGCAAGTGGGAGCAGGTGCCGACGCAGGACCTGATCGTGCACCCCCTGATCCTGAAGATGCCGGCGAAGGGCGAAGCCCGCCTGCGCGTGGGTAGCATTGCCCCGACCGTCACCGCCGAACACGCCTATCGCGTGGAGATCCAGGAACTCCCGGGTCCGCGCGCGCAGACCGCGAGCGGCCAGGTGCGCATGCTCACCAAGATGAGCCTGCCGGTATTCGTCGAACCGCCCGCCGCGAAATCCAACCCGACGATCGCGGTCGACGCGTCTTCGCTGGTGCTGGGCAACACCGGCACGGCCTATCTGGCGCCGACCGCAGGCACGCTGACGCTGCGCGATGCCAAGGGCCGCACGTTGCACACGCTCAAGATGGACACCAATTACGTGCTGCCCGGCGCGCACCTGCCGTTCAAGCCGGCGCTCCCGGCGTCGGCGTGCGCGCATGCGGCGAGCGTCGAACTGGCGCTGCCCGACTCCAAGCCGATCGTGGCGAGGGTCTCCCCCGGTAGCTGGCGATGCGCGCCCTGAGGATCTCCGCGCTGCGTCGCGGCCTGCTCGCGACTGCGCTCTGCATCGCCATCGCAGGACCCGTGCACGCCTTGCCCGGCGACGAGATCCTCCTGCTCGACCTTTGCATCAACGGCCGCTGCGTCGGCGTCGCGCCGGTGATCGCGCGCGGCGACGACATGCTGGTCGACATCGCCGCGCTGCAAGCCGGCGCGATCGATACCACGGGCGTCACGCCCGAAACGGTGGGCGAGCGCTCCTTCGTCTCGCTGCATCAACTCAACCACGGCAGCACGTTCAAGGTCGACCGCACGCTGTTGCGCCTGGACCTCAAACTCCGCGCCGATCGCCTGCCGCGCCAGCGCGTGTCGATGGGAACGCGTGCGCAGTCCGAAGGTGGCGCGCAGCCGTGGAGCGCGTACCTCAACTACGCCGCCTCGGTGAACCACGATGGCGACGGCCTGTTGTTCGTCGACGGCGCCGTGGGTCGCGGCAACGGCGCGCTGCGCAGCACGGCGCAGTGGGATCCGGCGTTTTCCTGGCGACGCGGGCTGACGCGCTTCGAACTGGACCAGCCAGCCGCGCTGCGTCGCTGGACGGTGGGCGACCAATACGCGGTTCCGCGCGATGCGTTGGGCGGCAGCCGCCTGATCGGCGGTGTCGGCGTCGAACGCGCGTTCGATACCGATCCTTACCTAGTCACCTTCCCGCAACCGTATTACAGCGGCGTGCTCGAAAGCCCCGGTACGGTCGAGGTGTACGCGAACGGCGTGCTGGTCGGCCGGCACGACGTCAGCGCCGGCCCCTTCACCCTCGAACAGCTCGGCGTGCAACCCGGCCGCAACGACGTGCGCGTGATCGTGCGCGACCCATTCGGCAATCGCAGCGAACTGGCGACGCAAACCTATTACGGCGGCAGCCCGAGCCTGCTGGCGAAGGGCCTGGACGAATACCAGGTGCGCATCGGCGCGCCGCGCAACGGCGGCGGCCTGGGCGGCGGTTACGCCGACGGCGCCGCGTGGCAGGGGTGGTATCGCCGCGGCCTGTCGGATTGGCTGACGCTCGGCGGGCGCGCCGAAGGCGACGAACACGTGCGCAACGCGGGCGTGGATGCCGCGATCCGCACGCCGATCGGCGAGTTCGCGCTCGCATGGGGCGACAGCGACGCCGACGGACTGGGCCGTGGCAACGCGCACGCCATCAATTACTCGCTCGGCATGGGGAGCTGGTCGTTCGGAATGGGGTCTCGCCGTGCCGATGCCGCCTACCGCACGATTTCCGATCCGAGTGCGTTCCTCCTCGGCGCATTGCGCGAGGACGATTACGCCTCCCTCGCCTTCTCGCCGACGAATCGGATGTCGGTGCAGTTCAACGCCGGCCGCCAGCGTCGCGACGTACTGCCCGTGGAGCGCACGCTCGGAAGCACCGTTTCCTACGCCCTGTGGGATCGCGGCCAACTGTTCCTCACCGCGCAGCGACGCGAATCCGATCTGTTCCGCGACACCTCCGTGCAGCTGAGCCTGAACATCACGCTCGACCGCGCGAGCGTCAACGTCACGGCGCGCCAGCGCGACGACGGGCAGGACACGCGGCAGGGATATGGCCTGAACTTCCAGCACTCGCGCCCGACCGGCACGGGCCTGGGCTATTACGCGAGCTTGCAGCGCGACGGCGACGTCGACTCGGCGTTCGCGCACGCCGAATACCAGAACCCCTACGGGCGCTTCGCGGTCGACGCCCAGTCCTTCGACGGCGACACGAACGGCAGCCTGCTTGCGACGGGTGCGTTGGTCGGCATCGGTGGGCGCATGTTCCTGACGCCGCCGGTGGAAAACGGCTTCGCGCTGGTGCGCGTGCCCGGCCTGGCCAATGCGCCGATCCTGCGCGAAAACCAATTCGCCGGACGCACCGACGCGCACGGCGACCTGCTCGTGCGCGAGCTGCTTCCCTTCCATGCCAACAGCGTGTCGATCGACGAGAGCGGCGTGAATGTGGCCTGGTCGATGAACGCCCCCGCGCGCGAGCTCAGCGTGGCGCGCAACACGGGCACGGTGCTCGTCCTGCAGGCGGCCGCGGTGCATGCGGTGACCGGCCACTTCGCCTATGCAGGCGGTGCAGCCGGCGACGAGGTGGTGGTGGGTGGCGTGGCGTCGGTGATCGGCACCGACGGGATGTTCTACGTCGACAACGTCGGCACCGGCGCGCAGCTCGTGCGCATCGACACCGCGTCGGGCCCGGTCGAATGCACGCTCGAGGTGCCCGCGTCGCAGACGCCGGGCGTGGTCGAACTCGGCACCATCGCTTGCGGGAGCGAGCGATGACGCGGACCGCCCTGATGCTGCTGTTGGCCGCGCTGGCGTGGTTCGCGCCCTCGGTTGCGCGTGCGCAGGCATGTCTGGTCGTCGATACGACGATCGCCTTCGGCACCTTCGATCCGACCGCAGGCGTCGCGAAACCGGGCCAGGGCACCGTGCGCGTGGGCTGTTTGTTCCAGCGCGTGCCGGTGACCATTCGCCTGGGCACCGGCCAGTCGCTTTCGTATGCGAGTCGCGTGATGAAATCGCCGACCGGCGGTTCGCTTGCCTACAACCTGTACACCACCAGCTTGCTCGGCACGATCTGGGGCGATGGGACCACCAGCGGGACCGGGACGGTGCAATGCACGACCGGCGAGGACTTCAACGGCTGCGATGGGCAGTTGGGCATCCTCTTTTATGCCACGTATCCCGTGTACGGCCAGATCAATGCCGTACAGCCGAACGCCGTCGTCGGGTCTTACACCGACGATGTCGTCGTCACCATGGTCTTCTAGCGAGACGATCGCATGTACGCTGCTCGCCCATGAAATCCCGGATCATCCTTGCCCTGTTGCTCGTCGCGCTGGCGTGGTTTGCGCCATCGAGCGCCCGCGCGCAGACGTGCATGGTGTTCGATACGGCGATCGCCTTCGGCACCTTCGATCCGACCGCGGGCGCGGTGAAGACGGGCACGGGCGCCGTGAGCGTGGGCTGCCGCAGCTCGCGCGTCCCGGTGACCATCACCCTGGGCACCGGCCAGTCGCTGACCTACGCCAGCCGCGTGATGACTTCGACCACCGGCGGTGCCCTGACCTACAACCTCTACACCACCGGAACGCTCGCCACGGTGTGGGGCGACGGGATCACGGGCGGCACCGGCACGGTCCAATGCACCACGGGCAACGACGGTCCAGGGGAATGCACCGGGAAACCGGGCATGTATTTCATGGTGGGCAATCCCGTGTACGGGCAGATCGATGCCTCGCAACCCAACGCCGTCGTCGGTTCCTACACCGACGACGTCGTGGTCACGATGATCTTCTAGCGATCGTTACGGCCCCTCGTACCAAGCCCCCGGTTCCGCATACCCCGCAGGCAGGTTCTGCAGCGCGCGCGTGTTCGCATCGATCATGCGCAGCGCGAAGATCGGCTGCGTCAGGCTGTCGTCGGTATACGTGCGGCGATTCACCAACACGTGGATGTTGTCGCGCGACCACTGCGCAGCCGTGTACGCATGGTCGGCCACGCGCGAGTCGGTGATCCGGCGCACGCCCGAACCATCGGCATTCATCACGTACAGCGGCTCGTAGTAGCGCGTCTGCGGGCCGACCTCGTAGATCTCCCCGGTGAAGGCGATGCGGCGGCCGTCGGGCGAGAACAGCGGCGCGTGTCCGCGCATGGGCATTTGCTTCGCCGCTCCGTTGCGGAAATCCACGACCGTCATGTCGTTGGCCACGATGTCAGCGTAGATGCCGCGGTTGCCGTCGGGGGAAATGGTCAGGTCGAGCGGTGCTTCCATCGCGATGTCGCTGAGCAGCTTCGTCGACCCGGTGGCCACGTCGATGCGATACGCCTGCGCGTGCCAGATCGGTTCCAGGCGCCCCTCGTAGGAACCGGCACCCACGAACAGCCGCGCGCCGTCCGAGGACCACTTGGGCTGCGCGAATTCCGCCGGCGCCGAAACGCAGAACAGATCGCGGCGGTTGCGGCCGGTGGTGTCGACGATCGACACGCACTGCCCGCTCGAATTCAGCGAGACGAACGCGACGCGGTTGCCCGGCCCGTAGGCGGGCTTGGAGAACTGGCCGACGCCATGGATCAGCGCATGCGGCCGCTTGTTGGCCGTGGTCGAAACGATCTGCAGCGTGTGGCGCTGCCCGGCCTGCAGGCGGTCCACGCCGCGCTCGAACACCAGGTTGGAACCGTCGGGCGCCCACGTCACCGCCATGTCGTAGACGCGGTCGGTCGCCGTAGTCAGGGCGCGCACCTGCCCGGTGCCCACGTCGAGCAACCACAGACTGCGGCTTCGGGGGACGCTCGTCGGTGTCTGCGTCGAGCGCGAGAACACGATCTTGCCGGTCGGCGTTGCGGCCTGCGCCGACAGTGCGGATGCGACCGACGCGGTCGCGACCACGGCGGCCACGGCCGCGCGGCGGATGGGTTGCGTATTCATTGAAGCCCCCTACGTTCGACTACTGCGGAATGCGACTTCACAGTGGGCGAACACTTCTCAAGGGCGAGTGAAAAATCGTGCTTCCGGGCAAGCCCGCATGAACTCTTCAGTGGGCGGCGTCGCGGATGGCTTCGATCTCCGATTGCATCAGCTCGTGGCGCTCGGACAGGTTCAGCATTTCAAGCAGCAGTTCGGCACCGACCGACTGCGCGTGCACCAGCGAATCGCGCGCGTGGCACATGCGCCGGGCCATCTCCGCCGGGCTCATGCGATCGGCGTGTCCGAGCAGCACATCCAGGTCGTCGACGGCGTCGGCGATGTGTTCCATCACGTCCAGTGCGGCGGGGGACGGTCGGGCCATTGTCGGGATTCCATTTGCGACGTATGACCCGACCCTGCGCGATGTTCGATCAACGTCAGGTCAACTTGCCGTGGCATGCACCGCGCGGTTCATCCTTGCCACGTTCGCGTTACGGCCGTGGCTGGAAGACCGGCCCGGACTCCCGCCACGCTCCGGTGGCGAAATGCACCACCAGCACGACCAGCCAGCCGACCCAGATCGACCAAAGCGTGTGCGACAGGAAATGCGCCCCGCGCATCTGCTGCACCCAGCCCAGGCCGAACGCCCAGGCGAGCGCGAACAGCCCGATTGCCAGGCTCAGGCGCCGGCGCTCGGGAAACCACAACCAGGCGAACGACAACATCCACGAGCCGCTCGCGACGAACGACGCGGGAAAGCAGCGGCCGGCACGAATGCCCGGCGGCGCCGCCCGGAACAGATCGAAATACGGCGCGTAGCCGCCGAAGTCGACGACATCCCACGGGCAATGCATCGCGCTCATGCGATGCAGCACGGCCACGGTCGTCGGCACCGCGGCGAAGGACACCGCGACACACCACAACCTGCGGCGATGCGTGGCGAGGAACCCCTCGCGCGCACGCAACGCCCACAACGCGACGAGCCACGTGCAGACACCCAGCACGATCTGCGCCACCTTCAGGTAACGATGGATCGCGAACTTGGTGATCCAGGCGTAACGCCAGGGAAAGGTGTGGTTGACCGGGTCGTACCACGGGGTTTCGAGTCGCACGTCGAGCGCCGTGACATGGAAGACGACCGCGAGGACGAGCGCGCTGATCGCGAGCATCGCCAGTTGCGGTGCATAGAGTCGGGTCGGCGTCACGCGATGGAGGTTAGCGTGCGGCGCGTTGCGGGAACAGCGCGACGCACCCGGCGATCGCCGCGCAGATCACCAGGGAGGCCACGTAGCGGCTCAAGTTCAATCCACCGTGGTCGAAGGGCTTGTCGAGGAAGTCGCCGACCACCGCGCCGAGCGGACGGGTGAGGATGAACGCCGCCCAGAACAGCGCGACATGCGACACGCGCGATTTCCAATACAGCACAGCGATCCCGGCGAGCAAGGCGCCGAACACCACGATGCCGCCGAGATAACCGAGGCCCGCGGTATCGGCCACCCAATCGCCGAGCGCCGTGCCGAGGGTTTGCGACAGCATGATCGTCAGCCAGTAGAAGCCTTCGGATTTCGCATCGCCCACGCTGTCCACCGCGATCGTGCCGAGCGTGCGATACCAGGCATACAACGACGCGATCACCAGGCCCGCGAGCAAACTCGCGCCGCCCGTGTAACCGATGCCGAGCGAACGGTCGGCGAAGTCGGCGAGCGTCGTGCCGACCGTCGTACTCGCCACGATCGTCGACCAGTAGACGGCTGGATGGAAATCGCGCGCGCGAATCTGCAGGATCACCATTCCGATGAAAACCATGGCGAAGATCAGCGTGCCGGTGAGATAGCCCAACCCCATCGACATCGTCACCGCATCGCCGCCGGTTTCGCCGAGCGTCGTCGCAAGGATCTTGATCAGCCAGAACGATGCCGTGACCGCCGGCACTTTGCTCGCCACGCGTGCGTTCATCCCTTGCGCCTGTATTCGATGAAGACAAGCGCGGCGTTCACGCCGGCTGCGACGAGGAGGCCCGCACACGCAGCCGCGAGCACGTCCGTCGGCCAATGCACGCCCAACACCAGGCGCGACAGCGCGACCGCGACCACCCATGCGATCGCCAACGGCACGACGGCAGTCCGCCACGCCGGTCGCAGGCGCGCGACGACGAGGCACGCGGCGGTCGCGATCGCCGCCGCGCTCAGCGTGTGCCCGCTGGGAAAGCTCGAACCCCAATACCACTGCGTGTCCCAGAGGTCCGGGCGCGCGCGGCCGAACGCCGTCTTCGACCAATACACGACCAACGAGGCCAGCCCCGCGGACACGGCCAGCAACAAGGCTTCATGGCGGCGCCGTGCGAGCCCCAAGGCGATCGCCGCCAGCGCGACCACGGGCAACAACACCTTGCCCGACGCGCTGAGCGTCGCGAGATCGAACAGGCGCACCATGCCCGGCGGAACGCCATCGTGGATGTCGACGAGCAAGGTCTTGTCGACCAGCGCGCTCTCGTTGCCGAGGACTTCTTCGGTCACCTGCGCAAGCACGATCGCCGCCGCGAGGCACAGCCACGCGAACCGGCGCCTGATCATCCCGCGGTCCGCGGGCGTGTTTGCTCCTCGCGCACCTGCACGGTGGGCGTCGCATCGTCGGGCCGGGCTTCGGGCCGCGCCGGTGCGGCGCGCTGCAGCCTGTGCATGGCGCCGTCGCGGAATGCGTGCGCCGCGGTCTGGTAGAAACTCACCGCCTGCAAGGTCGCACCCGGGTCATCGGCGATGCCCGGCTGCACGAGGTCGGCGCGCATCGCCGGTTTCAGCGAAGCGACGCGACGATGCGGCGCCAATTGCACGAGGCGGTCGTCGCGCAGGTAACCGAGCAACTGGTACGTGCCGACGAAGGCGCGATCGGGCGCATGTTCGAACACGTCGACGCCGTAGAAGCGGCTGTCGTAATCCATGCCGAGCAAACCCAGCACCGTCGGCGCGATGTCGATCTGCCCCATCAACCCGTCGAAGGTGCCCGGCGCAACATGCCCGGGCGCATACACCCACAACGGAATGCGATAGCGGAATGCCGGCAGCGCGGCCTTGCCCGCGCTCATCGCGCAGTGGTCGGCGGTGAAGACGAACACCGTGTCCTTGAACCACGCGTGCCTGCGCGCCCGCTTCAGGAAATCGGCGATCGCCCAGTCGGTATACAACACCGCGCTCTGGCGCACCTTTTGCGGCCACGGCCCGCGGTTGGCCGGGAACGTGTACGGGCGATGGTTCGAGGTGGTCATCAGGTGTGCGAAGAACGGCTTGCCCGCCGCGTGCGCACGGTCGAAACGGTCGAGCGCCAGCGTGTAGAGGTCTTCGTCGGCGACGCCCCACACGTTCTCGTGGTGAATGTCCTTGTCGGCGATCTCGGTGCGGTCGTGCACGCCGTAGCCGTTGCCGGCGAAGAAGGCGTTCATGTCGTCGAAGGCGCCGTAGCCGCCGTAGAGGAATTCGGAGTCGTAACCCTTGGCGTTGAACACTTCGGCCAGGCTGAAAAGGCCGGTATTGCCCGGGCGCTTGACGATGGATTCGCCCGGCGTCGGCGGCACGGACAGCGCCAACGCTTCGAGCCCGCGCACCGTGCGCGTGCCGGAGGCATACAGGCGCGTGAACACCAGGCTGTCCTTCGACAACGCATCCAGCTGCGGCGTCAGCGACGGGCCCTGCGTGTAGGTCCCGCTGTAATCTGCCGACAGGCTCTCGACGCTCACCAGCACCACGTTGAGGCGGCGTTCCGCGCGCGCGTTGTGGATGTGGCGGTCGATGCCGCGCGGCGACAGGAAGGTGGCGTCCGGCGTTGCCAGCGAGCGACGCACCTGCGCCAGCGCGTCCTCGGCGGGCACCGTGCGATAGAAGCGGTCGTAGTCGAGCGAGGCGTTGCGGTACGCGGCGAAGAATTGATAGATGCCGTTGCCCGCCAGTTCGTCGGCGTAGGTATTGGTACCGCGGTCCTTCATCTCGCTGTCGACGAGCCAGGTGCCCGCGAGCGTGAGCAGCAACCACGCCACCATGTACGCGCTGCGCCGGGCGAAGGGCATCGCATCGCCCGTCGCACGCCTGCCGCGTCGCGTGAACCACGCGATCGACGCCGCGACGATCGCCAGCGCCGCCAGGATCTTCCCGACGGGATAGGACTGCCGAATGTTGCCGAGGACTTCGGTCGTGTAGACCAGATAATCGACCGCGATGAAGTTGAAGCGGGTCTGGAACTCGTCCCAGAACGTCCACTCGGCCACCGCGACGAACAGCAGCACGGCGAGCAACGCAAGACACACCGCCTCGACGGACCATCGCCCGCGCCGCTTCTCCAGCCAGCCCATCGGCAACAGCCACAGCAGCAACACCAGCGGCCAGGCGAAGTAGAGGAAGGTCAGGACGTCGTAGACCAGGCCGAGCGCGAAGACCCGCGCCTCGCCCGGGATCCCGTCGAAGGCGGCCGCACCGGCATGCAAGCGCAACGCGAGCCGCGTCAGGGTGGAGACGAGGAGAAAGCACGCCCCGAGCCAGGCCAGCGGCCGCAAGCGGGCAGGAATCGAAGACCAGGGCGACACGACGGCTCCGCGGCGGGGAACGAACAGGCCGCAGGGTGCGTGGGCCGAATGTAATGGGTGCTCAGCCGTGGCTCAGCCATTCGTTAACCCGCCGGCGCGCGCGCGTGGCACGCTTCGCACATGCCCTCCCCACCCGCCGCCGACATGCGCGTGCTCCTGATCGAGGACCAACACGACATCGCCGCCAACATCTGGGATTTCCTGGAACGGCGGGGGTACGAAGTCGACCATTGCGGCGACGGCGCCACCGGGCTGGCGCGCGCGCGACAGGGCGGGTTCGACGCGATCGTCCTCGACCTCGGCCTGCCGCGGCTCGACGGCCTGGACCTGTGCCGGATCCTGCGCGACGCCGGCAACGGCGTGCCCGTGCTGATGCTGACCGCGCGCGACACGCTGGACGACATCGTGCGCGGCTTCGAACACGGCGCCGACGACTACATGGTCAAGCCCTTCGCGCTGAAGGAACTCGACGCCCGCCTGCGCGCCCTCCACCGCCGCGCCGTGCCCGGCGCGCACAAGACGGGCGGCGCCCTGCTCGCCTACGATGCGGGCACGATGACGGCGACGCGTGAAGGCCAGCACATCCCGCTCACCCGCCTGCAGGGGCGGTTGCTCGAAACCTTGCTGTCCGAATCCCCGCGCATCGTCCCGCACGACAAACTGCTGCGCGCCGCATGGGGCAACGAGGCCGCCGACATGGGCGCGCTGCACACGCAGATGTACGAGCTGCGCGCGCTCCTGGACAAACCCTTCGGCACCGCGTTGATCCGATCGGTGCGCGGCGTGGGCTACCAGGTCCCCGCCGCATGAGCCCATCACCCGCCTCGCTGCGCCGACGCGTCACCTTCGCCTGCGCAACGCTGGGGCTGGTGATGACGCTGCTGTTCTCGGCCGCCGTCATCGCGATCACCGAGGATTACGAGCACGTCATCGCCTCGGAAGTGCTGCGCGGGCAAGCCGAGGATTACAGCCTGCGCATCGCCAACCGGCTGCGCGTCGAACTGCCGCGCACGCAACGCCTGAGCGGTTATCTCGCCAAACCGCCGGCGGAACTCGCGCGCTTCGGCCCGGGCGTGCACGAGGACGAACGCCACGAAGGCATCCACGTCGGCGTCTTCGACACGGTGGCCGGCCGCATGTGGTTCAGCATCGACCTGGGCGACATCGAAACGCTCGAAGTCCACCTGCGCATTCTCCTGGCCGCGATGGTGTTGCTCGGCGTGGGGATCGGCGGTGGGCTCGGCTGGATCTTCGCCGGACGCGCGCTTGCGCCGGTCAAGGCGCTGTCCGATGCCGTCGACGCCCTGCCCGTCGCGCCGGCGCCGACGCAATTGGGCGACAGCGCGCCCGACGACGAACTGGGTCACCTCGCGCGCGCGATCGACGCCTACCAGGCGCGCCTGGTCGAGGCCGACGCCCACCAGCTCGCCTTCTTCGCCGACGCCAGCCATGCGTTGCGCACGCCGATCGCGGTCGTGCAAGGCGTCGCCGAAGTGCTGCTCGACGAACCGAACCAGGACCCGGCGAACACCGCACGACTGCAACGCCTCGACCGCGGCACGCAAGAACTCGCCGAACTGATCGAATTGCTGTTCGGCGCCGCACGCCGCACGCCCGTGCAACGCGAAACGATGGACACCGCCGCGCTGCTTTCCGAAAGCCTGTCGCCATGGGCCGACGTCACGACCATCGACGCCACCGGTGCATTCGACGTCGCGCGGCGCGAAACCGTGCTGTTGCTGCGCGCCCTGGTGCGCAAGCACCTGCGCGATTCGAGCCGCATCCTGGCCACGCGGAACAACGGGCAACTGAGCGTCATCGATGCCGATGCCGTGCGCGACCCCTCGGCCCGGCGCAGCGACGCCGGCGCAATGTCACCGCTGCTTGCGCGCGCCGCCGACCGCGCCGGCTGGATGCTGGAAGCCGAGCCCGGCCGGATCGTGCTCACGCATACGGACTGATCACCGGCGCGCGAGATCCGCGAATTCGTTGCGCGTCGCGAATTCGATGCTGTCGGCGAGCTGCGTTTCCTGCGACGACAAGGTGCGCGCCGCCTGTGCGAGCCTGTTGTAGGTTGCCAGGTCGTCGGGGTCGTGGAACACCGGCCCCTGGTGGTCGAAGGCCAGGGTGTCGGCATGCGCGGAAAGAAAGACGACGACCCGCCCCAGCGCATCGGCCTGCGCGCGCTGGTTGTCGCGCATGCGTTGCACGTAGACATCGATGCGTTCGAGCGCTTCGCGCACCTCGTGCGTGGTGGCGGCGCCCGCGGGACTCGCGTCGACCTGTTGCAACAAGGCCATGTCCGATGCATTGCGTGCCGCGTCGAGTTCGGCGCAGGCCGCGCGGAAGCGATCGATCGCCTGGCGCGCCTGCGCCGCGCCTTCGGGCGCGACGATGCGCTTGGGGTCCATTGCCGCCGAATAGGCGGCGACCTTGCCGCGATAGGTGCGCAAGGCCTGCCGATTGCGTTCGGCCGCCGCCCACAACGCGGAGGCGACTTTCGAGGACGCGACCGCATGCGCGGCCTCTTCGTTGCTGCGTGCCTCGCGCATCGAAGCCGACTTCGCCGCCAGGGCGAGGATCGCCAACCCAATCACGAACACGACGACGCTCCAGGCCGACTTGCGCACGGCCCCCGACTGACTCCCTGTCACCGCCATCCCTGCGCCCTCCCCCAAGGTCGTGTGCGGATCCTAAGCGGCCGTTGGGCGAAAGGCCAATTGCCCGGCCCGGCCCCGGCTGGTCTGCTGGCGCCCTCTTCCGCGTGGAGGCAGGCCATGACCGTGCAATGCAAGGCAATCGCCGTCCTGTTGCTGCTCGCGAGCGCGCCGCTGGCCGCGCAGCAGATCGCGACCACCGCCGCCGAACGCTTCTCACGCCTAGACGTCAACCACGATGGCGGGCTGAGCAAGTACGAAGTCGACTCGGAAGTCTTCATCGCCGCGCTCGATACCGACGGCGACCATCACATCAGTCCCGCGGAACTCGCCCCGCTGCTGGGCCCGGACGTGACAGCGGCCGATGCGCTCGACCGCGTGCGCGTCGCCGACCGCAACGCCGACGAACTCTTGGACGTCAACGAACTCGATCGCGCCTCGGAGATGCGCTTCAAGTGGATGGACGTGAACGGGGACGGCAATATCGACCCGCAGGAGCTGAGCGACCGCTTCGGCGTCAAGATGGTGCGCTGAACGCAAGCCGCCCGCGGAACGGACGTGAAACAGGCGACGATTTGCCTTGTGCGAGACTTCCGTCGCATGCACTACAAGAGCGGACAAGCCGTCCTCCCCGGCGATCGCGTCGACGCCGACGGCCTCAAGGGCAAGGTGGTCGCCGTGATCGACGACGGGCTGTACGCACCCGATTACCCCGAGGCCGAGTGGTCCTACCTCGGCGAAGGCCTGGTGATCGAAACCGAGGAGATCGGCGTGCTGCACCTGCCGACGATGGGCGAGGACATCGCGTTGATCGCACGATTGATGGACGGAACCTCAGCTGCCGGTTGAGGGATCCAGGCGCTGTATCACGCGCTCCAATGCCTCCACGCGCGCTTCGAGTTCGGCGACGCGTTCCCCCAGCGAGCCGCCGGCGTGCGTACTCTCCGACGCGGATGCAGGGCGCAAGGCTTCGATATCGACCGGCCCGCACAACAAGTGCATGTAGCGATCTTCGCGCTGCCCGCCGGACCGCGGCACGCGCACGATCATCGGCGCTTCCTTCTGCTGCAGGCGATCCAGTGCGTGCTGCAGGTCGTCCTGGTCGGCGAAGGTC
This sequence comes from Lysobacter sp. P5_C4, assembly GCF_054049695.1. Lineage (NCBI taxonomy): Bacteria > Pseudomonadati > Pseudomonadota > Gammaproteobacteria > Lysobacterales > Lysobacteraceae > Lysobacter > Lysobacter sp. P5_C4. Next base: position 117,086 of record NZ_JBFULX010000003.1, on the reverse strand, counting down.
GCCATGCGATTGGTGCGTGTGCGAATTTCGCTCGGCGTCTGCGGCCCGCGCAGCAACAGGATCGCGATGATCGCCAGTTGCGGCGGCGTCAGGCTGTAGGCCTGCGCGGCCTTGTGTTCGAAGCGTAGCGCGCGCGCCGATTGCGTGTTCCTGACCAGGCGACGTTCTTCCATGCGGCGCACCGCGTGCGCGACGTCGCCGGGCGAGACGTCCATGATCGGCTCACGATTGGTTTTCTGGTTGCACGCCAGTTGGATCGCGTTTTCGGTGAGCGGATATTGCTCGGGCGTGGTCGCCTGCTTTTCGATCAGACAGCCGAGGATGCGCGCTTCCAGGGCGTTGAGGATGGGGAAAGGCGATGCGGGATCGTGGGTCATGTCCATCAGTCTAGCGCGGGTCCGACTCATCCTCGCGCAGCCACAACGGCACGAGTCCGACGACAAGCGCCGTGCCGATGCCCACCATCGTTTCCCACGCGCGGTCGAAGGCGTACATCCAGACATCGCCGCTGTGCGCGAACATCGCGATCGCACAGACATAGCCGGCCACCCGCGCCGCAGGCGTCTCGAAGCGACACGCGTATGCGCACGCCATCGACGCAAGGATCGCAACGCCAAGCGCAACCGGTCCGTTCGGCAGCAGATGGACGAACAGTGCACCGGCGCCCGCGCCGATCACCGTGCCGGCCATGCGTTGTATCGCAAGCCGCCGCGTTGTTGCGGGCGCGAGGTCGGTGACGATCACCGCAGCGACCAGTGCATAGATCGCGTAGTGGGCGCCGAGCAGCGTTGCGATCCAGAACGCGAGTCCCGCGGCCGTTGAAGCCCGCAGCGACAATTGAAACGCGGTCGTGCGAAGGATCGGCATGTGGCCCCTTGCGCGTTGGTGCCCGGAGTGGGGATCGAACCCACATGACCTTGCGGTCGAGGGATTTTAAGTCCCTTGCGTCTACCAGTTTCGCCATCCGGGCCGGGCGCGGCGCAGCATATCGTGATCTGCGATAACCTCGCCGCTGGTCGGCGGGGAGCCGGCAGGGAGAACGCATGAACGAGACGTTGGCGGCGCGCGCACCGAACACCGCGGGCAAGGCCGCATGGATTTGCCTGGGCATCGCGTGGCTCGCCTTCCTCCTGCCCTTCCCCGGGCTCGGCTTGCTCGGCTGGGCGCTGAACCTCGTCGCTTTCATCCTCGCGATCGTCGCGATGTCGAAGCTCGGTGCCATGGCCGGGTTGTTCCAGTTGCTCGCCTCGCTGCTCGTCTCGCCGTTCGTGTATGCGATCGGGTTGCTGATCTTCTTCGGCTCGGCGAACGGCGCGCCGGACTGGGCGAAATGGACCCAGGGGCACGGCAGCTTTCAAAGCGCGGGCAACGACACTGCGGAAGAAGCGAACCAGGCCGCCGCTGCCCAGGACGCGCACATCGCGCGCATCGAAGCGCTGGCCGATGCCGCCTCGGGCGCACCGCCTGCGCAAGCCTCGGTCGTCGCACCCGCGGCTGCATCGACACGCTGATCCGCCCCGTGGCTTGAACACGGCCTGACGCGGCATTCGGCTAGAATGCGCGGCCGTTTTCAGGGATTGGGATGGAAGCTTTCCTCGTATCGACCGGCGTCGTCGCGCTTGCGGAAATCGGCGACAAGACGCAGCTGCTCGCCTTCGTCCTCGCCGCGCGCTTCCGCAAGCCCTGGCCGATCATCGCCGGCATCTTCGCCGCCACGATCTTCAACCACACCCTCGCCGGCGCGCTCGGTGCGTGGTTGATGCGCGTCGTCGGTCCGGAACCGCTGCGTTGGGTGCTCGGCCTGTCGTTCCTCGCGATGGCCGCGTGGACGCTGATTCCCGACAAGCTCGACGAGAAGGAGGCCGATGCGAAGAAGCATTGGGGTGTCTTCGGGACCACGCTCGTCGCGTTCTTCCTGGCCGAGATGGGCGACAAGACGCAGTTCGCAACGATCGCCCTCGCCGCGAAGTACGCCGCACCCGTCGAAGTCGTCATCGGCACGACGCTCGGCATGATGATCGCGAACGTACCGGCGGTTTTCCTCGGCGACAAGTTGCTCTCGCGCGTGCCCATGCGACTGGTGCACATCGTGGCCGCCGCCTTGTTCGCGGTGCTGGGCGCCTTGACCCTGGTGGGCGCCGGCGCCCGGTTCGGTTTCTGAATTCCCGCCGAGCTTCGCGCGCGCCTCAGTAATTTTGCTGGCCGCGGTCGGTTGTTTTGCTGAGGCGCGCGCCGGTCGTGGCGGACAGACTTGGACCTCCCGTCGGGAGGCCTGCCATGTCGATGCGATGGATGCTGCCGGTCGTCGTCGTCCTCGCCTGCGCGTCCTGCAAGAAGGAGGCTGCGCAGGCCCCCGCTTCGCCGACACCCGCGGCAACGGCGACGCCTGCGCCCGCGACGACCACTGCCGCTGCCCCGGCCGCACCTGCGGCGCGCGACCGCGTGTTCACGCAGGAAGAGCTCGCGCAGATGGTCGCGCCTATTGCGCTGTATCCCGATCCGCTGCTGGCGCAAGTGCTGATGGCGGCGACCTACCCCGGCGATGTCGCCGATGCGTCCGCCTGGGCGAAGGCGCATCCGGATGCGAAGGGCGACGCTGCGGTGAGGCAGGTCGCCGATCAACCGTGGGATCCGAGCGTGCAATCGCTCGTCGCGTTCCCGCAGGCGCTGGCGACGCTGGGGCAGGATCCGGCCTGGGTGCAACGCCTGGGCGATGCGTTCCTCGCACAGCCCGACAACGTCATGGATGCGGTGCAGCAGTTGCGCCACAAGGCGCAGGATGCCGGCAACCTGGCGAGCAACGAATACCAGAAGGTCAGCACGCAGGCGGCGGCGCCGCCTTCCGAACCGGCGCCCGTGTACGACGAAAGCGGCAGCGGCGCAGTGACGACGGCGGGGCCCGCCGCGTCGACCGACGTCATCGTCATCCAGTCCGCCGATCCGCAGACGGTCTACGTCCCCACGTACAACCCGACGACCGCGTACGGCACGTGGGCCTATCCCTCCTATCCCCCGCCCTACTATCCACCGCCGTCGGCGTATTACCCCGTCGGCAGCGCGCTCGCGCGCGGTCTGGCGTGGGGCACGGGCGTGGCGATTGCCGATTCGCTGTGGGGCGACATGGACTGGGGCGGCAACGACGTGAACGTCAACGTCAATCGTTACAACAGCATCAATACCAATCGACAGATCAGCAACGGCAATTGGCAGCACAACAGCCTGAATCGCGACGGCGTGCCGTACCGCGATCAAGTCAATCGGGACAAGTACGCCAATCGCCTGCCGGATTCGGCCTCGCGCGATCGCATGCGCGGGGACGACGCCCGGCGCGCGGAAGCGCGCAAGTCGATGGAAAGCCGCGGCATGGAAGGCCCTGCGCGCAGCAATCGTGAAGCGCAACAGCGTGCCCAGACGGCCAGGCGCGAGGTTGAACAACGCGGTGGCGCCGAACGCGGTGGCGCCGATCGTGCGCGCGCAGATGCAGCCGATCGCGCCAACGCCGCGAATCGACAACAGCGCGCGGGTAACCGCGATGGCGGCCAGAACCGAGCCGCACAGAACCGCCAACCAACACAACACCGCCAACAGGGCGCGAACAACCACGCCTCGCGCGACGCCGCGCGCCAACAGGCGAACCGCCAGCAACGTCCGCACAACGATGCCTTCGCCGGCGCGGGTTCGCCGCAGTCCTCGCGCGCCGCCGCACAACGCGGCCACGCGAGCCAGAACCAGGCGCGCCAGGGGGGCGGCGGTCGACAACAACAAGCGTCGCACCAGGTGAACCGACAACCGCGCGGCGGTGGTGGCGGGCAACAACGCCAGGCATCGCATCAACAACCACAACGCGCCTCCAGTGGTGCCCATGCAGGTGGAGGACGTCGTCGATGAACAGGCTGCTTCCGATCGCATCGATCGCCGCGCTCGCCTTCGCGATGCCCGCTTTCGCGCAACAAGCCTTCCCCTCGCCCGACGCCGCCGCCGATGCGCTCGTCAAAGCGCTCGGCACGAAGGACGCCGACGTGAACCAATTGGCCGCCCTGCTCGGCAAGGATTGGCGCACCTACATCCCGACGGGCAGCGTGGACCGCAGCGACGTCGATGCCTTCCTTGCGAAATACCGCGCCCGCCACGCATGGCAGGACACCGGGACCGATCGCAAGATGCTCGCCGTCGGCGCGGATGCGTGGACGCTCCCCGTGCCCTTGAAGAAAGACGCGAAGGGCTGGCACTACGACCTGGTCGCGGGCGCCGATGAAATCCGCGCGCGGCGCATCGGCCGCAACGAGATCGATGTCATCGATGCACTGCGCACGTATCACGACGCGCAGAACGACTATGCCGCATCGGATCGCGACGGGGACGGCGTGCTGGAATACGCACGCAAGTTCGTCAGCACCGACGGCCGCCACGATGGTCTTTACTGGGCCGACGACGACAGCGGCGAAATCAGCCCGCTCGGCCCCTTGTTCGGCGACGAGACACCGAAGGGCGACTACCTCGGCTACCGCTACCGCATCCTCGAAGCGCAAGGACCTTCGGCACCGGGCGGCGCGTACAAATACACGCTGGGCGACAACATGAGCCGCGGCTTCGCACTCATCGCCTGGCCCGCGAAGTATGGCGACACCGGAATGCAGTCCTTCATGATCAGCCACGATGGCGGCGTGTTCGAACGCGACCTCGGCAAGGACACCGACCGCAGCGTCGCGAAGATGAAAACCTTCGATCCCGACAGCGGCTGGCAGGCGATCGACGAACCCAAACCCTGAGGACGCGATGTCCGACGACTTCGCGACCAGCAAGGTGCTGCTCGATCGCCTCAATGCGCGCCTGCCGCGCATGCTGGAGCTGCAGCGTCGCGTGGATGCCGGCGCGAAGCTCGATGAAGGCCAGTTCGAATTCCTCAAGGATCTCGTCGAAGACGCCAACCTGAGCCACCAGTACGTCGCGCGGCACCCCGAGCTGCAACCGCTCGCGGGGCGGCTGGTGTCGCTCTACGCACAGATCGTGGCGAAGGCCCTGGAGAACGAGTCGAAGGGGGCGTGACCACCACTTGTGGCACTGTCCGCCGGGCGACGCCGATGGCCTGATCGCGCATCCGCCCTTCGACACGGACCCGTGCATGCGCCTTCCGCTCACCCTGTTCCTCGCGGTCACCGCGTTTTCAGCGCCCACCTTCGCGCAGACCGCGACGCACGCCGAGCCGCCGACCAACCCGGTCGTCACGCCGATCCCGCCCGCGAAAGACGCCGACGTCGCCACGCTCGACGGCATCCTCGCCGCCCTCTACGACGTGATCTCCGGCCCGCCCGGCCAGGCGCGCGACTGGAACCGCATGCGCTCGCTGTTCGTGCCCGGCGCACGGATGATGCCGGTCGGCGGCAAGACGAAGGACGCCATCGGCATCCGCCTGCTCACCGTCAACGACTACATCGCCTCCTCCGGCCCGCTGCTGCTCGAGAAGGGTTTCCACGAACGCGAACTCGCGCGCAGGACCGAACAGTTCGGCAACATCGCGCACGTGTTCACGACCTACGAGGCGAAGATCGAAAAGGACGACGTCACGCTGCGCGGCATCAACACGCTGCAACTGATGAACGATGGAAAGCGTTGGTGGATCGTCTCGCTGATGTGGCAGGCCGAATCGCCGGAGTTGCCGTTGCCGAAGGAATTCCTGCCGAAAGGCAAGTGATCGCTAACGCACGACGCCCCTGACGGGGCGGCGCTGCCCTACTTCGCTTTCTTCTTCCTGTTGTGCGCCGCAGCTGCGCGAATCAACGCGCCCAGCGCCTTCTCGTCGATCGCCTCGCCTTCCTGGATGTCGATCGCTCGGCGCACGTTGCCGTCCAGGCTCGAATTGAAGAGCCCCTTCGGATCGGCGACCGATGCGCCATTGGCGAAGGTCAGCTTGACGTGCTTCTTGTACGCCTCACCGGTGCAGAGGATCCCGGCGTGCGACCAGACAGGGACGCCCCACTTCCATTCTTCGACGACGTCGGGATCGGCGGCCAGGATGAGCGCGCGCACGTGTGCGAGCGTCTGCCCGCGCCAGTCGCCCAATGCTTCGATGCGCGCATCGATGTGCGCCGATGCATCGCCGTCGCCTGCCTTCGCACTTGTCTTCATGCACGCTCCTGTGCGGTCATTGCATCCATCCCGGTCGCTTCGCGGCCTGCGCAATCCAATGCGCGAGCCGGGCTTCGTCGAACGCATCGTCCTGATGGATGTGGAAGTAACGCGTGTGCGGATCCTTCGAACCGACCGGAGGCGCAGGGTCGAGCAACGCGCCGTTGAAGAACGAGAGCTTGATGTATTTGGCGAAGCAATGGACGCCGAGGAACCATCCCTGCCCCTCCACGCCGTACAGCGGTGAGTTCCACTTCACCGCCTTGCGCACGCCGGGCACGGTGCGTTCGATCAGGGCATCGAGCCGGCGGCCGACGTCGCTTTTCCAATCGGGCATCGCCGCGATATAGGCCTGCACGGGCGCATCGCCGTCGCCCTTGGCGATTTGCGGATTGCCACCGGAGAGCAGGACCGGGGTTTTGGTCACGGACTTCGACAAGGCGGGGGGGTTCCCTGGCGTCGAGGAGCCCGAGCTTACGGTATCGTTTGGCCATGGGGAAACACTACCTGCCCGCAGTCGACGGGCTGCGCGCATTCGCCGTCCTGGCCGTCGTCGCGTACCACGCGGGGCTTCCGTTGCATGCCGGATTCGTCGGCGTCGACGTGTTCTTCGTGATCTCCGGGTACGTGATCACGCGGATGCTCGCACGCGAACCGCGCATCGACCTGGTCGCGTTCTACGCGCGTCGCGTGCGCCGCATCCTGCCTGCGATGGTGCTGGTCGTCGTGGCCACGGTCGCATTGTCCGCCGTGTTGCTGCCGGGCGCCTCGCAGCTCGCGGTGAATCGTTCGGCGACCGCGGCGGTCGCGATGGTGGCGAACCTGCACTTCCAGTCCGTGACGGGCGGATATTTCGATGCCGGCGCCGACCGCATGCCCTTGCTGCATCTGTGGTCGCTGGCGGTCGAGGAACAGTTCTACCTGCTCTGGCCGCTGCTGTTTTTCCTGCGGCGTCGCTGGGTGTTCGTCGTGGTGGCGCTCGTCTCGTTCGCGTTTGCGCAGTATTGGGTCCAGGTCAATCCCGAGGCCGCGTTCTACCAGATGCCCGCGCGGCTCTGGGAACTGGCGGCAGGTGGCCTGCTGGCGATGTCGCGCCCCTCGCGTTATGGACCGGCGTGCGCATTGGCAGGCGCCGTGTTGTTGTGCGTCGCGGTCGCGTATCCGATGCCGCTGTTCCCGGGCATCGGCGCGTTGCCTGCCGTCGCGGGGAGCGTGCTGGTCCTGCATGCGATCCACTCGGGCGTGCGGATCGCGCCGCTGGAATGGGAACCCGTGCGCCGCATCGGCCTGGTGTCCTACAGCCTGTATCTGTGGCATTGGCCGCTCCTCGCGATCGCGCGCGCGTCCGGGCCATCGTTGACGACGCGCGTGTTGCTTTGCGGCCTTGCCTTCGTGCTCGCAGTGCTCACCTGGCGCTTCGTCGAAACCCCGTTCCGGCGCGGCACCACCCGCGCGAAGGCCATCGCCACCGGCGTGGTGGCGTGCGCGCTGCTCGCCGGCTGCACCAGCACGATGGATGCAGTGCTGCGTCGCGCGGGCAGCCTGTCGGTCCGCATCGCGCTCGACCAACCTGCAGACGCCGCGTGCCATGGCCTGGAGGCCGCGTGCGACGCCGACGTGGTGCTGTGGGGCGATTCGCACGCGAAAGCCTGGCGCCCGTTCGCCGAGAGGTACGGCGTGGTGCGGCAACTTTCGATGGACACGTGCCTGCCCTCGGCGCGACACGGGGATGGACCCTGTTCGCGATTCAACGCGGCCGCACTTGCGATGGCGCAGAAGGCCCGCGTGGTCGTGCTGGGTGGGTTCTGGCTCGATCGCCTGCCGCGCCCGGACGGGCGCGCCGATTTCCGCTCGGTGCTCACGGCGCTCCCCACGCAGCGCGTGATCGTCATCGGCCCGCTGCCGGTCATGCCGATGTGGCCGGAAGACTGCATCGCCTCCGGCGATATCGCGCGATGCAACATGGCGCGCGCGGAGTACGACCACCGTGCCGCACCGGTGCGGGCCTTCATGCACGCGCAAGTCGCCGCGCATCCGAATGTCGAATATATCGAGCCGGCCGACTTCTTCTGCACGGCGACGGTGTGTCCGATGCTGAAGGACGGGTATTCGCTGTATTACGACGACGACCACATCACCGTCAGCGCGGCGCGCGCGTTTGCCCAGAGCCGTTACGCCACCGCTTCGAACTGATACATCCGCGCACTCCATCCGCTGCGATGCAGCACGCGCGTCGATGGCCTTGCGTGAATGACGTTCACTCCAGCAGCCGTTGCGCCATTCAGCGCGCACGATGAACTCTGCGGTAAATAACGGTGTTTCCCTTTGCATGCCATACACATCGGCGCTCGCAGCGTCCGCCCCGCATCCACTCGGATGCAGGAGGAAAGGGACATGTCCACGCAATCCATCGTGCGCGGGCTCGCGATCGCGGGCGCCGCGCTCTGCACGTTCGGCGTCTGGGCCCTGGGCACCGCGCAGCGCGACGCAACGCCGCGCGCGACGCAGGCATCGGCCACCACGCGCACATCGATCGCGGCGCGCACATCGGGTACGGCGCGCGCGCAACGCATCAATCTGTTCGCCGCTTCGCTGCTGCCATCGGCCGCCGGCGCCGACCCGCTGCAGGTCGAACCGCGCGTGYCGCGCGCGTCGGGAACACCCTGCGTCCAGACGATCTCCGGGCCGCGCGGGATCTTCCGCCTCTCCGAGAACGAACCCACGCTGATTCCCGCCACGACCTGCCCGGGCCCGTATTCGAAAGTCATGTTGGTGGTCGAACTCACCGGCCCGCGCGAGAACGCGGACCCCGCCGGCAACATCCAGTTGTTCTACACCGACTTCATGGGCAACGACGCCGGCACGCTCTGGACGGGGTCGACCCAGATCTCCGATGACATCCCGGTGTGGCGGTTCGAACGCGACGTCACGGAACTGCAGCGTTACTTCACCCGCCCCGAGGGCTTCGTGTTCCCGGGCAGCTTCGACAACGACTACCTTGTCTTCGAAGGCCTCGAAGCGAGCGTGTCGGCCGTGCGTCTGGTGTTCTGGCGCGCGAATGCGACCACGCCCGCGCAACGCGTGGCCGATCGCGTCTTCCCGGTGGAGCAAAGGTTTGATGTCTTCGGAAACGACGCGACCTTCGAAGGCACGCTGCCGCGCAACACCATCCAGGCCTTCGTGGATGTGTATGCGCAGGTGCTCGGCGTCGACCGCCGCATCTGGTCCAATTGCGCGCCCACAGCGTCGTTCACGGCGTTCCCGTTGTTGCACACGCCCTTCGCGATGGGCGACAGCCACTCGATCTTCGGCGACCCGCCGCACGGTTGCAGCGGCGGCAGCTTCCGCGAAGTGGAGGTGACCATCGACGGCATACGCGCAGGCCTGGCGCCGGTCTTCCCCTGGTTGCCGAGCAACATGACCAACGCGTTGCGCAACACGGTGAACCTGCCCGCGCCCGGCGTGCAGGCCAACAACTTCATCCCCTTCCGCGTGGATCTCACGCCGTTCGCCGGCCGCCTCAACAACGGCGCGACGCACACGATCCAACTGCACGTCCTCAACGACAGCGAAGTGTTCGTCGGTGGACAGTTGATCCTCTACACCGACCATGGCCGCGCGATCGTGCCCGGCGCCGTGACCGCAAACACCTTGGGGCCAGCGAGCCCCGCCGAAACGAACACGCTCGTACAAACCGACTTCACCCCGCCCTTCATGGGCCTGACCCACCACCTGACCGGCACGGTGACCACGCGCGCGCGGCGCGACTTCCATATCGATGGGTACGTCGACACCTCGCGCGGACGCATCCGCAGCACCGTGATCCAGAGCAATCGCTTCACCGACGCGGTGACGTGGGATGTGACGGCGCCAGAAGACCGGTCCGACCAGTACTTCGGTTCGTTCCTGCAGAAAGTGCGGCTGGCAAGCAACGTCGACCGCACGAGCCGCCGCACCCTGGGCAGCACGTTGTTGAGCGAAGACAAGATCGCGACGAGCTACCCGCTGCTCATCGACTACTTCCAGGATGGCGAGTGGATCCAGGGCGACGAGCAGTCCGGCATCGTCGCCGACAACATCCAGATGACCGTGCACCAGGCGCGCAGCATCCGCACCTCGCAATTCCACCGCGGCACGGCGCGCTACGAGACGAAGCTGGCGGACATCTTCGACGCCACGCGGCTATGGGCCGGCGAACCGACGCGCGCGGAAACCGAATGGAATTCGAGCCGCGATTATTTGTTCACGGATAACCGTGGTGGATGCTACAGCGCGGGGCTGACGACGTCGTTCGGCGTCCTGCAAACGCGTACGCGGGGCGATGGCTGCCCCGGTGGCATCAGCGGCCTGCGTTGGTGGTCGCATCCGGATGGTTCGCCGGATTCGATGAACTGGGCGCCGGCGCCTTGATGCGTTGACGACGCCGTGCACGCGTTGAACGGGAAAGGCCACCTCGCGGTGGCCTTTTTCGTCGCCACGGGAAGGCCGTTGGTGCCGCCGCAGGCCGGAACAGTTCCGATTGCGCGTATGCAAAGGCAACACCGCCGCGTTCCCACCGCGCCATGGACCTGCCTGCACTGACGCAATTCACGCAGATCGTCGGCAACCTGGCGGTCGTGCTCGCGCTGTGCTTCGGCATGGCGCAGATCCGGCAATTCCGGCGGCAGCGGCACGATGCCGCCGCGATCGAACTGATGCGTTCGATCGAGGACCAACAGTTCACGCACTCCTTCCGCCTGATCTACAAGTTACCCGTGGGCATGCCCGCCGACGAGCTCCGCGCACTGGGCCCCGACTACGAAGATGCGGCCCTCTCGCTGGGCGCGCGCTTCGAGAGCATGGGCTTGCTGGTCTATCGCGACAGCCTCCCGATGCACCTGGTCGAGGAAATCATCGGCGGCGCCGTCGTGCTGCTCTGGCACCGCCTCAAGCCGTGGGTGGAAGCGAATCGGCGTGAGCAGAACCACCCGTTGTTGTTCGAATGGTTCCAGTGGCTCGCCGAGCGACTCGAGGAGCGTGGGCGGCCCACGCAGACGCCGGCGTACGATCGGTTTCGGCGGTGGACGCCGAAGCGGTAGCCCGGATCTTCGGTCATGATCGAATAAAACAAAAAGGGCCACGCTTGCGCGCGACCCTTTCGTTCGATCTGGAGGCCGAGGTCGGAATTGAACCGGCGTACGCGGATTTGCAGTCCGCTGCATAACCACTCTGCCACCCGGCCGGATGACGTATCGGATTCAACCACATCCGACTGAAACAACGAAGCCCCGCGAACGGGGCTTCGACCTGGACAATCGAGTCCAAAACTTGGAGCGGGAAACGAGACTCGAACTCGCGACCCCGACCTTGGCAAGGTCGTGCTCTACCAACTGAGCTATTCCCGCATTGAGCCCGCCATTTTACGGGCGAATCATGGGCTGTCAACACCTGCATGCGCTTGCTCACGCAACGAGGGCCAGGCCGCACGCAGGTACTCGAAGCCGCTCCACAACGTCAGGAGCGCGGCCACGGCCAGCATCCATTCGCCGATCGTGAACACGGGGACACCAAGCACGGGCGCCTGGTACAGCAGCAGCGTCACCGCGACCATCTGCACGATCGTCTTGATCTTGCCGATGCTGGCCACGGCCACTTTCTTGCGCTGGCCGATTTCGGCCATCCATTCGCGCAGTGCGGAGACCGCGATCTCGCGGCCCACGATCACCGCCGCCCACAACGCCATCCAGCGCGTCGGGTGGCTCTGCACGATGAGGAACAGGGCCGTGGCGACCATCAGCTTGTCGGCCACCGGGTCGAGGAACGCGCCGAAAGCCGAGTACTGGTTCCAGCGGCGTGCGATGTAGCCGTCGAGCCAGTCGGTCAGCGAGGCGAAGGCGAACACGAACGCCGCGGCGAAATTGGTCCACTTGTAGGGCAGGTAGAACACCAGCACCAGCACGGGGATCATCACGATCCGGGCGATGGTGAGCCAGGTCGGTACCGTCATCTTCATCCGTCGCGTCCTGCCTGTGTTCCCGCCGCCGGCATCGGCAGCCCGTGCAGCGTGGCATAGATTCGTTCGGCCAGCGCGGCGTTCACGCCTTCCACGCGCGCGATTTCCTCCGCGCCGGCCTGCTTGAGTCCGCCCAGGCCACCGAAATGCTTGAGCAGGCTCGCGCGGCGGCGCGGGCCGATGCCCGGGATATCTTCCAACCGGCTGGTCGTGCGCGCCTTCTGGCGCTTGCCGCGATGCCCGGTGATGGCGAAGCGGTGGGCCTCGTCGCGCACTTGCTGGACCAGCTGCAGCGCGGGGGACTCGGGGCCCGGCCGCAGTTCGCGGCCGTCCGGAAGAATCAGCGTCTCGTGCCCGGGGCGGCGTTCCTCGCCTTTCGCGACGCCGACCACGTACACCGACGAAACGCCGAGGTCCTTCAGCACCGCATTCGCCTGCGTGAGTTGGCCCTTGCCGCCATCGATCAGCAGGACGTCGGGTAGCACCCCGCCCTCCTCGATCGCGCGACGGAAGCGGCGCTCCAGCGCCTGGTGCATCGCGGCGTAGTCGTCGCCCGGTTCGATGCCCGTGATGTTGTAGCGGCGGTATTGCGCGCGCACCGCGCCGTTCTCGTCGAACACGACCTGCGAGGCCACCGTCGCCTCGCCCATCGTGTGGCTGATGTCGAAGCATTCGATGCGCTTGGGGATCTCGGCCAGGCCGAACATCTCGCGCAGCGCCTCGGCACGCGCGCTCTGCGCGGCGTGGCTCGCCAGCTCCGTCGCAAGCGTGAGTTCGGCATTGCGCTTGACCAGGTCGACGTAGCCCGCGCGTTCGCCACGCACGTTGCACTTGAGCTGGATCTTGCGGCCGGCGGTTTCCCACAGCGCGACTTCGATCAATTCGCGATCGGGCACATCGCGATCGAGCACGATTTCGCGCGGCGGCGGCTGTTCGCCGTAGTACTGCGACACGAAGGCGGACAGCACTTCGTCCGGCGGCGCGCCATTGGTCTTCGGGAAGAACGCGCGCGTGCCGAGGTTGCGCCCGTCGCGAAAGGCGAGCAACAACACGCACGCCGATGCGCCCTGCATCGCGACGGCGAGCACGTCGAGATCGGCGGCCTGGCCGTCGACGTATTGGCGCGCCTGCAGCTTGCGGATCGTCGTGACGAGGTCGCGCAGGCGCGCGGCCTCCTCGAAATCGAGGCGCTGGCTCGCCGACTCCATCGCATTGGTCAATTCGTTTCCGAGTTCTTCGCTGCGCCCGTCGAGGAACAGCGACGCGCGTCGCGTGGCATCGGCGTAATCGCGCGCCGGCGCAAGGCCGACGCAAGGCGCACTGCAACGACCGATCTGGTACTGCAGGCACGGGCGCGACCGGTTGCGGAACACGCTGTCTTCGCAACTGCGCAACTTGAACAGCTTGTGCATCGAGTTGAGCGTTTCGCGCACGGCGGCGGCGCTGGGATACGGGCCGAAGTAACGCCCGGCGATCGCGCGCGGGCCGCGATGGAACGCCAGGCGCGGCCACGGCTCCTGCGTCAGCAACACGTAGGGGTAACTCTTGTCGTCGCGCAGCAGCACGTTGTACCGCGGCTGCAGGGATTTGATCAGCTGGTTTTCGAGGAGCAAGGCCTCGGCGTCGGTGCGCGTGACGGTGGTTTCCATCCGCACGACCTGCGCGAGCATCGCCATCGTGCGCGTGGCCTTGGGCGTGGCATTGAAGTAGCTGCCGACGCGGTTCTTCAGGGCGCGCGCCTTGCCGACGTACAGCACGGCGTCGTCCTTGCCGTACATGCGGTACACGCCGGGCTGCGTGCCCAGCCCGCGGGCGAAGGCCTTGCCGTCGAAGGGTGCTTGTTGCGGGGCTTGCGTCGTCACCGGGACATTATCGGGGCGGGCGCGTCATTCCCCAATCGGCACATGCTGAACCGCGCCGGTTTTCGGGTCCACGCGCAGCACCGCGTGTGCATCGGTATCGGCGATCCAGACCGCGCCGGCGCCCACCGCCAGGCCCGAGGGCCCGTGCAGCGGTTGCGGGAGCATGTGCGTGGTCATCTCCCCCCCACCCAGGCGCAGGCTGCGCAGGCGGTCGTTGCCCGCATCGCAGATCCACAGCAGGGGCGCGTCGGGGTCGAGCGCGATGGCCTGCGGTTCCTGCAATTGCGCGATGTTGCGCGGCCCGTCGACGTGCCCGAAGGCCCAGGGCCCCTGCCCCAGCAAGGTCTGCACGGAATGGTCGCCGAGCTTCAGCGAACGGATCGCCGACCCCGCGCCGTCGCACACGTAGAGGTTCTGCTGCACGGCCGCCAGCGCCACCGGTTGCGCGAAGGCCGCCGCCGAGCCGATGCCGTCCTTCACGGCCAACTCGCCCGAGCCTGCGCGGAAGGTGAGCAGGTCGCGCCCGAGATCGTAGGTCCAGACCTTGTTGTCGCCGGAGAGCGCGATGTGCAATTGGTCGTTCGACACCGCGACCGCGCGCGGTGCGTCGAGCGAGACCGACAAGGGCTCGCGCACGGGACCTTCGGTGGGCGTGCCGCGTTTGCCGTTGCCGCACAGCGTGTTGGTGTCGCCGCTGCGCAGGTTGATCCGGCGCACCGCGTGGTTGCCCGTGTCGGCGACGTAGAGCATGTCGCGCTGCAAGGCCAGGCCGTGCGGGCAATGGAACGATGCGTGGGCCGGGTCGCCGTCGATCAGGCTCGCGTCCCCGGTGCCGAACACACGCAGGATGCGGCCGGCGTGGCTGCATTCGAGCACGCGATGGTGGCCGCTGTCGGCGATGTAAAGGTATTGCTCGGTGACCGCCAGGCCCGTGGGAAACATCAGCGGCATCGCGGGCTCGCGCACCTTGCGCGCCTGCACGCCGTCGTCCTCGAGTATCGGCGTGCCCGCGAGGGCCTGCAGGCGCTTGTCGAGATCGCCGAGGGCATCGCCGCCCTCCAGCCGCGCCTGCACTTCGCCATCGCCGTCGATGAGCACCACGGTCGGCCACGAACGCACGCCCCACTGTTGCCACGCGACCCAGTCGGCATCCATCGCCAGCGGCAAGGTGATGCCGTGGCGGTTGGCGCGCTTGAGCATGCGGCGCGGGTCGCGCTCGTGGTCGAAGCGCGGCACGTGCACCGCGAAGGCGCGCAGCCGGCCCGGATGGCGCAGGCGCAAGGCCTGCAGGTCGTGCATCGCCTGGATCGACCAGGCCGAACCGATGTTGACGAAGGCGACGGCTGTCAGCCAGCCACGCAGATGCGCCGACGCCGGCGGCGCGGCGTTCAACCAATGCAACGACGAAGGAAACTCCGGCACCAACGTACGTCCCATCCCCTGCCTACTCCGAACTTTCCAGGGTTCCCATCGCGCCAAGTTTAGGGATGGGTGCGTTGCAGCATGCGTGATTCGGGTCGAGAGTTCACGCGCCGGATGCGGACATACCCGACGAGAGCCGCGCTTGCGCACGCGCCAGGTCTTCCGGCGTATCGACGCCGGGCGGGAACGGTTCGGGCGACAGCGCGACCGCGATGCGGAAGCCGGCTTCGAGCGCGCGCAGTTGTTCCAGCGATTCGATGCGCTCCAGCCGTCCCGGCGCCAGCGCGGCAAAGCGTTGCAGGAAGCCCGCGCGATACGCGTAAAGGCCGATGTGGCGAAGCCAATGGCCGCCGGCCGGCAGCGTGCCGCGGTGTCCTGCGAAGGCATCGCGCGGCCACGGAATCGGCGCGCGGCTGAAATACAGCGCATTGCCATCGGCGCCGCGCACGAGCTTCACGGCGTTGGGATCGAACAGCGTTTCGACATCGTCGATCGGCGTGGCGAGCGTCGCCATCTCGGCACCGGATTGGGCGAGTGCGTTCGCGGCAGCCTGGATGCCCGACGCCGGTGCGAAGGGTTCGTCGCCCTGCAGGTTCACGACGATCGTGTCGTCGGACCACCCTGCGATGCGCGCGCATTCGGCGAGGCGATCGGTGCCCGACGCGTGCGCCGGGGAGGTCATCGCGATGCRCACGCCGCTGCCCGCGAGCGCGTCGGCGATGCGTTGGTCGTCCGCCGCGACCCACACTTCGCGCGCACCCGCGGCGAGCGCGCGCCGCGCGACATGCAACACGAGCGGCGCATCGCCGATCATACGCAGCGGCTTGCCCGGCAGGCGCGTGGCGGCGTAACGCGCGGGAATGGCGACGACGAATTCGCTGGTTGGCGCTGCACTCATGCGGCGGCGTGCCCCTTCGGCGGGAGTTTGTCGAACAACGCGATCCAGAAGGCTTCCGGCAATTCCGCGCGCACCGGCACCGAATAAAACGCACTGTCGGCGATGGCGCGGCATTTCACGGCATCTTTCTCGGTCATCAACACGGGCAGCCGGCTGCCGAATTCGAAGTCCGCGGGCACGTACGCATGGTGGTCGGCGAAGGCGTGCGGCACCACCGCGATCCCGTGCGCGCGCAACATGTTGAAGAAGCGATCGGGATGGCCGATGCCCGCGACGGCATGCACGCGCTGGCCCGAGAACGCGGTGAGTGGTTTCGGGCGCCCACCTTCGATGGGCTGCACGCCGCCCGGCACCAGGCGCATCGGCCATTCGCCGAAGCCGGCCGGTACGTCGTCGCTGCCGACGTTGACGACGCGGAAATCGCATTCCTCGGCGCGCTGCACGGGTTCGCGCAAGGGGCCCGCCGGCAGCAACCGGTTGTTGCCATGGCGGCGCAGGTCGACGACATCGATTTCGACATCGCGCGCCAGGCGGTAATGCTGCAGGCCGTCGTCGCAGACCACGATGTCGCACTCGGCCTGCGCAAGCGCGCGCGCGGCGGCGACGCGGTCACGGTCGACGCGCACCTTCGCGCCGGTGCGGAGCGCGATCAGGACGGGTTCGTCGCCACCTTCCGCCGGTGCGGTTTTTGCATCGACCCAGCGCGGGGTCTTCGGATCGTCCCGACCGTAACCGCGACTGGCGACGCCGGGGTTCCAGCCCGCGTCGCGCAACCGTTCGATCAGCGCGATGGTCAGCGGAGTCTTGCCCGTGCCACCGACGGCGACGTTGCCGACGACGATGACGGGCACGCCCACCGTCTGTTGTTTCAACCAACCGCGGCTGTACCACTTGCGACGCATCCCGACGAGTCCGCCGTACACGCCGCTCAGCGCGCGTGCGCCCAGCGGCACCGGGCCATCGGAATACCACCAGCCCGGCGTGTCGCCCTTCTTCATGCCTCGGCCGGTTGCTCGCGGAACTGCATGCGATGCAGGTGCGCGTACACGCCGTTCTGTGCGATGAGCTGCGCGTGTGTGCCCCGCTCCACCAGGCGGCCATCGTCGAGGACGAGCACCTGGTCGGCGTGTTCGATGGTCGAGAGGCGATGCGCGATGACGATCGTCGTGCGATCGGGCATCAGGTGGTTGAGCGCGTCCTGGACGAGGCGTTCGGATTCATTGTCGAGCGCGGCGGTGGCTTCGTCGAGGATCAGCAGCGGCGCGTCCTTCAACAGCGCACGTGCGATCGCCAGGCGCTGGCGCTGGCCGCCGGACAGGCGCCCGCCATGCTCGCCGATGCGCGTGTCCATGCCCTTGGGCAGGCGTTCGACGAACTCCATCGCGTTCGCGCCTTGCACCGCTTCGGCGAGTTTCTGCGCATCGGCGCCTTCCATTTCGCCGTAGGCCACGTTGGCGCCGACGCTGGCATCGAACAGGATCACGCGCTGGCTCACCATCGCAACCTGGCGGCGCAGGTCGGCGAGTGCGTAATCCTCGAGCGGGCGGCCGTCGAGCAGCACCTGGCCGGATTCGGGTTCGTAGAAGCGCGGGATCAGCTTGATCAGCGTGCTCTTGCCGCTGCCCGAGCGGCCGACGATGGCGGTCACCGTGCCGGGCTTGGCGACGAAGCTGATGTCGTCGATCGCCGGGCGCACCTGGTTGGGGTAGCGCGCGGTGACGTTGCGGAATTCCAGCTCGCCCTTCGCCCGCGCGAGCGGCGCGGTGCCCGTGTCGCGTTCGTCCGGCGCATCGAGCACGGAGAACAGGCGCTCGGCGGAATTCACGCCGCGCTGGAGCATCGCCTGCACGTTGGTCAGCTGGCGCAGCGGCGGGATGATCGCGACCATCGCCGTCATCAGCACGGTGAAATCGCCGGCGGTCAGGCGGCCGGCGGCGGCTTCGCGCGCGGCGAGGAACAGCAGCACCGCCATGCCGATCGCGCCGAGCACCTGCACGAAGAAGGAAATCGAACCGCGCGTGACTTCCACCTTCAGCGCCAGGCGCAGGTTTTTGTTGGTCTGCTCGGCGTAGCGCCCGATCTCGCTTTCCTGCGCGCCGTAGATCTTCACTTCCTGGTGGCCGTGCAGCGCCTGGTCGGCGGACTGCAACATGTCGGCGGCGTTTTCGAGGATGCGGTGGTTGATGGCGCGATACCGCCCGCCGACCTTGTTCATCGCCCACACCAGGAACGGCGCGAGCAACAACAGCGCGATGGTGACGCGCCAGCTCGTGGAGAGCATCGCCCACATCATCGCGACCGTCGTCAGGCTCGCGCTGATCATCACCTTCAACGCATCGACCGCGGCCCCCGCGACTTGCTCGGTGTCGCCGCCCAGGCGCGTGAGCATCGAGGCGACCGGCTCGGCGTCGAAGCGCTCGCCCGGCAAACGGAAGTATTTGCGCATCAGCAGCAGGCGCAGGTCGCGCGCGACGCCGCGGCCGGAGCGCGCCATCGTGTAATCGCCCGCCAGGCCGAACAGGCCGCGGGCGATGAACAAGCCCACGAGCGCCGCCGGCAACCACAGCTGGAAGGTTTTGGGATCGGCAAGCCCGTCGACGATGGGCTTGAGCAGGCGCGTAACGCCGTAGCTGGTGAGCGCTTCGAGCGCCATCACCAGCGCGGCGCCACCGAGCCAGCCGCGATACGGTTTGGCGAACCGGAGCAGGCGGCGGTAGGTCTGCGCCGGGGTCGCGGTGGACAGTTCGGTCATGGGGCCTTGGCCTGCGCTGTGTGCACCGGCGGCGCGGTGGCGATCGACACCTTCGAGAAGCCGAGCTGTGCGAGCGCGTCGAGCGCCGTGACGACGGCCTGGTGCGGCGTGCGCCCATCGGCGCGCAGCAACACTGGACGCGTGCGGTCGGTGCCGGCGACGTCGACGAGGGTTTGCTTGAGGGATTCGACGTCGGTGCGCAGCGCTTCGCGATCGTCGATGAAGTAACGGCCTTCGGCATTCACCAGCACGCTCAGCGCCTTGCCCTGGGATTCGGCCGGCGTGCCGTTGGCCTGCGGCAGTTGCAGCTTGAGCACCGAGCGCGCGTCGAACGTGGTGGTGACCACGAAGAAGATGATCAGGCAGAGGACGACATCGATCAGCGGGATCAGGTTGATCTCGGGCGTGTCGTCGTCGCGATGGTCGCGGATGCGCATGCGATCAGTCGACGCTGGCGCTCGCGCGGGCCGGCGCGGACGGCGACTGCCCGGCGACCACGGCGCGCTGCGCGGCGGCGGCGCGCGGATCGAGCGCGTCCATCAAGCCGATCGCTTCGTGTTCCATCTCGACGATGTACGCCGCGATGCGGCCGCGGAAATAACGATGGAAGCACAGCGCCGGGATCGCGACGATCATGCCGGCCGCCGTGCACACCAGCGCCTTGCCGATGCCGCCGGCGAGCTGGTTCACGTCACCGATGCCCTGGTCGAGGATGCCGAGGAACATCTGGATCATGCCGACCACGGTGCCGAACAGGCCAAGCAGCGGCCCCGCGGCGGCGATGGTGCCGAGCGTGTTGAGGAAGCGCTCCATCTTGTGGACCTGGTGGCGGCCGACATCCTCGGTGCGCTCGCGGATTTCCTCGCGGGTGCGATGGCGGACGTCGAGCACCGAGGCCAGCAACGCGCCGAGCGGCGAGTTGCGACGGAGCGAATCGATGTGGGTGGGGTCCAGGCGCCCCTTCGCGGCCCAGGCCCGCACCTCGGGGCCGAGGCCCGGCGGCAGGACGACCTTGCGCCGCAGGCTCCAGAAACGCTCGACGATGATCGCCAGGGCGATCACGGAGAGCAGCAACAACGGAATCATCGGCCAGCCGCCCGCGCGCACCAGTTCCAGCACGTCTCACTCCTCCGGGCCAGGCCCGTCATTCGACCGATAGCATAGCCCAGCGCCGCGGGTGGACCGGCGCGCTGCGTCCCAAAGCCGTGCGTGGGTTTCGCGACGTGCGGCCGTTTTCACGCCGTTCAAGCCCACATCCACGCGCAGGGCGCCGCCGGCGGCGGTGTCGAGGACGTGGGCGCCGGCCCGGCACCAGCGTTCGACGACGGCGTCGCGCGGGTGCCCGAAGCGATTGTTCGCGCCGGTGGCGACGAGGGCGACGCGGGCGCCCGTCGCGCGGATGAACGCGGGATCGGACGAGCCTTCGCTGCCGTGATGCGGGATCAGGACCACGTCGACGCGCAACGCGGCGGCATCGCGGCGACGCAGCGTGCGTTCGACGACCTCGCCGATGTCGCCCGTGAGCAGTGCGCTGCCGTGCGCGCCATCGATGCGCAGCACGCATCCGGCGTCATTGCCGAGATACGGGAAGTGTTCGGTGGGGTGCAGGTATCGGAAGCGCACGCCGTCGCGCGCCCATTCGCGCCCTGCGATGCAGCGCGAGGCGACCGGCGTCGGGCTGCCTTCCGGTGCGTGGCTGTCGCGGACCGGCAACGCGCGACGGACCGCATCCCACCCGCCGGCATGATCGTTGTCGGCGTGGCTGACCACGGCGACATCGAGCGCGCGCACGCCCAATGCACGCAGCGCGGGGACCACGGCGCGTTCGCCGGCGTCGTAACCGTCGTGCGAGGCCGGGCCCATGTCGAACAGCAGCGCGTGCGACTTGGTGCGCACGAGGGCGGACAGCCCCTGCCCCACGTCGAGCACGTCGATGCGGAACGCACCGTGCGGCGGAAGCGCGCGCGAAGGCCACAGCAACGGAAGCCACAGGAGCATTGCGAGCGGCTTGCCGGGAACACCGCGCGGCAACAGGCACCAGAATGCAGCGAGCGCCGCCATCGGCAATGCGAACCAGCGCGCTTCGGGCAACCATGCGAACGCGAACCGGCTTTCGCCGAGCGCTTCGAACGCAGGCCACGTCGCATCGAACGCGAACCCCGCCGCGCGCCACGGCAATGCGCCGAGACCGGCATGCAGTGCCTCCAGCCCCGCGCCAAGCAACGCCAACGGGACCACGACCAGGCTCCACCACGGGATCGCAACCAGGTTCGCGAAGGGCCCCGCGAACGAGGCCTGGCCGAACAACGCGACGGTCAGCGGCAACAGGCCCACCGTCGCGACCGCCTGCGCGCTGGCGAAGCTGCGCAGCACGCCGCCGTCGCCATTCGGCAGGCACCACAGCAACCACGCGACGCCACCGACGCTGAGCCAGAACCCGGCGCCGAGCAGCGACAAGGGATCGACGAACACCATCGCGATGACGGCGAGCGACAACGCATCGAACGCAGAATGTGCGCGGCGGGCGCAGCGCACCGCGGCGACGACGGCGATCATCAACGTGGTGCGCACGGTAGGCAACGCGAAACCGGCCACGGCGGTGTACAGCACGGCGCCGGCGACGGCAGCGAAGGCCATCGCCACGGGCCTCGGCATCAGCCGCGCCAACGCGGGGATGGCGCGCCACGCGAGCGACATCCCGAGCGCGACGAAGCCCGCGACCAGACCGACATGGAAGCCGGAAATCGCGATGAGGTGCGTCAGGCCGGTCGCGCGCAGCGTCGCCCAATCCCGATCGTCGAGGCCGCGCGTGTCGCCCAGTGCAAGCGCCCGGATGAAACGCGAAACGGGGGACTGGAGCGCGGCGTCGATGCGATCGGCCATGCGCGCGCGCCATGCCTGCAGGCCCGCGGGAGCGGCGATTTCGCGCGCGGTGGCCGCGTTGCGAACGTAACCGATCGCGGTGAGCCGATTCGCCAGCGCATGTCGCTCCGAATCGAACCAACCCGGATTGCGCAGGCCACGCGGCGCTCGCAGTCGCGCGTCGAATTCCCAGCGGCTCCCGGCGGCGACGGTGCGCGCCGGCGCCCCGCTGTCGTACCAGGCGATCCGGAGCAAGCGCCCGCGCAACGCGTCGGCTTGCGACGCGTCGTCGTCGACACGCAACAGGAACTGCGTGCGCCGCACGTCGCGCTCCGGCAGATCCACGACGTCCCCGCGAATGCGGACGTCCTGGCGTTCCAGCGAGATCGGCAATCGAACATCGAAGGCATGGCGGGCGTGTCCCCCCGCGAGGGCAAACCCGAAGACGCCGGCAGCCGTGAGGACCCAGGGCCAGCGTGGCAATGCACGGAAAACGCCGGCGGTTCCACCGATGACCAGGGCCGCAAGCGCGATCGCGAGGGACACCCGGATTGGGAGCGCGAACGGCATGCAAAGCGCGACAACGGCGCCGCCGACGAACGCCGCGGCGGTGACCCATCTGCCGACCGGAAGATCTGAGGCTGGAGACGATGCGCTTTGCATTGCTGCATCTCGCCACGATCGCGGTGTCGTGTGTAAGCGCCGCGCCCGTGCCGACATTCGCCACGTCGCGCGGAAATGTCCCGCATTGCATCCTTGTCGATCGAGGTCGCGTCGGATCGCGCGGGCGGAGGTCTGGCGTTTCTCCTTCAGGAAATTCCGACGCTTTCGTGCGGCAACCGTTGACGGACGCCGGACGCGCGCCGCGCTAGGGTGACCGCCTGCCCACGACATGGATGTCCACGATGCACGCCGCCTTGCCTTGCGTTCGCGCCTCGCCCGGATGTCGCCTGACGTGGCGGCCCTCGCGCTGGGTCGTCGCGGTGCTGCTCGCGCTTGGGCCGCTCGGCGTACTGGCGATCCTGGCATCCGATATGCCCGGTGCCTTGCGCGCGCCACTTGCGGTCGGCGCCTGCCTCCTGGCCCTTGGAAGCGCGCATCGGGAACATCGGCGGCCGCCGCGGGTCTTCATCATCCGGTCCGACGCAAGCGCCACCCTCGACGACATGCCCATCGCGCACCATCACGTCCATTGGCGGGGCGCGCTCGCATTCCTGCACGCGCGCGACGGGGACGGCCGCGTCCATCGCCTCGCGTTCTGGCCCGATACCCTGGGCGCGCATGAACGACGGGCATTGCGCCTGGCGTGTCCTTCGGCCGCCCGGGTCGCCGCGCCCCCCCGCGGGATGCGAGGATAGGCGGCTTATGTTCAAACCCATCCCCGTCGCCATCGGCCTGCGCTACCTCCGCGCCAAGCGCCGCAATGGTTTCATCTCCTTCATCTCGCTGGCGTCGATCCTCGGGATCGCGCTCGGCGTGACTGCACTCATCACCACGCTCGCGGTGATGAGCGGCTTCCAGCGCGAAATCCGCGATCGCATGTTGCAGATGGCCGCACACGCGACCGTCAGCGGTTACGGCGAGCCGCTGACCGACTGGCCGCACGCGGTGCACCTTGCGATGCAGGACAAGCGCATCGCCGGCGCGGCGCCCTACATCGAAACACAGGGCCTGCTCCGCGGCGCGCGCAACCAGCCCGCCATCGTGCGCGGCGTGGTGCCCGACCAGGAGCGCAACGTCTCGGTGCTCGGCGAGAAGATGGTCGTGGGCAAGCTCGACGCGCTGGCGCCCGGCAGTTTCAACATCGTGCTCGGTCGCGAACTCGCGCTGTGGCTGGGCGTCAACGTCGGCGACTACGTCGTGCTGACGACCGACCTCCAGGCCACGCCGATGGGCGCGATGCCGCAGTTCAAGCGCTTCAGGGTCAGCGGGCTGTTCGAAGCGGGCTACAACGAGTTCGACAAGGGCCTGGCGGTCGTGAACCTGCAGGATGCGCAACGCCTGATGCGCATGGGCAATGGCGTCACCGGCGTGCGCCTGCGCCTGCACGACATGGACAAGGCGTTCGACGTCGCGCGCGACCTCGCGCTGAAATTGCCGGGGCCTTACAGCGTCAGCGACTGGACCCGCGAAAACGCCAACATGTTCCGCGCGCTCAAGATGGAAAAGACAGTGATGGCGATCCTGCTCTCGCTGCTGATCGCGATGGGCGCGTTCAACCTCGTCTCCTCGCAGGTCATGCTGGTCACCGACAAGCAAGCCGACATCGCCATCCTCCGCACCCTGGGCCTCACGCCAAACGGCGTGATGCAGGTGTTCATGGTGCAGGGCACGCTGATCGGCATCATCGGCACCGTGCTGGGCGTCGTCGGCGGCGTGTTGCTGACGCTCAACCTCGACCACATCCTCAACGGCCTGGAGCGCGTGCTCGGCGTCCAGTTGTTGCCCGAGGACGTCTACTACATCACCGGATTGCCGACCGAATTGAAAGCCGACGACGTCACCATCATCGCGCTGGTCGCCCTCGGCATGGCGTTCGTGGCCACGCTGTATCCCGCGTGGCGCGCCGCGCGCACGGCACCGGCGGAGGCGCTGCGTTATGAGTGAAGTCCTGCGCGCGGAACGCCTCGCGAAAACCTACGCCGAAGGCAACCTCAAGACGCACGTCTTCCACGACCTGCAACTGCAGGTGGCCGAAGGCGAGACCGTCGCGATCCTCGGCGCGTCGGGCGCCGGCAAGAGCACGTTGCTGCACCTGCTTGGCGGGCTCGATGTGCCCACGGCGGGCGAAGTGTGGGTCGCAGGCCAACGCATGAGCGATCTGTCCGACGCCGAGCGCGGCAAGCTGCGCAACAAGGCGCTCGGCTTCGTCTACCAGTTCCATCACCTGCTGCCCGAATTCACCGCGCTGGAAAACGTGATGCTGCCCGTGCTCCTCAACGGCACGCACATCCCCGATGCGCGGCAGCGCGCGAAAGACTTGCTGGAATCGGTCGGCCTCGGCCATCGCCTGGAACACAAGCCCGGCGAACTCTCCGGTGGCGAACGCCAGCGCACCGCGGTGGCGCGTGCGCTGGTCAACAAGCCCGCGTGCGTGCTGGGCGACGAACCGACGGGCAACCTCGACGAAAAGACCGCGGCGCATGTCTTCGCGCAGATGCTCGACCTCAACCGCGCGCAACGCACGAGCCTGGTGCTGGTAACGCATGACCGCAGCCTGGCGCGTCGCCTGGATCGCGTGCTCGAACTGCATGAAGGAAAGCTCAGGGAGCTCGCGCCGAGCGAGGTGTGAGTCCAGCGCTTTGCCCGCGCTGGGTTCGACATCGACGAGCGCATACAATCGCCGTCGATGACCCTCTCGCCCCGCTGGCCGCAATATCTCCTGGCCGCCTCCGCCCTCCTGATGGCGGCGCTCACCGCATTCGCCGCGCGGGTGCTGTTCGCGGCGCATCCGGAAACCGAAGGCGGCAGCACGCTGTTCGCGATCGCGATCTTCGTCTACCCGATTACCCTGGTCATGCAGGCCGTTGCCGTCGTCGGCCTCGTCCGCCTGGCGAAGGCCGGTGCCGATGAGCCGACGAAGCGGACACAAGGTCTCATCGGACTGGCGTTTCTTTCGTTGGCCGGGCCGGTCCTGGTGTTCCTGGCGTTCGCGTTGATCAATCGCTGAGGGCGCTCAGCCCAGTCGCCACCAAAGCCCGCCGAACAGCACGGCGCCCCAGAACAACACGCCGGCGAAGGCCGCCTGCCCATCGGTGAATTTGCGGCGCATCGGCATCAGCCAGCCGATCCCGTGGCCGATTCCGACCACCACGAGTTCGAAGAAGGCTTCGGCGAGGAGTTCGAGCAGTGCGCCCATCACGCGCGCCGGTTGCGGCGCGAGCGTTCCAGCGACATCAGTCGTTGCGGGCAACGACATCCGCCACGATGGCGACGGTCGCCACATGGGCCGCGCGCGCTTGCAGCAAATAGCGGCGGGCGATCTCGATGCCGACGGTCACGAGGGTGTACACCGCCGCGGCGATGCCCAGGAAGAGTACGAATTGCAGCGTGCGGTCATCCATGGCGCGTCCCCTTTCCCCTGTTCGAGGCGCAAGCATCGCGCCGGCCCCGCGTGTGAAATTGAGGACAAAGTCACACTTTTGAAACCTCGGCCGCGTCCTGTCCACCCGGGGTCACCTGGGCACCGTCGGGTGTGAAGATCCCCTGCCCGAAGGCGATCAGGTCCCCGTCGGGCACCTTCACGAGCAGCTCCCGCTGGCCGTAAGGCTTGTCCGCCGGCCCGTGGACATCGTCCTTCGGGAGCGTATCGAGCTTCGGCTTGAGCTCGGCGTAAAGCCCGTCGACGTCGCGCACGTCGACGTAATAGCGGAACCGCCGGTTCCCCTCGATCAGCCGATTGCCTTCGCCCGCCGCCATGATCCGGATGCCGCAGCCCTCGCGCTCGATGTAGGCGTAGCCCGGCTGCCGGTACAGGGTCTGGAAGCCGAGGATGTCGGCGAAGAACCGCGTCGTGGCCTCCACATCCGCCACGTGCATGAAGGGCGTGATCTGGAGGAAGTTGGCCATGGGCGGAGTATGCGCCGGCCAATCGACGGAGCGAATCTGCGCGGCGTCAGAGGTGGCGGAGGCTGTCGGTGATGGCGCTGCCGCCCATGCCGATCGGTGCGTAGACCGCATCCACCCCCGGAACCCGGATCTCTCCATGGGGCGAATAAGGGACCATGCCGCCCGCGACGGTGCACACGTAGTACTTCGGCGGATCGGTCCAGTCGGTGCGCTCGCCATCCAGCGGACCGCCGAGGAACAGCACGACCATCAGGACCCCATCTCGCCCGCGTCGGCATCCGATGCCATCGCATTGGCGCGGGGTTCCTGCGACACAATCGCAGCCGCCCGACGGACGAACGCGCCGGATGCTTCGTGCAAGATGCGTTCGGATTCGTCAAGCAGGCGTCTTGTTTCTTCGATCGCGCGCGCAAGGCGCTCGCTCTCGCTGGGAGATTCGGGGTGCATGGCAGCGTCCTGTCGGAGCTGCACGGAGGCCCGAGATCGGCGGCGAAGGACATCGCCGTTGTGCAATACCTGTTTACGCGCTCCGACGTGAAGCAACTGCGTCGTGCGAAGCAAATTCCGAGCCATGCCTTGGCCGGGCCAAAAAGAAGGCCCGATCTCGCTGTCCTTTTTCAAGGGACTGGAGGGGATCGGACCTTCGGCTCGTCGTGGTTGTCTTCGAGTGCCATTTCCCTCGAACCTTTCGTTCCTGGGATGGCGGATTCTCGGACCTCCTCGACAGTTCGGACGGTATGCCTGACGGTGTAAAGGGGCCGTCAAGGATTACGGCCGCTTCAAGCCCACGGCCACCAGTCGCGACCGGTCAGCGCATAGCGATCGGCCGCGCGTTCGAAGCGATTGCGCACGCTCACGCCACCACACGCCAGGTACAGCGGCAGGAACAACGGCCCGAGCGCCATGTACTGGAACACGTGCGCGCGTTCGTGATCGGCATAAGTGATCGATGCCTCGTGCGCATGTCCTGCGCGATGCGCGTACGTCACGCATTGCGCGTCGAGCGAATCACCCGTATGCAGGATCGTGTTCCCGAGCGTGATCGCCCCGCCGGGGCCCCACGGGAAACGATGGAAGACGATCGCGCACTCGCGCGCGCGGACATGCGCATGCGCGCCGAAGGCCATGCCCGCGCCGCCTGCGATCAACCCCAACAGCGTGTTCGGCACGGTCCAGACCATGCCGATGCAGCGCGCCACCGCGAGCGGCAGCGCGCCCATTGCCTTAGCGCGCGGCCAGCCAATCGTGGATCGTCTGCGGCACTTCCTTCTGCGCGCGGCCGGAGACGTAGATGCCGATGTGGCCGCCCTTGAACGACAACTCGGTGTAGTCCTTCGTGCCGACCACGTTGCGCAACGCGCGCGAAGCCGCCGGCGGCACGAGGTGATCCTGTTCGGCGAAGATATTCAGCACCGGCATTTCCACCATGCCCAGGTGCACTTCGCGATCGCCGATCGTGATGCCACCGTTGATGAAACCATTCGCCTGGTAGAACTGCTTCACGAACTGGCGGAACGCTTCGCCCGCCTGGTCGGGTGAATCGAAGATCCACTTCTCCATGCGCAGGAAATCCTCGATCGCCTTCTTGTCGTCGAGGATGTCCACCAGGCCGACATACTTCTGCACGAACAGGCGCGCCGGCTTGAGCGTGAGGTAGCACCAGTTCATCAGGTCGGCAGGCACGTTGCCGAGCGTGTCGACGAACAGGTCGACGTCCATCGCGCGCGTCCAGCTCGACAGCATGTTGTCGTCGGTGTGGAAATCCACCGGCGTCACCATGGTGATGAGGTTGCGGATCTTTTCCGGATGCAGCGAGGAATAGCACAGCGAGAACGCGCCGCCCTGGCAAATGCCGAGCAGGTTGATCGCATCCAGGCCATGCTCGCGACGCAGGTAGTCGACGGCGCCGCCGAGGAAACGTTCGACGTAATCCTCGAGCGTGAGATAGCGATCCGAACGATCCGGATAGCCCCAGTCGATGATGTACACGTCCTCGCCGCGCGCAAGCAGGCCGCGCACGATCGAGCGATCGGACTGCAGGTCGACCATGTAGGGGCGATTGACCAGCGCGTAGCTGATCAGCAGGGGGACCGTGGCGGTCGGCGTCTGCTCGCCACGGTAGCGATACAGCACGACCTTGCCGTCGGACCACACGGCTTCCTTCTTCGTCGCGCCGTATTCGACGTCGTCGACTTCGCGCAGGGTATTGAGGCCCGCGCCGAGTTTGCGTTGCATCGTCAGCGCTTCATCGGCGAGCGCCTGCGGATTGATGTCGAGCGGACCCTGGTTGCCGAGGCTCATGCGCGCTTCCCCTTGCCCTTGTTCTTGTCGATCTTCGGCGTGGCGCCCTTGGTGGGCGCGGTCTTCGGCTTGTCGCCGCCGAGGATCTTGTCGCCCTGCATTTTCAGCGAGTGCTCGCCGCTGCGTGCGTCGCTCGCCGGTTGCGCCGCGGGCTTCTCCGCTTGCGGCTTCACCGAGGCCATTTGCTGCAAGGCATCGCGCAGCTTGCGCACTTCGCGCTCGAGCTGCGTGATCTTGCGATGCGCAGAATCCACTTCGGTGCGCGTCGGCATGCCGAACTGGCCGGTCGCGTTTTCAACTTCGCGCTGCATGCCACCCCGCACGCGCATCTGCGCGTCGACCAGGCGGCCGTACACCTTGCGGAACTCATCCGACAACGCGATTTCGGCGTACGCCTCTTCGGCCGCGTCGATCCACAGATCGAACATCGCGCGCGCGGACTTCAGTTGCTGCCCGTCCTTTGCGCGTGCCGAGAGCTTTTGTTCGAACACTTCGTACGCACGCTGGCCGGACTTCAGCATCAACGCGTTGTAGGCGCTGTTTTCCTGCTGCAGGTCCATCTGGGCCTGCATGAGCTTCTGCAAACGCTCCTGCTGCTCGCGCGCGAAACCGAAGGTCGGCATCCCGAGCCACGAACCCGCTTCGCGGCGCCACGCATCCAGGAACGGCGAGGCATCCTCGATCCACTGGTCCAGGCCCTGCTGGCCCTGGCCGCGCATCGAACGGAACAATTCCGGGAACGGGTTCTCGCCGACGGCGCCGAGCGACTTCTTCCATGCATCGGTGATGTCGCGCGCCGTGGCGTCCTGCCCGGCGAACTGCGCCGCCACCTGCTGCATCGAGCCGTACCAGCTGCGCGCCTGGCCATTGAAACGGTCGACCGCGGCATTGACCTCCGAGCGCTGGCCGTGCGCGAGCTGGGTCCACCAGTCCACCGCGTCGTGCCACTGCTTCATCGGGTCCGGCGTCGCCGGCTGGGCCATGGGCACCGCCCCGCGGAGCATGTCGCCCCATGCGCTCCAGTACTGCCGGGCCATCTTCTCGAAATCCTGTCCTGCGTCCATCCGTGCCTCCCACGCTAATCAGGGCGGCATCATATCGCCCGAAATGTTGCAGTGCCGCATTCCTCAGAATTTCGGGATCCGCAGGGTCTTGCTGATCATCAGCGAGCCCGAGAGGGCGAACACCAGCACCAGCGGATGCAGCTGCCACGGCCCGAGATGGACCACCCCGAACCACACATTCGTCCCGATGCGGTCCTGGATGGCGGCGATGGCCAGCACCACCACGAGCAGCAGGCTCGTGGGAATGGGCGTGCCTTCGAAGAACTTCACCTTGTCGTCTGCGCCCGACAGCGCCTCGGCGGTCACGTTGTACCGCGCCAGGCGGCTGACGCCGCAGCCGACGAAATACGACAGCACCACCCAATCCCATCCGCCCTGCAGCCCGCAGGCATACCCCAGCGCGGCGGGCGCGACACCAAAGGAGATGACGTCGGCGAGCGAATCCAACTCCCGTCCCAGCGTGGAGGCCGACTTGCGCCATCGCGCCACGCGCCCGTCGAGGGCGTCGAAGATGAAGGCGAGCGGGATCAGCGCCATGCCCACCAGCAGGTCGCGCACCACGCCTTCCTGCAGGAAGCGCATCGCCGAGAACACCGCGCCGGTGCCGCAGAACGCGTTGGCCAGCGTGAACCAATCTGCCAGGTGGAAGTCGCGCAGCATGGAGAAATGGCGGGGTCGCGACATCGTCCGAACTCCTGTTGCGAAGGCGCAGGGTGCCAAAGGGGGTGTGAACGTCGAAACAGCTACTCGCGACGCCAATCATCGCCGAACGCATCTCGCATGCGTTCGTACGCTTCGCGCTGATCCTTCGAATGCGCGCGTGGCGCGAGGATTTCCAACTCGACGATCTCGTCGCCGGGCGGTTGACCCGGCAAGCCGCGACCACGCAGGCGCAGCTTGCGCCCCGACTCCGAATCCGCGGGAATCTTGAGCTCCACCGCACCACCCAACGTCGGCACGCTCACCGTCGCACCGAGCGCGGCTTCCCACGGCGCAACCGGCAACACATGCAGGATGTTGCGCCCGTCGACTTCGAACTGCGGATGCGCGGCGTATTCGATTTCCAGATACAGGTCGCCGCCGTTGTTGCCTTGACGGCCGAGCCGGATCGATTGCCCGGGCTTGATGCCCTTGGGCACCTTGATGTCGAGCGTCTTGCCGTTCACGCCGATGCGCACGCTGCCGCCGCTGTAGACCGACTCCAGCGGCACCGCGAGTTTCGCGCGCGTATCGCCGCGCCCTTGCGGACGCGGGCCGCCGCCCGGGCCGCCGCGTTGCCGACCGAACAAGGATTCGAAGAAATCGGAGAAGCCGCCGCCCGCGCCGCCGCCGGCGAAGATCTCGTCGAAATCGAAATCCCCCTGGCCGCCACCGAAGCCACCCGGCGGCGGTTGCACGTCGTCGCCCGGCCGATATCCGCGCGTGCGCAACTGATCGTAGGCCGCGCGCTTCTGCGGATCGCGCAGCGCTTCATAGGCCTCGTTGATGGCCTTGAACTGGTCTTCGGCGCCCGCTTCCTTGCTGACATCGGGGTGGTACTTGCGCGCGAGCCGGCGATAGGCGGTCTTGATCTCGGAGTCGCCCGCGCCGGGTTCGACGCCGAGGATCTGGTAGTAGTCCTTGAATTCCATGCGCGAAAGCCTACCGCAACGCCGTCGAGGCCGGGTCATCGCCTAAACTCGCAGACCTGCCCCCCATCGAGGATTCCCCATGTCCATCCAGCCCGGCGATCGCATTCCCGAAGTCGCCCTCAAGCGCATCCGCGAAGGCGTGGAAACCGTCGACACGCGCACGCTGTTCGACGGCAAGAAAGTCGTGTTGTTCTCGGTGCCGGGTGCGTTCACGCCGACCTGTTCGGAGCGCCACCTGCCCGGTTTCGTCGAGCGCCATGCCGACTTCCGCGCGCGCGGCATCGAAGTGTTGTGCATGTCGGTCAACGACCCCTTCGTCATGAAGGCCTGGGGCGAAGCCCACCAGGTGCCGCAGGGTTTGGAAATGTTGGCCGACGGCAACGGCGATTTCGCGCGCGCTCTCGGACTGGAAATGGATGCGAGCGCGTACGGCATGGGCACGCGGTCCAAGCGATTCGCGCTGTACGCCGAAGATGGCGTAGTGAAGCAGTTGCACGTCGAAGCGCCGGGTGAGTTCCGCGTGTCGGCCGCCGATTACGTACTCGAGCAGCTGGGCTAAGCGCCCTACTCCATCACGCGAAACCCGATCGCCGCCCATGCCCCGGTTTCGGCCAGCGCGGTGAGCGTGTGCGCGCCGTGGTCGGCGAAGTCGAAGGCGAATGGCGCCGCGCCCCGCGTCTGACCGACCATGCGGCCGTCGATGAGCCAGCGGATGCGCGCCTCGCTGCCGAGTGCGCGCACGGACAGGCGCAGCGGCGCCGTACTGTTCGATGGACGCGCGAGGGTTGCGCGGTCGACGAGGCCGTCGATGCGCAAGGATTCGGTGGCATCCCGGCTGTCGGCGTCGCAGTCGGATGCGCGCGCCGGCAAGGTGGCGGCGGCGCGTGTTTCGGCGGACAGCCAGGGCGATGCGAGCGCAGGCCAGCGCGCGAGTTCCGTCGGCTTGCGGTCGTGCGCGGCCGTGCACGCCGCGGTGAGGCGTTGGCCGGTGCGTGCGTCGATGTCGAAGCGCTCGACGCCGGCATTCCACAAACGCGCATCGCGTTCGGCGAAGGTCGGCGGCACATTTCCGTCGAGCGTCCAGGCCTGGCGCTTCTTGCGACACAGCGCAGGCGCGGCGGGATCGGGCGGCAGGCCGAGCGGCCAGCACACTTCGACTTCCTCCACGCCCGGCGGCGGCGGACGCGGTGCGCTGTCGACGGCGGCGGTCGGCAGGCCGTCGATCGTTTCGAACAACAGGGGGAGTGCCGTCATTGCACCGTATTGCCCGGGCAGCGGCGTGCCGTCGGGGCGTCCGACCCACACGCCGACCGTGTAACGCCGCGTGCTGCCGAGCGCCCAGGCGTCGCGATAACCGTAACTCGTGCCCGTCTTCCATGCCACGCGCATGCGCGAACGCGGATCGAAGGTGTCGGCGACGATGCCGGGGCGCGGATGCGCTTCGAGGATTTCGCGCACGATCCATGCCGCGCCCGGCGACAGCAGCCGTCGATCCACGCGCGGCGCATCCGGGCGATAACGCACGCGCCCCGCGATGCCGTCGCGATTCAAGGCCGCATACGCGCCCACCAGATCCTCCAGGCGCGCGCCCGTGCCGCCGAGGATCATCGCCAGATTCGGCGCGCCGCCCTGCGGCCACTTCAGCGCGATGCCCGCATTCTCCAGGCGTGCAGCGAACCGCGCGGGCCCGACGCGATCGAGCAAATCGACGGCCGGCACGTTCAACGACAGGCGCAAGGCTTCCGACGCCGCGACCGGCCCATTGAACGCCATGTCGAAATTGCCCGGCCGGTAGTCGCCGAAGGATTGCGGCGCATCGACGAGCAAGCTCTCCGAATGGATCAGTCCGTCGT
The DNA here is from genome assembly GCF_054049695.1 of Lysobacter sp. P5_C4. Classification (NCBI taxonomy): domain Bacteria; kingdom Pseudomonadati; phylum Pseudomonadota; class Gammaproteobacteria; order Lysobacterales; family Lysobacteraceae; genus Lysobacter; species Lysobacter sp. P5_C4. The sequence goes on along the minus strand of NZ_JBFULX010000003.1, from coordinate 83,754 downwards.
CGAGTGCAAGGCCGTAAAGAAACGGCTTGAGCGTCGAACCGGGCGAGCGCCAGGCTTTCACCATGTCGACGTGGCCCAGGCGTTGCGGATCGCCGAACTCGACCGAACCGACGTAGGCCCGCGCCTCCAGCGTCGCGTTGTCGACGACGAGCAAGGCGGCGGACGTGCGCGGCGGCAGGTCGGAGAAATACGCGGCGACGCGCTCTTCGAGCATGCGTTGCAGATCGCTGTCGATCGTCGAACGAATGCGCGATGCGCCGGGCGCGGCGTCACGCAGGCGTTGCGCGAGGAGTTGCGCGTGGCGTGGGGGCTCCAGCGCACGCGCGACGACGCGTTCCACCCGCGCCTCGCGCACGTCCTCCATCGACCACAAGCCTTGCGACACCATGCGCGCCAGGACCTTGTCCCGCGCGATGCGTGCACGTTCGGGCTCCCGATCCGGCCGCAAACGGCTCGGCGATTGCGGCAGTACGACGAGCAATGCCGCTTCTGCATGCGACAAGCGCGACGCCGGTTTTCCGAGATATGCCCAACTGGCCGCTTCGACACCTTCGATCGTGCCGCCGAACGGCGCGCGATCCAGGTACAAGGCGAGGATCTCGCGCTTGGACAGGTGCACTTCCAGTTGCAGCGCACGCAACATCTGCCGCGCCTTGTCGAACAGGCTGCGACGCCCCGGCCGCGGCGGGTCCAAGATGCGCGCGACCTGCATCGTCAGCGTCGAACCACCCGACACCACGCGCCCATGCCGCGCCCACTGCGCGGCCGCGCGCGCGAGCGCGATCGGGTTGATGCCGGGATGCTTGTAGAACCAACGATCTTCGTAAGCGATCAGTGCCTGCACGTACAAGGGCGAAACGCGTTCGACCGATGCCGGATATCGCCACACGCCATCGCGATCGGCGAAGGCGCGCAAGGGCGTGCCGTCGCGCGCGAGCACGATCGCGCCCGCACCGCGCCCATCGGGCAACGGTACGGGGAACGCGAGGTCGCCCAGCATGGACAGGACGAGCAGCAACTCCACTGCCAACACGCCCCGCCACCACCACCGACTGCGACTGCGCACGGTCATTGCCCCGGTTGGGTCACCGTGATCGTCGCGGGCGTGCGCGCGCCCGTGCCGCGCAACTCGGGCCGGTACATGTCTTCGGCCTGCGGCGGCGGCACCGCGTACGTGCCCGGTGTCACGGCGCGCACGAGGTAGAACAGGCGCGCGGTGTCGTAACGATCCAGCTTGAGCGCAGCCGCGTATCGGTCGTCGCGGAACTCTTCGTGGCGCACCTCGCTCGCACGGTCGCGGTTGGCGATCTCGATGCCGTCGATCACCACGCCCGCCCACTGCTTCGCATCGCCGAGGTTGAAGTTCTCGATCTCCAGGCCCGCGGGCAACAGGTCGGTGACCAGCGCATCGGGCATCGGCTGCGACGTCTTCACCGTGAGCAGCACGATCAGGCTGTCGCCTTCGGCGAGCTTGTTGCCCTCCCAGGGTTCGCCGTCGGGGGTGTAGTAGGTGCGCACGATGTCGATCGCGGACTTGTCCACCGGCGGCGCTTCCCGCGGGATGCCGGCGACTTCCATGCTCACGTAGTACGGCGGCGGCGTGGTGGGAACGAAGCGCAGGTCGAGCGCGCTGGAATCGACGACGCGGCCGGTCATCGGCACGTTCGCGACCTCGCTGCGTTCGTTGGCGCCGATCCATTGCCCGGCGACCACCTTGCCCTGCCCGCGCATCATTGCCTTGCCCATGCGCGCGATCGACACCTGCTCCTGCGTGCTCAGGTAGAACCAGCGTTCCTTGCGACGTGCGTCGAGTTCGCGGCCGAGTTTGATGGTGCGCGCATCGTACTCGGGCTTCGCCAGCCCGCGTTCGTGCACGAGCGCGATCATCATCGCGTCGTCGCGGATGCGCGTGCCGTAGTCGCCGAGCCATTCCGGACGCTGCGAATCGTCGAACGCGAAGCCTTCGGCGATCGCCTTCGCGCCACGCCGGCGATCGCCCTGCAAGGACAGCGCGATGCCCAGGCGCACGAGCGGCAAACCCGTTTCCGCCTTGCTGCGTTCGTCGTCGTACAGGGCGCGCAGCGTGCCGAGCGGCGCGCGATTGACGCGGGCGAGTGCGTAACCGGCGTGTGCGCGGTAGGCGAACTTCAGGTGTTCGCGGTGATCGTAGTTGTAGAACTGCGGGCCGCCCGAGAGCAGGTCTTCGTTGAGCGCCTTCAGCGTCTTCTGCAACATCGCTTCGGGCACGGCGAACCCGGCTTCGCGCGCATCGAGGAGGAACTCGGCGATGTACGGCGTGAGCGAGGGATCGACCATGTCCTCGCCGCCCCACAACGAGAAGTGGCCCGATGCGACTTGCATGCCCGCAAGGCGCGCAAGCGCACCGGCGATGCGGTCGCGTCGCACGCGATCGCCGAGCGGCGGCACGCCGAGCAGCCTGGCGGTCGCATCATCGAGCACGAGCGTGGCGAAGCCCTTGCTCGTCGTCTGCTCCGCGCAGCCGTAGGGATACTTCAGGACATCTTCGAGCGCCGCGGCGAAGGGGATCGGCGGGAACGCGCTGACCACCAGGCGCCCACGGACCGAATCGGTCATCAGGCCGGCGGCGAGCGCCGGATCCAGCGCGATCGCGCCGTTGTCCTGCACGGTCACGCTGCGCGTGCGCATGACCTGCGGCCACGCCGCGCGTACCGGGACATCGTATTTGCGATCGACCGGATGTCCGTTGCCATCGACGCGCACGCGCACCTGCGCCGTGGAGAAGCCTTCCTTCGCCTGCAACGGGAAGGTCAGCGTCGTGCGTTCGTCCTTCGCCAATTTCACCGTGCGTTTGCCGTTTCCGACCGACAGCGGGCCGATGCCGTCGACCTGCACCCTGAACGTCCCGGGTTGACCCGTGAAGTTCTGCACGTCGAGCGTGACGTTGCTCTTGTCGCCGGGCGCGAGCACGCGCGGCATGCTGGCTTCGGCGAGCACCGGCGCGCGCACCAGGGTTTCATTCGCGCGGCTGCCGTACTTGCCGCCGGACCAGACGAGCGCGGAGACGCGCAGCGTGCCGTTGAAGTCGGGCACGTCGAGCTTCACGCGCGCGATGCCCTTCGCATCCAGTTGCACCGGGCCGCTGAACAGATCGACCGTCTGCACGCGCGAGGTCGGCCTGCGCGCCTGCGGCAGTGCAAGCGGCGGCGCCATGTCGCCACCGAAGCGGATCTTCGCGGTGTCGCCGTCGAAGCTTTCGATCACGCGGCCGTACAGGTCGTAGGCATCCACGCCCAGGCGCCGCTGCGCGAAAAAGTGTTCGGCCGCATTCGGCACCGGGAAGCGCGTGATGTTGAGGATGCCGACATCGACCGCCGACACCGACACGTACGCCATCTGCCCCGCCAGTTGCGGCGCGCTGACGACGACGGGCAACTTCTGCTGCGGGCGCATCATCTTCGGGACGGCGACGCCGACGGCGACCGTGCGATCGCGACGATCCATCGACACATGCGCCACACCGACGGCGCGCGCCGGCGTGACCTTGCTCTTCGCGCTACCACCGCGGAACACGAGCGCGGTCACGTACACATCGTGGCGCTCGAAGTCCTTCGTCACGGGAATCTCGAACGTACTGCCCGCCTTCGCGTGGATGCCCTGGACGAAGAGCATGTGGTCGCTCTCGACCATCAGCAGGCCTTCCCCTTCGTGCGGCGGCGTCACGGTGACTTTCATCGTGTCGCCGGCGCGGTAATGCGTCTTGTCGAGCGCGAGTTTGACCTTGTCGGGACGCGCGTCCAGGCCGCGGTTTTCATCGTCCCAGCTCCAGCCGGCGACGAAGGGGTAGCGCGTCGTGAGTTTCGTCGTGGGGTCGTAGACCTCGATGCGATAGCTGCCCCACTCCACCGGGAAGTTCATGCGCACGGCGCTGGTGCCGAGGTCGACGTTGCGCGTTTCGACCGCCGACCAGCGGCTGGTGTAGTCGTAATCCCAGCCGCCTTCGTCGCCCCACGCCCAGTGGTAGTCGCGTTGTTCGCGCATCAGCGTGACGCGCGCGCCCTGCACGGCGCGCATCGTGCCATCGGCCGAATAGCGTGCGAGTTCGAAACCGGCATTGGATTCCGAGCCCGGGCCTTCCTTGTCGTCGAACAACGGGCGCACGCCGACGAGGGTCTCCGCCGGCCACACCACGCGCGTGATCGAACGATTGACGCTTCGGCCGCCGGTTTCGAACACGCTGCCGGTGACGATGGCGGCGATCGGCGTCACGGGCCTGGCTTCCTGCGGGAGCGCGATGGCTTGCACGAGCGTGCCGTCCTCGCCGAATTCGGTGTCGACAACGTCCTTGGCTTCCTTTGGCAAGGCGAGCGTGGGGTCACCGAAGAACCAGCCCTTGAGCGATTCGATGGGATGTTGTTCGACGGCGACGGCCAGCTTCGCGGTGAAGCGGTTGCCGGCCGCGGGTGCGCCGTAGAGATACGCGCCGGTCGCCTTCAAGGCCAACGGTTGCCCGAAGGCGAGCCGCGCCGGCGCATCGAGGTCGAGTTTCATGCGCTCGGGAAGGAACTCCTCGATGCGCAGCGTCATGCCCTGCACCGCTTCCTTGCTCGACGGATCGGTGCGGAACTCCACGCGCCAACGGCCGGTGGCGGCATCGGCGGGAATCGCCTGCGCGTGGCGGACGTAACCCTGTGCGTCGGGTTGCAGCGGCGTTTCGAGCAGTGCCTTGCCGTCGGGTTGCACGTAACGCACGAAGATCGGTTGCGGCGGTTTGCCCTTCGTATCGAGGGGCTGGCCATCCTGGTCGCGCAGCAACGCCGAGATGCGCACCGTTTCGCCGGGGCGATACAGGTCGCGACCCGACCAGGCGAAGACGTCGTACCACGCCTGCTCGCGGCCGGAGACCGCGAACTCCGAGAGATCGAGCGCGGGTTGGTTGAACGGCAGCATCGACACATCGGTGCCATGCGTTGCGACGAGCACATGGCTGGCATCGAGTTTGTACGGCAGCAACGCATTGCCGTTGCGGTCGGTGCTGGCCTTGAGGATGGCCTCGCCCTTCGCATCCAGCACCTTGAGTTCGACCGTGGGTTGCGCACTGCCCGTCTGCAAGGACGCGGCATGCACGAACAGGCGATCCTTGTAGGCGCGCGTGTGCAGGCCCAGGTCGCTGACGGTGAAGAACGCGGTGTCGAACTGGTCGGTGAACTGGCCGGTCCGCTTCATCACCGCGAAATACAGGCCGGGCTTCTGCAGCTCGGCGATGTCCTGCAGCGGCAGATACGTCAGCACGCGCTCGTTGGTGCGGCCGCCCAGCGTGAACCGGTTGACGTACACCGGCTCGGCGAGTTTCGACAGCGGGGTGCGGTTGTGGGAGATGCCCGAGTCGTCGTCCCACGAATAGTCGCGTTCCAGATCCCAGGTGCCGCGGCGGCCGCCGCGCTGGAACTCGGCGAAGAAGCGCGGCAGTTCGCTATCGCGGATGCGCAGGAATTCGACGTCGACTTCCGCCACGTTGATCGAGACCACCGGCAAACCGCGGCTTTCGCGCGCCGGCAGCACGCTGCCCTGCGAAGCGAAGCCGACGACCGGATCCAGCGGCCCGGTGTGCACCGTGCGGCGGATGTCTTCCTTCAGCGTGCGGCCGTCGGCGGCAGTGAGCTTCGCCGGGACGGTCACGATGTAATCGCGGTTGGCCTCCACGTGCGGGAAGCGCAGCACGCGGCCTTCGTCGTCGCCCTTGTCGTCGAGCACCCAGCCGCCCTTGATCGGCGCGCCGTCCTTGTCCGTCACCGACAGCAGGTCGTCGAAATCCTGCGTGCCCACCAGAGGCTTGCTGAATTCCAGCGCCAGCGCGAGCGTCTCGCCTTGCTGGTCGGGATACGCGGCGACCAGCCCGAACCCGGCGACCTGCGCCTTCTTCGCGGCGATCTTCTCGCCGCTGACTTCCGGCAGTTCGCCGCCCGGCTGCGGTTTGCAGCCTGCCGCGAAACCCAATGCCAAGGCGGCGACCGCCGCCCACCCGACCGCCTTCCGAAACGCACCCCCGACTCCGTTCGGACGCGCAGACGACTTCATGTTCGATCCCCGATTGAGTTGTGTGTGGCGACCTGCAGCCGCCTTGCGATTCGCGAACCGTGCGCCGGATACGACGACGCCGCCCGGAGGCGGCGTCGTCGAATGCGCATTCGCACTCGTGCGATCACTCCGGAATACGGCCCTCGGCGTCGCCGGCGGACACCTCGACAACTTCCGTTGCCGCGCCTTCAGCTTCCGACACAACCGCCTCGTCGTCCAGCGACGCGTCGACGCGTTCGACCGCCTGCAAGGTCTCGTCCGCCGCCAGGCGGATCAGCGTGACGCCCTGCGTGTTGCGGCCGACCTGCGAGATCTCCGCCGCGCGCGTGCGCACCAGCGTGCCGCCATCGGAGATCAGCAACACCTCGTGGTGGTCGCTGAGCTGGATGGCGCCGACCAGCTTGCCGTTGCGGGCGGTGGTCTGCAGCGCGATCACGCCCTGCGTGCCGCGGCCCTTGCGCGGGTATTCCGCCGCCGGGGTGCGCTTGCCGAAGCCGCGTTCGCTGGCGGTCAGGATGTCGCCGTCGCCTTCGATCACGATCAGGCTGCGGACTTCCTCGCCTTGCGTCAGGCGCATGCCGCGCACGCCGGTGGCGGTGCGGCCCATCGAACGCACCTCGCTCTCGGCGAAACGCACGGCCTTGCCGTTGGAGGCGAACAGCATGACTTCGCTTTCGCCGCAGGTCAGCGCCACGCCGATCAGCGCGTCGGCGTCGTCGAGGTTGATCGCGATCTTGCCACGCTGCAGGCGGAAGGCGAACTCGGTCAGCGGCGTCTTCTTCACCGTGCCGTGCTTGGTGGCGAAGAATACGAAGCGGTCGTCGCGGTACTCGCGCACCGGGAGGACGGCCTGGACCTGTTCGCCCGGTTCCAGCGGAATCCAGTTGACGATCGGGCGACCGCGCGCATGCGGGCCGGCGTCGGGCAGCTGGTACACGGGCAGCCAGAACACGCGGCCGGAACTGGTGAACGTCAGCAACGTGTCGTGCGTGTTCACCAGCCACAGCTGGTCGATGAAATCCTCGTCCTTCGTCATCGCCGCGTTGCGGCCGCGGCCGCCGCGGCGCTGCGCGCGATACGAACTGGCCGGCTGGCGCTTGGCGTAACCCGAATGCGACAGCGTGACCACCACGTCTTCCGGCGCGATGAGGTCGAGGATGTCGAGGTCTTCCTCGCTGGCGCGGATTTCCGAACGACGCGCGTCGCCGAATTCTTCCTTGAGGTTGCGCAACTCGGTGCGGATGACGTCCATCAGCACGTCGGGGTTTTCGAGGATCCGGATCAGGCCCTGGATGGTGTCGAGCAGCGCCTTGTATTCGTCGGTGAGCTTTTCCTGCTCCAGCCCGGTCAGGCGGTGCAGGCGCATTTCGAGGATCTGCTGCGCCTGCACTTCGGTCAGCTGGTAACCGTCATCGGACAGGCCGACACCCGCCGGCAGGTCTTCCGGACGCGAAGCGTCGGCGCCGGCCGCGGCCAGCAGCGAACCGACCAGGCCCGGCGGCCAGCGGCGCGCGAGCATGCGCTCGCGGGCTTCGTTCGGGTTCGCCGAGGTCTTGATCAGCTCGATCATCTCGTCGATGTTGGCGAGCGCGACCGTCAAACCTTCGAGCACGTGGGCGCGCTGGCGGGCCTTGCGCAGCTCGAAGATGGTGCGGCGGGTGACGACTTCGCGGCGGTGGCGCACGAAGGCTTCGAGCATCTGCTTGAGGTTGAGCAGCTGCGGGCGGCCGTCCACCAGCGCGACCATGTTGATCGCGAACACCGACTCCATCTGCGTCTGCGCGTAGAGGTTGTTCAGCACGACCTCGGCCGACTCCCCGCGCTTGACCTCGATGTAGATGCGCATGCCGTCCTTGTCGGACTCGTCGCGCAGCTCGCTGATGCCTTCGAGGCGTTTTTCCTTCACCAGCTCGGCGATCTTTTCGATCAGCCGCGCCTTGTTGACCTGGTAGGGAATCTCGGACACCGCGATGGCTTCGCGGCCGTTGTCTTCGTTGACTTCGATCTCGGCGCGCGCACGCATGCGCACGCGGCCGCGGCCGGTGCGATAGGCCAGCTGGATGCCGGCGGTGCCGTTGATGATGCCCGCGGTCGGGAAATCCGGGCCGGGGATGTACTGCATCAAGCCTTCGACGTCGAGCAGCGGATCGTCGATCAGCGCGATGGTGGCATCGATGACTTCGTTGAGGTTGTGCGGCGGGATGTTCGTCGCCATGCCGACCGCGATGCCCGCCGAGCCGTTGACCAGCAGGTTCGGCACCCGCGTGGGCATGACGGTGGGTTCGAGTTCCTTCTCGTCGTAGTTGGGCTGGAAGTCGACGGTTTCCTTGTCGATGTCCGCCATCAACTCATGCGCCAGGCGCGACATGCGCGCCTCGGTGTAACGCATGGCCGCCGGGGAGTCGCCGTCGATCGAACCGAAGTTGCCCTGCCCGTCGACGAGCATGTAGCGCAGCGAGAAAGGCTGCGCCATGCGCACCAGCGTGTCGTAGACCGCGGTGTCGCCGTGCGGGTGGTATTTACCGATGACGTCGCCGACGATGCGCGCCGACTTGTAGTACGGCTTGTTGCTGTGGGCGCCGAGCTCGTTCATCGCGAACAGCACGCGGCGATGCACCGGCTTGAGGCCATCCCGGACGTCGGGGAGCGCGCGCCCCACGATCACGCTCATCGCGTAATCGAGGTAGCTGCGGCGCATCTCGTCTTCGAGGTTGACCGGGATGATTTCCTTGGCGAGTTCTGCCATTCGGTGGGCTTTTTCTAAGGAGTGCGCAAGACGGGAATTCTAGCACGGAAACGGCCCCGAACAGGGGCCGATTCCCGGGCAAAAACAGGAACTTAGGGGCCCATCACGGCATGCCGAAGGCATCCCGCATCGACGCCTGGTCGGGCCGGCGGATCACGCCCCGCTCCGTGACGATGGCATCGATCAGATCGTGGGGCGTCACGTCGAACACCGGATTCCACGCGCCGATGCCCTGGGCCACCGTGCGGGTGCCGCCCAGGCCGTGCAATTCGGCGGCGTCGCGCTCCTCGATTTCGATCAGATCGCCGCTGGGCGTGGCCATGTCGACGGTCGAGGACGGCGCCACGACCATGAACCCGATGCCATGGTGGCGGGCGGCGATGGCGAGCTGGTAGGTGCCGATCTTGTTGGCGGTGTCGCCATTGGCGCAGATGCGGTCGGCACCGACCACGACCCACTGCACCTTGCCGGTCTTCATCAGGTGGGATGCGGCGGAGTCGGCGATGAGCGTGGCGTCGATCCCGTCCTGCTGCAATTCCCACACGGTCAGGCGCGCGCCCTGCAGCCAGGGCCGCGTCTCGCCGGCGAACACCTGGTCGATGCGGCCCTGCGCGACGCCCGCGCGGATGACGCCAAGCGCGGTGCCGAAGCCGGCGGTCGCAAGCGAGCCGGTGTTGCAATGCGTGAGCACGCCGCTGCCCGGTTCGATCAGGGAAGCGCCCAGCGCGCCCATGCGCCGGTTCGCGGCGAGGTCTTCGGTATCGATCGCCTGCGCTTCGCGTTCGAGTGCGCCGCGCCAATCGTGGTCGGCGCGGGAGAGCGCGGCGCGCATGCGCGCGAGCGCCCAGGCGAGGTTGACCGCCGTCGGGCGGGCGGCATTGAGGCGTTGCAGTGCTGGCTCGAGCCTGGCGGCCGCCTCGTGCGCGTCGGTGGCTTGAATGTCGCGTTCGGCGAGCACCACGCCCCACGCGGCCGCGATGCCGATCGCCGGCGCGCCGCGCACGGCGAGTGCGTGGATGGCGGCGGCGACGTCATCGCTCGTGCGACAGGTGAGGTATTCGGTGTCGAACGGGAGCTTGCGTTGGTCGAGCAGTTCCAGCGCATCGCCGGTCCAGCGGATGGGGCGGATGCGGTCGTAGCGGGCGTAGTCGAAATCGTCCATGCGGGGAGTTTACCCCGCACGCACCTACGGGATCGCCAGGTGTTCGCGTGCCAAGGCCGTCGCGCCGCGCGGGGTCGTTTCGATCACGGCATCGACCGGCAAGGGCTTGCTCGCATCGTCGAGATGCGCGTCGACCTGGTCGAGGGCCGCATACACGTAAGGCAACAACGGGACGTACCTTGCGCCGTAATCGGGCAGCGCGAGGAAGCCGTCGAAGTGCTGCGCGTTGCGCACCTGCCAATAGCGCACGTCGCGACCGGCGGCCTTGGCCATCGCAACATAAGGCGCGCTCGAGAAAGCCGGCGGAATCAAACCATCGTCGAGGCCGTGCACGACGACGACCGGAAGCCCGGCACGCGGCGCTTTCGCACGCAGCGCCGCGATGCCCGCGCGCACGCGGTCGGCATCGGCGCCCTGGCCGTTCCACAACGCGCGCAGGCATTGCAGGCCCGGCAGCGTGAAGTCCGGCGCGGCGAGTTTCGCATCGAGGATGTTGACGCCCGCGCCCGGCGGAACGCCGCCCGCATCGGACCACCATGCGGCGCGCTCGGCATCGGTGGCGGCGCGCGGGGTGAAGTCGGCGTTTTGCGCACCGAACCGGAAGCCGCAGGGGTGCGCGTTGAACGCGTAACGCCCGTACGCCGATGCGTAGGTCACGGCGACGGCGCGATACAGATCGAAGTCGACCGACAAGGCGGCCGCGCGCATCGCCGCATCCGTCCAGCCGCCGGCCTGCAACTGCGCGCGCGCTTCCTTCGGCGACATCGCCAGCGACTTGCAGCGCATGGTGCCGACCGCCTTGCCCGCTGCAGACAGCGGCGATTGGGGCGCGCCTTCGAAGTCGAGCAACGCGCACGGCATCAATAACGCCGCCTGCGTCGTGTAGTCGTACAACGCGCGACCACCGGCGGCGTCGATGTTGGGTTCGCCCGCGACCACTGCATCCAGCCAATCACCGTCGAGTTCGGCGGCGCGCAACACCGCGCCGCCGCCGTTGGAAATGCCGACCGCGATGACGCGCGTATTGTCGAAACCGAACGGCGCCTGGTCCGGAAAGGCCTGCGTCAGCGACTGCAGCGCGAACTCCGCCGCCTGCTTCACATGGCGACCCCAATCGGCCTCGGGGTTGTCTTGCGAGTGCGCGTGCTTCACCTCCACGCCGTCCACGCCGTGGTCGACGTAATCGGTGCCCGCGCCCTTGTCGGTGTACGCAACCGCGCAGCCTTTCGGCAGGCCCCATGCGCCGGCAACGGCGATCGCGCCGTAAATGCCGCGCGAACCGGACGATGCCGCCACCACCACGCAACGTTTGCGTGCGTCGAACGCATCGGGCACCTGCACCAATACGCGATGCGGTTGGCGCGCGCCATCGATGCGCGCCTGCGCGCTGAATTCGCGGCCGGGCACCGCCTGCGTGCTGCCGTACAGCGTGCCGTAGCCGCCGAGCGGCCCGAGGTCGGCGATGCCGCGCCAATTGCTCCACAACGCGCGGCGGCGACGTTCGGCATCGGTGGGGTGGGCGGGATCGGCGAACGGGGGCGCCGCCATCGCATGCAGGCCATCGATGCCGAGCCCGGCAGTGAGCAGGTCGTCCGTACCGCGGTGTTCGGTCGTGCGTGCCGTCGTGAAAATCGTCGCCTCCGTCGCGCGCGGCGCGGATGCGCACCCCGCCAGGCCTGCCATCGCGACGCACAGCGCCGCGCCCCACTTCGCCCGATTGCGCATGATGAGCCCACGGATGTGATCCATGCGGTCACCCTAGCAATCCGTCGCCAGCGCGGCATCGTACTTTCGTCCGACGGCGCCCGCGCGAAGGCCTGCTAGTCTGGCCGCAGCATTCCCGGGCCCACGACATGACCGCACGCTGCATCCTCGTCACCGGCGCCGGCAGTGGCATCGGCGCCGGCATCGCCGCCGAACTCGCACGCGCCGGGCACCACCTCGTGGTCACCGACGTGACGATGGCACCGGCGCAGGCGGTGGCCGAGGCCATCCGCGCCGCCGGCGGTTCGGCCGAAGCGCTGGTCCTCGACGTGACCTCCGACGACAGCGTCGCCGCCGCGGTGGCGCAGGTCTCGCGCCCGGTCGAGGTGCTGGTGAACAACGCCGGCCTACAACATGTCGCCCCGCTCGAAGACTTCCCGATCGACAAGTGGGATCTCCTCGTGCAGGTGATGCTGGTCGGTGTCGCGCGCCTGACGCGTGCGGTCCTTCCGGGCATGCGTGCGCGCGGCTTCGGCCGCATCGTGAACATCGGATCGATCCACTCGCTGGTCGCCAGCCCGTACAAGAGCGCGTACGTCGCCGCGAAGCACGGGCTGGTCGGGTTTTCGAAAGTGATCGCGCTGGAAACGGCGGACACCGACATCACCATCAATACGATTTGCCCGACCTACGTGAAGACGCCGCTGGTCGACAAACAGATCGCCGACCAGGCGCGCACGCGCGGCATCCCGGAAGACGCCGTCGTGCGCGAAGTGATGCTCAAGCCGATGCCCAAGGGCGTGTTCATCGAGTTCGACGAACTGGCGGGCATCACCGACTTCCTGATGGGCCGGTCCGCGCGGAACATCACCGGGCACACGATCGAGGTGGACGGCGGTTGGACCGTGCAGTGACACTCGCCTGATGCCGTCCCTGCTGATCGCCGACGACCACCCGCTGTTCCGCGCCGCCCTGCACGGCGCGGCGAAGGATGCGGTCGCGAATCTCGAAGTGCACGAAGCCGGCTCGCTCGACGGCGTGCTCGCGCACCTGGAAGCAGAGCCCGGCATCGACCTGGTGCTGCTCGACCTGCATATGCCCGGCAACCATGGCCTGGCCGGGCTCGCGGCGATTCGCGCGCAACATCCGGGCGTCGCGGTCGTGGTGGTTTCCGCCAACGACGATCCGCGCGTGATCCGCCGCGCACTCGACCATGGCGCCGCCGGTTACCTGCCCAAGAGCACGGGCCTGGACGACCTGCGCCACGCCATCCGCAGCGTGCTGGCGCTGGAGCAATGGTTGCCGGCCAAGTTGCGCGCGGCAGTGGATGGCGCACCGTCGACGCCGGGGGATTCGGCGCTGGCCGCGCGCCTGGCGAGTCTTTCGCCACAACAATTCCGCGTGCTCGCGCTCGTCGCGGAAGGCTTGCTCAACAAACAGATCGCCGATCGCCTGGACATCCAGGAACGCACGGTGAAGTCGCATCTGTCGGCGATCTTCGAACGCCTCGACGTGCGCAACCGCACGCAGGCGAGCGTGGTGTTGCGAGAGCTGGAACTGACCGATCCGTCGCGGCAGATCGAAGGCTGACGCGCAGGCGGGCTACGCGAGTCGTCACCGCCCAGGCCACAGCGTGAACGATCGGTCGGCGCGCGTCACGTCACCGCCCTCGCGGCCAGCAATCGGTCGAGCACGCTCTTCAACGCCAGGGGTTTGAGCGGCTTCATCAGCAGCGGCAGGCCCGCTTCGTGCACCGCCGCGCGCACTTCGGCACCGGCGTCGGCACTGAGGATCAGGGTCGGTCGCGCACCGTGCGTTTCCGCGAGGCGCGCATGCGCGCCGACACCGGTGGCGCCGTCGTCGAGGTGGTAGTCGAACAGCCACAGATCGGCGGCCGATTGCGCGAGCGCGGCATGCGCGGTGTTCGCGTCGGCGGCGTCGACCACCGAACAACCCATGCCTTCGAGCAACTGGCGCAATGCATTGCGCGCAGGCGCTTCGTTGTCGAGGACCAGCACGCGCGTGCCGGCCAGCGCGCCCCGGGTCGAAACGGACAAGGCTGTCGGCGGCGCGGCCACGCGCGGAACCGTCACCGCGAACATGGTCCCGCTTCCCGGGCGGCTGCGCAGCGCCAGTGGCGCATCCAGGAGCCTGGCGATACGGTCGGCGATCGACAGGCCCAGGCCGAGCCCCTGCCCCGCGGCGTCTTCGCCGCGACGGAACTCTTCGAAGATGTGCGACTGCGCATCCGGCGCGATCCCCGGCCCCGTGTCGTGCACTTCGATTCGAAGCTTGTCGCCCGCGCGGCGCACGCCCAGCACGATGCGGCCGCGTTCGGTATAGCGCACGGCGTTGGCGAGGAAGTTCTGCAGTACGCGACGCAGCAATTGGGGATCGCTGTGCACCCACGCGTGCGTGGTCAAGGCGTCGAAGGCCAGTCCGCGTTCGGCCGCCAGCACGCGAAACTCCGAAGCCAGGGGTTCAAGCACGTCGGCGAGCGCGAACGCGCGCGGTTGCGGATCCAGGCCGCCGGCTTCCAACCGCGACATGTCGAGCAGCGCGGTCAGCAGGTCGGTCGTGGAATCCAACGCACCGCGGATCTGCTTCACGCTGTCGCGGCCCGCGGGCGGCACCTGTTGCGCGAGCGCATCGGTGAACAGGTGCGCGGCGTGCAAGGGTTGCAGCAGGTCGTGCCCGATCGCGGCGAGGAAGCGCCCCTTCGCATCGTTGGCGCGCTCGGCTTCGCGGCGTGCTTCGTCGAGCGCGGCCGTGCGTTCGACCACGCGCTGTTCCAGCGTCTCGTTCGATTCCAGCAGCGCCGCTTCCGTGCGGCGGAATGCGGTGACGTCGGTGAAGGTCGCGACGAAGCCGCCACCGGGCATCGGATTGCCGCGGATTTCGACGATGCTGCCGTCGGGGAAGACGCGCTCGGTGAGATGCGGCGTCCCCGCGCGCATGTGCGCGAGGCGACGCTGCAGCGCGCGTTCGGCGTTGCCCGCAGGCGGCATCGATTGCAGCGCATGGCGCGCAAGTTCGGCGATCGGCGTGCCCACCTTCAGCAACGATGCGGGGAAGTCGAACAGTTCGGCATACCGGCGATTCCACGCGACCAGCCGCAATTGGGCATCGACGACGCTGATGCCCTGGTCCATGTTCTCCAGCGAGGTTTCCAGCAAGCGCTGGTTGAAACGCAAATCGCGCGAGGCTTCGCCGACGATCGCGGCGACGGTATCCAGGTGCCCGGCTTCGCGACGCGCGGCATCGAGCAACACGCGCGCGGAGGCCGAACCCAGGACCGCGGCGAGTTCGCGTTCGACCTGCGCTTCGGTCTGCGCGGGGACCGCACCGTCGGCCGGCGCGTCGCACAGCAACACCTCGATGCGATCGCGCGGCAGGAAGCGCGACCCCGCATCGCGCAAAGTCCGCGCATCCAGGCCACGACGCGCCCGCCGCGGCGTCTCGCGCTTCCACGCCAGCGCCAACAACGTGGCGAACGAGCCCACGAACAGACTCGCACCCACCGCACGCCCGAGCCGGCTCCATCCGGTCAATCCGAACAGGCCATTGGGCGACAACCAATCGATGCCGAACGGCCCCTGCACCAGCCACGCAGGCGATGTCCCGCGCAGCGCGTAAGCCGTCGGCACCCATTGCACCCAGCACCACGTGGCGAACGCCGCGAGGATGCCGACCACCACCGCGCGCGCCGGTGTCTGCGGCCGCCAGACCGCGAACACGAGCGCGGGCACCAGCGTGCCGAGTGCGGAAAACGACACCGCGCCGACATCCGCCAGCGCTTCGCTGCCCGCGACGAGCCGGCTGTAACCCCACGCGAGCAGCATGATCGCGACGATGCCGAAGCGTCGCAGCGCCAAGACGTGTCCGCGCAAATCCCCGCCGTCGCCGCGCGCCCACGCACCGCGCAGCAACCCGGGCGCGAACCAGTGGTTGCCGATCATCAGGCTCAGCGTCAGCGTGCTGACCACGACCATGCCCGTCGCCGCGCTCAATCCACCGAGGAAGGCGAACAAGGCAAGCGCGTGTTGCCCTTGCGACAAGGGCAGCGCCAGCACGTAGAGATCCGACGGCACGCTGCTTCCCAACAACGCCTCGCCCGCGCGCGCGAGCGGCAGCACCGGTAGGGCGATCAACACCAGGTACAGCGGGAACTGCCAGCGCGCCGTGCGCACGTCCCCCCGCTCGCGACATTCGACCACCGCGATGTGGAACTGGTGCGGCAGGATGAACATCGCGAACGCGCCGAGCAGCACCAGCGGCATGAAGCCCGTCGCCTGCGCCGGCGCCTGCAGCGCCTTGGCCGGCACGTCGAACTCCAGCCCGAACCACACGAACGCGCCGAGTGCGAGCATCGCGGCGAGTTTCAGCACCGACTCCAGCGCCATCGCGAGCACGAGCCCGCGGTTGTGTTCGGCCGCACTCACCCGCCGCGTACCGAACAACATCGCGAACAAGGCCATCGCCAACGCGACATACAACGCGCTGTCCCGCCACGCAGCGCCGTCCGCATCGCGCGCGGTGAGCATGCCGAAACTCATCGCGATCGCCTTGAGCTGCAGCGCGATGTAGGGAATCAGGCCCAGCGCGGCGACCAGCGTGATCGTCGCCGCCAGCCACGCGTCCTTGCCCAGGCGCGTGGCGATCAGGTCGGCGATGGAGGTCGCGTTGGTTTCGCGCGCCAGCTTGACCAGGCGCACCATGAAGGCGCCGCCGATCACGTAGAGCAGGATGGCGCCGAGGAAGGTCGGTGGCAGCGGCCAACCGTTGCGCGCTGCTTGCGTCACGGTGCCGTAGAAGGTCCACGACGTGCAGTGGACCGCGAGCGAGAGCGCGTAGACGTGGCGCCATCCGCCGGAAAACGCGCGCGGATGGCGCTCGCCGTAGACGCCTGCGAAGAACAGCAGGCCCAGCCACGCCAGGCCTGCGAAGACGACGACGCCGACGCTCAGCATGAAGGTCGGCGTGTCGTGTCGGGCGTCATGCCCAGATCATACTTAAAACGCGTACTTCACCGTCAGGCTGTACTGGCGCGGGTTGCCGTAAAACCCCGTGCGCACGCCCAGGGCCGGAATCACGTAGCCGGTGGTGAGGAATTCCTTGTCCGTGAGGTTCGTGCCCTGCGCGACGACGGACCAATGGTCGTCGATCGCCCACGTCACGCCCGCATTCACCAGGCCGTAGCCGTCCTGCGTGATCGGGTTGTTGCGCACGCCGGTGACCGGATCGCGGGTCACTTCCGTCGTCGCCGTCACTTCGGACTGATACGCGTAGGTCAGGCGCGCCGACAGTTGGCCCATCTCGCCCACCGGCGTGCGGTATTCCAGGTTCAGCGCGCCGGAGAACTCGGGCGCATTGGTGAATTCCTGCTGGTCGGCGATGTTGACGTTCTTGTAGATGTATTCGTCGAACTGCGCGTCCAGCCACGCCAGGTTGCCCGACAAGGTGAAGTGTTCGCCCGCCAGCCACTGGTATTCCAGTTCCAGGCCCTGCACCGTGCCCGAGCCTGCGTTGGTGAAGTCGCCGAAGAACGCGCGCGTGCCGTTGGGCAGCGTGTACTCGGTGAACACCGACAACTGGATGTCGTCGTACTTGTTGTGGAAGTACGCGGCGTTGAGGAACAGGGACTGATCGAAGAAACCCATCTTCGAACCGATTTCGTAGCTGTCGACCTGCTCGTCCTGGAACGGCTCGGCCGAACGCGGCACCGCGGTGGCCTGCGCGCGGATGTTGTATCCGCCCGACTTGAAGCCGCGGCTGGCCAGTCCGTACACCATGATGTCGTCGGTGACCTGGTAATCCAGCGAGATCTTCGGCGAGGTGTTCTTGAAGTTGATCGACTTGTCGAAGCCCGCCGCGACCGGCCTGCCCAGGCCGGCGCAGTTGGCGATCGTGGCGAAGGTCGCATCGCTGTAGCAGCGATTCACGACGTCGGCGCGCTTGTCCTCGTCGGTGTAGCGCACGCCGACATCGAGCGCGAGCTTCTGCGTGAGGTCGAACGTCCAGTCCGCGTAGACCGCCGTGCTTTGCGTGTACACCGTGCCCTGCGTGTCGCCGAAGGACAGGTTGAAGAAGTTGTTGAGCACCTGGCCGCCGGCGAAGCCGTCGAAGGAATAGATGCCCATCACGCCACGTGCGCGGCCGCCGGCGTCGTAGTTCACCTGCAACTCGTGCGTGGTCTGCTCGTCGTTGTAAAAGGCCTTCACGTCGGCGGTCTTCGACTGCAGCGTGTCGAAGTCGATGTTGGTCTCGGTGTCGGACTCGCGCTTTGCCCAGACGTACTTGAAGGTCAGGTCGTCGCTCAACCGGTAGTTCGCCGTCGCCGACATGCCGAGCATCGTCGTGTCGTTGACGTTCGGCATGCCGTTGCGCACGTCGAAGCGATTGCCCGCCAGCGGCGCGTTTTCCGGCGCATTCGGGTTCGGCGCGAAGATGCTCGGCGCGAACGGGTTCGGCGCCAGCATCTGCGCGGCGCGCACGCCCGAGGTGTCGTCGACGTGGTCGACGTTGAACTGCAGGTCGAAATCGTCGGTCACGAACGCACCGACCGACAGGCGGAACGCGGTGATGTCCTTGTCGCTGACGTCCGCGCCGGTGACGAGGTTTTCGCCGAACCCGTCGCGGTGCAGGTCGGCCACCGCGACGCGCGCGCGCAGCGCATCGTTGCCGCCCAGGCCGCCACCGACGCCGGCCTTGAAATCGCGCTGGCCGTAGTTGCCGATCGTCACCGAACCGAAGCCCTGCATTTCGGGCGTAAGCGGGCGGCTGACGTACTTGATCGCGCCGCCGATGGTGTTCTTGCCGTACAGCGTGCCCTGCGGGCCGCGCAGGACTTCCACGCGCTCGACGTCGAACACGTCGAGCAGCGCACCCTGCGGACGCGCGATGTAGACATCGTCCATGTAGATGCCCACGCCCGGGTCGACGCCCCACAGCGGATCGGACTGGCCGACGCCGCGGATGTAGGCGGTGATCGTGCTGCTCGAACCGCGCGCGGCGTACACGGTGAGGTTCGGCACCTGCGCATCGAGGTCGCCGAGGTCTTCGATCTGCAGCTTGTCGAGCGCATCGGAGGTGAAGGCCGTGACCGCCACCGGGACTTCCTGCAGCGTCTCTTCGCGCTTGCGCGCCGTCACCGTGACCGAGTCGAGCGTCGCAGGCTTCTTCGCCGTCGCTTCCTGCTGCGCGGCCGGCCGGGCGTCCTGCGCCCAGGCGATCGTCGGCAACAGGGCGCAGGCGATGGCCAGGCTCAGTGTCTTGCGCTTCATGCGTTTGCTTCCCCGATGCAATGCGGCGA
Organism: Lysobacter sp. P5_C4; assembly: GCF_054049695.1. Taxonomy (NCBI): domain Bacteria; kingdom Pseudomonadati; phylum Pseudomonadota; class Gammaproteobacteria; order Lysobacterales; family Lysobacteraceae; genus Lysobacter; species Lysobacter sp. P5_C4. The sequence continues at coordinate 64,773 of NZ_JBFULX010000003.1, read as the reverse complement.
CGGGCCGCGGATCGACGCCAAGGCTAGGACGCCGCGCATCGAAGCGGCATCGTACTTTCGGACAGTGGGCCCGCGCGCCGGCCTGCCGAACACTGCGCCATCGGGTCGCACGTCGCGACCGGGGACGACGCATGGCTTTCCTGATCGTGCTGGCCGCACTGGTGTTCCTGATGGTGGTCGCTTATCGCGGCCACAGCGTCATCCTGTTCGCGCCGATCGCCGCGCTGGGCGCGGTGCTGCTGACCGATCCATCGCTGGTCGCGCCGATGTTCACCGGCTTGTTCATGGACAAGATGGTCGGGTTCCTGAAACTGTATTTCCCGGTATTCCTGCTCGGCGCGGTGTTCGGCAAGCTGATCGAACTCTCGGGATTCTCGCGTGCGATCGTGCAAGCGGCGATCCGCGTTGTCGGCGCGAAGCGTGCGATCCTCTCGATCGTCCTGGTGTGCGCGTTGCTGACCTACGGCGGCGTGTCCTTGTTCGTCGTCGTGTTCGCCGTGTATCCCTTCGCGGCCGAACTGTTCCGCCAGGCCGACATCCCCAAGCGCCTGATCCCCGGCACGATCGCGCTCGGCGCGTTCACCTTCACCATGGATGCGCTGCCGGGCACGCCGCAGATCCAGAACATCATCCCCGCGGCGTTCTTCGGCACCAATGGTTGGGCGGCGCCATGGCTCGGCACGATCGGCGCCGTGGCAATCCTCGTCGCGGGCATGGCGTATCTCCAATCGCGCCGGCGCGCGGCGATGCGCAAGGGCGAAGGCTACGGCGATCCGGCGAGCCTGGTGAACGAGCCGGCGGCCTTCGCCGGCGACCGCCTCGCCAATCCGTTCGTCGCGCTGTTTCCGCTGCTCCTGGTCGGCGTGGTCAACAAGTGGCTGACCCATGCGATTCCCGGTTGGTACGGCGATGCGCACAGCTTCGTGCCCGGCGTGATCGGCGCGCCCGCGCCCGTCGTGCAGGAGATCGCGAAAGTCACCGCGATCTGGGCGGTGGAAGGCGCGCTGCTCGCCGGCATCATCGCGGTCCTCGCCTTCGCGTGGAAGCCGGTGATCGCGCGCTTTGCCGACGGCACGAAGTCGGCGATCGGCGGCGCACTGCTGGCATCGATGAACACCGCGTCGGAATACGGCTTCGGTGCCGTCATCGCGGCCTTGCCCGGATTCCTGGTTGTCGCCGATGCGTTGCGCGCGATCCCCAATGCACTGGTCAACGAAGCCGTGACCGTGACGGCGTTGGCCGGCATCACCGGTTCGGCCTCCGGCGGCATGAGCATCGCCCTGGCGGCGATGGCCGATACCTTCATCGCCAACGCGCAGGCCTCCGGCATTCCGATGGAGGTGCTGCACCGCATCGCCGCGATGGCCTCCGGCGGCATGGACACCTTGCCGCACAACGGCGCGGTGATCACCTTGCTGGCCGTGACCGGGCTGACGCATCGGCAGGCTTACAAGGATGTCTTCGCGATCACCTTGATCAAGACCGGCGCGGTGTTCGTCGCGATCGCGGCGTTCTATCTTTTCGGGATCGTTTGATCGCGGGACACTACCAGACGGTGAATTCCGCGCGACACCCGCGGCTCACCCACACGCCGCGCTGGTCCCAACCCCAACTGTGGCCCTGCACGCATGGCGACTTCGACAATTGCCGCGTCATCCGCGCACCCTGCCACACGCCGACCTCGCAACGACGTTCGCGCCCCCGATCGGATTCGCAACGCACCTGCTGCGGACCGAGTTTGTCGACCGCCGCATGGCCCTCGCCGATCTGGAACTCCGCGCGACAGCCCTGCGAGACCCAGACGCTGTTGCGGTCGTAACCCCACGTGCTGTGCTGGATGCACTGCGACTTGGACAACTGCCGGATCAACTGCACGCCGCCGACCGTCAGCGCAGGGCAATGCCGGCGCGAGACGTTGTTGGTGGATTCGCACTTGACGAACTGCGGCCCCGGCGACACCGCATGCGTATCGCCCAGGCCGAAATCCGCGCGACACCCCGCGCGCACCCACACTTCGCCTTCGCGCACGCCCCACGTCTCGCCCTCGACGCACGGACTGCGCGACAACTGGCGGACCAGGCGCGCGCCGCCGCGCACGTYGGCCTTGCAGGAGGTCGAACGCCCCCTCGCCGACTCGCAACGCACGATGTCGGGCCGGTTGCCCGGGTACGGGTCGGCCGTGCGGAACTGTTGCGCCGACGCAGGCGCGACGGCCACGAGGCCGGCGAGCAGAACGCGGGAGGCGCTGGTTGGCATCGACGAAGTCCTCGATTTCCTTGCGCGCACTATGCCGCATCGCTGAATGCGGTGACACATGGACGTTGGACCGTGCCGCGTCACGCCCGTGCGAAGTCGAAGGCGAGCACCTCGCCGATCCGGTCTGTCCCCAGCAGGGCCATCATCAGCCGGTCGACCCCCAGCGCGACGCCCGCGCAGGGCGGCAAACCGCGCTCCAGCGCGGCCAGGAGCGCTTCGTCGATGGGCGGCACGGCTTGCCGGCGCGCCCTGCGCACGGCCTGGTCGCGTTCGAAACGTGCGCGCTGCTCGTCGGCATCCAGGAGCTCGTGGTAACCGTTGGCGAGTTCCAGGGGGCCGAGGAAGACTTCGAATCGCTCCGCCACCGGCGGATCGCCGGCGCGAATCTTCGCAAGCGCACATTGCGAGGCCGGGTAGTCGTGCACGACGTGGAGGGTGTCGGCATCGAAGGCCGGCTGCAGCCGATGCGTGATCACCAGGTCCAGCCAGTCGTCGCGCACCAAGCCTTCGGGATCGATGACGACATCGCCCAGTGCGTTGCGCAATTGCATGTCGTCCGCGGTGAACGGATCCAGGCGCAGGCGCTCGCCGAACAGATCGCGATACGCGATGTCGACCACGCGCACGTCGCGATCGACCAACGCAAGCGCCGCGCGAACCACCTCGACCGTTTCGCCCGCCAACCAGCGATGATCGCGCCCGACGCGATACCACTCCAGCATCGTGAATTCCGGGTTGTGTCGTCCGCCGGCTTCGCCGTCGCGGAACACGCGCCCGAGTTCGTAGCAATCGCCGATGCCGTCGGCCAGCAATCGCTTGAGCGGGAATTCGGGCGAGGTGCGCAGCCACCGGGTACGCGATGCGCCGTCGGTGCGGCCTGAGAAATCCAGCGAAAACGAAGCGATGTTCGGATCGGTATTGCCGGCGCGCGAGAGCACCGGCGTTTCGACTTCGAGCACGCCGCGTTCGGCGAAGAAGGCGCGCAACGTCGCGTACAAACGGGCGCGGAGGCGGAGCGCGTCGTGCGTCATGGGATCGGGGTCAGGCGCCCTGCTCCGCCAGGAAGGCGAGCAGGTGGGCTTCGTCCCACACCGCGACCCCGAGTTCCTGCGCCTTCGCCAACTTGCTCCCCGCCGCCTCGCCGGCGACGACGAAACTCGTCTTCTTCGAGACGCTGCCGGACACCTTCGCGCCCAAGGCCTCAAGCTTCGCACCGGCTTCGTCGCGCGACATCGAAGACAGACCGCCGGTCAACACCACGGTCTGTCCCGCGAGCGGGCCGTCGGCGGCGCGTTGCGGCGCACCTTCGGGCCAATGCACGCCATTGGAACGTAACGCGGCGATGACTTCGCGGTTGTGCGCTTCGGCGAAGAAATGCGCGATGCGCGCGGCCACCACCGGCCCGATGTCCGGCACCTGGCGCAGCGTTTCCTCGTCGGCCGCGAGGATCGGATCGAGTGCGCCGAAATGTCGCGCCAGCGTGCGCGCGGTGCTTTCGCCGACGTCGCGGATACCCAGGGCATACAGCACGCGTTCCAAGGTCGTCGTGCGACTGGCATCGATGGCGGCCACCAGGTTTTCGGCCCACTTGGTCGCGACCTTGCCGCTCTTGACGGTTTCGGGCACCGCATCGGCGAGTTCGTCGGCGCGTTGCTTCATCGCGACGAAATCTTCCACCGCCAGCTTGTAGAGGTCGGCGACGCTGCGGACCATGTCGAACTCGACCAGCGCCGTGATGAAGCGCTCGCCAAGGCCTTCGATGTCCATCGCGCGGCGCGAGGCGAAGTGGAACAAGGCCTGCACGCGTTGCGCCGGGCAGAACAGTCCGCCGGTGCAACGTGCGACGACCTCGTTTTCCTCGCGCTCCACCGCCGAGCCGCACACCGGACAGGCGGTCGGCAACTGGTAGGCAGGCGATTTCGGCTTTCCCTTCGCATCGACCGGGCGCTTGTCTTCGACCACCCGCACGACTTCCGGAATCACGTCGCCCGCGCGGCGGATGATCACCGTGTCGCCGACGCGCACGTCCAGGCGCGCGATCTGGTCGGCGTTGTGCAAGGTCGCGCGCGTGACGGTCACGCCCCCGACCTGCACCGGGGTCATCAGCACCCACGGCGTCACCGCGCCCGTGCGTCCGACGTTGACCTCGATGGATTCGACGACCGTCGGCATTTCCTGCGCCGGATATTTGTGTGCGATGGCCCAGCGCGGTGCGCGGGATACGAAGCCCATCGCGCGCTGCTGGTCGTAGCGATCGAGCTTGTAGACGACGCCGTCGATGTCGTATGGCAGCGCGTTTCGCTTGTCGCCGATGCGCCGGTAGTACGCGAGCAGCCCGTCTGCGCCGGTGGCGACGTCGACGTCCGCGCTCACCGGCAGGCCCAGTACGCGCAGCCATTGCAGGGTGCGGGAATGCGTCGGCGGCAGCGTGGCGCCCTCCACTTCGCCCAGCGCGTACGCATAGAACGCCAGCGGGCGTTGCGCCGTCATGCGCGGATCGAGTTGGCGCAAGGAACCGGCCGCGCCGTTGCGCGGATTGGCGAGCGTCTTCTCGCCGTGTTCGCGCGCCCACGCGTTGTACTTTTCGAATGCGGCCTTCGGCATGTACACCTCGCCGCGCACTTCGAGCACCTTCGGGGCCTTGCCGCGCAGGCGCAACGGCACGCTGCGCACCGTGCGCAGGTTGGCGGTGACGTCTTCGCCCGTCGCGCCATCGCCGCGCGTGGCGCCGCGCACGAACACGCCGTCCTCGTAGCGCAGGCTGATCGCCAGGCCGTCGAGCTTGGGTTCGACCGAGAAATCGGGCGTTGCATCGCCGGTTTCCTTCGCGATGCGGGCGACGAACTCGGCCACCTCTTCGTCTTCGAACGCATTGGCGAGCGAAAGCATGGCGACGGTGTGCTTCACCTCGGCGAACTTGCCCGAGGGTGCGGTGCCCACGCGCATGGTGGGCGAATGGGGATCGGCGAGTTCGGGATGTTCGCGCTCGAGTGATTCGAGTTCGCGCAGGAAGGTGTCGTACTCGGCGTCCGCCAGTGTCGGATCGTCGAGGACGTAGTACCGATAGTTGGCGTCGTCGAGCAGGCGGCGCAGTTCTTCGACGCGCGCCGCGAGCGCAGCGGCCTTCGCCATTACCAGCGTGCCGGCTTGGTCAGCGGCGGTGCTTCATGTTGTCGATCGTAACCACGCAATTCATCGCGGATGTGCGCGATCCGCTGTCGGCCCAGGGCGTTGCGCGACTCGTCGAGCACGACGCCGTCGAGCAACTCGGCCATGCGCTGCGCGGTCGGCAGCATCTTGTCCCAGGCCTCCAGCGCGGTCATCGGCGCGGGCAGCGTCAGGAAGAAGGCGATCGCCGGGGTTTCGAGTTCCTGGATCGTCGCCATCTCGAAGCTGCCCGGCTTCATGATGTTGGCGACCGAGAAGATCGGGCCGCGCTCGGGGTGGCCTTCCACGAGGCGATGGAAGATCTGCATGTGGCCGTAGGTGAGACCGGCCTTCTCGGCCGCGACGACGATGTCGCTTCCGCGCAGCTTCGCGCCTTCGCGTGCGGCCACGTACAGCGTCACGATCTTTTCGAACGAGGCGTCGCCGCGCTTGCCCAGGTCGTTGTGTTCGTTGCGCGCGCCGAGTTCGAGTTCGGATTGCGATTGCTCGCCGTTGCCGAGTTCGTCGGTGATCTGTTCGCCCAGCGTGGGCTCGATGCGCTCGCCATCCGCACGATTGGCCGCATCGGCGAACCCGCCGCCGACCCGACGCCCCTGCCCCGGCCTGCGCGGGCGGCCGAAGAAATAGATCGCGGCGATCAACACCACGCCTGCGATCGCGATGCCTATGCGCAGTACCGTCGAATCCATCACGTCCTCCCTGTAATGAGACTGCGTGTCGTCAGGCGGCGCCGGCCAGGCGCGCGGCTTCGGCGAGGTCGACGGACACCAGGCGGCTCACGCCCGGCTCGCGCATCGTGACGCCCGAAAGCTGCTGCGCGGCTTCCATCGTCGCCTTGTTGTGGGTGACGAACAGGAACTGTACCGCTTCGCTCATCTCGCTGACCATCGCCGTGAAACGGCCGACGTTGGCTTCGTCGAGCGGCGCGTCCACCTCGTCGAGCAGGCAGAACGGCGCGGGGTTGAGGCGGAAGATCGCGAACACCAGGGCAACCGCGGTCATCGCCTTCTCGCCGCCGGAAAGCAGCGAGATGTTCGACACGCGCTTGCCCGGCGGACGGGCCATGATCGCAACGCCGGTGTCGAGCAAATCTTCACCCGTGAGTTCCAGGTACGCGTGGCCACCGCCGAACAGGCGCGGATACAGTTCCTGCACGCCGGAATTCACGCGGTCGAACGTATCCTTGAAACGGCCGCGCGTCTCGCGGTCGATCTTGCGGATCGCTTCTTCCAGCGTTTCCAGCGCGGTGGTCAGGTCGGTGTCCTGCGCGTCCAGGTATTCCTTGCGTTGCGCGGCCTCGGCGTGTTCCTGGATCGCGGCCAGGTTCACCGGTTCCAGGCGGCGCAGCTTTGCGTCGAAATCGGTGACGGTCTTTTCCCACGCGTTGACGTCGGCATCCGGTGCAAGCGTGTCGATCACTTCCTGCAGCACGAAACCGGCCTCGACCACCGCCGCCGACAACTGGTCGGCCTTGATGACGAGCGCCTGCTGGTCGAGTTTGCGCTGGCCGATCTTCTCGCGCTGCGCGATGGCTTGTTCGTCGCGCTGGTGGCGCGTCTGTTCGTTGGCGCGCAGTTCGGCGTCGATGCCTTCCAGCGTCGAACGCGCTTCGCCCAACGCTTTTTCGACGCGCACGCGTTCTTCCAGCGCCGCCTGGCGTTCGCTTTCCAGCGCGTGCACCGGGGCGTCGCCGTCGGTGAGCTGCGAGGCGAGTTCGCCCAGGCGCGAGTCGAGCTGGCCGCGCTGGCTGCCCATGCGTTCCAGCGATTGCGCGAGCGCGACGATCTGCGCGCGTTGCGATTCGACGGTCAGGGCGAGCGCGTGCGCGGTGTCGCGCGACTCGCGCGCAGCCACGCGGGCGGCGTCGCGGGCCTCGGCGAAGCGGCGGCGTTCGGCGTCGAGCGCCTGGCGGACCTGTTCGAGTTCGGCCATGCGGCCGACGGCATCTTCTTGCTTGGAACGCGCTTCGCGGGCCTGATCGCGGCTGGCGTCTAGCGTTGCGATCAACTGCGCGAGTTCGGCATCGATGCGTTCGATGCGGTTGCGCGCCGAATCCAGCTTCCCCTGCTGGCTCTGCAACTGCCCCGCGAGTTCCGACACGCCACGATGCGCGAGATACAGCGCGCGCTGCGCGTCTTCGCGCTGCTGTTCGGCGGCGAGCGACTGATCGCGCAGGCGCGTCAGCGTTTCGTTGAGCAACGCTTCGCGCTTCTGGAGATCTTCGATCTCCGCGCGCAGCGACTGGATTTCCTTCTCGCGCAGCAGCGCGCCCTGCTTCGCCGCACCGGAACGCACGACGCGCACCCAGCCGGCGCCGAGGCGTTCGCCCGCGCGCGTGATCACCGATTCGCCGTCGCCCAGTTGCGGCACGAGCGCACGCGCTTCGGCCAGCGTTTCGGCGCCGTGGAGTTTCGAGAGCAGGCGGCGGATCGCGGCCGGGCCCTTGACCTTCGCAGCGAGCGAAGTCGGCGCGACCGGGAAGTCGGCGCCTGTCGGGTCCACGAGCGTCAGGCGGCCTTCGCCGAGATCGCCGAGCGCATCGACGAGCGCTTCGGGCGCTTCGACGAGCACGCCTTCGATCAGTTGGCCGAGCGCGCTTTCGACGGCGTTTTCCCAACCCGATTCGACCTGCAGCGTTTCGCCCACGCGCGCGGCGTTGTCCAGGCCGCGGGCCTTGAGCCACGCGGTCGCGGCGCCCTGTTCCTGCCCGAGCGCCGCATGTTGCAGGGCTTCGAGCGACGACAGACGACCACGCGAGGCCTGCGCGTTCTTGCGCACGTCGGCGATTTCGCTCTGCGCGCTGCGCTGCTGGTCCTGCATGGCGGTGACGGCCGCCTTGCGCTCTTCGACCTGTGCGGTCAGCCCTTCGAGCGAAGCCTTCTGCGTGTCGTGTTGCTGCTGCGTCCCGGCGAAGGCGTCGGACAACGACGTCAGGTCCAGGCTCGCGCGTTCGGCGGTGAGTTGCTCGCGGCGGCGGTCGGCGTCGAGCGTCTGGCGATCCAGGTGTTCGATGCGCGTACGTTCGACATCGCCGGCGCGCGCGGCTTCGGACTGCGCCTTGGTGTGCGCATCCCAGCGCTGCTGCCAATCGGCGAGTGCGGCTTCGGCGTCGCGCAGGGCGTCCTGGCGCGCGGTGTCCTCGGCGCGCAGGCGTTCGAGTTCGGGTTCGGCCTGGGCGATCGCATCGCGCAGGCCGGTCAAACGCGATTCGTCGCCACTGATGTGCGAACCCAGTTCGCTGAGCTGGTTCTGTGCTTCATCGCGCGCGCGTTGCAGGCGCTGCGCCATTTCGCGCTGGTGCGCGATCTGCTGTTCGATGCGGGCCAGCGTACCGCCGACCTGGTAGACGTTGGCCTGCGCCTTGTTCAGCGCTTCGCTGGCTTCCTCGCGACGCACGCGGTCGGTTTCGATCTTGCTTTCGGCTGCGCGCTGTTCGGCGATGAGCTGCTGCAGGCGGGTTTCTTCGTTGCCCAGCTTTTCCTTCAGCGCCTGCACGCGCGCGTCGAGGCCGCGATATTCCAGCGCCTTCCACTCGGCGTCCTTGATGCGCCGCTCGGCCTGGATCGACTGGTACTGCTCGGCCTGGCGCGCCTGGCGGCGCAGGTGTTCGAGCTGCTTGCCGATTTCGTCGCGCAGGTCGTTGAGGCGGTCGAGGTTTTCGCGCGTGTGGCGGATGCGCGTTTCGGTTTCCTTGCGGCGTTCCTTGTACTTCGAGATGCCGGCGGCTTCCTCCAGGTACACGCGCAGTTCTTCCGGGCGCGCTTCGATGATCTGGCTGATCATCCCCTGCTCGATGATCGAATAGCTGCGCGGGCCCAGGCCCGTGCCGAGGAACAGGTCGGTGATGTCGCGGCGGCGGCATTTGGTGCCATTGAGGGCGTAGATGCTCTGCCCGTCGCGGCTCACGGTGCGCTTGACCGAGATCTCGTTGAACGCGGCGAACTCGCCGGTGATCGTGTGGTCGCTGTTGTCGAAGATCAGCTCGACCGTCGCCTGCGACACCGGCTTGCGCGCGGTGCTGCCGGAGAAGATGACGTCGGTGAGCGAATCGCCGCGCAGTCGGCTGGCGGAGCTTTCGCCCATCACCCAGCGCACGGCATCGATGATGTTCGACTTGCCGCAGCCGTTCGGCCCCACCACGCCGGTCATGTTGGTCGGCAGGTGCAGCGTGGTCGGATCGACGAAGGATTTGAAACCGGAGAGCTTGATCGTGGACAGGCGCATGCGGCGGTCGTTCGGCCCCTGCAGCACGCAGCCCAAGGGCCCGTGCCGCCGTATGTGAGAGATTCAGTTGAAAACCACCGCTAACCCGTTGATCCGGCAGGCGGCGCACGACGAAACCGCCGTGATTACGCGCGAGTATAGCGAGGCCTTCCGCGCCGTGGGCGCCGGGGCCGTGCGAATCGCTCAGCCCGCGGGGGAAAGGCGCTCGCCGGTGGCCGCGTCGAAGGCGTGCCACTGGCCAGGGGTGATCGTCAGCGACAAGGTCTCGCCGGGCGGCGGGAGCCCGCGCGGTGGCATGCGCGAGACCAGCGCCTGCGGGCCGACGCGGACGTTCACCAGGGTTTCGTTGCCCAGGGCCTCGATCATTTCGATGGTGGAATCGAATGCGGGGGCACCGTCGGTTGCGGGCAGCAGGCTTTCGGGACGCACGCCGATGGCGATGTCGCGCTGGAGCCAGGCTTCCGGAACGGAACTGCCCTCGCCCATCGGGACGCGAAGCCCGTCGCCGAGATCCAGCGCGAGGCCGTCGCTGCGCACGAGGCGCCCGCGGAGCACGTTCATCGCCGGGCTGCCGAGGAAGGTGGCGACGAACAGGTTTGCCGGCCGTTCGTACAACGCCATCGGCGTGTCGATCTGCTGCACGTGCCCGTCCTTCAACACGACGATGCGCTGGCCGAGCGTCATCGCTTCGACCTGGTCGTGCGTGACGTAGATCATCGTCGCGCCCACCTGCCGGTGCAGTCGCGCGATTTCCACGCGCATGCCGGCGCGCAGCTTCGCGTCGAGGTTGGACAGCGGCTCGTCGAGCAGGAAGACCTGCGGATGCCGCACGAGCGCGCGGCCGAGCGCCACGCGTTGCCGCTGCCCGCCGGACAGCGCGGCGGGTTTGCGATCGAGCAACTTGCCCAATTCGAGCACGCGGGCCGCTTCATCCACGCGTGCGGCGATGTCGGCTTTCGAGGCACCGCGGAGTTTCAGGCCGAAGCCGAGGTTCTCGGCGACGGTCATGTGCGGGTACAACGCATAACTCTGGAAGACCATCGCGATGTCGCGGTCTTTCGGCGCGACGTCGTTCACGATGCGATCGCCGATGCGCAGCGTGCCCGACGAGATGTCTTCCAGGCCCGCGATCATTCGCAACAAGGTCGACTTGCCGCAGCCCGAGGGCCCGACGAGCACCAGCAGTTCCCCGTCGACCACGTCGAAGGTGGCACCCTCGACGGCGACGAAGCCGGTGCCGCCCCTCGTGGGTGGGTAAACCTTGCGGACCTGCTCGAGGCTGACCTGGGCCATCGGTTCCGATTCGACGAAAGGGAATGTGCAATGCGCGGCGTGTTGGCGGTATCCTGCCATGTAACCGTTTACACGAATACACAATGGCCGCCAACCCGAACGCCCGACGCTTCCCCGAAGGTTTCCTCTGGGGCGCCGCCACCGCCGCGCACCAGATCGAAGGCTCCCCCATGGCCGACGGCGCAGGCCCGAGCATCTGGACGCGCTTCGCGCACACGCCGGGCATGACCGTGAACGGCGACACCGGCGACGTGGCCTGCGACCACTACAACCGCATGAAGGACGACGTGGCGCTGATGGCCTCGCTCGGCCTGAAGGCATACCGCTTCAGCGTTTCGTGGTCGCGCATCCTCCCCGACGGCACGGGCCGCGTGAACCAGAAGGGCCTGGACTTCTACTCGCGCCTGGTCGACGAACTGTTGTCCAAGGGCATCGAACCCCTCCTCACCCTCTACCACTGGGATCTGCCGGCGGCGCTCGACGACCGCGGCGGCTGGCTCAACCGCGACATCGCGCAGTGGTTCGCCGAATACGGCAGCGTGCTCTATCGCGCGCTCGACGGCCGCGTGAAGAAGTGGGTGACGCTCAACGAGCCGTGGGTCGTCACCGATGGCGGTTATCTGCACGGCGCGCTGGCGCCGGGCCATCGCAGCAAGTACGAAACCCCGATCGCCACGCACAACCTGATGCGCGCGCATGGCGCGGCGGTGAAGGCGTATCGCGAAATCGGCAAGCACGAGATCGGCCTGGTGGTGAACATCGAGCCGAAGTACCCGAACACGCAATCGCCCGAAGACCTCGCCGCGACCAGGCGTGCGCATGCGTACATGAACGAGCAGTACCTCGACGCCGCGCTGCTCGGCAAGTATCCGCCGGAGCTGAAGAACGAAATCTTCGGCGACGCGTGGCCCGAGTGGGCCGACGAAGACTACGCGCTGATCAAGCAGAAGCTCGACTTCATCGGCATCAACTACTACACGCGCAGCGTGACGCAGGCGACCGACAGTTATCCGCTGAAGGCCGGCGCCGTGCGCCAGCCGCTGGGCACGTATACCGAAACCGGTTGGGAAGTTTTCCCGCAGGGCCTGACCGATCTGCTGGTGTGGGCGAAGGACCGTTACGGCAACCTGCCGACCTACATCACCGAAAACGGCGCTGCATTCTTCGATCCGGCGGTGGCCGAAGAAGGCCGCGTGCGCGATCCGCTGCGCATGGGCTATCTGAAGAAGCACCTCACCGCGATCCGCGACGCCATCGACCAGGGCTGCGACATCCGCGGTTACATGGTGTGGTCGTTGCTCGACAATCTCGAATGGTCGCTGGGCTTCTCCAAGCGCTTCGGCATCGTGCATGTGAACTACGGAACGCAGGAGCGCACGCCGAAGGACAGCGCGAAGTGGTATTCGCAGGCGATCGCGACGCATGGTGCGTCGATCGACGATCCGTTGCCTTACTGACGCACGGCCTTACCGACGCACGGCCTTACTGACGCACGACCTTACCGGCGCGCGATCTCGACCTTCGCAGGCACCCGCGTCACGCGGGTTTCGGTGCCATTCCAGGGGAATACCAGGCCGCCCTTCGGCAGCGCGATGCCACCAGCGACATCGAGCACGAGCTTGTCGCCGACTTCGCGCAACGAATACGACAGCGCGCCTCCCGGCGTGCGCAGGCCTTCGATCGCGATGCCCTCGCCTTTCAACCAATCCGCGGGAATGCCGCCGGCGACGACGATCGCTTCGTCGTCGGGGCGTTCGTAGGCGAACAGATCCAGCGCCGAGCGCACGTAATCGCTCGCGACCCACGCGTGCGGCAGGTCACCAAGGAAAAACGGCTTGCGCGGCGTGCGCGAGACCACTTCGGCCCATTGATTCCACGCGCGCGGTTGCTGGTCGGCGAAGAAGAAGTCGAGCGCCGTTTGCGCGCGGTCGCGCCAGCCCAGGCGCACGAAGGTGCCGACGGTGCGCAGCTCGTAAGGCGTGTAATCCTTCCACGCGCGCTCGCCCTTGCGGCGTTGTTCGAACTCGCGCCAGTAGCGTTCGAATGTTTTCTCCAACGCACCTGGCGGCAGGATGGCGTCGGCGGCGCCGGGTGCGAGCGCGATGGTCGTCGAGGTCGCATCGAAGTCGCCGAGTTCCGCCGACCCCGGAACGAAATCGATCTTCTGCTGCGCCATCGCGGTGCGCAGCGAGGTTTCGAGATCGCCGGAAAATTGATCGCGTGATGCAGTGAAGCGTTGCGCGTCGGCGTCCTTCCCGAGCCACTGCGCGATCTGCACCGCATCCTTGTACCCGCGCAACGCCCAGAAATCGTCCCAGTACGAATGCATCGGCTTTGCCGAATAGCCTTCATGGCTGATCGAGGCGGGCATCAGGCCGTAGAACGCGGGATTTTTCGCACGGTTGGCGTCGGTGCGTTCGCTTGTGCGCAGCGCGTCCATGTACTGCACGGCGCCGACGACATGCGGCCACATCTGTTCCAGCAAGGCGCGGTCGTGGGTGTAGCGATAGACCTCCGCGACGAGATAGATCAACTCGCCGTGGCTGTCGTTTTCCGGTACCGGATCCGCGCCGCGATCATCGACGCAACATGGCACCTTGCCGCTTTCGAACTGATACGGCGCGTACCAGCGCAGGAAATCCTTCGCGATGTCCTCGCGACCCAGGCGCAGCAGGCCTTCGCCGATCATCGCGCCGTCGCGGATCCACGCGCGCGAGTAGGAACGCGTGCCCGGTTGCAGGCGCGGGCCAACGCGGCTGATCGACATGTGGGCGAGCGCGGTGCGAATGGTGTTCGCAATGTGCTCGCCCTGCCTGGGAAGCGCGAATTTCACACGGTCGAGTTTGTCGTGCCAGGTCTTCGCAGCCTCGTCCTGCAGGCGCGCGGCTTCTTCGTTGGTGATCGGGGTCGCAACCGTGTCGCTGATCGGCGAACTCAACGCAAGCTCGAAGGATTCGCCCGGCGCCAGCTCGCGCATGTACGGAAGGTCGACGAAGAGCATGCCGTCGGGATCGTGCGCTTCCCGATTGCGCGCCGGATGTCTGCCGGACCAATGTTGGGCGGCGAACGGATACGTGTTGGTCAGCATGTCCTCGCTCGCTTCCGACAACGCCACGCGAGGCTTGCCGTTAACGTGGACAAGTTTCGGCTCCACCTGCGGTTCCAGGCGAATGTCGCGCACCGGACTGAAGCCGCCGCTCGTGTTGAGGAACTGCGTCTGCGGATTCACCTGCCACGGGCGCAGTTGCAGCGTCAATCCAAAGCCATCGGGACGCGCGCCGGTGTTGGTGACGCGATACCGCACGATCATGCGCGCATCTTTCGGCTTGCCGACGGCAAATGCCGTGATGTCCAACCGCATATCGTCGCGCACGAAGTGGACCGACGGGATCGGCAGGTAGCTGTCTAGCAGGGTTTGCGTTGCGGGCGTGTTGGCCCAATCGATGCGCCCCTTTGGCCCATCCGCGAAAGGCGTAATGCTGAAACCGCCCGGCGTGAACTCCACCGAGCCATCTTCGCCAAGCAAGCCTTGCTGCGTGCCGCCATCCACACCGACGATCGTCCAGTACGATTGCTCGCCGACGAATCCCCGTGGGAAATCGCCCTTTGGCATGCGCGTGGCGATCGACGTCAGGAACGCATTCTTCGTCGCCGCGAACGCGAGCGGTTGGACTTCGACGGCCTCGAGTTGTGCAAGCTTCGGCCCGAAGAACTGTACGCTCCGCACATCGATGCGGAGATAGCGCGCTTCTTCCTCGGGCAAGGCGATGAAATCTTCGCCGCCGTCGCTCGACATCTCTTCGTAGACCTTGCGCCAGGTGCGGCCATCGGCCGACAACGACGCCGTGTACCAATCCGCGGCCTCGCCTGCCTTCCATCGCAAGATCGCACCGCCGATCTCGCGCGTCTTGCCGAGGTCGTACGTGAACACGTTGTCCTTGCGGGACAGGGTACCCGTCAGCGGGGAATCATCCGGCGGCGGCAGCGCCTGGAACGTCAGCGCATCGAAACACGCACTGCCCTTGCCGCCTTCGCCGCTCGCCAGCGTGAACTCGAGTTTGGCGCTGTGCTTGAGTTGCTTCTCTTCCGAAGGGCCCCACGCCTTGGAAACATGACGCTTCCTGAAGCGCATCTCGGTCCATTCTGAAGGAAATTCGAACTTCGGCTTCGTCGCCCACCAGACGTTGTCGCCGCTGGCGTCGACGAGCTTGAACTGGAAATCGTTCTTCGGCCCGTTGCCGCGGACCTTGAAATCGAAGGCGTAATTCGCGGGATAGTCGAGCGCCACGTCCCGCTGGAGGCCGACGTAGCCCGACACACCATGGAAGTCGTAATCCAGGCACAGACCGCCGTCGGACGTTCGCAGCATGCCCGTCACCTGGTCGGACTGGATGATCTTCCAAGCGTGCGTCGAATCGAAATCATCGAGCACGCGTGCCTGCACGTTGAACGCCAGCAAGCACAGCGCACCTGCGATCCACTTCGTCATCCCTTCACGCTCCCGACCAACAAGCCCTGCAGGTAGTACCGCTGCAGCACCAGGAACAGCACCAGCACCGGGATCACGGTGACCACGGCGCCGGCCATCATCAATTCGTTGTCCTGCACGTGTTCGCGCGAGAGATTGGCGAGCGCGACCGGCAGGGTCTGCATCGTCTGGTCGCTCAACACGATCAAGGGCCACATGAAGTCGTTCCAGGCGCCGAGGAAGGCGAAGATCGCCAGCGTCACGAGGATGGGRCGCAAGGCCGGCAGCACGATCTGGAAGAAGATGCGCGCTTCGCCCGCACCATCGATGCGCGCGGCTTCCAGCAATTCGTCCGGCAGCGAGCGTGCGTACTGCCGCACCAGGAAGATGCCGAACACGCTCGCAAGGCCTGTCACCATCGCGCCGAAGTAGGTGTTCACCAGGCCCATCTGCTTGAGCAGCAGGAACAGCGGCATCATCGCCACCTGCGCCGGGATCACCAGTGCCGCGAGCAATGCGCGGAACGTGCGCTCGCGCCCCTTGAAGCGAAGCTTCGCGAAAGCGTAACCGGCCAGCGTGTTGAGCAGGACCGAAATCAGCATCACGCCCGTGGAGATGATGAAGCTGTTCAAGAGGTAGCGGCCCATGCCGGCGCGCACGAACAACTCGCGATAGTTGTGCAGCGTCGGCTGCGACGGCCACCACGGCGGCGGGAAATGGCTCGCTTCGCCGGGACGCATGAAAGAGACCAGCAACATCCATGCGAGCGGAGCGAGCGCGGCCGCGGCGAACACGATCAATGCGCCGTTCACCGCAACCGACGACCACCAACGCTGGCGCGCGACGCCGCTCATTCGGCCCCCTTCCTGCGTGCGAACCACAACAGGCCGCTCGTCACGGTCGTCATCAGCAGGAACAACAGGAACGCCACCGCCGAGGCGTTGCCCAGGTTCCACCACTTGAAGCCTTCCTCGTACATCAGGTAGAGCACGCTCACGGTGCTTTGCAGCGGCCCGCCCTGCGTGATCACGTAGGGCTCGGCGAACAACTGGAAGTAACCGGCCATCGTCAGGATCGAGACGAGCAGCAACACCGGCCCGAGCATCGGCAAGGTGACGTGCATCAGCTGGCGCCGCCATGTCGCGCCGTCGATGCGCGCGGCTTCGTACAGGTCTTCGGGGATCGCCTGCAGTCCGGCCAGGAAGATGATCATGTTGTAGCCGAAGTTCTTCCACACGGCGAACAGGATGATCGTCGGCATCGACCAATGCGGGTCGCCCAGCCAATCGATCGGGTCGATGCCGGCAAGACCGAGCGCCCAGTTCACCATGCCGTAGCGTGTGTGGAAGAAATACCGCCAGATCACCGCGACCGCGACGACCGTGGTCACCACGGGCGCGAACAGCGACGTGCGGAACAAGGGCTTGAAGCGCGCGAGTTTCGAGTGCAGCAGCAACGCAGCGGCCAGCGACGCGACGATCGACAGCGGCACGCCGACCAGCACGAAATACAAGGTATTGCCCAATGCCTTCCAGAACAACGGATTGGTGAGCAACCCGATGTAGTTGTCGAGTCCGACGAAGCGCAGGTTGCGCAGGTCGGCGAGCGCGTAGATGTCGAAGTCGGTCACCGACAACGCGAACGCGGCCAGCACCGGCAGCACGAAGAACAGCGCGATCACCGCCAGCGCCGGCGCCGTGAACGCCCAGCCCGCGAGCGACGCCTTCATTGCGCGCCGCCCGGCAGCGTGTGGTGGTCGAGCATCCAGCGGCGCTTCTCGAGGATGCGGTCGGCGCGGCGATCCATTTCCGCGGCGGCTTCGTCGACGCCCAGCTTGTCGTTCGCGACGAGCTCACCCACGAAGCGCATTTCCTGCGCGATGCGCTCCCACTCCGGCACCTTCGGCGTGGAGACCGCGCGCTCGAGCTGATCGCGAAAGGCCTGGATGTACACATCATTCGCGAGCGCAGGTGCCGACCACGGCGCGCGACGCGGCGGCGGGTTCCCGGTGATCGCGTGCAAACGAATCTGTTGTTCGGGTTCCGCCAACCACGCGATCAACTGCCAGGCTTCTTCCTTGTGCTTCGATTTCCTGAACAACACGAAGCTCGTGCCGCCGGCCACCGAAGCGCCCGGCCCGTTCGGCCCGGGCAGCGGCATCGTGCCCCAGGTGCCCGCGACATCCTGCGGCAAACGCTTGCGGAACTCCGCGATGTTCCAGGGCCCGTTGACGTAGTAACTGAAGTAACCACGCCCGAGTTCCTGCCAGACGTTCGAGATGCGCGTGTTGTCCACGCGCGGCGCGAGGCCTTCGTCGAAGGTGTCCTTGTAGAACTGCAGCGTGCGCTTGAAGCCTGCGCTGCGGAAATTCCCGCGGCGTCCACCGTCGCGCAGCAGCGGATCAGGCTGTTGCACGGCAAGGTTGAGCAGAGGTTCGTATTCGTTGAGCGGCAGGAGGATCGCGTAACGATCCGGGCCGACATGCTTCTTCACCGCACGCATCGCAACGCGCCATTCCGCCCAGGTGCGCGGCATCGTTTTCACGCCCGACGCGGCGACGATGTCCTTGCGATAGAACGGCAGCCGCGTTTCCACGTACCAAGGGATCGCGAGCGTTTTGCCGTCGATGACGCCGGTATCCCACGCGCCCGCGAAATAATCGGACACCACGATGCCGGGCGTGCGCTTGATCCAGGGATCCAGCGGCTCGATCGCATCGAGCGCGGCGAACTCGGCGAGCCAGGTGTTGCCCAGCGGCGAGACATCCGGCAACGAATCACCGGCGAATGCGGTCAGCAGCTTCTCGTGCGCCGCAGTGACGGGCAACTGCTGCAATTGCACCTTGATGCCGGGATGCGTGCGTTCGAAGTCCGGCAACATCTGGGCGACCATGTCGCCCTCGTAGCCCATTACCCAGAAACGGATGGTCGTGGTCTTCGTGTCCTCTGGTGCTGCACGCGAACAACCCGCGAGCAACGCGACGCACGCGACGAACGCCCACGTGCGCAGGAGGCGTGTCATTTCGCCTCGTCGAGCCACCCGCCGGTGAAGCCCGCGCGTTCCAGGCCTTTCCGGATGTACGGATTGCGGCGCATCACCGACCAGACGAAATCGCTGCGATGGTTCTCGATCATCAGCACGATCGGGCCCTGGTCGATGCCGAGATAGTCCTTGTCGACCCAGCCCACGCCGTCGACGATCTGGCCGTGGTGCAAATGCACGTCCTTGAACGTGAAGCTCGGATTGAACGCATCGAGGAAACCGTACTGTTGGTAGATCGCCTTCCCGTAGCGGTCGTGCATCGCCTGGATCGCGGCGATCGACTGTTCGGGCGTGAACGCGATGGAGGACGCCGCGGCCGTCGGCACGATCGTGCCGTCATCGACCGTGTACTCCGTGCCGACGCCGCGCGCGGTGTAAGTCTGGAACTTCCGCGACTTGCCGTTGAACACGATGTTCGCGTCGATGGGACCATCCGATGCGGTCCAGCCCCACACGTTTGCGTCGTAGCCCGTCCAGCCCTGCGAATTCTGTTTGCCGTAGGCCTGTTGCGACAGTGTCGCGCGACGGCTGTTCTCGAAGTAATCGATGCCGCGCCGCTTCATGTAATCGTCGGTGATACCGCGGAAATCGATCCACACATGCGAATACTGGTGGCCGAACAAGGGCGGGAACGTCAGGTGTTCCTGGCCGCCGTTGAACGCGCCCCACGAACGATCGTAGGTCGAGGTCCATGCATCGTAGGCATCGCGGCCGACCGGATGCGTCGGCGAACCGAGCGCGAGCACGTAGACGAGGATGGCTTCGTTGTAGCCGTTCCAGTCGTAGGCGATGAAGCCGTCCTCCGGCTTCCAGCCCATCGAGATCAGCGGCTTGCGGACCTGCGCGAACGGCCAGTCGACCGCGCGATACAAGGCATCGGCCGTCTCGCGGATCTCCTTTTCGCGTGGATCGTCGTGGTCGAAATACGTCTGCGCGAACAGCACGCCGCCCATCAGCAGCGTCGTGTCGACCGTGGAGAGTTCGTTGGTCTCGAAACGCGCGCCCGACTGCATGTCGAGGAAGTGGTAGTAGAAGCCCTTGTAACCCGACGTACCCTTCGCTTCGGGCCCCTGCTTCGCATTCTTGAGGAAGCGCAGCGTCGTCAGTGTGCGTTCGACGGCTTCTTCGCGCGTGATCCAGCCGCGTTCGACACCCACGCCGTATGCGGTGAGCCCGAAGCCCACCGCCGCGATCGACGAGAACGATGGCGTGGGCCAGCGATCGGGCACCAATCCGTTTGCCGGATTGGTGGTCATCCAGAAAAAGTCGAACGTGCGCTTTTCGAGATCCTCGACCACCGGCGGGACCGGACGATCCACCGGTGCTTTCACCGAGGCCACGGGTGGCGCCGCGGTGCGGGTGGGCTCGGTCTTCGCAATGTCGCGCTGGCACGAGGCCAGCGCGACGGTCACGATTGCGGTCAGGGCCAGTTTCGAAAGCGTTTGCGGCATTACTTCACTTCCAATCAGAAATCGAAGCCAACCGACAGCTTCCACGTACGCGTGGCGCCGACGACGGCCAGGCTGCTGACTTCACCGAAGTCCGGATTCGGTCCGGAGAAGGGATCGCCGCGGAAGGTGTTGTAGTCCTGCCAGTTGTCCCAGTTGAGCAGGTTGATCACGTCCACGCGCACCCACGGCTGCAACGAAGTGCCGGTGTTGAAGGTCTTGCGCAGGGCCATGTCGAGCGACTTGTAGCCGATGTTGTCCGACGGGGTGAACGGATCGAAATAGCACGCGCCCGGCGTGACCACTTCGAAGCAGTTCGTCGCGTCCTTCGGGGTCGGGCTCGACAGGGTCAGCTTGCCGGAGAACTGGAAGTCCCACGGCAGGTCGGTGAAGCCGCTCACGACGAGCCGATGCTTGGGCACGCCGATCGACGGGATGAATTCCTGGTTGTCGAGGTTGGCCAGGTCGAACAGATAGTGCTCGTCGTTCGACGCATTCGGACGATTTTCCTCGGCCTGGCTCCAGGTATAGGCGATCGTGACATTCCACGGCGAATCGCTCGTCCAGCCCTTCTCCATGCCGAGCAGGAACTGGTTGAGGCGCGTTTCGATGCCGTTGTCGGCGAGGATCAGCGTGCCGTAGCCGGGAATCGGGAAGCCCCACGGCTGGTAACCGAACTGGATGCGCGGATCCGGGCGACCCGGATCATAGAAGCTGCCGTCCGGGAAGCGATTGCCGAGCCGGAAATAGATGCCTTCCTTGCTGCGAATGTGCACCGCCGTTGTCGACAAGGTCCAGTCGTGGCCCCAGATGCCGAAGGTGTTGCGCATGCCCAGGGAGAACTGATCCGAGTACGGCGTTTCCAAGGCGTTGTTCATCATGTTCACTTCGGCGCCGAGGAACGGATTTGCAGCGACGAGGGAGGCGAGCTGATTGGGATCGAGGAAGCTCGGATCCCATGTGAAGCAACGCGGGTCGTTGACGGTGTCGCAGAGATGCGCCGCGGAATTAAAACGGAACGTGTACTGCGGGAACGTGCTCTTGGACTGCTCCAGCGCGAGGTAATCCCAAAGGTTGCGATCGTAGGTGCGGCCCGCACCGCCGAAGATGACGTGGCGTTCGTCGGCGAACAGATCGTAGGAGAAGCCCAGGCGCGGCGCCCAGTTGTTGTCGTCGGTGTCGCGGTTGTTGCCGCTGCTGATGTAGTCCTCGATGTTGTAGTCCACGTTGGGGCCGTGGATGTTCGACCAGTTGCGCAGCGCGGCGGCGACGCCCACCGGCGTCACGTAGTTCTCGTAGCCCGGGTTGCGTTCGATGTCGTAGCGCAGGCCGAGGTTCAGCAGGAGGTGCTCGGTGACTTGCCAGTCGTCCTGGAAGTAGATGCCGAACTGCTTTGCGTTGGTCGTGATGTCGCGCGACGGCGAGCCCGGCACCTGGGCGCCGAAGGACACTTCATACGGGGTGTACGAGGCCACCGTCGTGTTGCCCAACAGGTTCTGTTCGTCGATGTCCACCAGGTACTGCGGGTTGAAGGGCTGCTGTTCGAAGGCGTTGATGTCGATCGCCTTGTACTTGAAGCCGGCCTTCATCGTGTGGTTCTCGACGCCGAACCAGGTGAAGTCGTCCTGCAACGACCAACCCTTCTGCCCCTTGTCCTGGAAGTCGCGGCCGCCGCCGATGTTGATCACCGCGTCGCGGTTGGCGCGCGTGATGTTGATGCCGGGGCCGAAGGTGAGAGGCCGCGGACCGAAGCTTTCGTTTTCGAACGTCAGGTGCGCATCGTTCAACCAGTTTTCGCGATTGAATTGCCAGCGCAGGTCGGCGCGCGTGCTGTCATTGTCCTTGGTCGTGCCGTAGGAGGACGTGTTGCGATCGGCAATGCCGGTGATCTCCGATTCCGTGCGGTCCTTGAGCGACAGCTCGATCAGGTGATCGCCGGTGGGCTGCCATGTCAGCTTGCCGAACCACAGGTCTTCGGAGAACGGCGAAGCGACGGGGCCAGTCTGCTCGAGGATTTCGTCGGGCAGCGGCCCGGTGTAGTTACCGCCGATGGTCACCGAGCGCGGCGAGGTGATGTCCTTGCCTTCGTACGAGACGAAGTAGAACAGGCGGTCCTTGAGGATCGGGCCGCCGAGTGACATGCCGTACTGCGAGGTCGCGGTGTCCGACTCGCGGTCGGCGTCCTCTTCCGACGGCGTGCGCGCGCGCCAATGATCGGAGGTGCGGTCGAAGAACACCGAGCCCTGCATTTCGTTGGTGCCCGACTTGGTGACCGCGGTGATCGCCGCACTGCTGATCTGGTCGTACTCGGCCTTGTAGTTGGACGTGATGACCTTGTACTCGCCGATCGCCATCTGCGGGAAGGGATTGCCGCGCGAGGAATCCTGCCCGCTGATGCCGCCCTTGAGCACGTAGTTCTTCTGGCCCACGCCGTCGATGAAGACGTTGATGCCGTTGGAGTTCTGCGCGCCGCTGCGCAACTTCGTCGAGTCGTCCGCGCCCTGCTCGAAGATCACGCCGGGCACGGTGTCGGCGAAGGACAGGAAGTTGCGGTTGGTCTGCGGCAGCGCTTCGATCTTCTGCGGCGTGACGTTGGTGGCGACTTCGGACGTACGCACTTCCTGGGCCGTACCGACGACTTCGACTGCCTCCATCTCGGTGGGCGCGGCGGCCACGTTGAGGTACGCCGTCTGTGCCACGGCCAGCGTGACCGTCTTAGGCGTGCCACCCGCGGACTGCACGCGATACGTACCCGGCGGCAGGCCGGCGAGGATGTAGTTGCCGTTGGCGTCGGCGGTGGCGGTGCGCGTCAGGCCCGTTGCGACGTTGGTCGCAGTGACCTGCTGCGAAGCCGTGGCGACGCCACGGACGGTGGACGCGGTGCTCTGCGCATACACCGAAGGCGCGCCGACCGCGAGGGCCGCGGCGAGCGCGCATGCGAGCAGGCGCGGCGTGGGGCGTTGATGGTTGCGAGACTTCATTTGAGTTTCTCTCCCGGCGGGCGGTTTGATGCGTTGCGTTGTGTGGATTGCCGCGCGACGAGGTGCGGCGCGATGAGCGTCGCTTCGTCGGTCGGTGGTGTGGGGTTCTCGCAGCCGGCGAGCAGCATGCGCAGCGCGCGGCCGCCGAGTTGCGCGATGTCGACGGAGATCGTCGTCAGCGAGGGATGCACGTAGCGTGCGAGGGGAATGTCGTCGAAGCCGGCGACGGCGATGTCGTCCGGCACCGTGAGGCCGGCCTGGTGGAACGCGAACAGCACGCCGAGCGCGGTCATGTCGTTGGCGGCGAACACCGCGTCGGGACGCGGGTCCATCTTGAGGACATCGTGTCCGGCGGCATGTCCGGAGGATTCGTCGAACGCGCCCTGCAACACGATCGGTTGCGCATCGGGCAGCAGCTGCGCGAGCGCATCGGTGTAACCGCGCAGGCGTTCGTCGGCGTCGAAGTTGTCCTTCGGGCCGGTGACGAAGGCGATGCGGCGGAAGCCATTGTCGACCAGGTGCGCGACCATCGCGCGCGCGCCGCCATAGTTGTCGATGCGCAGCGTGCCCAGCCCGACGCCGGTGAGGTGCGAGTTGATCAGCACCGCCGGCTGCGATTGCCCGAGTTCGCTCGCCAGCGCCTGGCTGTCGAGGAAGGGCGAGAGCACGAGCAGGCCGTCCACGCGCCCGCGCATCGCACGCAACGCGGTGCCTTGTTCGTCGGGATGGCCGTGGTAACTGGAAACGAGCAGGTGGAGGTCGTGCTCGCGCGCGACGACATCGATGCCGCGCATCAATTCGGAGAAGAACTCGCCGTGCAGATCAGGAAGGACGACACCGATCGTGCGCGTGCGACGGCTGCTGAGGCTGCGCGCGGCGTGGTGCGGGACGTACTTGAGTTCCTTCGCGGCATCCAGGACGCGTTCGCGAACGGTGCTGGCCACGTTCTGCTGGCCGTTGAGCGCACGCGAGACGGTGGCCACCGATACCTGGGCCAGCCGCGCTACGTCGCGAATCGTGACAACGTCTCCCATCGCCGCCCCACACCTTCGTCCGTGGCTGGAATGTAAACGTTTTCACAAAGGACTGTAAACGTCGTGTAAAGAGCGGAGTGCGTGCTGCATTGCAGCAAGCTCAGCGGTTGGCTTCTTCCGGGGTCCGCGCGCGAATGGACAGCGCGTGGATATCGGTCTCCATCATCCCGCCCAGGGCCGCATACACCTTGCGATGTCGGGCCAGTGGCGCCAGGCGCGCGAAGGCCGCGCTCACGATGTCGACATTGAAATGCCCGCGCCCGTCGCGCGCGCCTGCATGGCCCGCGTGGCGGGCGCTGTCGTCGACGACATCCAGCGACTGCGGCGACAGTGCCTGATCGAGCAGCGCGCGAATGCGTTCGACCCGGTTCACGGCAGCGTGGGCTTGAAGGGGCGCACGTCGACGCGGTGGTAGACGCCGGCTTCGACATAGGGATCGGCCTCGGCCCAGGTCCGCGCGTCGTCGAGGGAATCGAACTCCGCGACGATGATGCTGCCGCTGTAACCGGCCGGGCCGGGGTCTTCGGCATCGATCGCCGGGCATGGGCCGGCCAGCAGCAGCCGCCCTTCATCCCGCAGCGCGAGCAAGCGCGCCACGTGCGCAGGGCGGGCCTGCAGGCGGCGTTCCAGCACCCCGGGGCCGTCGTGCCCTTCGATCGCGTACCACATCCGATGCTCCTGCCCGTTGGTGCGTTTGGTGAAAAGGCGATTGTAAGTGGTGGACAGCCCTCGCCTGCCCCCGTAACCTTGGGGTCAATGAATCGGTGCCGCGCGCGACGCGGCCCGCGCGACCCCACCAGCGTTCGACCGACAATCGGACCGGGGTCCCCCCGCAAGCGACTTTGAGTTCCGCGGCTGCGCACGGCCCCGCCGTTCGCGCTGCATTGCTCCACCGGTGGCCTCGAGGGGGCCGCATAACGCATGTCCGACGAACCGAGCGTGCCCGCGCCCGAAGGCGATTCCGCCAACGGCGCGCACCCGCAAACGCACAATCCGACACACCCGCAGCAGCAGGAAATGCCGCTGGCGGTCGTGCTCGGCCAGCCGGTCCTGCAGATCCCGCAGGATCTTTACATCCCGCCGGACGCGCTCGAGGTCATCCTCGATGCGTTCGAAGGTCCGCTGGACCTGCTGCTGTATCTGATCCGCCGCCAGAACCTGGACATCCTCGACATCCCGGTCGCCGAGATCACGCGCCAGTACGTCGACTACATCCAGGCGATGCACGAGATGCGGTTCGAGCTCGCCGCCGAATACCTGGTGATGGCCGCGATCCTGGCCGAGATCAAGTCGCGCATGCTCCTGCCGCGCCCGCCGAGCGAGGAAGGCCTGGAGGACGACCCGCGCGCCGACCTCGTGCGCCGCCTCCAGGAGTACGAACGTTTCAAGCAGGCCGCCGAGGACCTCGATGCCCTGCCCCGACAGGACCGCGACACCGTGCCGGTGACCGCGTTCGTGCCGGATCGCGCGTCGGTGAAGCTGCCGCCGCCGGTGGACCTGCGCGAAATGCTGCTGGCGTTGGGCGACGTGCTCAAGCGCGCCGAGCTGTTCACGCAACATGCGATCAAGCGCGACGCCCTCAGCGTGCGCCAGCGCATGGGCGAGTTGCTCGAACGCATGCACGACGGTCAGTTCCACCGCTTCGAATCGCTGTTCACGGTGCAGGAAGGCAAGCTCGGGGTGGTCGTCACCTTCCTCGCGCTGCTGACCCTGGCGAAGGAACAACTGGTCGAGATCATCCAGGAATACACCGACAACAGCCGACCGAGCGATGCACACGGCGACACGCCGGCGCGCGCCCTCGCCCCGATCTACGTCAAGTCCCTCGCCGTCGGCGAAGGCGCACCCGAAGCCCTCCAACTCTCGAGCGAGTTCGACGAAGAACCCGCCGCAGCGAACGATTCCCGCGCATGACTCCAATGGACCAGAGCCTCATCACCCGCATCGTCGAAGCAGCGCTCATGGCGGCCAACCAGCCGCTGACGCTTGCGCAGTTGCACGCCCTGTTCTCGCTGGACGACCCCGCGCCCGACGGCTCGGTCGAACAGGCACTCGAAGCGCTGCGCGAAAGTTGCGCCGATCGCGGCGTGGAACTGGTGGAACTCGCCTCCGGCTTCCGCTTCCAGGTCAAGGCCGACGTGCACCCGTGGGTCGCGCGCCTGTGGACCGAACGCCAGACCCGTTACACGCGTGCCACGCTGGAAACCCTGGCGCTGATCGCCTATCGCCAGCCGATCACGCGCGGCGAAATCGAACAGGTCCGCGGCGTGGCGGTAAACAGCAACATCATCAAGGCGCTCGAAGAACGCGAGTGGATCCGCGTCGTCGGCCATCGCGACGTCCCCGGCAAGCCGGCGTTGTTCGGCACGACGAAGGGCTTCCTGGATTACTTCGGCCTCAAGCGCCTCGACGAACTCCCGCCGCTGTCCGAACTCAAGGATATCGGCGAGCTCGAACCGCAATTCCAGTTCGAACCCGAAGCCGGCCCCCAAGCCGCGCTGCCGCAACCCGTCGCCGTCGAAGACTCGACGCAAGACGCAATCCCCGAACAGGACGCATCCGGACACGATGCCCTGTCCCCCCTCGACGAAGCGGAAACTGAAGAAGACACCGCAGACGTCACCGAAGATGACGACGCTGAAACGGCCTCGTCGGAGCAGACACAATGAGTGATCAAGAACGTCGCAAGCTTTCCCTCAAGCGCGGCGCCTCCACCGAACAACCCGCCGAAGCCCCGCGCATCGAGGAACGCCTGCACAAGGTCCTCGCGCAGGCCGGTCTCGGCTCCCGCCGCGCGCTCGAACAGCGCATCGCCGATGGCCTGGTGAAGGTCAACGGCACCGTCGCGCAAGTCGGCATGAGCATCACCGGCGGCGACAAGATCGAAATCGACGGACGCACGTTCGTCGCCACCGCGCTGACCGAACCTGCGCGCGTGCTGATCTACAACAAGCCCGAAGGCGAAGTCACCACGCGCGAAGACCCGGAAGGCCGCCCGACGATTTTCGAATCGCTGCCTTCGCTCAAGGGCGCGCGTTGGATCGCGATCGGCCGCCTGGACATCAACACCACCGGCCTGCTGCTGCTCACCACCGACGGTGAGCTGGCGAACGCGATGATGCATCCCTCCTACGAGATCGAACGCGAGTACGTGTGCCGCGTCCGTCCGCCGGAAGGCGAAGAGGAAGTGTCGGACAAGCTGGTCGACCGCCTGCGTCGCGGCGTCGCGCTGGAAGACGGCCCGGCCAAGTTCGACGAAATCACGAAGGTGAGCGGCGGCGAAGACCAGTCGCACGATTGGTACCGCGTCCTCCTGAAGGAAGGCCGTAACCGCGAAGTGCGCCGCCTGTGGGAATCGCAGGGCTGCCAGGTCTCGCGCCTGAAGCGCATCCGCTACGGCGAGGTCTCGCTGCCGCAGCCGCTGCTGCGCGGCCAGTCGCAGGAACTCGCGCCCGACAAGGTCGCCACGCTGCGCGGCAAGCTCGGCCTGGAAGACGGCACTGCGTCGCTGACGCTGATGCCGGTAATCGGCCAGCGCAAGGCGGCGAAGTCGACGCTGCATTTCGGCGGCGCGCGCACCGCCGGTTACGTCAGCGGGCACAACACCGCCGATGAAGGCCGCGAACTGCGTCGCTTCGACCACGTGCGCGAAGATCGCCGCGGGGGTCGCGGTGGCAAGAAGCCGCACGGGGGTTTGACCGTCAGCGGCGAAGCCGCCGCGAATGCCGGCAACAAAGCGTTCAAGCCGAAAGGCCCGCGTCAGCAGGGTCAGCGCATGCGCCCGGGCGAACAGCGCGACGCGGGCAACCCCGCTGCGTTCCGCACCTGGTACGTGCCCGAAGGTGTCGATACCGGTCCGACCGGCCACAAGAATCCCGATGGCGCGCGTGGTCCGCGCAAGCCCTACGGCCCGAAGCCGGGCGGCGCAGGCCGACCGGGTGGCGCCGGCAAGCCCGGTGGCGGCGGCAACAAGTTCGGCGGCCCGAATGCGAATCGCGGTGGCGGCCAGCCGCGTCCGTTCGGCGATCGCGACGGCAACCGCACGGGTGGTCCGGCGCGTCCGTTCGGCGACCGCGACGGCAATCGCCCGGCGCGCAGTGGCGGCGGCGGTGCGCGTCCCTACGGTCACCCGGGCAACGCGCCGTCGTTCCCGTCGGATCACGCGAATCCCGGCAGCTTCAATCCGTACAGCGACAAGCCGCGCGCACCGCGTCCGGGAGGTCCCCGTCCCGGTGGTCCGCGTCYGGGTAACGCCGGCCCCGGCGGTCCGCGCCCCGGCGGCGCGCGCCCCGGCGGTCAACGTCCCGGTGGCCCGCGCCCCGGCGGCCCGCGTCCGGGTGGTCCGCGCGGCGGTGGACGCCCCGGCGGCGGTCGCCACAGCGGCGGTTGATTGATCGAACAGAAGGGCGCCTCGGCGCCCTTCTTCGTTTTCGCTTCACATTCCTTTCGTCGTCGCTTCGCGCAGCGCGCAAACACTGCGCGCATGGACCATGACCTCATCGTCGTCGGCGCAAGCTTCGCCGGCGCGGCGTGCGCGCTCGCCGCCGCGCAATCGGGTTTGCGCGTGTGCGTGCTCGAACGCAAGCGCGATCCCGGCGACAAGCTGCGCACCACCGGCATCATCGTGAAGGAGGCCGCCGAGCGCACGCTGCTCGGCGAGTTGCCAGCGCATCTCACGCGGCGCGTCGAACGCGTGCAGCTGTATGCGCCCAACCTGAAACAGATCGCGCTCGCCGCACCGGGAAGCTACTTCCTCACCACCGATACGCCCGGCGTGATGCGTTGGCTCGCCGATCAACTGCGCGCGAACGGCGTCGACCTGCGCTTGAACACATCGTTCCGCGAGGCGAAACGCGTCGGCGATCACTGGCACGTCGAAGGCGCCGGCCGCGCGCGCTTCCTCGTCGGCGCCGACGGCGCACGTTCGCGCGTCGCCGATCGTTGCGGGCTCGGCCGCGTGCGCGGTTTCCTCTACGGCATCGAATACGAATTCCCGCACGCGCGCCTCGCCGATCCCGACGCGCTGCATTGCTTCATCAGCAAGCGCCACGCGCCCGGTTACATCGGCTGGATCGCGCAGAACCCGGGCGGCGTGCAAGCCGGTCTCGCGCTGCGCCACGATCCGGCGAACGTGCGCGTGCCCGACCTCGATGCGTTCCTCCTGCGCGTCGGCCAAGCCGGTGGCCTCCCCTTGCGATTGACCCCCGGCCCGACGCGCGCAGGCCTGATTCCGTGCAGCGGACCGGTGTGGCCGCTCGCGCGCGATGGCGCGATCCTCACCGGCGATGCCGCCGGTATTGTTTCGCCCGTGACCGCAGGCGGCATCCGCGCCTCCTGGGAACACGCGTGGACGGTCGGTCGCGCCATCGCCGCGCACCTGCGCCACGGTGGCCCCGCGCCGGAAAGCATCGCGATCGACGCCGCCCCGCGATTCCGCACCAAGCGCGCCTTGCGCTGGGCCTACGACCGCCTGCCCTTCGACTGGCCCTTCGACCTGTTGCTGTCCGCGCCGCCCGTCCGCTGGGCGGCCGAACGGGTGTATTTCGGCTGATGCGTTGAAATAACGCGGGCGTATCGTCCGGCCCATGGCCGATCGCCGATTCGTTGGAAGTGCGCTTGGGAAAGCGGAGGCATTGTTCCCGCGGTTCGCGCGAGCCGGGGCCGTCGCGGCGTGATGTTCCCGCAAGCCCTACTTCAGCGCGAATGCATCCGCATCGAGCATCGCGGGGAATCGCTCGCGATGCGCCAACAATTCCCGCGCCGGCAAACGCGCCGTCACCACCACCTCTTCGTCCGCGGCTTCACTCAGGGGCTGCCCGAGGAAATCCAGCACAGCGCTCTCGCCGTCGTACTTCAACCCGTTGCCATCCACGCCCACGCGATTCAGGCCCGCGACGAAGCACAGATTCTCGATCGCCCTCGCACGCAACAGGGTCCGCCACGCATAGCTCCGCGCGGCCGGCCAGTTCGCGACATACACCAGCAAGTCGTAGTCCAGCCCCTGCGGCCGCTCGACATCGAAGCGATTGCGCGAGAACACCGGAAAGCGCAGGTCGTAGCAAACCAGCGGACAGATGCGCCAGCCCTTGAATTCGATCGTCATGCGATCGCGGCCGGCGGCGTAACGCTCGTGTTCCTTCGCATATCGGAACAGGTGGCGCTTGTCGTAGGTCGACAAGGCGCCATCCGGTGTCACGAAGCACAACCGGTTGTAGACACCCTCGCCGTCGCGGATCTGCACGCTGCCGCACATCGCCGCGCCGATCTTCGCCGCCTGCCCGCGCAGCCAATCGGTCGTCGGGCCGTCCATCGTTTCGGCCTGGCCGATGGCTTCGTTGCTGAAACCGCTGGTGAAGGTTTCCGGCAGCAGCACCAGGTCCGTCGTGCCGTGCAACGGCGCGACGAGGTGGCCGTAATACGCACGATTGGCCGCCGGGTCGTGCCAGCGGGTGTCGCCTTGCACCAGGGTGACGCGGAGATCCTGCATGGCCGTCACGTTAAATCGCTCCTGCGTTCAAAGCTTGCGAAGACGTTCGAGCGCCGCGTCCAGCGTCGCGTCGTTCTTGGCGAAGCACAAGCGTGCCAGGCGCTGGCCCGGGGGCGGCGATTCGTAGAACGGCGACAACGGAATGGCGGCGACGCCCTTCTCGGTCGTCAGCCAACGGCAGAACGCCAGGTCGTCCAGGTCGCTCACGGCCGAGTAGTCGACCAACTGGAAATACCCACCGGGCACAGGCAGCGGTTTCAAGCGCGTCTGCCGCAATTGCGCGGCGAACCGATCGCGCTTGGCCTGGTAGAACGCACCCAGTTCCAGGTAATGGGCGGGGTCGCGTTCGATCATGTCGGCGAAGGCATGCTGCGCAGGCGCGAACGTACAGAACGTGTTGTATTGATGCACCTTGCGGAATTCGGCCGACAGCGCGGGCGGCGCGATGCAGTAGCCGACCTTCCAGCCCGTGCAGTGATACGTCTTGCCGAAGCTCGACACGACGAAGGCGCGCTCGCGCAACTCGGGGTAACGCAGCACCGATTCATGGCGCGCGCCGTCGAAGACGATGTGTTCGTACACCTCGTCGGACAACAGATACACGTCCGGGTTGTCGCGCAGGATCGAGGCCACCGCCGCCAGGTCGGCCTGCGACAACATCGCGCCCGACGGGTTGTGCGGGCTGTTGATCATCAGCATGCGCGTGCGCGGCGTGATCGCTGCGCGCACCTTCTGCCAATCCGGCGCGAAAGTCTGCGGGTCGAGCGCAACATGCACGGCCTTGGCTTCGGCCAGTTCGATCGCGGGTTCGTAGCAGTCGTAACACGGGTCGAGCACGACGACTTCCTCGCCGGCGTGCACCACCGCGTGGATCGCATCGAAGATCGCTTCGGTCGCGCCCGAGGTCACGGTGACTTCGGTGTCGGCGTCCGGGCGCCAGCCGTACACGCGCTCGGTCTTGTTCGCGATGGCCTGGCGCAGCGCGGGGATGCCGGTCATCGGCGCGTACTGGTTGTGGCCGGCGCGCATCGCACGGTCCAGGGACTCGACCAGCAGGTCGGGCACCGGGAAATCGGGGAAGCCCTGCCCGAGGTTGACGGCCTTGTGTTCCATCGCGAGCTGCGACATCACCGTAAAGATCGTGGTGCCGACCTTCGGCAGCTTGGTGGTGGGGTGCATGGGCCGTCCGTGTGAGGGAAATGTGAGGAATCCGACGAACGGCGTGCCGTCGGCGGAGATTCGAGTTTACGGAAGCAAGCCCCCTGCGTTAAACCTGATCGTCTTATGTCGCTCCAGACCGACCTCCGCATCGCCACCCTCCTCGACGCCTACTACGCGGCCGAATACCGCTGGGAGCTCGACGGGGAATGGCGCCAGATCCGCATCGGCCAGCGGGCGCCCGAACTCGAGGCGTTCTTCCCGCACAGCCGGCGCTTCGGTCTGCTGTCGGCCTGGGATCCGCAGTCGATCCCGCGCGCCGAGGCGGTCAACCGCCGCGCCGACGAAGCGCTGCACGCCGCCCTGTTGACCAGCGACCTGCCCTTCCGCCCCGGCTTCTCCTCGGCGCCCAATCGCAGTTGGCGCGAGCCGAGCTGGGTGGTGATGGACATGCCCGACCCCGAATTCGATCGCCTCGCCCTGCGCTACGGGCAACTGGGCACGCTGGTGTGGGACCGCGGTGCGCCGGTGGGATTGCGCATGTACGCAACGCAGCCGCTGATGGCGAAAGACCGCGCGCATGTCGAATGGGCGTCGGTCAACCCGACGCCTCGCGATCGTCGTTCGACCCCGCGCTCGCACACGCCCTAACCGTCCCGCACGACCCCGCCCGCGTCATCCAACCGGACACTTCGAAGCGTCGCGACGTGCGTGCACAACGCTCCACGCGGCCCAGGAGCGTCGCGGATGGCGCCTGACCGTCGATTTTGCCCGTGAAGGGCGCCAGCCGCGTCAGTGATTGCCAGCGCACAAGACACGCCAGCGCTGCATGCGGGCCCCGCCCGGGGTGAAGGCGGCGCATTGTAGACGACCCTTCCGCGCGACCGACCCGCTAAAATGCCGGCTCCGCATCAGACCGACCCCGAATGAGCGACGCCCCACCGCTGCTCGCCGCACGCGGCCTGCGCTTCGCGCGCAACGAACAACCGGTGTTCGGTCCCCTCGCGTTTTCCGTCGACGCAGGGCAAGCGCTGCTCGTGCAGGGCGACAACGGCGCGGGCAAGACGACCTTGTTGCGCGTGCTTGCAGGGCTGTTGCGTCCCGACGAGGGCGAGATCGACATCGATGGTCGCAAAGCCTCGCCGTTGCTCCGCGCACGCGCCATCGCCTACCTCGGTCATCTCCCCGCGTTGAAGGCCGACCTCACCGCGATGGAAAACCTGCGCTTCCTCTGCGGGCTGCATGGCCGCCGCCGCGGACAGGTGCCGGAAACCGCGATGGGCATCGTGGGCCTGGCCGGATACGAAGACACCCTCGCGCGGCAACTCTCCGCAGGGCAGAAGAAACGCCTCTCGCTCGCGCGCCTGTGGCTTTCGCCCGCGCCCCTGTGGCTGCTCGACGAGCCCTACGCGAACCTCGACCTGGAAGGCATCAACCTCGTCAACCGCATGGTGCAGGCGCATCTGCGCGAAAACGGCGCTTGCTTGCTGACCACGCACGGCGCTTACGCCGCACCGCCGGTGCGCACGCGCATGCTCACGCTGGAGCGCGCCGCATGATGCGCTCGGCGGCCTTCGCATTGCTCGCGCGCGATGCCCGCATGTTGTGGCGGCGCCGGGGCGATGCGTTGCAGCCGGCCTTGTTCGCATTGCTCGTCGTCGTCCTGTTCGCGCTCGCCCTGGGGGCCGAAGGAAAGACGCTTGCGCGCGTGGCAGCGCCGACCTTGTGGCTCGCGGTGCTGCTCGCCGGCTTGCTCGCCCTCGACACGCTCTTCCGCGGCGACGCCGAGGACGGTTCGCTCGAACAATGGATGCTCGCGCCGGTGCCGCTGTCCTGGCTCGTGCTGGTGCGCACATTCATGCACTGGGCCTCGACCGCCCTGCCGCTGCTGATCGCCACGCCCGTCCTCGGCGAACTGCTCCACCTCCCCCGCGCGGAACTGCCCGTGCTGATGGCCTCGCTCGCGCTGGGCACGCCGCTGTTAAGCCTGATCGGCGCAGTGGTGGCCGCATTGACCGTCGGCATGCGCCGCTCCGGTATCCTTGTCGCGCTGCTCGCGCTGCCGCTGTACGTACCGGTGCTGGTGTTCGGCGCCGGGAGCGTTGCGCTCGCCGGGCAAGGCCTGGATGCCGCCGCGCCACTGCTCTACCTCGGCGCGGGCCTGGTGCTCGCGCTGGTCCTGGCGCCGCTCGCCGCGGCGGCCGCGATCCGCATTTCACTGAGCTGACCCCCATGCACCCGCTCGTCCGCTGGTTCCACCAACTCGGCTCGCCGCCCTACTTCGATCGCTTCGCCGCGCGCTGGTCGCCGGTGTCGTACGCGCTGGCCGTGCTGGTCATGGCCTACGGGTTGTGGGGCGCGCTGTTCCAGGTGCCCGCCGATTACCAGCAGGGCGACAGCTTCCGCATTCTCTACATCCACGTGCCGGCCGCGTGGATGAGCCTGTTCGTGTTCGGGCTGATGGCCTTCTACGCGGCGATCGCGCAGATCTGGCGCATCAAGCTGTGCGAAATCCTCGCCATGGCGTGCGCGCCGACGGGCGCTGCATTCACGCTGATCACGCTCGCCACCGGGTCGATCTGGGGCAAGCCGATGTGGGGCACGTGGTGGGACTGGGATCCGCGGCTGACGAGTGAACTCGTGCTGCTGTTCCTCTATCTGGGAATCATGGGCCTGTATCACGCGATCGACGATCGACGGCAAGCCGCGCGCGCCGCAGGCCTGCTCGCCATCGTCGGCGTCGCCCTGCTGCCGGTGATCCGCTACTCCGTGTATTGGTGGAATTCGCTGCACCAGGGGCAGACGATCAGCCTGCTCGGCGGTTCGAAGATGGATGCCAGCATGCTGCCGCCGCTGTTCGCCATGATCATCGCAACGAAGCTCTGGTTCATCGGCTCGCTGCTGGCGCGTGCGCGTGCCGACAATCTGCGCCGCGAAGCAGGGAAGGATTGGGTCGTGCGCATGGCCTCCGGTACTGCGGAGCGCGTGCGATGAGTTACCTGGATTACGTCATCGGCGCATACGCCGTGTTCTTCGTCGTGCTGCTGTGGGATTTCATCGCACCGCGCATCGACATCGCGCGCCAGCTGCGCGCCGCAAAGCTGCGCGCAACCCGCAAGGCACCGCGCCCCAACGTCGACACCCTGAGCAGGACCGAATCCGAATGAACCCCACCCGCCAGCGCCGCCTTTGGTACGTGATCGCGCTGCTGGTCGCCGCCGCAATCGCCGTCGGCCTCGTCGTCACCGCACTGGGTCGCAACGTCACCTATCTCTACACGCCCGCCGAAATCCTCGACGGCCGCGCGGGCGATGCCGTCTCCTCGGGACAAGCGCGCATCCGCCTGGGCGGCATGGTCGCCGCGAACTCGTTCAAGCGCGCCCCCGGTTCGATGGAAGCGCACTTCAGCGTCGACGATGGGGACGCGATGATGCCCGTCGTCTACACCGGCATCCTGCCCGACCTGTTCCGCGAGAAGCAGGCCGTCGTCGCGACGGGCCGCATGCGCCAGGGCACCTTCGTCGCCGAGGAAGTGCTCGCCAAGCACGACGAGGCCTACATGCCGAAGGAAGTCGCCGACAAGATGGGCAAGGCACACAAGAAACACGACGTCGACACCAACCCGTCCGACACCGCCATGCCGACCGAAGGCACCCCGTAGTGCTGCCCGAACTCGGACAACTCGCGCTCGTCCTCGCACTGCTCGTCGCCGCGCTGCAGGCGGTATTGCCGCTGGCCGGCGCACAGAACGGCCGCGCGTCGTGGATGGCGGTCGCGCGCCCGGCGGCGTACCTGCAATTCGCCCTCGTGCTGTTCGCCTTCGGGCTGCTGTCGCATGCGTTCGTGACGCAGGACTTCTCGCTGCGCTACGTCGCGCAGAACAGCAATTCGTTGTTGCCGATGGTCTATCGCTACACCGCGGTGTGGGGCGCGCACGAAGGCTCGCTGCTGCTGTGGGCGCTGATCCTCGCGTTGTGGACGGCGGCGGTCGCGCGTTTCTCGCAACGCTTGCCGAGCGAGGTGATCGCGCGCGTGCTCGGCGTGATGGGCCTGGTCGCCGTCGGTTTCCTCGCCTTCCTGATCTTCACCAGCAATCCGTTCGAACGCTTGCTGCCCGCCGCCATCGAAGGCCGCGACCTCAACCCGCTGCTGCAGGACCCGGGGATGATCATCCATCCGCCGATGCTCTACCTGGGCTACGTCGGGTTCTCCGTCCCCTTCGCATTCGCCATCGCCGCGCTGCTCGGTGGTGAAGTGGACGCACGTTGGCTGCGCTGGACGCGCCCGTGGACGAACGTCGCCTGGGGCTTCCTCACCTGCGGCATCGCGCTGGGTTCGTGGTGGGCGTATTACGAATTGGGTTGGGGCGGCTGGTGGTTCTGGGATCCGGTCGAGAACGCGAGCTTCATGCCATGGCTCGCCGGCGCGGCGCTGCTGCATTCCCAGGCCGTGACCGAAAAACGCGGCAGCTTCCGCGGCTGGACCTTGCTGCTGGCCATCGCGACGTTCTCGCTGTCCTTGCTCGGCACCTTCCTCGTGCGCTCGGGCGTGTTGACGAGCGTGCATGCGTTTGCCGCCGATCCCACGCGCGGGCTCTTCGTCCTCCTGTTCCTCGGCACGGTCGTCGGCGGCTCGCTGCTGCTGTACGCGTTGCGAGCGCCGAACGAAAACGACGGCGCGCCCTTTGCCGCTTCGTCGCGCGAAACCCTGCTGCTCGC
The DNA here is from genome assembly GCF_054049695.1 of Lysobacter sp. P5_C4. Classification (NCBI taxonomy): domain Bacteria; kingdom Pseudomonadati; phylum Pseudomonadota; class Gammaproteobacteria; order Lysobacterales; family Lysobacteraceae; genus Lysobacter; species Lysobacter sp. P5_C4. Next base: position 28,496 of record NZ_JBFULX010000003.1, on the reverse strand, counting down.
CAACAACCTGCTGCTCTCGACCGCGTGCGCGATGGTGCTGATCGGCACGCTGTATCCGCTGCTCGCCGACGCGCTCGACCTCGGCAAGATCTCCGTCGGCCCGCCCTACTTCGCGCTGCTGTTCACGCTGCTGATGGCGCCGCTGGTGTTGCTGCTGCCGTTCGGCCCGTTGACGAAGTGGCAGCGCGAACAGGCCTCGCGCCCGATCGCGATGCTCGTGCCGTGGGCCGGGCTTGCGCTCGGCATCGGCATCGCGTCGTTCTTCCTCGCAAAACAGGGTCCGTGGAAAGTCGCCGCGGGTCTCGCGGGCGCGACCTGGGTCGCCGCGGGCACGGTGCGTTTCCTGTGGACGCGATTCAATTCGTCGGGCCGCAAGTTCACCGCCGAAATGCTCGGCATGACCTTCGCGCACGCAGGCATCGCGGTGTTCCTCGTCGGTGCATTGCTGGTCGAAGGCCTCGCGCAACAACGCGAGCTCGCGTTGTCACCGGGCCAGTCGGTGGCGATCGATGGCCGCCAGTTCGTCTTCGAAGGCGTGCAACACCGCGAAGGCCCCAACTACGTCGCCGATCGCGGCACCGTGCGCGTGTTGGAAGGCGACCGCGAACTGACGACGTTGCATCCGGAAAAACGCAAGTACGCCTCCGGCGGCCAGGTGATGACCGAAGCGGCGATCGCCCCCGGCGTGCGCGGCGATCTGTACGTCGCCCTCGGCGAACCCTTGGGCGGCGACGCCTGGGCCGTGCGCGTACACGCCAAACCCTTCGTTCGGTGGATCTGGTTCGGCGCATTGTTGATGGCGATCGGCGGCTTCATCGCGGCGACGGACAAACGCTTCCGTCGCGCGGAGGCTGCGGCATGACCGGGCGCGCATCGCGTTTCGTTCCGCTTGCGGTTTTCGCCGCGCTCGCGCTGCTGCTCGCCGCCGGTGTGTGGTTGAGCCGCAACCCCGATCGCGAAGCGCTGCCCTCCCCGCTGATCGACAAGCCCGCGCCGCAATTCACGCTGCCCGTGCTGCACGAACCCGACCGCAAGGTCACGCTCGCCGATCTCAAGGGCGCGCCGTTCCTGCTCAACGTGTGGGGCAGCTGGTGCCCGTCGTGTCGCGACGAACATCCGGTGCTGACGCGCTTCGCCGAAACCAAGCGCGTGCGCCTGGTCGGTTTCAACTGGAAGGACGACCCCGAAGACGCGCTGCACTGGCTCGACCAGTTCGGCAATCCCTACTGGCTGGTGATCGCGGACATCGAAGGCAAGTCCGCGATCGACTGGGGCATCTACGGCGCGCCGGAAACCTTCCTCGTCGATGCCAACGGCACGATCCGCTGGAAGCACGTCGGCCCGCTCACCGATGCCTTGATCCAAGGCGAGCTGATTCCCGCGCTCGACGCCATCGACCCGCAGGGCAAGGTCGCACGATGAAATTCCTGTTCGCGCTGCTGCTCGCACTCTCCGCGTTGTTCGCCACGCCGCACGCGCAAGCGCAGGTCGGCACCGACGTGGCGCCCCTGCACTTCCAGGATGCCGCCGAAGAAAAGCGCTTCCACGCGCTGGTCTCCGAACTGCGCTGCGTGATGTGCCAGAACCAGTCGCTCGCCGATTCCAACGCGCAGATCGCCTTCGACCTGCGCAAGGAAGTGCTGGATCTGATGCGCGAAGGCCGCAGCGACGCGGAGATCAAGGATTTCCTCGTCGCGCGCTACGGCGAGTTCGTGCTGTACCGCCCGCGCATGGAACGCACGACGTGGCTGCTGTGGCTGGGCCCGGCGCTGCTGCTGCTCGCCGGCGGCTTCGTCATCGCGCGCATCGTGCGCAAGCGCGCGGGCACCACGCCCCTGCCCGACGACCCCAACCAGGAGTGGTGATGTCGCCCACGTTGACGTTCGCCATCGCGGGCGGTTTGCTCGTCCTGGTCGTTGCCGCGCTGTTGTTGCGGCCCTTGTGGCGTGATTCGCAGAAGCTGGTGCTCGGCATCGCCCTGTTCATCGCCCTCGGCACCGTTGCGCTGTATCGCATCGTCGGCGCGCCGGCGGCGCTGGAAGTGCAGCCTGCCGTGGCGATGCCGCAGACGATGGACGATGCGATCGGGGAGCTGCAGGCGGAGCTGAAGAAGCATCCGGACCAGGCCGAAGGCTGGCGCTTGCTCGGCCAGGCACTCGGCAACAGCCAACGCTTCACCGAATCGCGCGATGCCTTGGCGCATGCAGCAAGGCTCGCACCCCGCGATCCCGACGTGCTGACCGAAGCCGCGCAGTCGCGCGCGCTCGCCGATCCCGAACACCGCTTCGACACGGTCGCGGTTGCGCTGCTGCGCCAGGCGATTGTGGTGCAACCGCAACATCAGCGCGCGCGGTGGTTCCTCGGCATCGCGCAGCGCCAGGCCGGCGAAAATGCGGAAGCCGCGAAGACGTGGGAGCCGCTGCTCGCGATGGTCGATGCGAACACCGCGCCATCGCTGCGCGTGCAGATCGACGAGGCGCGCAAGGCCGCGGGGATGCAGCCCCTGCCGGCCGCCGCGCCCGTCGCCGCGCAACCGGGCCTGCGTGTTCGGGTGACGCTGGATCCGGACCTGGCCGCGCGTGCGCGCCTGCGCGGCGATGCCACCGTGTTCGTCATCGCACGCGCCGCTGGCGGGCCGCCGATGCCGGTGGCGGTCGAACGTCACACGCTGCAGGACCTTCCGCTCGACATCACGCTCGACGACGGCGACAGTCCGATGCCGACGCAGAAGCTCTCGGCGATGCATGACATCGAAGTGTTGGCGCGCATCTCCGCGAGTGGGGATGCGATTCCGCAGGCTGGCGATCTCGAGTCAGCGCCTGCGCGCGTCACGTTGCCCGCTGGTGGCCCTGTTGATCTGACGATCGGTGCGGTTCGCGAGTAAGGTCAGGCACTCGGCCCGCACTGGCACGGCTTCGCCTCCTGGCAACCGCACTGGCAGGCGCCTTTGGCGGCGGCGGGCGCCTGGCAACCACAGGTGCAGGCGGCGCCCACGCAATCGGCACAGGTGCAGGCGGCCTTGGCTTCGGTGTTCATGGCTTCATCTCCGGGGTGAGGGACAGGCCGTGGGTGGCCTGCGGGTAATCTTGGCCCCCTCCCCCCGGGGGCTCTTGAACAAAGGGGCTGTTCGCACGTGAACACGGACGCGCAGGTTCCAGGCAAACGACCGGTCGCGGGCATCGGCCGCATCATCGGCTGGCCCGGCGGCAGTCTCTGGATCGGTGTCCATCTGGGCGCGGTGCAGACGCATGCGCACCACGCGATCCAGATTTCGTTGGCGATGGATGGCGCGTTCGACATCCGCGCCGCCGACTGGCCCGCGGCGCGGGCGGCGCGCGGGATGGTCGTGCTGCCGGATCGGCCGCATGCCTTCGATGGGCGGGGGGCGTCGATCGCCACGATGTTCGTCGAACCGAACTCGCGCAGCGGCGCGGCGTTGCGGGAGCGCTTCGCGGGGTTCGATGTCGCGTTGCTTTCGGACGAGGAAGCACACGCGGCGGTTCGACACTTGCACGCGCAGTACACCCGTGGGGCCGACGACACGGCGTTGTCGCAATACGCGAAGGGCGCGATCTGTCGTGTCGCCGGCGATCCGGTGCTCGCGCCCAGCGAGGATCCGCGCATCACGGCCGCGCTGGCGTGGATGCGTGCGCGCTTGGGGTCGCAGATCCGCCTGGAGGATGTGGCGGGTGCGGTGCATTTGTCGCCGGGCCGGTTCCGGCATTTGTTCGTGCAGCAGACCGGGACGTCGTTGCGGGCATGGTTGTTGTGGGCACGCGTGGATCGGGCGGTGCAGGCTGCGTTTCAGGGGCGTTCGTGGACGGAGGCTGCGCACGAAGCCGGGTTCGCGGATGCAGCGCACCTGACGCGCACGTGCCGGCGCGTGTTTGGCCTGGCGCCGACGATGCTGGTGCCCGAGGGTCTTGCGCGGCGCTGATTGCCGAGTTCGGTTCGCTATTTCGCTTGCGACAGCCGCGCCCGCAATCCCCACGTGTAGGCCAGCGCATAGCCCAGGAACACCCCGGCCACGCCGCTCCATGCGCCGCCCTGGATCCAGTCGGTGAGCGCATCCACGGCGCCGCTCGTCGCGTGCCGCCACGCCACCCACACTCCCACGGCGATGCGCAGCGCGACCAACGTCGTCATCGCCAGGATGAGCCAGCGATTGGGCGTATAGAACAGCCCTTTCGCGTCGCGCTCGAACCGCGTCAACCACAGGCTCGCGATGCCGACGAGTGCGCCGAGCAACAGGCCCACCGAAGCATCGCGCAATGCGGCATGCATCCAGTGCGATGCCAGCCACGCCGACAGCAGGAGCAGTGGAACGGAGAACGCGAGCAACCACGCGTTTGCGCGGATGACCCAGTGTTGCGCGCGGCGGCGCGCGCGGCCGGAGGCGTAGCGCGCCCAGAGCGATATCGGCAGCAGCACGAGCCAGAGTGCGACCAGTGCGAGCAGCCCGAGGGGGAGGAGTAACAGCAGCGGCATGGTGCGGTCGTGTGCGGCGATCGGGCGGCTAGCTCGCCATGCGAGGCGCGAGTGCGGGGTGAGGCTCGGAATCGCCGCGCGGCTTCGCCGTATTTTCCTGCTCCGGGGGCGGCGGGCGCGTCGCCCGGTGCGCGTCGGCCGTTGCCCGGAACGTGGGGGTAAACTCTTGCGGGCATCGGTTCGACCTGCAGGAGCGTTCCCATGTCCGCAAGGTTGCTTGTCGCGCTTTGCGCACTGCTCGCCATCGGCGATGCGACGGCGCAGTCGGTCTCCAAGGCGGCGCCCACCCAAGTCATCATCGTCGGCACGTTCCACCTGGACAATCCGGGAAAGGACCTCTTCAACGTCCAGGTCGACGACGTACTTTCCAGGAAGCGCCAGGCAGAGCTGGCCGACATCGCCACGTCGCTCGCGCGGTTCGCGCCGACGCAGGTGATGGTGGAGTGGCCGGAGGCGGTGGCGGACGAAAAGTACGCGAGCTTCCGGGACGGCACGCTTCCGCCCTCGCGCAACGAGGTCGTGCAGTTGGGGTTCCGGCTGGCGAAGTTGCGTGGGTTGGCGCGTGTTCGCGGGATCGACGTCGGAGGGGAGTTTCCGTTCGATGCGGTCAAGGAGTACGCCAAGGGTCATGGCATGGCGCCGCGATTGGACGCTTCACTGGCCGGTGCCGGGAAGGAAGTGCAGGCGCTCAGCAAGCGGGTTGCGCAGGGAAGTCTCGGATCGGTGCTGCGTTACATGAATTCGCCGGAACGCGCGCTTCGCAACCATGGGTTCTACGTGGACATGTTGCGTTATGGCGACGGCGATACGCAGCCGGGTGTTCGGCTTGCCAGTGCGTGGTATGCGCGCAATCTCGCGATCTGTGCGCGGTTGTTGCAGGACTTGCCGGTGGGGGGTCGCGCGGTGGTGTTCTTCGGCGAGGGGCACGCTTACTTGTTGCGCCAGTGTGTGATCGAGGCGCCTGGGGTTGCGTTGGTCGAGGCGAATGATTACTTGCCGAAGTAGGTGGTTTAGAGCGGTCCTCCATCATTGGCGCGCCGCCCGAACGTGAGTAGTTCAAAATTTTTTTGGGAAAAAAATTTGAAACTACTCACGCTGGGGCATCACCTTGCGGGTCGCTCCAAACGTGGCCCCAATATTCACGCGGTGACTCGCGATTGGCCAAGCTAGTCGTCGAGCAACGCGTTGACTTGAAACCCCGCGAGAACGACATCTCGGCACCGGAGCTCCAGATGATCAAGGAGTGCGCCTCACTTGGGCTGTGTGGGCTGCCACTTCGGTGAACGAATGAAGTTGATCGACGGGTGACTGCTAATTAGCGGGTTCAGTCATTATTCGACCTTGGACAGTCTCATGTTCCCTCCGAAGCGGCTCCGGCCCCATCGCGAAGTAAAATGCCCCAAAGCCCGCGAAGGACCGAAGGCCCCATGACCGAATTCATCCCCCCCGGCACGCGCTACCACCCCCTGCCCTCGCCCTTCCCGATGAAACGCGGCGGCGAGTTGCGCAACGCACGCATGGCCTACGAAACCTGGGGCACGCTCAATCCCGCGCGCGACAACGCGGTGTTGATCCTCACGGGCCTATCGCCCAACGCGCATGCGGCGAAGAATGCCGGCAACGCCGAAGCCGGTTGGTGGGAAGAAATGCTCGGCCCCGACAAACCGATCGACACCAACCGCTGGTTCGTCATTTGCGCGAACTCGCTGGGCAGCTGCAAGGGATCGACGGGTCCCGCATCGTTGAACCCTGAAACCAACGAACGGTATGGACTCACGTTTCCGGATCTCTCGGTGGAGGACGGCGCGAACGCCGCGCACGAAGTCGTGAAGGGCCTCGGCATCGACGCACTCGCGTGCGTGATCGGCAACTCGATGGGCGGCATGGTTGCGCTCGCCTACCTGATGCTGCATCCGAATTCCGCACGCACGCACATCAACATCTCCGGCAGCGCACGCGCGTTGCCGTTCTCGATCGCCATCCGCTCGCTGCAGCGCGAAGCGATCCGCCTGGATCCGAAATGGAACCACGGCGATTACGACGAAGAGATCTATCCCGAAGCCGGCATGCGCATGGCGCGCAAGCTCGGCGTGATCACCTATCGCTCCGCGCTGGAATGGGACGGGCGCTTCGGCCGCGTGCGCCTGGAATCGGACGACCGCGACGACGACGAACCCTTCGGCCTGGAGTTCCAGGTGGAGAGTTACCTGGAAGGCCACGCCCGCCGCTTCGTGCGCAGCTTCGACCCCAACTGCTACCTCTACCTCAGCCGTTCGATGGATTGGTTCGATCTCGCCGAATACGGAGACGGCGACGTGGACCGCGGCCTGGGCCGGATCGCGGTGGATCGCGCGTTGGCCATCGGCGTGGAGACCGACATCCTTTTCCCCCTGCAACAACAGGAACAAATCGCCGAAGGCCTGCGGGCCGCCGGCGCGGACTCCGCCTTCCTGCCCCTGCCCTCACCGCAGGGCCACGACGCCTTCCTCGTGGACATTGCCCGTTTTGGGCCCGCGGTTAGCGAATTCCTCGCAACGGTCTAAGTACAATTCCGCCTGCCTGTCGTCCCCCGCCGCCCCTTCCGGTAAAAACCCATGAACCCGTCGTCCGCCGCCACCGACTCCGCCTGTTGCCCGGACGTGGACTTCCCGGGCCGCGACAAGCTGATCGAAGCGGTCGACGCCGCCGTCGCCCAGGACGACGAACACAAGGTGACCGCCGCATTGCGCGACGCCCTGTGCCGCCTGATCCGCGACCGCGACGTGCAACTCCCCGACTGCGTGCACGAACCCATCACCGACCACTACGCCCGCCGCGAGCTCTATCGCAGCCGCGACCACGGCTACAGCATCGTCTGCATGACCTGGGGCCCCGGCCAGGGCACCCCGCTGCACGACCACTCGGGCCTGTGGTGCGTGGAAGGCGTGTGGGACGGCCAACTGGAAATCGTGCAGTACGAATTGCTGGGCCGCGAAGGCGACCGCTTCCGCTTCCGCGCCGCGGGCGGCATGCACGCCGGCCCCGGCAGCGCCGGCAGCCTGATCCCGCCGCACGAGTACCACACCATTCAAAACGCGAGCCCCGACCGCATCGCCATCTCGCTGCACATCTACAAAGCGCCGATGGAATGCTGCTCGAAGTTCGCGAACGTGAAGGACGAATGGTTCGTCCGCGAAAGCGCGGTCCTCGAAACCGACGAAGCCGCCTGACCGCGTGGCGACCGACCTCGGCCTGGCCGCCCTCCATCATCTGCTCGTGTTCGGCCTGGTGGCGATGCTCGTCGCCGAAGCCGTCCTCCTCCGCGGCCCCCTGACCACCGACGCCATTGCGCGCCTGGCGAAACTCGACGGCGGCTACGGCGCCTGCGCCGGCCTGCTCCTCGTCGTCGGCCTGTGCCGCGTGTTCCTGGGCGTGAAAGGCCCGGACTTCTACCTGCACAACCCCTACTTCCACGCGAAGATCGGCGCGTTCGTCCTCGTCGGCCTGCTGTCGATCTTCCCGACGGTGAAGTTCCTGCGCTGGAAGAAAGCGCAGCGCACGCAACCGGGCTTCGCGCCGGCCGCCGGTGAGTTGGCGAAGATCCGCAGGGTGCTGCGCATCGAACTGGGCCTGGTGGCGGCGATCTTCGTCCTTGCCGCGGCGATGGCCCGCCACGGCGGGTTCTGAAGAACCAACAGCCGGGCTATACTTCACGCCCGCGCCGGAATGGCGGAATCGGTAGACGCAGCGGACTCAAAATCCGCCGCCCTTAAAAGCGTGTGGGTTCGAGTCCCACTTCCGGCACCAGAGCATCGAAATCCCGAGTCCCATCAAACCCCGCAAGCGCGGGGTTTTTTGTTCATGACGCGGCCAACGCCATCGAAGCGGGTCAGCGCGAGTTACTCACTCTTTCGGAAACGAATCGTGAGCAACCTCAACAAGCCATCATCGTTTCGTTGGCGAACTGCACTGCGACGTCATCTGTCGTGGTTCTGATGACCTTGGTGTAGCCAGCAAGAGGCGCGATTGCGAGGCTTCTGGCTGCGCGCACGCGTGGCACAAGGTGGACGACTTCAGCAGCGGGCTACCACTGCTCGGTCACGCGGCCCGGCCGCCTGTGGGAACCGGACGCATCTCGTGAGCGTATGCGTTGATCGTCCCTCGCCAACCGCGGGAGCCCCGCCCGTGGCTCTGAACTCCGCGAGAAACCGAACCAACGGATGCAACGCCTCGTGCGGGGAAAGCAGCTCTTGCAGCCGACGCTTACCGAACTTGCGATGCAGGACGGCCAACGCCTGCCGCAGCGGTTCGCCGGAATCAAAACATGCATCCACGCCGTCGTGGATCAGCGCCCAGCACGCCTCTTTGAAAAATCCCACGCGCGCAGTTCGCCATAGGCCGCGAGCGCATCCTTGTGTGACGACCGATGGTCCGGGTTTGGGTATAGACGGACCAGTCGCAAAAAGTTCGCGATCTCGTTGCCGTCGATCGTGATCCAACCCCGATCGGAGCGGGGGCGTTCGTGATGCCGGGTCACGTGGACGGACACCCTGCCCTGGATGTCGTCTGCGAACTCGGATTCGACTCGGGAACGCAGTTCACACCACCGCATTGGCACAACCCCACGACGATTCAAGTTGATAGTTGACGATGGAGGAGCTTACTCGGGGAGCGTACCCTGATTACATTGACCATCGCCGATGAAAGGTTTCCGCGCTCAATTTTCATGAACGAAACCGCGGTGGTCGAACGCGTGTTGGAAGTCGCCGCAGCCACCACGATCCCTTACGCGATGCCGAGTCCGTGCATGCCTTGCAATTTGCGCCGCGCTGTCAGTGCGGCTGCGGTTCGGAGAGATTCAACCATCCGGCGCAAGTGGACGCGGGGATACATGCACGCGAGGCTCTCCAACAAGACCTATATCTACACACATGCCACCACAAGCGCACATCCGGCAGGTGTGTAGACCGCTAGTGCGTGCGAACACGTCCATTTCTGAAGTCCTGGGATTGCGGACGGGCACGGGTTTCGTTGAATGAAAACGCCCTGGCCCAGCGCGGGAGCTGATTCCGTTAATCTCCCTAAGAGAGACGCATAGGGGGCAGCCTATGGCTGCGGAGGTAGTTGCAACGAGCGCTGCTATCAAAATGCGGCGCACATAGGCACCGAGAAAACGCAACCGAAGTATTCCGAACAAGAAAAAAGAAGGGGAAATCGTGAGCGTTACATGGGAGAACCGATTCACAACTTGGGCGCAGGCGCCAAGCCAAACTGAAAGCGACAAAATTCAGAACTCCATCAACGCTGTGCGGAAGGCCATGGCCGCCGACGAGAAATTGGCATCTGTGACCAAGGTCTTCGTGCAAGGTTCGTACCGAAACCGCGTAAACGTGCGACAAGATAGCGACGTAGACATCGGAGTTCTGTTCACCGGCAATCTTTTTGGCCCCGACTACCCTCCTGGAAAAACCGGCAGCGACTTCAATGTCGTCAGCGTCGACTACGGGTACTCGCACTTCAAGGACGATGTCGAGAAGGCGCTTGTAAAACACTTTGGTCGCGACCACGTGACAAGAGGCAAGAAGGCCTTTGATGTTCACGAAAATACTTATCGCGTCGATGCCGATGTTGTACCCCTAATGGTTCACCGACGTTTTGCCGTCGATGGCTCATACATTTGTGGGACAGAACTTCGTCCGGATGACGGAGGGCGCATCATCAACTGGCCCGAGCGCCTTTACGACAAGGCCGAATGGCCGAATCAGCATTACGAAAACGGAAACGGCAAGAACAATGACACCCGACGCGCGTATCGTGGCGTCGTTCGCATCGTCAAGAAGCTTCGAAACGTTATGGACGAGGAAGGCATCTCTGAAGCGAAGCCGCTTAAAGGATTCAATGTGGAGTGCTTGGTTTGGAACGCACCCAACACGTGTTTCGCACACAGCACTTGGTTCGCKGCCGTCAAATCCGTGCTCGATCACCTTTCGTACAATCTTGCAAGTATGGATCGATGCGGCGAATGGGTTGAAGTAAGCAAATTGAAATACCTCCTCCAAGGCGACGAATTTAAACGCCAGCAGTTCGAATCTTTCGTTGACCGCGCCCGTCAATACATCGGGACTGCTTGAGACCATGTTCACGCGCCTTCAAATCACCGCTGCACTTGCTGTCGCCACTTCCGCGTGGGGCGGGATGCTTGCAATGCAGGGAACGCAACTATCCTGGGAGCATCTTGCGCCGTTCACAACGGTAGTCGGCGTGCTCGTCGGCGTGTCGCTTGCGATGGAGTATGTCCTATGGCGGTGGCGGCCCCTTCAGGGCTGGTTGTTCGATCGCCCCGACCTTCGTGGCACCTGGAAGGTGACCATACAGTCGGAATGGATTAACCCCGAGACTGGCGAACGGGTTCCGCCAATCACGGCCTACGCAGGTGTGGTACAGACGTTAAGTAAGCTGCAGATTCAGCTTATGACACCCGAATCCGAATCGTGCCTGCTGGCCCATGCCATTGAGCCGACACCGTGCGGTAATCGTTTCAACGTCTCGGTTGTCTACGCCAATACTCCAGGGGTCGAGCTTCGGGGCGTGCGTAGCGAGCGTCACGTTGGGGCGGCTACGATTTCCACGCATGGGGCGAAGTACAAACCAGAGTCGATGACGGCTGAATACTGGACCGACCGGCGGACAGTCGGACGAATGACGTTCGAGGGTCGCATCCCGAAGGTTTATTCGCGCTACGAAGATGCGAAAAAGTACTTGAGTTAGCCCGCGCAAGCGATCCTGTTGACGTCGCGGCGTATTGCCTTGGAGGACGACGCGTACATCAAGAGGTCCGAGACGACCGGGCTTAGGGCGTTCCCCGCCCTCCTTGCCGGCCAAGTCGCGGCATGGTCGAAACCCCGATCCGCGACAGGCCCCTCGTTGTCAATTCGCGGCTGCAGTAAATCGCGGGAGAGCACGCGTCTAGAGTTGCGCGCTACCAACGTTCACCCACCCTGATCCACATTGTTGTGCAGGACAATCTCATCTAAGGTTAGCGCGATTAGCCACGCAACGGCCGTACACGCGGCGCGGGAGGGAGTTGCATGAGAATGTCCTACCTTGAATTCGTCGGGGCGATGCTTCGCGACGCAAAGTTTCGGTATTCATTGGCCGTAGCTTTCATCACCGTCGGCACTGCGGCGTTGGCGTTCCGGGGAGACATCGACCGCGCGATTCTCGTTGCTTCGCGCCCTGAGAAGCCGGTTAGCTTCGCTATTGCCTTTGGCATAGCGTTCCTCTTTTTAGGATTTGCGCTATTGATGCTGCGCTACCTGCGTGGTTCTTTCGGCGAGCAACTTAAGGCCGCCATCAGCGGCCCCGGATTGTTTGCGTTTGAGCCGGACGTGGATCTCTACTTCAAACACCTTGTATCAGACGTCGAACGCTTAAAGGCTGGCCGACCGGGCGTTTCGGAGGAAGACCGGCAGGCGGTGATTGATGCTCTTAGACCGTCAATCAACGCGGATCTGGCGACGGAATTTAGCCGACGCTTTGCTGCAGCTGCAATAAGTGAGGCCCGTGAAACGAAGATTACAGAGACGTACACGCTCGCCGAGCGGAGGCTTCGGTCTGAGCTAACTGCACTCGGCCGACGTAGCAACTTGAATCTCGTCATCGGCGTGGTGACAACGATGATGGCGGTGTCGTTGCTAACGTACATGGTGCTCGGCGCACCGGAAGAATTTGATTCGATTACCGTACTCGTCGCGCACTACATACCTCGACTGTCTCTAGTGGTCTTCATCGAGGTCTTTTCATTCTTTTTCTTGAGGCTATATCGCGCCACCCTAAACGAAATGCGCATGTATCAGAATGAAATAACGCGGCTGACGGTCCAACATGTGGCGGTTCAGGCCGCTTTTGCGTCTGCCGGCGATGAGGCGGCCGGCCTCATCGCAAAGGAGCTCCTGTCATCGATGCATGGCGCCGGCGTTCCTGAGGCTCAGACGCACGGACAGTGGGATCCAAAGGCTTTGGCGGACCTGTTAACTGCGCTGGCGAAGGCCGTTCCACAACCGAAGTAGGCAACCATTGGTGGACTGCTCTGGTGTTGAAAGTGGAGCAAGCCCCAGTCGCGCGGATTCGCCGATTGGAACGGCAAGATCAACAGAAGTAATGGAGTGGAAGCGTGTATCTAGATTTTGATCAGACGCTCGTTGATCGGTTCGAAGAAGTCTTGAAAGCGCCAGCCCCACCCGGCCGGCAGAAGGAACAGGTTGTTCAGGATTTCCTAGAGAACAACTCTGAACTAGTCCCGTTGCACAACCTGCTGAATCACGGACTACATTTCGACTTCATCATTTCAAAGTTTGCTCTCTCATCCGCGCTGACAACTGACTACGCGTATCTCACCAAGAGCTCTGCTCGGTGGATTGTCACATTCGTGGAACTGGAAGTTCCTGAGAAGAACTTCTTTAATTCCACTTTTGACAAGGTTGTTTCTAGCTCGAAGTTCAATGGCGCACTAGACCAGGTTCGCAGTTGGGAGCACTACGTCGCAAGTAATAAGGATGACGTACTTCGACGGCTGCATCCAATAATGGCTCCGGCGGTCATGCGACGGCATCCGGTTGAGTTCAACTACGTGCTAATCATGGGTCGATCCGACAACAAGAATGCGTCGTCGGAGCGAATGGAGTACTTGCAACGACTCAGGGAAAAAGAACGCATTGAGGTGATGTCGTACGACACGCTCATCAACTGGTATAGGAACGGACCCAGGGAGAAAAAGATCATCCTTCGCTCGAAGGGTGATCGCTTTGCGTTTAAGTCCATGCAGATGCATCCCGATCAAGCGCTTGGCTGGCTTGGGCCTGATTCATTGGAGATTTCTAACGAGTACGTGAGCGAGTTGCGCGAAGCCGGCTACGACATTGATGAGTGGTTGTCGGGAAAGCTGTTGCGATACAACGGACAATGGATCGCTGAAAGGCTGTTCGGTGGCGATGCCGCGGCCAGTTTGCCAAAGACACCCAACTAGGCGCCCCCATCGCTGATCAACGTTTTTGGCTTTGAGCCCTGCTCAGCGAGTCCGCTGCTGTGAGTCTAAAAAGCGCTTCGCCGAACTGGCGCCCGCAAAATTCGTAGAGCTACCGTTCGAGGTCCCAGCGTGTGCTTCTGAGGTCCTGGCGCAAGCGTTCCGAAGCCTTGGCGAAAGCCTCTGAGGTCCTATCGCAAGCCTCTAAGGTCCCATCGCAAGCCCCTGAGGTCCTCGCGCAAGCCTCCGAGGCCTTAGCTCAAGGCGTTTGTAGTCCTAGCGCAAGCCATTCCGGTCCTAGCGCAAGCCATTCGGGTCCTAGCGCAAGCCATTCCGGTCCTAGCGCAAGCCGCTCTGGTCCTAGCGCAAGCCATTCTGGTCCTAGCGCAAGCCGTTCTGGTCCTAGCGCAAGCCGTTCTGGTCCTAGCGCAAGCCATTCCGGTCCTAGCGCAAGCCATTCTGGTCCTAGCGCAAGCCGTTCTGGTCCTAGCGCAAGCCTCCGAGGTCTTCGCGCAAGCCGCCAGACCCTTAGCGCAAACCTCCAGCGCTTGCGCGCAAACCTCCCAGGTCTAAGCGCAATCCTTTGACCCTTGTCGCAAAGCCACAACACCGCATCGCACGCCGTGTTTCGCTTGCGAACACATGCACAACACACACGAACTTTCCTCTGTTGCCTTCCGCTTTCCTGCGATCAAACACTCCGCGCGAGATTTCTCTCAAAGGAGTACCGAAATGACGCAAGACCTCGCATCAATGAAGATCACGCAGGAAATCGAGGACCAGGTGATGGCCCTCTTCGCGCAGATCGAAGCCCTGCTGCCCGGGTTGATCAACACGCCCGACAACGACCGCTCGAACTCGATGGGCACGAAGAGCGAGCGCTACGTTCGATTGACCATGGACCTGGCGAACCAGAATGCCGGCCTGATTCCGCCGAACGCCGACCTGGCCGGCGCCAACCAGGATCTCGAAGCGCGCGACCGCATGATGCGCATCACCCAGCGCGCGCAGCAGTTCGTCAAGAAGTGCGAGGACACGACGTATGCACTCGGCAGCGACCTGATGGTCTTCGCGCAGATCGCCTACGCGGTGCTCAAACTTCTCGGCAAAGCGACGGGGCTGGACGAAGCCGTCAAGGAACTGGGCCATCGCTGGTCGCGGCGCAAGAAGAAACCCGCGCTGGCCCAAGAGGAATGATGTAACGGTTGTGATCGGTCAGACGCGCGATGCGTGCGCGTCTGATTACGTTGGACACCGCTTGACGGGCACGATTGCAACGCGAGGTTAGAAAGCTTCGCTCCGAACAGCCTGGCATCACCGTCGCAACGCAAGTCCTCTGCGTCGGGAGGGGACCAATACAAGACCTCGCTTGCGAGGGAATATGTCCACCGCATCGTTCGGAGCGCGGCTTTCTACCTCCCGGCACCTTGCGCCGCATCCGCGGCGCAAGTCCTTTCCCGTCGAGGAGATCGTCATGTCCAAAGTTGCCGATGCGCGCCCTGCCCCCACCGTTATCGCGATTCCCGAAGAAGCCCACTTCTCGCTGGTCCAGGTGGCCTACTTCCTCCACCTGATGAAACAGCTCACCGAGCCCGGCACCAATGCTAGCAACTACGAGGCGCACCTGCGACCGAGTGCGTTGAGTTGGTGTTTTTCCAGCCTGTCGAAGGAGATCGACGCGATCATTGGGGCGACGTACTTCTCAGAAGATGTCCCTAACGGCCCGCGCGAAAAGGCGGTCAAGAAGAAGCTGGTAACCCGCCATTGAACGCAGCTCAATATCAATGGCGCCATCGCACGGTATGGATATCGCCTCCCGCAGCGCAATAACTACGGAAGTGTTTCAGCTTCAGCTAAGTTCGGCTCTGGAGCTGGAGCTGGAGCTGGAGCTGGAGCTGGAGCTGGAGCTGGAGCTGGAGCTGGCGCTGGCGCTGGCGCTGGCGCTGGAGCTGGCGCGGGGGCCGGCGGATCAATCGCGGCTGTTCGATCAGGACCACGAGTCTTGCCCAGGATGTAACCCGACAGGCCGCCAAGGAGGGCTGAGAGTTCGTTTGATCCAAGGATCTCCAAAATTCCAAACAGAATCACCGCGATAACGATCGAAAACAAGGTGATGAACTGGATGCCTGCGTCGCCCGCAAAGATGCTCTGCAGCACGGTGTTGTTATCGCGCACGATCCGGAAGAACTGCCAGACCAAGAAGAAAACGATCGCGGCGAATATGAAGCTGACTGCAGTGCGATAGATGTACTGCTTGTGCCCCGTTCCAAGCGCCTCTTCGATTCTGTCTTCGACTTCCTCGAGATCCTGTTGCAGCTCGCTCAGGTGCTCCTTGGACTTCCTGATTGACTCCTTCAGAACAGGACTTCTTTTTGCCCGTTCATCAATTTCGGAACGCTGTCGCTCAACTGACGCTTTTGCCTCCACCAGCGCCGGCGGCGGGGCGTCGAGATACAAGGCCGCTCGAAACTCTCGTGCAAGCAACGCCTTCTTCTTCGCCGGCGTTGAATCTTCCTGGAACTCGATCGCCGCATTGATTGCGCGGTAGTCCCTTTCAATGGTTCGCAGGCGCTCTTGATCATCCTTTGACAGCTCGTCGAGTTTGTCCGCCTCCTCTTGCTGATCTCGAATCTCGTTTTCAAGCTGCGAAACTTGCGAAATCAGTGTTGAGCGAGCCCTTTTCAACTCGACAAAGTCATCGGACTCACCGAAAACAGCGCTCATCCGCGATGGCTTTTTTGCAGCCGGAACCTGTTGTTGAGCCATGGAAGGCGGCATGCAAAGTGCAGTAATGGACAGCGCCAATATCATCGCCATCGTTCGGATATCCATGTGCATTGCCCTCGATTTCAAACGTACCCCTCGTAATCCAGCACAATCGCGTCCGCGCGCTTCTGCCAGATCGCGGCGCTTGTTTCCTGGATCGCCTTCCCGGTCTTCTTGAAACTCCCTAAAGAGCAATGCACGACGCGCTGTGCGCCCTGGACACCCGCGCCGTTGGCCTCCAGCACTACGCCGATATGACCCTGCGCTCCATCCTTGTCCGGATATACCAACAGGCTGCCCGGTTGTGCGCTGGGAACAGACGAGAAGAAGCCGGTCTGATTCAATCCATCCTGATACAACGCCGTCGTCTCGAACCATCCACCGTTGACTTTCTGATAAAGGGGATGCCGGATCTTTCGCGGCATACGCAGGCACCAGGCGACGAACCCCGAGCAATCAATTCGCGCACCATCTTCCGGCCACCTTTCGGCGTCGATGGCCGGCGGGCGGGTGTCGGTCATCGTGTACTGCGTACTAGTCCCCACGGCGCTCATTGCGCGCGCGACCACCGTTGCACGGGAGATTGTCGCAATGCTTTCAATTGACACGCTTTTCGAGACTGCTGATGCCGCTTCTGGGCTTAATGCTGGCTGCGACAGAGGAACCGACGAAGTGCCCGGCAGGTCACGAAAGACATTGACCGGACCCAGCTTCCCCGAGATGCCCATCTGGCCACTCCAGGTGAGAACGGCGTGCAGTGGAGGAACCTGGTCCGATGGCACTACGTGAATTGGCAACGCCTCCAAAGAGTGGGCGAAGTGCAGATAGTTGAAGTCACCCTCGACGGTGCATCCAACGAAAGCGAAACCACCGATCTGAACATCGTTGATCCGCTGTGTCAGATCGTTGGCAGATAATTCGATCGGAGCTTTCAACGTACCCATGGTCAACCTCCGCATTTCGACTGAGTGAGCCCGGCGGCGCGCAGTGCATCCAAGACGCGCGTGTCGTACGCGGCGTCGAGGGCCAAGCGCGTTTCATTGAAGGCTTGAGCCAGGTCAGCCGTACTGGCCTCGTCCTTGAACTTCGGATCGATGACCCGAATGGCCGCCAAGAACTTGGCGTGATCCTGCTCCTTCAATCCGAAGAGAAGATCCTTGACGCAGACGCGCAGCACCCTCCCCTCGGGAGTCAGTTCCCCGATATCCGCTACGGACTTTTCGATATCCTTTTGAGCCGCAGTTTCAATAAATGACAAACCGCCAACGAGGCTGCTAGCACGTTGGTATTCCAGCAAGTCGGCATGGGCAGCGGACGCGGTGTACGCACGCTCATCGAGCAGCATTCCGCGGCGAATCTGGACAACTGCAGCCTTCCTTCGCGCATCCATCGCGGAGACGAGTGCCGAAACAGTCTTTTCTATGAACGCTTCCTTGGTGATGACCGCATACGATCCAGTAAGAAGCGTGCTTGCCGCAGCGTAGTTCGCCTTGACTCCGGCGGACGGCGTCAGACTGGAGGCCACACCGAATGCGAGGTCGAGGATTCCTGCACCCAACCCCCACCCGGTGCGGCTAGCTTGCAGCCCAGCTACGAATTGAGCGTATGCACGATCGACGAAGATCAGGTGCTGCTCTATCCATGCGTTTCGTTCCACATCGCTGTAGCCACGTCTTAGCGGCAACTCTGTTGAGCCAATCGAGGACTCCAGCAGCGGAGCGCTTTTGACGACAGTCGATGCGGGACTTGGGTAGTAGTCCATTCGGACCGTTTGATCCGGCATCCCCTTCATCGTCGCGCACCCACCAAGGAGAAGCGCAAGAAGAATGGCAAGAATGCGCGGAAGCGAATACTTGAGCACGAGCGCTCTCCTCCCGTCGACAGGCGTCCAGTCATCGCGTCAACAGGAACCCCCAAAACTTGCGCCTGTTGCGAATGCAGCGAACGACTCGCTACAAGCGATGCGGACAACAAACCTGTGAGGGTGACCGCGAGTCAACCAATCGGTGCACCTCTGGTAGCACTTTCAGCACGACCGCCGCTCGCAAATCACCCCGTGACCGACGGATGGTCTGGTCTTATTCCGGTTTCTTGTCCGAAGTAGCCCCGGCCGGGCGTTGTCCCCAGCGAACGCGTGCTGTGCGTTGAGGAGCAACCCTCGATGGACACCATTCAACAACCAATTTCAGAAGCCGGGCTGATCGTCGAATCCAAGACGGCCCGTCGCATCGCTATCTGCATCGACGGCACGAACAATAAGCCGGGTGAGACCCGCACGAACGTGCAGCGGCTTTACTCGATGCTGCCTCGGATTCCGGGCGAACAACTCACCTACTACCAACCGGGCGTCGGAACACTCGAGCCGATTGGCGTGCTCGGGAGAGGGAGCCGCCGGACCATGATGCTGGTCGACATGGCGAGTGCGGTGATGCTCAAGCGGCATGCCTGCGCAGCATACGAATTCCTTTGCCAGACCTACCTTGACGGCGACGAAATCTATCTGTTCGGCTTCAGTCGCGGCGCGCATACCGCCCGAGTGATTGCAGGGATGTTGGGCACCGTCGGTATCCTGCACCCCGGCATGCACGAGATGGTGTCCTTTGCGTGGGACGCGTATTCGTCCTGGTCGCCGTTGTGCGCCGAAGCGCACACGCAGGATGAGAGCACCGCGAGAGGCAGGCAGAGTCGCGCATGGCACAACCGAACGCGCAACTTCAACAGGACGTACTCACGTCCAGCGCGCGTCAAGTTTCTCGGCCTTTGGGACACGGTCAGTTCGGTAGGCCTCCCGTGGGCGCCGACGCTCTACAACTACACCGACTCGAACCCGATTGTCGACATCGTCAGGCACGCCGTTTCCCTGGATGAGCGCCGCGTCTTCTATGTCAATCGCCCTTGGACGGGAACCTCCGGGGATATCAAGGAAGTTTGGTTTGCCGGCGTGCATTCGGACGTAGGCGGTGGCTACGCAGGAACCGACGCGCTATCCAAGCTGTCCCTGGCGTGGATGCTGAGCGAGCTCGGACGCGTGACACCACTCGCAGTGGATCGCGCCGTCGTAGATGCCGCCAAACTACCTTTTCCAGGAACTCGCGAATTCCAGACGACGTCTATCAGCAAGCGCCACGACGAGTTGGACAAAGTCAGTTGGCGATTCGCGGAGATGCTGCCGATTCCCCGCTGGGAACAGGTCGCCGGCAAGTGGACGCATCGATGGTCGCCGCACGCGTCGAGGCCCAGAGTTGTCCCCGGAAATGCACTAGTGCACGGAAGCGTCGAAACTCGTCGCATACAAGATCCGAGCTATCGCCCATCCAATTTAGGGGGCGCGCCGACCTACGTGGTCTGAAACATGAGGAAAGCGCTCTACAACTGGTTCGGCGACCACTACGCGCTCGTCGTGTTCACCAACGGCTGCGGCTTCTTGTTCATCCTTGGCATTGGGCTGATCAGCGCGCGGGCGCCGGGAAGTACTGTCATCAACGCGCTCGTATCCGCGCTGGGTGGCCTGATGGGATGGGCCCTCGGCATGCTCTTCGCGCCCTACACCGAAGCAGAGGCCGCCAAGTTCAGCGCCATCGGCAAGACGATTTCCGCGTTCATCTCTGGCTACGTGATCAGCAAGGTGGATCGGTTCCTGGAACTGACCATGTTCAACAAGAACCTGGTCGACGGGGTCATCGTCGAAGCGCCCGTCGATACGACGTGGTTGCGATTGGCCCTCTTCGCCTGCTCGGGACTCGTCATCATGTTGATCGTACTGTCGAATCGGACGTACTTCGGCGTTTACCAAGACGCAGTATTGAAAGCGCGCATGTACCGACGGCAGTTCCGCAGGCTGCGCCGCCTGATGCGATTGACCCACGGGAAATGATGAAAACGCGTCCCGGTTCTCCAACCATTCGGATGTCGCTATTCTTGGGGGACAACAGGGGAACACATGAAGATCTTGCTCAGGCGGGCGCAGCTGTTATTGGCTGTGGCGTTCGTTTCGACCTTATGCGCCTGCGAGAAGCGGAGTGCCGATTCTGACGCAGCCGCTGCGGCCGCGGCTGCAGCAGCTGAGGCGAGCGACGACTACGCACTGGCGCAACCGGCAGCCACCCGCACTGTGCAAAGCCAGATCGTCATGGAAGGGGTGGACGCCGCGGCGGCAGCGACAGCCGAGATGCAGTCCGCGTCGTCGGATAGTGCCTATCCATACGTCGATCAGTGCACCGTCGATTGCTCGGGCCACGAAGCTGGGTATGCCTGGGCGGAAGAAAACGACATTGAGGAGCCCGGCGATTGCGACGGCAATTCCGACTCCTTCATCGAAGGCTGCGAAACGTATGCCCAGGAACGCCTCGACCAAGCCGAAGCCGAAGCGGAGCAAGCGGAAGCCGCCGAGGTGGATGACGACTCCGCCGAATTCTGACGCACAGTGTGGACAGAGTCAGGTCGACCGAGGGGCGATGCATTTTCGACATGCAACAAAAGCGTCGTCTATTCCCGGGGTTTCTCGAAAGGAGGTGTCTCGAATCGCCTCGAACAGGTGCAGCGTGAGTTGCTCAAACCGCATCGACACTCGCGATCCGCGCCTCAATCGCGCGCCACACTTCGAACATATTTGCGGCTCCCTTGTGCGCAGATTCAAGAACGGTCCGACCGCGTTCGGTAATGTGAAAGGACTTGCCCTGCTTGAGCCATCGGCCTCGCAGTGTGCGGCGCCATCGCCGCATTCCCGTGCACGTGGCTATATCTCGCTGTAACGAAGACCCGAGCAGCCCGTTCCGCTACCGGCAATCTCCAGTATGGCAATCGGTAGGGACGGCGCGCATGAGTCAAAGCAGGGCCGGACCGAATGTCCGCTTTGGGTCGAATGCGGTCACAAAAACGATCACCTTCCTGCAAAGCTTGCTTTGCAGCCCCCAACGACCGCTCGGGCGAAAGCCCCCCGATCGAAACGACCCGCAAGGTGATGCCCCAGCGTGGGGAGTTTCAAATTTTTTTCCCAAAAAAATTTGGAACTCTCCACGTTCGGGCGGCGCGCCAATGATGGAGCAGCGCTTTTGCCAGAAATCGAACAGAAACGCGCGTCACCGATGTGCGAGCGACCTGACCAGCGCCCTTGCACCGTACGCAGGGGAGGACGCTGTCGCTAGTGGAAGGTCACTACCACGCCGCTGTGGCGCATGAGCCCATAGCCGAGACGATAAGCCCAGCCCTTCCTGCCGAAAAGAATACGACGCACGGTCAACGATGCGGCCCACTTGCGCTGCAGGCGCACATTGTAGTGCTCTTGGCGGTCCGTAGCATGCGCTGCAATGCAACTAGCCACGTACTCCACCGTGTATCGCGTGTACGGAAGTCGCCCCGGTAAAAGTTCGAAGGCGCCGACGGCCCAGTTGATGAGCCCATCCTCCGTACGGACCATCAGGCAATCCAGTTCAATTTCCATTCGTGGTCGCCCGCACGTTATCGAGCGGTGGCATCGGACCCGCCTGCCCTATCCCGCATGCGACTTGCGACGGCGGCTCTCCCGCAAAAGCAGCGCCGAGGAACAGCAGGCACATCACCGCGACGAGGCAGCGTCTCTCCTGCATACGACCCATCATCTCTTTCCAATCGGCGCGTCGCGCGCTACCCCTGGACCCATTATGCAGCGAGCGCCTTGACCCGCGCACGGACTCGCCACTGTGGCGTCCGCCATCGGCCAAGAGCGGTTATTGCCACGGTATGCTCCAGTCATGCGAACCGCCCTCTGGCGCGCGTCACTCGGCGCAAGCGTTTTCGGCATCCTCGGCCCCCGATCGAAGCGACCCGCAAGGTAACGCCCCAGCGGCGCGCCAATGATGGAGTAGCGCTTTCGTTCGCACGGATCAATGCCGACTCATCGTCTCGTCCGTTGCAGCCCGGGTCTTGCCGTACGCATCCTGCAGCGTCGTCATCAACGCCGCCGTCGACACACCGATCATCAGCACGCCGTTGATCGCTTCGAGCGGGCCCAGCAGCCGGAAACGTTCGGACATCACGATGTCGCCATAGCCCAAACTCGCGAAGTTCACCGCCGAGTGATACACGGCCAGATCCAACGCGTCGAACTCGCCGAGGATGCGAAACACCAGCGCCCAGATCACCACCTGCGCCAGGTTGCCGATGACCAGCAACGACATCACGGCATTCAGCGTGACGAGCGTGCGCCACGCCGAAGGCGTGGAGCCGAGGTAGTTGTGCCGCAGATAATGGCGCATGGCCACGACGATCAACACCGACTGCAGCAACAGGCAGACGGCCATCGTCGACAACCCGATCACGACATTCAGCAACATCATGCACCTCCCGCGCTAGGCCGCGCGCAATCGCCGTGCGGCATGGCCCGCACGCAACCGTTCGAGCACCACGATCGCGAACCACGCATACGAAGTCACCGCGACGAACAGAAAGAAGCGTTGCGCGAATGCAGACCGCACATCGCCACCATTGCTGTCTTCGACGGCGGGACCGATGAGGATGAGCATCGTCACGCCGACGTTGACCCAGAACGACGACGGGAATCGCGTCGGGACCACGCCGTACAATTTCGCGCCCAGGTACACGCCGAACAACAACATCCAGAGGAAGAACATCCACAGACTGGGCCACGCCTGCAACGCAAACCAGAACGCCATCGCGAAGACGCCGGCCAGGAAGGTGGAACCGAGGAGCTCCGTGCCGGCCGCGCGTGCACTGACTGCCGACCCCTGCTGTCCGAGCATGACCGCCTTCATGATGATCGCCATGTACAACGACGGATTGGTGAAGGCCATCAGCACGGGCGGCAGGACGATGATCATCGCGCGCAAGGCGATCCAGGCCGCCGGCTGCGCGTCCGTCTCCGATGCTTTGGCGCGAGGCGCGACGACCCGGTCTTCGGGGACGAACGCATAGACGATCCACTGGCACGCAATGGCCATCGCGATGCCGATCAGCAGTGCCTGCACGACGGATCGGGCCACGGCGTATTCGACGAGCCCGGCGGCGGGAATCATCGTCAGGCCGATCGTCAGCAAGGTCGACACAAGGCCTTTTCCCATCCCCACGCCCAAGTACGTGCTCACGAAGAGCCCCGCGGCGACGAGCATCACGCCGGTCCATGGGTAATAGCGAAGGACCGGCGCCAGCACCAGGCCGGTGCCCAGCGTGATCGACACGACCAGCAACAAGCCCAACAGGCTTTTCGGCCCCATCGGCGGTGCGGGCTTTGCAGTGAGCAAGATCGCGAACAAGGGTGCGAGGAACGGCAATGGCATGCCGAAGGCATAGGCCAGCAACAACGACAACCCCATGACGGCTGCGATCCGGAACGTTCGCCTGGCGGCCAATGGCATCACGATCGTCAGTACGCGTAGGACAGCACGCTGGCTGCGCGGATGTAGAGCTTGCCCAGCAGGCGCAGGATCCCGCTGCCCTCTCCGTAGGCGATCACGGAGGCTTGGCCGCCGACACGCAGTGCATCGGCCAGCGCAGTATCCTGTCGCGCGTCGAAGCCGACGATCACCGGGAATCGCTGGGATTGCCGCAGCCAATCGCGACTGTTGTCGATCGAAGGCAAGGTGCCCGGCGGCGGCGCGTTGCCCGCACTGACGCCCAGGCCGATGCTGCGCACCCGGCCCTTGAACACGCGCCCGGGGAGCGCGTCGAACAGGATCTCCACCGGCGTTCCCGCGCGCATGTGCCCCAGGTTGTTTTCGGTGAACTCCGCGTTGATCCACACCTCGTCGATGGCGACCAGCGTCAGCACGGGACTGCCCGTGCCGGCATACAGGCCCACGTCGGTGCGCAGATCGGTGATGACACCCGCCGAGGGCGCCTTGACCATCGTGTTCGCCAGGTCCAGTTCCGCCTTGTCGACCGCGGTGACTGCGGTTTGGAGCACCGTGTTCTCGTCGACGTTGTCGCCGCCCATTTGTTCGATGGCGCGGCGGATGTCGGCTTCGGCCGCAGCCACCTGCGCGGTCGCCTGCTGCAGGCCGGCATCGGCGATCTCCTGGCGGCGCACGGAGACCGTGCCTTCGTCCTCTTCTCGCAGCCGGCGCAAGCGCATCGCATCCTGTCGCGCGGCCAGCTCGGCCGCGCGTGCGGCGCGGAGCTTGGCGCGAGACGCTTCCACCGTCGCAGTGCCGGCGCCGACCTGCTTGTGCGCGTTGGCGAGGTCCGACTGCGCCTTGGCCAGCGCGATGCGGTACTGGGACGGGTCGACTTCGAACAACACCTGCCCGGCCTTGACCGCCTGGTTGTTGGCGACGCCGATTTTCGTCACCGTACCGGCAACCGTCGGCGCGACGCCGACGACGAAGCCTTCGAGCCTGGCCTGCGAGGTGTACGGCGTGTAGCGATCGGCGAGCAGATACAGCACGAGGCTGATGGCGATCACGACGGCGATGACGCGTCCGCCTTTCCTGACGGTGGCCTTGGCATCGCCTGGCGCAGACTGTGCTTCGCTCATTTCGCGTCGTCCGTCGGTAGCGGGGCACGCAACAGATCGCCCCAATGCGTCCGCGCTTCCATGGTGGTGCGCGTTTCGTCAGGCACGATGTCGTCCATCGGCATGTCCACCCATCCACCGCCGACCGCCTTGTACATCGTGATCACTGCGCTGATGTGCGCGCTGTCGTTGAGCAGTTCGCGTTCGGCCTGCGAGAACAGGACCCGCTGCGCGTCCAGGACGCGGTCGAATCCGGCGTAGCCTTCCCGGTAAAGCGTGTTCGCAAGCTCGAGCGAACGCTCCGCCGCGCGCGCCGCGCCGTGCAGCGGTCCCTGCTGTTCGCCGGTCTTGACGACGCTGATCGCGGCATCGTCCATCTCCTGCGCCGCGAGGAGTGCGCTGTTCTGGAAAAGCGCGATCGATGCCTGCAGGCGCGCATCCTGCAGGCGCACGTTGTTGCGGATCCGGCCGTGGTCGAAGAGGTTCCAGCTCAGCGCGGGGCCGGCCGTGATGCGCGTGACATCCGGCGTCCCGTCCAGCGTATCGGAGGACCATCCGATGCTTCCGAGCAACGTGATGGCCGGGAAGTAATCGGCCTTCGCGATGCCGATCTGCGCCGACTGCGCGGCCACCTGCCACGCCGCCGTGCGGACATCCCGGCGACGCAACAGCAGTTGTGCCGGCAATTGACCGATCACCGCCTTCTCGACGTTCGGCAACGGACCGCCCACCGATGCCAGTTCCGGCAACGCCCCCGGCGGCCGCCCCAGCACGACGGACAGCGCGTTGCGCAGCTTGACCAGGTCGGCTTCCTGCTCGGGGATCGTCGCGAGGGTTCCGAGGTATTGCGCCTTCGCCTGCTGCAGATCCAACTCCGATTCCTCACCCTGCAGGTAGAGGCGCTCGGTGATGTCCAGGCTCCGCTTCTGGATGGCCGCGTTGTTCTTCGCGATCCCGATGCGCAGCAAGGTCGTGCGATAGCCGTAATAGAGCGTGGCCACCTGCGCGCTCAACAGCACCTGCGCGTCCTGCTGGTTGGTGATCGACGCGAAGAAGCCAGCTTCGGCCGACTCGATGCCGCGCTTGAAGCGCCCCCAGAAATCCAGCTCCCACGCCAGGTCGAAGCCCGCGCCATACGCGGTGAAGTGCTGGTGGTTGTCCGGGCCTGCGCCTCCGCTCTGGCGATCGTCGATGTAGGTGGCTGCGCCGCCGAGTTGCTGCACCTGCGGGAACTGGTTGCTGCCGGCGATGCCGAGCGCGGCGCGGCTCTCCAGGATCCTCAGGCCTGCGATGCGCAGCGATGGATTCTCGCGACGCGCGGTTTCGATCAGCCCGTTCAACATCGGGTCGTTGAAGGCCTGCCACCAGAAACGCAGGTCGACCTGCGTCTGCTGGTCGGTGTTTCCGAGTTGGCCATAGAGGTCGGACCGCCAAGCCTTCAGCCAGCCGACTTCCGGCTCCTGGTAGTCCGGGCCGAGCGTGACGCAGCCCTCGAGCAGCACGACGGACGCAAGGATCAACGCGGTGCCGACGCGTCGCATGTTGCGACTACCCGGGCGTGTCGTCGGTGTGCGCGATCCCCGGGGGCGCCGTCGCGCGCATGTCGGGCACGCCACGATCGACCCATTGCATGAAGAGCTGATAGCCCACCGCCAACAGCACTGCACCAAGGAACAGGCCGGCCATGCCGCCGGTCACCATGCCGCCGATGGCGCCGATCAGGATCACCAGCATCGGCGCATCCACGCCGCGTCCGAGCAGCATCGGTTTGAGCACGTTGTCGGCCAGGCCGGCCACGATGAACCACGCGCTGAAGAGGACTTTGAAGACGGTGGAGCTTCCATCCTCCGCCATCCACAGATACGCCACCGCCGGAATCGAAACGAGCAGCGCGGGTAATTGGAGAATGCCGAGGAACATCGCGATCAGCGCGAGCACGCCCGCCCCCGGAATGCCGCCGAGCACGAAGCCCACGCCCAACAGGATGGCCTGGATGAAGGCGACACCCACCACGCCGGTGGCGACGGAACGGATCGTGGCGATGCACAGCGTCTGCAACTGCGGTCCCTGGTCAGTACCGGTCAGCCGTATGAAGATGCGTCGGCTGACGTTGGCAGCCGCCTCCGCGTAAACCATCAGGACGCCGGCCACGACGATGGCAAGGAGGAACATGCCCGCCGTCTTCGCACCCCCGGCGGCCATCGACAGCACCTTTTTCGCGTAGCCCTTGATCACTTCGCGATTCTGTTTCAGGAATCTCGGCAAGTTGCTCGCCGCGGCATTCCACGTGGCGAACACGCGCGGACCGATGATCGGCCACTGGGCCACCTTGGGATCGGGCGACTTGAGGGCCAGCGTGTCGCCTTCCACGCGGTCGTGTATCTCGCTCAATTCGCTGGTGACGGTCGCGCCCAGCAACACGATCGGCGTGCCGAGCAACAACAGGCTCGACAGCACGAGCGCGGTGGCCGACCACCCACGCCTTCCGCCGAACCATCGGACCAGGTGGAGGTAAAGGGGATACAGCGCAATGGCCAGGATCATGGCCAGGGTCAGCAAGCGGGCGAACGGGGAAAACACCCGCACGCACGCGTACACCAACAAGACGATCAGCACGACCCGGAGCAACGTGTCCGTCAGGTCCTGGGTCACCAACTTGCGAAGGGTTGACTGGTCGACTTGCATCGGACTTCCTCCCGGCCGCCGAATCGCGATGGTCCCACTTGGAGGCCAGCGCCTGAATTGGCCGTTGGACCAATGCCACCGATCGGGTGACGCTCCTCCACGTCAATGCGGTTTTGCGTCACGAACATCGAACCGATCATGAGATGCGAGCGGGAGATCGGTACCGCGACCGCCCGGTAATGAGATACGGCCATCTTGCCCCGGTCTTTCCGTTGGCACTGGTGCCGCGACTCGGCGGCAATCGGGGGAGGCCCCCAATGAAGCTCGACGATGCCCAAGCCCTACGCCAAACGATGGCATGCGCGCTGATCGCGCTATTCCGCACGCATCCCACCCCAAGCACGCTGGAGCGCACCTTCCGAAACGCGCGGAGCGAAGCAGCGCCAAATCCGGGACAAGAAATGCTCAGCGAATTGCCGGCCACAAGAACCCTTCTCGATGCGTTTGAGGCGGTGCTTCGGGAAAACAAGAAAGAAAAGCGGTCCCACGCGTAATCGCGCGTGGGGTCCCGGGGCACTGTCCGTTTTGGCCTCTTCGCGTACGCCTCGTTTTTCAGCGCACGCAGATCAAGTCGCCCCCCGCAACCCCACCCGGATCTCCACGCGCCGGTTCTTCGCCTGGTTTTCCGCCGAGTCGTTCGGCACGAGCGGGTTGTTCGGGCCGTACCAGAACAGCACGATGCGGTCGCTGGCAATGCCGTGGGCTTCCTTCAGATAGCGCCCGACCATTTCGGCGCGGCGGCGCGAGAGGCCTTCGTTGTGGTCGCGGCCACCGACGTCGTCGGTGTAGCCGGCGACGACCGCAAACGCATCCGGCTTCATGCTCATGAACTCCGCGATCTTGTCCAGTTCCGCCTTGTCCTCGGCGGCGAGTTCCGATTTGTTGGTGGCGAAGTTGATGTCGTCGGTCTTCAAGCCGGTGATGCGTTGCTGGGTTGTCGTGACGACTTGTTCGGTCACCTTGACGTCGAAAAGCGCGCCCGACGTGTACTCGGGGCGATTGACGAAATCGGCGAGCGGAATCAGGCGCGAGCAGTTGTTGAGCGATGCGATGTCGTCGCGCAGCGCGGCTTCGCGCTTGGGCGTGGCGGTGCTGATCACGTAGAAGCAG
>NZ_JBFULX010000002.1:0-744780 GCF_054049695.1 Lysobacter sp. P5_C4 | reverse complement strand
GGCATGCACCGTGCGGCGTCCGCGTTGCGCGATGCGTTGGCAGAACGCGGTGGCACGGTGGTCGAATCGCTCGACATGGGCGGCGATGCCGCGTCCCTGCTCGCACGCCTGCAGGCGTCCGTGCAAAAGGCCGGGCAGGTCGATGCGGTGTTCCTGGCCACGCGTGCGTCGGAAGCGCGCGCCGTCGCCCCCTTGCTGCGTTCGTCGGGCCTCGGCGGCAAGCCGCTGGTGGCGACGTCCGCGTTGGCGTCGGGAACGGGCAAGCCGGCCGACGACCTGGTACTCGACGGCATCGCCTATCCCACCGAACCGTGGACGGTGCGCGGCATCTCCGGCCTGCCCTCCGCCGCGAGCGTCGCTTCGCAACTGAAAACCGCGCGGGGCCCCGCGGCGCGTTTGTTCGCCTTCGGTTACGACGCGTGGCTGATCACGGCGTACCTGGAGAAGCTCGCGCTGGATCCCAATGGCCAGGTGCAGGGTGCAACCGGCACGCTGCGCCTGGATCCGGTCGGCAACATCCTGCATACGCCGACGTGGTCGACGTTCCGGGGCGGTTCGCAGGTCCCGCTCGCGGATGCGCCCGCGCGCTGACGCACCCGTCGATCGCCGCGCGCGCGGCGCCGCCGTCGAGGCCGCCGCGCTCGCCTACCTGTTGACGCAAGGCCTGCAACTGCTCGCACGCAATGCGGCGAGCAAGGTCGGTGAACTCGATCTGGTCTTGCGCGACGGCGCAACCGTCGTGTTCGTCGAAGTGCGTTATCGCGCCACGGCAAGCCATGGGGGCGGTGCGGCGTCGATCGATGCGGCGAAGCGGCGCAAGCTGGTGCGCGCGGCGCAGGTGTTCCTGCAGCGGCATCCCGCGCTGGCGCAGTCTCCGTGCCGGTTCGACGTCGTGGACGCGCGCGGCGATCCCGACGCGCCCGACCTGCGCTGGATTCCGGCCGCCTTCACCGCCGCGAGCCAATGACCTGCCGATGCGGCACTTGACGCAGGGTGCGCCCGGCGGTGCGATGCACGCATCCTGCCCGCGAGGTGGCCATGCCGATCGTTCGCCGTCGCACGGTCCTTGCGCTGTTGCTCCTGGCGTTGTCGCACCTTGCGCCTGCGCAGGAGACGGCACCGCGCAAGTTGCGCGTCCTCTTTGTCGGCAACAGCCTCACGTACGTCAACGACCTGCCGTCGGCCCTGCGCGCGGTCGCCGCATCGCAGCCGCGGCCCGTGGCGATCGAAACGCAAACCTTCGTCGCGCCCGGTGGTTCGCTCATCGATCGCTGGAACGACGGCAGGATCGCCGCGGCACTCGATGCCGGCCACTGGGATGCACTGGTGTTGCAGGAACGCGGCGGCGTGCTCGCGTGCATGGTCGAAAGCGAGCAACGCAGTTCCGCCGAGTGCCGTGCAAGCGAGCGCGCGCATCGCGCCTTCGCCGCGCGCGCGAAGTCGGCAGGCACGAAGGTCTACGTGCTCGCGACCTGGGGTCCCGACGATGCATGGCAAGCAAAACTCGACCGCGGGGCAAGGCAGATCGCAACGCGCATCGACGCGCAGGTCATCCCTGCGGGCAAGGCATTGCGTGCGCTGGCGCATCGCCACGGCGCGCAAGCGACCTTCCCCGACGGCGTGCATCCCAGCCTGATGGCGACCCTGGTGATGGCGACGCAGTTGCACGCAGCCATCGTCGGCGCGTGGCCGGTGCCGGCAGACGTGACGCTGAACTTCGCCTTGCTGCCGGCCAATGCGGCGGTGACACCGGATGCGCCGATGGAATTGCAGGCGCAACTGAAGGGCATCCCACGCAAAACCGTGGTGAAGGCCGACGCGATGTCGGCGGTGATCGCCGCCGCGAAGTAGTCAGGCGAAGTGGCGCCAGCCCGAACTGCCCGGCATCCATTCCGCGCCATCGGCATCACGCACGATCACCGGTCCAGCCGTTCGCGCCACGATCCGCCCGACCGTCGTCACGCACACGTCCACGTTGCGCGCGGCCGTTTCGACTGCATCGCACGCGGCCGCCGGCGCGGTGAAACACAACTCGTAATCGTCCCCGCCCGCCGACTGCAGGTGGCGACGCGCATCGCCCCCGAACTGCGCGCACAGCATGTCGGACGCGGGCAAGGCATCGACGTCGATTTCCGCGCCGACGCCGCTTGCCGTGCACACGTGCGCGAGGTCGGCGAGCAAGCCATCGGACACATCGATGCACGCGCGCGCGATCCCGCCCAGCGCACGCCCCAAGGCGATCCGCGGTGCCGGCCGATCGAGCCGCGCGCGCAACAGCGGATCGACCAACGCACCCGAACGCCATTGTTCCAACGCCGCCGCCGCGTCGCCGAGCGTGCCGCTCACCCATACCAGGTCGCCTTCGCGCGCCGCGGCGCGACGCAGTGCGCGCGCCGGATCGACGAAACCGTGCACGGTCACCGAAATCGACAAGGGCCCGCGCGTCGTATCGCCGCCGACCAGCGCGACGTCGTGCAACACCGCAAGGCGCATGAAGCCTTCAAGGAACGCATCGACCCACGCCCCGTCGGCTTCCGGCAGCGACAACGACAACGACAACGTGCACCACGCGGGCACGGCGCCCATCGCGGCGAGATCGGAGAGATTCACCGCCAGCGCCTTCCAGCCGATGTCGGCGGGCGGCGTTTCGACCGGGAAATGCACGCCCGCGTTGAGCGTGTCGGTCGCCACGACCAATGCATGGCCCGCGGGAACTTCAAGCAGCGCGGCATCGTCGCCGATGCCGAGGAGCACATCCTCGCGCGTCGTCGTCGCGCGGCGGCGGATGCGTTCGATCAGGTCGAACTCGTTGGCGCTCACTTGCGCGCCGCGTCGAACTCCGCCGTGCGCCACGCGGCGGCTGCATGGTCGAGCACGCCATTGACGAACGTGTGGCCGTGCTCGGAGCCGAAGCGCTTGGTGGTGTCGATCGCTTCGTTCAGCACGACGCGATACGGTACGTCGATGCGATGGCGCAATTCGTAGGTCGCGATGCGCAGCGCGGCGCGCTCGATGGGGTCGACTTCCTCGACGGTACGGTCGAGGAACGGCTGCAACGCCGCGTCGATGTCGCCGACGTGCTTCATCACGCCGGTGACGAGGTCTTCGAAATACACCAGGTCGGCAATCTCGTGCGCCTGTTCGTGCGCGAACTGCGCGATGATCTGCTGCGCCGTCCCGCCCGACATCTGCCAGGCGTAGAGCGCCTGCAGCGCACGGCGACGCGCGCGCGAACGGTGGACCGGGTCGATGCCGTCTCGGCGTCGGTTCAAGGCAACTTCTCCAGCAGGTTGTGCATTTCGATGGCGGCCAGCGCCGCTTCTTCGCCCTTGTTGCCGTGGCTGCCGCCGGCGCGCGCCTCGGCGTCCTGGAACATCTCCACGGCGAGCACGCCGTTGAGGACCGGCAGGCGATAGTCGATCGACACGCGCATCAGGCCTTCGGCGCAACCATCGGCCACGTGTTCGTAGTGCCGCGTATCGCCGCGGACCACGCAACCCAGGGCGACGATCGCAACGTGCTTGCCCGCGGCGCCCAGGCGTGCGGCGGCCACCGGCAATTCCCAAGCACCGGGCACGCGCACGAAGTCGAGCGACTCGGCCGCCACGCCGTTGTCCAGGAAGGCCTTGCGCGCGCCTTCGACGAGCGCGTCGGTGATGCGCGGGTTCCAGCGGGCGGCGAGGATGGCGAAGCGGGCGCCGGGTGCGGCGCGCAGGTCGCCTTCGATGAACTTCATGATTGGGAAGGCGCCGGTCGCGTGGCCGCGGGGGGCGCGCAGTTTAGCGCGCGGGCCATTCGACATGCGCCACGACCTCCAGGCCGAAGCCCGCCAGGCCCACCTGCTTGCGCGGCGTGCCCAGCACGCGGAGCTTGCCCAGGCCCAGGTCGGCCAGGATCTGCGAACCCGCGCCCGTCCGGCGCCATTCGGCCAGCGCGCCCGCACGGTCGTGCGGCGCGGCCGGCTGTTCGCGGATGCGCGCCAGCACCGCCTCGGCGTCCTGCGCCTCGCCCAGCAGGACGAGGGCACCGCGGCCTTCGGCGGCGATGGCCTGCAGCACGTCGCCCACCGCAGGCCCGAAATCCGGGCGGCGCCAATGCACGGCATCGGCCAGCGGATTGAGCGCATGCACGCGCACGAGCGTCGGCACCTGCGCATCCGGCGCACCGCGCAACAAGCCGAAGTGCAGCGCACGGCTGACGCGGTCGCGATACGTGTGGAGCGTGAAGGGGCCATGCTCGGTGTCGATCTCGCGCATGTCGACGCGCTCGACGGTGTGTTCGGTGGCGAGGCGATAACGGATGAGGTCTTCGATCGAACCGATCTTCAGACCGTGTTCGCGCGCGAAGACTTCCAGCTCCGGCCGGCGCGCCATGCTCCCGTCGGGATTGAGGATTTCGACCAACACGCCCGCGGGCTCGAATCCGGCGAGTTGCGCCAGGTCGCTCGCCGCTTCCGTGTGGCCGGCGCGGCTGAGCACGCCGCCGGGCTGCGACTGCAAGGGGAAGATGTGGCCGGGCTGCGAGAGATCTTCCGGCTTCGCGTCCGGTTTCACCGCGGTGCGGATGGTGTGCGCGCGGTCGTACGCGGAGATGCCGGTCGTGACGCCTTCGGCCGCTTCGATCGAGACCGTGAAGTTGGTCCCGTGCGGCGAGGTGTTGTCGCGGACCATCGGCGGCAGGCCGAGTTGGCGGCAACGTTCGCGCGCCAGCGACAGGCACACCAGGCCACGGGCATGCGTGACCATGAAGTTGATGTCGCCGGGCCGCACGACTTCGGCGGCCATGATGAGGTCGCCTTCGTTCTCGCGGTCTTCGTCGTCGACGATGACGACCATGCGGCCGGCGCGCAGTTCGTCCAGCAGTTCGGGAATGGTGGCGAAGCTCATGCGTGCTTGTCTCGTTGGTTCATCAGTCGCTCGACGTAACGCGCGAGCATGTCCACTTCCAGGTTCACCGCATCCCCGGGCCGGGTTTCGCCGAAGGCCGTGTGCGCGATCGTGTGCGGCACCAGCGCGACTTCGAAACCCGCATCGTCGACCCCGTTCACCGTGAGGCTCACGCCGTCGACGCAAATCGAGCCCTTCGCCGCGATGTATCGCCGCAGCGAAGCAGGCGCCGCGAAGACCCAACGTTGCGCGCGTCCGTCATCCCACGTGTGTGCGACCGTGCCCACGCCGTCGACATGCCCGCTGACGAGGTGGCCGCCGAGGCGATCGGTCGGCAACATCGCGCGTTCCAGGTTCAGTGCGCGCCCCACGGGCAGGTCGCCCAGCGTGGTCAACGCGAGTGTTTCGTTCGATGCGTCTGCTTCGAAGCCCGTGTCGTCGAACGCCACCACCGTCAGGCAGGTGCCGTTGACGGAAACGCTTTCACCCATGCGCACGTCGGCACCCTTGCCCCACGGCAACGTGCCGACATCGATGCGCAGGCGCGCGTCGCCGCCGCGCATCTCACGCGACGCCAGCCGGCCCACGCCGGCGATCAGTCCGGTGAACATCAGTCCTCCAACTTCCGGCGCGCGTGAACGAACATCGGCCAGCGCAAGACACGGGTCTGTCGGGGGTCGCCCCACGCCTGCGCGATCGCTTGTGCATGCACGGCGACGGGGTCCACGCCATTCGCGTCGATGTAACGCTTGGTGGCCGAATAACTCGAAAAGTAACCGAGCATGCGCGCCAGGTTCCATTCCGCGCGCAACTCGAACACCGGCGGCTCGATCCAGTCGAACGGGAACGCAAAATCGCGGTACGCAGCGTCGATGAACCACCGCTCGGGCGGCCAATACGCTTCGATGGCGTCGCGGAAGGGCTGCAGCGCGGCATCCACGCCGTCGGGCGCGGTCATGTCCTGGTAGCCCCACGCGAGCAGCACGCCGCCGGGCTTGAGCACGCGCGCGCATTCGGCGAAGAAGCGCGGTTGATCGAACCAATGCAGCGCCTGCGCGACGCAGACCGCGTCGGCCGTGCCGTCGCCGAGCGTGGTTGCTTCGCCCGGCTCGACGCGAAACGTGACATTCGCCGGGCCATTGGCTTGCGCGATCTGCGCGGCGCTCGGATCGGTGGCATGGACGCGATCGAACAACGGCGCCAGATCGCGCGTCGCCTGCCCGCTGCCGCATCCGGGCTCCCACGCCAGGCCATGCACCATCACGATGGATTCGATCCAGGCATACAAGTCGGCGGGATATTCCGGCCGCGCCTGTGCGTACTGCGCGGCGACGCTGGAGAAGTGATCCTTGAAACTGTCGTTCATTCCGGCGCGCGCCCAGGATGCACGAACACGCGAATGTCTTCGCCGATGCGACGCGTTTCAGCGACGTGCATGTTCAAACGTTGCGTCATCGCGTCGATGTGCAGGTTGTCGAACAGCGGCCGCGCGCGTTCGCCGAGCATCACCGGCGCAACGTACAGCAACAACTCGTCGACCAGGCCCGAGGTGAGGAACGCGCCGGCGAGCGTGGCGCCCGCTTCGACCTGCACTTCGTTGATCTCTCGCTCGGCGAGCAGTTTGAGCACCGCGCTCAGGTCCATGCGGCCTGCTTCGACCGGCACGGCCACATGATCGGCTTCGACACCGCGCGGCATGCGCGCATCGGAGGCGTGGATGTAGAGCGTCGGCGCGCCGCCTTCGCGCACATGGCCGCGTTGCACGGTGGCCAGGCCCGGATCGAGCACGACGCGCAGCGGCGGAACGAACGGTGTGTCGTCGCCGAGGCGCACGGTGAGATGCGGGTCGTCCATCAACACGGTGCCCGCGCCGGTGAGGATCGCGCCGGCGCGCGCGCGCCACTTCTGCACGTCGCGTCGGGCGGCTTCACCGGAAATCCATTTCGAATCGCCGGAGGCCAGCGCGCTGCGCCCATCCAGGCTGGTCGCGAGCTTGACGCGGACCCAGGGACGCCCGCGCTCGATGCGCGACAGGAAACCCTTGTTGAGCTGGCGCGCCTGCGTTTCCATCAGGCCGATGTCGACCTGGATGCCGGCGGCGCGCAATTTCTCGAATCCCGTGCCGTCGACCTTCTCGAAGGGATCGCGCATCGCGCCGACCACGCGCGTCACGCCCGAGGCGATCAGCGCATCGGCGCAGGGGCCGGTACTGCCGACATGCGAACACGGTTCGAGCGTGACGTACGCCGTCGCGCCGCGCGCCCGTTCGCCCGCGGCCTGCAACGCGAAGACCTCCGCGTGCGGCCCGCCCTTGCGCTCATGCCAACCCGTGCCGACGACTGCATCGCCCTGCGCAATCACGCAGCCGACCATAGGATTGGGCTTCGTCGTGTATGCGCCCTTTTCGGCCAGGCGCAGTGCGCGGGCCATCATGGCGTGGTCGGTGGCGGTGTACGCCTGCTGGGGTTGCGACATCATTCTTCGCGCACGTAAGCGCCGCGTTCCTCGTTCTTGCGGAAATCATCCATGTCCCACGGCCACGCCGGCACGAGTTCGCCGCCGTCGATGCGCAGGTGCATGCGGTCGAATTGCGTTTCGGGCATCTGCGGCGGGAAGCCCATGTCCACGACGGCGAGGTCAATCCCGTCGCCCGCG
The DNA here is from genome assembly GCF_054049695.1 of Lysobacter sp. P5_C4. NCBI lineage: Bacteria > Pseudomonadati > Pseudomonadota > Gammaproteobacteria > Lysobacterales > Lysobacteraceae > Lysobacter > Lysobacter sp. P5_C4. Next base: position 737,239 of record NZ_JBFULX010000002.1, on the reverse strand, counting down.
CGCGCCCACGCGCCACGTGCGGCGAGGTCGAGCGCGCCGTAGGTGAAGAACCATTGGAACGTGCCGTCGTCCTTCAACCGCAGGCCCGAACCGACCTCCATCACGCCGTCGAGATGATAGTCGCCGGCCAGCGTGGCCTGCGTCGCAGGCGCGGCATGCTGCGTTGCATCCTGCGCGCTGGACACCGGCGCCCACGCAAGCGCCGCGGCGACGAGCAGGGCGCGCAACAGGCTCACCTGCGCCGCGCCTTTTCGGCCGGCTCGCCTTCGAGCAGGGGCAACTGGCCCTCGCCCGGTGGCAGTTCGCGTTCGAGGCGGTCGAGCTCCTCGCGGAAATCGGCGACGTCCTCGAAGGAGCGATAGACCGAAGCGAAACGTACATAGCCGACGTGGTCGAGCTTGCGCAGCTCCGCCATCACGAACTCACCGACGCGGCGCGATGCGAGTTCACGCTCGGTCGTCATGCGCAACTGATGCACGACGGCGCGAACGGAGGCCTCGATCTGTTCTTCGCTGACGGGCCGCTTCTGCAAGGCGCGGTCGAACCCGAGCCGCAACTTGCGCGCGTCGAACGCTTCGCGCCGACCATCGCCCTTGATGATCAGCGGCAATTTCAGTTCGATCGTTTCCAGCGTCGAAAAACGCTCCCCGCACGCCTCGCACTCACGGCGCCGCCGGATGGTGGCGCCGTCCTCGGACACGCGCGAATCGATGACGCGGGTGTCGACGTGCTGGCAGAAGGGGCAATGCATGGGTCAGCCGTAGACCGGGAACGCCTTGCACTGCTTCGTGACTTCTTCGCGCACGCGCTTGATCACGGCCGCATCGTTCGGCGCATCGAGCACGTCGCAGATCCAGTTGGCCAGCGCGACGCATTCGGCTTCGTTGTAGCCGCGCGTCGTGACGGCCGGCGTGCCCAGGCGCAGGCCCGAAGTCACGAACGGCTTTTCCGGATCGTTCGGCACGGCGTTCTTGTTCACCGTGATGTGCGCCTTGCCGAGCGCGGCTTCCGCGTCCTTGCCCGTGATGCCCTTGCCGATCATGTCGACGAGCATCAGGTGGTTCTGCGTGCCGCCGGAGACGATCTTGTAGCCGCGCTTGATGATGGTGTTCGCCATGGCCTGCGCGTTCTTCACCACTTGCTGCTGGTAGGTCTTGAATTCCGGCTCCAGCGCTTCCTTGAACGCCACGGCCTTCGCCGCGATCACGTGCATCAGCGGGCCGCCCTGGATGCCGGGGAACACGATGGACTGCAGCTTCTTTTCGAGTTCTTCGTTGGCTTTCGCCACGATGATGCCGCCGCGTGGGCCGCGCAGCGTCTTGTGCGTGGTGGAGGTCACGACGTGCGCGTGCGGCACCGGGTTGGGATACGCGCCCGCGGCGACGAGGCCGGCGACGTGCGCCATGTCGACGAAGAAATACGCGCCGATCTTGTCGGCGATGGCGCGGAACTTCGCCCAGTCGATCACCTGCGAGTACGCGCTGAAGCCGGCGACGATCATCTTCGGCTTGTGTTCCAGCGCCAGGCGTTCGACTTCGGCGTAATCGATCAGGCCCTTTTCGTCCACGCCGTACTGCACGGCGTTGAAGAGCTTGCCGCTGATGTTCACCTTCGCGCCGTGCGTGAGGTGGCCGCCGTGGGCGAGGGACATGCCGAGGATCGTGTCGCCCGGCGACAGCAGCGCGAGGTACACCGCCTGGTTGGCCTGCGAACCCGAATGCGGCTGCACGTTGGCGTAGTCGGCGCCGAACAGCTGCTTGCAGCGTTCGATCGCCAGGCGCTCGGCGACGTCGACGTATTCGCAGCCGCCGTAGTAACGCTTGCCTGGATAGCCTTCGGCGTACTTGTTGGTCAGCTGGCTGCCCTGCGCTTCCATCACGCGCGGGCTGGCGTAGTTTTCCGACGCGATCAGCTCGACGTGGTCTTCCTGGCGGCGGTTCTCGCCCGCGATGGCGGCGGCGAGTTCTGGGTCGAAGCCTTCGATGCGAGCGTCGCGGGGGAACATTCGGCGGTCCGTGGGCGTGGGGAAAGGCGGCAAGTTTAGCGTTTCGGGGCGCCGTGTCGGCCGGCGTCCCCTATAATCCCGCGATCCCGATTTTCCTCGCGGCCCTGCCCCCAAGGCAGCTCGCCCGCGTCCGCCTGCGGAGCCTGCATGCAATACATCTACACCATGAACGGCGTGTCCAAGACGGTCCCGCCGAAGCGCCAGATCATCAAGGACATCTCGCTGTCCTTCTTCCCGGGCGCCAAGATCGGCCTGCTGGGCCTCAACGGCGCGGGCAAATCGACCGTCCTGAAGATCATGGCCGGCGTGGACACCGACTTCAACGGCGAGGCCCGCCCCCAGCCGGGCATCAAGGTCGGCTACCTGGCGCAGGAGCCGCAGCTGGACGCGGGCATGACCGTCCGCGAGGCCGTCGAGGAAGGCGTCGGCGAGGTGCTGCAGGCCCAGGCCGCGCTCGACCGCATCTATGAGGCCTACGCCGAGGAAGGTGCGGACTTCGACAAGCTCGCCGCCGAGCAGCAGCGCCTGGAGTCGATCCTGGCCGCCGGCGATGCGCACACGCTGGAGAACCAGCTCGAAGTCGCCGCCGACGCCCTGCGCCTGCCGCCGTGGGACGCGGTCGTCGGCAAGCTGTCCGGCGGCGAGAAGCGCCGCGTCGCGCTGTGCCGCCTGCTCCTGCAGAAGCCGGACATGCTGCTGCTCGACGAACCCACCAACCACCTCGACGCCGAATCGGTCGAGTGGCTCGAGCAATACCTTGCCCGCTTCCCGGGCACCGTGGTCGCCGTCACCCACGATCGCTACTTCCTCGACAACGCCGCCGAGTGGATCCTCGAACTCGACCGCGGCCGTGGCATCCCGTGGAAGGGCAACTACACGCAGTGGCTGATCCAGAAGGACGAGCGCCTGAAGCAGGAAGAGTCGGGTGAAAAGGCGCGCCAGAAGGCGATCCAGAAGGAACTCGAGTGGGCCCGCCAGAACGCCAAGGGCGGCCGTTCGAAGGGCAAGGCGCGTTTGCAGCGCATCGAGGAACTGCAGTCGGTGGACTACCAGCGCCGCCAGGAAACGAATGAAATCTTCATTCCGCCGGGCGAACGCCTCGGCGCGAAGGTGCTGGAGTTCAAGAACGTCTCCAAGCGTTTCAGCGACCGCCTGCTGATCGACGACCTCAGCTTCATGGTCCCCGCCGGCGCGATCGTCGGCATCATCGGCCCCAACGGCGCCGGCAAGTCCACGTTGTTCCGCATGATCATCGGGCAGGAAACGCCGGACAGCGGTTCGATCGACATGGGCTCGACGGTCAAGCTCGCCTACGTCGACCAGAGCCGCGACAAGCTGGAAGGCAACCACAACGTCTTCCAGGAAGTCTCCGGCGGCGCGGACATCCTCAACATCAACGGCATCGAGATCCAGTCGCGCGCCTACATCGGCCGCTTCAACTTCAAGGGCCAGGACCAGCAGAAGATGGTCGGCGCGTTGTCCGGCGGTGAGCGCGGCCGCCTGCACCTGGCCAAGACGCTGCTGCAGGGCGGCAACGTGCTGCTGCTCGACGAACCGTCCAACGACCTCGACGTCGAAACGCTGCGCGCGCTGGAAGACGCGTTGCTCGAATTCCCCGGCAACACCTTCGTCATCTCGCACGACCGCTGGTTCCTGGACCGCATCGCCACGCACATCCTCGCCTTCGAAGGCGACTCGCACGTGGAGTTCTTCCAGGGCAACTACCGCGAGTACGAAGAAGACAAGCGACGTCGTTTGGGCGAAGAAGGCGCCAAGCCGCATCGCCTGCGTTTCAAGGCCCTCAAGTAAAGGAGCGATCGATGCATTTCACGCAGGCGCTGAAGGATCGTTGGTCGTCCAGCAACTCCCTCGTCTGCGTGGGGCTCGATCCGGAGCCGGCGAAGTTCCCCGCGTCGTTCGCCCACGGCGACGACGCGGTCTTCGCCTTCTGCCGCGACATCGTCGATGCGACCGCGCCCTACGCCTGCGCGTTCAAGCCGCAGATCGCGCACTTCGCTGCACTCGGCGCCGAAGACGCGCTGACCCGCCTCATCGCACACATCCATGCGCGGCACCCCGGCATTCCGGTGATCCTCGACGCCAAACGCGGCGACATCGGCAGCACGGCGCAGCAGTACGCGCGCGAAGCATTCGATCGTTACGCCGCCGACGCGGTGACGGCCAATCCCTATCTCGGGCGCGATTCGGTGCAGCCTTTCCTCGATCGCGCCGAGCGTGGCGTGGTGATTCTCTGCCGCACGTCGAATCCGGGCGCCGTCGATTTGCAGGACCTGCTCGTCGATGGCCGCCCGCTGTACCAGCGCGTCGCCGAGAAAGTCGCCAACGAATGGAACACGCACGGCAACTGCGCGCTCGTCGTCGGCGCGACGTGGCCCGAACAACTGCGCGACGTGCGCGCGATCATCGGCGACATGCCGATCCTCGTGCCCGGCGTCGGTGCGCAGGGCGGCGACGCCGAAGCGGTCGTGCGCAACGCCGCGACGAAGGACGGCACCGGCCTGCTCGTGAGTTCCTCGCGCGCGATCCTCTACGCCTCCTCCGGCGACGATTTCGCAGCCGCTGCCGGGCGCGCTGCCCGCGATCTGCGAGACACAATCAACGCCGCGCGCGGCTGATTCCGACTTTCAGGGCGAATCGGCGCGCGAATGTCGCGTCGCGCGCTGGGCGACACAACGTGGGCCGGTTTGCAACGCTGGACCTCCTTCAGGAGAGAGGAGGTTCCGATGTTGCGTTCGATGCTTGCGTTGTCCCTGTGTTGCGTTGCCCTGCCCGCCTTCGCCGACGCGCCGCCCACCGACGTGCCCGTGCAATTGGCGATGTTCGACGGCCCCAACGCCAATTCCTGCCTGCATGTGCCCGAGCCGCCCGACTACGGCTTCAAGGTGATGCGGGGGCAATGCCTCACGGTGGGCAATGCACAGATGTTCCAGTTCGAAGCCGCCGTGCAGGGTGGCTACCAGATCCGCAACGTCAAGTCGCAGGGCTGTCTGGATGCCGCGCCCGGTTCGATGCCCGGCGAGGTCGTCGAGGCATTCACATGCGATGGCGCCCAGTCGCAACGCTGGGACGTGAATCATTCGGAAGGCAATCCTGGCACCGCGATGATCCGCAGTCAGCAGACCAACATGTGCCTGGATTTCAACGGGACTGGCGCAATGCAGTCGACATGCAGCCTCGCCTCCGGCGAGGGCCCGACGTGGATGGTCAGTCGCCAGGCCGCACGCGTGCCGAGCGGCGCGCTCGCATTGCGGTCGGTGATCGACGGTGCGTGCATGAGTCTCGGCGAGTTCCCCGTGTCGGTGGCATGCAGCAACGATCGTCGCAGCAGCCTGCGGTTCGTCCCGCTGGATGCGGCGGCCTCGATCTTTCGCTTCGACGGCCCCGTCGACGGGACGTGCCTGCTCGATGGTGGCGAAGCGGTCGTATACGCCACCTGTGTCGCCGGCTTGAATGGGCAATGGCGCATTCTCGAAACCGGCTTCGAGTCGCCGGCGCCCGGCGAAATGCGCGCGACATGGCAGGTGCAGAACGTCGGCACCGCGCAATGCCTCCACGTGGGGCGCGGCAGCGTCGTTCCGGAGGGCGAGACGGTGACGGCGTGGGCGTGCGACGCCTCCGACAATGCGAAGTGGCAGTTCGTGAAGTACTGAGGTCCCCCCGGCGTTGCGCGCGTAATACGCGCGTAGCGCCGGTCTTCGCACGCGATCGTCCGCCGTGCGTGTCGCACCGCGCTGCCACCGACGATTCGCATGCGCGCAGGAGGCGCGTTTGTCGAACGACGAGACGATGATCCCGTGTGCAAGCGACGCGACTTGGCGAAATCCGCGGCGGGATTGGCAATGCTGCGCCTCCCGTCCAGGAGATAAAACAATGTCGAGACTCCACTTGTGTCTGCTCTTGTTGGGCGCGTTGTTCGCGCTCGCGCCCGGCCTCGCCCAGCGCAAAATCCACCCGGCCCACCCTTGCAGCTCGTGAGGGTCAACGGCCCCGCGGCGGAGCTCTGCCTCCAGACGGCGCGTGTGCCCACGGAGGTGCAGAATCGCCTGGTGCCTGCCACGTGCATGAAGATGGGCGGGCTGCAGATGTTCAGCTTCTGGCCTGTCGAAGGCGGCGGCTATCGCATCATCAACACCGAAACCTTTGGTTGCCTCGATGTCGAATGGGGCAACAACTGGCTTGGCGGCCGCATCCTCGACTGGCCCTGCAACAACCAGGACAACCAGCGCTGGGACGTCAACTACTACGGCGGATGGGTCAAGATCCGCGGCTGGCAGAGCAAGTTGTGCCTCGAGGTCGCCAACGGCGTCGCCGTACATGCGGACTGCGCCGGATGGGGCATCGAGAACTACAACACGGGGCCGGCGTGGCGGGCCTATAAACAGTCCGTACGCACGCCGTTCAAGCCCTTCGGCATGCGCTCGCAGCAGAGCGGGTATTGCATGACCACGGATGCCGCCCCGGTGCTCGGCGCGTGCAAGGGCCCCACGCACAACGACCTGGAAATCAACAAGCTTGAATCGGACGGCGGGACATTCCAGTTCAAGGACGCCAACCAGTGCCTTGTCGATTCCGGCACGTTCGCGATGTATTCGGGATGCGCGGGCAATGCCGCCTGGCGCCTCGTGCAGGTGTCGCCACAGTACGGCGCGATCCCCAACGGCGAGGCGGCGAGCCGCTGGCAAATCCAGAACGTGGGCACCGGACGATGCCTCTCGGACTCCACGTCGGTCCTGAAAATGGCGGCCTGCAACGGCACGGCTGCGACCATCTGGTCACCGGCCGCGACCCTCGACTGATCTTCAGCGCCCGACGGCGGTGCGCGCGAACGCACGCATCGCCGCGAAGGGAAAACGCCCCCAGATCAGTGCGAACACGCCGAGGCGCTGCATCATCGAACGTTGCGGCGCCTCGAACTTCCGGAAGTACCGCCAGAACCCGCGGTGCTTGTGCCATTCGACGAACACCGGCCGCGCGCGCGACGACACCCCGCGCAGGTGCACCACCTGCACGTCGTTCGCGACGGCGACCGTTGCGCCGAGCGCACGCGCGCGCCGGCACAGGTCGAGGTCTTCGGCATGCAGCCGATAGCCCGTGTCGAAACCTTGCAATCGTTCGAACAACACGCGCGGCAGCAACATCAATGCGCCGGAGATCGCTTCGACCCGTTGCAAGGGTTCGCCGTCGTCCATGGCCAACCCGAGGTTTGCATTCGAAGGCGTATGCAGCATCGCCGCGAAATCCGGATCGCGGCGACGCGCCGCGGGGTCGCGCTCGCCGTTCCCGTCGACGTGGTCGGCGCCGACGATCGCCGCACCGCCCAAGTCCTCGGCGGCCTCGCGCAATCGCTGCAACGTGTCCTGTTCGACCAGGCAATCTGGGTTGACGAAGGCCAGCCACGGGCCGTCGCATTCGGCCGCACCCTGGTTGCACGCGCTGGCGAAGCCGGGGTTGTCGGGATTGGCGACGAAGCGGACGCGCGGATCCGCCGCGGCATGACGTTGCATGATCTGCAGCGTGCCGTCGTGCGAGCCGTTGTCGATGATGCGGATCTGGCCGACGTCGGCCGCGTGGCGCAGGCGCACCAGGCAATCGTCGAGCGTATCGGCGCTTTCGTGCGCGACGAGGACCACCGCGATGCCGGCATCGGTCACGCGAACAACTCCCGCTGCGGCGCCGGCGGGCCGACGGTGGCGAGTTTCGTCGTGAGCTCCTCGCGCACGTGGCGCAAGGGATCGCCCATGAGGAACTGCGCCAAGCGCGAATGCCATGCGGGCCAACGCACGGCGAGCGCATCCATGTCGCCGTCGAACGGGAAGCCTTCGCCAGGCCGCGCGACGAACGCGGTTTCGCACAGGGCGTTGCGCCAACCCAGGCCCGACAGGCGCAGCGACAGATCGATCAACGCCGCCATCCACGAGGCGTAGCTCGCGGCGTCGAGCCCGCCCGCGCGTTGCCGCGCGCGGCCGCGCAACAACACGGCATGGCCGACGGCGGCCGGCAGTTCGGGATGCGCCGGGGCCATCGCGGCGCATGCGCGCGCAATGCGTTCGAGGTCTGCGGGCATTGGGCCGATCTCGCCCACGCGTGGCCACGCGGCCGCCTCGCCGGCGTTGCTCCACGGGGTGGCGGTCGCGATCGCAGGATCGCGTGCGAGACACGCGGTGAGTTGGGTGAGCCAGCCCGGCGCGGGTTGCGCGTCGGGCGCAAGGACCACGACATCGGCATCGCCGCACGCGGTGAGCACTTCATCCAGATGCGCGACGTCGCCGACCATGCGTTGCCGACGCGTGTAGTGCGCTTCCATCGGCGTGCGCGCGAGCCAACCCTGGATGACGGCGTGTTCGCGCGGCCCCGCGCGTGCGTCGTCGGCAAGCCACACGCGCGTGCCGGGCTGCGTGCCGGCATCGACGGCAGCGAGGCACGCATCGAGTGCGCCATCGTCGACCGACACCGGCAGGACGACGATGGGCGCCGTCGCATTGGTCATTCCAGGCTCCGTGTTGCCCCTGGCGCCGATCTTACCCTTCGCTTACTTGCGATACAGCGGCTCCAGCGCGCGGAACTTCTGCCCGTATTCGTCGGTGAGGTCGCGCGCTTCCTGCGGGTTGCGGATGATCGTCGGCGTGAGCAGCACGATCACCTCGGTGCGCGAGGTGCCGGACGACTGCGTGCCGAACAGACCACCGATCCACGGAATGCGGCTGAGGCCCGGAACGCCCGAAGAGCCCTTGGAACGTTCGTCCTGGATCAGGCCGGCGAGCATCACCGTTTCGCCGCTCTGGATCGCGGCTTCGGTCTTCAGGCGGCGCGTGTCGATGCGAACGTTGGCGTTGTTCGCGGTCTGCGGGCCTGGCGTGCTGACTTCCTGCACGAGGTCGAGGAACACCATCCCGTCCTTCGTGATGCGTGGGCGCACCTTGAGGATGGTACCGGTATCGAGGTATTGCACCTGGCTGATGGTGTTCGTCGGATCGGACGTGCCGGTGTTGACGCTGACCGACTCGATCGGGATGCGACTGCCGACATTGAAGGTCGCTTCGGCGTTGTTGCGCACCACGACCGACGGCGTTTGCAGCAGGTTGACGTCGGTGACGCGGTCGAGCGCATTGATGACCGCCATCGCGTTGGGCCCGAGGAAGGTGAACGACATGCCCCCGGTGATGGAGCCGTCGGCATCGGTCGTGATGCCGCTGGCCTGGCCCGCCGTCGACCCCCAGATCGAGCGCCCCAGCGCGAGCGCGCGCAAGGTCGGATCCGGGATGGCATTCTCGAAATACCAATTCACGCCATAGCGCAGATCGCCGGAGAGCTTCACTTCGGCCACCTGCGCTTCGATATGCACCTGCAGCGGCATGGTGTCGAGGCGTTCGATCACGTCGCGGATGGACGCCCACGCGCCGGCGTTCGCGCGAACGAGCAAGGTGTTGGTTTCGTCGACGGCGGCCACGCCGACGGTGCCGCCATCGACCTGCAGGGTGACGTTGCCATTGCCGTTGCCGCCGCTGCGCGGGTTGAGCGACATGCCTTCGCCCAGGCCGCTACCGGTACCGCCCGAGGAATCGTTGCCGAGCGATGCGTTGCTCGTGCCGTTGCTGTCCACGCCGCTGTCCTTGATCTCCGTCGATTCCAGGCCCGGCATCAGCGACGGCGATCCCGTGCCCTCGTCCGAGTTGCCGCGGCTGCTGCCGCCGAACACCTGGGCGAGGCGATCGGCGAGGTCCTTCGCCTTGACGTACTTCAGCTCGTAGGAGAACAACTGCACTTCGCCGCCCGCGCCTTCGATGCGATCGAGCCACGACTGGATTTCGTCGAGATAGCGCGGCTGCGAAGTGATCACGAGCACCGCGTTGGCCCCATCGAGCGGCATGAAACGGAACATGCCGGCGACCGGCGACTTGCTCGTCTCGCCGAACACCTTCTCCAGGTCGCCGACGACCTTGCTGGCCTTGCCCGATTTCAGCGGGAACACGCCCACCGACATGCCCTTGAGCCAGTCGACGTCGAAGATCTCGATCGTCCGCATGTAGTTTTCGAGTTCGGCGCGCGTGCCGCCGATGGTGATGACGTTGCGTGCGTTGTCGGTGGTGATGATCGCGTTCGGGCGCGCGTAGGGCGTCAGCACCTTCTTCATTTCTTCGGCGGAGATGAAGCGCAGCGGCACGACGCGCGCCTCGTAGCCGCGCGCGAGCGCGGGCGAACCGGTGCGCGGCGCGACGGTGCCGGCGAGCGCGGCGTCGGCGGCAACGATGTTGTAGCGCCCGTCGGCGTACACCATGCGGGCGTTGTTCCAACCCAGCACCTGTTCGAGCAGCGACATCGCCTGCGCGGGGCTCACCGGGCGCGGCGTGGCCAGCGTCACGGTGCCTTGCACGCCGGGCGCGATCACGTAGTTCTGGCCGAGCATGTCGCCGAGGATGGCCTTCACCACCGCGTGCAGCGATTCGCCTTCGAAGTTGAACGTCGCCGCGCCCGAGCTGCCACCCAGGTTGGGTGGCGGCGCGCTCGCCGCGCTGCGGTTGATGACTTCGCCGGTGCCGCGCTTGAGCTGCGCCGACGGCGCGCCTTCGGCCGCCGGCGTCTCGCCGACGGGCGTGGTCGTCGTGCCCGTCGTGGTGTCCATCTGCGGGCGCGGCAGGTTCGACTGGATGACCGGCACCCCGCGATCGCCGTCCTTCTTGATCGTGGCCACCGGTTGCGACGTGCACCCGGCGAGGGCCACGAGGCAGGCGGTGATCGCGAGCGTCGCGAGTTTGGATCGGTAAGTCGTCATGGCTCGCTCTCTGCTCATTGCGCCGGAGTCTTCTGGTTGTTTTGTTGCTGCGCTTCCTGGCGCAGTTGCGCGCGACGTTGCTCGATGCGCTTGCGGATCGCGTCCATCTGCTGCTCGGGCGTCATCGGCGCTTCCTCGAGGGTCGAACCCGTTTGCTGCGGCGCTGCGTTCGCACTGGTGGCGGGCGGCGGCGGCGGAACGGGCGCGGGGGCCGTCGCATCGGCCACGGCCGCATCGGCGGCCGGGTTGTCCATCGTGATGTCGGGCGGTGCGGTCGTGGTCGGCGCGGCGCCGCCCTTGCCGTCGAAGGTCCGCAATTCCATGCGCTTCTCGCCCTGCGGGCCGATGAACGTGGCTGCGCGCGGCTCCAGCGAGACCAGTCGCCAGCCCTGCGCTTCGGCCGGCGCTTCGTCCTGCTTCATGCGGATCGGCTGGCCGCCGTTGGTGGGCGTGATGATCGCCATCTGCAGCTTCGGCGTGATCAGCACGCTGGTGAGCACGAATTCGAATTGCTGCGCTTCGGTGTTCTCGCCCTGCGGCTGCAGCGAGAACGGTTGCGGGCGGCGATCTTCGGAGAAGAGCGGACGCTGCGCGGTTTCGGCGTATTGCGCGATGGGGCCGATGCGCTCGGGCTGCGCCTTCGGCACGTCCGGCAAGGCGCGCGACAACGCCGGATCGTCGGGCAACTTGCCGATGCGCCCGCCCATGCCCACCAGTGCGAGCACCCATGCGAGCAATGCCCAACCGGCGACGGTCGCGAGCAGCCAGGTCCGCGGGCCGGCGTCACTGAGTCTCATCGAGACCTCCCGGCTGCGAGGCGGGGTCGTCTTCCGGCGGTGCTGCCTGCGTCGGCGCAGGCGCGGAGGTTTGCGCTGTCTTCCCGGCAGGACGCGGCGCGATGTAACCGTACAGGTCGAAGCTCACGTCCAGGCCGCCGCTCTGCGCCTTGCCCTGCCCCGGCATGTAGAAGTAACGCTGCGCGAGGATGTTGAGGTTTTCGATGAACACGCGCGGGCTGCCGCTCTCCAGCGCATGCAGCACGCTCGCCAGTTCGGCGGTGCCGCAGCGCAGGCGTACTTGCACGGTGACGCGCGGGAAGCGTTCGGCCGGGCGCTGTTCCGACAACGGCGAGCGATTGGTGATCGCGCAACTGCGGTTGCCGGGGCTTGCCTGCGCGACCGTGGCTTCGAGGCGTTGCACCAGGCCGGCCGTCGCGAGTTCGGGCGTGGCTTCGGGCAGGAAGCCGGGGCGGGCGCGCAAGGCTTCGCGGACCTCGACCAGGCGGCGTTCGACGGCGGGCGCCTGCGCCAGCTGCGTGCGCACGCGCAGTTCGCGCGACTGCAGGGCCGCGATGCGGTCTTCGGTGTCCATCATCGGCACCGTCCACCACGGATGCAGCAGCACGAAATACGCCAGGGCGAGCGCGGCCACGAGCAGGCCGAGCGCGAGCCAGCGATCGCGGTCAGTCGTTGCCGGGGCCACGGGGCGTGGTCTCCTGGCGGTTCTGCACGGTGGGCGGCACGACCGCGATGTCGGCCGTCAGCGTGAAACGGTCGCGGCCCGAACGCGGATCGGGTTGCAGCGCACCGGTGAGCGCGGGGGCACGCCACAAGGGCGAGCCTTCCAGGCGCTGCACGAGCGAGGAGGCTTCGCTGCTCAACCCGATGAGCGTGAGCTTGTCGTTTTCGATGGCGACCTTTTCCATGTAGGTCGTGTCGGGCAAGCGACGCGTGAGTTCGTCGATGACTTCGATGGTGCTCGGACGGCCGCGGCGCATCTGGTCGAGATACGCCTGCCCTTCGACCATGTCGACGAGTTCCTGGCGGCGTTGCGAGGCGGTGCGCGCCTTCGCGGTTTGCCCGGAAACCTGCGTTTCGAATGCATCGGCGGCGGCGCGGCGATTCTCGAGGATCTGCCACAACGCAAGGACGAGCGCGAGCAACGCGACGAGGCCGAATACCCAGTTCCAGCGCGCCAGCGGATCGGCGCGATGGCGGCGTTGCGCCGGCGGCAGGAGATTCACGCCGAGCGGCATGCCGCCGTTGTCGGACAGGTCGATGCCCGCGAGCGTCGATTGGATGCCGCCGAGCGCGGCCATGCGCGGCTGGATCGCGGTGAGGGGCACGGCGACGAGTTCGACGTCGAGCTGCCCGTCGCTCGCGCGGCGAGCGAGGATGCGCGCGTCGAACGCCGCGGTCTCCGCGGTGAACGGCGTCTGCCGATCGATTTCAAAGGACACCACGTCGCGCAACCGCTCGGCCGCGGCTGCGGGCAAGGTGAGACGACGGCGCAGGCCGGAAGCAGCGGGCATCACCAGCCAGCGCGGCAGGTCGGCGATCGCCGGGGCGAGCACGGCGGCGAGCGGATCGGCGTCGATGCCGAGGGCTTCGCCCGCGGGCAGGCGCCCGATGTCGCGAATCGCAGCGGCGTCGACGTCGCCGGTCTGCAGGCGCACCTGCAAGGCATCCTCGCCGGTGCCGGCATCCTGCGAGAGCAGGAGGCGATCGCGCCCGAGGCCGAGTGCCGCGCGCCAGCGCACCGGCAACCATGCGGCGAGCGCGCGCGACCACCACGACAGCCATCCGCCCGCGCCCGGTAGGACACGAGTCTGGATGCGGCCGATACGGTCGCGCAGTGCAGTCATCGCGGCGATGCTCCCTCCTCCCAGCGCAGCGGCGTGTACGCGGAGCCCGGCAGGCCGTTGCCCCCCGCACGCACCACGACCCGCAGCCTCGCTTCGCGTCCATCGCGAAGCCGTGCACGGCTGTCGATACTATACGTGCCGCTGCCGCTGCTCACTAAAGGCTCGCCACCTTCAAGGACCGGCGCGGGTTGCCCGGAAGACGGATCCCATGCGCGGCGGCGCGCGATCGTCGGTTCCGGGTCCAGGCCCATCGCCTGCAGGACCGGCGCAGAGGCGAACGCCGGGTCCGGACGCGTGCGGCCGCTGAAGACGGTCAGGTCGGGTGCGACCTTCGCGTACAGCGCGGGCGTCATGCCTAACACCTGTTCGAGCTCGGCGACGCTTTCGAAGGGCGCGTCCTTCGCGCCGTAGGGGCGTTCGGCCGATGCGTAATCGGGATCTTCGGCGCCGCCTTCGGGCTGCGTGAGCACGTCGGGGTCGCGCCAGTCCATGACCGCGGCCGCGATCTGGCGCGCGTCTTCCATCGACATCCCGCCCTGCTGCTGGAACAACGCGGCGAGCAACGCGAGGTCGGCCTGGTTGAGGTCGATCTTCCCGTTCTCGTCCGTGAGCGACACCTTGACGTCGGCGTCGGCGAACTTCCAATCGTAGTCGCGGCCGTCCGGACGCCACTGGCGGCGCGGGTCGGGTTCGACGACGCGCGTGAGCGCATATTCGAATCCCGCGCGCGCCACTTCGTCGGCGATCACGCCACGATGCAACACGCGCCCCTGCAAGCCTTCGATCTTCGCCGTCAGCGCGAATGCACCGACGAGCGCGGTGAGCAACGCGATCATCCACAGCACCAGCAGCAGCGCCACGCCGCGTTGCGTGCGCCGGGCGTTCACAGCGCCGACCCCACGTAACCGGCGGCGAGCGGCAGCGCCATCACCATCGGCGGCCACGCGCGACCGTCGGCGTCGCGCAGCGTGATCTGCACCTGCAACGGCAGGCGATCGCCCGCGGTCCACTGGTCCTGCCAATCGCCGAGCGTGTTGTCGGATTTCATCGCGCGATAGCGGAACGTCGCTTCGCGCAGCGGGCCGGCAAGCATTTCCGGTTCGCGCGGCGGTGTCTCCACTTTCGTTTCGCCTGCGAGCACGAGGGTAAAGGTGACTTCGAGGCGTTCCCCGCCTTCGCCGTCGACGAGCGCGAGTTCGTGCAGGTACGGCCCGCCCCGCCCGAGGTAATCGGGCAGGTCGGCGACGAAACGCATGTGCGTGGCGTCGCCTTCGAAGCGGCGCGGCATGCCCGTGTCCTGGTTCAGGCCGAATTGCACGGGGCGCGCGCCGCTGATGCGACGGCGAAGGAACAGTTCGACCGCGCGCATGTGTTCGTTGCGCTGCGCAATGTTTTCGCCGCGCGTGGCGGTGGCCGTCGCTGCGCGCAAGGACGCGAAGGCGAGTGCGAGGCCCGCGGCGAGCAACATCGTCGCAAGCAGCACTTCGATCAGCGAGAACCCGCGCTGTGCCCTCATCGCATGCCTCCCTGCAGCGTCGGCGCGACCAGCCGCAGCGACTGCACGCGCAGGCGATTGCGCGGCGTGCCGTCGCCCCATTGCATCTGCAGGTCGATCGCGAACATCTTCGCGGCGTTCGGATCCTGCGGCTGCGGGTTTTCAGAAACGATGCTCGGGTCGCGCCAGGGCTCGACGTCGAGCGTCCAGCGATAGCGGCCCTGTTCGAAATCGCCTTCCTTGTGGCCCTGCTCGAGCGGTTCGCCGACGCCTTGTTCGGCAAGCAGCGTCTGCGCGTGCATCGCCGCGCGTCCCGCGTCATCGGCCCAACGCACCTGCTTGGTCGCGCCGGACAGGATGCCGAGCAGGATCGTGAGCCCGAGCGCGAGCAGCGCGAAGGCGAGGATCACTTCGATCAGCGTGAAGCCCGCCGCGCGACGACGCAGGTTCATTGCTGCACCTCCCCACGACGCACTTTCACTTCGCCGGTGAGCCACGCGACGTCGATATTCCACGCCGCGTTCTTTTCGGTGAGTTGCACGCGCCCGCCCGTGGATGCGCCGTCGGAGAAGAACACGATGCCGCCGATGCCGCTGGCCGGTTTCACTTCGCGCGCACCGGTGAAGGTGATGCCGAACTTTTTGTCGACCGTGCCGCCGCGGTCGTTCGGGGCTGCCCACGTGTGCGCGGCCGGATCGATGATGAAGCGTTGCGACTCCCCGGTGGAAATCGCCAGCGCGCGCGTGTACCGCAGCTGCGCCGCGATCTCCTTGGCATCGGCACGCAGGCGGATGCCGGTGAAGCCGCCGGTGATCGCCGCGGCCGCGAGTGCACTGGCCACTGCGATCAGCAGCAGCACCATCAGCACTTCGAGCAGCGTGAAGCCGCGCGGTAACGCGACCGGGCGCATGGGGTTATTCGAACGCGATGTCGCCGTCGACACTCGTGCCGCCCGGCTTGCCGTCCTTGCCCAGGCTCATCAGGTCGAACGGCTTGCCCTCGCCCGGCGTCTTGTAGGCGAAGGGATGGTTCCAGGGGTCGTTGAGCTCGGCGGTCTTGGCGTAGGGGCCGAGCCAGCCGCTCGCATCGCTCTGCACGAGTGCGTTGAGCGTGGGCGGCAGCGTGCCGGTGTCCTGCTCGTACTGCTGCACTTTCTCGGCGATGGTCTGCACCTGCGCCTTCGCCAGGTTGACCTTGGCGCGATCGCTGCCGCCGAGGATGCGCGTGGCCGCGAAGGCGACGATGCCGCCGATGAGGACGACGACGATGATGATTTCGATCAGGCTGAAGCCCGATTGCGTTGCTCGGGCGGTCGGTGCCCTCAGGTTTCGGTTCATGGCGGTCATCCGATGGCGTTGGTGAGGTCGTAGATGGGCATCAGCACGGCCATGATCACGACGCCGACGACGGCGGTGAGCAGCAGCGTGATGACGGGGACCAGCGCGGCCAGCATGCGGTCCAGTGCTTGTCCCGTTTCGGCTTCGAACGTGTCGGCGGTCTTCAGCAGCATGGTGTCGAGCGCGCCGGATTCCTCGCCCACCTGGATCATCTGCAGGGCCAGTCGGGGAAAACGCTTGCCCTTGCCGAGCGCCGTCGACAGGCCGACGCCGCTCTTCACGTCGTTGGCGGCGGATTCGACATCCGCCTGCAGCATCAGGTTCCCCATCACGTTGCGCGCGATGCCCAGCGCGGTCAGCAGCGGGACACCATTGCGCAGCAGCGTGCCCAGCGTGCGCGCCAAACGTGCGGTTTCCAGCCGCGCGACCAGCGGCCCGACGATCTTCTTGCCGAGCAGCCATTCGTCGAAGCGGGCACGGAACGCCGGATCCCGCCGCTTGCGGTCGAACCACCAAAGCGCGAGCGTGGGCAGGACCACGATCACGATCCACCAATCGCGCACGAACAGGCCCAGTCCCAGCACCATCTTCGAGAACCACGGCAGTTCCGCATCGAGGCTGGCGTACATCGCCGAGAACTGCGGCACCACGTAGCCCAGCAGGAACAACAGCGCACCGCCGACGACGACCAGCAGGATCGCCGGATAGATCAATGCATTGACCACGCGCCCGCGCAACGCACGGCTGCGTTCGAGATATTCGCCCAGGCGTTGCAGCGTTTCGTGCAGCGTGCCGCCGGCCTCGCCCGCGCGCACCATGTTGACGTAGAGCCGGGAGAACGTGCCGTGCTGGCGCTCCAGTGCCGTCGACAACGCGCTGCCGCCGCGCACCGCATCGCGGATGTCGGCGATGGTGCGCTTGGCTGCTTCGTCCTCGGGGAGTTCGAGCAGGATCGTCAACGCGCGATCCAGCGGCTGCCCCGCGCCGAGCAGCGTCGCGAGCTGTTGCGTGAATTGCACCAACCGCTCGCCTGCGAAGGGCTTGGGCTTGAACAACGCGCGCCACGCCGACTCCCCACCGCCCTCGGACGCCAGGCGCGTCTCCACCGGCAGGTGCCCCTGTTCCTGCAAGCGCACCGCCACTTCGCCCGGCGTGCCGGCTTCCATCTGGCCGTCGAGCAGTTCGCCGCGGGAATTGAGCGCCTTGTAGCGGAATAGGGGCATGGTTTAAGCGTCTTCGGTGACGCGCAGGACTTCTTCGATGGTGGTGACGCCCGCGAGCGCCTTGACGATGCCGTCCTCGTACATCGTGCGCATGCCACCGGACTGGCGCGCGAGCTGTTCGAGCTCGCCCATGCCGGCGTGGCGCATGACGGCGCGACGCAGATCGTCGTTCATCACGAGGAACTCCATGATCGTCGTGCGCCCGAGGTAGCCGGAGGGCGAAAACTCCGAAGCACGCGGGCGATAAAGATGGATCTCGCCTTCGGGCTGGTATTTGCGAAGGCCGAACTTCTCGATTTCCTCGGGCGACGCACGATAGCGCTCCGCGCTTTCGGTATGCAGCCGGCGCACGAGGCGCTGGGCGAGGATGCCGTTGACCGTCGAGGTCAGCAGGTAGTCCTCGACGCCCATGTCCAGCAGTCGCGTGATGCCGCCGGCCGCATTGTTGGTGTGCAGCGTGGAAAGCACGAGGTGGCCGGTGAGCGCGGACTGGATCGCGATGCGCGCGGTTTCCAGGTCGCGCATTTCGCCGATCATGATGATGTCCGGGTCCTGTCGCACGATCGACCGCAGCGCGTTGGCGAAGTCCAGCCCGATCTGCGGCTTGGCCTGGATCTGGTTGATGCCTTCGATCTGGTATTCGACCGGATCCTCGACGGTGATGATCTTGACGTCGCTGGTGTTGAGCTTGCTCAGCGCGGTGTAGAGCGTCGTGGTCTTGCCCGAACCGGTCGGGCCCGTCACCAGCAGGATGCCGTGCGGTTGTTCCAGCACGTGGCGGAACTGGGGCAGGAATTCGTCGGTAAAGCCCAGGCGCTCGAAATCGAACACGACCGTTTCGCGATCGAGCAGGCGCATCACCACGCTCTCGCCATGCGAGGTCGGCATCGTGCTCACGCGCAGGTCGAGTTCCTTGCCCTGCACGCGCAGCATGATGCGGCCGTCCTGCGGCAGGCGGCGTTCGGCGATGTTGAGCTTCGCCATGATCTTGATGCGGCTGATGATCGCGGCGGTGAGGTTGGCCGGCGGGCTCTCGGATTCTTCGAGCACGCCGTCGACGCGATAACGCACCTTCAGGCGGTTTTCGAATGGTTCGATGTGGATGTCCGACGCGCGCAACTCGACCGCGCGCTGGATGATCAGGTTCACCAGGCGGATGACGGGCGCTTCGGAGGCGAGGTCGCGCAGATGCTCGACATCGTCCATGTCGCCGGTTTCGCCTTCCGCCGTCTCGATGATCGCGCCCATCGCGCTGCGGCCCTGGCCGTGCCAGCGTTCGATGAGGTCGTCGATCTCCGAACGCAGCGCGATGTTCGGGCGCACGTCGCGGCCGGTGGCCAGGCGCACGGCGTCGAGCGCGTACACGTCCTGCGGATCGGCGATCAGCACGTCGACCACGTTGTCGCGTTCGGCGACGGGCACGACGTGGAATTGCTTCATGAACTTCGTCGAGAGCACCACCGATTCGGGCGGGAGTTCGGGCGCATCCTTCACGCTGACCAGCGGCAGACCGAGGACGGCGGAGGCGGTTTCGGCGTGGTCGCGTTCGGACACCAAACCCAGGCGCGCGAGCAAGCCGAGCAGGCTGCCGCCGGTTTCTTCCTGCAGGCGGCGCGCGCGGGCGAGGTCGGCGTCCTTCAGGCGGCCGCGTTCGACGAGCGCGGCGACGATGCGGTCGTCGGCCGCGACCTCGATGCCGGCCGGTTGGGCCGTGGTGTCGACGATTGCGTTCATTCGTACTCGGTGCGCTGCGACGGTCGGGGTCTTCACATGAACCCGGGTCGCGACTGTAGCAGAGGGTCCGTGGCGGCCGATTCGACGGCCTTTTTCAGCTCGGTGAACGAAAACCGTGACCGGTTCCCCGAATTTGCGCCGTTGGCGCTGAACACAGGGGTCTACAGGGGATCGTCCGATGCACATGCACCTTGCCAAGGGCCGGGGATGGGGGCTGTTCGCGCTCGCACTCGTCGCTTCATCCATCACCGCACCGGCCTGGGCGGCCTGCAACGGCAATCCGAACGCCCGCATCGACCCCGGCACCCAGACCGTGCCCGAGCGCACCGGCGGCGTGCCCACGGTGGTCACGCTGAACGGCAGCGGGTCCTCCCCGGGCGCAGGCAACAACGACGTCGTGATCGCGTGGGAATTCCTGGGCAGCACCCCTGCCGGGTTGTCGGTCACGTTGAGCAACCCTGCCTCGCGAACGCCGACGTTCGTCGCGCCGAACGTCGGCGTCGGCGGCGCTGCCCTGCGCTTCCGGCTGACGGTCACGTGCAACGGCTCCGAGTCCCTCGAAACCGTCGTCAACGTCACCGACGTCCTCACCAATTCTCCGCCGACCGCGTCCGCCTTCATCTCGCCGGTCAATCCGACCGAAGGCCAGCTCGTCACGCTCGACGGGTCCGCCTCGTCCGACCCGGATGGCCAGGCGCTCACCTACACGTGGACGCAGATCTCCGGCACGCCGACGGTCACGCTGACCAACGCCAGCGGCAACGGTTCGATCAAGACCTTCATCGCGCCCAACGTGCCGACCACGCGCACGCTCGGCTTCCGCCTCACCGTCTCCGACGGCACGCTGTCCGGCATCGCCGATCGCACGGTCAACATCGTCTGGACGAACGATCCGCCACTGGCCGCACTCGTCTGCCCCGCCGGCGGCGTGCGCGTGGTGAACGAGGGCCAGTCGGTCACCTTCGACGCGAGCGGGTCGAGCGATCCGGACGGTGCGATCGCCAGCTATGCGTGGGCACAGAACGTCGGCCTGCCGAACCTCGGCATCGGTGCACTCACCACGCCTTCGATCACGTTCCTCGCGCCGCACCTGGGCCTCGGCGAACTCGGCGGCATGACCGTCACCGCCACGGTGACCGACAACAGCGGCGTCTCGGCTTCGCGCGCGTGCGGCCTGTTCATCAACGACGTGACCGCGCCCGTGATCGTGGTGCCGAGCGACAAGGTCGAACAAGCCACGTCGCCGGCCGGCGCCCAGGTGTTCTACACGGCGACGAGACAGGATGCAGTCGAAGACGCCCTGCCCGTGCCGATCGCGTGCACGCCCGCATCGGGCAGCACGTTCGCGCTGGATGCGAACACGACCGTCGCGTGCAATGCGGTCGACGGCGCGGGCAACGCATCCAACGCGAGCTTCAGGATCGCGGTGGTCGACACGATCGCCCCGACCCTCACCGTCCCCGGCGACACGATGATCGAAGCCACCGGGCCGACTGGTGCGATCGGCACGTTCGTCGCCACGACCTCCGACCGCGTCGACGGCGCCGGCAATGCTTCGTGCACGCCGCCGTCGGGCAGCGTCTTCCCGCTGGGCGACACGCTCGTGACCTGCTCGGCGAGCGACGCGCACCACAACGCCGCGGCCGACAAGACCTTTACCTTCAGCGTCGAAGACACGACCGCGCCGAGCGTCCTCGTGCCCGGCACGATCACGCGCGAAGCGACCTCGCCGCAAGGCGCCGATGCGACCTTCGCGGTGTCGGCGAGCGACGTCGTCGACGGTGCGCTGACGCCCGTCTGCACACTCGACGGCAACGTGGTCGTCTCCGGCGACGTCTTCCCGCTCGGCACGAACCACCTCACCTGCGCCGCGACCGATGCGCACCACAACGCCGGCAGCGCCGGATTCGACATCGTGGTGCGCGACACCACCCCGCCGGCACTCACGCTGCCCGATGACATCATCGACGAAGCGACGTCGGCCGCTGGCGCGCACGTGACGTTCACCGCGACGGCGAACGACATCGTCAGCGGCGCGGTCGCGGTCGCGTGCACGCCGGCGTCGGGTGCGCAGTTCGCGCTGGGCGATACGACGGTGCATTGCAGCGCCACCGACGGCGCGAGCAACACCGCGAGCGGGAACTTCAACGTGCGCGTGCGCGACACCACGCCGCCCGCACTCACGCTGCCCACGGCCTTCGACGCCGAAGCAACATCGCCGGCGGGTGCAGCGGTGACGTTCGCGGCCGCCGCGAGCGACCTGGTGAGCGGCGACGTGCCGGTGACGTGCACGCCGATCTCGGGCACGACGCTCGCGCTCGGTGCCCATACGGTGTCTTGCAGCGCGACGGACGACGCAGGCAACACGGGAAGCGGCAGCTTCGTCGCCACGGTGGTCGATACGACGCCACCGACAGTCATCGTTCCGGTCGACATCGTCAGTGAAGCGACGTCCGCCGCGGGCGCGTCGGTGACGTTCGCGACCAGCGCGAGCGACCTGGTCAGCGGCAGCGTGCCGACGACCTGCACGCCGGCGTCGGGAACGACGTTCGCCCTGGGCGCGAAGACCGTGTCGTGCAGTGCCACCGACGGCGCGGGCAACACGGGCACCGAAACCTTCCAGGTGTCCGTGGTCGACACGACGCCGCCGCAACTGACGGTCCCGTCGAACATCGTGACCGAAGCGACCGCACCCTCGGGCGCAACGGTGCACTTCACGCCGAGCGCCACCGACCTGGTCGACGCGAGCGTCGCCATCGTCTGCACGCCGGCGTCCGGCGGCACCTTCGGCCTGGGCATCACCACGGTGTCGTGCACCGCGACCGATGATGCCGGCAACAGCAGCGGCGGCTCGTTCAGCGTCACCGTGCGCGACACGACGGCACCGAACCTGCACCTGCCCGCCGACTTCACGCGCGAAGCGACTTCCGCCGCCGGTGCGGCTGCGACCTACACGGCGAATGCCGACGACATCGTCGATACGAGCGTCGCGGCCGCGTGTCTCCCGGTGTCGGGCAGCACGTTCGCGCTGGGCTGGAACACGGTGTCGTGCAGCGCCACCGACGATGCGGGCAACACCGCGACCGGTTCGTTCCGCATCCGCATCGTCGACACGACCGCGCCGACGATCGCCGCGCACGCCGACGTCGATGCCACCGCGCAGTCGCATTCGGCTGCGATGGTGACGTTCGTGAACCCGGCCGCGACCGACCTCGTCGATGGCAACGTTGCCACCACGTGCGTACTGCCCTCGGGTTCGACGTTCGCGGCAGGCGCCACCACCGTGACGTGCACCGCGACCGATGCGGCCGGCAACAGCCGCACGAGCACGTTCAAGGTCAACGTGCGCTACGCCTTCAACGGGTTCTTCCGACCGATCGACAACCTGCCGATCGTCAATGCGGTCAACGCCGGCCAGGCGATCCCGGTGAAGTTCTCGCTGGGCGGCGACCAGGGCCTGTCGATCTTCACGACGGGCTGGCCGAAGGTGGCGGTGATGAGCTGCCAGGCGAACACCGTGCAGGATCCCGTCGAAGAGACGGTGACCGCGGGCAACAGCAGCCTGTCGTATTCGGCGGACGGCCAATACAACTACGTCTGGAAAACCGACAAGGCCTGGGCGAATTCGTGCCGGCAGTTGCAGCTGAAGTTCGCCGATGGCAGCACGCAGGTGGCGAATTTCATCATCAAGAAATAGGGCGCCGCGCGCAGATGCAGGAGGGCCCGCTTGCGCGGGCCCTTTTCTTTACGCGACCCACTTCCGCGCATTGCGGAAGATCCGCATCCACGGGCCGTCGTCGGGCCAGTCGCGCGGCGCCCAGCTGTAATTCGCCGAGCGCAGCGTGCGCTCCGGATGCGGCATCAGGATGGTCACGCGGCCGTCGGTGGTCGTCAGGCCGGCGATGGCGTCGGGGGAACCGTTCGGGTTCGCCGGGTACAAGCTCGCCGGCTTGCCATCGCCATGCACGTAACGCAGCGCGATCAACGCGCGCTTCGCATCCGCGTCGTCCGCGAACGCCGCGCGGCCTTCGCCATGCGCCACCGCCACCGGGATGCGCGCACCGGCCATGTCGCGGAGGAACACCGATGGCGAGTCGAACACTTCCAGCAATGCCAGTCGCGCTTCGTACTGTTCGCTGCGATTGCGCAGGAAGCGCGGCCAGTGTTCTGCGCCGGGAATGATCGGCTTGAGTTGCGCGAGCATCTGGCAACCATTGCACACGCCGAGCGCGAAGCTGTCCGCACGCTCGAAGAAGCGTGCGAATTGCGCGCGCATCTCGGGACGTTCGAGCACCGAGGTCGCCCAGCCACGGCCCGCGCCGAGCACGTCGCCATAGCTGAATCCACCGCACGCGACGAAACCCTTGAAGTCCTCCAGCGTCGCGCGACCGGCGATGAGGTCGCTCATGTGCACGTCGACCGCGGCAAAGCCCGCGCGATCGAAACCATACGCCGTCTCGATCTGGCTGTTGACGCCCTGCTCGCGCAGGATCGCCACGCGCGGACGTGCGCCGGTATTGATGTAGGGCGCGGCGATGTCTTCGGCCGGATCGAAGCTCAGGCGCGGCTGCAAACCGGGCGCGTCGAAACGGCGCGCGGTCGATTGTTCTTCGTCCGCGCACTCGGGGTTGTCGCGCAGGCGCTGCATCGCGTGCGTCACCGACCACCACGCGTCGAACAGCGCGTCCCACCGCCACTCGGTGAGCACCGCGCCTTCGCGCAACACGCGGACCGCGGGCGCCGTCGTCGGGCGCGCGATGCGTTGCGCGCAATCGATCAGGCCATGGCGCGCGACCAGATCGGCGAACTCCGCGCGATCCTCCGCGCGAATCTGCACCAGCGCACCGAGCTCTTCGTTGAACAACGTGCGGAACGGATCCTCGCCCCAGTTGTCGAGCGAGATGTCGAGGCCCAGGTGCGAGGCGAACGCCATTTCGCACAGCGCGGCGAATGCGCCACCGTCGGAGCGATCGTGATACGCCTGCGCAAGGCCGGCTTGCCGCGCATCGCGGATCAATTCGAAGAACGCGCGCAGGCGCTGCGGATCGTCGAGGTCGGGCACCGGGCCTGCGAACGCGGGCAATGCAGCGGAGGCACCGACACCCGACGCCGGATGCGTCTGCGCGAGGATCGAACCCCCCAGGCGCTGCTTGCCGCCACCCAGGCCGATCAGCCACACCTCGGTGTCGGCTTCGCGCACGAGCAGCGGCGTGAGTTGCTGGCGCACGTCGTCGACGGGTGCGAACGCGGAAATGATCAGCGACACCGGCGACACCGACTTCTGCGCGACGCCGTCGGCCGTCCACTGCGCCTGCATCGACAGCGAGTCCTTGCCGACCGGGATGCTCAGGTCGAGATCGGGCGCGAGTTCCATGCCGACCGCGCGCACGGCGTCGAACAACTTCGCGTCCTCGCCTGCGTGGCCGGCGGCGGCCATCCAGTTCGCGGAAAGTTTGATGCGATCGAGCGAGGCGACGGGCGCGGCGCACAGGTTGGTGATCGCTTCACCCACCGCCATGCGTGCCGCGGCGGCGGCATCGAGCAACGCGAGCGGCGTGCGTTCGCCGACGGCCATCGCTTCGCCGCCGAAGCTCGCATAGTCGGCAAGCGTGATCGCGCAATCGGCGACCGGCATCTGCCACGGGCCGACCATCTGGTCGCGCGCGGTCAGGCCGCCCACGGTGCGATCGCCGATGGTGATGAGGAATTGCTTCGCCGCGACCGTCGGGTGCGCGAGCACGCGCAGGCCGGCCTCGTTGAGATCGAGCGCCGTGGTCGTCAGCTCCGGCCAGCGCGGCGCGGGCGGCGTCGTGGTGTTCCGGTGCATCTTCGGCGCCTTGCCGAACAGCACGTCCATCGGCAGGTCGATCGCGCGATCGTCGGGCAACGATTCCAGCGTGGCGCCGTGCGCGACGATCAATCGTTCTTCGGCCGTGGCGTGGCCGACGACGGCGAACGGGCAACGCTCGCGCAAACACAGCGCCGCGAATTCCGCGACGCGATCCGGCGCGATGCCGAGCACGTAACGTTCCTGCGATTCATTGCACCACAGTTGCATCGGCGAGAGCGTCGGATCGTCGGTGGGAATGCGATCCAGGTCGATCACGCCGCCGACGCCGGAGTCGTGCAGCAGCTCGGGGATCGCGTTCGACAGTCCACCCGCACCCACGTCGTGCACCGACTGGATCGGATTGTGTTCGCCGAGCGCGACGCAACGATCGAGCACTTCCTGCGCACGACGTTCCATCTCCGGGTTGTCGCGCTGCACGGAGGCGAAGTCGAGGTCTTCGGCGCTTTCGCCCGACGCCACCGAACTTGCGGCACCGCCGCCGAGGCCGATCAACATCGCCGGACCACCGAGCACGATCACCGCGTCGCCCGGCGAGAGCAGGCGCTTGGCGACCATGTCGCGATCCATCGTGCCCAGGCCGCCCGCGAGCATGATCGGCTTGTCGTAGGCGCGGACCAGGCCGTCGCCTTCGCCGAGTTCGAAGCTGCGGAAATAGCCGTTGAGGTTCGGTCGGCCGAATTCGTTGTTGAACGCGGCGGCGCCAAGCGGGCCGTCGATCATGATTTCCAGCGCGGGCGCCATGCGTGGGTTCAGCGCGCGCGTGGCTTCCCATGGTTGCGGCAGGGTCGGGATGCGCAGGTGCGACACGGAGAATCCGGCAAGGCCCGCCTTCGGGCGGCCGCCGCGGCCGGTGGCGCCTTCATCGCGGATTTCGCCGCCCGCGCCGGTGGACGCGCCGGGGAAGGGCGAGATCGCCGTCGGATGGTTGTGCGTTTCGACCTTGATGCAGAACGCGCCGGGCTGCGCGGGTTCGCTGCGGTATTCGTGCGTCTGCGGGTCCGGGCGGAAGCGGGCGACGTTGTCGGCGCCTTCCATGACCGCCGCATTGTCGCTGTACGCCGACAGCGTGTGCTTCGGCGTGCGCGCGTGCGTGTTCTTGATCATCTTGAACAGCGAGGCGGCCTGCCCGTTGATCGCCATCTCGCGCCCGTCGATGGTCCAGGTCGCGTTGAAGATCTTGTGGCGGCAATGCTCGGAGTTCGCCTGCGCGAACATCATCAGTTCGACGTCGTGCGGGTCGCGCGCCAGTTCGGTGTAACGATCGCGCAGATACTCGATTTCGTCCTGCGCCAGGGCCAGGCCCAGGCGCGCGTTGGCGGCATCGAGCGTGGAGACGGGCACGACTTCGAGCGCCGCCCGCTCGGGCGTTGCGAACATCGCCGCGCCGGCGTTGCGATCGGCGACGAGCGATTGCGTCATGGGATCGTGCAGCAGGCGCGCGAGCGCCGATTGCGTGGCGGCATCGTCGGGCCAACCGCTGACGTCCACGCGCAGGCCGCGTTCGACGCGCTTGATCGACACGTTTGCGCCGTGCAGGAGTTCGGTCGCCTTGCTCGCCCAGGGCGAGATCGTGCCCAGGCGCGGCAGCACGTAGCGCGAAACGGCGCCCTCGGCGCGCGGCGCCTGCGTGTCGCCGGCTTCGAGGATGCGGTGCAGGGCGTCGCGATCGACGCGCGCCTGCGCATCCGCGGGCTCGACCCAATACGTGAACCAGGCGCCGGTAATGCGCAGCGCGGGAGCCAGCGCCTTCAGGCGCGCTTCGAGCCGTTCGGTTCGGAACGGCGAAAGGGCCGGCAGGCCCTCGAGGACGATCATCTGGGACGGGACCGTGGGAACGGGCCCGGCATTCTAACCGGTCAGCGGCTCCCGGCCCCGCCCCGGCCGTCCGCCGGTTCGGTCGCGTTCGACCGCCCGACCGGCTTGCCGGCCGCGAGCTGGTCGAGTGCCGCGCGCAGCTTCTCCGGCGGGAGGTAGCCGCCGAGCGCCGTGCCGTCGGCCGCGACGATCATCGGCGTGCCCGTCAGCCCCGCGCGGCGGCCCAGGTCGTATTCCATCGTCACCGGGTTCTTGCAGTCGACCGCTTTCACCGGGCGGTCGTTCTTGGCATCGGTCAGCGCCCTGCGCCGGTCGGGCGAGCACCAGACCGAGACCATCTTCTTGAAGTCGTCGCTGCCCAGGCCCATGCGCGGGAAGGCGAGGTATTCCACCGCGATGCCCTGGCGGTTGATTTGGGCGATCTCGCTGTGGAACTTGCGGCAGAACCCGCATTCGACATCGGTGAAGACGCTCACCGTGTACTTGGGATTGGGCGGGGAAAAGACGATGCGGTCGGCCCGGGGGATCGTGGCCATCAGCTTGCGGCGCACGGCGTTGAGCGGGGCGTCGCCCACGTTGGTATCGGTGAGCGTGTCGAACACCTGCCCCTGCATGAAGTATTTGCCGTCGTCGCTCACGTACACGACCTGGCCGCCCACCACCAGCTGGCGGAAGCCCGGGAAGGGCGCCGCGCCGATCCATTCGATCGTCACCTGGTCGTTGATGCGGCGGATCGCGTCGCGCGCCCGCGCTTCGGGGGTGCCGGCGCGGATGAAGGGTTCGATGGCGTTCGGCGCCTTTTTCGACTGCGCGCCCGGCTTGGCGGCCACCGCCGGCGGGCCGTCCTGCGCACAGGCGGACAGGCTGAGGGCGACGCAGAGCAGGCCGGCAAAGAAACGCATCATCGAACAATCCAGGGGGGAGGCGGCCGGATCATGGCACGACCACGCTGAAGGTCGCGTACCACTGGTCACGGATCGGCCCACGCCGGGCGCATTCACCCGCGCGGATGGTGTTTGGCGTGCAGTTTCTGCAAATGTTCGCGCGCCACCAGCGTGTAGATCTGTGTCGTGGAGAGCGAGCTGTGGCCGAGCAGCAGCTGCAGCGCGCGCAGGTCCGCGCCGCGGTTGAGCAGGTGCGTGGCGAAGCTGTGGCGCAGCCCGTGGGGGCTGATGCGGCGCGGGTCGATGCCGGCCATCGCGGCATATTGCTTCACCAGCACCCAGAAGCGCTGTCGTGTCGGTGCTTCGCCGCTGTGTTCCAGGAACAGGGGCGCGAGCGAGCGTTTGCCGGCGATCTTCGGGCGCGATTCGGCCAGGTACTTCTGCAACCAGTGCTGCGCCTCCTCCCCCAGCGGCACCATGCGTTCCTTGCTGCCCTTGCCCATCACGCGCAACACGCCCTGGCGCAGGTTGAGCCCGGTCGCAGGCAGGTTGCACAGCTCGCTCACGCGCAGGCCGCAGGCGTACATCAATTCGAACATCGCGCGATCGCGCAGGCCCATCGGGTCGTCGATGCCGGGGGCGGCGAGCAACGCGTCGATATCGGTTTCGGACAAGGCCTTGGGCAACGAACGCGGGAGGCGCGGCGGATCGATCAATGCCGTCGGATCGTCCTCGCGCACCTGGCGTCGCACGCAATGGTTGTAGAACGCGCGCAAGGTGGACAACAGACGCGAATTGCTGCGCGGCGAATAGCCTGCATGCGTGCGCTCGGCGAAATAATCGAACAACGCCGCGCGATCGGCGCCCGCGAGCCCGCCCCCCTGCCCTTCGCGCCAGCGCGCGTAGCCTTCGAGGTCGCGGCGATAGCTCTCCAGCGTCGCCTGCGCCACGCCCGACTCGGCCCACAAGGCGTCGAGGAAGTCGGCGATCGCGCGCTCGTCCGCCTCGGGAACGGGCCCGCGGTGCATGGCGAGCGTGCGGCGTTCGGAGGGCGAGGAGGGCATGGTTCGCAGCTTATCCGAGGGGAGCAATCATTGGCGCGCCGCCCGAACGTTGTGAGTTCCAAATTTTTTTCCCAAAAAAAAAATGAACCACCCACGTTCGGGCGGCGCGCCAATGATGGTGGAGCGCTCTTGATTCCGGCCCCCGGTATCCTTGCGAAATGGAATCCACCACGCACACCCCGGCAGAGAAACCCAAAGCGCTCGTCTTCTGGCGCCTGTTCGCACTCCTGTACGACGCCTTCCCGGTCATCGCGCTGTGGTTCCTCGCGTCCCTGGGTTTCACCCTCGCCTACACGTACCTGGGTCACCACGACACGCACCAGAACATCGCGCCATACAGCCCGTTGCAGTTGCTGCTCTGGCTCGTGTGCTGGTCGATTGCCGGCCTCTACGCCGTGCTCAGCTGGCAACGCGGCGGACAGACCCTCGGCATGCGCCCGTGGCGATTGCGCGTGGTCGCGGCCGATGGCGGCAAACCCACTGCGCGCGCACTGTGGGTGCGTTACGCGGTGGGTTCGGTGTCCCTGCTCGCTGCGGGTTTCGGCTTCTGGTGGGCTTGGATCGACCGCGACCGCCTCACCTGGCACGACCGCGCGAGCGGCACGCGCATGCGGCGCGAGACGAAAAACTGACTAACCGCTGCGCCGGCGGAACAACACCATCGACACGCCGAACATCACCGCCAGCGGCAGGAACATCGCCACGCGCACGTCGAAGTGGAAGGCCTGCGCGAGGTTGCCGAACAGCGTCTGCAGCATCCAGAATCCGAGCGCGAACACGATCCCGATGAACAAACGCTTGCCCATGCCGCCGCTGCGCAGCGAACCGAATGCGAACGGCACCGCCGCCAGGCACAGGGCCAGCACGTTGATCGGGTAGAACCAGCGGCCCCAGTAGATTTCCTCGAACTCGCCGGCATCCAGCTTGTTGCGCTTGAAATAGTCGATGCTCTGCGCGAGCTCGCGCGAAGGCAGATAGCGCGGACGCGTGACACTCGCGGCCAGCGCCGCATCGTCGAGCTGCGTCTTCCAGCGTTCCAGCGGAATGGTTTTCTGCTCCACCGAACGCGCGCCGAACTTGGTGCGCGTGACGTTGCGCAGGATCCAGCCGCTCGCGCGATGCTCGGCGATGGCGGCCTGCGAGATGGACGCCAGGCGACCCTCGTCGTCGAACTCGTACAGGTTGACGTTGTTCAGTTCGAGCCATTGGTCGCCCTTCGCGCTGCGCTGCTGGCCCGTGAGCGCGTTGAAGAACACGTCGCCCTCGCGTGCCCACACGCCGGCATATTGGGCGAGGATCGCGTTGTTCGAACGCGCCTGCGCCTTCATCTGGTCGGCCTTGCGCTGGCTCCAGGGCGTGAGCGTTTCGCCGTTCACCACCATCAGCAGCGTGAGCACGGCCAGGGCGAGCGCGACGGCGCCGCTCAGCCGACGACGCGACAGGCCCAGCGCGCGCAGCGCAGTGAGTTCCGAACTCGCGGCGAGTTGCCCGAGGCCCATCAACGTGCCGACGACCGCTGCGGTCGGGAACAAGGTATACGCGCGGCGCGGCGCGGTATAGGCGACATAGGTCAGCGCTTCGATGAAGCCGTACTGGCCCTGGCCGATGTCCTTGACCTCGCCGAGCAGCAACGCCTGCACGAGGTCCAGCCCGGTCACGATCGCCCAGGTGAGCAGCACCGAACTCAGGACGACGCGGCCGATGTAGACATCGTGCACCTTCGGGAACGGCTTCATGCACCGCTCCCCGTGCGCGGACGACGCATGCGGCCATCGCGGAAATACAACCACGTCGCGAACGCGAGCAGCGGCAGGAGCAGCCACCACAGGCCGAGCGCCGCGGGCACCCGCCCTGCTTCGATCCACTGCTGGCCGAGCACGACGCTGAACATGCCGACGAGGTAACCCAGGAAGGCGATCATGATGCTGCCGTAACGCGCCTGGCGCGGGGCGCTGCGCGCGAGCGGCACGGCGATCAGCGCGAAGGCGAGCGTGAGCAGCGGCGGCGCGATGCGCCAGTGCAACTGCGCGGCGGCGCCGGGGCGCGGGTCGGTCATCAGCTCGGTGGTCGGTGCGAGTTCGGGGTCGTCCTTCGCGCGCCTGGCTTCGGTGTCGGGCAGGCGCAGTTCGTTGCTGGCATAGCGCATCAGGCGATAGTCGCGCCCGATGCCCGAAGGCCCTTCCACGCGGAAGCCGTCGTCGAGCTTGAGGTAACGCGTGCCGTCGGCATCGACGGTGAGCTTGCCGGTCATCGAGGTGCTGACGTCGATCCGGTCGCCCGAGATCCGGTGCACGAACATGCGCGAGAACCGGGTCCCGTCCGGCGACATGCCCCCGACGTAGATGACGCCGCCATTGTTGGGCAGCGCGATGAAGCGCCCCGGCTCCATGCCGGTGAGCACGAGGTTGCGGTTGGCGTCCCAGATCATCCGCTCGCCCAGGCGCAGCGCCGCCGGGCCGAGCCACAGCGAACACAGGCCCACGATCACCACCGCGGGGCCGACGACCAGCGCGAAGGGCTTGAGAAGCCGTTTCGGGCCGACGCCGACCGAAGCCAGCACCGGCATTTCCGAATCCCGGTACAGCCGGCCCATCGCCAGCAGGATGCCCAGCATCAGCGACAGGGGCAGCAGGATCGGCAGGAAGGTGAGGATGCGCAGGCCCAACTGCGAGAGCATCAGGCCGGCGGGAACGCGCCCGCGGGCGATTTCGCTGAGCAGGTCCGCGAAGACGCCCCCCATGCTGATCAGGCCGAGGACCACGAACGCCGCCAGGACAGACTGGGCCAATTCGCGCGAGAGATAGCGGTCCAGCTTCGGCATCGGGCCTCGTTGCTCTAGAATTCCGCCTTCGTTCGCCGGATGACCGGCCGCGCGGCATGAAACGCCGGGCGATTGTACGGAAACCGACGCGACCCCGAAGTCGCGGGCGACCTCCTCACCCCCGGAATGTTGCGATGTCCCTCGAATTCACCCTCAATTCCGCGGCCGTTGCCAGCGTCGCGACCGATTGCGTCGTCGTCGGCGCGTTTGCCGACGGCAGCCTGTCCCCCGCCGCACAGGCGATCGATACCGCCAGCGACGGCCGCATCGGCGCCCTCATCGCCCGCGGCGACGCCAGCGGCAAGACCGGCCGCACTGCACTGATGCACGACCTGCCCGGCATCGCCGCGCCGCGCGTGCTCGTGGTCGGCCTCGGCGAGCGCGACAAGTTCGGCACCGCGCAATACCTCAAGGCCGTCGGCGACGCAGCGCGCGCGCTGCGCACCGGCCCGGTCGCTTCGGCGCTGTTCACGCTGGCCGAGGTGCCCGTGAAGGAACGCGACAGCGCCTGGAACATCCGACAGGCCATCGTCGCCGCCTCGCACGCCTGTTATCGCTACACCGCCACGCTCGGCGCGAAGAGCAAGAAGCGCGAAGAGACCGGCCTGAAGTCGATGGCGATTGCCGGCGACGACGCGCAGGCGCTCGCGCAGGGCAAGGCGATCGCCGCGGGCGTCGCGTTCTCGCGCGAACTCGGCAACCTGCCGCCGAACATCTGCAATCCCGCGTATCTGGCGCAGCAGGCGCAGGAATTCACCGGCCGCTTCCCGCAGGCCGAGTGCGACGTGCTCGACCGCGACGCGATGGACGCCCTCGGCATGGGCTCGCTGCTGGCGGTGGCCCGCGGTTCGGCCAACGCGCCGCGCATGGTGATCATGAAGTGGAACAACGGCGGCAGCGCGAAGCCGTACGTGCTCGTCGGCAAGGGCATCACCTTCGATACCGGCGGCATCAACCTGAAGGTCCAGGGCGGCGTCGAGGAAATGAAGTACGACATGTGCGGCGCCGCGACGGTGATGGGCACCTTCGTCGCCGCGGTCGGCATGCAGTTGCCGATCAACCTGGTCGTCATCGTGCCGGCGGTGGAAAACATGCCCGACGGCGACAGCTATCGCCCGTCGGACGTCATCACCTCGATGTCCGGCAAGACCATCGAAGTCGGCAACACCGACGCCGAAGGCCGCCTGATCCTGTGCGACGCGCTCACCTACGCGCAGCGCTTCGAACCTGCCGCACTGGTCGACGTCGCGACGCTCACCGGCGCGTGCGTCGTGGCGCTTGGCAAGTTCGCCAGCGGCCTGATGAGCAAGCACGACGATCTGTCGAACGAATTGCTCGCCGCCGGCGAAACCACCTTCGACCGCGCATGGCGCCTGCCGCTGTGGGACGAATACCAGTCGCTGCTCGAGTCGAGCTTCGCCGACGTCTACAACATCGGCGGCCGCTGGGCCGGCGCGATCACGGCGGGTTGCTTCCTGGCGCGTTTCGCCGAGGGCCAGCGCTGGGCGCACCTGGACATCGCGGGCGTAGCCAACGACGAAGGCAAGCGCGGCATGGCGACCGGGCGTCCGGTCGGCCTGCTCTCGCAGTGGTTGCTGGACCGCGCGGCCTGACGTGCCGCGCGCCGACTTCTACCTGATCGCGAAGCCGCGGTTCCGCGACGAGCCGCTGCGACTGGTCTGCGAACTTGCGCGCAAGGCGCACGATGCGGGGATCTGGACGCTGATCCTCGCGCGCGATGCGCAGCAGGCCGAAACGCTCGACGACCTGTTGTGGGACATGGGCGACGATGCCTACATCCCGCACCAGATCGCAGGCCAGGACGACGACGAGGAGGAAGCCGCGGTGTTGATCGCGCCGCCCGACGTCGATGCAGGCCTGCGCCCGATCGTGATCAACCTGCGCGACGGCGCCGTGGAGGGCGCAGTCGAACGCGTCCTGGAAGTGGTGCCCGCCGACGAAAGCGCGCGCGGCCCGTTGCGCGAGCGCTGGAAGCAGTACGCCGCGCGCGGCTTCGATGTAACCAAGCACGACATGTGACCCGATGAGCGACACCCTCGCCCCCAGCTACGATCCTTCCTCCTTCGAATCCCGCCTCTACCAGGCATGGGAAAGCGCCGGCACGTTCAAGCCGCGCGGTGAAGGCGAACCCTATGTGGTCTTGTTGCCGCCGCCGAACGTCACCGGCACGTTGCACATGGGCCACGCGTTCCAGCACACGCTGCAGGACGCGCTGGTGCGTTATCACCGCATGCGCGGCTTCGACACGCTGTGGCAGATGGGCACCGACCACGCGGGCATCGCAACGGAAATGGTGGTCGCGCGCAACCTCGCGCGCGATGGCCTCACGCGCGACGGCCTCGGCCGCGCGGGTTTCATCGACAAGGTCTGGGAGTGGCGCGAGCAGAGCGGCCACACGATCGAACGCCAGATGCGCCGCCTCGGCACGTCGGGCGACTGGTCGCGCAGCGTGTTCACGATGGACCCGATGAACGCACAGGCGGTGGTCGAGTCTTTCGTGCGCCTGCATGAAGCAGGTTTGATCTATCGCGGCCAGCGCCTGGTCAACTGGGATCCGGTGCTGAAGACCGCGATCTCCGACCTGGAAGTCGTCAACGAAGAAGAAGACGGTTTTCTCTGGTCGATCACCTATCCGCTCAGCGATGGCAGTGGCGTGCTCACCGTTGCGACGACGCGCCCGGAAACGATGCTCGGCGATACCGCAGTGATGGTGCATCCGGACGACGAGCGCTACGCGCCGCTGATCGGCAAGACGGTGAAGTTGCCGCTCACGAATCGCGAAATTCCGATCATCGCGGACGCCTACGTCGATCGCGAATTCGGCACGGGCGTGGTGAAGGTCACGCCTGCGCATGACTTCAACGACTATCTTGTCGGCCAGCGTCATTCGCTTCCGCTGATCAACATCTTCACGCCCGATGCGGTGACGAACGACAACGTCCCCGAAAAGTACCGCGACCTGGATCGTTACATCGCGCGCAAGCAAGTGCTCGCCGATCTCGAAGCGCTGGGCCTGCTCGTCGAAACCAAGCCGCACAAGCTGCAAGTGCCGCGTGGCGATCGCACGGGCCAGGTGATCGAGCCCTACCTCACGGACCAGTGGTTCGTGAAGATGGACGGGCTCGCCAAGCGCGGTCTCGAATTGTGCGAGAGCGGCGACGTCAGGTTCGTCCCGCCGAACTGGATCAACACCTATCGCCACTGGATGGAGAACATCCAGGACTGGTGCATCAGCCGCCAGCTCTGGTGGGGCCATCGCATCCCGGCGTGGTACGACGCGAACGGGAAGATCCATGTCGGCCGCACCGAGGAAGAAGTGCGCGCGAAGAACGCGCTCGGGGCAGACGTCGCGCTGACGCAGGACAACGACGTGCTGGAGACGTGGTTCTCCTCGCAGTTGTGGCCGATCAGCACGATGGGCTGGCCGGACCAGGCGAAGATGGACGAACTCGGGTTCGACCGGTACGTGCCGTCCTCCGTGCTCGTCACCGGTTTCGACATCATCTTCTTCTGGGTGGCGCGCATGATCATGGCGACCGACCACCTCACCGGGCGCGTGCCCTTCCGCGACGTCTACATCACGGGTCTGGTCCGCGACAAGGACGGCCAGAAGATGTCGAAGTCGAAGGGCAACATCCTCGACCCGCTCGACATCATCGACGGCATCGCGCTCGACGCGCTCATCGCCAAGCGCACGACCGGGCTGATGCAGCCGAAGATGGCCGAGAAGATCGAGAAGGCCACGCGCAAGGAATTCCCCGACGGCATCGCCGCGCATGGCGCCGACCCGTTGCGCTTCACGATGTGCGCCCTCGCCGGCCCCGGCCGCGACATCAAGTTCGACCTCGGCCGCGCCGAGGGCTACAAGAATTTCTGCAACAAGTTGTGGAACGCCACGCGCTTCGTGCTGATGAACAGTCAAGGCTACGAGTTCAGGGGCAAGCCATCGCCTGCCACCGACGCCGAGCGCTGGATCCTCGCGCGCCTGGAAAACGCGACGACGCAGGCGGCGGCGCATTTCGCCGCCTATCGCTTCGACCTGCTCGCGCAGGCCTTGTACGAGTTCGCCTGGAACGAGTTCTGCGACTGGTTCGTCGAACTCGCCAAGCCCGCGCTCAACGGCAGCGACGTGCAGGCCGCCGACAGCACGCGCCACACCTTGTTGCACGTGCTCGAATCGCTGCTGCGCCTGTTGCATCCGCTGGTGCCGTTCGTGACCGAGGAACTGTGGCAATCGGTCGCGCCCCGCCTGTCGATCGATGCAGCGACGATTTCGCTGCAGCCCTACCCGCAGGCCGGCGACAACGGCGGCGATTTCGCCGCGGCCGAAGCGGATGTCGAATGGCTCAAGGCGATGGTCAGCGCATTGCGCCGCATCCGCAGCGAGCTCGGCGTGTCGCCGACCAAGCAGATCGCATTGCTCGTGCAAGGGGGCGGCGAAGTGGAATGCAAGCGCCTGAGCCGCTTCGATTCGCAACTGCGTTTCCTCAACCGCATCCAGACCATCGACGTGTTGCAGGGCGAACCCCCGGCCGCCGCCGCGGGCCTGGTCGGCGAGATGCGCCTGTTCGTTCCGCTGGAAGGACTCGTCGATCTCTCGGCCGAACGCACGCGACTGGACAAGGAACTCAAGCGTGTCGAATCCGAGTTGGTGAAGTCGACCAACAAGCTCGCCAGCGAAACCTTCGTGCAAAACGCGCCGGCCGCCGTCGTCGAACAGGAGCGCCAGCGCCTGAACGACTGGACCGCGCAGCGCGACGCACTGGCCGCGCAACGGGCGCGACTGGGTTGACGATGCGGCTCTCGCAGTACGCGACGGGTCGCGACAACAACTTCAACCTGGTCCGGTTCATGGCGGCCTTCGCCGTGCTGTGGAGCCACAGCTACGCGATCGTGCTCAGCCCCGCCTTCGAACCGTGGGTGCAATGGCTCGGTTACACGCCGGGCGGCGTCGCGGTCGACGTGTTTTTCGTCACAAGCGGCTTCCTGGTCACTGCGAGCCTGCTGCGGCTGGACAACTTCAAGGCGTTCGTGCGCGCGCGTGCGCTGCGCATCTTCCCAGCGTTGCTGGTGATGTCGGCGCTGCTGGCGCTGGTGATGGGGCCCTGGATCACGACGCTGCCGCTGGCCGACTACTTCAGCGACTCCGCCGTCTGGAAATTCATCTGGAAGAACACGACCGTCCTCACCGGCCTGAAGTTCAGCCTGCCGGGCGTGTTCGAATCCAACCAGATGCAGGTCGTCAACGGCTCACTGTGGACGCTGCCCTTCGAACTGCGCTGCTACCTGACGCTCGCGCTGGTGTGGTGGGTGGCGGGCCTGGTCAAGTCGGACAAGGTGCGCACGTTCACGCGGATCGTCGTCGTGGGCACGGCGTTGATGCTGGTGGCGTTCTGGATCGCACACGCGCACGCCTACAAGCACTGGCACACCTTCCGCCTGTTCTTCTTTTTCTTCTGCGGCGCCGGCATGTGGATCTTCCGCGTCCGGATCCCGATGACGTGGAAGTTGTTCGTGCCCGCCTGCGTATTGCTGGTCGCGGGCATCGTGCAGCCGAAGGCGTTCTTCTGGATTTATCCGCTCACCGCGCCCTACATCGTGATGTGGCTGGCGTACGTCCCGGGCGGTTGGCTACGCAGCTTCAACAAGCTCGGCGACTACTCCTACGGCATCTACATCTATGCCTTCCCGATGCAACAGTTGCTGGTCTCGACGGTGCCGGGCATCACGCCCGTGCAGATGATCGCGGCTGCAGGCGCGGGGACGACCGCACTGGCCGTGTTGTCCTGGCACCTGGTCGAAAAGCCGGCGCTGGCGCGGAAGAAAGTCAGCGCTTGACAGGTTTGACGGGCGCCGGGTGCATGGCGTCGTATTTCTGTCCTTCCAGCAACGCCCACCCGACCAGCTCCTGCACGGTGGCCGATAGCGCGACGTCGAAGGCGCGCGCGACATCGCCGATCTTCGTCGAGGAGGCCAGCGCACGTTGCTTGAGCATGCGCGTGGCCACGACAGTGTTGCTGCGATTGGCCACCAGCTTGGCGACGATCTCCACGTCGGCGTTCGGCGTCGCGCCGCCCGCGTAATCGGACTGGAAATTGCGGATGTCGAGCAGCAACTCGTAATCGCCGGTGAGGCCGCTGCCGCGGCGCGCGACGCCGGCGATGCGCCCGCTGTCTTCGAAGGCGCGCAGCACTGCGTCCTGCACCAGGTCCGGCGCCGGTTCGGCCCAGATCGCGCCGTGGTAGACCTGCAATTCGCCATCCGTCGGGCGCACCACGATGCGTGGGGAATCCAGCAGTTCCGATGCGTGCGGGCGCGGGATCTGCAAGGCCCACTCCACCTGCGGCCACGCGGCATCGGGCTGCACCGTCGCTTCGGGTGCGTAGATCGCAATCGATTCCCGCTTTCCGACGATGCTGCTGCAGCCGGCCAGTGTCGCCAGCACGGCGGTTGCGACCACCAGGGCAATGCGCGTACTCATTCGGGCACGAACTCCTTCGGTTGCTGGCGGCCGAGCACGTAGCCCGCCGGGTTGGCGTCGAGGCGGCTGGCGACGCGGCGCAAGTCGCGCACCAGGCCACGCAGTTCGGTCATCGCCGGGCCGAGCTGCTGCAGGCCATTGGCGAGCGGCGCGCGATTGTCGGTGATCACGCCGTTGGCGTTGGTCGCGACCGATTCGAGTTGCGAGAGCGTGCGATCCAGTTTCCCGATGATCTGCGGCAACTGCCGCACGACATCGCGATCCAGGCGTTCGACTGCCCCGTTGGTCGTATTGAGCGTCACCTTCAACTGCTCGCTGGCCTGCCGCGCGTTGACGATCAGCGCGCCCAGGTCCTGGCGCTGCGCGGCGACCGAATCGGTCAACGCTTCGATGTTCGCCAGCGAGTCGGAGATACGCTGCACGTTCTCGTCGCTGAGCAGCACGTCCATGCGCGCCACCAGGCGATTGGCGGTGTCGGCGATATTCTGCAGCGCGGAAGGCTCCGTGGCGATGGTCGGCAGCACGTCGCTGTCGTTGGACACCAGTTGCGGTGCGGTCGGGCTCCCGCCGCTGAGCTGGATGAAGGTCGGGCCGGTGAGGCCGTCCTGCGAGATCTTCGCGTGCGTATCGGTCTTGATCGGCGTCTGGCTGTTGATGCGCACGGTGGCGATCACCTTGCGCGGGTCGTTCGGCGCCAGCCGCAATGCGTCGATGGTGCCGACGGTGATGCCGTTGTAGCGCACGCTCCCGCCTTCGAACAAACCGGTCACCGCTTCGTTGAAAACGATGTGGTACTTGTTCCATTCGCGTTCGGAGGACCAGTTGGCGGCCCACAGCGCGAACAGCAGGCCGAAGATGCTGACCGCCAGCGTGAACGCGCCGATCAGGACGTAGTTGGCCTTGGTTTCCATGGATCCTCCCTTCAGGCCATTGTGCCAGCGGCCGGCGCGCTGGAAGCGCGGGCGGCGCGGGCGCGCGGGCCGTGGAAATATTCCTGCACCCAGGGATGGTCGAAGCGCTCGACCTCCTCGATGGGCGCGTTCACCACCACGCGCTTGTCGGCCAGCACCGCGACGCGATCGCAGATCGCGTACAGCGTGTCGAGGTCGTGCGTGATCAGGAACACCGTCAGGCCCAGGGCCTGCTGCAGGGTCAGGATGAGTTCGTCGAACGCCGCCGCGCCGATGGGGTCCAGGCCGGCGGTCGGTTCGTCGAGGAACAACAGCGGTGGATCCAGCGCGAGTGCACGCGCCAGGCCCGCGCGCTTGCGCATGCCGCCCGAGAGCTGCGAGGGCAATTTGTTCACCGCCTCGGCCGGCAGGCCGGCGAGCTTCACCTTCAGCAGCGCCAGTTCGTAGCGCAGCGATTCGGGCAATTCGGGATGTTGCTCCTTCAGCGGCACCTGCACGTTCTCGCCGACGGTGAGCGAGGAGAACAGCGCGCCATCCTGGAACAGCACCCCGGTGTTGCGCTCGATGCGGTTGCGAATCTCCTCGTCTTCGCTGCGCGCGTCGACGTCGAGGACTTCGATCGTGCCGGCGTCGGGGCGCCGCAGGCCGATGATCGAGCGCATCAGCACCGATTTGCCCGCGCCCGAACCGCCCACGACACCGATGATTTCGCCGGCGCGCACATCCAGGTCGAGGTTCTCGTGCACGACCTGTTCGCCGAACCGGTTCTCCAGGCCCCGCACGCGGATGACGATGTTGTTTTCGTCGTTGGGCATGGTCAGATGTCCATCTGCAGGAACCACAGGGCCATGATCGCGTCGATGATGATCACCAGCGAAATGCTCTGCACCACGCTCGATGTCGTGCGTTCGCCGACCGATTGCGCCGTGCCTTCGACCTGCAGGCCTTCCAGGCACCCGATCAACCCGATGACGAGGGCGAACAACGGCGCCTTCGACAGGCCCACGAGGAAATGCCGCACTTCGATCGTCGCTTCCATGCGCGCGAGGTACGCTTGCGGCGGAATGTCCAGACTGAAGGCGCCGACGGACAGGCCGCCGAGCAAACCGGCGATCATCGCGATGAACGTGAGCAGCGGCAGCATCACCAGCAAGGCGATGACGCGCGGCAGCACGAGCAGGTCGATCGGGTCCATGCCGAGGGTGCGGATCGCATCGACTTCCTCGCGGCTCTGCATCGCGCCGATCTGCGCGGTGAACGCACTCGCGGTGCGGCCGGCCAGGATGATGGCGGTGAGCAGCACGCCGAATTCGCGCAGGAAGGCCACGTTGACCAGTTCGACGACGTAGATCTCCGCGCCGAAGTCGCGCAGGATGTTCGCGCCGAGGAAGGCGATCACCGCGCCGACCAGGTACGACAGCAGGAACACGAGCGGCACGGCGTCGAGCCCCACCTGTTCCATGTGGTAGACCGTCGCCGTGAGGCGGAAGCGCCGGGGCTGCGCGAGCATGCGGCCGAACTTCATCAGGTTTTCGCCGAGGAAACCGACCAGCGCGAGGATCTCGCGCCAGTTGTCGTGCACGGCATAACCCAGGCGGGCGAGCGCGGCACTGACACCGTATTCGCGTTTCTTCTTCGGGCGGTCGTCCGCGACATCTTCGATGGCCGAGACCAGCGGCACGTGGTCGTCGCGGAAGTGGAAGCTCTCCAGTTCCAGGCCGCGGCGGCGGGCATAGCGCAGCAAGAGCAGGACGCCGGCGGAGTCGAGATGTTCGATGTCGTGGGCGTCGACGGTTTCGACCGACTCCGGCGCCATCCGCAATTGCTCGGCCATGCCGGCGGCATGCACGAGCGTCCAGCTGCCGAGCAGGCGCAGGCGGCTGTCGGCATCGGTTTCTAGACTGGGCGGGCGGCTTTCGTCGCGCATCGGGTCCCCTTTGGCGCGGAGCATACAGAGTCCCGCTTGCGCCGGGCGTCGACGGCGCGATTACAGCAACCGGGCGTCGGACTTGCGGTACCACGCGGCGATGCGCTCGCCGTTCCAGCACAGGGCGACGTGTTCGGCCTGCTGCGCGGGGGGCACCGTCGCCTTCGGGGTGAACAGCGCGACACATTGCCCTCCGCGGCGCCGCACGCTGTCGTGGACGATGCCCGGCTCGCGCGCGTCTCGCTGCGTGCGCGCGAATGGCTGCGAGACGGCGTAACTGGCGGGATCCAGGAGGCCTGCCGGCGCGCGGCGGCCGCGGAGATCGAGCAGCCGCGCGCGGACCGGGACGCGATAGCAGCGCAGGTCGATTTCGATCGCCGGCTCCGCCGTGCGTGCGAGGAAACGGGCGCGGTGGTGGCTCACCTCGGCGACGGCGGTGTCTAGATCACTCGCCGCGTAGTACACGCCCCAGGTGCCGTCGGAGAAGCGCGAGCCTTCGGGATTGAGATGGGTGAACGCCGACATCACCGGCGTCGACCCCGGACCGCTGATGCGCTGGTCCTGCGGCAGGAGCGAAAGCGCGCCGTGTTCCT
This sequence comes from Lysobacter sp. P5_C4, assembly GCF_054049695.1. Lineage (NCBI taxonomy): Bacteria > Pseudomonadati > Pseudomonadota > Gammaproteobacteria > Lysobacterales > Lysobacteraceae > Lysobacter > Lysobacter sp. P5_C4. The sequence continues at coordinate 695,642 of NZ_JBFULX010000002.1, read as the reverse complement.
GCCGCAGGCGCGGGTTGCCGAGTGCTTCGACGGCGAACACGACATCGAGGTCGGCCGGATCGGCGACGGCATCGAACAGGCCCACCGCCGGATACCGGCTTGCGACTAGCCGGCACGAGGTGTCCCACGCGAGTTGGACGTGCGTCAGCCGCACGCGCGCCTCAGGACCAACCGCCGCGTTGCGCGTCGAGGTATTGGCGGACGACGAACAGATCCGACACCTGCCCGGCGAGCATGCGATCGAGCGCGGACTTGCCGCCGAACAGCGGCGCGGCGTTGTCGCCCTTGATCCAGGCGTGCGCGCGTTCCGGGATGGGCAGCAGCAACTGCAACGCGGCGTAGATGCCAAAGACGTGCGACAGGCGCTCGAGCGTGGCGTTGTCCAGGCCGCGCTTCACGCGCCCGCTTTTCCATTCGTAGAACGTGCTGCGGCCGCAATCGAGCAACTGGCGCTGCTGGTCGTTGGACAGGCCCCAGGCATCGGCGATGCGGAAGAAGGTGCGCAGCGCGGCCGCGGCGGACTCCGCCGAGGACAGGTCCGGTGCATGCACGTGCGGTGTTTCGAGTGGTTGGGCCATGGCGGACCCCAGGCGGGAGGCGAACTCCTTGTAATCCATATTGGGACTAATTGCAAGGATTTGTCCGCTCGCGGACGCGCCTGTGCCGGCGCCGCCGCCTTGGCGGGTGCAAGTGTCGTGCGATGCTTCGAACATGAGTGCCCCTCCTTCTTTGGTTCCCACAGCGGCGGCGGCAACGGCCGACGCCGCGAGCGCCGGCTATGCCGAACGCATCGAATTCGTGCTCGAAGTCGCCGAGCACCTGCACGCTTACGGCACCACCGCGCAACGGCTCGAAGGCGCAGTGGTCGCAGTCGCACAACGCCTCGGACTCGACTGCGAACCGTGGTCCAACCCCACGGGCATGATCCTGTCCTTCAGCGATCCGCGTCGACCCGCCGGCGTCTCGGATACGACGCGCGTGATCCGTTTGGCGCCCGGAGACACGAACCTCTACAAGTTGTGCGAGGCCGATCGCATCGCAGAAGACGTGATGGCCGGCCGCGTCGGCATCGCGCAAGGACATGCGCAACTTCGCGCACTCTCCAAACCGCCGACGACGCGACAGCGCGCGATCCAGATCTTCGGTTTCGGCCTCGCTTCCGCCGCGGTGGCGGGCCTCTTGCGCCTGCCCTGGCTCGACATCGGCACTGCAGGTTTGATCGGCCTGCTGATCGGCCTGCTCGAACTCGCCTCGCAAGGCCGCGCGCGATTGAACGAAGCCAGCGACGCGATCGCCGGCGTCGTCGCCGGCCTGGTCGCGATCACCGTTGCCAGCGCGATCGGACCGCTGAACCTCAACACGGTGACGATCGCCGCGCTCATCGTGTTGCTGCCCGGCATGACGCTCACCAACGCGGTGAACGAACTCACGAGCCGGCACCTGGTGTCCGGGACCGCGCGCTTCGCCGGCGCGCTGACGACGATCCTCAAGCTCACGATCGGCACCGTCATCGCGTTCAAGCTTGCGCAGTACATCGGTCTGCAACCGCACATCCGTGCATCGCGCCCGCAACCGGACTGGGTGGAAGGGCTGGCACTGGTGAGCGGCGCGTTCGCCTTCGCCGTGCTCTTCCGCGCGGGCTTGCGCGACTACTGGGTGGTGATGCTGTCGGCGGCGACGGGTTATCTCATCGCGCGCTTCGGCGGGCAGGCGTTCGACAGCCCGGCCGGCGTCTTCCTCGCTGCGCTGGTGACCTCCGCGCTCGGCAATGCTTACGCGCGCCTTGCGCAACGGCCGGGCGCGCTGGTGCGCGTCCCCGGCATCATCATGCTGGTACCGGGCAGCGTCGCGCTGCGCGGCGTGATCAACCTGGTGCAACAACAGAACGTCGATGCAGGCAGCGCCGCGGCGATCGCGGTGCTCAACTCGTTGATGGCGCTGGTTGCGGGGCTGTTGTTCGGAAACCTGCTGATTTCCGCGCGCCGCAACCTGTGACGTTTACCGGATGAGGAAGTCTTCGAGCTTCCGCCCGGCGGCGATCTGCGTGGCCATCCACTTCGGTTGCTGGCCGCGGCCGGCCCACGTCTCCGCGGAATTCTGCGGATTGCGGTACTTCGGCGCGACCTTGCCCAGCTTGTAACCCTTGGTCGACTTGCGCGAAGGCGCAGCGCCTGTCGCCGTGGCCTTCTTCGCCGGCGCAGCGCTTGCCGCGCCGCCGAACAGTTCACCGATCGTGTAACCCTCCGCGCGCGCCAGCGCGGTGAGCTTCTTGCGGACCAGCGCGATGGGCTTGCGCTTGCTGATCGTGGTGCGACGCTTCTTCGCTTGCGCGATCAGCGCGTCGAGTTCCTTGGCCGACAGGCCGTTGAGGTCGATGGGCATCGGGGCGTTCCTCCGCAAGGTGAAGGGGACACGGACAGGGAAATCGGTCAGGCGCGCAACCGTGCGAAGAGCGCCTGGCGATCGAGTTGTTCGGCATCGGCCGCGGTGCGCGCACGATACTCGAACGTGCCCGCGGCCAGCCCGCGCTCGGACACGACGACACGGTGCGGCACGCCGATCAGCTCGATGTCCGCGAACATCTGGCCGGGGCGCAGGCCGCGGTCGTCGAGCACCGCGTCGATGCCCGCCGCGTTGAGCTCGCGGTGCAGCGTTTCGGCGGCGGCGGCGACGTTCGCATCGTTCTTCGGGTTGATGATGCACACGGCCACCTGCCACGGCGCCATCGCTTCGGGCCAGAGGATGCCGTTGGCATCGTGGTTCTGTTCGATCGCGGCGGCAACGATGCGCGAAACACCGATGCCGTAGCAACCCATCATCGGCACGACGGCCTTGCCCGCCATGTCGAGCACGGTGCATTGCATCGCCTCGGCATATTTGCGGCCGAGCTGGAAGACGTGGCCCACTTCGATGCCGCGCGCGATGCCCAATGTGCCCTTGCCGTCGGGCGAGGAATCGCCTGCAACGACGTTGCGCACGTCGGCCACGATGTCGGCTTCGGGCAGGTCGCGCACCCAGTTCACGCCCGCGACGTGCCAGCCGTTTTCGTTGGCACCGACGACGAAATCGTGCATCGCTGCGACGCTGCGATCGGCGATCACGGTGATGTCGGCGCGCGACTGCAGCGGACCGAGGAAGCCGGGATCGGCACCGAGGTGCGTGGCGATTTCCGCTTCGGTGGCGAGGCGGTAGTCGGACAGGCCGGCGAGCTTGCGCAGCTTGACCTCGTTGACGACGTGGTCGCCGCGCACCAGGACCAAAACGAAGCCGTTATCGCCCATCACAGCAACCGACTTCACGGTGCGATCGAGCGTGATACCCATCAACGCAGCGACGTCTTCGCATGTCTTCTGTGTCGGCGTCTCCACCTTGCGCAAGGATTCCGCCGCCTCTTGCCGTGGACCGGGCGCGAGCGCCTCGGCCAATTCGATGTTGGCGGTGTAGTCCGACCCGTCGGAGAAGGCGATCGCGTCCTCGCCCGAATCGGCGAGCACCTGGAACTCATGGGAGGCATTGCCACCGATCGCGCCGGTGTCGGCGAACACCGCGCGGAATTTCAGGCCCAGGCGCGTGAAGATGCGCGTGTAGGTGTCGTACATGTTGCGGTATTCGTCGGCGAGCGAGGCTTCGTCGACGTGGAAGGAGTACGCATCCTTCATCAGGAATTCGCGCGCGCGCATCACGCCGAAGCGCGGGCGGATCTCGTCGCGGAACTTGGTCTGGATCTGGTAGAAGTTGACCGGCAATTGCTTGTAGCTGGACAACTCGTTGCGCGCGAAGTCGGTGATCACCTCTTCGTGCGTCGGGCCGTAGCAGTACTCGGCTTCCTTGCGGTCCCTGATCTTCAACAGCTGGCCGCCGAACTTCTGCCAGCGGCCCGTCTCTTCCCACAGCTCCTTCGGCTGGATCGAGGGCATCAGCAGTTCGATCGCGCCGGCGCGGTTCATTTCCTCGCGCACGATGCCTTCCACCTTGCGCAGCACGCGCAGGCCGAGCGGCGACCACGTGTACAGGCCAGCGGCGAGCTTGCGGACCATGCCCGCGCGGAGCATCAGCTGGTGGCTGACGACTTCGGCGTCGGCGGGCGTTTCCTTGACGGTGCGGAGATGGAATTGCGACAGGCGCATCGGGGGACTTCGGACGGCGGAAAGAGCCGCATTCTGCCACGGGACCCCGCAGCGCCCCCGGCCCGTACCGCGGAGCGCACCAAGGGCGGCGGCCGTCGACGTCGATCGCGCGCCCGGACACGCGGGCCCGGATCGGCGGGCTCGCGTGCCGCGCACCCGGCGCTGCCCGCCACGATGTCAGTTGCAGTTGGCGGCGGCGACCGATTGCATGGCCTGCACTTCCTGCTGGCGCTGTTTGTCGTCCAGCACCGCGTCGGGCTTGCCGTCGCCGTCGCGGTCGATCGACACGCCGGCCTGGCTGTTCAACACCGCGATGTTGGCCTGCGCCTGCTTGCAGGACTGTTCGCGCTGCTTGGCCCGCTGCGCGGCGGCCGCCTGCTCGGCGGCCTGCTGGTCGGCGGTGTCGGGCTTGGCCGCGGCATCGGCCGCGTCGGCGGGCTTCACGACGGCGGCGGGCGCGGCCGACGGCACCGGGTCGGCCGCGATGCGCACGTTCTTCTTCTTCGCGCCGGCCGGCGGCGGGGAATCGGAATAGTGGGTGACGCCCTTGGCGTCCTTCCAGGTGTAGACCTCCTGCGCGACCGCAGGCGCCAACATCACCAGGGCACAGGCACCCACGAGCAGGCGGATCGAACGGTTCATGGCGCTTCCCCTGAGGACATCGCGTATTCGCGTGGGGCGATTGCAGCACTGCGACGGGGGGCGCGCAAGCGACCTGCGTCGCAGGCGCTACACTTCGGCCATGGAGCCCATCGAACCGGCGCGGCCACGTCCGCGCGGCATTTACCTGCTGCCCAACCTGTTCACGACCGGCGGCCTGTTCGGGGGGTTCTTCGCGATCATCGCGGCCGCCCAGGGCAAATACGAGGCGGCCTGCCTCGCGATTTTCATCGCCGCGATCCTCGACGGCATCGACGGCCGGGTGGCCCGCATGACCAACACCCAGACCGAATTCGGCGTGCAGTACGACTCCCTCGCCGACCTGGTCAGCTTCGGCATGGCGCCGGCGCTGGTGATGTACCACTGGGCGCTGTCGTCGATGAAGCTCGACGGCGTGGTCTTCGGCAAGGTCGGCTGGCTCGTCGCCTTCCTCTATGCAGCGTGCGCCGCCTTGCGGCTGGCGCGCTTCAACAGCCAGGTCGGCACGGTCGACAAGCGCTGGTTCATCGGGCTGGCCAGTCCCGCGGCCGCCGGGTTGATGGCGAGTTTCGTCTGGACCTGCGACGAGATCGGTTATTCGGGCACCGAGTTGCGCTATCCGGCCGCTGCGGTCGCGGTGTTCGCCGGCCTGCTGATGGTCAGCCGCGTGCGCTACAACAGCTTCAAGGGCAGCGGCCAGGGCGCGCGCGCAGAACGCGTGCCGTTCACCGCGATCGTGATCGCCGTCGCCGCGCTGATCGCGCTGTGGATCGACCCGCCGCGCGTGCTGCTCGCGGTGACCGCGCTGTATGCGTTGTCGGGCCCGGTGATGTGGTTCCGTCGCCGCAAGGTCGTGAGCGAGGCGACATGAGCGATGTCTCGCCGCCGTGGGACGACTTCCAGCGCGACGTGCTCGACGCGCTCGGGCATGTCGTGTACCGCGTGCAGCACCCCGATGCCGTCGAAGACACACCGCTGACGCAGGCGATCGCGCGCGCGGCGAAGACCGACCTGCCATCGCTTCCCAGGCTCCCGTCGCTCGCACAGTTGCGCACGCCCGCCGCCAAGCGCGCGTTGTGGCCGCAGTTGCGCGCGTTGCGCAAGGCCGCGCGCCGATGAGCGCGCTCGCAGCCGACAGCCTGCCCCTTCCCGCGCTGCGCCCGATGCGGGAAGTCGATCTGCCCGATGTCATGGCGATCGAACAACGCGCCTACGCTTTTCCTTGGACGCAGGGCGTGTTCCGCGATTGCCTGCTCGCCAATCATCCGGCGTGGGTGCTCGTGCAGGACGGCGGCATCCTGGGCTACGCGGTGTTGAGCGTCGCCGCGGGCGAAGCGCACGTGCTCAACGTGTGCACCGCGCCGGAAGTCCAGGGTCGCGGCCATGGGCGCCGTTTGCTGCGCGCGATCCTGCAACTCGCGCGCGGGCGCGGTGCGCAGCGCGTGTTCCTCGAAGTACGTCCGTCCAATGCCGCGGCGATCGCGCTCTACCACGACGAAGGCTTCAACGAGATCGGCCGCCGCCCGCGCTATTACCCGGCGAAGGACGGGCGCGAGGACGCGCTGGTCATGGCGCTGGAGTTGCTCGTCGACGAAGATTGAGGCGCCTCATTTCGGCGCGACGTGCCGGAAGGTCAGGTTGATGCGCGGCCCCACCGCGCGTGCGGTGGGCGGCACCGCGTGCAGCCAGTTGCGTTGCGTCGCACCTGCCATCACGAGCAGGCTGCCGTGCGTGAGGTCGAGCCCGAGCGATTGTTTTCCTTCGCGCGCACGGAAGCGGAAGCGCCGCGTCGCACCGAGGCTCACCGATGCGATCAACGGTTCGGGCCCGAGCTCGGGTTCGCTGTCGCGATGGAAGCCCAGGCGGTCGGCGCCGTCGCGGTAGAGGTTGGCGAGCACGCTGTTGAAACCGCCCCGCAGTTCGCGCTCCAGCCGTTCGCGCACCGGTGCCAGCGCCGCGGGCCAGGGATGCGGTTCGAACAGCGTCCCGGAATAGGTGTAGGCCACATCGCCGATCCAGCAACTGAGCCGCGGGGCATCGAGCGTGCGGCCGTACACGGTGATGCGGTGGCGCTCCCACGGCAGGCCGGAGCACAGCGCCTCGAACAACGCCCACGCCTGCCCTTCGCCCAGCCACGCGGGGTCGAAGGCCACGTCCGCATCTGCCAGATGAATCGCCTGCGCCGCCATGCGCTTTAGAATGGCGCGATCCAATGGAGGGCGCCATGACCGAAACCGAACGCGACGTAATGGAGTACGACGTCGTCGTCGTCGGCGCCGGGCCCGCCGGCCTGGCCTGTGCGATCCGCGTCAAGCAGCACAACGCGCACATGACGGTCTGCGTGATCGAAAAGGCCTCGACGATCGGCGCGCACATCCTGTCCGGCGCGGTGATCGAACCGGGCCCGCTGGACGAAATGCTGCCCGGCTGGCGCGACAACCCGCCGCCGATCTGCATCCCCGCGGCCAGGGACGAATTCTGGTACCTCACCAAGACCGGCGGGTTCAAGCTGCCCACGCCGCCGCAGATGCACAACAAGGGCAACTTCGTCGTCAGCCTCGGCGCGTTGTGCGCATGGCTCGCGCCGCAGGCCGAAGCGCTGGGCGTGGATGTCTTCCCGGGGTTCGCGGCGTCGGAAACGCTGCACGATGAAAGCGGCCGCGTGATCGGCGTGCGCATCGGCGACATGGGCGTGGCGAAGGACGGCACGCACAAGCCCGCCTATACGCAGGGCATCGACATCCATGCGCGCGTCACCGTGCTCGCCGAAGGTGCGCGCGGGCATCTCACCAAACGGCTCATCAAGCGCTTCCAGCTCGACGCCGGCTGCGATCCGCAGGGCTACTCGATCGGCATCAAGGAACTCTGGCAGGTGCCCGAAGAACGCGTGAGCCCGGGCAAGATCGTGCATTCGCTCGGCTGGCCCGCGGACGACCGCACCTACGGCGGCAGCTTCCTCTATCACCTGGACAAGGGCCGCATCGCCCTGGGCTACATCAGCGGCCTGGATTACACCGATCCGCAGTACAAGCCATGGGAAGCCTTCCAGCAGTGGAAGAACCATCCCTCGGTCAAGCCCTTGCTCGAGGGCGGGACCATCGTGTCGGCGGGCGCGCGCGCGATCGTGACGGGCGGTTACCAATCGCTGCCGAAACTGGAAATGCCCGGCGCCATCCTGATCGGCGACGCGGCCGGCACGCTCAACGTGCCGAAGATCAAGGGCACGCACCAGGCCATCGAAACCGCGCTGCTCGCGGCCGAACACATCGTGGAGTTCGACACCAACACGCGCGGCTTCGACCGCAAGGTGCGCAAGTCGAAGGTCTTCCGCGAGCTCAGGCGCGTGCGCAACATCAAGCCGGGCTTCAAGCGCGGCCTCTGGTTCGGCCTGGCGAACGCGGCATGGGAAACCGTGACGTTCGGTCTGTCGCCCTGGACGCTGAAGAACAAGCCCGACTGGAACGCGCTGGACAAGGTGGCCGAACGCGAACGGGCCACGCGCGATTACGTGCAGCGCGACCTCGCGCCCCGCGACCGCCTGGCCGGCGTGTATTTCGCCGCCACCGAACACGACGAAGACCAGCCGGTGCACCTGGTGGTGCACGACCCGAGCGTGTGCGTCACCAAGTGCGCCGCCGAATACGACAACCCGTGTACGCGCTTCTGCCCGGCCGGCGTCTACGAGATCGTCGAGGATCCCGACGGCCCCGCCGGCACCGGCAAGCGCCTGCAGATCAACGCCGCCAACTGCGTGCACTGCAAGACCTGCGACATCAAGGATCCGTACGAGATCATCACCTGGGTCACGCCCGAAGGCGGCTCGGGCCCGAACTACCAGAACCTGTGATCCAAAATGACACCGGGCGCATTGCGCGCCCGGTGTTTTTCCACGTGACCCAATGCCCGCGTCAGCCGGCCTGCAACCAGGTCGGCGTGAGCGTCGTGGTGAGGTTCATCACCGTGTTGGCGTTCGCCGACAGCCAGATCACGTTCTGGCCATTGACCACGTTGCGCCACATCACGTCGTCCTTGCCGTCGTTGTTGAAATCGCCGATGGCGACCGGCACCGAATCCAGGTTGGGCTGGACCGCCATGCCTTGCGGCGTGGCCGAATTGCCCGAACGCCAGATCACGTTCTGCCCCGTGGCGAGGTTGCGCAGCAGGATGTCCGCCTTGCCGTCGCCGTTGAAATCGCCGGCGCCCATCACCGTCCACTGCGCCGCCCAGGCGGTGACGCCCTGCGTGGTCGCCCCGTTGCCCGACAGCCAGATCTGCGCCGCGCGCGTGGTGCTGTGGCGCCAGAGGATGTCCGACTTGCCGTCGCCGTTGAAGTCGCCGATGGCCGCGACCACCCAATCCAGGTCCGCCAGCGCGCGCAGCGACGTGGCCTGCGTGTTGACCGCACCGCGCCAGTAAACGTTCCCGCCGGTGCCGCCGTTGCGCCACAACAGGTCGGCCTTGCCGTCGCCGTTGAAGTCGCCCGCGCCGACGATGCCCCACGGCGCAGGCGGCGAACCGAGCGTGCCCTGCAAGGTGCTCTGGCCGTCGCGCCACAACAGGTTCTGGCCGCTGGTGCTGTTGCGCCAGACGATGTCGGACTTGCCGTTACCGTCGAAATCGGCGGTGCTGGCGATCTGCCACACCATGCTCGCCACGCCCTTGATCGACATGGACTGCTGCGAGACCGCGCCGCGCCACACCACGTTGCTGCCCGAGGTGAGGTTGCGCCACAACAGGTCGCTCTTGCCGTCGCCGTCGAAGTCGCCGCGATACCAGTTGCCCACCGTCGGCACCACGCTCTTGCGGAAGGCCGCGACCTGCGGGATGGTCAGGTTCAAGGTGCGCGCCGCGTTCGCCTCGTTGGCCACGCCGCACGCGAAGCCGTTGCAATCGGCCACGCTCGGGTTCGAATAGATCAGGAAGTTGTCCTTGCCCGGGCGTCGCACCGCCATCGTGTCGAAGAAGTCGCCGGCTTCGGGCGCTGCGAAGTAACCGAACGAATCGGCGAGACGACCGTATTCTTCCGGATCGAGCAGGTTGGTGTCGCCGTTGGTGTCGTCACTCCCGGCCGCGGTTGCGACGTCGTGCTGCAGGCCGAGGTTGTGGCCCACTTCATGCGCAAGATTGTCGTCGCGGCAGTTCGCGCCGCCATCGGTGAAGATCGTGCCGCTGGAGTCGCTCACCACCGAGTAGCCGAACGCCGCGCTCGCGGCGTTGATCGGCGTCTGCCCGCCACCGAGTTTCCAGCCGATGCCGCAGCTGCCGTTGGTATCGTTGTCGAAGGCGCGCACCAGCGTGACGAGGTCGGCGCCGAACTGTTCGCGTGCGAGCGCGAGCGGTTCCAGCGCGGCCGGGCGCGCGGCCGAGGTGCAGGTCACGCCGCTGTCGGGAAGCTCGCCGGTGTTGCTACGGTTCGTGCACGACACGCCGGTCAGCTGGAACAACGTTTCGCGGTTGTTGGTTTCGTCCGGGAAATCCACCTGGATGAATTGCGACGCGCGCAGCGAGCCGCCGACCTTGCTGTTGGCGAGGGCCAGGTTCGTCGTATCGACGAGGAAGCGCAGGCGCGTCACCGCTTGCGAGGTGCCACCCAGGCGCGTCGCGAAGCCGGCGGTGTAACCGACGACGATGTCCACGGTGCTCGTGGTGATCGGCGCCCTGGAGGCGACGAGCGATTGCGCACCCGCGGCGCTCGTACGCGACGCCATCGCGGCGGAGACGCGCGGACGCATGTCGTTCGCGAACGCGGTCGCTTCGGCGGGCAGGTTGATCGAATCGGCACCGGTCGGATCCTTGATGCCGAGCGCGATGGCCTTGTTCGGATCGCTTTCGACCATGAAGGTGCGATCGCCGATCGTCGTGATCTGCAGCGGCGCGCCCTTCTTGTAGGGGATCGTGCCGAAGACGGCCTTGTCGCCGAAGGTCAGCACGGTTTCCTTGCCGACCGGCGCGCCTTCCGCGCGACCGACGTACGACCAGTTGCCGTCGGCGTGTTCGACGCGGCGAACGAAGCCGACCTTCATCGTCGAACCATCGGGCGCCGGGAGCGTCAACGCTCCGCCGGCGACGGCGGCGCGCAACGCATGCGCTTCGCTGATCTGCACGTCGCGCCAGGTGGTGGCGCCGCGCTGGACCGGCGCGCCTTCGTACGCGACCAGCGAACCGTGGTCGGCGAGCGAAGCGATGCCCGATGCCTTGCGCACGGCACCTTGCGAATGCGGATGGGCAACGGCGCTGCGCGCGTCGGCACCCACGGTGGAAGTACTGTCGCCGTGGCAGGCCGCAAGCAGCCCGCAGGCGATCGAGATCGCGAGCAGATTACGCATATGGGGATCCCCCGTTGAAGGTCTGCAGGTGATACGGCAGGGTTCATGGAGGTGACGTGATGAAAACGCACGGATCGTCGCCGCTTGTTTCACACCGCGCCAACAAATACGCCCCGCGCTGGAAGCGCGGGGCGTGAGGGTTTTGCGAAGCCTGTTGAAGTAACGCGTTACATGTTGGGCTGGAACGCCGTGCCAACCGAGGCCCTGGTCGGGATCTGCGCCTGCGTGCCCGACTTCCAGACCTGGTTGGCACCGTTGGTGTGGCGCCAGAAAATGTCGGCGCGACCGTCGCCATCGAAATCGCCGACGCCGGCCACGCGCCAGGCAAGATTGGAGACGGTCGCCACCGCGGTCTTCGTGGCCGAGGAGGCCGAACGCCAGATTTCGTTCGCGCCCGTCGAGGTGTTGCGGAACAGGATGTCGGCCTTGCCGTCGCTGTCGAAATCGCCCACGCCCGCGACGATCCATTGCGCCGGCATGTTGTTGACCGATTGCGTCGTCGCCCCGTTGCCCGAACGCCAGATCAGGTTCGCGCCATTGGTGGGGTTGCGCCACAGCACGTCGGCCGCGCCGTCGCCATTGAAGTCGGCCGCCGCGACGAACTTCCACACCGTCCCCGCATTGGCCAGCGTCGACTTCGTCGCCACGTTCGCCGAACGCCACAGCACGTTCGCGCCGGTCGTCGGATGGCGCCACCACACGTCGGCCTTGCCGTCGCCGTTGAAGTCGGCAACCGCCGCGATGCTCCACGCGGTTGCGACCGCGCCCATCGACGCACGCGTCTGGTTGTTGCCCGACAGCCAGATCGAGTTGCCGCCGGTCGAGGTGTTGCGCCAGACGATGTCGCCGCGTCCGTCGCCGTTGACGTCGCCGATGCCGCCCAGCGTCCACGGCGCCGCCGTGGCCGCGACGTTGAGCGTCGACGTGCCGGCGGGGTTGTACCAGAGCACGTTCGCGCCGTTGGTGTTGTGCCACAAGATGTCGGCATTGCCGTCGCCGTTGAAATCCGAACGCGGGATCGGCGTGGATTGCGCGAGCGAGGTGTAGAACGAGGCGACGATCGGGATCGTGCTGGACAGGCTCCGCGCGTTGTCCGCGTCGGCCGTGCCGCACGCACTCCCGCAGTAGTTGATGCGCGGGTTGGAGAAGACGCGATAGCTTTTCTGGCCGTCGTCTTCGTAGGCCATGATCGTGAAGAAGTTGCCGGCGCTGGTCTTGTAACCGAACGAATACGGGTAGGCCCCGTGTTCGTCCATGGTCAAGAGGCCGTCGTCGCCCGCGGCCGTGGTCGCGTCGTGCGCCGAGCCCATGTTGTGGCCGAGTTCGTGCGCCAGGGTTTCGTTGCGGCACACCCACCCGTTGTCGGGGAACGGGCTTCCGCTGCTGTCGTCGTAGCCGTTGCCGTTCGAATCGCTGACCACGGAGACGGCCGCATAGGCGTCGTCCTTCGTGATCGGGATTTCGCCGCCGCCGATGAGCCAGGCGATGCCGCAACTGACGTTTGCCTCGCTGAAGTTGCGCACCAGCGACACCAGGTCGGCGTGCAGCGTTTCGCGCGCATTCGTGAGTGGTTGCAGCGCGGCGGGAATCGGCGCGTCGTCGCACGTGAGGCCGCCGTTCGACAATTCGGTGCAGGTCACGCCACTGAGTTCGCGCAATGCCGCTTCGTTGTCGGTGGCGTCCGGGTAATCCACCGGCACGGTGCCGACGAGGCGCAGTCGGCCGTTGATCTGGCTGTTGACGAAGGCCTGGTTGGCGACCGCGACGAGGAAGGTCAGGCGCGTGTTCGCCTGCGAGGTTCCGCCCAGGCGCGAGGCGAACGTGTTCGTGTAACCGAGCACGACATCGACGGTGCTCGACTCCGGCACCAGGCCCGAGGCGACCAGCGCCTGCGTCCCGGGTTGCGCGGCGGCGCGCTGGCGCACCTTGTCGCGCGCGCCTGCGAGGACCGGCGGAAGCAACGAATCGGGGCCCTTCGGCCGGCGCGGGTCGTTGTGCAGGCGCGCGAGCTTCACCGGGTCGGTTTCCATCAGGAACGTGCGGCCCTGCGCCGAAGCAATGCGCAGCGAGGGCTTGCGGCCGTAGGGCACGGTGCCGAACACGGCCTTCGGCCCGAAGGTGATGATCGCCTCGGTGCCCGGCTTGGTGCCTGCCGGGCGACCGACCCAGGTCCAGTTCCCGTCGCCGTGGTCGACCACGTGGTCGAACTTCAGCGCGATGGTCGAACCGTCGGGCGCAGGCACGTCGAGCGTGCCCGTCGCAATGGCGTTCATGGCGTGCGCTTCGCTCAACGCGATGTCGTGCCACGTGTAGGCGCTGCGGGTGACCGGCGCGCCGGCGGTGTAAGCGAGCAGTTGCCCACGGTCCGGCAAGCCGGCGATGGCGCGCGCACGATGGTCGCGCAGGCCGGCGGGCGCATGCGGAGCGGACGCCGCGGCGGTGCCTTTCGCGGCGGTTCCATCGCCGTCGGAAGGTGTGTCGTGTGCGGTGCAGGCCGCCAGGGCGAGTGCGCTGGCGAGGAGCAGAGGAAGGCGCATTGAAATGGGTTCCCGTTGAGGTGGTGTACCGCCGCGAACCGTGGGAGACGGCCCCCTGATGCAGCGTGCACGGGACTTCCAAGTCCCGCTCGGCTAAGGATTATCCCGATGCGATGGCAGACGCAAGCCTCGTGCCGTCACGAATCGACGTGGGCGTTTTGCTGCGGTTACCGTGAAGTGACCCGTTTGGTTCAGCAATGACCCGGCAGGTCACCCCTGGACCGGTTCAGGGCGAGGCGATCACCGCCAGGCCGGCCGGCGGATCGAAGCCGACCAGCGTGCAGGCGGCGAATCCGGCCTCGAGCACCATGGCCCAGGTGTCGGCCCCGAATTCGGTGTGCACGAGCAGGTCGTCGGTCGCGGTCGACGGATCGCCGTGGTAACTGCGCGGAAGACCGCGCCGGCCGCGCGTCAGGCGGCCCGGGAGGATCGGGACGGTGAACACCGCCGCACCCCCCGGTTTCAGCACGCGACGCATCTCCATCAGCGCGGCCTTCGGATCGGGCACGTGTTCGAGCGTGTCGGAATGGACGATGCGGTCGAAGGACGCATCCGGATACGCGAGCGCTTGCAGGTCGATTTGCGGCCATGCGCCGTAGACATGCCCCGGAAGCCGCTGCAGGCGCGCATGCAGCGTGCCGGCTTCGTTCACTTCGAGCACCGACAACGTCGGCGCCGATGCGATCCATGCATCGAGTGTTCCGGCGTGCCCGGCGCTGCGGCACAGCGCGGCGGCGAGCGCGATCGAACGCAGGTTGGCACCGCACTGCGTGCAGACCGTGCCCTGCTGCCGATCGACGAAGGCGGCCTCGTGCGCGGCGAGTTCCCATTCGTCGATGAGCGCGGGCCAGAGCACCGCGCGATCGAGATAGTCACGCGCACCGCACACGGCGCAAGGCGGCAGTTGCGCGGAGGTCGCGTTCGACGCGCCCGTCATTCGACGAGCGGGACGCCGGTCTTCTCGCGCACCTCGTCGAGCGCGACGCCCGGCGCCAGTTCCGTCAGGCGCAGGCCCGCAGGGGTCACGTCGAAGACGCCGAGTTCGGTGATCACGCGATTCACCACGCCCACGCCGGTGAGCGGAAGCGTGCACTGCGGGAGCAACTTGTGTTCGCCGTTCTTCGCGGTGTGTTCCATCAGCACGACCACGCGCTTGACGCCGGCGACCAGGTCCATCGCACCGCCCATGCCCTTGACCATCTTGCCGGGCACCATCCAGTTCGCGAGATCGCCCTGGTCGGTGACCTGCATCGCGCCGAGGATCGCCAGGTCGATGTGGCCGCCGCGGATCATCGCGAAGGAATCGTGGCTGCCGAAATAACTCGCACCCTGGCGCGCGGTGACCGTCTGCTTTCCGGCGTTGATGAGGTCCGCATCGACCTCGGCATCCACCGGGAAGGGCCCGATGCCGAGCAAACCGTTCTCCGATTGCAACCACACGTCGATGCCGTCGGGAATGTAGTTGGCCACGAGCGTCGGCAAGCCGATGCCGAGGTTGACGTATGCGCCATCGGTGAGTTCCTGCGCGGTGCGTTGCGCCATCTCATCGCGGGTCCAGGCCATTACACGCCTCCCTGGCGGACGGTGCGCTGTTCGATGCGCTTTTCGGGCGTCGCATTGACGACGATACGGTCGACGTAGATGCCGGGCAGGTGCACGTGGTCGGGATCGATCTGCCCGATCTCGACCAGCTGCTCCACTTCCACCACCGTCGTCTTGCCGGCCATCGCGACCGCCGGGTTGAAATTGCGCGCGGTCTTGCGGAACACGAGGTTCCCGGCCTTGTCGGCCTTCCACGCCTTCACCAGCGAGACGTCGGCGTGCAGCGCGGTTTCGAGCACGTAGTGGTGGCCGTCGAACTCGCGCGTTTCCTTGCCGTCGGCCACGATCGTGCCGTAACCGGTGCGGGTGAAGAATGCCGGGATGCCTGCGCCGCCCGCGCGCAGGCGTTCGGCCAGCGTGCCCTGCGGATTGAATTCGAGTTCCAGCTCGCCGGCGAGGTACTGGCGTTCGAACTCCTTGTTCTCGCCGACATACGAGGAAATCATCTTGCGGATCTGCCGCGTCGCGAGCAGCTGGCCCAGGCCGAAGCCGTCGACGCCGGCGTTGTTCGAAATCACCGTGAGGCCCTTCGCCCCGGTGTCGCGCAGCGCGGCGATGAGCGCCTCGGGGATGCCGCACAGGCCGAAACCGCCGACCGCGAGCGTCTGTCCGTCCGCGACGAGGTCGGCCAAGGCCGTCGCCGCGTCCGGGAATAGCTTGTTGCCGGCCATGGAACCTCCGATGCAAAGAGCATGGATTCTAGCGCCTGCACGTCCTGCGCCCATCGGTCTTTCGTCCACCTTGCCGGCCGGCCGGGCTAAAATCGCGGTCCGCTTCGTTCACCGGATGCCCTCCCCCAATGAAGATCCTCGTCGGCTACAAGCGCGTGGTGGACTACAACGTCCGCATCCAGGTCAAACCCGACGGTTCGGGCGTGGTCACCGAGGGCGTGAAGCTCTCGGCCAACCCGTTCGACGAGATCGCGCTCGAGGAAGCCCTGCGGTTGCGCGACAAAGGCATCGCCACGGAAGTGATCGTGGCCACCATCGCCCCCGCCGATGCCCAGGCCCACCTGCGCAACGGCCTGGCCATGGGCGCCAACCGCGCGATCCACGTGGTCGCCGATGGCCCCATCGCCCCGCTCACCGCCGCGCGCGCGCTGCTGAAGCTGGTCGAGAAGGAACAGCCCGACCTGGTCATCCTCGGCAAGCAGGCCATCGACGACGACGCCAACCAGACCGGCCAGATGCTCGCCACGTTGTGGGGCCGCCCGCAGGCGACCTTCGCTTCCAAGCTCGACGTCGCCGATGGCAAGGCCACGGTCGTGCGCGAAGTCGACGCGGGCCTGGAAACGCTCGAAGTCGACCTGCCCGCCGTCGTCACCACGGACCTCCGCCTCAACGAGCCGCGCTTCATCAAGCTGCCCGACATCATGAAGGCCAAGAGCAAGCCGATGGAGTCCATCCCGTTCGCCGACCTCGGCGTGGAGGCCGGCGACGAACTCAAGACCACGCACTACGCGCCGCCCGCCAAGCGCAGCAAGGGCGTGATGGTGAAGGACGCGGCCGAACTGGTCGCCGCACTGAAAGCGAAGGGGTTGCTCTGATGTCGAACAACACGCAGTCCAAGGTCCTGATCGTTGCCGAACATCTCGACGGCAAGCTCAACGCGTCCACCGCCAAGTGCGTGTCCGCGGCGAAGGCGCTGAATCCCGAATCGATCGACGTGCTCGTGCTTGCGGCCGATCCCGCCGGCGTGGCCGCCGAAGCGGCGAAGCTGCAGGGCGTCGCGCGCGTGCTGGCCGTGTCCAACGCTGCGAATGCAAATGCGATCGCGCAAGTGCAGGCGCCGCAGGTCGCCAGGCTGGCCGACGGCTACACGCACGTGTTCGGCCCGAGCACCACGTTCGGCAAGGACCTGATGCCGTGCGTCGCCGCGCTGCTCGGCGTGTCGCAGGTGTCCGACGTCATGGCAATCGGAGGCGCCTACACCTTCAAGCGTCCGATCTACGCGGGCAATGCGATCGTCACCGTCGACGCACCGCAGGGTCGCCCGGTCGTCGCCACCGTGCGCACGGCGTCGTGGCCGGAAGTGGCGCGCGATGGCAGCGCGAGCGTCGAATCGGCGAACGCCGATGCGACGCTCCCGACGCACACGCGCTTCCAGGGCCTGGCCGCCGGCAAGTCCGATCGCCCCGACCTGCAGAGCGCGCGCCGCGTCGTGTCCGGTGGCCGCGGCGTGGGCTCGGCCGAGAACTTCAAGATCGTCTATGCGCTCGCCGACAAGCTCGGCGCCGCGGTCGGCGCCTCGCGCGCGGCCGTCGACGCCGGTTACGTGCCCAACGAGATGCAGGTCGGCCAGACCGGCAAGATCATCTCGCCGGAGTTGTATGTCGCCGTCGGCATCAGCGGCGCGATCCAGCACCTGACGGGCATCAAGGACGCGGGCACCATCGTCGCGATCAACAAGGATCCCGAAGCGCCGATCTTCGAAATCGCCGACATCGGCCTGGTCGGCGATCTGTTCAAGCTGCTGCCGGAGTTGCAGGCCGCGCTCGGATGAACCCGCCCGAGGCCGCGACACCGGAACTCTCGGTCACCGTTCCGATCTTCGATGAAGAAGACAACGTCGATCCACTCCATGCGCGCACGGCCGCGGCGCTCGACGCGCTCGGCCGGCCCTGGGAACTGATCTTCGTCAACGACGGCAGCCGCGATCGATCGGCCGAACGCCTCGATGCCATCGCCGCCGCCGACCCGCGCGTGCACGTCGTGCACCTGCGCCGCAACTACGGCCAGACCGCGGCGTTCATGGCCGGCCTGGACCACGCCTCGGGCGAGATCATCGTGCCGATGGACGGCGACCTGCAGAACGACCCGGCCGACATCGGCCGCCTGCTCGCCAAACTCGACGAGGGCTTCGACGTCGTCTCCGGGTGGCGCAAGGACCGCAAGGATGCGGCCATCAAGCGCAATCTCCCCAGCCGCCTGGCCAACGGCCTGATCTCCTCGGTGTCGGGCGTGCACCTGCACGACTACGGTTGCTCGCTGAAGGCGTATCGCCGCCGCGTGCTCGACGACGTGAAGCTGTACGGCGAGATGCATCGCTTCGTGCCGATCTACGCCGCCTGGAACGGCGCGCGCGTCACCGAACTCGAAGTCACGCACCATCCGCGCGTCCACGGCACCTCGAAGTACGGCCTGGAGCGCGTGATCAAGGTGGTGCTCGACCTGGTCGTGGTGAAGTTCCTGTTCCGCTATGCGAGCAAGCCGATCTACCTGTTCGGCGGTTTCGGGCTGCTGAACTTCGCCGGCGCCGGCCTGGTGATGGCGTGGGCGCTGTGGCTCAAATTCTTCGAAGGCACCTCGCTGATCAAGACGCCGTTGCCGATGCTGTCGGTGATCCTCTTCGCGCTCGGCGTGATGAGCTTCCTGATGGGTTTGCTCGCCGAGATGCTCAACCGCACGTACCACGAGTCGCAGGCCAAGCCCGTCTATCACGTCGCGCGCGTCGTCGGCGCGCGCGCGGAGGGCTAAGCCATGTGCGGCATCGCCGGCGCCGTCGGGCGTTTCGCGCGCGTCGACGCCGACGTGCTGCGGCGCATGACAGACCGCATCGCGCATCGCGGCCCGGATGCCGACGGTCACTTCGTCGATGCGCACAACGGCGTGTTCCTCGGCCATCGCCGCCTGTCGATTCTCGACATCGCCGGCGGCGCGCAGCCGATGGAAAGCCAGGACGGCCGTTTCGTCCTGGTCTACAACGGCGAGATCTACAACTTCCGCGAATTGCGGCGCGAACTCGAAGCGCAGGGTGCGCACTTCCGCAGCGACCACTCCGACACCGAGGTCCTCCTGCACGGCTACCGCGCGTGGGGACGCGCGTTGCCCGGCCGCCTCAACGGGATGTGGGCGTTCGCGTTGCTCGACCGCGAACGCAAGGAACTCTTCCTCTCGCGCGATCGTTTCGGAAAGAAGCCGCTGTACTGGCACGCAGGGCGCGAGGGATTCGCCTTCGCTTCCGAGCTCACCGCACTGCGCGAACATCCCGCCGTGCCGTCGACGCCCTCGCCGCTGGCGATTCGCAAATACTTCGCCTACGGCTACATCCCGGCGCCGCTCACGCATCTGGAAGGCGTGCACAAATTGCCCGCCGGCCACTCGATGACGGTCGACCTGGCCACCTGTGCGCCATCCGTCGAACGCTACTGGGCCTACGAGGCCGAACCGGCCGACGTGGCGGTCACCGCGCGCGCAGCGGATGCGTGGACCGATGAACTGATCGCACTGCTCGATGCGGCGGTGCAACGGCGCCTGGTCGCGGACGTGCCGGTCGGCGCATTCCTCAGCGGCGGGATCGATTCGTCGATGGTCGCCGCGCTCGCGATGCGACACGTGGGGCGGGAACAACTGACGACGTTCTCCATCGGCTTCGACGAAGCCGGCTTCGACGAAACCGCGCACGCCGCGCTGGTCGCGCGGCACATTGGCGCTTCGCATGTCGTCGAGACACTGTCGATCGAACGGGCGCTGGAAATCCTTCCGCGCCTGGCGCGCGATCTCGATGAACCCTTCGCCGATTCCTCCCTGCTTCCGACCTACCTGCTGTGCCAGCACGCGCGCCGGCACGCCACCGTCGCCCTCGGCGGCGACGGCGCCGACGAGCTGTTCGCCGGCTACGATCCCTTCAAGGCGCTGCGCCATGCGCAAGTTTGGTCGCACCTGCCGCGGCCGGTGCATCGCGCGGTCTCGATGCTGGCCGCGCGGCTTCCGGTGTCGCACGGTTACATGAGCTTCGACTTCAAGGTCAAGCGCATGCTGCGCGGACTGGACCACCCGGCGCACCTGTGGCTGCCCACGTGGATGGCGCCGCTTTCGCACGCCGACCTCGAAGCGCTGGCGGGTGAGCCGGTCGACCTGGACGCGGTCTACAGCGAGGCCATCGACGCGTGGGACAACTGCCCGTCGAAGGACCCCGTGGATCGCGCGACGAACTTCTTCGTGCGCCTGTACCTGCAGGAAGACATCCTGGCGAAGGTGGATCGCGCGAGCATGCTCCACTCGCTGGAAGTGCGTGCGCCGTTCCTCGACATCGACCTGGTCGATTTCGCGCGCCGCTTGCCGTCCTCGGTGAAGCTGCGCGGCAACACCACCAAGTGGTTGCTCAAGCGCGCGGCCGAACGTTTCCTGCCGCGCGAAATCGTGCACCGGCGCAAGCAGGGGTTCGCCGTGCCGATCGGCCGGTGGTTCGCGCAGGGTGCGTTGCCGGCCGATCCGGCTGCACTGTCGGCGCCGTTCTGGCGCGGCAAACTGGACGCGCATCGCCGCGGCGTCGCCGATCACCGGCTCGCGCTCTGGAGCCAGTGCGTGGTGTTCGACACGCTTGCCGCATCCCCGCGCGATGCCCGCGCACCCGACACCCGACCCGCCCATGCCTGATCCGATGCCCCAACCCGCAACGCCACCGATCGATGCCGCCCTGCTCGCCCTGTTGCGTTGCCCGGAAACGGGCGAACCTTTGCACGCCGACGCAGGCGCGCTCGTCAATGCATCGCGCACGCGTCGTTACGCGGTCACGCAAAGCGGGATCCCGCTGTTCGCCGAGCACTTCCTCTCCGACGCCGGCCGCATCCAGCAGGCGCATTACGATCGGGTCGCGGCCGACTACATCGCCAACCTGACCTACCCGCATACGCTGGAATACACCGCGTATCTCGACGCGGCCTTCGAACGCGAACTCGACGGCGCGAACCTGCAGGCCATCGCCGAATTGTGTTGCGGCCGCGGCGAAGCGGTGCGCCTGCTCGCCGGTCGATTCGACCGCGCCATCGGCGTCGACATCTCGCGCTCGATGCTGGAATCGGCGGCGGCGGAATTCGGCGCCGAATGCAGCTTCGTGCAGGGCGATGCCACGCGCCTCCCGCTGGCCGATGCCGTGTTCGATTCGGTCTTCATGTTCGGCGGCATCCACCACGTCAACGATCGCGACGCGCTGTTCGCCGAAGTGCACCGGATCCTGAAACCCGGCGGCCGTTTCTTTTTCCGCGAACCGGTGAGCGATTTCTGGCCCTGGCGCGCGATCCGCGCGGTGATCTACCGCTTCTCGCCGGCGTTGGACCACGACACCGAACGCCCGCTGCTGTGGCAGGAAACCGTGCCGGTGCTGGAGCGCCACGGTTTGCGCCCGCTCGCATGGAAGACCTACGGGTTCCTCGGTTTCTGTTTCTTCATGAACAGCGACGTCCTCGTCTTCAACCGACTGTTCCGTTTCATTCCGGGCATCCGCGGAATCACGCGGCTGGCGGCGCGGCTCGACGACTGGACGCTGAAGATCCCCGGCTTGCGCCGCGCGGGGCTGCAAGTCGTGGGCGTCGCGGAGAAGCCGCGTTGAACGCGCCCCGCGCCGGGTGCTCGGCATGACGCGCGCGGGCGGTTGGCTCGCCGCGCGCGCCGGCGCGACGGTGCTCGCCTTCGGTGCGTTGTTCGCGGTCTACGACTTCGGCGATCTGCGGCAGCAATTCGCGGCGCTGCATGCGGGCGCGATCGCCGGCGCAGTGGGATTGCTGGCCGCGTGCATCGTCGGCATGGCGGTGAAGTGGCACCTCGCGCTGCGCGCTGCACGCCTGGGCGTGTTGTTGCGTGCCTTGATCGCGTCGTTCTTCTACGCCCTGCTGCCCAGCGGCCAGGTCGGTGGGGAAGTCGGCAAGATGCTGGTCGTGAAATCGCGCCAACCCGACCTGCGCCATGTCGCGGGGTCGATCGTGTTCGACAAGGCCACCGGCCTGTTCGGGTTGTCGCTGATCGGCCTGGCGGCGCTGGCAATGTCGCGGCACGCGCCGCCCTGGCAATGGGCGATCGTCGCCGGGATCGCGGCGGCCTGCGTGGCGGGGCTGTATGGGTGCTTCGTGATCGCGCGATACGCCGCACGGCTCGAACTGCGCGGTCCGTGGTTGCTGCGCGCGCGCGACGCGGTCGCGGCGATCGCCGCGCGCATCGCCGAATACGCCGGCGATCATGGGCTCGTCGCGCGCAGCACGGCGCTGGCCATCCTGACGCAGGGGCTGGTCATCGGCATCTACGTGCTCCTGGCGCGGGATCTCGGCCTGTCGCTGCCGGCCGCCGAACTCGTCGCCGCGGTGGTGATCGCGAATCTCGCCACGCTGGTGCCGATTTCGCTCGCCGGGCTCGGCGTGCGGGAAGCGGGACTGACCTTCCTGCTCGCACAGCATCCGGGTGTCGGGCCCGATCGCGCGATCGCGCTGTCGTTGGCGGCGATGGCCGTGCTGTTGCTCGCCGCGCTGGCCGGTGCACTGCTCGAAGCCCGGCACGCGGTGTCGGCGGCCGCGCGCCTGGGTCGTTAATCGCAGCGCGCGCGCAACACGCCCAGGACGGGCCCCGCGCGCCCCGCGCGCACGATGAACTCCGCGCCCGGCGCGACCCACTGTCCCGTTTTTGCATGGCCGCGTGCGGGGCCCTGGGCGAACAACGTCGCCTTCGCCGCCCCTGGCGCGCGGACTTCGATGGCGACGCCTTGCGCGGTGCCGTGCCAGGCGATCGTCGCCACCTGCGCGGTGCCTGCGCTGCAAAGCGCGGTCGTGTCGTATGCGAGGCTCGCCTCGCCGCCACCGGCGAGGGCCACCGTCTGCGCGGCATTGGCATCGAGCGCGAACACCACGTAATCGGCATCGCGGAACGCCTCGCGCGCGCTGCCCTCGGCGATGCGCGCCGCGAGCGCCTGCCGCACGAGCGCGGCGAGCGCATCACGGGGCGTGGGTGCGTGCGGCAACGCGGGGCCTTCGGGCAGCACGACGTAGGCCACGCGCGTCGTGCGCAGGAACTCGGTCAGCGCACGCACGTCGGCGACGAGGGCGGGACGCTGGTCGGCGACCGAATCCAGCGGTTCGTAACGCACGCCCAGGAACCACTCCACCGGCGCGTTCGCCCGCACGTCCGGATCGGGCATGCCCACCACGCGCGTGCCGGCCGGCATGCCGTCGAAGAAATGCGCCACGCCCGCCAGGCGCGCGCGCGGAATCTCGTGGTCGCCGCGCATGCGCAGCTCGTCGGGCGTGCGCGTGTACGTGGTGTCCAACGGACGCGTGCCGGGGCCCCAGGACCCCGTCACGAATGCGACCGCCGCCTGCGCAAGGACGAAGGCGAACACCACCGCGGGAACGAACGCACGCGAACGCGCCGACGCCACGCGCACGATGCCCCATGCAAGCAGCGCGATGATCGGCACGATGAAATAGTTGCCGTCGCCGCCGGGGATCGGATGGCGATAGGAGAACAGCACGGGGAAGAACAGCAGGCCGATCGCGAGCAGCGGCCAGTCACGCGACGTCGGGCGCACGCGACCACCCAGCAACAACGCGACCAGCGGCAACCACGCCCATGCGTTGCCGGTCCAGGTGATCATCACGTGCGGCAGCGCGGCGGGCGCGAACAGGAATTGCCACAGGCCCGACAACACGGGCAAGGTCGGTAGCGTGCTGCCGCCCGGCAACAGTGCGACGGGATAGGCGAGCGTGAAGCCCAACTGCTGTTCCAGCCCGACGATCGCGTTGGGTGCGATCAGCGGCACGCCGGCCACCAGCCAGCTGCGCCAGGTGACGATGCCGGCGAGCACCACGGCGGCGGCGAACACCCTCGCGCCCCGGTCGCGCCATGCATTGCGCCACTGCCCGGCGGGCATGAGCGCGCCCGCGAGCATCAGAACCAGCAGCGCCGCATAGGGCATGTTGGAAAGACGGCATAGCAACGACAGGCCCGCCGTGGCGAGCCCCACCCAGAACCAGCGCGGCGCGCCGGAGTTGCGCAGGCGCAACAGCGCGTACACGCCGACGAACATCAACCATGCGGAGAACGCATCGCCTTTCGCGGAGACCGCCATGTTCGCGAGCGCGGGCACGGTCATCGCGAGCACGCCCGCCAACAAACGCAGCGGCCCGCGAACGCCGAGCGCGCCGACGATCGCGACCACCGTCGCCGCGACGAGCAGCGACGAGAGGATGCCCACGCCGAACACCAGCGAGGTGCTGTCCAGCCCGGCGAAGGGAAGCAGCAGGACTTCGTAGAGTTTCGGGTAGTAATGGACGACCGCCACCAGCCCCTGGTTGCGGAACAGCCCGCCCTCGCCCAGCAGCACCGATTCGCCGCGCAATCCGTACCAGAGCGAGTCGTAGTCGATCACGACCGACGCCTTGGCGAAGAGCACGACGACGAATGCACCGGCGAACGCGGCCGCGACGCGCGACCAACCCGACGCGCGGCGCACCGCCCGCCAGGCGAGCCCCGACAGGGACGGACCGCGATGCACCAGCAGCGCGATGCCCAGCACGCCCAGCGCGGCGAAACGGAACGCCGACGGGGTCTGAGCCCCGGCAAGCGCGAGCGTCCAGGCAACGAGCGACCACGCGATGACGCCAAGCACGCCGGCGACGATGGACACGCCGGGGCGCGCGCGTTGCGCGAACCCGGCGAAGGGCAGCAGGCGCCAGCCGAGGGCGAACACCCCCTCGGCATACAGCACGACCAGGATGATCGACGCATCCACGCCGTGGCGGCGGGCGAACAACCACGTCGCGAGCGCGACGATGCACGCCCCCGCGCGACGCGCCGGCAAGGCAAGGCCGAGCAGCACGCAGCCGAACAGCCCGATCGCTTCCAGCCCGCCTTCGATGGCCGCCGCCTGCGCGACGTGCCAATCGAAGGGCCCTTCCACGATGAGCGAACGGATCGGCAGGACGAGGAACGCGATCGCCAGCACCAGCAAGCCGGCGCGACGCAGCGAGTCAGTCATCGTGTTTCCAATGCGCGATCAGATCGCTTGCAGCCTTACTTCGTGCAGGCCACGCCCGCCAGGCGAGCGCGTGCGAGCTCCTTGCCGTTGTCGGCGTCGCGCAGCACCATCTCGCGGTTCGCCGTCATCCATACACCGGTTTCGCGCTCGCCGCGCGGGCCGCCGCGCGTGAACAGCGATTCCTTGCCGCCCGGGCCGATGCCCTTGACCTCGACGGTCTTCACGCCGTCGAAGGTGCGCGCGTTCCAGTGGACGAGCACCTTGACCGCCTTGGTGTCGCAGGTTTCCACCGATGCCGGCTCGAACCACAGCGCCTGCGCGGTGGCGGGCGCGGCGGGGGCAGCGCTGGCGATCGTGGCGGGTGCCGCGACCGTGGCGGCCGGCGCGACCGTGGCGTTGGAGGCCGGCGCCTGCGCTTCGCGCTGGCAGGCGGCGACCGCGGCGACGGACAGGACAAGGACGGCGAGCTTCGAATAAAGGCGCATGGGCGACGACCTGGGGACAAGAAGGCGCAAAGCGTAACCGATCAGACCAGCCGGACCTCGCGGACGAGCACGCTGATCTCGCGCAGGTCCGGGCCGGCGCCCGACACGGAGATGGGGACGTACCAGGCCGAAGCGCGCACGACGATGCGCGCGCCGAAAAAGCTGCCGATGGCGTGGTGCGCCGCGTTGGTCGGCAAGGGCAACTCCACGACGAACCACGGGGTCTGCGCCGGCACGCGTTCGACATGCATCACCGCGCCGTCGACTTCGAACTCGACGGCGACGTCGTACACGCTCAGCGCCGGCGGCAGGTTGACGCCGAGGTTGAAGTACAGCGACTTCCGGTGGCCTTCGTACAACACGTACAGGTCGGCGCGCCGGGCGATCCACACGTCCTGGATCGGCGCGCCGCGCGGCGCGTGGAAGCCCGACAGCGGGATGATGCCTTCCTCGAAGCCAGCGGCATCGCCCAGCGGCGGCGCGTTGTCTGCGTAACCGAACGCGCGCAGCATCGGCCCGCAGATCATTTCGACGAGGCGATGCTCGGCCGGCGTCACGCCCTCGTCGGTCAGGAACCGCTCCGGCGTGGGCAACGACATCTGCGGCAACATGCGGCGCGTGACCTTCGGCGTGTCGAGCCCGATCTGCGCGAAGGCGAGCTCCATTTCGGCGGCAGGGTCCCGCAACAAATCTTCGTAGCGATGCACGTGAAAGACGCCGGGCGGCGCTTCGAGCGAAAACTCGTAGGCCGGACGCAGGTGATGGTAGTAGTCGGCGATCGCGCCGCGCACTTCGGCCGCGAATGCGCTGTCGCCGAAGCCGCGATTGCGCCGCGCGCGACGCTTCATCGATTCGATGGTCGCGTGCGGCTCGCGCACGGCGGCGAACACTTTCAGGTTCGGGTCGGCGGCGTGCAGCGCATCCAGGTGGAACAAATTGTCCGGCGTCTTCTCGCCGAGCACGGGACGCGCGGTGACCTGGCGGAACTGCCGCGCGAGCAGGCGCGCGCCTTCGGCGAACAATTCCGGGCCGTAGAGGCCGGCGCGGAACAGTGCGAGCAAGGCGTCGAGGAAGGACTCGAAGCGCGCGGCGTCCCACACCCGCAGGCCCGGGCCCGAGGGCTCGGCCAGCCCGTTTAGCAACATCAGGTTGCGGTACTTCGGCAGGCGCGGGAATGTCGCCAGCCGGCTTTCCTCGGTGCCGTCGACCACCGTCAGGCGCAGGTCGGCGCGCAGGTAGGCTTCGAGCACCGCCATGTTTTCCGGCGGCAACGGGCGATCCGCGGCGAAGATCGACAACTCGCGGAACAACGCCGTCTCCATGACGTAGCAGAAGACATCCGGGTGCAGGTTGAACAACTGCCCGAAGTAGGTCGTGCCGCCGCGCGGCATGCCGCCGACGACGAAGTTCAGCGACGCATCCTGGTCGTGCATTCCATCCATCACGAGTGTTCGATCTCTCCGGATTCGGTTTCGCCGGCGACCACGCGCGCCAGGACATCGTTGCTGTCGGAAGCGACCAGGCGGAACGCCATGCCGGCCCGCACCCACGCACCGGTGACCTCGCGGCCCATGCGTCCGCCGCGGATCCAGCGCACTTCGCTGCCATCCAGGCGCGTGACCACGACCTGCACGTCGTCTGCGCCGCTTTCGCGCAGGTCCCACGACACTTCGACGGTGCGCGGGGCGACGTTGCGCAGGCGGAAGTCGATGCGCGACAGATCGATCGCGCGCCCCGCCATCGGCACGACGGGCGCGGGCGCCACGGCTTCGCCCGCCTCTTCTTCGCCCGCGACGATGGTGGCGAGCACCTCGTCGGTGCCCATGGCGACCAAGCGGAACTCCATGCCCGGCTGCACCCACGGGCCGGTCTTCTGTTTGCCGGCGTGTCCGCCCCGCATCCAGTGCACCTCGCGGCCGTCGAGGCGGCGGACGACGATCTCGACGTGTTTCGCGCCGCTCTCGCGCACGTCCCAGGCGATTTCCGCCGTGCCCGGCGCGATGTTGCGCGCGCGGAACTCGATCAGCGAGGTGTCGATGGGCGGCGTCGCGCGACGGAGTTCTTCCTTCGCGTCCGCTTCGTATTCTTCGATCAGGTCGGTGGGCGCGCCGAACGCGCGGATGCGCCCGCCTTCCATCCAGATCGCACGCGTGGCGATGCGCTTGAGCAGCCCGGCGCTGTGCGAGGCCACGACCAGGATGTGCGCGGCCTCGACGAAGGAATTCATGCGCGCCACGACCTTCTCGCGGAACGCCGCGTCGCCGGCGCCGATCCATTCGTCCATGACGAGGATGTCGCTGGAGAACGCGGTGGCGATCGCGAAGGCCAGGCGCATCGACATGCCCTGCGAATAGGTGCGCAGCGGCATGTCGAGGTAAGGGCCGAGGCCGGTGAACTCGACGATCTCCGGCAGCGCGCGTTCGATCTGCGCGCGCGTCCTCCCGGCGATCAGGCCCTTGAGGACGATGTTGCGATAGCCGGTGGCTTCCTGCCGGAAGCCGAAGGAAATGTTGAACAGCCCCGACACCGGATGGCTCGCATCCACGTAGCCGCGCTGCGGGTGGTAGATGCCCGCGAGCACGCGCAACAGCGTCGACTTGCCCGCGCCGTTGTGGCCGATGATCGCAAGGCGGTCGCCCTGGCGCAGGTCGAGGGACACGCCGTCGAGCGCGAGCACGCGACGATGGCCTTCGCCGCCTTCCACGCGCCCGCCCAGCTTGCCGTGAAGGCCGGCAAACTCCGCGTGGCCGCCGGGGCGCGCGCGCAAGGGGAAGCTCAGCGCCAGATCGTGGGCACGCAGGTGCATGTCAGAGCCAGAACGCGATGCGATTGCGAGTGGTCGCATACGCGACCGCGCCCAGGACCAGGCCGCCGACGGTGGTCGCCAGCACGATCGCCCAGCTGGTCCACGGCACGGTGTCGTAGACCAGCGGCTGGCGCACGATCTCGATGAAATGCGTGGCCGGGTTGTATGCCGCGATCTTCTCCAGCGCCGGGGTCTGCCCGGGCATCCAGATGATCGGCGTGACGAAGAACAGCAAACGCATGATCGTCTGCATCGCGTGGTACGCATCGCGCCAGCGCAGGCACAGCGGCGCGAGGATCGCGCACAGCCAGATCGGCGTGACGACGTAGACCAGCAATCCCGGCACGGCCCAGAGCATCGTCGGCGTCCAGTGCGATTTCTGCCACACCACCGCGGCGACCATCACGACCAGCGTGAGCGCGAAGACGATCCAGTTGCGATAGATCGATTGCAGGAAATACACCGGATACGGGATCGAAGTGCCCATCAGCCAGTTCGCCGACCCGGCGTAGGCGACGCACGCGTCGATCACCATGCTGTTGATGAATGTCCACAGGCCGAAGCCCACGGTGACGAACATCGCGAACTCGGCGAAGGACACCCGCGACATCTGGCCGAAGATCACCACCTTCACGAACACGAACACCGCAAAGGACGTGATGACCCAGGAGATGCCGAACAAGGTGCGGCGATACCGGTCGGACAGGTCTTCCATCCCCAACGCGGTCCACAGGCGCCACAGCGCGAAGCTGCGCGACCAGTCGCGCCACGCTGACACCGCGAGCGAAGGGGCGGGCGCAACCGCCGGCATGGGGACGTCCATCGGATCGATCAGGACAGCGGCGGCCAGCGGTAGACCGGATGCGGGTACATCTGCTCGGCGAACAGGCGATCTTCATGGAGCAGCGTTTCCTCGATCGCCTGCATCGCGCCCAGGCACGAACCGAACAGCGGATCGTCGAACACGAAGTAGCCCTCATGCACCATGTGCGGCTTGCTGGCGAGGATGGCGTACTTCACACCTTCGTAGATGTCGCAGTCCACGTGCGCAATCGCGACCTTGCGCCCTTCGGCGACGATGGCCGGGAAGGTTTCGTCGAACAGGCCCTTCACGGGAACCAGCCATTCCTCGAGGCCGGCGCGCGCGATGGCGTCGCGGAAATCCTCGAAGCTGGTGTCACGGAAGTCGCCTTCCGAATGCAGGTCGCGCACTGCGTCGGTCTTCGGCATGCCGCCGTAAGTATCCAGCGCATACACGCGCGCCTTCGACCCGTGCGCGCGCAACAGCGACGCCATGAAGATCGCCGAGCCGCCCTTGTAGCTGCCGAATTCGACGATGTCGCCCTGCTCGAGTTCGGGCAGGCCGAGCTTGATGAGCAGGTACAGGTTCATGAGCTTGTGCGGGGTGAGCAGCGAACCGCGCCCATGCGCGAGGGCCAGCGCTGCCTGGAAATCCGGCTGCGCGGCGATTTCCTGCTGCAGCGTGCCGAACTGGAGCCCCCAGCCCCTGAGGTGGCCCAGTTGGATGGCGCGGCCGCGATCCAGCTGCCAGGGCCGGGGCGCGAGGCCGACGAGTCGGTTCAGGAGTGAATGCTCCTCCGTGCCCGGCGCGGCAGCCACGGCTTGATTGATGACTTGGCGCATGCGTGCAAAAAGACCTTTCAATTTCGGCCCCTAGTGTATCAGCGTGCCTGCCGGGCCCAGGCCGCGGCTTGACGCAGATCCGTGAAGTCCGGCGCCACGGCGCCCTGTCCCGCGAGGCGCCGCCAGTCGCGCAGGCCCGCGGCGCGCGCGGCGTCCAGGTCGGCCTGCGTATCGCCGAGCAGGCACGAGCCGGCCATGTCGATCCCGAAGTCGTGCGCCGCCTGCAACAGCATGCCGGGCTTGGGCTTGCGGCACGTGCAGTCCTGCCGCAACGGGCCGAGCCCCGCGGTGGGGTGGTGCGGACAGAAGTACGTCGCGAGCAAGGGCGCGCCTTCGGCCTCAAACGCGCGATGCACCCACGCGGTGTAGTCGCGGAACGCCGCCTCGTCGTAGTAACCGCGCGCGATGCCGGCCTGGTTGGTGACGACGATCGGCAGGAATCCCGCTTCGCGTGCCGTGCGAACCAGATCGAAGATGCCCGGCAGGAAATCGGTGTCCGCGGCGGCGTGCACGTAGCCGTGGTCGACGTTGATCACGCCGTCGCGATCCAGGAACAACGCGCGACGCGGCCCGCGCCATGCGGCCAGTTGCGCATCGGCGTCGGCGTCGCGATGGCTGCGCACCGGATCGCTCACGACCGCGCGAACCACGCCTGCGCGCGCGCGTAGTCTTCCGGCACGCCGATGTCGATGAAGTCGCGCGTGTCGTCGAACGCGGCGAGTTCGCCGGCGGCCGCGAGATCCGGCAGGACGTCGCGCTCCAGCGAAAATGCGTCGCGCTCCGGAAACGCCGCGAGTGCGGCGTGCGTCAGGCAGTAGCAGCCGGCGTTGATCGCACCGCCGCCCTGCCCACTTTTTTCACGGAATGCGACGACGCGGCCGCCGTCGACATCGACCGCGCCGTAGCGCCCGGCATCCTCGACGTGCGCCAGCGCGATCGCGGCCCGCGTGCCCGCCGCGCGCATCGCGGTTTCGAGTGCATGCGGGTCGTAGGCGAGCCAGGTGTCGCCGTTGAGCACGTGCACGCCATCGCCCTGCAACGCGCGTGCGGCGAGCGCGACGGCGCCGCCGGTGCCGAGCGGTTGCGTTTCCACCGAATGCACGAGGGTCATGCCCGCCCACCTATCACCGACCGTGTCGCGGATCGTTGCCGCGCCGTAACCCGTGGCGAGGATCGTGCGCCGGATGCCCGCATGCGCGAGCCGGTCGAGCACCCACGCGAGGAACGGACGTCCGGCCACCGGCGCGAGCGGTTTGGGCAGGTCCTGCACGACCGCGCGCAGGCGCGTGCCGAGACCACCCGCGAGCACGATCGCTTCGTCGATGCGCGCCGTCACCCGGGACGCCGCACGCAACGCTCGGGCGACAACCCGCGCGAATACTGCCGTGCCGGAGGCTCTCCGACGGTCAGCACCGCGATCATGTGCGCGGGCGTGAGCGTGCCCTCGCGGAAGCCGTCTTCGTCGGCCGCGTGCACGCGATCGATGAACTCGCGGTCCCACTGCCCGTTCGCGTCGAAGTTGTGGCCGAAGCCACGATCGATCAACACGTCGACGAGGTTGCCGAAGGCCACGTTGCGATAGAACTCGAAGCGCTCGTCGAGCAGCGGCACGATGTCCTGCGCACGGATGCCTTCGAAGCCTTCGGTCGAGCAATCCCAGTTTTCGTAACGTTCTTCCTGGCGGTTCAGCACGCGGTTGAAGCGATAGGACGCCGGGAGCTCCTGCCAGAACGTTTGCAATTTTTCCAGGGCCTCGGGCCAGCGCTGGTGCCCGTTGCGCCCGATGATGTCGCTGATGACGAAGTAGGCCTTCGGATGCATCGCGCCGCGGATCGCATCGAACAGGCCTTCCAGGTTCACCACGTGGTGCAGCGACTGGTTCGCCATCACGCCGTCGTAGGTGGCGGTCGGGCGCCAGCGGTTGAAGTCGGCCTCGACGAAACGCAGGTGTTGCGCCACGCCGGCGGACTGCGCGAGCTCGCGTCCGCGCGCGAGCATCGCGGGGTTGATCTCCAGGCATTCGATCGTGAAATCGGCCAGGCCGCGTTCGCGCAGCAGTTGCGCGATGCGCACCTCGGTGTCGCAGTTGCCCGCACCGATGCTGACGAACACCGGCGACGGGCTGCCCGTGCGCTGCGCGCTTTCCAGCAGGTGCGCGACGAACCAGTCGTCCATGCCGTGGATGCCGAATTCTTCCAACATCGGCCGCAGGTAGGTGTGCGACCAGTAATGGAAGATGTCCGGCAGCGCGTGGACGTCGGCGACTTCGCGGTAGTAGTCCTGTTCCTTCGCCAGGCGCGCGGCATACGCCGCGTCTTCGCCGGACATCGGTTCCGCGCTCGGCGCTGCGGGCGGTGCGTCGCGCACCGGTTCCCGCGGATGCATCTGCGATTCGATCAGCGCGCAGAGCATGTGGCCGAGGAATTCGTGGCCTTCCTGGATGCGCGGGGTTTCGTTGGAGGGCACCTGGAAACAGATGTCGCAATCGCCCGCCATCGCGCCGCCGGATTTCCCGGTGTACCCGACCACGCGCATGCCGCGTTCCTTCGCCGCGGAAATCGCGCGCAGGATATTGGCGGAATTGCCGGAGGTGGAAATCGCGACGAGCACGTCGCCCGGCTTGCCCAGTGCTTCGACCTGGCGCGCGAACACATAGTCGTAACCGTAGTCGTTGCCGATCGCGGTGAGGATGCTGCTGTCCGTGGTCAGCGCGATGCCCGGCAACCCGGGGCGGTCGTAATAGAAGCGGCTGACCAGTTCGCCGGCCCAGTGCTGCGCGTCGGCCGCGCTGCCACCGTTGCCGGCGAAGAGGATCTTGCCGCCCTCGCGCAACGCGCGCGTGCACAGTTCGACCGCGTCTTCGATGCGCCTGGCCAGCGCCGCGTCGCCGGCCATCGCCGAGAAGTTGGCGAGCGCCTTCGAGAACTCGCTTGCAATGACGTCCTTCATGGGGTTCTCCATGCGACCGCGCCGCCGGGATTGAAATGGAAATCCAGCAACGTGCCGCCTTGCGACAACAACGCGCGCGACAGGCCGACACGGTCGGCCGGGTCGCACGCGAACATCATGAAACCACCGCCACCCGCGCCGCTCACCTTGGTGGCGCGTGCGCCGTGGGCACGCGCGACGCTTTCGACGGCATCGATCATCGGGTTGGTGATGCAGGCCGCCATCTGTTTCTTCGCTTCCCAGCCGGCCTGCATCGTGCGCGCGAACGCTTCCAGGTCGCCGCGCAGCAGCGATTCCTTCATCGCCACGGCCTCGGCCTTGAGCTGGTGCATCGCTTCGAGCGGCGCCGCGGTGCCGGCCTTCGCGTTGCGCGCCTGCTCGTCGATGATGCGCGCCGACTCGCGGGAGACGCCGGTGAAGTACAGCAGCAGCGAGGCCTCGAGTTCGGCGACCACCCAGTCCTTCACCCGCAGCGGATTGACGATGACGCGGTCGTTGGCGTGGAATTCCATGAAGTTGAAGCCGCCGAACGCCGCCGCGTACTGGTCCTGCTTGCCGCCGGCGAGCGCGAGGTCCTGGCGCTCGATTTCGTAGGCCAGCCGCGCGATCTCGTATTCGCCCAGCGCCAGGCCGAAATACTCGGCCAGCGCGGTGACGAGCGCGACGACCATCGTCGACGAGGAGCCCAGGCCCGAGCCGGGCGGTGCGTCGGAGAAACTGCGCAGGCGGATCGCGGGACGCTGGTCGTCGAGGAAATCGCGGCAGATGCGCAGGTAGGTGCCGAGCAGCAACTGCAGGTCGCGGTTGTCGGTGGCGACCGCGTCGGTCTTGCAGCGCACCGCGCACTGGCGATCCAGCGCATGCAATTCGACGTATCCGTCGGGCGAAGGATCGACGATCGCGTAGGCGTATTTGTCGATGGCCGCGTTCATCACGAAGCCACCGTGCAGGTCGCAATACGGGGCGACATCGGTGCCGCCGCCGGCGAGGCCCAGGCGCAGGGGCGCGCGTGCGCGGACGATCATCGCGCGGCTCCCGCGGGAATGCCGAGTGCATCGAGCAGCGTGGCCGCCATCGCCTCGCGCGAGAACAACTGTGCGACATAGTCGGTGGCGGCGTTCGAACGTTGCGTCCACAGCGCGTCGTCGTCGAGCAGTGCGATCATCGCATCGGCCAGCAATTGCGGATCCTCGGCGACGGCGCAGACCGCTGCGGCGCCGGGCAGGCCCTGCACGCCGACCGGCGTGGTCACCAGCGGCGTGCCCTGCTGGAAGGCTTCGACCACTTTGCTCTTGACGCCCGCGCCGAAGCGCAGCGGCACGACGCATGCGCGCGCCGATGCGTAACGACGGAACAGCGCTTCGTCGCTGACGAAGCCCGTGACCTCGACGCGGTCCTCCGCCAGTTCCTGCACGCGCGGCGTCGGGTTCGCACCGACGAGCGACAGGCGTGCCTCGGGGCGCTTCGCCCACACGCGCGGCATGATGTCGTAGACGAGCCATTCGGCGGCGTCGACGTTCGGCGGATGCGCGAACCCCGCGACGAACAGCAGGCCGTTGCGTTCGGACGGGCCTTCCATGCGCGGGAACGCATCGTAGGCATACGGCAGGATCGCGCGCGCGTCGACCTTCGCTTCGAGTGCGCGCACGGCGTCGGCTTCCTCCTGCGAGGGATAGAGCACGACGTCGGCGCCGCGCCACACCGCGCGCTCGAGTTCCTCGAGCTTGTCGGCATGCGCGAGCAACGCCGGCTGGCCGAGCACGTCGGCTTCCTGGCGCACGCGGCGGAAATGCAGGTCGTGGCCGTAGTAGGCGATGCGCGCGCGCGGGAAGGCTTCGCGTGCCTGCGCGAGATACTTGTCCGCCACGTCGGGGCGCGAGAGCAGGATCGCGTCGACTTCCTCGCCGATCGCTTCGCGCAACGCCGGCAGCCCGCGCACCCAGTTGCCGCCGGTGTACACCTCGATGCCGAGCGCCTGCAGCGCGGGCGTGTAGTCGGGATCGAAGTGCAGGTTGTCGGGCCAGAACTTCACGACGCAGCCGGCTTCGACGAGCCGGCGCAGGAAGGCCACCATCGTGCGCGAGCCTGCGTCGCGGTCGGGCTGCGGCACGTAATGGTCGACCACGAGCACGACCGGGCGATCCCAGGCGCGATCGCGCGCACGCGCCACGCGGTGCGCGTTCGGATAGTGCGCGGCGAGCGTGTCGTTCCAGCGTTCCAGGAACTTGCGCTGGTTCTCGACCTGGTAGGCCTTGATGCCCGACCCGGTGTCGGTGCCGTGCGAGATGCCTTCGTGGTGGACGACGACCGAGAACGGCGTGTAGTACGCCTGCAGGCCCTGTTCGCGGACGCGAAAAGCGAGGTCGGAATCTTCGTTGTAGGCCGGCACGTAACGTTCGTCGAAGCCGCCCAGCCGTTCGAACAGCGCGCGCGACACCATCAGCGCGGCGCCGGAGCAGTAGTCCACGCGGCGCACGTAGTTGAACTCGCCCGCGTTCGGATCGCCCAGGCGCCCGTAATTCCAGGCCGAACCGTCGCGCCAGACGATGCCGCCGGCTTCCTGCAGGCGACCGTCGGGGTAGATCAGTTTCGAACCGGCGAGGCCGGCATCGGCGTTGTTCGCGAAGACATCCAGGAGCGCGTCGAGCCAGCCCGGCCGCACCTCGGTGTCGTTGTTGAGGAACACCAGGAAATCGCCGCGCGCGAGCGCGATGGCCTGGTTGCACGAGCGGATGAAGCCGAGGTTGGTTGCGTTGACGTGGTAGCGCAGCCCCGGAACGCCGGCGAACGCTTCCATCGCCGCATCGCCCGAGGCGTCTTCCAGCACCAGCACTTCGTACGGAACGGACGCGCCGGCGATCATCAGCGAACGCAGGCACGCCGCGGTGTACGCGGCATTGCCGTAGGTCGGCACGACGACGGTCACGCGCGGTGCGTCCACGGGATCGAAGCGCAGATCGCCGAAGCGCACGGAGCGTGCACCCGCCGCCGCGGGCGCCGCGGGGAGCGCGACTTCCGGAGCGGTCTTGCGCAGCTTCGCCAACGCGCGGCGCAACGGGCCGGTGATGCGCCATGCGGCGGAGCCGCGAATCTGGTCGATGATGTTGCGCAGTTGCTGTGCGTAGCGATCGCGCGCGTCGATTTCCGCGGCGAGTTCGCGGTGCGTGTCGGCGAGGATCTGCAGCATGCGGCGCGCCTCCTCCGCTGCCTCCACGACGCGCTCGCGCAATGCAAGGACATCGCGATCCAGCGATTGCGCCCAGGCCACGGTGCGGCCATGTTCGCCGACCAGGGCCGCGTGCTGGCGGCGCACTTCGTCGAGTTCCGCGTCCAGGCGCTTGGCCCAGGCGACGGTTTCCTGTCGTTCCGCGTCCAGGCGCTTGGCCCAGGCGACGGTTTCCTGTCGTTCCGCGTCCAGGCGCTTGGCCCAGGCGACGGTTTCCTGTCGTTCGGCATCCAGGCCCCGGGCCCACGCGACCGCCTGCGTATGTTCCTCGGTCAGCGTACCGACCCGCGCGCGCAACGCTTCCGCGTCGTTCGACTGCGATTGCGCCCAGCGGACCGCACCGGCGTGTTCCTCGGTCAGCGTCCCCACCCGTTCGCGCAAGGCCTGGACCGTCACGTCCTGCTGGCGCGCCCAATCGGCGACTTGACGCGTGCGTGCGTACAGGTCTTCCTCGTCGGAGAACAACACCGATGCATCGCGCGCGGGCAGCAGTGCCTCGTCGGCAGCGGCCAGAGCGATGAAATAGACGGGGTCGGGCATCTTCGGCGCGCGCGGGGCGACGCCGGCCGGCGCATCGGCGAACGGCGAGATCGTCGCGGCGCCTTCGCCCCCGATCGGCACCACCAGCGAACCGGCCGACATGCGCTGGCCGTAGTAACGCACCGCCGGGAAATGGCGGCGCAGCAGGACGTCGAGTTCCGCGAAATCGAGTTCGCGGACATGGAATTCGTTGTGGTGGCCGGCGAGTTCGGAATACACGACGCGATTGGGCGAGGACAACACGAGCACGCCGTCGGGGCGCAGCACGCGGCGCAACTCGCGCAGCATCTCGTCGTGGCGGTCGTGGTGTTCGATGGTCTCGAACGAGACCGCCAGGTCGATGCTCGCATCGGCCAGCGGGATCTGCGCGGCACTGCCTTCGATGAAGCGCAGGTTCGCCGCGGCATAGCGCGCGGCGGCGTGGCGCACGGCGTCCGGATCGATGTCCACGCCCGTGACGCTTCGCGCCGATTGCGCAAGCATCGCAGCGCCGTAGCCCTCGCCGCTGGCGATGTCGAGCACGTCGCGCCCCTGCGCGAGCGGTTGCGCCCATGCGTAGCGATGCACGTGTTCCTGGCGGATTTCGCCCTGCTCCGTGGGCACGTACCGCTCGCCGGTGAATTCCATCGCGTCCTGCATCCGTCAGCCCAGTGCGTGCGCCAGGTCGGCCTGCAGATCCGCCAGGTCTTCCACGCCGACGCTCAGGCGCACGAGGTTGTCGAACAAGCCCAGTTGCGCGCGGCGTTCGGGCGGAATCGAGGCGTGCGTCATGATCGCAGGATGATTGACGAGACTTTCCACGCCGCCGAGCGATTCGGCCAGCGTGAAGAGCTCCGTGCGTTCGCAGAAGCGCTTCGACGCTTCCAGGCCGCCCTTGACGAAGATCGTGACGATGCCGCCGAAGCCGTCCATCTGGCGCTTGGCGAGCGCGTGGTGCGGATGCGAGGCCAGGCCCGGATAGAGGATGCGTTCGATCGCAGGCTGCGTTTCCAGCCATTGCGCCAGTGCCAGTGCGTTCTCGCAATGCGCGCGCATGCGCAGGTGCAGCGTCTTCAGGCCGCGCAACGCGAGGAAGCTGTCGAACGGCCCTTGCACGGCGCCGATCGAGTTCTGCAGGAACGCGAGTTGCCCGGCGAGCTCGGCATTGTCGCCGACGACGAGGATGCCGCCGACCATGTCGCTGTGGCCGTTGAGGTACTTCGTCGCCGAATGCATGACGATGTCCGCGCCGTGTTCGAGCGGGCGCTGCACCATCGGCGAGGAGAAGGTGTTGTCGACGACGACCAGCAGGCCGCGCTGCTTCGCGATCTTCGCGATCGCCGCGATGTCGACGATCTTCAGCAGCGGATTGGTCGGCGTTTCGATCCACACCATCTTCGTGTTCGGGCGGATCGCCGCTTCGAACTGCGCACGATCGGTGAGGTCGACCCAACTGAAATCCAGGCCGGCCGAACGACGGCGCACGCGTTCGAACAAACGGAACGTGCCGCCGTATACATCGTCCATCGCGACGACGTGGTCGCCGGTGTCGAGCAGTTCGAGGAGCGTGGACGTCGCGGCCAGGCCCGAGGCGAACGCGAACCCGCGCGTGCCGCCTTCCAGGCCGGCGATGCAGCGTTCGTAGGCGAAGCGCGTCGGGTTGTGCGTGCGCGAGTACTCGAAGCCCTGGTGCTCGCCGGGACTGGACTGCGCATAAGTGGAGGTGGCGTAGATCGGCGTCATGACCGCGCCGGTCGACGGGTCCGGCGACTGGCCCGCGTGGATGGCCAGGGTGCCCCGACCATGGTTTTTCGCGCTGCGACCCTCGTCCTTCATGCCTGCCCGCCTCGTGGAATCAAGGCGGGAAGTCTAGCCCATACCCGCTTTACTGCACCCGGCGGCGCAGCCAGTTCAGCAGGTCGATGCGGGTGATGAGGCCGAGGAAACGCGTGCCTTCGGTCGTCCCTTCCGTGACGATCGCCACGTGCCCCCGGTCGAAGACGGGTAGCAGGGCCTCCACCGGCGAGCGCACGTCGAGGATGTCCAGCTTGGAGACCATCGCGGTGGAGACCGGGTCGCGGAAGCGGTCTTCGTTGCCGTAGACGTGCAGCAGCACGTCGGATTCGTCGACGATGCCGACGATTTTCTCGCCCTCCATCACGGGCAGTTGCGAGACGTCGTAGAGCTTCATGCGCTGGTACGCGGTGACCAGCAGGTCGGTCGGCGCGACGACCACCGTGTCCTTGCGCGAGTACGGGCGCAGGATGAGGTCGCGCAAGTCGCCCTGCGTTTCGCGCTCGAGGAATCCGTTGTCGAGCATCCAGTAATCGTTGTACATCTTCGACAGGTATTTGTTGCCCGTGTCGCAGACGAAGACGAGGACGCGCTTGGGGCTGGTCTGTTCGCGGCAGTAACGCAGCGCGGCGGCGAGCAGCGTGCCGGTGGACGAGCCGCCGAGGATGCCTTCCTTCGAGAGTAGCTCGCGCGCGGTGAGGAAGCTCTCCTTGTCGGGGATCGCGTAGGCCTTCTTCACGCGCGAGAAGTCGGAGATCGGCGGCAGGAAATCCTCGCCGATGCCTTCGACCATCCAGCTCGCCGATTTGTCCGAAAGCGTGCCGCGATTGATGTATTCCTCGAGGATCGAACCCACGGGGTCGGCGAGGATCAGCTCGGTCTTCGGCGAGTGCTGGGCGAAACAACGCGACAGGCCCGTCATCGTGCCCGAGCTGCCGCAACCGAAGACGATGGCGTCCAGGTCGCCATCGAGTTGCTGCAGGATTTCGGGGCCGGTGCCGAACTCGTGCGCAGCGGGGTTGTCGGGATTGCCGAACTGGTTGATGAAATATGCGCCGGGCGTTTCGCGCGCGATGCGCTCGGCCATGTCCTGGTAGTAATCCGGATGGCCCTTGGCGACGTCGCTGCGCGTGAGCACGACCTGCGCGCCCATTGCCTTGAGGTTGAAGATCTTCTCGCGGCTCATCTTGTCGGGCACGACGAGGATGAGCTTGTAACCCTTCTGTTGTGCGACGAGCGCGAGCCCGATGCCGGTGTTGCCCGCGGTGCCTTCGACCAGGGTGTCGCCGGGCTTGATGTCCCCGCGCCTTTCCGCGGCCTCGATCATCGAAACGCCGATGCGGTCCTTCACCGAGCCGCCGGGGTTCTGGCTTTCGAGCTTGAGGAACAGCGTGCACGGGCCCGTGTCGAGGTGCTGGGCCTGGACGACCGGGGTTTGCCCGATCAGTTCGAGCACGGATTGGTGGATCGGCATGCGCGTTCGCCCTGGTGCGGCCGCGTTGCGCGGCGAGAGGGGCGATTATCGCTGATGCAGGGCGGCGCTTGAGTCGGCGCGGCCCGGTTGCCACCGCGGGCGGCATCGGCGGACGAGGACGCCGGTGCCGCCCGCGACGGTAGGAAAGTCAGTGTCGTCCGTCGTACATCGTGACGAGGCGGTCTTTCGCGGCGAGCTTCTCGCGTTTCATCTTCGTCAAAGTCAGGTCGTCGACGGCCAGCACGCCCAGTTCGGCGTCCAGCACTTTCTTGTCGAGTTCCTTGTGGCGCTGATACAGGCTCTTGAACTCGGGATTGGTCTTCATCAGCGCGTCGAGTTCCGCCTGCGGTTGCCCTTCGAACATGTCAGCCTCCTGTAAATCGCACGACCTTCAAAACGCGAACGCCCCGAACCTTTCGGCACGGGGCGTCCATGGGGGCGAGTACATCGGGTCGATGATTTCGCAGGCCGCCGGGGCATTCGATTCGGCGCCGGCCCGGACGTTTCGTCCGGCGGCACGCTCCTCGGATACGGGCGTTTGCGACATCGGCCTGGTCTCTCGCTGGCCGAGCAAAACTCTGCTCGGGGAAACCGACGCTACTCCTCCCCCCACGACTCGGCAAGGGGACACTCATCGATTTGCGGCCGCTTGCCGACAGTCGGCAAGGCTGTGTCAAGACCTTGAAAATAAAAGGTTATTTGTCGGCGACGATAATCTCGACGCGGCGGTTGCGCGCCCGCCCCGCGGCGCTGTCGTTGCTGGCGATCGGGGACGATTCCCCCATCCCGGTGGCCTGCAGCTTCGACCTGGGCACGCCTGCGGCGGCGAGTGCGTCGCGCACGGCGTTGGCGCGGCGCTGGGAGAGTTCCTTGTTGGCGGCGTCCTCGCCCTGTGAGTCGGTGTGGGCTTCGATGCGGATGCGGCCGGTGGGCGCCGCGGCGATGTAGGCGCCCAGCGCGCCGAGGCTGCCCTTGCCGCTGGTGGACAGCGTGGCCTTGCCCGAGGCGAACGCATCGCTGGCGAGCGTGAACACTTCGCCGGCCGACGTGCGCTTCGACGGCGGCAGATCGCCGACGGCGCCGGTGAGCTGGGCTTCCTTGCGGGCGAGTTCGGCATCGCGTGCCTTGGCGGCGGCGAGCTTGGCGGCCTGGTCGCCGGCGACATCGAGGACGATCTCTTCGGCTTGCTGGCGGGCGGCCGCCTCGGATTCGGCGGCGGCGCGCAGGCGCTGCGCTTCTTCCATCTGGATCTGCGACTCCAGGCGCAGGCGCTCGGCCTCCTGGCGCGCGCGCTCGGCTTCCTGGCGGCTGGATTCGACCAGCAGGTCGCTGCGTTCCCGGTCCAGGCGGTCGACTTCACGGCGCGTGGCCTCGGTACGGGCCGCGGTCTCGGCCGTCTCCACGCGCTGCTGCGCCACCTGGCTGGCCTGCGCACGGTCGCTCTTGCGGGCTTGCGGCAGCGCATCGACGGCCTGCCGTGCGCGCAGGCGCTCGTAGGCGGCCAGGCCTTGCAGGCGGCTGTCGGCGTCGAGCGCGACCAGGCGTTGCGAGAGTGCGGCCGCCAGGTCCGGGCTCTGCGTGAGCGGGGGCGCGGGCCAGGCGAGCGCCGGCGTTTCGTCGTTCGTGCCCAGTTGCAGGCGCTGGTGCAGGCCGGCGATCTCCTGGCGGCGCTGGTCGTAATCGGCCTGCGTCGTGGCCGCGCGGCTGCGGGCCACCGCGAGGTCGGCCCATGAAGAAGCGGAGATTGCGAAGCGACGCGCGTCCTCGTCCTTCCCGGCCGACATCGCCGCCTGCGCCGACCCCAGCGCATTGCGCGCCGCGGCCAGTTCGGCGGCCGCGTACTGGTCGGCATCGGCGCTTTCGGCGCGCGAGACCGACTGTTGCGCGGCCGACAACTCCCCGGTCGGCGGCGGCACGCTTGCGCAGCCGGACAACGCGATTGCGATCACAAGGCCGCAGAGCCTCGCGTGTTGCGTTCGGGAGAAGTGTGCGAAGCTTGATCGCATAGAGGGTGCCGTGCCGGTCTTTAGGGGATTGAGCGCGCAGTCATTGTGTTAAGCCGGCGCCGTGCATGCAACGGTCGCCTCGGGGAGAGAGTACGCGCTATGGACATCGGCTATTTCCTGAAGCTGATGACGGAGAAGAATGCCTCCGACATGTTCCTGACCACCGGCGCGCCGGTGTACATCAAGGTCGAAGGCAAGCTTTATCCGCTCGGCAACACCGGCCTGCCCGCGGGCATGGTCAAGAAGATCGCCTATTCCCTGATGGACGAGGGCCAGGTGCCGCAGTTCGAGCGCGAGCTCGAGCTCAACATCGCCATCGCCCTGGCCGACTCGGGCCGCTTCCGCGTGAACGTGTTCAAGCAGCGCGGCGAAGTGGGCATGGTGATCCGCGCCATCCGCAGCATCATCCCATCGATCGAGGAGCTGCAGCTCCCGCAGGTGCTCAAGGAAATCATCATGGCCCCGCGCGGGCTGGTGCTGATCGTGGGCTCCACCGGTTCGGGCAAGTCCACCACGCTCGCCTCGATGATCGACCACCGCAACAACACTTCGGCCGGCCACATCCTCACCATCGAGGATCCGATCGAATACCTGCACAAGCACAAGAAGTCGATCGTGAACCAGCGCGAGGTCGGCCTGGACACGCACGCCTTCCACAACGCGCTGAAGAACGCGATGCGTGAAGCGCCGGACGTCATCCTCATCGGCGAAATCCTCGATGCAACGACGATGGAGGCAGCCATCGCGTTCGCCGAAACCGGCCACATCTGCCTGGCGACGCTGCACTCCAACAACGCCGACCAGACGATCGAACGCATCCTCAACTTCTTCCCCGAGGCCGCGCACAAGAACGTGCTGATGAACCTGGCGCTGAACCTCAAGGCGGTGATCTCGCAGCGCCTGGTGATCGGCGTCGACGGCCGCCGCATCCCCGCCTGCGAAGTGCTGATCAACACGCCGATGATCCGCGACCTGCTGCGCCGCGGCCAGGTGCACGAGTTGAAGCAGGCGATGGAAGAATCGCTGGAAGCGGGCATGGAATCGTTCGACCAGTGTCTGTTCCGCCTCTACAAGGAAGGCAAGGTCGAAAAGGAATCGGCGCTCAACGCGGCCGACTCGCGCGACGGCCTGGCGCTGAAGTTCCGCCTCTCCGAAGGCGCAACCGGCGAGCACGACCCTTACGCGGACGTGTTCGAAACGCACTGACGCCGGTTCGCCCCGGAAAGGAAAAAGCCCCGCATTGCGGGGCTTTTTTTCAGCCGGCAGGCTTCTCCGGCGCATCGGGTTGCTTCTCCGGCCGCGCTTCATCGAAGGCCGGATGCGCGAGACACGCCTGCTCGATGCGCGCAATCGTCGGGAAGCGCGCGATGTCCACGCCGAAGCGGCGCGCGTTGTACAGCTGCGGGATCAGGCAGGCATC
Source organism: Lysobacter sp. P5_C4 (assembly GCF_054049695.1). Lineage (NCBI taxonomy): Bacteria > Pseudomonadati > Pseudomonadota > Gammaproteobacteria > Lysobacterales > Lysobacteraceae > Lysobacter > Lysobacter sp. P5_C4. The sequence continues at coordinate 652,347 of NZ_JBFULX010000002.1, read as the reverse complement.
GGCGATGGTCGGCGCGTGGCCATCGCAGTAGGCGCCCGTCGAGGGATGGTCGTGCAGCATCGCTTCGAAGGCATCCAGACCGTCGCAGATCCAGTGGCGCACCCATTCGTCGCGCTCGGGCTGCGGCACGTGCCACTCGCGTTCGAAATACTGGAGGACGCGCAGGTTGTTGAGCGGATGGATGTCGCACGCGACCAGTTGCGCGAGCGCACGCACGCGCTGGCGGTCGCGCGCGGTGGCCGGCAGCAGCGGCGGATCGGGCCACACTTCGTCGAGGTATTCGAGGATCGCCATCGACTGGCGCAGCATGCGCTGGCCGTGTTCGAGCACCGGCACCAGGCCCTGCGGATTCGCCGCGCGAAACGCAGGCTTGTGCTGGTCGCCGCCGTCGCGCACCAGGTGCACGGGGAACTGTTCGTACGGCAGGCCCTTGAGGTTCAGGCCGATGCGCACGCGATACGCGGCGCTGGAGCGCCAGTACGAATACAGACGAAGCCGGTCGTTCACTGCCGCCCTTCCCCCCGTGCCGCGGCTGCGGCGCCGTCACCTTAGCTTGGCCGGGGCGGGTGCGAAAGCCCGCCCGGATGCGCCCGATGGACGCGACCTCAGACCGCCGGGGTCTGGCGTTCGATGCGCTGGTCGATGGCGCCGAAGAGGCTGCGACCCTGTGCGTCGAGCATCTCGATGCGGACCGAATCGCCGAAGGAGAGGAAGGGCGTCGAGGGCTTGCCGTGTTCGAGCGTTTCCACCGTGCGTTTTTCGGCGAAGCACGAGGCGCCCTTGGACGTGTCCTCGTTGGCGATCGTGCCCGAGCCGACGATGGTGCCGGCCGACAACGGACGCGTCTTCGCCGCATGCGCCAGCAGCTGCGCGAAATCGAACTGCATGTCGACGCCCGCTTCCGGCGCGCCGAACCATTGTCCGTTGACGTGCGTCACCAGCGGCAGGTGCACCTTGTTGGACTGCCACGCATCGCCCAGTTCGTCCGGCGTCACGAAGACCGGCGACAGCGCCGAGCGCGGCTTGGACTGCAGGAAACCGAAGCCCTTCGCCAGTTCGCCGGGAATCAGGTTGCGCAGCGAGACATCGTTGACCAGGCCGACAAGTTGGATGTGCGTGGCGGCGCGTTCGGGCGAGACGGCCATCGGCACGTCGTCGGTGATCACCACGATCTCCGCTTCCAGATCGATGCCATAGCCTTCGTCGACGACCTTCACCGCATCGCGCGGACCCAGGAAGCCGGCGCTGGTGGCCTGGTACATCAGCGGATCGACGTAGAAACTCTCCGGCACTTCGGCGCCGCGCGCGCGACGCACGCGTTCGACGTGCGGGAGGTACGCGCTGCCGTCGACGAATTCGTAGGCGCGCGGCAGGGGCGCGGCGAGCGCAACCATGTCGATGTCGAAGGCATCGGGCGCGGTGCCGGCATTGAGCGCATCGGACAGCGCGTTGAGGCGGGGGGCGGCATTGGACCAGTCTTCCAGCGCACGCTGCAGCGTCGGCGCGATGGCGGTGGCGCGCACGCCGCGCGCAAGGTCGCGGGAGACGACGATCAGCGTGCCGTCGCGGCCGCCTTCCTTGAGGGAACCGAGCTTCATTGCAGGGGCTCATCCAGCGCGTGGGAGCCGTGCATTGTACGGAAAAAAGAAAACCCGCCTTTCGGCGGGTCTTCTTGTTTGGCAGCCCCGGATGGATTCGAACCACCGAATGCCTGAGTCAGAGTCAGGTGCCTTACCGCTTGGCGACGGGGCTATAGAGCTGTTTGGCGATTCTACCGCGAATGCCGTGCTCGAAAAATTAGCGCTTCGAGAACTGCGTGGCGCGGCGGGCCTTGTGGAGGCCGACCTTCTTGCGTTCGACTTCGCGGGCGTCGCGGGTCATGAAACCGGCCTTGCGCAGGTCGGACTTCAGCGACTCGTCGTATTCCACCAGCGCGCGCGAGATGCCGAGGCGGATCGCACCGGCCTGGCCGGTGATGCCGCCGCCTTCCACCGTCACCATGATGTCGAACTTGTCGGTCGACTGGGTGAGCTCGAGCGGCTGGCGCACGATCATGCGGGCGGTTTCACGGCCGAAGAAATCTTCGATCGTGCGGTCGTTGATGGTGATGGTGCCGGTGCCCTTGCGCAGGAACACGCGGGCGGTCGAGGACTTGCGGCGGCCGGTGCCGTAATTCTGCTGGATAGCCATGTCGTTACCTTAGATGTCCAGGGGCTGCGGCTGCTGGGCCGTATGCGGATGATTCGGGCCAGCGTAGACCTTGAGCTTGCGATACATCGCACGGCCCAGCGGGTTCTTGGGCAGCATGCCCTTGACGGCGGTTTCGATGACGCGCTCGGGGTGGCGCTCGAGCGCCTGGCCGAGGGATTCGGACTTGAGGTTGCCGATGTAACCGGTGAACCGGTAATACATCTTGTCCTGCAGCTTCTTGCCGGTCACGTGGATCTTCTCGGCGTTGATCACCACGAGGTAATCGCCGGTATCGACGTGAGGCGTGTAAACGGGCTTGTGCTTGCCACGGAGGCGGCGTGCGAGCTCGGTGGCGAGGCGGCCGAGGGTCTTGCCTTCGGCGTCGACGATGTACCAGTCGCGCTGGACGGTCTCGTTCTTGGCGGTAAAAGTCTTCATTGCGTGACTCGATTGGTACATGGTCGGGCTTGTTCCGGGGTTGCCGGAAGGTTGCCGCGCGATGTAGGGCGGAACAAAAGAGGCGGAATGATACCGGCGCGACGGGGGCGCCGCAAGCCTCGCCCCGCTCCGACTCAGGCCGCGGGGGCCGTTTCCGGGGCCTTCACGCCCGCCGGGGCCGGCTTGCGACGGCGCAACTGCGCCGGCGCGAAGAGCTTGGCGCCCTTGAAGTAGACCGCCCGCAGCTGGTGCCCGCGCGGCGAGTAGCCCAGGAATACCGCACCCGTGCGCGCGCCGACCACGTGCGAGAACACCCGCGCCAGGTCCGGGTTCTCGATCTCCATCAGCACGCCCAGGCACTGCGGCTTCTCGCGATTGGCCGCTTCCAGGATCTCGCACGAGGCCTTGAAGATCGGCAGCGCCTGTTGTTGCTGGCGATGCGCAGGGGCGATGAACTGGCGGAAGTAGTACATCGGCTGGCGCAGGCGCGGGCGCACCTGCACGAACGCGGTGGCCACGCCGCACAGCGCGCCGTCGGCATCGCGCAGCACGCACACGGCCTGCTGCGCGCGCAACTTCGCCCGCTCCACGTCGACCATCGCCTTGTGGCCGATCCAGAAGTCGGCCAGTTCGGCCTGCAGTTCCGGCGTGACCTTGCCCCAGACCGGAACGATCGAATAAGTCATCGTCACTTCGCCTTCGGGGCGACGGGCGCACTGGCGCGCGGTTGCTGCTGCGCGCTCGCGACCTTCACGAAATCCAGGTACTCGGCGAACTGCAAACCGCCGTCCTTGTCCTTGTCGAACGCCGTCATCGCCGGCGCCGACTTGCCCGCGCGCACCACGAGCGCGAGCTGGCCGTATTCGCCGGCCTCCAGCTTGCCGCTCTTGTCGGCATCGTGGCGCGCGAATTCGCCCCGCAGGCGACGCAATGCGAGGTCCTCGCGCGTGGCCATCCAGCCGGCGCGGAATTCATCCTTCGACAGCGTGCCGTTGCCGTCCTTGTCCCACGCGGCGAAGGTCACGTCGGGGCCGCCCTGCAAGGTGGGCTGCGCGGGCTTGCCGGCCTGCTGCGCGTACGCGGGCATGGCCACCATCAATGCAACGGCGAAGAAAATACGCGATTTCATGCGAGCGCCTCGGACTGCGACGGCTGTTGTTCGGGTTCGAAGGTGATCAGCTCGCGGATTTCCGCCGTGCGCAGGCCGATCATCATCGGGTTGACGACATTCGGCAGGAAGCTGATGTCGAAGATTTCGCTGATGTCGCCTTCGAAGCGGATCCAGTTGACGACGTCGCCGTTCGAAAGGTTCACGATCTGCACGCCGCACCACGGTTCGGCATCGCGCTTCTTGAGTTCCTCGTCCAGCTGCAGTCCTTCGAAGCGCTGGTTGCGCGGCTTCGACAGGCCCACCGCGGCGACGTTGCCGACGATCGACAGCCCGCGCAGGAAGCCCGGGAACCAGGCCGTCGGCACGAAGGACTTCGTCGCGAAATCCACGTAACCCAAGTGTCCGGTGCCCGCATTGAGCACCCACAGCTTGCCGTTGGCCCAGCGCGGGCTGTGCGGCATCGACAAGCCTTCGCAGACGATCTCGTCGGTCTCGACATCGATCACCACGCCGCCGTTCATGCGGCGATCGCGCCAACCGTCGACGGCGTCGGACTTGCAGACCGCGGTGACGTACTTCGGGGCGCCGTCCTTCATCGCCAGCCCGTTGAGGTGGCAACGGTCTTCCGGCGCAAGCTTGCTGATGAACTTCGGCTTCCAGATCGGCTTGAAGCTGTGCGTCGTGCTCAACTCGGCCAGGCACGAGTACTTCGTGTTGACGAACACCACGCGGCCATCGTTGCGGATGCCGAGCTCGTGGATGTCGAGGTCGCCGATCGTCTGCGCATTGCGCGGCACGTAGCACTTGTCGAACTTGCCGTGGATCATTTCGTTCGCGCGCAGCACGTTCTCGAAGCGCCACAGCTGGTACAGGCCGCCGAGATAGATGCGCTGCGCGTTGCCGACGATGCCCATCGCGCGTTCGAAGATGCGTTCGAAGAACGACACGCGGCCCTGCTGGTCGCTGCCGACCAGGTAGACGCGACCCGTCTGGTAGGAAGAGATCGCGAGCGAGACGCGGTTACTCGACAACCACGTCGACAACCCGCGCGAGCAGCTCTTCTCGACTTTCAATTGGGTGAGATCCAGCGGCGCCTTTTCCGCGGGCTTGGCCGCTGCTTCAGCGGCCTGGGCCGGTGCGCCTTCGGCCGGCTCGGCGGGCGTGTTGCCGCCGGGCGTCTTCTTGTTGCTTGCCACGAACTTCTCCAGATATCCCCTGCCCAGCAGGACAGTTGAATCGATTTCAGCGCCGGGAGCCAGCGCTTTTTGCTTGGGCTTCCCGGCTCGGACCGCTGAATGGGCCCCGGCGGCGAAAGGCCGCCGGGACCACCACGATCACCAGGTGTAGCGCACGCCGACCTGCCCACCCCACACGCCGTCGATGGCGCCGCCGTCCATGTAGTTCAGGCCGCCCCACACGTCGACGCGCTGGCCGATCTTCGCGTTCACGCCGAACTCGACCTGGCCGCTGGTGCCTTCGGTGCTGGTGCGGCCGGTGAAGGTGTCGGCGACGGTGAAGCCGGTCTCGCCGTCGAACTCGCGCACCAGGCTCAGCACGCCATATGGCGTCCACTTCGTGCCCGAGGCCGACTGGAAGGTCTGCTCCATCTCCAGGCCCAGGCGGGCGCGCGAAGACGTACCGCCGTCGGAGACGAAGTCGGCGAGGTCGCCCTCGATGCGATCGATGTTCTCGACCTTCGTGCGGGTGTACTGCACCTGCGGGACGAGCTTCATGCCACCGGCCGAGGTCCACACGTTCCAGCCGAGCTCGGCGTTGAACGCGCCGGCGTCGCCGCCCACTTCGCGATGGCCGCCGAAGGACGTCATGTCGGCTTCGAAATGCATCCAGCGGTAGGAGACGTCGGCGTACATGCCGTTCTGGCCGAGCCAGGTGACGTAGCCGCCGACGGTGGTGCCGTCGATGTCGTCGTCGCCGAAGCCGTTGGCCAGGTCCTGCTTGCCGCGCGACTTCGACAGGCTGGCGCCGAGGTAGAAGCCGTCGGTGACCAGCGCGTTGACGCCCGCCTCGACACCCTGGTTGGTCTGGTCGAAGGCGAAGTTGTTCGACGCCGGCAGGTTGTCGAGCTGCGCGTCCGGCGTGATCGTGCCCTTGTCGCCGAACACGCGCACCCATGCGCCCTTGTCGCTGTCGCCCAGCTGCGAGAACACGCCCATGCGCTGGCGGAAGGTGCCCACCTGCGATGCCATCAGGCTGTGCGCGCCCGGCGCGATCGCGGTGGCGAGCGCGCCGGTGTCGTTGAGGCCGCCGAAGCCGAGCGTCAGCGCGAAGACGTCGACCGAACCGTTCTGCGCGTTGACGTGCGGGCTCACCGCGACCTTCAGGTCGAGGAAGTTGTTCGCGTTGAAGTTGACGTTGCCGGCGACGATGCTGCCCGCCTTCACGTTGCTCGCCGTCGCATCGCCTTCCACCACGACCACCGGGATGTCGATTTCGGTGGCGCTGGTCAGCAGGTCGAGGACGTTGACGTTGAGCGTCTGCACCGAATTGCCGACGATGTTGCCGTCGACGTACAGCATGTCGCTGGTGCCGTTGAGCAGCGAGACGTCGACGTTCAGCGCGCCCTGGCCTGCGAAGTCGCCGGTAATCGTGAGCATGTCGTCCGGCGCGCCGTCGAGGAAACTGATCGTGCCGTTGTTGGTGAAGGCCAGCGGGTTGAGCACCGAAACCGGCGCGTTGCCCGCCGCCAGCGCCACCATGCCGCCGGTGCCCATGTCGACCGCGGTGTCGCCGGCGATCGAGAGCAGGCCGTTGTTGGTGAAGCTGTTGCCGGCCGTGCCGTTGCCGCCGAGGCTGATCGCCGCGTCGTGCAGCACGATGGTGCCCGCGTTGACGATGGCGTCGTCGCCGTCGCCGAAGTCGGTCGCGTGCCCGCGCACCGACCACGTGCCGCCCGCCGCGTTGGTCAGGCGGTCGTCGCCCGCGCCCATCACCAGCGCGCCGACGATGTCGCCGCCGTTGGTGACCAGGTCGAAGCCGTCGCCGCCCTGGATGGCGATGCTGCCTTCTTCCGAGCCCTGCGCGACGATGTCGCCGATGTTGTTCACCGTGGCGGTGCCAAGCACGTCGAGGTTCAACGCGACGGCGTGATCCTGGTGGATCGCGCCGAGCAGGCCGCTGTTGGCGAGCGTCGCATCACCGTTGGCCTCGAGGGCCAAGCCGATCACGTCGCCAGCGGCTTGCGCGGTGATCGAACCGCTGTTGTTGAAGTCGAGGTTGCCGTAGGAGAAGGCGAAGGCACCCGCCGCCGCGCCCTGATAGGCGATGGCATGGATGTCGCCCGCGTTGGCCACCGTCACGCTGTCGCCGCCGACGACCAGGCCATTGGCGCGGCCCTGTGCGAGCGCGGTGATGTCGCCGCCGTTGTCCACCGCGACGGTGCCGTAGCCCAGGACGAGCGCGCCGTAAGCGCGGCCGTAGCCGTGCGCGGTGATGTCGCCGGCGTTGCCGAAGCCGATCGTTTCGCCGTTGGCGAACACGCCGGTCGCGTCGCCGTGGAGCGAGGTTGCCGTGATGCCGCCGGCGTTGTGGAAGGTCGCGTCGATGCCGAAGACGCTGCCGCCGGAGGCGTCGGCGCCGGCAGTGACCGTCACCTCGCCGGTGTTGTCGAGATTCGCTGTCACGTAGCCGAAGGCGTAGAGGCCCGAGGCGGTGCCGTCGTTCGGGAGCGCGGTGGCATCGACGGTGACAGTGCCGCCATTCACGACGGACGTATCGCCATCGCTGCGCGCGTGCAGGCCGAACGCCTTGCCCGCGCCACCCTCGCCGATCGAGACCGACACATCGCCGGTGTTTGCGATGGCGGCCGACACGCCGGAGAGCGCCGAGATGCCCGTGGCGTCGTGGCCGTAGGCGCCGACGCTCAGGTCGCCGCTGTTGCCGATGCTGACGGCGTCCACGCCGATGCCGCGCAGGCCGATCGCGTCGAAGTTCGAGAAAACCTCGGTCGTGCCCGTGTTCTGGATCGAGACCGTGCTGCCGTAGGCGAACACACCCATGGCCGCGTTCGCGCCGTGGGCCGTGAGCATGGCGCCCGTGGTGACGTCGACATGCGTCGCGCCGACGTCGGCAAGCGCGTCGACGTGGATGCCGACCGCGGTGCTGCCCTCCACGGTGATCGCACCCGCGCCGTCGACGACCACGTCGCCGTAACCGCCGACCTGGATGCCGAAGGCATAGTCCAGGGCGGCCACGTCGATCGCACCGTCGTTGGTCACCGTGGCCAGGCCACCGGCACCGACGTAGCCGGCGATGCCGATGCCGTTGCCGGCCGCGACGTCGAGCGGCTGCACCGCGGTGCCCAGCTGCGAGACCGTGATCGTGCCGCTGTTGGCGATGGTCGCGTGATCCGCGTCGAAGCCTACGCCCATTGCGGCGGCGTCGCCGGTCACGTGCACGTCGCCGCCGTTGTCGATCGACAGGTCGCCCGCGTCGGTGAGCGCCGCGATGCCGGCCGCAAACGCGCCGCCCACGACGATCGAACCGGCGGAATCGACCGAGATGTCGCCCGAGCCGTCCACCTGGATGCCGAACGCATTCTCCAGGGCCGTGACGCTGATCGCGCCGTCGTTCGTCACGACCGCCGAACCGCCTTCGGCGACATGACCGGCGATGCCGATGCCGTTGCCCGGGGTGACTTCGAGCGTCGGCGCCTGCGGCGTACCGCCCAGTTGCGAAACCGTGATCGTGCCACCGTTGGAGACAGTCGCGTGATCGGCGTCGAAGCCGATGCCGACCGCGGAGAGGCCGCCGGTCACCAACACGTCGCCGCCGTTGTCGATCGACACATCGGGGCCGAACGCGTAGAGGCCGCCCGCGACGCCGTATTGGGAGATCGTGGTGACGGTCGCGCCCGCGTCGTTGTGGATCGTGGCGCTGCCGTTGTACGAACCGGCGACCACGCCCATCACCATCGCGCCCGGTGCGGCGCCGTTGATCGTGATCGTGCCGGTGTTGCCGACGGTCGTGTCGCCCGCATCGGCGATCGCGACGATGCCCAGGCCCTGGCGCAGCAGCGCATTGGCGGTGAGGGCGCCGCCGTTGTCGACCGTGACGTCGCCGGCCTGTGCGAAGGCCGAAATGCCCGTCGCGTACTTGCCGGTGGCGATGATCGAACCGGAGGAATCGACCGCGACGTCGCCGTAACCCGACGCGTCGATGCCGAAAGCGTTGCCGTTGAAGACGCTCGCGTAGCTGGTGATGTCACCGGCGTTGTGGATCGAGACGTTGCCCGAATCCGAATGTCCCTGCACGCCGTAGGTGTAGTGGCCGTTACGCACGGCGATCGTGCCGCCGTTGGTGATTCCCACGTCGCCGTCGGCGTTGCCAACGATGCCCGCGGCCGCGCCGTACTTGTTCGCCACGTTGGCGTACAGCGTGGCGGTCGCGCTGTTGGTCAGCGACACCGTGCTGCCCTCGTACATGCCCAGGCCCTGCATCGCGATGGCGTTGCTGCCGCCATGCGCGGCGATGTCGCCGCCATTGGTGCCTGTCGCGACGTCGCCGTTGGTGACCAGTCCGAAGGCGTTTTCGGCGGTGGCGACGATCGAACCGGTGGCGCGGTTGGACACCGCGCTCGTCGCGTAGCCGACGCCGAGCATGCCGATGGCCGTGCCGTTGCCGGAGGTCGCGGTGATCGCACCGTCGTTGACCAGGAGCGCGTCTTCGCCGTAGCCGAACATGCCGTAGGCCTGGCCGTTGTCGACCGACGCGTAGATCGAATGGCCCTTGAGGTTGCGGACCTCGGTCTGGTCGAAGCCGTAGGCGTACATGCCGAACGCGCGGCCGCTGCCGGCGTGCGCGGTGATCGTGCCGTTGTTGACCTGGCGCGTGTCGTGCACCGCGTAGGTGTAGAGGCCTGCCGCGATGCCGGAAACCGCCGTCACGCCGACGTCGCCGTTGTTGACGATGTTCGCGTGCGCGTAACCGACGCCCTGGATGCCGACCGCCGTGCCGTAACCGCCGACCGTGATCGAACCGCTTTGGCTGAGGTCGGCGTTGTAACCGATGCCGACCATGCCGAACGCATCGCCCTGCACCGAATTCGCGGTGAGTGCGCCGCCGTTGGTGAGAATGGCGTTGCCGCCGGCCTGCGCGAACGTGCCGAACGCGTCGCCCGAGAACGAATCCACGTCGAGGCTGCCACCGTTGCGCACCGTCGCGTCGCCGTCGGCGTTCGCGAACAGGCCCGTGGCGCGGCCCGAATAGGCATAGGCGACGATGTCGGCGCCCGTGTGCGAAACCAGGTTGATGTCGCCGCCGACCGCTTCGACGCCCGCGGCCCAGCCGTCGGCGTCGGCCGTCAGCGCCCCGTAGTTCTGAACGTCGACCACCGCGCCCGAGGCGAACACCGCATCGGCCACGTTGTACCCGCTGGCGACGATCCTGCCGTCGACGGTGTTGGTCAGCGACGCGGTGCCGGCATTGGCGATGACCTGCGCACCATAGGCCTTGTCGCCCGCGACCCCGAGCAGGTAGTTGCTGTTGGTGACGCTCGCATCGCCGCCCAGCGAATAGGCCAGTACGCCGGCCGCGGTCCCGTTCGTCGCGTAGGCGAGGATCTCGCCGCTGTTGTCGATGCTGATCGTGTACGCGCCACCGGCGAGCGCGCCGTAGGCCACGCCGTTCGTCGAGGTGGACTTGATGCTGTTGGTGTTGTGCACCATGGCATCGCCGTAGTCCGAGCGCGCCCACACGCCGTAGGAGCTGTAGCCGCCGTTGGTCTCGATGGTGCCGTTGTTGGTGATGGTCGCAGTGCCGCCGTACAGCGAACGCGCGGTCAGGCCGCGGTCGAGCGCGCCGGCCGAGGTCTGCACGGTGCCGTCGTTGGTGACGATCGCATCGCCGTACAGCGAAATCGCGCGCAGGCCGCCGGCCGAATAGGCGCCGCTCGCCAGCACCTGGCCGTACTCGCCGTTGGTGACGGTCGCATCGCCGGTGTAGGTGATGGCAATCGCACCGGTGGCCGCACCGTACTTGGCGACCGAAACGAGCGCGCCGTTGTTGGTGACCTCGACGTCGTTCCACTTCGTCGAAGCGTAAATCCCCATGGCGGTGTCTTCGCCGGCGGTGATCATCAAGCCGTCGTTGGTGATCGACACCAGGCCGTTGTTCGACTGCGCCGCGATGCCGTAGGCGATGCCGTAGCCGCGGTTCGACGCGGCGGTGATGATCTGGTTGCCGTTGTCGACGGTGACGTCGCCGTCGGCCGAGAGCGCGAGGATGCCGTACGCGCTGTCGCCGCCGTAGGTATGCAGCACGCCCTGGTTGTCGACGGAGGCAGCGGTGTCGGCCGAAGCCACGATGCCCTGCGCCGCACCGTACTTCGCCGAGGCGGTGACGTTGCCGCCGTTGTAGACGCTCGCCGTGCCGAGGTAACCGCGCGCGACCGCCGCGATGCCCACGGCGAACAGGTCGCCCTGCGCATCCACGACGCCGTAGTTCAGGACATTCGCCGTGCCGCCCTGGCCGCTGGCGCGCACGCTGATGCCGGTGACGTCGCCGCCGCGGACGATGACGTCGTCGTAGTTCTCCACGCTGCCGGCGCTCGTGCCGCGCATGTCGATGCCGGTCGCGAAGGCGCCGGAGGCGTAGATCGTGCCCCCGTTGATCGCGCCGACGCTGTCGCCGATGGCGAGGATGCCGGCGGCGAAGCCTTCGGTCGCGCTCGCGGTCGCGTTGATCGAGCCGTCATTGTCGAGGTTCGCCGAAACCACGCCGTAACCGAACATGCCGATGCCGGCCGAACCGCCGTTGGCGTTGATCGTGCCGTCGTTCTGGGCGAAGGCGTACACGCCGGCGACACCGATGCCGATCGCATCGCCGTACACCGACGCTGCATCGACGTTCGCGAAGTTGCGCACGTACGCGTCGTAACCGCCGGCGTAGATGCCGTAGGCGATGCCGTTGACCGAGTCGACGTCGATGTTGCCCGAGACGTCGTTGACGACGCGGGTGTCGCCATTGCTGGTCGCCCACACGCCGATCGCGTCGCCGCTGCTGCCGGCCACGATGGTGCCGCTGTTGGTGACGGTCGCACCGCGGTCGCCCTCGGCGTCGATGCCGATGGCCTGGATCGCGGCGCCCGTGGTGAGCGTGCCGCTGTTGGTGACGACGGCCGTTTGCCCGTAGGCGAACGCGCCGCGCGCGACGCCGGCCGAGGAAATCACGTTGACCATGCCGGCGTTCGTGACCGTCGCCGTGCCGTTGTCGGCATTGGCGATGAGCCCCGCGGCGCCGTAGTAACCGTCCACGTTGACAACGCCGGCGGCGCTGTTGGACGCCTCGGCCGAGCCGTTGATCGAACGTGCCCACGCGCCCTGCGCGAATGCGCCGTAGACATCGAGGTTGGCGTAGTTGTCGGCGTGCGCGGTCCCGTTGATCGAAAGCGCATAGATGCCGGTCGCGTAGAAGCCGCTGACGCTCAGCGTGCCGGTGTTCTGGCCGAACGTATCGCCGGCCACGGAGGCGGCGTACATGCCCTGCGCGTCGTAGCCGGAGACGATCATCGTGCCGCTGTTGGCATTCCACGCGTTGGCGCCGAGCGACACCGCGGAGGAACCGACGGCATCGCCGTCTGCGTAGACGGCCATGTCGGCGAAGTTCCGGGTGGCGGCGATGCCGTTGCTCGAGAACACGTACATGCCGAACGCGTCGGCGCCGGCGCCATCGCCGTTCACCGCGAGCGTGCCGTCGTTGTAAATCCACGCGCCCGCGTTGCCGATGGCGTACACGCCGAAGGCGACGCCGTCGGCGCCGGTGACCGTCGAGGTGATGGAATCGAAGTTTTCCACGCCGGTGATGCCGGGCGATTCGACTTCCAGGCCCGCGGCCCAGGTGTAACCGGTGACGTCGGTACCGTCCCAGTCATTGGAAACGTGGAGCGAGTCGTCGTTGCTGATGAACGCGCCGACCGCGATGCCGGTGGTGGAGACCTGCGCCGTCGGCACGAAGCCGTCGGTCAGGTTCCAATTGACCGGGCCGTTGTAGGGGACGGACAGATCCCAGTTGCGGAAGACCGCATCGTCGGATCCGCTGACGCCACCGGGGCCGGTGTGGAACGAACCGGGCAGGATCGTCGGGTCGTCGACGATGCCGAAGCCTTCGAGCGTGGCGCCCGCGGCGAACATCGTCGGTTCGACCACGCCCATGGGGGCGGCGAAGGACTGGAATTCTTCGTCGACGACGCTCTTCGGCGTCCATTCGTCCGACACGCGCGTCAGGTCGACGACCTTCGCGAATTCGTGCGACAGGCTGGCGCGCTCGACGGGGAGCGGCGCGACGACCGGCGACTTCGCGAGGACGACGCCGGTGCCCGAGAACATCAGGGCGGCGGCGGAAAGGGTAAGGACGGAGCGGACGGCGCGCGCCACGGGAGCGACGTTGTAGCGACGAGCGGCCTTGCGGCTCGCCCGGGTGCGATCGTTCTTCAAGTTGTTCCCCTGATGTGTTTTACGAAGCCCCTGCGCCGCGTCCTGCGATGCAAAGGCCACAACCCCTGTGACCTGAGTCTCGGTTTCGACTCAGTTCAGCCGAGTTTAAGGTGAGAAACCTCACGAATGGAATAGGACGGCCATCACGGTGACCGAAAGCGGACAATCGGACACCTGAACCCTTCAGACGGCTGCCTGCCCGGGCTTCCGGCAACAGGTCGGTACACTGCCGGCCATGCGCGACCTCACCCCGCTCGACCGCTTCCTGATCGACACGCAGAACGCGTTGTCCACCGTCTTCGGCCGCCCGGATGCGTCGCGGGGCAACCCCGCGGGCGATACCGCGGAGGTGGTTCTCGGGGACGACGAACGTCGGCACGCCGCGGGTTTGATGCGCATCAATCATGTCGGCGAGGTCTGTGCGCAGGCGCTCTACGTCGGGCAGGCGTCCGTCGCACGCGACCCGGAGACCCGGCAGGCACTCCTCGCCGCCGCCGCCGAAGAGACCGACCACCTCGCCTGGTGCGCCGACCGGCTCGCCGAACTCGACGACCGCCCCAGCCTGCTCAACCCGGTCTGGTACGCCGGCAGCTATGCGATCGGCGTCCTCGCCGGGCTGCGCGGCGATGGCTGGAACCTGGGGTTCGTGGTCGAAACCGAGCGCCAGGTGGAAGCCCACCTGCACGAACACCTCGAACGCCTCCCCGCCGCCGACCTGCGCAGCCGCGCGATCCTGGAAACGATGAAGGCCGATGAAGCGCGCCATGCCGACCATGCACAGTCGCAAGGCGCCCGCGTGCTGCCGCGACCGGTGCCGACGCTGATGGCGGCCGCGTCGAACCTGATGAAGGCGATCGCATACCGGATCTAGGTGCGCGAAGGCCGGCTTGCGCCGGCCTCCGTGGGATCACTCGGTCAGGTTGCGACCGTGATAGAGCTCTTCGATCTCGCGCTTGAGCCGCGCCTCGATCTTCATGCGCTCCTTGAAGGACAGGTTCTTCGCCTTTTCCTCGAACAGATAGTTGTCGAGGTCGAATTCCTTCAAATGCATCTTCGTGTGGAAGATGTTTTCCTGGTAGACGTTGACGTCGAGCATCTCGTAGCGCGACTTCACGTTCTTGGCCAGGTAGTCCTGGATCGAGTTGATCTTGTGGTCGATGTAATGCTTGCGGCCCTTGATGTCGCGCGTGAAGCCGCGCACGCGGTAGTCCATCACCACGATGTCCGATTCCAGGCTCTCGATCAGGTAGTTCAGCGCGCGCAGCGGGGAGATCACGCCGCAGGTGGCCACGTCGATGTCGGCGCGGAAGGTCGCGATGCCGTTGTCCGGGTGGGTCTCCGGATAGGTGTGCACCGTGATGTGCGACTTGTCCATGTGCGCGACCACTGCCTCGGAGATCACGCCCTTGGCCAGCGCCTTCTCCACGACCGGCTGCTCGCTGATCAGGATGGTCACCGACGCGCCCTGGGGGTCGTAGTCCTGGCGGGCCACGTTGAGGATGTTGGCGCCGATGATCTCCGCCACGTCCGTCAGGATCTGGGTGAGGCGGTCGGCGTTGTATTCCTCGTCGATGTATTCGATGTAGCGCTGGCGCTGCTCTTCCGACACCGCGTAGCAGACGTCGTAGATGTTGAACGACAGCRCCTTGGTCAGGTTGTTGAAACCCTGGAGCTTGAGGCGCGGCAGCGGCTTGACCATCGGTCGAGTCCTTGGGTGGTGCTACGGCGAGGGGGAGCCGTCGAGGGGCGCGATTATGCGGCATGCGGCCCGGAAGGGGCATCGCATGGCCTGCACGTATCTACCACTGCCCCGGAATTGGGCCTAAGCTGCGGCGATCCCCTGTTTTCAACATCCCCTGAGCACCAGAGCGCCCATGAGCCCAAACTTCCACGCCACGCCGCTCCGACGCGCCTCCAGCCCCCTCGCGCCCGACGGCCCGACGCTCGAACGTTTCCTCGCGCAATGCCACCGCCGTCGTTATCCCACCCGCACCGACGTCTTCCGCCCCGGCGATCCGGCCGGCACGCTGTATTACGTGGTCAACGGGTCGGTGAGCATCATCACCGAGGAAGACGACGGCCGTGAGTTGGTGCTCGGCTACCTCGGCGCCGGCGAGTTCGTCGGCGAGATGGGCCTGTTCATCGAGACCGAACGACGCGAAGTCGCACTGCGCACGCGCACGCCGTGCGAGCTCGCCGAGATCAGCTACGAGCGCCTGTACCAACTGCTGCTCGGCCCGCTGATCGCCGACGCGCCGAAGATCCTTTACATGATCGGCGCGCAGCTTTCGCGCCGCCTGCTCGACACCAGCCGCAAGGCCGGCCGCCTGGCCTTCCTCGACGTCACCGATCGCATCGTGCGCACGCTCCACGACCTGGCGCGCGAGCCCGAATCGATGAGCCATCCGCAGGGCACGCAGTTGCGCGTGTCGCGCCAGGAATTGGCGCGCCTGGTGGGGTGTTCGCGCGAAATGGCCGGCCGCGTGCTGAAGAAGCTCGAAGCCGAAGGCAAGTTGCATGCCCGCGGCAAGACCGTCGTGCTCTACGGAACGCGCTGAGCATGCACGCCGAAGCACCCGCCATGGTCCTGCGGGTGCGCGGCGTGGAGCCGGGCGACGCCGAAGCGGTCGCCGCCCTGCTCGAGGCACTCGGTTATCCGTGCACGCCCGTCGAAGCGCATGCGCGCATTGCGCACTTTCGCGAAGAAACCCGGCAGTTCCTGTTGCTTGCCGAGCGCGATGGCGCGCCGGCGGGCCTGGCGGCGATGAAGCTCAATTACTCGCTGACCCGCGGCGCGGATGTCGCCCGGATCACCGCGCTGGTCGTTGCCGAAGACTGTTACGGCCAGGGCATCGGCCGGCGACTGTTGCGCGAGATGGAAACGCTGGCGCGCCGCAACGGCGCGGTGCGGCTGGAAGTCACGAGCAATCCCTCGCGCACCGGCGCGCACGCCTTCTACCACGCCTGCGGCTACAGCGATGGCTCGCGCCATTTCGTGAAACTGCTGGGCGATTGAAGCTCAGGCGGGATCGCCGGCGCGATCCTCGCAACCCCAATTGAGAATCGGCGTCCCCGGCGGCAACACGCGCCGGAACATCTCCACGCGACTCGCTTTCGGATTCACGACGACGGGCGCACGCGCGGCGAGCAACAGCGGCAGATCCGCGGCACTGTCGGAATACGCGACGTCGATCGGGTCGTAGCCCGCCGCGCGCACCATGCGCATCTTGTTTTCGTGGTGGCAGTGGTCGCGCGTGACCAGGCCGCCGAGGAACGGACGCGACACGCTTCCAATCACCGGCAGGTCCTCGTGCGCGACGAAATCCAGGATCGCGCGCGCCAGCTCCGGCGGCGCGCCCGTTGCGACAAGGACGCGATCGCCCGCCTCACGATGCTGCTGCAGCACCGCAAGCGCCTTGGGCAACAGGCGTTCGCGGATGCGCGGCGCGTCGTGCGCGACGTATTGGTCGATGAGCTTGTCCAGATCGCGCCGTTCGTGCAGCCCCAGCGTGCCGATCCACAGGTAACCGGAAATGCCGTAGCGCCGCGTCGGCAGGAAGGCGACCAGCGGCAACAGCAGCGGCGTCGCCAGCAACGCGCCGATGCGGCGCAGCCCACTGCGCTTGAGCAGCCACAACACCAGGTGGCCGCCGGAATCGCCGTCGTAGAGCGTGTGGTCGAAGTCGAAGACGACCAGGGGCGCGTGGATCATGCGAACAACTCGCGCAGGGCGGTGCCCGGATCGGGCGCACGCATGAAGGTTTCGCCGACCAGGAACGCGTTGACCGACGCATCGCGCAGGCGCCGCACGTCGGCGCGCGTGGCGATGCCGCTCTCGGTGACGAGGATGCGATCGGCCGGCACGGCCTCGCGCAGCGACAGCGTGGTGTCGAGCGAGACATCGAACGTACGCAGGTTGCGGTTGTTCACGCCCAACAGCGGCGCGGGCACCTGCAGCGCGCGTTCGAGTTCGTCGAGGTCGTGGACTTCGACCAGCACGTCCATGCCCAATTCGAGCGCGCGCACGGTGAGTTCGGCCAGGCGCAGGTCGTCGAGCGCAGCGACGATGAGCAGGATGCAATCGGCGCCGAGCACGCGCGCCTCGTACACCTGGTACTCGTCGATGGTGAAATCCTTGCGCAACACCGGCAGCGCGCAGGCAGCGCGCGCCTGTTGCAGGTAGGCATCGCTGCCCTGGAAATAATCCACGTCGGTCAGCACGGACAGGCACGTGGCGCCGCCGGCTTCGTAGCTGCGCGCGATGGCGGCAGGGTCGAAGTCCGCGCGGATCAGGCCCTTCGACGGACTCGCTTTCTTGACCTCGGCGATCACGGCCGGCAGGTTGTGCGCGCGCTTGTCTCGCATGGCCTGTGCGAAACCGCGCGGTTCCGGCATCGCAAGCGCCGCCTCGCGCAGCGCCTGGAGCGGGCGAACGCGTTGGCGCTCGGCGATTTCCTCGGCCTTGCGCGCCAGGATCGTATCCAGCACATCGTGCATTTGCTTCACTTGCCGTCTCAACCCTTCGTCGGCTTGCCGTAGGCGCGCTCGACTTTCGCCACGCGCAATTCGAAATGTTCGTACCAATACTTGCGACCATAATTGCGCGTGGCCGCGTGTTCGGCCTGGTGCTTCCACGCGGCGATCGCCGATTCGCTCGCCCAGTAGGACACGGTAATGCCGAAGCCGTCGCTGCCGCGCGTGCTTTCCGCGCCGAGATAACCCGGTTGTTGCGCCGCCAGTTCGAGCATGCGGTCGGCCGCCGCGGCGTAACCCGTGTCGTCCTCGCCGTTGCGCAGCGAGGAGAAGATCACCGCGTAGTACGGCGGTTCCGGCAACTGCGCGAAGCCCGCGTGCATCGTCATGCGGTGACTCCCGCAAGCGAACGCGTGGCGGCGACGAATTCGTCGAGCTTGGCCCGCGCCGCACCCGAGGCGATCGTGCGCCGTGCCAGCGCAATGCCGTCCTCCAGGGATTCGGCCTTTCCGGCGACATACAACGCGGCGCCCGCATTCAGCGCGACGATTTCGCGCGGCAGCCCCGGCGTGTCTTCCAATGCGGCGAGCAGCATCACCTTCGACTCGCCCGCGTCGTTGACGCGCAGGTTGCGCGAGGCCGCCATCGCGATGCCGAAATCTTCCGGGTGCACGTCGTACTCGCGCACGAGGCCATCGCGCAATTCACCGACGAGCGTGCCCGCGCCGAGCGAGAGTTCATCCATGCCGTCGCGCCCCCACACCACCAGTGCGCGCTGCGCACCGAGCTCCTGCAGCACGCGCACCTGGATGCCGACCAGATCCGGATGGAAGACGCCCATCAGGATGTTCTGCGCGCCGGCGGGATTGGTCAGCGGCCCGAGGATGTTGAAGATCGTGCGCACGCCCATTTCCTTGCGCACCGGCGCAACGACTTTCATCGCCGGGTGATGCACGGGCGCGAACATGAAGCCGATGCCCGTCCGTTCGATGCACTCGGCGACTCTCTCGGGCGCCAGTTCGATCTGCACGCCGAGCGCTTCGAGCACATCGGCGCTGCCCGACTTCGACGACACGCTGCGGTTGCCGTGCTTGGCCACGCGCGCGCCGGCGGCCGCGACGACGAACATCGCGGCCGTGGAGATGTTGAACGTCTGCGCGCCGTCGCCGCCGGTGCCGACGATGTCGACCAGGTTCGTCCGATCGCGCACCGGCACCGGCCGCGCGAATTCGCGAAGCACGGTTGCCGCGCCGGCGATCTCGCCGACGGTTTCCTTCTTGACGCGAAGGCCGGTGAGGATGGCCGCGGTCATCGTGGGAGAGACCTCGCCGCGCATGATCGCGCGCATCAGCTCGACCATTTCGTCGTGGAAGATCTCGCGATGCTCGATCGTGCGCTGCAGCGCTTGCTGGGGCGTGATGGGCATCGTCAACGTTCCAGGAAATTGCGCAACAGGGCGTGGCCGTGTTCGGTGAGGATCGACTCGGGATGGAACTGCACGCCCTCGACCGGATGTTCGCGGTGGCGCAGGCCCATGATCTCGTCGAAGCCGCCGTTGTCGTCCTCGGTCCAGGCCGTGATTTCGAGGCAATCGGGCAAGGTGTCCTTCGCCACGACGAGCGAGTGGTAGCGCGTGGCTTCGTAACCGTCGGGCAACCCGGCGAACACGCCCTGCCCTTCATGGCGGATGCGCGAAGTCTTGCCGTGCATGATCGTCTTCGCGCGCACGACGTCGCCGCCGTACACCTGTCCGAGCGTCTGGTGCCCGAGGCACACGCCGAACACCGGGATGCGCGGGCCGAGGTCGCGGATGACGTCGAGCGACACGCCGGCATCGTGCGGCGTGCCCGGCCCCGGCGAAATCATGATGCGCTCCGGCGCGAGCGCCTCGATCTCCGCGACCGTGATCGCATCGTTGCGCACGACCTTCACTTCGGCCCCCAAGGTCTGCAGGTACTGCACGAGGTTGAAGGTGAAGCTGTCGTAGTTGTCGATCATTAACAGCATGCGCTGAATAAGTCGTTGATTTGTAATGGAAGAAAAGGCAAACAGGCGGTCGTGGTACGTACTTCGGTACCTACACTTTGAATTCGCGGCCTTCGTTCTGCAATGCGCGGACCACGTCGGCCTTCTCACCCGGCAGCACTTCCCCCTCCATGCCGCATAAAACCCAAGTCCGGAACTGGCCGACGCCAAGTCGCAAGGCTTCCACAACATCGGCGAGGCGGCCTCCCTGGCCGAGTCAGCGCGAAGGTGATCCGGCTACGAGTGCATCGACCTGCCGGGGA
The DNA here is from genome assembly GCF_054049695.1 of Lysobacter sp. P5_C4. Classification (NCBI taxonomy): domain Bacteria; kingdom Pseudomonadati; phylum Pseudomonadota; class Gammaproteobacteria; order Lysobacterales; family Lysobacteraceae; genus Lysobacter; species Lysobacter sp. P5_C4. The sequence goes on along the minus strand of NZ_JBFULX010000002.1, from coordinate 632,398 downwards.
ACTCCGATGGCACGCCGACAGGCATCGCGAGCGCGATTCGCGCGAGAGAAGGCCAGGCAATTTCGTTGCATGGGCGACGCGTTCCTTCAGGCTCGCGGCGCGGTGTAGATGCGGTAGCCGGCGAAGGTGCGGCCCGCCTCCGGAATCCGCGGATTTCCGCGCAAAGGGCAATGCATTCACGCCCGACATGATCATCGACGGAAATCTCGGCATGCCGTTCCTGCGAGACAAGGTCGTGACGTTCGACTTGGCGACGGGCGCGGTGTGGATGGCCGCGACGGCCGACCCGGAAGCATCGACCACGCCATAGGAGGGGCTGACTTACGGCATGGACGCCACGTTCCGTGTCCTGCGTGCGTTTTTGGTTGCGTTAACCACTCAATCGCACAAAAGCAATTCCGCCGTGGTCTGCTTCGAATCGCCTCAGCAACTCGTCGACATCGGTGAAGCTTCACGTCGCGTCGGCATCAGCGCCGCCGCGCTCCGCATGTACGAAAAACGCGGCCTGCTGCCTAAACCCTCGCGCACCTCCAGTGGCTATCGCCAATATGGCCAGGACGATCTGCAGCGTGCGCGCCTCGTGCGGCGTGCGCGACGCGCTGGTCTGTCGCTGGCGCAAATCGCGCAGGCCTTGGGCCGCGACGGCGATCGCGTGTGCCTTCACGCACTCCTGCGTTCGCATCTGGACCAGCTCGAAGGCGAACGAAAGAGAATCGAGCGCATGCAACGCCATCTGCGGCGATGGATGGATGCTCGCGCGGAAGCGTGAGCCGACAGGCCGCAGGGGGCCAGGCCCCCTGCAACCCGCCATCGGCGCGTCGTGACGCTCAGAACCTGACGCGTGCGCCCAGGCGCCCGCCGACCCCTTCCATGTCCCCCACGCGCGCTTCCACTTCCCCATACAGGTCGACGCGGCCGATCGTCCATTCCACGCCGCCGGCGAAACGACCGAAGCTGCGGTCTCCTTCATCGGTGACGCGCACGCGGTCGGTACCGACATCGAACACCGTCGCATCCTTGCCGCCGAATTCGCGCGCCATCGACATCGCCGCATACGGGCGCACGCCGTTCCACCCTTCGGCCACGCCCAGGCGCAGGCCCAGTTCGCCGGTCGCCACGGCGCTGCCGTCCCAGTGCACGCTGCCCGCGTTGCCCTGTTGGTCCGGCAGCGACACGTCGATCCACGCACCGCGCAGGTAGGGCTCGATGTACATGCGCGAAAGCGTGAAGCGATGCCCGCCCTCGATGTCCAGGCCCACGGCGCTGCCATCGCCTGTGTCGACCAGGCCGATCGACGACCAGTCGCTGTCCACGTCGATGCGGTCGGCACGCAGCATTGCATTGGTGAACCAGCCGTCGTTCGACCAGCGCGCGTAAAGGCCGGCGTTGATGGAGTCGAGCTTCGTCTTCTCGACGCCGCCGAGGTCCATCTCCGCCTTGTCGTAACCGCCGGTGAGGCCGGCCCGCCATTGGCCGATCGTCATCTCCGCGCCGATCTGCGCGCCGTTGTGGTCGCCCTGCCATTCCAGTTCGCGCGAACCCAGGGCGTGCGAGAGATTCGACGTGCCTTCCAGATCGCCGCCGGTGACCTGGAACCAGACGCCGTTCGCATCGGCCTGGTCGTGCGTGGCCGTGAGGTGGCTCGACACCGACTGCGCGCCCTGCCGCCACAGGTCGCGCACGCCGGAGGGCACGGCCCCTGCGAGATACGCCCCGTCGGCGAGGTCGGTCTCGAGCATCCAGCTGTCGATGCCGTCATAGGCGACCTTGAAACCGATGAAGCCGCGATTGCGGCTGTTGTCGGCGAGCACGAGTTCCTGGCCCGTCTGCGCGCCTCCGGAAGACAGCACGCGGATGCCGTTCATGCCGAGCAGCGAACCGCGGCCGACGAGGTCCAGCTCCAGCGCATTCGTGCCGGACAACGCGCCGACTTCGATCACGTCCGCCGCGTGCCCGACGACGTCGAGATCCACGGCAAGCGTGCCGCCCGACGCGCCATGCAACGTGCCGTCGATCGTGAGCACGTCGCCCACGTGGCCATTGGCGAGCGACACGCGGCCAGAATTCTCGAAACGCTCCAGCCCCTCGAATGCCATCGACGTCGCACCCTCGAGCAGTTCCACCCGCCCGATGTTGGCGAAGCGGTCATTGCCTTCGCCGAACACGTTGTTGCCTGCGCTGCGGAACGCACCGGCGTTTGCGACGACATCGTCTCCGCCGGACAACTGCACGTGCCCACGGACCGTCCCCGTCGAGGCGATGCGGACATCGGCCGCTCCAACGCCCCACTCGTTGCCCGCGACCTTGATCACCGGGCCCGTGCCGCTTTCGATGGTGCCGGCGATGTCGATGCGCGTGCCAGTGGCCGTCGCCGAATCGATCGCGATCGCCTGCCCGTACACCGTCGCGCCTTCGGCCACCGCGATCGACGCGCCGCCCTGCATCGAAGACGTCGTGATGGCAATACCGGATTCGGCGATCGCTTCTTCCTCGACCAGCAATGCGACGTCGCCGGTGTTCGAGCTCAGCCCGATCGCGAACCAGTCGCCCGTCGTCGCCCATGTATGCACGCGGCCGACGCGCGCAAGGATGTCTCCGGTGTCGTTGCCGACGAACAGTGCGGCCGAGCCTTCGCCGTAGGTCGTGATCTCGTCGATGTCCAGCATCACTTCGGCGCCGGTAAGCACGCGCAGGCCGTAGGACTGGTTGCCGTACGTGGTCAGGCGCTGCGAATGGAGCAGGACTTCGCCAACGTTTTCGATGCTGATCGCATCGGATCCGACGCCCATGGTGAAGACCGAATCGTTGTCCACGGTGACGGTGCCGAGCGCACTGATGTCGATGCCCCGCGCATTGTCGCCGTCGGTGCCGACGCCGCCGGTGTCGAGCGTGACATCGCCGTTGAACGCGAATGCGCCGATCCCGACGCCGCCATTGCCCGATGTGCTAACCCAATCGGAGCGGATGGCCACATCACCCAGTCCTGCGCCGGCGAGGATGCCGATGCCGCCATCGCCGAGCGCCACCGCCGTTCCGACATCGACGAGGACGTCACCGTTCTCCCACGACTCGGCGAAGATCGCCGTCGCACCGAGGCCTTCGGCGCGGATGAAACCCGCCTCGATGGACGTCGAACCGTTGTGCGAAGAGGCGTAGAGGCCGGTTGTGAAATCGCCGGTGGCGATGGTTTCACCTGCGAGGATGGTGACGTTGCCCTGTTCGGCCATGGCCGACACGCCCGCACCGAACGCGCCGCCGGCGACGCTCGCCACGTCGACAATGACGTCGCCCCCGGTGCTGATCGCCTCGACAGCCACGACGCCTTCAACCTGGTTGGCCCAGACGCTGACATCGCCCGCGCCGAGCGCCGCGATCCCGACGTTGCCGCCGAACACCTGGTCGACGTGCACATTCACCGGGCCATCCATCGACACGATGTCGACGGCTGGCCACGCGTCGTGTGCACGGATGACCGTGCCCTCTTCCGCGACGAGCGACAGCGCGCCCGATCCGTAGACGACGACGGCCGTGTCTCCGTCGGGCATGGCGTTGCCGTCGATGTTGAAACCCTGCTTCAGCAGCAGCTCGAAATCGGTGACGCCCTGGTAATGCACCTGGGGTGCGGGCTCGGGGCCCGTCGGCGTGCACACGACCTGGCCGGTGGTGGCCGGGCCGCACTCGTCGGCGGCCGCGGCGGAGAAGGAAACACCGGCGCATGCGACCAGCAGCGCGTGGCAAAGGACCTTACGAGGCAACGAGGGAGAACGACGCACATCGAACTGCTTCACGAGCCACTCCGGGGCACAGGGGAGCGCGGAAGCTGCCGCCTGCACTTGGTGCAAGGTCAACGGTTCGACGTGGTCGCAGGACTTCGGGCTAAGTGTTGGTTAAGACTCCTCGCATCACTCGGGCACCGCTTCGCCACTCCCCCCGAGCTCCTTCGGGAAATCCTTCAACTTCGGCAGGCCGTCCTTCATCGGGAGGACCGTCTCCGAATAATTGACGTGCACGCCCGGTTCGAACTTCAGCGTCGGCAAGGTCGCCGCGAACACGTCGATGAGATTCAACGGCGCATGCTTGTTCATCAGGTGACCACCGCATTGCGTGCAGTAATGGCGGTCGCTGAGCGGGGTCTTGCTGAAGTGGCCGACGAACGCCTGGCCCTTCGTCACGCGCACCGCATCGGTCGGCCACAGCGTGAAGGCGTTGACCGGTGCGGCGGACCAACTGCGGCAGGAATTGCAATGGCAATAGCCCATGCCGACGGGCGCGCCGGTGGTTTCGACTTCAACGGCGCCGCAGAAGCAGGTGCCGCGATACGTGTTGCTCATGACGATCTCCTGGGGGAAGCGCGCCGTGTCGCCGGCGCGGTGCGTTGTGGTGCGAGGGTCAGCATCGCCGCGTCGAACGCGCGCAGCATCGTCGCCGGGTCGTCGAGGGCCCACGCCACGAAGCTGCCGCCCTCGAGTGCGCCGAGCAGCAGGTGCGCCGCGTCGTCCGCATTCGCCTGCGGGGCGATTTCGCCTGCGGCGATGCCGGCGTCGATCTGTTCGACGAGCCAGTCCAGGTGCAACCGGAAGAAACGCGCGACGACGGGACGCATGCCGTCGGGCAACGCGTTGCGCTCGGCCGACAACGCACCGCACAGCGGCAACAAGCCCTGTTCGATGCCGTCGAGGAACAAATGCGCGTAGGCGCGCAGGCGATCGCGCACACCGGATTGCGTCGTGACGAGTTCGGCGAGCTTGGCGACGAAGCGCGCGAGGTATTCATCGACCAGCGCCGCCAGCAGCGCTTCCTTGGTCGGGAAGTGGTGGTGGATGCTGGCCTTGCGGATCGCGATGCGATCGGCGAGGTCGGCGTAGCTGAAAGCCGCATAGCCGCGGGTCCGGAGGAGGATCTCGGCTTCGGCGAGCAACCGGGCGCGCGTTTCGGGCATGCGCCCATTTGCCTACCAGTTGGTAGGTAGGGCAAGTGAGGGCGTGTGTGGGTATGGAAGTTGCATTGCTTCCCCGCCAATGGAACTGGCGGGGAAGCCGGGGGGAGAACTGCGTCAGGCGGCGAGGTTCCGGTACTTCAGATCGAAGCGATCCAGTTCCATCACCTTCGTCCACGCCGCGATGAAGTCGCCCACGAAATGTTTTTCGCCATCGCTGGCCGCGTAGACCTCCGCCAGTGCGCGCAGTTGTGCATTGGAGCCGAAGATCAGGTCCGCCATCGTGGCGGTCCATCGCACGGCGTCGGTCTTGCGGTCGCGGCCTTCGAACACGCCGGGTTCGCTTTCCGAGGGCTTCCACGCCGTGCGCATGTCGAGCAGGTTGTGGAAGAAATCCGTCGTGAGCGTGCCGGGGCGGTCGGTGAACACGCCGTGGCGCGTGTTGCCGGTATTCGCGCCCAGCGCGCGCATGCCGCCGACGAGCGCCGTCATTTCCGGTGCGGTGAGTGTCAGCAGGCTCGCGCGGTCGACCATCGCGATCGCGGCGAGTTTCTCCGCGCCCTCGCGCGCGTAGTTGCGGAAGCCGTCCAGCGCCGGTTCCAGCACGAGGAAGGAATCGGCGTCGGTCTGCTCGGGCGTCGCGTCGGCGCGGCCCGGCGTGAATGGCACGGTGACGTTGTGCCCTGCCTTCTTGGCCGCAGCTTCCACGGCAGCCGCGCCGCCGAGCACGATCATGTCCGCGAGCGACACCTGCTTGCCGAAGCCGCCGCGAATCGATTCGAGTTGCGCCAGCACCTTGTCGAGTTCGGCCGGCTCGTTGGCTTCGAAATTCTTCTGCGGTTCCAGGCGCACGCGCGCACCGTTCGCGCCGCCGCGCAGGTCCGAGCCGCGAAACGTCGACGCCGAGGCCCACGCCGCTTTCACCAATTGCGGAATCGACAAACCCGACGCGAGGATCTGTTGTTTCAATGCCACGATGTCCGCATCGCCGATCAGCGGATGATCGACGGCTGGCACCGGATCCTGCCAGATCAGATCTTCCTTCGGCACGAGCTTGCCCAGGTAACGCAGCTTCGGCCCCATGTCGCGATGCGTGAGCTTGAACCACGCACGCGCAAAGGCATCGGCGAACTCCGCCGGATTGGCCAGGAAGTGCCGCGAGATCTTTTCGTACGCAGGATCGAAGCGCAACGCAAGATCGGCCGTCGTCATCATCGGCTGGTGGAACTTGCCCTTCACGTGGGCGTCGGGAACGTTGCGGTTCGCATCGCCCTTCGGCTTCCACTGGTGCGCGCCGGCGGGGCTCTTCGTCAGTTCCCATTCGTTGCCGAACAGGGTTTCGAAGTAACTCATGTCCCACTGCGTCGGCGTCGCCGTCCATGCGCCTTCCAGGCCGCTGGTGATGGCGTGTTCGCCGATGCCGCTCTCGAACGCGTTCTTCCAGCCCAGGCCGAGCTCCTCGATGTTCGCGCCTTCCGGATCGGTGCCGACGTGCGAATCCGGCCCGGCGCCGTGGCACTTGCCGAAGGTGTGTCCGCCGGCAACGAGCGCGACGGTCTCGTAATCGTTCATCGCCATGCGTGCGAAGGTTTCGCGGATGTCGCGGCCGGACGCGACCGGATCCGGATTGCCGTTGGGCCCCTGCGGATTGACGTAGATCAAGCCCATCTGCACGGCGCCGAAGGGATTGGCGAGTTCACGCTCGCCGCTGTAACGCTCGTCGCCGAGCCACGTGGATTCCGGGCCCCAGTCGATGGGCTGCGGCTCCCACACGTCCTCGCGGCCGCCGCCGAAACCGAAGATCGGTCCACCCATCGATTGGATCGCCACGTTGCCCGCGAGGATCATCAAATCGGCCCACGACAACTTGCGCCCGTACTTCTGCTTGATCGGCCACAGCAGGCGACGCGCCTTGTCGAGGTTGCCGTTGTCGGGCCAACTGTTGAGCGGCGCGAAGCGTTGTTCGCCCGAACGCGCACCGCCGCGGCCGTCGAAGATGCGGTACGTCCCCGCGGCGTGCCACGCCATGCGGATGAAGAATCCACCGTAGTGGCCGAAGTCGGCGGGCCACCAATCCTGCGAGTCGGTCATCAGGTCGTTGAGATCCTTGACGACGGCATCCAGGTCGAGCGTCTTGAACTCGGCGCGATAGTTGAAATCCTCCAGCATCGGATCGCCCAGCCCCGCGTGTTGGTGCAGCACGTCGAGATTCAGCTGGTCCGGCCACCAGTGCGAGTTGTTCCGCGTCTTGCGGTGGGCCATCACAGGGCACTTCGACATCTCGTTCATGGGCAGCTCCTTGGCATGGCCGGTGGCGGGGGCAACAGCACGACGGTAGACCTGCGCTCGCCATCGGGATAATCGAACGTTCGAATCAAGCCGATAGCCGCGCTGAATCGCCATCCTGTCTTCACGCGCCGGCTGGCTTGCTGGCGGCATGGCGAAACTCGCGAAGAAACTCGATCCCACCAAGTCCACGGCGCCGCGGGAGAAGAGCGGCCGATCGAAGCTCAAGCCGACCGTGTCGGCCTTCGTCCGACGAGCGGAGGGCAGCTTTGCGGGCGCGCTGTTCCGTCGATTCGTCGATGCGGACCTGATGACGCAATCGGCGGCGCTCGCGCTCTACGCCTTGTTGTCGCTCGCGCCGCTGCTGTTGCTGCTGGTGTGGCTGGTTTCGGCCTTGCTTCCCGGCGCGCAGGACGCGGTGATGGGGCAAGTGGCGCTGCTCGCCGGCGCGGAAGCCGAAGGCGTGGGGCGCACGATCATCCAGAACGCGAAGGCGCGGCCGGACACCGGATCGATCGCCGGTTGGTGGAGCCTGGCGTTGCTGTTCGTCGGTGCCACGGCTGTGTTCGCGCAATTGCAGGATGCGCTCAACCGCATCTTCCGCACCGAGGCCGCGCATCTGGAAGGCCTGAAGGCCTGGCTGCGCAAGCGCGTGTTTTCGCTGGGGCTCGTGTTCGGTCTCGGATTCCTGTTGCTCGTCTCGATGACGATCACCACCGTGCTGCAGGTGGTGTTCGGGCGCTTCGACTGGATGTTGCCGCTCATGGCGAGCGTGGCCGCATGGCTCGTCTATGCGATCGGGTTCGCGCTGATGTACCAGTACCTGCCCGATCGCAACGTCGGTTGGCGACGCGCCCTGCAGGGGGGCGCGATCACGGCGCTGCTGTTCGTACTCGGTCGCGCGGCGATCGCGTGGTATCTGCAGACCGCATCGCCGGGCGTTGCGTACGGTTCCATGGGAACGCTGGTGCTCGCGCTGGTGTGGATCTATTACGCCGCGGTGATCGTGTTCGTCGGCGCGCTGGTCACGGCGGTACTCGATGAGCGCGCGAAGCTGAAGACGGCGGCGAAGGCGAAGATCAAACCGAAATGACGCCTGCCGAAGTGACTACCAGGGCAAGGCCGACCCGTTCGCGTGCTGGAACGTGCCCGAACGCTCCGGCGTCAATGCGTCGATGCGTGCGATCAGTTGCGTCGCCGCCTCCTCGGGCGTGACATCGCCGGTGCCGCCGACCATGTCGGTGCCGACATAGCCCGGATGCAACAGCACGACCGACACGCCGCGCGGTGCAAGATCCAGCGACAGCGATTTGCCGATCGCATTCAACGCGGCTTTCGACGCGCGATAACCGTAGTACCCGCCCGAGTTGTTGTCCTCCATCGACCCCATGCGGCTGGTCATCAGCGCGACCTTCGCACCGCTGGTGAGCACGTCGCGCAAGGCACGGACGACGATGAGCGGGCCGAGCGCGTTGACCTCGAATTGCCGCCGGATCGCGTCGATGTCGAGCGGATCGAGCCCGCCGCGCTCGAGGATGCCGGCGTTGGCGACCAGGATGTCGACGCGTTCGTCGCGCAAGCGCCTGGCAAGCGACTGCACGGCCGCCGCATCGGTGACGTCGATGCCGGCTTCGACTTGCGCGCCCGTGGCCTGGAGCGCATCGCTCGTCTTGCGGCACACGCCGATCACGCGATCGCCGCGCGCGGCGAACTGCTGAGCCAACGCCAACCCGATGCCGCGGTTCGCACCCGTTACGACGACTGTCTTGCTCATGCGTTCAGCGCGCCAGTTCGCCCGCGAGGGCACGCAGCAATGATGCACCATCGCCGCGCCACGCGCTCCCGTGCATGCACGCGAGCGTCGTCGGGTTGTGGCTCGCAAGTTTCTCCAGCAGCGCGCCGGCGTTCCTGCTGTGCGAGAAATAATCCATCGCGCCGCGAAACGCTTCGCTCGGGCCGAGGATGTCGTCTTCGGTCAGCGCGGGCAGCCCGCGCCCCGGTTGCGTGAAAAGATCGCCGGACAGCATCGTTCCCGTGTGTTGTTCCATCAGGAAACCGCATTCCCATCCGTGCGGCAGGTGCGGCGCGTCGATCCATTGCACCGTGTGGCGGCCAAGCGACAGCGCCTGCCCGTCGGCGAGCGCGCGCGGCGCGCGATCGGCCAGATCGTTGACCGACACCATGGCGGCGATCGTCCCGCACAGCGGCGTGGCGTTCGGTGCGACGGCGAGCCAGTCGTTGAGCGCGCCGCATTCGTCGGCTTCGACATGCGAGAACGCGACGTGTCGCAGGCGCGTCACCGGCATCACGCTCTCCACGCCTTCGAGCACGAACGGGAACAATTGCCGCAACCCGGTATGGAACAGCAGCGGCTCGTCGTCCTCGATCAGGTATTGGTTGAAGGAGAACGCCGTGCCGTCCGGCAAGTCGATCGGCGTGCTGATGCGATAGATGCGCTCGGCGATTTCATGGACGTTGGTGCCGGTTTCGGGATTGGTGACGGACATCGGGCGGCCTCTGCGTGGGGGAGTGACGGCGTCGACCACCGACTACTGCGTGGTGGCAGCAGGCCGCAACGCAACCTCGGGGGCATTCGCCGGCCAATGCCCGAGCAACCGCCAGCGACCATCGGCCGGCGCGAGTTCCAGGATCCAGTCATGCGCCGAGTCGACGGCATCCAGGCGACCGTGCCAGCCGGTCGACGTCGGTGCGAGCGCGACGCGGCGATCATCGGCAGCGCGCAAGGGATGCCGCAGCACGAGTTCCAGTTGCGTTGCCCGATCCAGGCCGTCGCCGAGCAGTTGCACGTCCATGGTCGCGCCGACCCTGTGCACGCGCGCGACCWGGTGCATGCGCTGCGCCGTCAGATCGGCTTCACCGCGCAGCGCGCGACTCGAGGGCAACCCCGTCGTCGGCAACAGCACGAACAGGCTCGCGGCCACGGCGATTGCGGGCAGCGTCACCACCAGCCACGCCAGGGGCTGGCGCCAGGGCGAAGGCGGTGCGCGCGTCATGCATCACCAGCGGTAGATGTACCCGAGCTTCAAGCCGCTGTCGATGAAGTCCAGGTTGCCGATGAAGTCGGTCTTCGCCGCATCGACATTGATCTTGCTGACCGAGTAGTCGAGCGTGAAGCCGGAGCGTTCCCACGGAAAATATTCGACGCCGATGCGGCCGAAGACCACGTCGCCGTCGATATCGTTGATGTTCGCCTTGAAATACCCCGCGTCCGCGCCGATGCGCCACCTGTTGTGGCCGCCGGGCGTCCAGCGCCATGCGCCGCCGAGCGTCAGCGAGGGCACGTCGGCCTGCGCTTCCTCGCGGAACGCGCCGCCGGCGACAGTGCCGTTGACATCCACCTGCAGCGCCATCGACATGTCGAGTCGATACCAGACCAACCCGACGCGCGGGCCGAGCGACCAGTTCTCTTTCTGCGCGGCCCACCAGACGTAATAACCCTCGTAGGCGTCGAGGCCGACATCCACGCTGACCGTGCTGTTGGCCGTGTAGGTCGTGTTCCGGAAGGTGATGTCGCGCGTGAGGGTGCGCGTGGAATCCGCGTCGTCCTGGTAGTAGGTCAGTCCGAACTCGTGGTGTTCCCACGGGCGCCAGGTCATCCCGACGTAGCCGATGGTCGCGCTGTCGTCGAGGCCGAAGTCGCGGTCCAGGTCGACTTCCGTGCCGCGCTGCGTCTGGCCGTCGGCGCGGACCTTGGTGCCCCATGAGGTGATGTACCCGCCGACACGGAAACTGAAGGTGTCGAGCGGTTCGACCGCGCGCGCCTTCCCGGGCGCGAGCAGACCGATGCATGCGAGCGAAAGCAGGGACAGCGTGGCGATCTTCATGACCTCTCCTCGAACACGGCGGTGACGTGGAACGACGCCCTTCCCTTCCATCCACACAACGGTCGCTCCGCCTTCAGCCGGACAGGGCGGCGGCATGACCTATGGGGGGGCGTCGCGGGATTCGACTGCAATGCGCAGGCTGACCAGCCTCGCGACCATGATCGCGAGGTAGAGCTGGCCGAAAATCGCCTCGAACACCGCCAGCCCGCGCGCGATGGGCGTGACCGGCGTGATGTCGCCGTACCCCAGCGTGGCCAGCGTGACGAAGCTGAAGTAGATGCCGTCCGGCAGCCCCATGGCCGCCATGGGCGCGCCGCCGAGGAACAGCGATTGGGGCCATTCCTGTTCGAGCGCGACCCAGATCGCGCCGAAGAACACCCCCACCAGCAGATAGGTGTTCAGTGCCGCCAGCAAATGGTGCAGGTCGACCCGTGGACTCGACGTCGCGTAACGCAGCGAACGCGCGGCGGCGAAGAATGCGATCGCCGACCACAGCGCGAGGGTGATCGGCCCCGTATGACCGAGCCCGCTCCGTATCGGCGCCAGGCCCAGCACGATCGCGACGACGGCCAGGACGAACAGGCCGCGACGGCGAACGCGCTCGCCCGTCGGCGCCACCGCTGCCGCGAGCAGGGTCACGCCCAGGCAGGCGTTCAGCGCCCATCCGCCGGTTCCCGCCAGCGACAGCAGCGGGCCCATCGCGATCGTCGCCAGGAGCAAGGCGAACAACACCGCCTGTCGATTGCGGCTCCACCATTGCACGAGGGTCGGAATCGCGCGCCCATGGTTCATTCCGATGCGCCGGGGGCGTGGAAGAACACCGCCGCGAGGATCAGGTACACCGACAACAGTTGCGCGCCGCGAAACCAGTCCGTGCGCCCGTCCGTGGAGACCTGCGCGCTGATCATCACCGCGAGCAACACGCTCACCACCAGCCCCGGGGAGAACACCAACGGCATCGGGCCCGGGCCAATGACGTAACTGAGCAACACGAGCAAGGGGGCAATCAACAGCGCGAGTTGCACGCTGGCGCCTTGCGCGATCGACATCGCAAGGTCCATGCGGTTGGCGCGCGCGGCCATGATCGCACTCACCGCTTCGGCCGCGCCACCGAGGACCGCGAGCACGAACACGCCGGAGAAGGCCGGCGACAGGCCGAGCGATTCCGTCGCCGGCTCGATCACCGCCACCAGGATCTCGCTCATGACGACGACACCGAAGGTCGCGGTGCCGACGACCAGGGCTGCGCGCCTGGGCGACCATGCAGGCGCGTCGTGCCCGCCGCCATGCGATTCGTGGGACGTCGCTTCGCGCGGGGCCCGCAAGGTGCGCACCACGCCGCACACATAGATCGCCAGCAACACGACCGCGATCCAGACGCTGACCGCGTCGATCGCCGCCGATTCGGACGGCACCACCGCGCGATACGCGGCCGGCATGATCATCGAGATCACCGCGAGCGTGAGCATCGCCGAGAGTGAGCGCGACAACGCCACGTTGTAACGCTGTTCACCCCAGCGCCGTCCGCCGACCACCATCGCAACGCCCATCACCAGCAGGATGTTGCCGATGATCGCGCCGGCGAGCGACGCCATCACCATCGCGTGCAGCCCTTCGCGCAGCGCCGCCAGGCAGATGATGAATTCGGCCGCGTTGCCGAAGGTCGCGTTGAGCAGGCCGCCGATCGACGGGCCGACACGTTCGGCCAGCACGTTCGTCGCCTGCGCCATGATGCCGGCCAGCGGCACGATCGAAACCGCCGCGGTGGCGAAGATCAGCAGGGTCCGGTCCGGCGCGAACTGCTCCAGCAGGAGCGCGATCGGCGCGAAGACCAGCAACCATTTCACCTGGCGGTCCCGGTCGCCGGCGCCTCGTCCGCGGCGGGCGCGGCGGCGACGAAATCGCCGCCCAGCGCGAGATGGAGGTCCACGCGCCGCACCAGGCGTTCGCGCCGCACGGCGAGCAGCGCGACTTCCGATGCGTTCGCCGACAACAGGCGGCCCATCACGTCGCGCAGGTCGGACTTGCCGATGCGATACGCGGTTTCCGTCAACCCGGCCGCGCGGCGACTGTCCTCGGCCGAAGCACGCAGCAGGTCTTCGCGCGTCGCGAGGGTTGCCTCGGCATCGAGTGCGTTCTCGACTTCGTCCAGCGCCTGCAAGGCGAGTCGCGCGTAGTTCGCGACCGCTTCGCGTTGTTCAGCGGTGCGCAGGCGGACCTGACCGGTCAGCGCACCGCCGGTGTACAGGGGGACGACGGCCGTGCCGCTGATACTCGCAGTGTTGCCGCTCGCGTTGCGCGTGAAGTCGAGCGCCTTGCGCGACACGCGCCCGTAACCGGCCGACAGCGTGATCGAAGGCCAGAACGAGGCCTTCGCTTCGCCGACGAGATCGAAGGCGGCGGCAACACGACGCTCCGCGGCGAGCAGATCGGGGCGCCGATCCAGCGCATCGGCCGGCATGCCCGCGGGCACCGGGCCGGGGAACGGCACGAGGTCGTCGCGCGCGGCGATAGTGGCTGCTGGATAGCGCCCCACCAGGATCTCCAGTGCACGCAAGGCCTGCCGGTGCGCGAGTTCCACCTGGCGTGCGGCGTCCTGGTAGTTGGCGGCGCTCGCGCGCGCGGCGAGCACGTCGGTTTCGTTGCCCGCGCCCACGCGCAGGCGATCGTCCGAAAGACCGGCGAGCCGCTGCGCGTCCTCGGCCATGCGATTGGCGAGCCTGGCCTGCTGCGCCGTTTCCGTCGCAAGGAACCAGGTGCGCGCGACCGAGGCGGCAAGCGACTGCCGCGCGAACCGCCAATCCGCTCCGCTCGCGTCGTGTTGCGCCTTTGCGGCGTTGCGGGCGTAGCGCAAGCGGCCCCACAGATCGATTTCCCAAGACATGCGCAGCATCACGCCACTGAGCATCGCGACCAGATCCGACACCGGTTTGGAACCTGCGCGCCCAAGCAATCCGATCGCCGGTTTCAATTGCGCCGTAGCGAGATCGACCTGCGCTGCGGACTGCTCCATGCGCGCGGCGGCGATGGCGAGATCGGGATTGTATTGGAGCGCTTCGGTCACGAGCGCGTCCAGTTGCGGATCACCGAACGTGGCGAGCCACCCTGCTTCGACCGCCGCCACATTCGCGTTCGAATGCCAGCCTTGCGGCACTTCGACATGCCCGAGCGCCTGCGCCTGCACCTCTTCGGCAGTCGGCTCCGGCGCGGTGACGCAGCCGGCCAGCAGCGCCGCCGCGAGCCCGGATGCGAAGAGGATGCGATGTTGCGGCATGTCGGCCTCAGTGCAACTTCAGCACGAGCGCATCGAGCTTGGTGCCCACGCGCAGGATCACCTTGCGGATGATGTGCACCAGGTGGCCGTGCTGGGTGTAGATGGCACCGTTGCCCTGCGCGCCCATCGGCAGGAACGCCTTTTCGTCGCGCCCCGATGCCTTCAGGCGCACCGCGAAGCGCCCCGGTGGAATCGGCTGCGAGCCCGTTTGCGGCACGCTGCCCGACAACGGCAACTGGCCCGTGCCCGACGACCAGACGATCGAATCGACCGTCGCCTTGATGATGCGATTCGGGAAAGTCTTCAATGCGATCTCGGCCTCGTCGCCCGGCCGGATGTTGCGAAGTTCATTTTGCGAATACATCGCCAGGATCCACTGCTCGTTCTCGACGAACGACATCACCGGCACCATCGGCAACTGCGCGGCGTACGAGCCCGGCCGCAACTGGAGGTTCACCACCGTGCCGTCGGCAGGTGCAAAGAACACGGTCTGCGAGAGCTCCCACTTCGCATAGGCGATCTGCGCCTTCAACTGTTCCATCGCCGCGCGCGCCTGCGCGACTTCCGACAGTTCGCCCTTCCCGGTACGCGCCGACAGTTTCTGCTGCACCTGCGACACGGCGGCCGTGCTCTGCGCCAAATCCGCGCGCATGCTCCTGACATCCGTCTCCGCCTGTTCGTAATCGAACTTCGTGCCCGCGCCGGTGCTGGACAAATCGCGCGTCTGGCCTTCGCGCTTCAGCGCGAGCTGGAGCTTTGCCGACAACGCATCGCGCGTAGAACGCGCGGCACGCAGTGTTTCGTCCAGTTCGCGCTGGTAAGCGTTCGCGCTGTCCAGTTTCGCGGAGAATTCCGGCAGCTTGGATTCCAGTTCGCTCAGCTTCTGCTGGAAGGGTTCGGGATCGATGCGGAACAACACCGCGCCCTTCTTGATCGGGCGGTTGGGTTCGATCGGCACTTCGATCACGCGCCCGGTGACGCGCGGCGTGACCTGCACGACGTAGTTGAGCACGCGCACGTCGGACGATGATGGCGCGACGACATTGAGGTAGAGGATCAGCGCGGTCAGGCCGAAGATCGGCAACGTGAACACGATGATCTGGCTGATGAAATTCCACGGCAGCAGCTTGAACTTGAAGAAGATCAGCCAGCAGATGCCCGCGTAGATCAGGAGGAGGATGATTTCCATCAGGTGGCCTTCTGCTCCGTGGCCTCGTAGTCGGGTGCCGGTTGCAGCGAGACCGCATCGCCGCCGTGCCCGTGCGGATCTTCCCGGTCGCGTCCGTACGCCAGTTTGTAGAGCACGGGTTTCGAATACGCCCACACCCAGGCGATCGGCCACAACATGCCGCCGAACACCAGCGAGAGCAGGCAGACGATCTTGATCGCCTGCAACTGCGGATGGTGGCGCTTCTCCGCGATCTTCTCCGGCATGATGTGGACCCACCAGAACGCGGCGACCAGCACCGCCGGCACGATGATGATCGCGATCCAGGCGATGACGTTGGCCATGGTGTCGAGCGCATCGCCCTCGAGCAGCGAGGCATGCGCGGGTGCGGCCCACGCGATCGCCAGGACGACGCACCAGGCACGCAGGAATCTCGCGGACACGGCCTCTCCCGATGATGCCGACCGCCATGGCCGACGAACGGTTCGATGCTAGGGACCCCTCCGACGGGCGGATATTGTCCCTTGGGGCAACTCGGCGGATTCTTCTCATGCATACCGCGTCTCC
The DNA here is from genome assembly GCF_054049695.1 of Lysobacter sp. P5_C4. Taxonomy (NCBI): domain Bacteria; kingdom Pseudomonadati; phylum Pseudomonadota; class Gammaproteobacteria; order Lysobacterales; family Lysobacteraceae; genus Lysobacter; species Lysobacter sp. P5_C4. The sequence continues at coordinate 616,322 of NZ_JBFULX010000002.1, read as the reverse complement.
CCCGAACGGGTGAGTGGCCGCCGAGCTTCTCGCCCCCCGTTCGGGTCTGTGCAGGATGCATGAAAAAGCGCACCTTCCCCCCGAGGTGCCGGGCCAACGACGATGGGCCACCCACAGGATGGCGAAGACCGCGACCATGTCGTCATCCACGGCGTGACATTCGGGCGGGCACGGCCACGCGGTGCCTTCTTCGATCACGTCCGCGAGTCCGCGCGCGAGCTGCTGAACCCGCAGGCACGCGCGCACCGCCTGCCGTTCGCGGAGATGCGCGCATTGATGGACGCCGTACCCGGCGCGCTGCTGCTGGCCGGTGGCCACGGCCGTGTCCTGCTCGCCAACACCGCGGCGGAAGGGTTGTTCGGCTACCCGCACGACGCGATGCCGCACGTGTTCGCCGACACGCTGGTCCCCTCGTTCGACGAAGGCGCGCGCGAATTGTTCGCCACGCGCGCCGATGGATCGGAGCTTCCGGTCGACGTCGAATGCCGCACCGTCCACTTCGGCGACGATGCGTTCTTGCTGTTGAGCGTCTCCGACGCCACGGGCCGTCGCCGCCAGGAGCGCGAAGCCGTCCTGCAGCGCGACGAACTGGCGCACCTGTCCCGCGTGGCGATGCTCGGCGAGTTGTCGGGCGCGCTGGCCCATGAAATCAACCAGCCACTGTCGGCGATCCTGTGCAACGCGCAGGCCGCGCAACGCCTGCTGCGCTCCGATCCGCCCGACCTCACCGAAATCCGCGACATCATCGACGACATCGTCGTCGACGATCGCCATGCCGGCGAAGTCATCCAGCGCCTGCGCAAGTGGCTGCGCAAGGAGCACGTCGACCACGTGCCGCTCGCATTGAACGGCGTGGTGCTCGATGCATTGCACCTGGTCCGCGGCGATCTCCTGCATCGCGGCGTCGACGTCCAACTGGAACTCGCCGGCGAATTGCCGCATGTCGCGGGCGACCGCATCCAGTTGCAGCAGGTCGTGCTCAACCTGGTGATGAACGGGTGCGACGCGATGGCGCACCTGGAAACGCCACGTTTGTTGCGCATCCTCACGCAGCAGGTCGGATCGAATGTGCGCCTGGAGGTCGTGGATCGCGGCCACGGCATCGAGACGGCGATCGCGCAGACGATGTTCGATCCGTTCGAAACCACCAAGGCCGAAGGCATGGGCATGGGACTCGCCATCTGCCGCACGATCGTGGAATCGCATGGCGGACGCGTGTGGGCCAGGTCGCTCGAATGCGGGGCCCGCGTCGCGTTCGAACTTCCGGGCATCCGGCCATGAACACCTTGTCCGCCGCCGCGCCCCTCGTGCACCTGGTCGACAACGACCCGCGGGTGCTGAAGTCCGTCGCGCGCCTCCTCGCCAGCGCGGGCATCGACACGCGGTCCAGCACCTCGTCCGACGAATTCCTCGCGTGCTACGACGCGAACATCCCCGGTTGCGTCGTGCTCGATCTCGCGATGCCGGGCCGCACGGGCCTCGACCTGCAGCGCTCCTTGCAAGATCGCCACGTGGACGTGCCGATCGTCTTCCTCTCCGGTTGCGCGGACGTGCCCACGACGGTCCGTGCGATGAAAGCCGGCGCACTGGATTTCCTCGTCAAGCCCATCGACGGGGAGACCTTGCTGGCCGCCGTGCGCAACGGCATCGAGCGCGACCGCAGGCGACGCGAGCGCCACGACGAAGGCCGCGAACTGCAGGTTCGACTCGATTCCCTTACGCCGCGCGAGCGCGAGCTGTTGCCCCACCTGATCTCCGGCAAGCTCAACAAACAGATCGCCGCCGACCTCGGCGTGGTGGAGAAAACCGTCAAGGTGCATCGCGCGCACGTGATGCAGAAGCTGGGCGTACGGCGCCTGGCCGACCTCGTGCGGCTCGCCGCGCGGCTGTCGATCGAGCCTTGCCCCACCACACACGTCGTTGGTCCAACGGCCAATTGAGGCCCCGCACGCGGGGGCTTAGCGTTCGGTGATGACCGGGCGCACGCCAACAGTCGCAGTGCTCGATGACGAGGCCCCGGTCAGGCGGGCGTTGCAACGACTGTTGCGCGCCGCCGGTTTCGAAGTACGCCTGTTCGCCACCGGACCGGACCTGATGTCCCACCTCGAAGGTATCGACTGCCTCATCCTCGACCTGCACCTGCCGGGCATGTCCGGTTTCGAGGTGCAGGACGCCCTCGCCGATCGCCATTCGACGATCCCCGTCGTCGTGCTCACGGGCAACGACACCCCCGCCAATCGCGCGCGCAGCCTCGCTCACGGGGCGCGCGCGTTCCTGTCCAAACCCGTCGACGACAAGGTGCTGCTGGAGGCCCTCCGGCCGCTGACCTTGTTGCCATCGCACGCGAGACCATCATGAACGAAACCGCCCAAGCCAATCCCGCCCAACTGAGTACCGTCTTCGCCGCGGCCATCGCGCGCGAGGATCATTGGCGCCAGTTGTCCGCCTATGCCCGTGCGTGGTCGGAAGCGAAAACCGGCGGCGGCTCGGCCGAGGACATGCGTGGCAAATGCCGCGCGTTGTTGGCGCAGATCTCGCGCCTGGAACACTGCTGGGCCTATCCGGGCGCGCGCTTGCTCGACGCGCTGCGCGACGAGTTGGAAACCGGCGATGCCGCGACGTTCGCGCGTCTTTCGCGGAAATTGTCGGCGGCACTGCAGTCGGGCGACTACCGCCGCGACGAAGGCGCATGGGACACCAGTGAAGGCGCCGACATGCACTTGCTCGACACGCTGCCGCCGGACCTGGACTCCGGCGCGCAGGGCAAGCCGTATTTCGAAGTGCTCGTCGTCACGCCGTCGGATCCCGCGCAGTGGTTGCGCGCGGCCGACGAGGTGCGCCGCATGCGTCGCGCCGAGGATCCCTTCGAGTACGCAACCCTCCACGTGGCCAGCTTCGAAGACGGCGCGCTCGCCGTGATGTTGAATTCCAACATCCAGGCCGTCGTGCTGGTCGACGGCTTCCAGTACGCCTCCAAGCACGACCTGCCCGACCTCAAGCAGGTCCTCGCGCGCAGCATGGACATCGACACCACGAGCGTCGAGCCCGGCGCGATCTCCACGCGGCTGGCGCAAGCCATCGAGGATTTCCGGCCCGAGATCGACCTGTACCTGCTCTCCGACCGCGCGCCCGAACTGCTGGCCGCCAGCGACGAAGCCGCGCCCATCCGCCGCATCTTCCACAACATCGAAGAGCCGATGGAACTGCACCTGTCGATCCTCGACGGGATCCGGGACCGGTACGAGACGCCCTACTTCGACAACCTCAAGAAGTACGCGATGCGCCCGATCGGCACCTTCCACGCGCTGCCCATCGCGCGCGGCAAGTCGGTGTTCGGATCGAACTGGATCCGCGACATGGGCGTGTTCTACGGCACCAACATCCTGTTCGCGGAATCCTCGGCGACCACCGGCGGCCTGGATTCGCTGCTCGAACCGACCGGCAACATCAAGAAGATGCAGGACGCCACTGCGCGTGCGTTCGGCGCGAAGCGCGCCTACCTCGGCACCAACGGCACCTCCACGTCGAACAAGATCGTCGTGCAGGCGATCTGCAAGCCGGGCGACATCGTGATCGTCGACCGCAATTGCCACAAGTCGCACCACTACGGCTTCGTGCTGACCGGTGCGCAGCCGTACTACGTCGAAGCCTTCCCGCTCACGCAGTACTCGATGTACGGCGCCGTGCCGCTGCGCACGATCAAGCAGGCCCTGCTCGACTGCAAGGCCGAGGGCAAGCTCGATCGCGTCAAGGTCATCGACCTGACCAACTGCACCTTCGACGGGCACATGTACAACCCGCGGCGCGTGATGGAAGAGTGCCTTGCGATCAAACCCGACCTGGTGTTCTTGTGGGACGAAGCGTGGTTCGGATTCGCGCGCTTCAATCCGCTGCACCGCAAGCGCACGGCGATGGGCGCGGCCGCGGCACTCACCAAACGCTATCGCAGCGATGCCTATCGCGCCGAATACAAGGCGTGGAAGGACAAGACCGCCGACCAGGGCGACGCCGCGCTGCTCGACGGACGCCCGATGCCCGATCCCGACAAGGTGCGCATCCGCGCCTACCAGACCAATTCGACGCACAAGTCGATGTCGGCCTTCCGCCAGGGCTCGATGATGCTGGTGTGGGACGAAGACTTCCACCAGGTCGAAGGGCCATTCGAGGAAGCGTTCTTCGCACACACCTCGACCTCACCCAACCTGCAGCTCATCGCCTCGCTCGACCTCGCGCGCAGGCAAATGGAACTCGAGGGTTACGCGCTCACGATGCGCATGACCGAGCTCGCGCTGCGCCTGCGGGGGACGATCAATGCCCATCCGCTGATCTCGAAGTATTTCCACGTCGCCACGCCCGCCGACATGATCCCCGCCGAGCACCGTGAATCGGGCCTCGTCGATTACGGCCCGCCACACGGCACGTGGGCGGACATGGCGAACGCCTGGGACGTCGACGAGTTCGCGCTGGATCCCACCCGCATCACCCTGATCTGCGGTTCGGCCGGATTCGACGGCACGCAGTTCAAGGGGCTGCTCGCCGAGAAGTTCGACATCCAGATCAACAAGACCTCGCGCAATTCCATCCTCGTCCAGACCAACATCAACAACACGCATTCGGATGCGGCGCTGCTGATCAAGGCGCTGGCGGACATGTCGCGCGACATCGAGAAGCGCCTCGCGCACGAAGGCAAGGCCGGGCGCGAGGTGTTCGATGCGCGCGTGAAGTCGTTGATGACCGACGTACCGGACCTGCCGAACTTCAGCCGCTTCCACGACGGGTTCCGCGAAAACCCGAAGGCGACGAGCAACGAAGGCCACATGCGGCCGGCGTTCTTCATGGCCTATGACGAAGACAACTGCGAGTTCGTTCGCCTCAACAGCGAAGACGTCGAACGCCGGTTGAAGGAAGGACCGGAGATGGTCTCGGCCAATTTCGTGATCCCGTATCCGCCGGGCTTCCCGATCATGGTGCCGGGCCAGGTGATCACCGCCGACACGATCGCCTTCATGCGCAAGCTCGACGTCAAGGAGATCCACGGCTACCACGCCGCCGCGGGCATCAAGCTGATCAAACCGGCGGTCCTGACGGGCCGCGCGACCTCCATGTAAGCCATTCGCGATTCCCAGGAGAACCGCCATGCAAGGCTTCTTCCAGTTCCTCGCAGACAACCCGTACATCCTGTTGTTCTTCACCGTCGGCATGGCGGTGTGGGTCGGAAAGTTTTCGGTGAAGGGGTACGGGCTAGGCATGGTGGCCGCGGCCGTGGTGGTCGGTGCAGCGCTCGCGACATGGGCATCGACGTATGGCGTGAAGCTGCAACTCGACAGCTTCGCCAAGTCCCTCTTCTACTACCTCTTCATGTATGGGGTGGGGCTGCGCGTCGGCCCGGCATTCTTCAACAGCCTGAAGAAGGACGGCATCACCTTCACGATCCTCGCCGTCATCTGCGCCTGCCTTGGTCTCGCGCTCGTGGTCATCTGCGCGAAGATGTTCGAGCTGCCGCCGGGCGCGGCGGGCGGCGTGCTCGCCGGTTCGCAGACGATGTCCGCGGCGATCGGCACCGCGGAAATGGCCGTCGAGCAGGGCGCGTACAAGCTACCTGCGGGTACGACGGCCGAACAGGTGTCCGGCATGATCGCGCTCGGTTACGGCGTGACCTACATCTGGGGCACGATCGGCATCATCCTGGTGTGCAAGTACCTGCCGCGCTGGTGGGGCATCGATGCGCGCAAGGCGGCGAAGGAATACGAAGCGGCGCATGGCGTGCAGAACGTCGACGACGTCGGCGTGACCGGTTATCGCGCCGGTGGCGTCCGTGCCTATCGCCTCGAGAACGCGTCGACGGCCGGTCAATCCATCGCACAGTTGCGCAAGACCTATCCCCAATACCGCATCGCGAACGTGGTCCGCGACGGCACGTCGCTCGGCGCGGATGCCGACCTGGTGCTGCAACGCGGCGACATCGTCGCACTCGGTGGGCGGCTGGAAGATCTCACTGCGAACCTCGGCCTGCTGGGCGCGGAAATCGCGGATGCCGGTGCGCTGAACATCCCGCTCGACCAAGCCGAAGTGCTGGTGACCAACAAGGAACTCGTCGGCCGTACGCTCAAGTCCTTCGGGCAGGAAGAATACGCCGGGCAGGTCGGCATCAGCCGTGTGGAGCGCAGCGGCGAGCCGCTGCCGCTCGGCAGCGACACCACGCTCAAGCGCTTCGACGTGCTGTATCTGACGGGCCTGAAAGGTGCGGTGGACAAGGTCGCCGCGCTGATGGGCAAGGTCGCGCGCCCGAGCACGTCGACCGACCTGCTCACGCTGTCGGCCGGCATGGTGATCGGACTGTTGATCGGCAAGATCACGGTGCCGGTGGGCGACTTCTCGGTGGGCCTGGGCAATGCCGGCGGATTGCTGTTGTCCGGCATCTTCGTCTCGTCGGTCGTTTCGCGACTGCGTTACTTCGGCAGCACGCCGAACGCCGCGCGCAACATCCTCGAGGATCTCGGGCTGGTGACCTTCATCGCCATCGTCGGCATCAACGCGGGCGCAACGCTGCTCGAGCAGTTGACCGGCGGCATCGCGGTGAAGATCTTCCTCGCCGGTTTCATCGCCAGCACGATTCCGCCCTTCATCACCTGGGCGATCGGCTTGCACTTCTTCAAGATCAATCCGGCGGTGTTGATGGGCGGCGTGGCGGGCTCGCGCTCGCACTCGGGCCCTGCGCGCGAAGCGGCGAAGGAGATCGGCAGCAGCGTTCCATGGGTGGGTTTCCCGGTTGGATATGCGGTGTCGGGCGTGCTCTACACCGTGTTCGGCTACTTCGCCATGGTGCTCTCGCAATGAGCGCCGCGCGGACATCGATGTTCGTTGCGATCGCCCTGCTCATCGCAGGGCCGGTCGCCGCGCAATCGACGACGCCGACGACCGACGAAGGCACCGAAGGCGATTCGAGCGAAGACACCGCCACGCACCTGGACAAGAGTTTCGGTGTGCAGACTTACGATGAATGGGTCGCCGAAACACGCCGCAAGGCGTGGGCGGACACCGACTGGAACGTACAGATCCGTTCTTACTATCTCGATCGCGAGAAGTACGACGACAGCGAAAGTGAAGCATGGGCGCTGGGCGGTTCGGCCGGCTTCAAGACCGGCTACTTCCGCGATCGCTACTCCTTCGGCGCGACGGTTTACGGCTCCGGCAAGCTGTACGGGCCCGACGACAAAGACGGCACGCTGCTGCTCAAGCCCGGCCAGGAAGGTTACGCGGTGCTTGGCGAGGCCTACGGCGAAGTGTTGCTCACCCAGGACGTGCGCATGACGATCGGCGCGCGCACCTTCGATACGCCCTACCTCAACAAGAACGACAGCCGCATGACGCCGAACACGTTCCTCGCGGGGGTGGTGCAGGGATTGCACGGCGATCCGAAGACCAGCCGCGGGGAATGGCGCTGGGGCGCGGGCTACTTCGACAAGATCAAGGAGCGCAACTCCGACGAATTCGTGTCGATGTCCGACGACGCCGGCGCGTCGATCAAGCGCGGCGTGTATGCGGCGGGCGCCAACTACACGCGCGGCGATCTGTCGGTGGGCGCCGTGAACTACTGGAGCAGCAACGTCATCAACATTTTTTATACCGAGGCGAAATACGCGGTGCCGATCGGCGGCAACGCGAAGCTCCGCTTCGCCGGCCAGTATTCCGACCAGCAGAGCGTGGGCGAAGACAAGCTCACCGGCAGCGACTTCCACGCCAAGCAGTTCGGCCTGAAGGCCGAGCTTGCGGCGGGTGGCGCATTGCTCACCAGCGCTTACACCAAGGCCAGCGGCGATCGCGACATGACCGCGCCGTGGAGCGGTTATCCGGGTTACACCAGCGTGCAGGTCGAGGATTTCAACCGCGCCGGCGAAGACGCGTGGCTGATCCGCGCGCAATACACGTGGCCGAAGGAAACGGGCGTGAGCGCGTACGTGCTGTACGTCGCCGGTTCCGACCCCGATTCGGCGAGCGCATACGGTCGCGGCGAAGGCGACTTCAACCTGCAATGGTCGCCGCCGGAAGGGACGCTCAAGGGACTGATGGTGCGGCTGCGCTACGCGCAGATCGCGCAGGACGATCCGGGCGACACCGATCTGACCGACCTGCGCCTGATGGTCTATTACGACTTGCCGCTCTGAGGAGAGCCCCATGGCAACACAACGAAGACTCCTGGCACTGGCCTGCATGCTGACCGCGGCGGTGACGCTCGACGCGGCGGCGCAATCGACCGTGCCCACCGAGCGCGCATCGTCTTCGCAGAGCGCATCCACGCAAGGCGCATCGACGCAGAGTGCGGTCTTTTCGAAGGAAGAGATTGCGCAACTCGTCGCGCCTGTCGCGCTGTATCCCGACTCCCTGCTCGCGCAGGTGCTGATGGCCTCGACCTATCCCGGCGACGTGGCCGACGCCGCGAAGTGGGTGAAGGACCATCCGGATACGAAAGGCGATGCCGCGGTGAAAGCCGTTGCGAAAGAAGACTGGGACGCCAGCGTGCAATCCCTCGTCGCCTTCCCGCAGGCGGTCGGCATGATGGGCTCGGACATCGCCTGGGTGCAGAAGCTCGGCGATGCGTTCCTGGCGCAACCCAACGACGTGATGGCGATGGCGCAAGAGCTGCGCCACAAGGCGCAGTCGGCGGGCAACCTCAAGTCGAACGAATACCAGAACGTCAAGAACGATGCGACACAGGTGCCCGGCACCGGTCAGCAGACCATCGTCATCGAGTCGACGAGTCCGGAAACCGTGTACGTGCCGGCGTACAACCCCTCGGTCGTCTACGGCTCGTGGATGTACCCGAGCTATCCACCCTACTACTACCCGCCACCGGCTTATTACTATCCGGGCGCGGCGCTCGCCGCCGGCGTCGCATGGGGCATCGGCATCGGCATCACCGTCGGCTTCTGGGGCGACTGCAACTGGGGCGGCGGCGACGTCAACATCAACTCCAGCCGCTACAACGAGTTCAATCGCAACATCGACCGCGGCGATCGCCAGATGGGCGACCGCGGCAACCAGCGCTTCCAGCACGATGGTTCGCGGCGCGACGGCGTTCCGTATCGCGACCAGGCCAGCCGCGAGAAATACGGTAATCGGCAGGCCGGCGGCGATTCGCGCGCCGGTTTCCGTGGCGAGGATTCCGGGCGCTCGCAATCGCGCGAGCAGGCGCGCCAGCAGATGGAACGCCAGGGCATGTCACCGGCGCGCGACAACCAGCAAGCGCGCGACAGGGCGCAGAACGCCTCGCGCGATCCGCGTTCGTCGCAGGCGGGCGGCGGCCGCGCCGATCGCGGGCCGGGGGGTTCGGGGTCGCAATATCGGCAGAGTGGACAGAACAACGCAGGCTCGCGCGATCTCGCGCGCAGCAGCGGCGGTCGCGGCGATTACGGCAACTCGCGGAACAACGCGTTCTCGGGCGCCGGGAATTCCGGTGCGTCGCGACAAGCGTCCAACCGCGCGCGCTCGAGTCAATCCATGTCGCGCGGCGGCGGCGCCGGGCGTTCGATGAGCCGTCCCTCGCGGGGCGGCGGTGGCGGAGGGCGTCGTCGATGAACACGATCAGGAAGACAGCGTTGTGCGTGGCGCTCGCGATGTGTGCGCTCCCGGCGTTCGCGCAGAAGGCCTATCCGACACCCGACGCCGCGGCCGATGCGTTCGTCGATGCGCTCGGCACGACGAAGGCCGATCCGGCCAAGGTCGCCATCGTGTTCGGTGACGATTGGCGCAGCTACGTGCCGCAGGATGTCGAGCGCAAGGATGTCGATGCGTTCCTTGTGAAGTACCGCGCGACGCATGCGTTCAAGGACCGCAAGGACGGTCGCAAGGAACTCGTCGCCGGCAGCGACGGCTGGACCTTCCCCGTGCCGCTCGCGAAAGTCGACGGCGGTTGGCGCTTCGACCCGGCCGCGGGCGCGGACGAGATTCGCACGCGGCGCATCGGGCGCAACGAGCTCGATGTCGAACAAGCCATCCGCGCGTATCACGATGCGCAGATGGATTACGCCGAGGAAGATCGCGACGGCGACGGGACGCTCGAATACGCGGGCAAACTCGTGAGCACCGATGGCCTGCACGACGGGCTGTATTGGGCGCCCGACGACAGCGGCGAAATCAGCCCGCTTGGCCCGGTGTTCGGCGACGACACACCGAAGGGCGATTTCCTCGGGTATCACTACCGCATCCTGACGAAGCAAGGTCCGTCCGCGCCGGGCGGCGCGCGCGACTTCATGCTCGGCAAGGACATGGTGCGCGGCTTCGCGTTGGTCGCATGGCCGGCGAAGTACGGCGACACGGGGTTGGTCACGTTCATGATCGGCTACGACGGCCAGGTCTTCGAACGCAACCTCGGCGACCAGACCGAGCAGATCGCCAAGACGATGACGCAATACGACCCGGACAGCGAATGGAAGGAAGTGCCGGAAGTGAAAGTCGCCGGCGACTAAGCTTCGCCGGTGCCTTCCCAATGCGCCCGGGGCACGATCTTCGCCGACTCCGGATCGCCTTCGTAATGCGGCGTCATGATCTGCAGGCCGGCGGCGTTGAACACGTCCTGGATCTGCGCGTGCAGCGCACTGAGCGTGATCCAGCGGTGCCCGACGTCGGCGGTGCGCGCACGTAGCCGGTATTCGATGCCGAAGTCGCCGAGCGCGGTCTGCAACACCAGCGGCGGCGGGTCGGCGACCACGCCTTGCGTCGCGTGCGCAGCGTCGATCAACAACCGATGCACCTGCCGCCAGGGCACGTCGTAACCGATCACGACCAGCGCCTGCAGCCACAGCCCCGGGCCGTCGGGGGCGCGAGAAAGATTCTCGAGCTTCCCGCCCATCACCACGTTGTTGGGGAAGCTGACTTCCACGCCCATCGGCGTGCGGATGCGCGTGGTGAACAGCCCGATCTGCTGCACCGTGCCTTCGATCTCACCGATGCGCACCACTTCGCCGATGCTCATCGTGCGCGAATACAGCAGCGTGAATCCGCCGGCCGCCTGCCCCACGATGCTCGACGCGCCGAGCGACACCATCAGGCCGACGAACAGGCTCAGGCCCTTGAATGCATCGGTCTCCGCGCCCGGAAGATAGGGATAGGCCATCGCGATCGCGAACAGCCAGACGATGACGACGATGAGTTTTCGCGTGGGTTCGGCCAGTTGCGAATCGATGCCCACCAGGCGGAAGTGCCCATGCGCCACGCCGTCGAACGCCAGCCGGATCGCCTGCACGAACACCCGCGCGACGAGCAGGATGACGAGCGCGGTGACCAGTCCCGGGACGGCATGGAGGATTGCGTTTCCCCACTTCGAGAATCGCCCGACCATCCAGTCGGTCATCGCCCCGGCCCACGGTTGCGTCCACGCGAAATGCGAGAAGCAGAACCGCAGCCATTCCTCGATCACGAACAGCACGACGATCCACGCGAGAACACGCGCAAGCCCGCGACCGCTCGCCATGAACGCGAGCGCCATGTGGCGTGCGGATTCGTTGGAGATGCGCGACAGGCGCGCCGTCGTCCAGGCGTCGGCGCGCGTGCGCAGGCGTGCGAACACCAGGCGCAGCACCCACAGCGCCAACAGCATCAGGAGGGTCGCGACCACGCTCCAACCGATGCCACGCGCGAGCCGCGCGGGCGCGCGCGCGGTTTCGGCCGCGCGCACGCTGTCGGTGAGGCGCGCGAGGATGCCTTCGCGGGTCTTGTCGAGTGTTTCGTTGCGCAGCCGGTCGACGTCGGCGGGCGTGACGACGGTGACCAGCTGGCCGTCGAGCAGGATGATCACGCCCTGCGGCGCGTTCTGGTAGGTCGCCTGCGCTTGTCCGGGTTGTTCGACGATGCGCTCGATGTTCGCTTCCGCGGCGCGTGCACGCATCTGGGGCGTGTTGCCGAGGAAGCGGGAGCGGAAGGTCGCGATGTCGCGGTTGAAGAAGCGCGCGGTGGCGGAGCCCGCGTCGGCGGTGCGGACGACGGGCGGCGTGGCCAGGGTCGTCGCGGCCGTTGCCTGGGCCAGGCCCGGCGCGAACGCGAGGCAAGCCCACAGGAGGACCAGGATCGGGGATGCGCGCATGCCTCAACCAACGCGCATCCCCCGGCCGGGCGGTCAGCAGTCGTCGGGCAGGGACTGCACGATCGACTGCGAGGCGGCGTCCACGCGCAACGACATGCAACGTCCCTGCGCGTCCATGGCGTCGACCTCCCACAGGGCGCCGTCGTGTTCGGCGAGCTCCATCATCGTGTAGCCCTTGTCGGCGACGATCTGCGACACCGCGTTCAAGGCATCGACCGAGCGCGAGCCGGCGCCATCGAAAATGCGGCCGGTCTGCGGGTCCACTGCAACCTCGCGCCAGAACCCGCCCGCCTTGCGGACCTTCGCTTCCCACAACCCATCGTCGAGGTCGATGTCGAAGACGTTGCGGTAACCGGCGGCGTGCAGGTGCGATTCGAGTTGCATCATCGTACGGATCGGCGCGGGCGAGGGCACGGTGGGTACGGTGGGCGTGGTCGCCATCGCCGCGGAGGACACGAGAAGCGAAGCGAACAGGACGATGCGCATGGTGGCAACTCCATCGGGTGGGGGTTGCGCACGGTGCGTTCGCCAGCGACGGCGGATCAATGCGAAGCGTCTCGCCGCGCGCCCGAATCCTTCAGCGGCGGAGGATCGGTGCGGCGAGCGCGGCAAGCCGTCCGCGGTCGTTCAGCACGATGTCGCGGCGGTCGGCGCGCACCACGCCTTCTTCCTGCAAGCGATGCAGGACGCGGCTGACCGTCTCCGGGGTGAGGTGGAGATAGCTGGCGATGTCGGCCCGCGGCATGGTGAGCCGGAAGCGGTCCGGCGAGAACCCGCGCGCGGCCAGGCGCGCGGACAGGTCCACGAAGAAGGCAGCGACCCGCTGCTCGGCCGGCCATTCGCCGGCCATCAGCGTCGCGCGGCCGATGTCGCGGCTCATGAGCCGGAACAATTGCGCCTGCAGGCCAGGCAATCGCGTGGCGAGCGCGGCGATCTTCGGGAACGAGAACCGGCACAGCATGACCGTGTCGAGCGCGATGGCGTCGCAGGGGTAATGGTCGACATCGATCGCGTCCAGGCCGATCACTTCGCCCGGCAAGTGGAAACCGAGGACATGCGGGCGGCCGTCGCGGTCGACCGTCGCGGCTTTCACGGTACCGGCGCGCACGGCATAGATCGCATCGAAACGTTCGCCCGCGTGGAAGACCGTTTCGCCGGGCGCGATCGGGCCCACGTGTTCGACCAGCACGTGCAAGTCCATCAACGCGCGCTTGTCCATGCCCTGGTCCAGGCACGCGCGCGAGAAGGCGCAGGTCGTGCAGAACTGCAGCGCGTTGCCGTCCTCCGACAGCGTGCGCGCGGTGTCCTGCGGGAATTCGAGGGGACGCGAAGAGGCCACCCGGCCATGGTAACCGCGTGGCCCCGTTCGGATCGAACGTCGTGTTTACGCGGCCGGGCGCAGCTCGTCGGCGAACCCGTGATTGACGTCGCGATGGCCCGCTTCGTCGGCGCGTACCGCCAGGACCACGTCGCGCAACGTGGCGTTGTCGGCCAGCTGCCAGTAGGCCTTCGCGATCGCCGGCGCCGCGACATTCTTCACGCGGCCCGCGTCGATCTCCTGCAGGTACTGCGTGTAGCTCACCACCGCCTGTTCCTCGAAGTAGCCGACCAGGCGATGCGCGGTACGCGCGCTCACCAGGTACAGCAGGAGGAAGAAGGTGAAGAAGCCGGCCTGCGCGATGAGCACCAGCACGCGTTCGATCCAGCTCGGGCGCGCGATCTCGATGAAGGTCATCAGGTGCATGCGCTCGTTCTCCGCTTCCTGCATGAGCGCGCGGATCCAGCCCTGGTCGTGCTTCATCCACCGCAGGCAGCGCAGGTGGATGAACGCAGCGCCGACCATCCCCGGCACCGCGGCCACCGTCTCCAGCACGATCGCGCGATTCCCGTAACGCTTGGCGAAAAAGGTGTCGGCGAGGAACCGCAGCGTGCGCGTGATGGCCAGAGCGGTGCGATCGGACCAGTCGCGCGCGGTGCGGTGGGTGTCGAGGGCGAAGTCGGCGGGTGTCTCGGCGATGGGTGCGATCAGGGCATTCATGGCTTCGTTTTCCAGGTCGTTTTTCCTGGAACCATGCTGCGCGCCGGCCGGCGGCGGCGCATTGACCCGGATCAAGCGGGCGTGTGATCGGCCCGCCTCAAAGTCCCTTCGCAGCCTCGGCCACGGCGCGGAAGAGCGCGCGTCCCTTGTTCATCGTCTCCTCCCATTCCTTTTGCGGATCGGAGTCGTGGACGATGCCGGCGCCGGCCTGCACGTGCAGGCGGCCGTCCTGGATGACCGCGGTGCGGATCGCGATGGCGGTATCGGCGTCGCCATGCCAGCCGATGTAGCCCACCGCGCCGGAATAGACGTTGCGGCGGATCGGTTCGAGGTCGCGGATCACTTCGAGCGCGCGCACTTTCGGCGCGCCGCTCACGGTGCCCGCGGGGAACGTCGCGCGCAGCACGTCGGCGTAACTCAAGCCGTCCTGCAACTGCCCCGTCACTTCGCTGACGATGTGCATGACGTGGCTGTAGCGTTCGATCACGAACTGTTCGCCGACCTCGACGGTGCCGGGTTTGGCGACGCGACCCACGTCGTTGCGGCCGAGGTCGATCAGCATCAGGTGCTCGGCGCGTTCCTTCGGATCGGCGAGCAATTCGGCTTCCAGCGCGAGGTCTTCTTCCGGCGTCTGCCCGCGCGGACGCGTGCCGGCGATCGGGCGCACGGTGATTTCGCCGCCCTGCAGGCGCACGAGGATTTCCGGCGACGAGCCGACGACCTGCGTGCCGCCGACATCGAGGAAATACATGTACGGCGAGGGATTCAGCGCACGCAGCGCGCGATACACATCCACCGGCCGCGCCTGGAACGGCACGGACAACCGCTGCGACAGGACGACCTGGAAGATCTCGCCGGCGGCGATCATCGCCTTGCTCTTTTCCACCGCGTCGATGAAGCCTTCGCGCGTGAATCCGCTGACGAAGTGGCTTTCATCCAGCGCGGCGGGCACCAGTGTTTCGGGATAACTCGCACCCGCGTGCCGCAGGCGGTGCGTGAGTTCGTCGAGTCGTCGGTTCGCCTTCGCCCACGCCTGCGGTTCGCGCGGATCGGCGTGCACGATCAGGTACAGCCGCCCCTTGAGGTTGTCGAACACCGCCAGTTCCTCGCTGAGCATCAGCAGGATGTCGGGTGTTCCGAGTTCGTCGGGCTTCTGGGTTTCGGTCTTCAGCCGCGGCTCGATGTACTGCACGCACTCGAAGCCGAACCAGCCGACCAGGCCGCCGGTGAACCCCGGAAGCCCCGGGATTTCCGGCACGCGATGGGCCGCGCGCAAGCGCTCGACTTCGGCGAAGGGATCGTCGATCTGCCGATGGTCGACGAGCTCGCCCAACTCGGTCGCGAAGAACGTGCTGCCCGCGAAGGCATACACGCGACGCGCGGGCAGGCCGATGATCGAATAACGCCCGAAGCGTTCCCCGCCTTCGACCGACTCGAACAGATAGGTATGCGGCCCGTCGGCGAGCTTCAAATAAACAGACAACGGCGTGTCGAGGTCGGACAGGACTTCGCGCACCACCGGGATGCGCGTGTAACCGTCTTGCGCGTATTGCTGGAATTGTTCGGGCGAAATTGTCACGCGGGCGTCACGCTGTCCAAGGAAAATCGAAGGCCATCGCAGGGACGACGGACGGAAGCGGGATTGCTTCCACGAAGGCCGATACCGAAAGGTGTCGGCCTTTCTTTTTGGGTCAGCGACGCGTCGCGGCCACCGCGTCCTTCATGCGCTTCACGACGTCCGCGTAGTCGGCCTGGCCGAAGATCGCCGAGCCCGCGACAAAGGTATCGGCGCCGGCCGCCGCGATGTCCGCGATGTTGTCCGGCTTCACGCCGCCGTCGATTTCCAGGCGGATCGCCTTGCCGCTCGCGTCGATGCGCTGGCGCACCGCACGCAGCTTCTGCAACGCGGAGGGAATGAAGCCCTGCCCGCCGAAGCCCGGGTTCACCGACATCAGCAGCACCATGTCGAGGTCCTCGAGCACGTAGTCGAGCACTTCCACCGGCGTCGCCGGGTTCAGCACCACGCCGGCCTGGCAACCGAGCGACTTGATCAACTGGATCGTGCGGTGCACGTGGCGGCTGGCTTCGGGATGGAAGGTGATCATCGTGGCGCCGGCCTTCGCGAAGTCCGGGATGAGGCGATCCACCGGTTCGACCATCAGGTGCACGTCGATCGGCGCGGTCACGCCGTGCTTGCGCAGCGCTTCGCACACCAGCGGGCCGATCGTCAGGTTCGGCACGTAGTGGTTGTCCATCACGTCGAAGTGGACCCAGTCGGCACCCGCGCGCAGCACGTTGTCGACTTCTTCGCCGAGGCGCGCGAAGTTGGCCGAAAGGATGGAAGGCGCGATGACAGTGGATTGCATGCTAGGGGTCCGAAGGGTCAGGAGCGCTTCTTGCGCAAGGTCTTGATGCGGTCGTAGGCGGCGTTGATCTCGCGCGAACGGGACTCGGCCTGGCGTCGCAGGTCGTCGCCCGCGCCGGCCACGCGGTCGGGATGGTACTGGGACATCAGGCGGCGGTAGGCCAGGTCGATCTCACCGTCGCTGGCTTCCTCGGTGAGCCCGAGTGCCGCGTAGGGGTCTTCCTTCTTCCCGGAAAACCAGTCCTTGTCCAGCGCATGGCCGACCAGCAGGCCGATGAGCAGGCCCAGCAAGGGGTTCGAACGCAGGAGGGCCGCCCCGGCGAAGGCTCCCAGCATTTTTCCGTACCAGCGCGTCATGGGCGCAGTCTACAGGCGCTGCGCGGGGGGCCGGCGTACACTACGCCGCCCTGCCAAGAGTGGCACGTGGCGATGCAAGCGTCCGAAACCGGCAACACCCGCCCTTCCCTCCTCGAAGCCGACCTGCCGGGCCTGCCCCTGCGCCACCGCGGCAAGGTGCGCGACGTGTTCGAGCTGCCGGACAACCGGCTGCTGATCGTCGCCACCGACCGTCTCTCGGCCTTCGACGTCGTCCTGCCCGATCCGATCCCCGGCAAGGGCGAGATGCTCTGCCAGATCAGCAACTTCTGGTTCGACCGCACCAGCGGCCTGATGCCCAACCACCTCACCGGCGTGGCTGTGGAAAGCGTGCTTCCCACGGGCGTCGACGCATCGCGCTACGCCAAGCGCGCGGTGGTGACCAGGAAGCTCAAGCCCGTGCCGGTCGAAGCGATCGCGCGTGGGTATTTGATCGGCAGCGGCTGGAAGGATTACCAGCGCACCGGCCGCGTCAGCGGCATCGCGTTGCCCGACGGCCTGCGCCAGGCCGAACAACTGCCGCAACCGATCTTCACGCCCTCGACGAAGGCCGCCGTCGGCGACCACGACGAGAACATCGACTTCGACACGATGGTGCGCATCGTCGGCGCCGACCTCGCCGAACAAGTGCGCGACGCCACGTTGCGCCTGTACGCCTTCGCGCGCGACCACGCGGCGCAGCGCGGCATCATCCTGGCCGACACGAAGTTCGAATTCGGCACCGACGAAGACGGCCGCCTCTACGTCATGGACGAAATGCTCACGCCGGATTCCTCGCGCTACTGGCCGGCCGACGAATACCAGGTGGGCATCAGCCCGCCGAGCTACGACAAGCAGTTCGTGCGCGACTACCTGGAGCAGGTGGGTTGGAACAAGGTCGCGCCGGGCCCGCGCTTGCCGGCCGATGTCATCGAACGCACGCGCGCCAAGTACGCCGAAGCGCTGCAGCGCCTCGCGGGAATTTCCGTCGACTGAACCAGGATTGCCATGGCCGCCATGCATGAGGATGCAACGACGGGCACGCGCCCGATCGACCGCTGGTTCGACAGTTATTCGGGCGACCATCGCAATCCGCTCAACGTGCGCATCCACACCATCGCGGTGCCTGCCATCTTGTGGAGCGTGATCGCGCTGCTGTGGTGCATCCCGGTGCCGCCGGGGGGCTGGTTCCGGCCGGGCATCTTCGCGGCGCTGGGCATGGTGGCCGCAGGCTCGTTCTACCTGCGGCAGTCGCGCGTGCTGGGCATCGGCATGCTGGCGGTGTTCGTCGCGATGGGTGCGTCGTGTTGGTGGATCAACGAAGTCTTCGGTGCGCGCACGTTGTTGTGGAGCGCGGTCGCGGTCTTCGTGATCGCGTGGGTCGCGCAGTTCATCGGCCACAAATACGAAGGGCGCAAGCCGAGCTTCCTCACCGACCTCACCTACCTGCTGCTCGGTCCTGCATGGGTGCTTGCGAAGGTGCTGCGCAAGATGGGCATCGCGTGGTGAACGACACCGCACGCGGCGCGGGCCTGCGCGGCCGCGACCTCGTGCTCGTCGCCATCGTCTGCGTGGCGTGGGCCGGCAATTTCCTGACCTCCGCGTTCGCGCTGCGCGAGATCCCGCCCTTCCTGTTCACCGCGGTGCGCCTGTCGATCCTCGCGCTCGCGCTGGGCGCATTCGTCAAACGCCCGCCGCAGGGGCAATGGCCGCGGTTGATCGCCGTTGCGCTGTTCAACGGCGTGCTGCATTTCGGATTGAGTTTCTGGGCGCTGCACGCGGCGGGCGATCTGTCCTCGCCGGCCATCGCGATGCAGAGTTACGTGCCGATGGCCGCGTTACTCGCGTGGTGGTGGCTGGGCGAGCGTTTCGGCTGGCGCACGGGGCTTGCGATCGCGATCAGCTTCGCGGGCGTGCTGGTGCTCGGCTTCGATCCGATCGTGCTCGACGCACCGATGTCGTTGATCCTGATGTTGTTCGCCGCGTTGTTCCTCGCCATCGGCACCGTGTTGATGCGCCGCCTGAGCGGCATCGACATGATCAGCCAGCAAGGTTGGACGGCGATCATCAGCGTGCTGCCCTTGCTCGCCTTGAGCGCGCTGTTCGAACCGGGCAACTGGCAGGCACTGCGCGAAGCCTCGTGGATCGGTTGGGGCGGCGCGGTGTATTCGGCGGTGTTCGCCTCGATGCTCGGGCATGGGTTGTACTACGTGCTGGTGCAGCGGCATCCGGTCGCGCAGGTGACGCCGTGGTTGCTGCTTGCACCGGTGGGCGCGATCGCACTCGGCATCGTGTTCTGGGGCGATCGGCCGGGCCCGCGTTTGTGGATCGGCGGCGCGATGGTCCTCGGCGGCGTGCTCATCATCGCGATGCGCGCGAGGCAGAAGCTGCGGCCGGTGGCCGCGGCCGAAGAGATCTGATCAGCGTCCCGCGCGGATGTCGCGCAGCAGGCCGTGGAGCCAGGTCGCGCTGTCGATTTCCTTGCCGCCCGGCAATCGCACGCGATAGGGCTTGCCGCTCATCGACGAGCGCGCACCGAGGTTGTCGATGAATTGCTCGGGCGTGGCGATTCGCTTTCCAGCGGCGTTTCGTTTGCGCTGCAAGTGCTCGGCGGCTTCGGCGGCGGTGTATTCGCTGCCGTTGCGGATGAAGACGATGTCCTTCGCCTTCGCGACGCGATCGATCAGGGCGTCGATCTCCGCGGCGGGCGTGCGCGCGGCCGTCGACACGGGCTGCGTCGCCGCCGTTGCGGCCGACGGGGCCAGGACCCCCAGGCAAAGAATGAAGAGGAGCTTGCGCATGCGTGCAGTCTCCGGAGACGCGCTCAACGCGCCATGAACATCGGTGCCGTCGGCCGGAAGGCGCGCGGTGCGTAGCCGAAGTCGTTGCGGGCCGGCACCACATCGAACACCAGGTCGCTCCGCATGCGCGCGACGGCGGCGGCGTTGAAGCCGCCGACTTTCCCCAGCGCACGCGCGAACAGCAGCGCGAGGGCGAAGACCGGACCGGGCACTTCGATGAGTTTCGGCACCGGCTCCAGCACCGCCAGGATGCGCGCCACCATCTCGCGATAGGGCAAGCGCTCGCCGCCCGGCAACGCATACGATTTGCCGTGCGTGGCAGGTGCATCGCACGCGGCGATCGCCGCATCGGCGAGATCGTGCACATGCACCGGCTCGCGCAGGCCGGTCGCGTTGCGCGGCAGCACGAAACGGTGCCAACGCTGCGCGAGTTGCGCGATGCGCGTCAGCGTCTGGTCGCGCGCCGCGCCGTAAACCAGCGTCGGCCGCAGCAGCGTTGCCTGGGCGTTGCGCGCGGCCGCGCGGTCGAAGACCTGCTGCTCGGCGACGCGCAGGCGTTGCGCGACGTCGCGCTCCTGTTTATCCGACGAGCCGCGCTTGACGTCGATGCTGGTCGAACCGAACGCCACGACGCGTGGGCAATCGATGTCCGCCTGCGCGTACCACTGCGCGAACAGGTCCAGCGGCCCGCAGCTGAAGATCGCATCGACGTCGTCGGGCATTGGACCGGCGAGCGCCGGCAGCGTGCCTTCGATCCACTGCAACCCCGGATGGTCGCGATGCGCCTTGCGCGACACCGCCGTGACACGCCAGCCGGCGTCCTGCAGGCGATCGGCGAGCGGCCAGCCGATCTGCCCCGTTGCCCCGAAGATCAGCGCATGTCGCACGTCAGCGCGCCGGAAGCACCGCGCGCAGCCACGCCACGCCGAGCAGTGCGGAGACCACGGAGGCGACGAAAATGCCGAGTACGGCTTCTTCGTAGAGGATCGGATCGATGTACGCGAGCGACCCGATGAACAGGCTCATCGTGAAACCGATGCCGCACAACAGACCGAGCCCGAGCATCGCGCGCCCGTCCATGCCGTCGGGATAACGCGCCCAACCCAGCTTGCGCAAGCCCCACGCCGCCCCGCAGATGCCGATCGGCTTGCCGACGACCAGGCCCACGGCGACGCCGAACGGCAGCGCGGCAAGCGCCTGCGACAGGTTGAGGTCGCGCAGCTCCAGGCCTGCATTCGCAAAGGCGAAGATCGGCAGGATCGCGAAAGCCACCCACGGGTGCAGCGCGTGTTCGAGCGTTTCCAGCGGCGAATGCTCGACCTCGTCGTCGATCATGTTGCGCTTGTCGACGTGCGGGATGAGCAGCCCCGTCGCCACGCCGGCGAGCGTGGCGTGCACGCCCGATTTCAGCACGCACGCCCACAGCACGAGGCCGAGCACCAGGTACGGCGTGAGCGACTTCACGCCCATGCGGTTCATCGCGAACATCGCCGCGAGCGTCACCGCGGCACCGCCGAGCGCGGCGTACGACATGCCGTGCGAATAGAACACCGCGATGATCACGATCGCGATCAGGTCGTCGACGACCGCGATCGTCGAGAGCAGCAACTTCATGCCGATCGGCACGCGCGAGCCCAGCAGCGCGAGCACGCCGAGCGCGAAAGCGATGTCCGTCGCGGTGGGCACGGCCCAACCGCGCATCGCGGCGGCGTTGTCGTGGTTGAACCCGGTGAAGATCAGCGCCGGCACGATGACGCCCGCGACGGCGCACACCATCGGCAGCATGCGTTGCGCGCGCGTCTGCAGTTGTCCGCCAACGAGTTCGCGCTTGATCTCGAGCGCGACGAGGAGGAAGAACACCGCCATCAGGCCGTCGTTGATCCAGAGCAGCAGCGGTTTGTCGATGCCGAAGGGGCCGACGGTCACCGCCGCCGGCAGATCGATGAACGTGCGGTAGTGTTCGGCGAGCGGGGAATTCACGCACACCAGCGCGAGCACGGCGGCGATGATCAGGACGACGCCGCCCGCCGCCTCCAGGCGGAAGAATTCGGCGAATGCGCGCAGCGCGCGGCCCGGCATCAATGGGTGCCCGTCGCGAGCACGAACACCAGCCACGCAACATACGCGGCGACCAGGATGCCGCCTTCGATGCGGCTCACGCGCAAATCGCCGCGCAACATCGGGTACAGCGCCACGGCGAAGGCGATCGCGGCCGGCACTTCGAATCGCACGAACGAGGCGGGAACCGCGAGCGCGCGGAAGGTCGCGATGCCGCCGAGCACGAGCGTGAGATTGCACAGGCTGGAGCCGATCACGTGGCCGGCGACGAGTTCGCCCTGCCCGCGACGCGCGGCGATGACGGCCGCGGCGATTTCGGGCAACGCCGTGCCGATCGCCACCGGCACCAGGCCGGTCAGCAGCGGTGCCATGCCGAGCGATGCACCGACGGTCGGCGCCGATTGCACGACCCACTTCGCGCCGAAGAACAGCACGATGGCCGAAATGACCAGGCGCGCACCGTTGAGCGCCAGTCCCCCGCGCGTTTCGGTGAAGGCATCGAGCACCGCAAGCACCTGCGCGGACTCGCGGCGCGAACGCGCGATCGCGAAGGCGACGATGGCCGCGAAGGCGAGCAACAGCAGCATGCCGTCGATGCGCGAGAGCACGCCGTCGAGCCCCATGCCGACCAGCGCGAGCGACAGCGCGATGAAACAGACGAGCAAGGGGGCGAGCACGCGCCAGCGCACGACCAGCGGTGTCGCGATCGCGGCCACGCCGAGCGTCAGCCCGAAGTTCACCAGGTTGCTGCCGACCGCGTTGCCCAGCGCGAGCGATTGCGCGCCGACCCACGCCGCGCGCGCATTGACCGCGAGTTCGGGAATCGACGTGGCGAACGCGACGAGGAGCAAGCCGGTGACGAAAGGCGAGAGCCCGTAATGGCGACCCACGCCCGAGGCGCCCTTCACCACCGAATCGCCGCCGAGCATCAGGAACAACAGCCCGAGCAGGAACATCCCCCAGGTCTCCAGCATCGTCGCGCTCCCGTGCGTTGTCGGCGCCGGGAGTCTAGCGCGAGCGCGCGCCCGTCAGGAGCAACCTTCGACGTAGTCGACCTGCGGCGGTACACCGATGCGCCAATCCGTCGCTTTGCCGGACGGATCCACTTCGAAAACGAGCGCACTCTTGCCGCCCTTCGGGTCGGCCGCGCGCAAGTACACGCTGCCCTCGACGTACTTGTGCGGCATTTCGCCCATGCCCGGGTACAGGGCCTTCAACGCGGCCTTGTCCATGCCGACCTTGCCGCCGCCCGGCGCGGCGATGTCGGGCGTGCGCACGTCGATGCGGCCGAACTTGTCGGCTTCCATCATGAAGGCGAAGCGATAGCCGTTGGCCTGTCGCGGTTCGGGAAACAGGTAATAGCAGCCGTCGTGTTCCTTCGCGACCGCGTCCATGTCCTTGCCCCAGGCCTGGCGCACCTGTTCCTCGCTTGCACCCCAGTGCGCGGGACCGAAGCCGTCGAAGGTGATCGCGCCCGCGGCGGGCATCGCGCCGCCGGGTGTTGCAACGGTGGACGAAGCCGCCGGCATCGTCGCGGTGCTCGCGGCCGGTGGCGTCGTGGTGGCAACCACCGGCGGCGGGATGCTGGTCGTCGGCGCCGCGCTGGTGTTCGGTGCGGCGACGGTACCGGTCGTCGCTTCGCGTTGCGTGCAAGCGGCACACGCGAGCGCGAGCGCCATGGAAACGATGATCGGCTGGACGCGCATGCGGCGGACTCCTCGTCGGTGAATGCGCGCAAGCCTAGCCGATCGCTGTCAACGCGGCGCCACGAAGCCCTTCTTCAGGCCCGCCCAGCAGTCCTGGTAATCGCGCTGGCGGTGCGCGGCGTCCATTGCCTGTTGCGTGGGGCGGATGACCGCGCGCGTTTCGAACATGAAGGCCATCGTGTCCCTGATGACGTCGGGCTTGGCCAGGTCGGCGTTCGATGCCTTCTCGAACGTCGCCGCATCCGGCCCGTGCCCGCTCATGCTGTTGTGCAGCGACGCACCGCCCGGCGCGAAACCTTCGGCCTTCGCGTCGTACACGCCGGTCACCAGGCCCATGAACTCGCTCGCGATGTTGCGATGGAACCACGGCGGGCGGAACGTGTCTTGCGCGACCAGCCAGCGCGGCGGGAACACCACGAAGTCGAGGTTCGCCGTGCCGGGCGTGTCGCTCGGCGAGGTGAGCACGGTGAAGATCGACGGATCGGGATGGTCGAAGCTGATCGAGCCGATCGTGTTGAAACGGCGCAGGTCGTACTTGCACGGGGCGTAGTTGCCGTGCCACGCGACGACGTCGAGCGGCGAATGGCCGATGTCGGCGCGCCACAGATGTCCCTGGAATTTCGCGATGAGTTCGAAATCGCCTTCGCGTTCTTCGTACGCGGCGTTGGGCGCCTGGAAATCGCGCGGATTCGCCAGGCCATTGCTGCCGATGGGGCCCAGGTCCGGCAAGCGCACGAGCGCGCCGAAATTCTCGCAGACATACCCGCGGGCTTCGCCATCGGGCAGCGCGACGCGGAAACGGATGCCGCGTGGGATCAGGGCGATTTCCTGCGGTTCGACGTCCAGTACGCCCAGCTCGGTTTCGATGTGCAGGCGGCCTTGCTGCGGAACGATCAGGAGCTCGCCGTCGGCGTCGTAGAAGTAGCGGCCCTGCATGTCGGTATTGGCGGCATACAAATGCACGCCGACGCCGTGTTGCGCTGCCGCCGATCCATTGCCCGCCATCGTGAACAGGCCGTCGATGAAATCGGTCGGTGCAGTCGGAATCGGAGGCGGACTCCAGCGCAACTGGTCCGGCGACACCGGGCCGGCACCGAAATCGTTGTGGAATCGCGGTTGCGCGAACGGCGCGAACGTCCCGTGCATCGCCGCCGGGCGAATGCGATACAGCCAGCTACGCCGATTCTCCCGCCGCGGCGCGGTGAAGGCCGTGCCGCTGATCTGCTCGGCGTACAAACCGTGCGCGACTTTCTGCGGCGAGTTGCGGCCGATGGGCAGCGCACCCGCGACGGCTTCGGTGGCGAACTCGTTCGCGAATCCTGTCTGGTAACCGGTCGATTCCATTGCGTCCCCTTCGTCTCAACCCCACCCCGGCCCTCCCCTGCACGCAGGGGAGGGAGCGCGACTTCAGAGAACGCCGCGACGCATCTGGTCGCGTTCGATGCTCTCGAACAACGCCTGGAAATTGCCTTCGCCAAAGCCTTCGTTGCCCTTGCGCTGGATGATCTCGAAGAAGATCGGGCCGATCGCGTTCTGGGTGAAGATCTGCAACAACTTGCGCTGCTTGGTCTCCAGGTCGGCGTCGATCAGGATCTTGTTGCGCGCCAGGCGCGCCACGTCTTCACCGTGGTTGGGCACGCGCTGGTCGATCACGTCGAAGTAGGTCTCCGGCGTGTCGAGGAATTCCACGCCCTGGGCGCGCATCGCCTCCACCGTGTCGTAGATGTTGTCGGTGAAGCAGGCGATGTGCTGGATGCCCTCGCCCTTGTAGGCGTCCAGGTATTCGTTGATCTGCGACTTCGGGTCGTTGGATTCGTTGAGCGGGATGCGCACGATGCCGTCGGGCGCGGTCATCGCCTTGGACACCAGGCCGGTCTTCGCACCCTTGATGTCGAAGTAGCGGATCTCGCGGAAGTTGAACAGGCGCTCGTAGTAATCCGACCACTGCTGCATGTTCCCGAAGTACAGGTTGTGCGTGAGGTGGTCGATGAAGGTCAGGCCGAAACCCTTCGGATGCTGGTCGGCGCCCTGCACGGGCAGGAAGTCTTCGTAGATGGAACCTGCGTCGCCGTACTTGTCGACGAGATACAACATGCAGTCGCCGATGCCCTTCACCACCGGTGCATGCACGGCTTTGGTTTCGGGCTTGTGGGAGATCGCTTCGCCGCCGTTGCCCAGGACCGTCTTGCAGACTTCATCCGACGGCTTCTTGAAGCGGATCGCGAAACCGCAGGCGCTCGGGCCGTGGGCCTGCGCGAAGTCGGCGGCAAAGGAATCCGGGTCCTCGTTGACGAGGAAGTTGACACCGCCCTGGCGATACACGGTGATCGGGCGCGTCTTGTGCTGCAGCACGGCGGTGAAGCCCATGCGGCGGAAGTAGTCGTGCAGCAGATCGCCCTGGCCGGCGGGTGCGGCGAACTCGACGAATTCGAAGCCATCGATCCCCATCGGGTTTTCGAAGGTGGTGACCTGCATGCCGAGGTTGGGCTGGGCGTTCATGGCATTCTTTTCGCGCGAGGGGGAAAGGCGCATTCTACACCCCATAGTTTCAGGTGAAACCATACCCCGGGGGCATGTTGATGAACGCCGACGACTTACCCGCCCAGGAAGACCGGGGCCACGAAGGCCACGACCACGCCGAGCTGGATCTCGACCGCTTCCTGCCCTATCGCATGAGCGTGTTGTCCAACCGCATCAGCCAGGCCATCGCGAAGCTTTACCAGGCGCGCTTCGGCTTCGGCATCACCGAGTGGCGCGTGATCGCGGTCCTCGGTCGCTACCCCGCGCTCAGTGCCAACGCCGTCGCCGAACGCACGGCGATGGACAAGGTCGCGGTCAGCCGCGCGGTCGCGCACCTGCTCGAACGCGGGCTGCTCACGCGCGAGATGCACGGCGACGACCGCCGCCGTTCGGTCCTCACCCTCAGCGAAGCCGGCTACCAGATCTACGACGAAATCGTTCCGCTCGCGCTGGGCCGCGAGCGCAAGTTGCTCGCGACCCTCGATGCGGAAGAACGCCGGCAGCTCGAACGCATCCTCGACAAGCTCGCGAACGAGGGCTTGCCGGCGATGCTGGAGTAGTCACTTCGCCTTGAGAAACGCCCGCGCTGCATTCCGCCCCGGCGCACCACTGATCCCCGCGCCCCCATGCATGCCGTTGCCGCACAGGTAAAGCGCGTCGATCGGCGTGGCGTGGTTCGACCAGCCCGGCAACGGGCGCATGAAGAACATCTGGTCGAGGATCGGCTGGCCGTGGCTGAGGTCGCCTTCGGTCAAGCCCCAATCGCCTTCGAGGTCGGGCGCGACGATCGTGCGCGTGTCGCGGATCGACGCCTTCAATGCGGGGAAGTGCGCGGCCAGCATGTCGATCGCAATGCGTTCCACGCTCGCGCGTGCGTCGTTCCAGTCGATGCTGCGCAGCTTGTACGGCACCGACTGCATGTGGATCGACACCATGTCGCCCGCGGTCGTGATTTCCAGATACGGCCGTTGCGCGATTTCGCCGTATTTCGCGGCGTCGTAGGCACGTTCGAGGTCTTTCAGGGTTGGCGCGATCGTGAGCGTGCCCAAGGGCAATCCATGGCTGCCGTCGGTGCGCAGGTGCACCTTGGCGAGCGAGCCGCGCATCTTGATCGACTGCACGTGCCACACGAACTCGGTCGGCAGTTCCGGTGCGCCGACCAGGCCGAGCAAGGTGTGCTTCGGATCGGCGGCGGAAAACACCGAGGCCGCGCGGATCTGTTCACCGTCGGTGAGCTGTACGCCGGTGGCGCGCATTTTTTCGACGACGATGCGTTCGACACCGGCCGACGTGCGCAACGCACCGCCGTTCGCGTTCAATGCAGCAACCAGCGCCTTGGTGATCGTCGAACTGCCACCGGCGATCGGCCGGTGCGCAAGGCCGCCACGATGCAGCCAATTGTGCATCAGCGTGTAGCCCGTCCCCGCCGACATCGAGCCGAGCGTGTAGCCATGGATGCCGACGGCGGCAATCGCGGCGCGCACCGCTTCGGATTCGAACCACTCTTCGGTGAACTCCACCGTCGACATCGACATCATGCGGATGACGCGGAACATGTCCTTGCCGCCGAGCCGTCGCAAGGTCCACGCAAGCTTGGCCAGCGGCCAACCGCCTTCGAACCCGACCTTCGGCAAGCGCGGCATCGGCGTGCGATACGCCGCATCCAGGAACGTCGCTGCGCGCTCCATGAAGGCGACGAAGTCCGGCCAGCGGTTCGCATCGTTCTCGGAGAACTGGCGGATCGACTCACACGTTGCGGGCATGTCGCCCGTCGACAACATCAGCAAACGGTTGTCGGGCAACACCGAGATGTACGGCATCGCGACGCCGGCCTTCAAGCCATGTTTCGCAAGATCCAGATCGCGCACGATGTCGGGGCGCAACTGCGCGCCTGCGTGCAGCGGATCGAAGGCGACGCCGCCCAGTTCGTCCGCCGCGAGCTGCCCGCCCGCGCGATCGCGGCGCTCCAGCACCAGCACCTTGCGGCCGGCCTTCGCGAGATAGTTCGCGGCGACCAGGCCGTTGTGGCCCGCACCGATCACGATCACGTCGTACTGCTTGTCGGTCGTCATCACTTCCAATCCTTCAGCACTTCCTGTGCGGCCAGCTTGCCGGCCGCGCCCATGACGCCACCGCCCGGATGCGCGCCCGATGCGCCGAAGTAATAGCCCGGCAACGGCGTGCGGAAATCGGCCCATTGCGGCGCCGGGCGCAGGAAGAACAGTTGGTGCAACAACAATTCGCCGTGGAAGATGTTGCCGCCGGTGATGCCGGCGATCATCTCGATGTCCTTCGGCGTGATCACCTGCTTGCCGACGATCGCGCGGCGGATGTTCGGCGCGTAACGCTCGATCGTGGAGATGACCGTTTCGCCGAAGGCCTCGCGCTTCGCATCGTCCCAACCGCCTTCGATGTCGTAGGGCGCGTACTGCACGAAGCAGGACATCACGTGGTGGCCGGGCGGCGCCATGTCGCGGTCGATCATCGAGGGAATGATCATGTCGATGTACGGGTTCTTCGCGAACTGGCCGTACTTCGCCTCGTCGTACGCGCGCTCGATGTATTCCATGCTCGGGCTGATCGAAATCGCGCCGCGGTGCAGCGGCCCTTCCCCTGGCAGGCAGGTGAAATCGGGGAGCTCGCTCAAGGCGATGTTGACCTTGCCGGAGGAACCACGCACGCGGAAGTTTTCGATCTGCTGCACGAACTCGCCGGGCAGGTGCTTGCGTTCGACGAACTGCAGGAAGCTGCGCTTCGGGTCGGCCGCGGAGATGACGACTTTCGCCCGCAGCTCGTCGCCGTTCGCCAGCGCGACACCTGCGGCGCGACCGCCCTGTACGATGACCTGCTGCACGGATGCGTTGGTCCGAATCTCGACGCCCAGCGCACGCGCCGAACTCGCGATCGCCGCCGACACGCCGCCGTTGCCGTTCTTGGCGAAACCCCAGGCACGGAACGCGCCGTCGATCTCGCCCATGTAGTGATGCAACAGCACGTAGGCCGTACCCGGCGAATGCGGACCGAGGAACGTCCCGATGATGCCGCTCGCCGACTTCGTGCCCTTGAGCGGATCGAACTCGAACCAATCGTTGAGCAGGTCCGCCGCCGACATCGTGAGCAGCTTGGCGATCTGGTACAGCTCTTTTTCCGAGAGGCTCTTCGCGTACTGGCCGACCTTCAGCAGGCCGAGCACGTCGCGTGGACTGAGCGACGAGGGATCCGGCGGCACCAGTCCGAGGATCGGCTTGATCGCCTTTGCCGCGCGCGCCATCACGCGGCCGTATTCGTCGGAGGCTTCGGCATCGCGCGGCGAATGGCGATACAACGCCTGGCGCGTCAGATCGTGGTCGTCCCAGGCGGCGAGGTAATCGCCGTTCTCCATCGGCGTGACGGTGCTCGGCAGCGGGAGGATCTTCAGCCCGTGCTTCGGCAGCTCGAGGTCGCGGATGATCTCCGGGCGCAGCAGGCTGACGACGTAAGAGAACTGGCTGAAGCGATAGCCGGGGAAGGGTTCGGCGGTGACGGCCGCGCCACCGACGACTTCGCGCCGTTCGAGCACGCAAACCTTCTTGCCCGCACGCGCGAGATACGCGGCCGCGATCAGGCCGTTGTGGCCGGCGCCGATGACGATGGCGTCGTACTGGTTGGACGTCATTTCTTCTTCCACTCCGGCTCGTAGAACGGCAGCTTCACCACCTTGCCCGGTGCCTGCAGGCGCTTGTGCTCGACGGTGACTTCCATCGTGAGCGGCGTGCCGGGCGCGTAATGCGGACGTTGCAGGTGGACGAGCGCGATGTACTTCTTCAACACGGGCGACCACGTGCTGGTCGATGCGTACCCGACCTGCACGCCACCTTGCTTGACCGGCAGGCTGCCGCGCACCGCCATCGCGGGAATCTGCGGTGGCAGGCCGACGGCGGCGAACAGGGGCTCCATGCCCGCCCAATCGACTTCGAAGCCCATCAGCTTCCACGCCGAGCCTTCTTTCTGTTCGCGCTCCAGCGCGCGGCGGCCGACGAAGTAACCGGGCTTGTCCAGGTGCACGGCCCAATCCAGCCCCATCTCCAGTGGCGAAGATTTCTGCCCTTCGATCCACGCATGGTTGGCCGCGGTGTAGTCGACGTCGATCATGAACAGACCAGCCTCGACGCGCGCCATGTCCATCGCGAGGATGCCGCACGGGACGATGCCGTAGTCGTGGCCCGCTTCCATCAGCGCATCCCACACGGGCAACGCATCGGCGCGGTCCATCCAGATTTCGTAACCGAGATCGCCGGTGTAACCGGTGCGCGAGATCGTGACCTTCTTCCCGGCAAGCGTGTTCTCCATCACCCGGAAGTATTTGAGCTTGTCGAGGGTCTTCTTGCACACGAGGTTGAGGACCGTGCGCGCCTTCGGGCCCTGCAGGCTGAGCGCGCCCATCTTCTCGGTGACTTCGGTCACCGTGACATCCAGGCCGACGGCGTTCATCGCGAGCCAGCGCAAAGAGGGTTCGGCCGACGTCAGGCGAAAGGTGGTTTCGCCGAGACGCGAGATCGTGCCGTCGTCGAGCAGCTTGCCCTCGTCGTCGCACCAGCCGGTGTAACCGACCTGCCCGATCGCCATCTTGCCGATGTCGCGGGGCACGAGCTTGTCGAGCAAGCGGGCCGCGTCGGGGCCTTCGATCATGTACTTCATCAGCGGCGAGACGTCGATCAGCGCGACCGCGTCGCGGATCGCCCAGTACTCGCGTTCGACGTGCAGGTCGTAGGAACCGACCACGACGTGGCCGGCCCAGCGCCGCCAGTTCTGCGGCAGGCTGAGCTGCGACGTACGCGCGTGGAAGGGCGTGTGTTTGAGCTGGAACATCAGGGAAGGTATCCGCAGGAAATCAGGGGTGTTCGGTCATCTCGCAGGAACTGGTGCGATGCGTGCGCACCGTCGGGGGCACCACGCTGAAGTCGCCCGCGAGCGCATGCATGTACCAATCGACGAAGCGCTTGGGCGTGTCCTCGAATTCGGGGTGCTGCGGGCCGGGCTCGAAGAAGCGCGAGTTCACGCCCGCGGCATTCAACTGCATGATGCGTTTGTCTTCGATGGTGGTGACATCCCACAGCCAGACCAGCGCTGCCTTGTCGTAGTCCACGCCTTCGACCGCATCGCCGTTGACGAACCACACGATCTCCATGTCCGTCTTGTTCCTGCCGAACGGCACGTAGCGGAACAGGATGCAATGATCCGGATAGTTGAGCATGTAGGTCAGCGGGCCGAGCTGGCAATCGCCCGCGCCGCCGTCGTAGCCCTTGAACGCGCCCATCAGCGGCGCGACGGGCGTGCCGTCGCGGCTGCCCGTGAGGTAACCGTCGAACAACGCGTAGCGACTGGTGTACACGCACGCGCCGAAACCCGGCGCCTCGCGGAACATGCGATAGACCGCCTTCTCGATGTCGGGCACGCCGGTTTCGCGCACGGCGCGTTCCCACATCGCGCGATTGATCGGCGCGACGACTTCTTCGCGCTCCTTGAACGTGTGCAGCTTCGAATACGCGCGGTGCGCGGTTTCGCAGTGGTAGCACTCCAGGTAATTGCCGAGTGCGATCTTCCAGTTCGCGTCCACCGAATAGGTTTCGCGATGCGCGATCTTCGCGGTGTCCAGGCGATACGGGCCCAGCTGTGCGTCGAGTTGCGACAGGCACGCGTTGTAGTCGTAGGCATCCGGATCGAAGTTGATGAAGATCAACCCGAAGCGTTCGGCCACGCGCAATTGCTTCAGGCCGTGGTCCTCCTTGCGGAAGTCCGGCATCGCGTCCATGTGGCGCGCGCCGCGCAGGGCGCCGTCGGTGCCGTAGACCCAACCGTGGTAGGGGCAGACGAAGGTCCGGCAATTGCCCTGGCGTTCCTCGCACACGCGCGAACCGCGGTGGCGGCAGGAATTGACCAGCGCGCGGATCGCCCCGTCGTTGCCGCGCGCGACGATGACCGATTCCTCGCCGATTTCGTACAGGAAGAAGTCGCCTGCATCCGGAATCTGGCTGACGTGGCCGGCCCACAGCCAGCTCTTGAAGAACACGGTGTCGAGCTCGCGCTGGTACACCACCTCGGAGCGGTAGAAGTACTGCATCAGCCCGGCGTCGCGGTCGCGCGATTGCGCGGCGACGGCCTCGCGCATGCGGGCCTGGTTGTCTTCGCTGTCGGCAATGAACGGGGTCATGGGACCGATGTTAAGCCACGGCGGCGCGTCGGCGAACGCGCATGAAAAGATAGAGCGGCAGCCCCGCCGCGGCGAGCACCAACCCGAGCTGGAACGGCTCGTGGCCCAGGCCCACGAAGGCGAACAAGACGTAGGCCGTGCCAAGCACCGCCACTGGCAACATCCCGCGTACGCCGCCGCGGCCGCCGCGCCGCCACAACACGGCCAGCGCCAGCGACGCGCACAGGTAAAGCGGCAGGTTGGCCGCGGTCACGACATTGGTGATGAACGTAAAACCCTCGACCAGTGACTTGCTGTAGCTCAGCAACACCATGCCGCTGCCCAAAAGGCCGGTCACGACCAGCGCGATCGCAGGCGCGCCGCGGCGATTGTGGCGCGCAAGCGGCATCGGCATCACGCCATTGAGGGCCATCGCGCGCGTGAGTTCACCGACCAGCAGCGTCCAACCGTTGAGCGCGCCCAAGCCGCTGATCACGACGAACAATGCGAGCCAGCGCCCCATCCCCGCGGCGGCAAAACGGTCCATCACCATGGCGAAGGGCGCGTTGGCGTGCGCGAGTTCTTCCTGCGAAATCAGCATCATCGGCACGGTCGACACGACCAGGTAGACCACCGCCGTCAGCAGCGTGCCGGCGATCGTCGCGCGCGGAATCGTGCGGCCCGGATCCTTGACGCGGGAAGCGGGCACGGTGGCCGATTCCAGGCCGAGCATCGCGAACAGCGCGATGGTCGAAGCCGTCATGACGTGGCCGAAGTCCACGGGCGCCGTCGGCGGGTGGGCGGTGTAGGCCTCCGGCGCGGTCAGCAACAACCAGCCACCGAGCAGCGCGACGGCGAGCATCGGCAACAGTTTCAGCGCCGTGGTCACCACCTGCACGCGGCCACCGGTGCGCACGCCGAACAGGTTGATGATCACGAAGGTCCACAACAACGCGAGCGCGACCAGCGCCGGCTGCATCGTCGCCACCGAAGGAAACACCGCGCCAAGATAGCCCACGACGCCCGTGGCGATCGCCGCGTTGGTGATCCACAGCGAGACCCAGTAGCACCACATCGCAATGAATGCGGGCACGTCGCCGAGCGTCGCGCGGATGAAGCCGTACGGCCCGTCGGCATTGGGCATCTGGCGGGCCAGCCGCGCGAAAACATTGGCCAGCGCCACGCAGCCCAGCACGGTGACGAGCCAGCCGATCGTCGCGTTGAACCCGAACGGCGCCAGCGACGCGGGCAACAGGAAGATCCCGATGCCGATGGTGTTGCCCACCACCAGCGCCGTGCACATCCAGAAGCCGAGCTTGCGCTCGCTGCCGCTGTCCTCACTTGCCATCGCTGTGCTCCGGGTCCGGTGGACCGCATTCGTCGGGGCCGTCGCAGACCCGTTGCCCACTCTTGATCACCGAGCGTACGTGGCGAAGCACGTCGATGTCGACGAGGGGATCGCCTTCCACCGCGATCAGGTCGGCGAACTTGCCGGGCGCGATCGAACCCAGGTCCCCTTCGCGGCCAAGCAGACGCGCCGATTGGATCGTCGCCGACTGGATCGCCTGCATCGGCGTCATGCCGTAGCGGACCATGTAGGCGAACTGGCGCGCATTGTCGCCATGCGGATAGACGCCGCTGTCGGTGCCGAAGGCGATGTTGACGCCCGCGGCGACGGCCTTGCGGAATCCGTCGCGCTGCGTCTGCGTGGTTTCGGTGTTCTTGCGCAGGGTCGCCGCCGACCAACCCTGCGCGCGGCCGACGGTATCGATGAAATCGCCGTTGTAGATGTCGGCGACCAGCCAGGTGCCGTGCTGTTTCATCAACGCGATCGCTTCGTCGTCCATCAGCGAGCCGTGTTCGATGGACCGCGCGCCGGCGCGGGTTGCACGCTTGATGCCTTCGGCACCGTGGGCGTGCGCGGCGACGAAGCTGTGGCGTTTGGCAGCTTCCTCGACGGCGGCGTGGATTTCCGCTTCGGTGTATTCCGAATGCCCGGGTTCGGTGCCTTCGGCGAGCACCGCGCCGGTGGCGATGACCTTGATGAAGTCGACGTCGTGGTCGAACAGGTCATTCACTTTCTGGCGGACCTGTTGTTCGTTGTCGGCCACGCCGATGCGGAACTCCGCGGGCACCACGGTGCCTTTCGGCAGGCCCGTGATCTCGCCACCACCGCCGGTCACGGTGATGTAGCCACCGGCGACGTACATGCGCGGGCCGGGGATCAGCCCGGCGTTGATCGCGTTGCGCAGCTGCACGTCGGACAGTCCGCGATAGGTGCCGACGTCGCGCACGGTGGTAAAACCGGCGCGCACGGTGTCCCAGGCATTCTTCGCGCCGATGAAGGCATCGCGCGCCGGATTGCTTTTCAGCGGCGCGCCGGGGTCGGCGGACTGCGCTTCATCGGACAAATGGGTGTGCATGTCCATCAGGCCCGGCAGCACGGTGTAACGCGACCAGTCGACGACCTTGGCGTTGGTTGCGAGCGCATCGTTCCAGGGTTCGACCCGCACGACGCGGCCCTTGTCGATCGTGATCGCGCGGTCGGCGAGGATTGCGCCGCGGTCGACGTCGACCAGGCGGCCTGCGTGGACGACGAGGGTTTGTGCGAATGCGGGCGTCGCCGCGGCAGCCAACAACACCGCCGTGAACAGTTTGCTGCGTGTCATTGTTTGCCCGCCTGGTAGCGTCCATAACGTTTGAGCAGTTTCACCAGGGCGTCGTGGTCGATCGCCTTGGCATAACGCCCTGCTTCGCCCTGCATGTCGCGCGCGGCGACCATCGCGTCGACGATGGCTTCCTCGGTCGCCTGCACGGTGGCTTCGAACAAGCCGTCGAGGTGGTCGTTGCCGATGAATTGCGCGTCGTTCAATTCCGCACCCTTCGCAGCCGCCGCATTTGCGGTGGAAAACGCGACGAAAATATCGCCCGACCCGTTGCCCGCGTAGCTACCCATGCGCCCCAGGCCCAGGCTTGCGCGCTTGGCGATGCGGTCGAGCTGGTTGGGCAACAAGGGGGCGTCGGTGGCGATCACCACGATGATCGAACCAGTGTCGCCGCCGGGCACGCTCCGACCTTCCAGCGCCAGCGCCGGATCGGTGTAGACGCGATCGTTGCGCAGATGCTGGCCGACCGGCACGCCGGCGATGCGCAAGGTATCGCGTACCCCATAGTTCGCCTGGACCAACACGCCGACGGTGTATGCGCCCTTGCCTTCCGTCACCCGGCGCGACGCGGTGCCGATGCCGCACTTGAATTCGTGGCAGATCATGCCGGTGCCACCGCCGACGTTGCCTTCGGCGACCACACCGTCCTTGGCATCGCGCAAGGCCTGCGCGACGTGTTCGGGCTTCACGTGGAAGCCGTTGATGTCGTTGAGGTGGCCGTCCCAGGTTTCGGCGACGACCGGCAGCGACCACCAATACCCGCCCGCGTCCGCGCCCCCGGCTTTCACGCGCTCGGCGATCACCGCATCGCGCACGACGCCGACGCTGTGCGTGTTGGTCAGCATCACCGGCCCTTCGAGCTGGCCGGATTCGGTGATCCACGTGGTGCCCGTCATCTCGCCGTTGCCGTTGAGCGCGAACCAGCCGCCGAAGACCCAGGTATCGAAACTGGCGCGACCGCGCGGCAGGATCGCGGTGACGCCCGTGCGCACCTTGTGGCCGTCCGGCAGATCGTCGATCAGCGTGACCTGGCCGACGGTGACGCCTTCGACGTCGGTGATCGCATTGCGGGCGCCGGGCGTGCCGTCGAATGGGATGCCGAGATCGCGCGCACGCGGTTCGGCGGCGATCGCAGACAGGGACACGGCCGACAAGACCAGCGCGAGCACGACGATCGAGCGCATCACTTCCCTCCCTTCAGATCGGTGCCTTTCAGGAACCGCGTGTACCACCCCAGGTTCCGCATCATGCGGTCTCGAAGGTAGCTGGGGACAGTGATCCCGTGCGTTTGCCCCGGATACACCACCAGTTGCGTGGGCACGTTGCGGGAGCGCAGCGCCTGGTACATCTGCTCTGCGCCCAGGCAGGGCACGTTCGCATCGGCGTCCCCGCACTGGAAGAGCGTCGGCGTCGTGATCCGGTCGCTATGCAGGAAGGGGAAGCTCGCGCGGTCGTAGACGGCGCGGTTCTGCCACGGGGTGCCGAGTTCCAGCGTGTATTCGCGAATGTATTGATCGTGCCCGAACATGCCGTACATGTTGGAGGCGCCGGCGCCGCTGATCGCGGCCTTGAAGCGCTGATCGCGCGCGATGACGGCGTTGGTGAGGATCGCGCCGTAACTCCAGCCGCCGATCCCCAGGCGCTCCGGATCCGCGATGCCGAGCGCGACGACATGGTCGGCGCCTGCCAGTACATCGCTCGCATCGACGTTGCCCCAGTCTGCGTAGATTGCCTTCGCGAAGTCGAAACCGCGGCCGGACCCGCCGCGCGGATTCAGTGCGACCACCGCGAATCCCTGCGCCGCATAGGCCTGCGAGTCGGCCATGAATTCGTGGCTGAACTGGTACACCGGCCCACCGTGCAGGCGCACGATGGTCGGATAACGGTGGCCTTCGACATAGCCGATCGGCTTGACGAGCAGGCCATCGAGTTCGACTTCGCCGTTGCGATAGTGGAGTTCTTCGACGGGTGCGAGTTGGCGCTGTTCGAGGAACGTATTGTGGTCTGCGAGCGTGCGCAGGCCCGCCGGTTCGACGGCCGAGAGGTCGTAGGGATGCAGGTCGCCGCCGCCGAGGACGACGATGCGCCCATCGTGCGAGACGTCCAGGTCGTAGTCGAAGCGCGGGCCGGTCGTGAGCGGCGTGACGGTACCGCTTGCGAGGTCGACGCGCGAGAGGTGCGTCACGAGGGGTTGTTCGATGAGCGCGTAAACGCTCTTGCCATCGGCCGACCAGCGCGGCTTGGTGAAACAGCGGTCGATCGGCGCAGGAACCGACGCCTTGCCGCTCGCAACATCGACGATCGCCAATTGCCACGGCGTGTAATAGATCCACTTGTCCTCGCCGCTGCGCAGATACGCGATGCGCGTGCTGTCCGGGCTCCACGTCGGGCGCGTTTCCCAATACGGATCGAGGTCGGAGCCGGTGAAGGTCGTGAGCTGTCGCTCCCGCGCGCCGGCCTTCGGCTCGATGACGTAGATGTCGTAATTCAGATCACGGTCGGGGTCGACGCCGCGCTTGGTCACGTACGCGATCAGCTTTCCATCCGGCGACCAGGCAGGCAGTTGTTCGTCATGCGCGCCTGGCGTGAGCAGTTCGTGCTTGCCGGTCGCGATGTCCAGGACGTAAAGATGCGCACGCCGTGCAGTGAGATAGCCAACGCCATCCTCGCGCAGTTGGTAGCGCTCGGTGACGATCGGCGGCGGGTTCTTCGGTGCCTTCGCGCCGAACGGGCGCTCTGGATCGCGCGCGATTAACGCAATGCGTTTGCCGTCGGGCGACAGCACGAAGTCGCTGATGTCTTCGCCGAACTGCGTCAGGCGTTGCGCGCCACTGCCGTCGGCGGACATCCGCCAGACCTGCGTTTTCGCATCCTCGCGGCCGCGGTTCGACAGGAAGACGATCGACTTGCCGTCCGGCGACCACTGCGGCCTGGACTCGTCGAACTTCGGCGTATTCGTCAGGCGCGTGCGCTTGCCGCTGGCGTAGTCGACGCGCCACAGGTCGGATTGGCTGGCGTCTTCGGCCAGGCTCGCCGCGGTCGCGGTGTAGACGAGGGTGCGGCCGTTCGGCGCGAACGTGGGTTCGGTGAGGTCGACCAGTTGCGAAAGGTCGTCGGCGGTGAACGGCGTCTGCGCGTGCGCGGACGCCGCCAGGAATGCGAGCAACCAGCGGGCACGCATCATCGGTCTCCCGCGCGCTTGCGGATCAGGGATTGCGCTTCGTGCAGGTAGGCGAGCGTCGCGCTTTTTTCGGATGCGTCGTTGTAGTCATCGCGTGCGGAAGCGGCTTCGATGAGACGGTCGATCCATGCGATGAAGTACGCGGCATCGGCATTCGCGTCGGGTGCGGTGCCTTCGAGCCAGAGCGGGTTGGTCGTCGCGTACGGGTAGAGATCGAGGAGCAACGGATCGGCTTCGTCGTTCCAGGCGCGCAGCAGCAGCCATCCGCCTTGCGGAAGATCGATCGTGCCCGCGCCATCGAAATGCGTGCGGTCTCCGGTGAGGTCGAAGCGTTTCACGACGACACCATTGGCGACCAGTTCGAGGTGATCGACGGGCACGAGGGAGCGCAACGCAACGCGGTACTGCGCGCGCTTGGATGCGATGGTGTCGCCCGGCTTGTGGCCGTCCACCAGCAATCCCAGCAGCGGCCCATTGGTGACGAACCCGCGACCCGCCTTGAGCGCGGCGAAGACATCGGTGTCTTCGATCCTGCCCTGCGTGTCGAGGAAGACACGGTTCAGCCCCACGGGCCCACGCAGGGAGGCGTAGTTCGCCATCGTGTCGGAACCCGCGCCCGCGCGCAGGTGGAAGCCCAGATTGAACAGGCGATACCACACGGTGGCGGTCGCCTTGTGATCGGAGAAGCCGACGACCTCCATGTAGTCGACCTTGCCGTGCGCCACATCGGCGGGCAGTTCATGCGTGAGCGACGGATCGGTGGCGGGATCGGGCAAGGTGTCGAAGGGATGCACGTAGCCGACGATCCCTTGCTGCGCATGCGCGAGATCCGCGATCACGCCGTTGTGCGGCCATGGACTGGCCATTGCGGTGTGGCGATACGCGGAGAAATCCGGCGCGATGTAGTGGTCGCGCAGGTTGAGCAAACCCAGGTGCCCCCAGAAACTCGTGTGGAATTCCTGCGCGTGCGCGATGCGCGGCCGCGTGTCGATGCCGGGCTTGCCGAACCACGCGATATCGGGAATGCGTTCTTCCTTGTTGACGATCAGGTTCTCGACCAGGTCCAGATCCTCGGCTTGCGCCTGCCACGCCAGGTGTTCGGGCGTGTTGCGATAGTGGCCGCCGTAGTTCATGTGGACATGCAGGTCGGCGCTGACCCAGTCGCCGAATTCCGGCGGCAACGGCTGCGCGAGGAGGCCGACGTCCACGGTGTTCCCGCGGCCGCCGACGACCTCGATACGCTTGCGCCACAACGCATTCTCGAACCCATGTTGCACCGTGATTTGCGTCGCGCCGGTTGGAACTTCCAGCGCACAAGGCGAAGCGCAGTGGAAGTAATGCGCTTCGGTGGCCAGCTTCGCGCGATCGAATCCGTCGTCGGCGTGCATCCATGCGGTGCGCGGCGCGTATGCGCGATCGTCGCTGCCTTGCACGGAGACGCGCGCGGGGACTGGCTTTCCACTGGCGTCGCGGATGTCGAGTGTCAGGCGGGCTGTCGGCGCCAGCGTGCGCAGGCGCCCGGCTTCGACGACACGGCTCGCGCCGCCCAGGGGTTCCATCACGACCAGTTGCGTGTTGCCGTCCGCACCCGCGTTGCCGATGTAGGCGATGCGCTTGCCGTCTGGCGACCAGCGCGCATTGCGCCGCTCGGTGTCGCCGAAGGTCAGGGGCAGCGGCGCGCCGCCCTGCGCCGTCGTCAGCCAGAGCTGGTGCGTCTGCCGCCCGTGGTAACTGGAAAACAGGATGCGATTGCCGTCGGGCGCGAATTCGGGGCGCGCGCTCCAGCTGGTTTCCTCGGACAGGAGCTTGCGATGTTTTGAAGGTGCATCGACGGAGACGATCGATGGATCACCCGACCCCCATGCGATTTCCGGATTGCCGACGTAGAGCAGCGACCGGCCATCGGGCGACCACGATGGATTGATCGCGTGGTCGAAGGCCGAGTAGTAATAGCGATCGAGCGTGCTGCGGCGCTCGCCCAATAGCGGTCGCGCACCGTGCAGGCCATCGGCGCCGATGTCGGCGATGAACAGGTTGAAATGGCCCGTGCCCTGCGTCGACACCCACGCCAGGCGACGTCCATCTGGCGACAGCCTTGGCTCGACATTCACCGCGCCACCCCGTGTCAGCGCATCGGCCTTCCCGCTGGCGACGTCCAGCCGCCACAGTTCGAGCCCGCGACCGTCGTAGCGCGTGAACACCACGCTGCCCCCGTCGCGCGCGACATCGGGCTGGTAGTCGTACGCGCCCCGGGCGTGCGTCAGTTCGATCGCTTCGGCATCGCCGATGCGCTGGCGCCACAACGAACCACCCATGCTGTACACGAGCGTTTGGTTGTCGGGCAGGAAGGCCACGGACGACGGGCCGGTCGTCAATTGCGGCAGATACAACTCGCGCCAGTAGTAGTTGTGCGGCAAGTCGACCTGCTTGAGGACGGCCTCGCGCCCACTCGCCGCGGCAACCACCGACGCAAGCAGCGTCGCGATGCCGACAATGCGCGTCCCCCCGGCGCGCATCGGCATCAGGCTCCGGCCA
Source organism: Lysobacter sp. P5_C4 (assembly GCF_054049695.1). Lineage (NCBI taxonomy): Bacteria > Pseudomonadati > Pseudomonadota > Gammaproteobacteria > Lysobacterales > Lysobacteraceae > Lysobacter > Lysobacter sp. P5_C4. Next base: position 575,850 of record NZ_JBFULX010000002.1, on the reverse strand, counting down.
GCGCTTGATCGAGGCTCGTGCGCAGCAGCGCCATGGCCTCGTCGATTTCGTCGCGCGTCGCATTCAGCGGCGGCATGAAGCGCACCGTGCTCGCGCCACAGGAAAGCAGCAGCAACCCGTTGTGGAACGCGCGCGTCACGACCGCGGCGCACAATGCCCGTGCCGGTGTGCGCGCTGCATCGTTCTCGATCAGCTCCATGCCGATCATCAACCCCTTGCCCCGAATCTCGCCGATGCAGGGGAACTCGCGCGCGAGGTCGTTCAGCGCGCCCATGAAGTGCGCGCCCACCGTGGCCGCATTGCCGACCATGCCGCCTTCGACGAGATCGATGGTGGCGTTCGCCGCCGCGCATGCGATCGGATTGCCGCCGTAGGTGTTGCCGTGTGCGCCGCGCTTCCATTGCGACATCAGGCGCTTCTTCGCGACCATCGCACCGATGGGCAGGCCGGAGCCCAGGCCTTTGGCGAGCGTCATGATGTCCGGCGCAACGCCCCAATGCTGGCTCGCGAACATGCGCCCCGTCCGGCCCGTGCCCGATTGCACTTCGTCGAAGATCAACAGGATGCCGTGTTCGTCGCACAACGCGCGCAAGCCTGCGAGGAAGCCGTCGGGCGGCACGATGTAACCGCCTTCGCCCTGGATCGGCTCGACGAGGATCGCCGCGACTTCCGACGGCGGCACGCTGCGTTCGAACAACATGCGGATGTAATCGAGCGCGGCCAGGCCCTGGTCGTCGCCCGCGAACAAGGGCCGGTACGGATTCGGATACGGCACGTGCACCACGCCGGGCATGGTGGCGAAGAAGCCCTTCTGCTGCGTGTACTTGCTGGAGGTGAACGCCAGCGAGCCCATCGTGCGCCCGTGGAAACCGCCGAGGAACCCGATGAAGCGCGAGCGGCCGGTGACATAGCGCGCGAGCTTGATCGCCGCTTCCACCGCTTCGGTGCCCGACTGGCACAGGAAACTCATCGCCGGCTCGCCCATCGGCGCGATGCGCGCCAGGCGTTCGCCGAGGCCGATCATCTGCTCGTGCCAGTAATCGCTGGAAATGTGCAGGAACTTCGCGGCCGCGTTCTGCACCGCGGCGACGACCTGCGGATGCGCATGCCCCGTGCTGCACACCGCGATGCCCGCGGCGAAATCGAGGTAGCGGTTGCCGTCGACATCCCACACCTCCGTGCCGCGTCCATGCGACATCACGAAGGGGTAGTCGCGCGGGTACGACGGCGAGATGACTTCGGCGTCGCGCGCGAGCATCGCCTGCGCGTTCGGGCCGGGCAGCGGCATGCGGATGTGCGGGGTACCGACGAATTCGGAAGACATGGGGATTCCGGTCATGGAGAGGGCAAGACCACGGGGCGTGCGTGGGCCTGTCGGGTGCGCGCATGCAACGCGCGCAGGGTGTCGAGTTCGTGCGGCGTCGGCGGCGGCACCTGCGCCACCGCGTCGGCCACCTTGAGCGGCCAGCCGATGGCCTTGCGCGCTTCCTCGACGGTGGCATCTTCGAACAACGCGCTCAGTTGCAGCTCGTCGGTCGTCGGGTGCGGCGCGAGGATGCCGAAGTCCGTGATCACCGCGCGTGGCCCCCCGCCCTGGGCAGTGCCGCGCGCGCGCGCGCCGTGGCCCCGGCCGTAGCCGGCGGTCGTGCGGAAATCCAGTTGTCCGACGAAACTGCGCGGCGTCGCCTTCAACAACACGAAGGTTTCGCGCACGTGCGCCGCGATCTCGGGCGCACCGCCCGCGCCGGGCAGCCGCGTCGACGGCGCGTCGTAGTCGCCGATGACGGTGCTGTTCAAGTTGCCGAAGCGATCGATCTGCGCCGCGCCGAGGAAGCCAATATCCACGCGGCCTGCCTGCAGGTAGTACGCGAACACGTCGGGCATCGGCACGACGAACGCAGCGGTCTCCGCCAGTTCGCCGTCGCCGATCGACAAGGGCAGCACGTCGGGCTTCGTGCCGATGGTGCCGGACTCGTAGATCAGCACGATGTCGGGCGCGTGCGTGAGGCGCGCGAGGTTGCAGGCCGCGCTCGGCAGGCCGATGCCGACGAAGCAGACGCAACGATCGCGCAGCATGCGCGCCGCGGCGACGGTCATCCATTCATCGCGCGTTGCGGGCGTCATGCGGCCTGCCTGGCGAGCATCGCGAGGAAGCCCGCGTGGTCGGCGGTACCGAGCACGTGCACCTGCATCCACGCCACGAACGCCTCGCGGTCGCGCGCGATGTCGTCCCAGCGCTGGTAGAACGCGTTGTCGCGCGCGTAAAAACCCTGCGCGTACGACGGATACGCACCACCGGGGCAGTGCACGACCGCGGTGACGATCCAGTGCGGCAACACGATGCCGTTCATCGCGGGTGGCAACGCGTCGACGATTTCCTCGACGGTGACGATCAGCTTCGTCGCAGCCATCGCCGCTTCTCGCGCCGCGCCGACGATCCCGTGAAGCGCCACGTTGCCCGCGCGGTCCGCGCGTTGGGCATGCAGGATCGCCACGTCGGGATTGAGCGCGGGCACCGCGGCGAGGCGTTCGCCGGTGAACGGGCACTCGACGCGCTTCACCCGCTTGTTCGCCTTGTCGAGGTCGTTGTCGAGATAACCGCGCAACATGCCGAACGGCAGGCGCGCCGCACCCGCGCAGAAGGCCGCGACCATGCCGGCGTGGCTGTGTTCGTCGAGCTCGAGGCGGCGCGGCCACTGATGCTCGACCGCATCGCGCAGGCGATGCAACGAACCCACGCCGGGATTGCCACCCCAGGAGAACGTCAGCTTCCGCGCGCAGCCCATCCCGATCAACTGGTCGTAGATCAGGTCCGGCGTCATGCGGATCAGGTGCAGCTCGCGCTTGCCCTGGCGGATCAATTCATGGCCCGCGGCGAACGGGATCAGGTGCGTGAAGCCTTCCAGCGCGACGCTCGCGCCATCCTCGACGTGCGCGGCGATCGCATCGTGGAGTGAAATCGCCTGCACGCGCGGCTTACTCGACCACCGTGCGCGACTGCTCGCGCAGGTACTGCTGCAGATAATAGAAGGACGCGATCGCCTTGCCGGTCGAACCCGACCCCTTCCATCCACCGAAGGGCTGATAGCCCGGCCACGCACCGGTGGTCGCGCCCTGCGGACGGTTGGCATACGTCACGCCGGCTTCGATGTGGTCCTGGAACCACGGCACTTCGTCCGGCCCGCCGTAGAAGCCGGCGGTGAGGCCCATGTCGGTGTCGTTCGCCAGGCGCATCGCGGCCTCGCGATCGGTGTAGCGATGCAACATCACGATGGGCAGGAACATTTCCTGCTTCCACAGCGGGTGCGAGAGGTCGGCTTCGGCGAGCACGGGTTCGACGTAATAGCCGCGCGCACCGCCGTTCTCGCGGATCTGCTTTCCGCCGCGCAGCAGGCGCGCGCCGCCTGCTTCGAGGTCGAGCACGTAGCGCGCGTAGTTCGCGTAGGCGCTCGCGTTGACGACGGGGCCGAGCCAGTGTTCGCGTTGGCGTGCATCGCCGATGCGGATGGCATCGATCTGCGCGACGAGCTTTTCGATCAGCGCATCGGCGACCGTTGCGTGCACATACAGGCGCGAAAGCGCGGAACATTTCTGCCCGCCCATGCCGAACGCCGATCGCGCGATGCCGGCGGCAGCGCGGTCGAGATCCGCTTTCTCGGTCACGATGCAGGGGTTCTTGCCACCCATTTCCGCGATGCAGGGCCGCGGATACGCACCGCCCGCCATCTGCTGCATGAGGTTGCGGCCCACCGGCACCGAACCGGTGAAGGTGATGCCCGCAGTGAGCGGATGTTTGGCCAGCGCTTCGCCCGCTTCGCTGCCGCTGCCCGAGAGGTAATTGAACGTGCCCGCCGGGAATCCGGCGTCGCGCAACACTTCGGCGAGCAGGCGCCCGGACCACGGTGTGTCGGTGGCCGACTTGAACACGACGGTGTTGCCGGTCACCAGCGCGGCGGCGACCGGCCCGCCTGCAAGCGCGAAGGGAAAGTTGAACGGCGCGATGACCACCCAGGGCCCGTAAGGCCGCATCACGCTGCGGTTGTGCGAGGCCATGCCTTCGATCGGATCGTCGGGCAGCGGATTGTTGAAGCCGGCGTGTTTTTCGAAATCGTCCGCGTAGTGATGGAAAAAATCGACGGTCTCCTGCGCTTCGCCGAGCGCCTCCATGCGGTTCTTGCCGACTTCCAGCGTCAGCGCCGCCGCGATGTCGTAGACGCGCTGCTGCATCAGGTCGCCGGCCTTGCGCAACAATGCGGCGCGCTCGGCGACGGGCAACGCGCGCCACGCGGGATACGCAGCCTCGGCCRCCTTCATCGCGGCATCGACGTCGCCGGCGTCGGCGAGCGGGAATTCGCCGATTACCAGGTTGGTGTCGATGGGCGTGTGTTTCGCCGACCATTTCTTCGGCTGGCGGTCCGCACCATTGACGAACAGCGGATGTCGCTCGCCGAAGCGCGCTTCCAGGCGCGCGAGCGCGGCCTCGAACTGCACGTGCATTTCCGGCGGCGGGTTGAACATCGTCGCATAGGTCAGGCGGAAACTCATCGGGATACCTCGACGGGGTGCGGTGCGAAGTGTTGCGCGAGCAGGCGATCGAGCAGCGCGATGGCATCGGCGAGTTCGGCTTCATCGACGACCAGCGGCGGCGCGAGGAGGATGAGATTCCCGCGCGTGGCGAAGGACACGCCCTGGGCCATCGCGGCGTCGACCAGCGCTTTCAGCGCGGGCGGTGTTTGCGGCCACGGCGCGAGCGGCTCGTGCGCGTCGCGGTCCTTGACCAGTTCGATCACGACGAACAATCCGTGTCCGCCGCGCACGTCGCCGATGACATCATGGCGTTGCTGCAGGCGCTTGGCTTGCGCGAGGAGTTGGGCGCCGAGCGCGCGCGAGCGTTCGATCAAACCCTCGTCGGCGTAGGCCTCGAGCGCGGCGATGCCCGCGGCGCACGCGAGCGGATGGCCGCAATACGTGAGCCCCGCGTAGAGCATTTCGTGTTCGATGCGCGCGGCGACCTCTCGCGATAGAACGACGGCGCCCAGCGGGACGGCCGCGCCCGTCAGGCCCTTGGCAAGGGTCATCAAGTCGGGGCGTCCGGCTTCGCCATGACGTTGCCATGCGAACCATTCGCCGCAGCGGCCGAAGGCACTCATCACTTCATCGGCGATCAGGAGGACCCCGCGCGCGGCGGTCGCGCGGCGCAGCGCTGGCCAGTAGGTCTCGGGTGCGACGATGCCGTTGGTGCCGGCGTTGGGTTCCATCACCACGGCGGCGACGTGCTCGGCGCCGAGTGCATCGATGCGCTGCGCGACGGCGTCTGCGGCGCGCAACCCGCATTCATCGGGGTCGCGACTCCCGAACGGGCATCGATACGCATACGGCGGCGGGACGTGCTGCACGCCGAAGGCCGCGGCATCGACCTGCTGCTGCGTGCGCGCGTCGCCCGAGAACGCCATCGCCAGGTGCGTGGCCCCGTGATACGAGCGATCGCGCGCGATCACCTGACCGTGCGGTTTTCGCGAAGCCTGCCGCGCGATCTTCACCGCGTTCTCGTTCGCGTCCGCGCCGCCGAGGGTGAAGAACACCCGACCGCCTTCGAAGCCGGAACGCTCGAGCAGCATTGCCGCCAATCGCGCACGCGGCGTCGCGCCCCACGCATTGCTGACGAAGCACAACTGCGCCGCTTGCTCACGAATGGCGGCGACCAACTTCGGATGCTGGTGCCCGAGATTGCTGCACTCGGCCAGGCTGCTCATGTCCAGGACCGTGCGCCCGTCCGCCAGGTGCAGCCGCGCACCTTGCCCACCGGCGACCGTCGGCGCGCGCCAGTCGGCCTGGACCGACCAGCTGTGCAAGACCGAATGGCGTTCGTCGATCGACATCGCGACACCCCGCAGGCCCAAGTTTGTGCGCTGTGCGCACGCTCTGTGCGTATTGCGCACCACTCTATGAAGCCCGTACCCTCGACGTCAATCCGTCTTGGTGAAGGAACGGGCAAGCATGGCGAAGTCGGCGCGCAGCCAACCGGCGTTCGAGGACAGTCGCGACTATGTCCAGTCCCTCGCGCGCGGATTGGCGGTGCTGCGCGCCTTCGATGCCGAACACACCCGCCTGAGCCTGGCCGAGATCGCCCACCGCGCCTCGACCTCCCGCGCCGCCGCGCGCCGGCTGATCATGACCCTCGAACACCTGGGCTACGTGCGCCTGAGCGGGCGCGAATACGTGCTCAGCCCCAGCGTGCTCGAACTTGGCTTCGGCTATCTGGGCTCGTTGAATCTCACCGACCTCGCACAGCCCTTGCTCGAAGAACTCGCGCGCACGGTGAACCAGAGCAGTTCGATGGCGGTGCTCGATGGCCAGTCGATCGTCTATGTCGCGCGCGTCCCCGGCCGTCGGATCATGAGCGTCACGCTCGGCGTCGGCGCGCGATTGCCGGCGTGTTCCGCGTCGATGGGCCGCGTGTTGTTGTCGGGCCTCGACGACGCCGCGCTCGAGGCCTGGTTCGCCGATTGCAGGCCGGCCAAGCTCACCGCGCACACCGTGACCAATCTGCACCAGCTGCGCCGCATCGTCGAAGACGTGCGCCGGCAAGGGCATGCGTGGGTCGAACAGGAACTCGAACTCGGCCTGTGCTCGATCGCCGTGCCCGTGCGCAACGGCGAGGGCCGCGTGGCGGCGGCGATCAACGTCAGCATGCCCTACTACCCCGACGTCGAACGCGACGCCACGCGCGACATCCTGCCGCAGCTGAAACTCACGGCTGCGGCGATCGAAGGCTGCGCGCCATCGCATCGGCTGCCGGCGGTGGCTGCGTGAACGCCGCGCGCGCCGTCTGGCTCTGCGACGGTGTGCGCACGCCTTTCGGCCGGTATCGCGGCGGCCTGTCGATGGTGCGCACCGACGATCTCGCGGCGCTGCCGCTACGCCAGTTGATCGCACGGCACCCGCAACTGGATCCCGCCGCGATCGACGAGGTGATCCTCGGATGCGCGAACCAGGCCGGCGAAGACAATCGCAACGTCGCGCGCATGGCCGCACTGCTCGCGGGCCTGCCGGTCTCCGTGCCGGGCGTGACGGTCAATCGTTTGTGCGCCTCCGGGCTGGAAGCCGTGGGCCAGGGCGCGCGCGCCATCGCCCTGGGCGAGGCGGAGATCGTGCTGGCCGGCGGTGTCGAAGGCATGTCGCGCGCGCCCTACGTCATGGGCAAGGCCGATGCGCCGTTTGCGCGCGAACAGACGCTGGAAGACACGACACTCGGATGGCGGTTCGTGAATGCGGCGATGCGCGAGGCGCACGGCGTGGATTCGATGACGCAGACCGCGGAGCACCTGGCGCGCGAAAACGACATCGCGCGAGAAGACCAGGATGCGTTCGCGCTGCGATCGCAACAGCGCGCCGCGCGGGCGATCGCCGCAGGCCGGTTCGCGGAGGAATTGATGCCCGTGGGCAAATGCGCCGCAGACGAGCAGCCGCGCGGCGACACCACGCGCGAGAGGCTCGCCACGCTTGCACCCTTGCTGGGTGAACGGGGCACGGTGACCGCGGGCAACGCTTCCGGCCTCAACGATGGCGCCTGCGCGTTGTTGCTGGCCTCGGAAGACGCGATCGCGCGGCACGGGCTCACGCCGCGGGCGCGCATCCTGGGGATGGCGGCCGCGGGCGTGCCGCCGCGGACGATGGGCCTGGGCCCCGTGCCCGCGGTCGATCGGTTGTTGCAACGCCTTGGGCAGGGGCTCGACGCCTTCGACGTCGTGGAGATCAACGAGGCCTTCGCCGTGCAGGTGCTTGCGTGCACGCGCGCCCTCGGGCTGCCGGACGACGCCACGCACGTGAACCCCAATGGCGGCGCGATCGCCCTCGGCCACCCGCTCGGCGCCAGCGGCGCGCGGCTGGTCCTCACGGCGATGCATGAGTTGCGGCACATGCGCCGGGGCCGGGGGCTCGTGGCAATGTGCGTGGGCGTCGGACAAGGCGTGGCCCTGGCCATGGAGCACGTCGCATGAGTGTTCAGACCGCTTCCCCCCCGTCGATCGCCGCAATGCGGCGCGCTGTCGCGCTCGACCCCCGCGGCTGGCTCGCGCTCGGCGATCGGCTGTTCGCCGCAGGCGATGCCGCTGGCGCGGATGCGGCCTACGTCGAACACGTGCGGCACGCCAGCAAGGATCCCGCGCTGCTACGTGCCGGTGCCGCGCTCGCGCAAAATCGCATTCCCGAAGCCGAGGCGCAGTTGCGCGCGCACCTGCAACGCGCGCCGACCGATGTCGCCGCGATCCGCATGTTCGCCGAACTCGCCGCGCGCCTCGGCCGACTGGAGGAAGCCGAGCACCTGCTGGCGCGCGCGCTCGAACTCGCGCCGAGCTTCCACGCCGCGCGCCTGCACTACGCGCTGGTGTTGAACCGCGGCAACAAGCCGACGCAGGCCCTCGTACAGATCGAACGCCTGCTGCGCATGGACCCGCACGACCCGGGCTACCGCAACCTGCATGCCGTCGTGCTGTGCAGCGTCGGCGAATACGCGCGTGCACTGGATATCTACGCGCGCCTCCTGCGCCAGTATCCGGCGCAGACGAAGATATGGTTGAGCTACGGGCATGCGCTGAAAACGGAAGGTCGGCAGGACGAAGCCATCGCGGCCTACCGCCGTTGCATCGCGCTCGATCCGTCCATCGGCGAAGCGTGGTGGAGCCTGGCCAACCTCAAGACCTTCCGGTTCACCGAGGACGACCTGGCGACCATGCGCCGCCAGCTCGACATCCCCGCGCTGCCCGTCCACCATCGTTTCCACCTGGAGTTCGCGCTCGGCAAGGCGCGGGAAGATGCCGGCGAATACGCCGAATCCTTTGCGCACTACGCCAACGGCAACCACCATCGGCGCCAGACGACGTACTACAACCCCGGGGACAACACCGCGCGCGTCCGCCTGGTCAAGCGCACTTACACGCGGTCCTTCTTCGCCGAGCGCGAGGGCAGCGGAAGCGAGGCGAACGACCCGATCTTCATCGTCGGCATGCCCCGTGCGGGCTCGACGCTGATCGAACAGATCCTTTCCAGCCATTCGGCGGTCGAAGGCACGATGGAGTTGCCCGAGATCACCGCGATGACGCGCGAACTGCGCCGTTCGGTGGATCCCGCGCAGACGCAGCCTTACCACGAGGCGCTGGCGGCGCTCGATCCGGCGCGCCTGCGCGAACTCGGCGAGGACTACCTCCAGCGCACGCGCATCCATCGCAAATCCGGTGCGCCGCGCTTCATCGACAAGATGCCGAACAACTTCGCGCACGTCGGCCTGATCCAGCTGGCCTTGCCCAACGCGAAGATCATCGATGCGCGCCGCCATCCGTTGGCCTGTTGCTTCTCCAACTTCAAGCAGCACTATGCGCGCGGGCAGAACTTCAGTTACGGGCTCGAGGACATCGGGCGGTACTACCGCGACTACGTCGAGCTGATGGCGCACTACGACGACGTGCTGCCCGGCCGCGTCCACCGCGTGTTCTACGAACGCATGGTCGGCGACACCGAAGGCGAAGTGCGACGCCTGCTCGATTACCTCGGCCTGTCCTTCGAGCCGGGCTGCCTGCGCTTCTACGAAAACGATCGCCCGGTGCGCACTGCCAGTTCCGAACAGGTGCGCCGGCCGATCTACACCGACGGCGTCGACCAATGGCGCCATTACGAACCGTGGCTCGATCCGCTCAAGCGCGCGTTGGGCCCCGTCCTCGAGGATTATCCCGCGTCAACGTTGTCGTAACCGATTCGATTCCACTTACTTGGGAGGGGAGCTGGATGCATCGTTCAAGACAGACATCGCCGCGCAACAGATTCGTGCGCAAGCCTGCACGCTTGCCGCTGGTCGCCGCCATCTACCTCGCCTTCGGTTCTGCGTTCGCACAGGAGGCACAACCGCCACCGGCGCAGACGACGCAGACGCCGGTGCTCGATACCGTCACGGTGACCGCGCAGAAGCGCACCGAGGACGTGCAGAAGGTGCCGATCAGCATCCAGGTGCTCGGCAAGGAAAAACTCGACGAACTGGACCTCAAGGACTTCGAGGACTACGCGGCGTACGTGCCTGCACTGTCCTTCGATACCGGTGAAGGCGGCGGCGCGGTTCCGTACATGCGCGGCGTGGCCAGCGGCGAGAACAGCAACCACTCCGGCCCGCAGCCCAGCGTGGGCGTTTACTTCGACGAGCAGCCGGTCACGACGATCGGCGGCGTGCTCGACATCCACCTGTACGACATCGACCACGTCGAAGCGCTCGCCGGCCCGCAGGGCACGTTGTATGGCGCCAGTTCGCAGGCGGGCACGCTGCGCATCATCACGCGCAAGCCGGACAAGGAGGCCTTCTCCGCCGGCTACGCATTCGGCGCGAACGCGTTGACTGGTGGCGACAACGGCTTCCTCGCCGAAGGCTTCGTCAACGTGCCGATCGGCAAGAACGCCGCGGTGCGCGTCGTGGCGTGGGACAAGAAGGACGCCGGTTACGTCGACAACAAACCGGCAACGCGCACGTTCCCCTCGTGGGATGCCGACTCCGGCGGCAACGGCACGATCACCAACGTCGGCACCGTCGCCGAAGACAACTACAACGACATCTTCACCAGGGGTGCGCGCGCGGCGTTGAAGTTCGACTTCGCCGAGAACTGGTCGGTCACGCCGATGGTGATGACGCAGAAGACCGACAGCTACGGCAACTTCGCCGGCGACGACCATCTCGGCGATTACACGGTCAACAAGTACTACCCGGAAAGCGCGCACGAAGACTGGACATCGGCTGCGCTGACCGTCGAAGGCAAGATCGGCAACTTCGACATCACCTATGCGTACTCGCATTTGCGGCGCGAGATCGACTCGGAATTCGACTACAGCGATTACGCGTTCTGGTACGACACGATCGACAACTCGGGCGCGTACTTCTACGACGACACCGGTGCGCTCATCAACCCCTCGCAGATCATCATCGGCGTGGACAAGTACACCAAGCAGAGCCACGAGTTGCGCATCGCGTCCCCGTCGGACGAAGCTTTCCGTTTCGTCGCCGGCGTGTTCTTCCAGAAGCAGACGCACGACATCCAGCAGCAATACAAGGTCATCGGCGACCTGGCGACCTCGATCGAAGTGACGGGCTGGCCCGACACGATCTGGCTGACCGAACAGGGCCGCAGGGACGAGGACCAGGCCGCGTTCGGCGAGCTGTCCTACGACTTCAACCCGAAGTGGACGGCGACCGTCGGCGCGCGTTATTTCCGCTACGACAACAGCCTGCGCGGGTTCTTCGGTTACGGCGCGGGCTACAGCAGCAACTATGGCGAGGCGTTGTGTTTCAACGACATGCAGTACCACGGCGCGCCGTGCGTCAACATCGACAGTACCGTCAAGAAGAACGACACGATCTACCGCGCCAACCTGACCTACCACATCGACGATAACAAGCTGATCTACGGGACGTGGTCGGAAGGGTTCCGCCCCGGCGGCCTGAACCGCAACGGCAACGTCGGCCCTTACTTGCCCGACTACCTCACCAACTGGGAATTGGGTTGGAAAACCATGTGGCAGGACAATCGCCTCGCGTTCAACGGCGCCCTGTTCCAGGAAAACTGGGACGACATCCAGTACTCGTTCCTGCCGCCGAGCGGCTCGGGCCTCACGGTCATCCGCAACGCGGGCAACGCACGCGTGCGCGGCCTGGAAATGGATCTGAGTTGGGCGGCGACGTACAACTTCCGCCTCAACGGTGGCGTGGCGTTCTACGACGCGGAGTTGACGAAGGAGTACTGCGGGTTCAACGACCTCGCGGGCAATCCGGTCACGGCGTGCCCCGCAGGCACCGTGAATCCGAACGATCCGCTGGACCCGACCGACGATGACGTGGTCGACGGCCCGCAGGCGCCGGTCGGTACGCGCCTGCCGGTGACGCCGCGCTTCAAGGCCAACGCCACCGGGCGCTACGCCTTCGACATCGGCAGCCTGGAATCCTACGTGCAGGGTTCGCTGGTGCACGTGGGAAGTCGCGCGGCAGCGTTGACGCGCGAGGACCTGGCTGCCTTCGGCGAACTCGATGCCTACACGCAGGTCGATTTCGCCTTCGGCGTGAAGCGCAACAACTGGGCGATCGACTTCTTCCTGAAGAATGCGTTCGACGAACACGCAGAGCAGACCCGCTTCGCGCAATGCGCCACCGACACGTGCGGTGTCCAGTCCTACACCGTGCACGGCGTGCCGCGCAGCATCGGCTTCCGGTTCTCGCAGGAGTTCTGATCCACCCTCGCAACCCGGTGGCGGCGCGAGCCGCCACCGGTTTTTTTTCACCTTCGGAAAGGATCCCCCCATGACCCGCACCTTGCTGAGCGCGCTGCTCGCGCTTGCGATCGCCGCGCCCTGCACCGCTTCCGCCGTCACGCCCGAACAGGCGCGCGCGCGGGAGATCTATTCGACACTGATCGGGTACAACACCGCCGCCGGCAACGGGCAAGTGCCCGTGATGGGCGCATGGCTCGCGAAGCAGTTCCGCGACGGCGGCTTTCCCGATGGCGACATCCACCTGCTGCCGGTCGGTGAAACCGCCGCGCTCGTGGTGCGTTATCGCGGCGACGGGAGCGGCGGCAAGCCGATCCTGTTGATGGCGCACATGGACGTCGTGGCCGCCGATCCGAAGGACTGGACGCGCGATCCGTTCAAGCTGGTGGAGGAGAAGGGATACTTCTTCGGCCGCGGCACGAGCGACGTGAAAGACGGCATCGCCACGCTCACGGCCACGTTCCTGCGATTGAAGAAGGAAGGCTTCGTGCCGACGCGCGACCTGCTGATCGTCTTCACCGGCGACGAGGAAACCGAGATGGCGACGACACGCGATCTCACGACGACGCATCGCAAGCTGATCGACGCCGAGTACGCGCTCAACGCCGACGGCGGCGGCGGCACGCTCGAGGAAGACGGCACCGCGCGGTCCTTCAGCGTGCAGACGGCGGAGAAGACCTACGCCGACTTCGAACTCACCACGCACAACCCTGGCGGGCACAGCTCGCGCCCGACACCGGGCAACGCGATCTACGAACTGGCCGATGCGCTCAAACAGGTGCAGGCGCATGCCTTCCCGGTGATGTGGAACGACACGACGGTCGCGGAGTTGCGTGCCGAAGGCAAGGTGGCGCCGGGGCCGATTGGCGCGGCGATGGCCGCCTTCGCGAAGGATCAACACGACGCGAAGGCGATCGCGATTTTGGCCGCGGACCCCGGCAGCGTCGGCCGCATCCGCACGACGTGCGTGGCGACGATGTTGCGCGGCGGGCACGGGCGCAACGCGCTGCCGCAATCGGCGACGGCGAATGTCAACTGCCGCATCTTCCCGGGCGTGGCGGTGGACGATGTCCGAAAGACCTTGCAGGACGTCGTCGGCAAGGGCGTCGAAGTGACGACGATCGGATCCCCGATCGCCACGGATGCCTCGCCGCTGCGGCCCGACGTGATGGAAGCGGTGACGCGCGCGGTGCACACGCTGTATCCGGGGATCGAAGTGGTGCCGAATCAATCCTCGGGCGCGACCGACGGGATGTACTTCCGCGCGGCGGGGATTCCGACCTATGGCGTGGGCGGGATGTTCATGAAGGACAGCGATGCGTTCGCGCATGGCCTGAACGAGCGCGTGCCGGTGAAGGGCTTCTACGACGGGCTCGATTACTGGTACGTGTTGTTGAAGGACCTGGGCGGCAAGCACTGAGGTCGCGAAATCCGGACACAAAAAAACGGCGGCCGAAGGGCCGCCGTTTTTCGTTCCGCGAAGGTCTTGCTTACTTCACGCCGTGCATCAGCTTCTGGATCAACGGCGCGATGAAGAACAGCGCGATGCCGCCGACCATCAGGATGATGAAGCCCTGCGTGTAACCCGAGTAGGCCGACGCCACCGTCATGCCGGTCTCGCCGCTGACGTGGCTGGCGAAGATGCCCGACAGGTTGTTGCCGATGCCGGTCGAGAGGAACCAGCCGCCCATCGCGAAGCCGACGAGTTTCAGCGGCGCAAGCTTCGTGGTCATCGACAGGCCGATCGGCGAGAGACACAACTCACCGATCGACTGGATCACGTACACCATGAACAGCGTCCAGAACGGGATCTTGCCGGCCGCATCCACCATGCCCGAGAGCGCACCCATCAGCAGCAGGAACGCCAGGCCGTTGAAGATGATGCCGAGGCCGAATTTGCGCGGGATCGAAGGATTCCTGCTGCCCATCCTGACCCACGTCCACGCCAGGATCGGCGCGAAGACGATGATCGCAAGCGAGTTCACCGACTGGAACCAGCCCACCGGGAAGACGTGCCCGAACATGTCGCGGTCGACGATCTTTTCGGCGAGGAAGTTGAACGAGCTGCCGGCCTGTTCGAAGAAGCACCAGAACAACACGTTGAACAGGAAGATCAGCAACATCGCGATCGCACGGTCGCGCTGCACCGGGCCTTCCCGCACGCCTTCGATCAGGATCATGACGCACAGGGCGATGAACATGGCGCTGAGGACGTACTGCAGCGTGCCGGCGTCGATGCTGAGCAGGAAGTAGATAACGGGGATCCCGACGATCGCGGCGGCCAGCACGTACAGCACCTTGCGCTTGCCCGCGGCGCCTTCTTCCGGCGGACGGCCGATGCCTTCGAGTTGGCGGCGACCGAACCAGAACCACACCAGGCTGATCAGCATGCCGATGCCCGACACCATGAAGACGATCTTGTAGGTCGGCATCGTGGGCGTGCCGCCCAGCATGTGCTCGGCCATCCAGCCCGTCAGCAGCGGTGCGACCATCGCGCCCAGGTTGATCCCCATGTAGAAAAGGGTGAACCCCGAATCGCGTCGCTGGTCGGTCGGCGCGTACAACTTGCCCACCATCGTGGAGATGTTCGGCTTGAACAGCCCGTTGCCCGCGATCACCGTCGCAAGGCCGATGCGGAAAACCGTCTCATCCGGGTAGGCGATCATGAACAAGCCCGCGGACATCACTACCGCGCCCAACAGGATCGATCGCTGGTACCCCAGGATCCGGTCGGCGACGTAGCCGCCGAAGATCGCCGCGGCGTACACCAGCGCCAAATACGCGCCGTAAATGCGGCTGGCGGGCGCTTCCCCTTCGCCGGACCCCGCGTAGAACTGCTGCACGATGTACAGCGTCAGCGCCCAACGGATGCCGTAGAACGCGAAGCGCTCCCAGAACTCCGTCATGAACAACATCCACAACGGCCTGGGGTGCCCCAGGACCTGTCGGAATTCCGGAATGGGCGCGCTCGCGCCCGTTGTCGCCGCTGAACTCATGCGGTGGCCCCTGTGAGTCGATGGAAGGGTGCGCCTGCCGGGATGGCAGGCAATCCGATCGAGGTTTACCGGCTCGGCGGGGGCCAGTCAAACCGGACGTTGCGTGATGTTGCGGCGCATCATCGCGCCACCCGCATTCAGCCGGCGGGCGCCGCCGGGCCGGGCAGGCCGATCACGGTGCGGACTTCGAACAATTCCGGGAAGAAAGTGAGCTCCAGCGCTTGCTTGAGGAAGCCAACGCCGCTGGACCCACCGGTCCCTTTCTTGAAGCCGATGATCCGCATGACCGTGCGCATGTGGCGGAATCGCCACAACTGGAACTGTGTTTCCAGATCGACCAGGTCCTCGCACAGGTGGTAGGCCTCCCAGTGCGCCTTCGTGCCTTCGTAGATCGCCTCGAACACGGGCACCAGGTCCGGCGAAAACACGTGCGGCTCCGACCAGTCGCGATCCAGGTGCCTGGCGGGGACCGGGTGCCCGTGGCGCGCCAGGTACATCAGCGCCTCGTCGTAGAGGCTCGGCGCGTCGAGCGCGTCCTTCAGGCGCGCCTGCCCTTCCGGGTCGTAGGCGAACACGCGCAGCATCTGCGCATTCTTGTTGCCCAGCAGGAATTCGATCGTGCGGTACTGCAAGGACTGGAAGCCCGACGAGGGCCCGAGGATCTCGCGGAACTCCATGTATTCCGAGGGCGTGAGCGTCTCGAGCACCGACCACATTTCGGTGAGCTGGCGCAGCACCTGTTTACAGCGCGCGAAGATCTTCTGGCACGGCTCCAGGCGGTCGGCGCGCAGGTGCGCGATCGCCGCGGAGAGCTCGTGCACGAGCAGCTTCATCCACAGCTCCGAGACCTGGTGCTGGACGATGAAGAGGAGTTCGTCGTGGTGCGGCGGGTTTGAGAGCGGTTGCTGCGCCGAGAGCAGGCGCCCGAGTTGCAGGTAACCCCCATACGTCATCCGGCCTTCGAGATCGGTATGGATGCCGGCCTCGAGGGGGCGCTGGTTTCGGGCCCCGGCGTTGTCTTCAATGCTCATGCGGGAAGGGTATCATCCGGGGTTCCTGTCGCCCGAGTCGAAGTTCGCATGACCCTCGCCGCACAGTTCCAGATCGAATACCTGCAGTACCTCGGTCCCGACGGCAAGGCCGTCGCCGAATTGCCGCAGGCCTTCCGCGATGCATCGGCCCTGGTGCCGCTGTTCAAGCAGATGTTGTACGTGCGCACCTTCGATGCGAAGGCCATTGCGCTGCAACGCACCGGCAAGCTGGGGACGTACGCCAGTTGCCTCGGCCACGAAGCCACGCACGTCGGCATCGGCGCGTCGATGAAGCCCGAAGACGTCTTCGCGCCCAGTTATCGCGAATACGGCGCGCAGTTCATGCGCGGCGTCAAACCGCGCGAAGTCCTGATGTATTGGGGCGGCGACGAACGCGGCAACGATTTCTCCGGCCCGAAGCACGATTACCCGTGGTGCGTGCCGATCGCCACGCAATGCCTGCACGCGGCGGGCGCCGCGCTCGCATTCAAGTTGCGCGGCGAGAAGCGGGTGGCGGTCACTTGCTGCGGCGACGGCGGCAGCTCGAAGACCGACACCTACGCCGCGATCAACTCCGCCGGCGCCTACAAGCTGCCCTTCATCCAGTGCATCATCAACAACGGTTGGGCGATCTCGGTGCCGCGCACCGCGCAGACCGGCGCGCAGACGCTCGCGCAGAAGGGCCTGGCCGGCGGATTGCATTGCCTGCAGGTGGACGGCAACGACCTGATCGCCGTCCTCGAAGGCATGCGCCGCGCCGTGGCGCGCGCGCACAGCGGCGAAGGCGGCAGCGTCATCGAGTTCATGACCTATCGCCTGCACGACCACACCACCGCCGACGATGCGCGTCGTTATCGCGACGAGGCGGAGGTCAAGGACGCGTGGACGCGCGATCCGATCCCGCGCCTGCGCACCTATCTCACTGCCGCGGGCGCCTGGAACGAAGCGCAGGAAACCGCATGGGTCGAGGAGAGCGCGAAGCTCGTCGACGTGGAGATCAACGCGTATCTCGAATTGAAGGTGCAGCCGGTGACCGCGATGTTCGATTTCCTGTACGCCGATCCGCCGCCCGACCTGCTCGCGCAACGTGCGGCCGCCGTCGCGCTGGAGGGCAAGTCGCATGGCTGATGCACCCGCGATCACGTTGATCGAAGCGATCACGCAGGCCCTCGCGTACGAAATGCGCGCCGACGAAACCGTCGTCGTGCTCGGCGAAGACGTCGGCGTCAATGGCGGCGTGTTCCGCGCCACCGCAGGTTTGCAGGCGACCTTCGGTTCGCAGCGCGTGCTCGACACGCCGCTGGACGAAACCACGATCGCAGGCCTGACCGTCGGCCTGGCTTCGCAGGGCATGAAGCCTGTCGCCGAGGCGCAGTTCGACGGTTTCGTCTATCCGATGGTCGACCACATCATCTGCCACGCCGCGCGCTTCCGTTACCGCACGCGCGGCCGGCTCACGTGCCCGATGGTCCTCCGCGTGCCGTGGGGCGGTGGCATCCGCGCGCCGGAGCATCACTCCGAAGCGAACGAATCCATCTTCACCAACGTGCCGGGCCTGCGCGTCGTGCTGCCTTCTTCGCCGGCACGCGCGTACGGCCTGCTGCTGGCCGCGATCCGCGACCAGGATCCGGTCATCTTCATGGAGCCCAAGCGCATCTATCGCCAGTACAAGGAAGTGGTGCCCGACGACGGCGAAGCGCTGCCGCTCGACGTGTGCTTCGTCCTGCGCGACGGCACCGACGTCACGCTGGTCACCTGGGGCGCGCAGGTGAAGGAATGCCTGGAAGCTGCCGAAGCGCTCGAGAAGGACGGCATCAGCGCGGAAGTCATCGACGTCGCCACGCTGCGTCCGCTCGACTTCGCCACCATCGCCGAATCGGTGAGCAAGACCGGCCGCTGCGTGATCGTGCACGAGGCGCCGAAGAYCGCGGGCTTCGGCGCGGAGATCGCCGCGCGCCTGGCGGAGGAGTCGATGTTCGACCTCGTCGCGCCGGTCGAACGCGTCACCGGTTACGACACCCACATTCCGCTCTTCCGCCTCGAGATGAAGTATCTGCCGAGCGTGGACAAGATCGTCGCCGCGGCAAAGCGCGCGGCCGCGCACGCATAAGGACTGGACGAATGACGACGAAACAATTCCTGCTCCCCGACCTCGGCGAAGGCCTGCCCGACGCGACGGTCGTCGAGTGGTACGTCAAGGTCGGCGATACGATCAAGCTGGACGACAACCTGGTGTCGATGGAAACCGCGAAGGCGGTGGTCGACGTGCCTTCGCCCGTCTCGGGCAAGGTGCTCAAGGTCGGTGGCGGCGCCGGCGACATCATCGTCACCGGCACGATGCTCGCCGAATTCGAAGTCGATCCCTCGATGCCGCAGCGCGCCGAAGGCCAGGACACCGGCCATCACCACGGTCCGCCGAAGGGCGCGGGTGCGCACATCAGTGCGGAAAAGGTGGTGGCGTCCGACGAAGGGGGCGTGATCACGGAAACCGACAAGCCCGCACCGAAGGCCGAACGCGAGGACAGCGGCACCGTCGTCGGCGCGATGCAGACCTCCGATGCGGTGCGCAGCGAAGCCGCGGTCGCCGTCGGCGGCGTCAAGGCGTTGCCGGCGGTGCGTGCATTGGCGCGCAAGCTGGGCGTCGATATCGCGCGCGTGCGTGCGACGGGGCCCGATGGGGTCGTCACGAACCAGGATGTGAAAAATGCAGCCGCCGATGGGTCGGCGAAGATCGGGGCTGCTGCGCCCACGCAGCGCCCTGCCGCGCAGGCGTCCGCCGCCGCGCCTGCACCCGCGCAACGATCCACGCTTTCGCAATCCGGCAAGCCGATGCGCACGCAGCCCCCGGGCGTGCAGGCTTCCGGCCAGCCCGAACAACTCAAGGGCGTGCGCCGCAACATGGCGCGCGTGATGGCCGATGCGCATGCGAAGGTCGTGCCGACGACGCTGAGCGACGACGCCGACATCCATGCGTGGGCACCGGGCAACGACATCACCGGCCGCCTCGTGCGCGCCATCGTCGCCGGCGCGAAGGCGGTGCCGGCGCTCAATGCCTGGTTCGACGGCGAAGCGCTGACGCGCACGCTGCATCCGCATGTCGACATCGGCATCGCGGTGGACACCGACGACGGCCTGTTCGTGCCCGCCCTGCGCAACGCCGACATGCTCGATGCGCGCAGCGTTCGCGAAGCCGTCAATCGCCTGCGCACGCAGGTCGAGGACCGCACGATCCCGATGACCGAGCTCACCGGCTACACGATCTCCTTGTCGAACTTCGGCATGTTCGCGGGCCGCTATGCGACGCCCGTGATCGTGCCGCCGACCGTGGCGATCATCGCCGCGGGCAAGGGCCGCCACCAGATGACGCCGGTGATGGGCGGCTTCGAATCGCACAAGGTCATCCCGCTCTCGCTCACCTTCGACCACCGCGCCTGCACGGGCGGCGAAGCGGCGCGCTTCCTGAAAGCGATGCTCGACGATCTGTCCAAGGCAAACTGAGGACTTCCACGATGGCCCACCGCAGCCGGCTCGCTGGTTTCATCATCGACTGCAACGACAGCGGCGACCACGCCGCGGCGGTGGACTTCTGGAGCCAGGCACTCGGCATGCCGACAAAGGAGCACTACGTCGAGGAGGGGGCGGAATACTCCAACCTTTCCAACACGCCGGCCGACCTGCAGATCGAGGTGCAGCAGGTCTCGCACCCTTCGCGCGTGCACCTGGACATCGAAACCGACGACCAGGACGCCGAAGTCGCCCGCCTGGAAGCCCTGGGCGCCAAACGCATCGAATGGGTCAAGCGCTGGTGGGTGATGGAAGCGCCGACCGGGCAGCGGTTCTGCGTGGTGAAGATGCGCGATCCCGGGAAGGGCGCGACGCCGAACCAGTGGTGAGCTAACGCGGCGTGTCGTCGGCGACGACGCGGTTCCGTCCGCCCTTCTTCGCCCGGTACAACGCCTGGTCCGCCCGCTCGAACACACGCTCGGGCCCGTCGTGCGACGACGGCCCATCGGCGATCCCCACCGACACGGTCACGGGCACCGGCAGCGCCAGTTGCTCGACCGCTCGACGAATGCGTTCGGCGATTTCCGATCCGCCGTCCAATCGCGTGTCGGGCAGCACGACGAGGAATTCTTCCCCCCCGATGCGCGCGGCGATGTCGTTGGAGCGCACCGAACGCGACACCGCATCGGCCACGGCGCACAGCACGCGGTCGCCGAAAAGATGCCCGTGCCTGTCGTTGATGCGCTTGAAGTGATCGATGTCCAGCACGAGCAACACGTAGGGTTGCGCGGCAAACTCGCGCTGCACGGCGGTCCGCGCGCGCAGGCGCTCCAGGCCCGCGCGGTTCAACAGGCCGGTGAGTTGGTCGTGGTGCGCCGTGTATTGCAGGTCGTCGTGGCGGCGCTGCAAGTCTTCGCGCGCATGGCCCTGTTCGAGCAGGAGACGGCGCAATTCGAACAGGTGCTGCGTCTGTCGCGCGAGCAGGCGAAGGCCTTCCAGTTGCGGCAGCCCCAGCATGCGCGGCACGACGTCGGCCACGCTGAGCACGCCCAGCGCATGGCCTTCGGGGCTGAGCAGCGGCACGCCTGCGTAGAAACGCGGACGCATGCCCAGCAAACGACGCCGCTGCGCGTACACCGGGTGCTGCTCGAGATCCTGCACGACGAGCATTTCGTTCGGCGCGTCGAGCGCGTGCCCGCACAGGGAACGCTTGCGTTCCAGCTGCGACTGGTCGATGCCGATGCGCGCCTTGAACCACAGCCGGTCGCGATCGATCAGCGCGATCGCTGCGGCGGGCATGTCGCACAGGGTCGCTGCCAGCCGCACGATGTCGTCGAACGCGCTTTCGGGCGCCGTATCCACGATCGCGTAGCCATCGAGCGCCGCCTGGCGCTCCGCTTCGCGGGTGTCGGACACGATGGAGGAGGGAACGGCGGACATGGCGTGCGGGGGAAGTGGCGCGGGCAATTCGAACCGGCTTCCCTGCCGATGCGTGGAACTGAACAGGCGCCGATTTTACGGATCGGGCGTCTGCAAACCGTTACTGCTTCCGCAACATGCGTCGCCGGACCCCGAACGCAAGCCCGAGGGCCGCGAGGAACACGCCATATGAGACGGACGTCCCGACGATCTGCTGCCACATGCGCCCGTAACCGCGGTCGGCCCACGCCAGCGCCCAGTGCAGGCTGGCGACGAACACGAGCACCGAGACCGCCAGCGCCCCGAGGTCGAACCACTTGCGCCAGGACGGACGCGGCTGCCGCGGGTAAAGCCAATACAGCACGGCGAGGATGGCGAACCAGGGCAGGAACAGCAGCGCTGCGAGGTTGATCTCGACCAGGGAATTCATCACGCCTCCTCGGCGAAACGGGCGAGCGCTGCGCGCAGGTCGTCGAGGCTGCCGTCGGGTGGCACGCGGCCAAGGAGGCCTTCGCCGAAACGGACGACACCCGCCCGTGCATCGAGCGTGCGCCCCGCATCGTGCTTCGCGCGTGCGACGAGCTGGCCGGCATCGCGCGCCGAATCGAACCCCTCGCTTTGCAACAGCACGCGATCGCCGTCGACGAGCTTGAAGTAGAACTTGCCGTCGGCCTCGCGGTATTGCTTGAACGTCGGCGCTGCGCGTTTGGTTTCCGGTGCTTGCGCGACACCGACCTGGATCGACAGATCCCGCAGCCCGACCGAGGCACGCAGGGCCTGCATCACCGGCGTCGCATATTGCGCGCGCAAACGCTGCGCACCATCGCGCAGCAGCGCTTCGATCTTCGCCGGGTCGGCGATCAAGGCGTCGTACTTCTCGCGCAGCGGCGCGACGTCGCGGTCGATGCGTTCGAACAATTGTTGCTTCGCATCGCCCCAGGCGATGCCCTCGGCGAAGGCCTTGCGCATCGCGACGACTTCTTCCGTCGACGCGAATGCCTGGTAGAGCTGGAACAGCGCCGATTCCTGCGTGTCCTTGGGCTCGCCCGGTGCGCGCGAGTCGGTCTTGATCGCGAAGATCAGTTTCTTCAACTGCTCGCGCGGCGCGAACAACGGGATGGTGTTGTCGTAACTCTTGCTCATCTTGCGGCCGTCCAGGCCGGGCAGCGTTGCGACGTGCTCTTCGATCGCCGCTTCCGGCAATGCGAAGTGCTCGCCGTACAGATGGTTGAAACGCTGGCCGAAGTCGCGCGCCATTTCGATGTGCTGGACCTGGTCGCGACCCACCGGCACCTTGTTCGCGTTGAACAACAGGATGTCGGCGGCCATCAACACCGGGTACATGAACAGGCCCGCGGTGATGCCCGCATCGTCGTCGACTTGTTCGACGCGATTGCGGTCGACCGCGGCCTTGTAGGCATGCGCGCGATTGAGCAAGCCCTTGCCTGCGACGCAGGTCAGCAGCCACGTCAGTTCCGGGATCTCGGGGATGTCGCTCTGGCGATAGAACCAGACCTTCGCCGGGTCCAGGCCGCAGGCGAGCCACGCCGCCGCGATCTCCAGCGTCGAGCGCTGCACGCGCGCCGGTTCCTGCACTTTGATCAGTGCGTGGTAGTCGGCGAGGAAGTAGAAACTTTCGGTCTTCGCATCGAGGCTGGCAGCGACGGCCGGGCGGATGGCGCCAACGTAATTGCCGAGATGCGGTGTCCCCGAGGTCGTGATGCCGGTGAGGACGCGGGTGCGGGAAGCCTGGGAGGCCATGAAAACCGGGGCGTTTGAACAGGCGCCCAGTGTAACCGCCGCGCGCCCCAACCCCGCCGGGCGCGTCGGTGCGTTGAAGGAAACGCACCGTCCCTCCGCGAGGCGTTCCCCATGTTGCGCACCCTCTTGCTCGCTACCACCCTGCTCGCTTCGATGCAGGCCCACGCTGCGCTGGTCGAGGTGGCGATCATCGACCGCGACACCGGGCAATGGCTGCCCGAAACCCCGTTCCGCGGCGACACCTGGGTCGCCGGCGCGCCCGGCCACCGCTATGCGGTGCGCCTGGCCAACACCAGTGGCGAACGCGTGCTCGTCGTGCTGTCCGTCGATGGCGTCAATGCGGTGACCGGGCAAACCGCGCGGCCTTCGCAGGCCGGTTATGTGCTCGAACCGTGGCAGAGCACGGAGATCGCCGGTTGGCGCAAGTCGATGGACGACATCGCGCAGTTCGTCTTCACCGACTTGCCCGATTCGTATGCCGCGCGCACGGGGCGACCGCGCAATGTCGGCGTTGTCGGCGTCGCGGTGTTCCAGGAAGCGCGGCCCGTGACGTATGACGAGTACGACGCGCCACCCATGGCCGCCGATGGCCAGGCGCGCGATGCAGCGCCGACGGCGGCTGCGCCCGCGCAATCGCGCGCGAAGGCGGCCGCCGAATCCAGCGTGCAGCGCAGCGAGCAACCCCAACGCCTGGGCACCGGGCACGGTGCGCGCGAATGGTCGCGGGTCGAACGCACCGACTTCGTGCGCGCGACGCGCTCGCCATCGCAAGTGACGCAATTACGTTACGACGACTACAACACCCTCGTTGCGATGGGGGTCTATCCCCGCCCGCATCCGCCGTATTGGCACGATGCACCGCGCGCATTCCCCGGCGGCTTCGTCGCCGATCCGCCCAGGGGCTGACGCATCGAAACGAAAAAGGGACGGCCCGGGGTCCGCCGGGCCGTCCCTTTTCATCTGCATCCTTGCATGACGCGGCGCCACTCCTGTACGCCGCTTCCCTCCCTCGTCGGGCCTCAGCAGTGGCTGTCCTTGCAGTCCTCGGCCTTGGTTTCAACCTTCTCGCCCGCCTTCTGCACGTCCTTGCCGGCGCCGGCAACGGTGTTGCAAGCGGCGAGCATGTTCATCGAGAACATGGCGAGGACCATCAGGTAAACGGTGCGCTTGAGTGCCGTACGCTTCATCGAAAAAATCTCCTCGGGGATGGAAGGGACGACACTCCGGCCGTCCGCGATGCCATTCCACGCAAGCGGCCGTGAACGCGGCGTCGACTGCGACACAGCGTTCCGCGATTCGTTCAGCGACGCGTGCGGCGCGTGCAGGCCGCGTCAACGACAACGCGTCAGTCGCGCATCAACGTCGATTTGCCGAACAGGCTTTCGACCAGGTCCACGGCGAGTTGCGCGGTGGCGTTGCGCGCATCGAGCAACGGGTTGAGTTCGACGATGTCGAGCGAACCCATGCGGCCGGTGTCGGCGATCATCTCCATCACCAGTTGCGCTTCGCGATAGTTCGGGCCACCGGGCACCGTGGTGCCGACGCCGGGCGCGATGCTCGGGTCGAGGAAGTCGACGTCGAAGCTCACGTGCACGTGCGTGTCGGCGTCGACGTCTTCGAGCGCCGCTTCCATCGCGCGCTTCATGCCGACTTCGTCGATGTAGCGCATGTCGTACACATCGAGGCCGTGTTCCTTGACCAGGCGCTTCTCGCCTTCGTCGACGGAACGGATGCCGATCTGGCGGATCTCGCCCGGCTGCAAGGCCGGCACGTTGCCGCCGAGGTTGGTGAGTTCACGCGGGCCGAGCCCGCACAGGCACGCCACCGGCATGCCGTGGATGTTGCCCGAGGGCGTGACGTTGTGCGTGTTGAAATCCGCGTGCGCGTCGAGCCAGAGCACGCGCAGTTTCTTGCCGGTGCGTCGACAATGGTTGGCCACGGCCGTGATCGACCCGATGCCCAGGCAATGGTCGCCGCCCAGCAGGATCGGCATGCGCCCGGCCGCGAGTTCGGAGGCGACCGCTTCCATGACGATGCGGTTCCAGTCGACGACTTCCTTCAGGTGTCGATAGCCGTCGTTCGGCGGTTGCCAGGGATTGCGCGGGCCGACGAGGTTGCCGCGGTCGACGAAGTCGATGCCGCGCGCGATCAACGCTTCGGGCAAGCCGGCGATGCGCAGCGCTTCGGGACCGAGGCCCGCACCGCGATGACCGGCGCCGACGTCCGTCGGCGCACCCAGGAGACTGACGGGGGGATAGGTGCGAGCCATGCCGGGATGGTATCGCATGCGGCGCGGACGCCGTGGGACTGGTGCCGGCAGTCGGCACCGCAAATCACATATGAGCCGTTGAGTTAACTAGGGTTTTTTCAAACGGCGACTCAATTGTGCCCCCAAAAATGCCCCCGCGCTGAGTTGTCTGGGCTTGGGCAGCACATGGTTCTCGCTCGCAAGGGTCAGCTATCCAAACGGCGCGTAAAGCCAGCCTCTTTTGAAATTCGTCCAACTGCCTCCTGCTCTTGGCCACGATATGCCAGCGGGATGACTCGATTCAGCGCTTGCGAGAATGCGTGCTTACCAACAACGCTCTGCTGCTCCAGCAGCGCTACCACCTTACAGTCAACGCGAGCCTTCAAGTCGGCCTCCATTTGCAACATCATTGCCTCATAGAGACGCGCATCGGAGCGCACAAGAAACACGGCGACTGTTGGGCGACCGTCCGCGCGGATAACAACGTCAGCGGACACATCTGGAATGAGGCTTGGAAACACTACTTCGTCAACCAGGACGATTGCGCGCTCTCCAATCTCGCGCTTAATGTCGCGGATTGCTTCTTGCTTGAAGGTGCTTTCTGCGCTTTCGCGTGTCAGGAAGGTTAAATCTTGTAGACGCAGCAGCAAGGCGACAAATCGCAGGGCCGCTTTTGGAATCTCGTCTTCAGACAAGGCCTTGGTCTTTAACTCGCTGGAATCCTCGTCGTACTCCACCCCGTACTGCTCCAACAGGCCACGGAAGATTTGGCCCCGCGTTTCCAGAGCAACATCGGCGCCGCAGGCGGCCAGAATAGAAACCGTTGCGCCGCTATCTTCGACAAAGAACTGATTGCTTGAGTTCGGGCCAACCACATAGAAGCCAATGGGGTCGCCATCAAGACCGATGAAGTTTGTGCCCACAGCCAAGCCATCCGGCACCTGGCGGACTAGAAGCTGGCTGCAAAACTCTTTGCACAGTGCTTCTTTCATGGGGAAAACATCTCAGATTGTTCTACTTGGCGCGGCGGCGGTGGGATGCCGTACTGCTCACAGGTTTTAGCGAATGCGGAGTACTCATCTACAAGGCCAAAATCTTGACGACGAGCATCCACATGATGCCGGGGAATACTCCGCTTCCAAGGTCCCGTATATCGTCCCGGAGGGATCAAGGCAATGTCACCGCAACCGGCGTGAACGTGCCAACCGGTATGAGTTCCATGGAACTCATAGGAGCAAAGCATCTGCATGTCGCCGGAAGCTTCGCGCCCGAGATAGCTGTAGTACTGCTCCTTCCCGAAGTTGACGACCGTCAAAACGCGGAACCAGTCGCCCGCTACATTGAACCGGATCAGTCTCCAGCGGTAAGAATCGCCGAACTTGATCGCGCCTTTCCCAGACTTCGATAGCGAAAACGCCGCCTTGGGGACCGGCCCCAGCTTCCATGCGCCATGGTCCTAGATGGACCTTATTGGCACGGATTATGTCTTTGGCGCGCATGCTCATTTGAGGCTAGCACGTGCCTTTGCCCGCCGAGCGGCCAGTCCCGCCGACCGCCGGCAAGAACTTTTCCTAGGCGGTTGCCCCGGTTTGTGCGTTCGGCCTACGCGACACGGCGCGTCGGCTCGCTTGTTTGCCTTGTTCGCATAGAGCCAACGCTCGCCCCACTCGGTAACTCGGCACCGAAGCCTTACGCGCCCGCGCGTGCGTGCGATGCATGCGGAAATTCCGGAACGCATCGAGTCCGGAACGCATCGAGTGCCCAAGTGCCCAAGTGCCCAAGTGCCCAAGTGCCCAAGGGGCGGTCTGCCCAACATCGCCGCATGCCGTTGGGCACTCTTCACGTTTCAGAGGCGCATGGGTTCGCGGCCTCTGACGTCGCCGCTGGCACCCGGGACAAGTCGTAAGAATTTTTCCTAGACGCCTCTCAGGGGCATTCAGGCTAAATCGGAATTGCCTGGGCGGGGAATCACCAAACCGTCGTCAGGCTTACACATGGAGGGGGCCATGAACAGGCGAATCGCTGCGGGTGCTTTCACGCTACTTCTGGGTGGTTGCGCCACCACTGCCAACTACGAAGCAATCCTTCAGTCCTGGGTGGGAAAACCAATCGATAGCCTTGTGTCGAGCTGGGGCCCGCCTCAGTCTGGCTTTAGGCTTTCAGATGGCGGGCAGGTATTGGAATACTCAGACCAACGCAATATGCAGATGCCCGGTTACACCTATACAACTCCTCAAACTACGTACCAAAGCGGAACTGCCTCAGCGTATGGTTCCGGTGGATACGCGTCCGGTACGTATTCGGGCACCTCTACTACATACGTCCAGCAGCAGACGCAGGGATACAACATTCCCTTGCGCTGCACGACGCGCATCACAGTGAACCCTAGCGGCATCATCACCTCTTGGGCATGGCAGGGTAATAACTGCGTGGCCGCCAAGTAGCGCTTGCGAACTTAAAGCCGAAGCCGTTCGCGGCTCGGCTTTTCAGCGAACATTTCGCTTGCACTCGTCTTGGGCCCCGGTGGGCTTCCCCGGATCCGTTAGAGCTGCTTCAACCTGGGGCGGGCCCGCCGAGGAGCCGCCCCGTCTACTCGGCCAGTCCAAACTGGGCTCCGCGCCAGGACCTCCACGCCAATCGATTCAGCTAGTACCAAGAGGCGGTCCTTCTCAGCAGATGCAACGCTGTCCACGACGGCGAGAAGGTCCGACGCCAACTCGTGGAATGATTCGGTCAGCGTTGAGCCGTGGCCGACGATACGACTTGAACAGCATTGCACTGAGATGATTTCGCGCTCACCGCTCTCGAACGTTGCTATTTGGACAACGGGCACGGGATTTTCCATGTCCCCACAGAGTGCGCGATGTAGCCATTCCTAATGTCCATAATCTTAGAGTGCGTAGTCCGAGACTGGACACTCAGTCGATCGAGCGCGACGGAATGGTCCCAGCGAAGCACTCCCGGCGGAAAGATTCTTGCGTACTTGATTACCGCACCTACCCAGTGGATTTCTTCCATGTCGGCGGTGAAGTTGGCGAAGGCCGGCCCAAGTCGAAGCGGCCCAAGTAGCTCCAACACTTTTTGGAGGTCTAGCTGGACAACTGACAAATCCGCGAGCAACTGTGCTTCATCGTGATGGAACTCGTAGAGGGAGTTATCCGCTTTCATTAGCTTTTGACTCCTGTCACGCCTCGGAACTGTTTCAGATTAGCTAAGGCGCGGGCTCGGCCGTCCGAGCTCGTGGGCCCTGTTGATCTCCCACCGTGGAATCGACAGCGCTTCTTTCCAGGTTCGCTTAGTGCCTTGCATGGATTCCCATCCCGATGGCGCTTCGCTCCACAGGCCACGCGCCGGCTGGCTTGTTTGGCCCTGCTCGCAGCTATCCAATTCTCGCCCCAAGACGGCATATCGAAGTCGATCGATTTGGCGCCGGCGCGCGTCTGCGATGCGTCGCGGGGTTGCGCGTTCTCTCCGAACTCATACGCAACCGCGCGCTTGGGTCCATTAATTCCGGCGAGCGCCCTCGAAGTCATGGGCGCCTCTATTTCTTGATTGTTTATTCCGGTCAGCCGCGCCCACTCAGCGACGATTGAATCCAGGATGGCGCTGTTTGTCGCCTCGACTGATCCCGGCGCGGACCTGCGACGTGCGCTGGACATCGATCCCAGCGACAGCAAGGTGCAGCGCACCTATGGACAACTGCTCGCCAGCCAGGGCCGGTTGCAGGAAGGCATCGCTGCCGTCAGGAAATCGGTGGCCCTCGATCCCTTGTCGTCGCCGCCCTGGGGAAACCTGGGCTACTACCTCACCGCCGCGGGCCAGATGGCCGAAGCGAGGCAGGCGTTGTTGCGTGCACTCCAGCTCAATCCCGAGAGCACCTTCGCGCAATCCAACCTAGCGCAACTGGAACTGCTGGAAGGCAACACGCAACAAGCGCTCGCGATGTTCCGCAAGAGCGACGATGGCTTCCGCCAGTTCGGCATCGCGTTGGCCGAA
This sequence comes from Lysobacter sp. P5_C4, assembly GCF_054049695.1. NCBI lineage: Bacteria > Pseudomonadati > Pseudomonadota > Gammaproteobacteria > Lysobacterales > Lysobacteraceae > Lysobacter > Lysobacter sp. P5_C4. The sequence goes on along the minus strand of NZ_JBFULX010000002.1, from coordinate 546,601 downwards.
CACACGCTCGGCCATCACAGGGAGTCGCAGCAGGCGCTGGACGAACTGATCGAAGGCTACGGGCAGGACTACGCCATCCAGGTCGCCGAGGTGTATGCCTGGCGCGGCGAGAAGGACAAAGCATTTGCGTGGCTCGATCGCGCGTATGCCGGGCGCGACGGGGGTTTGTCCGACATCAAGCTGGACTTGTATTTGGCGCCGCTGCGGACGGACCCGGGGTTTGCGGCGTTCGTGCGGAAGATGGGGTTGGAGTGACCGAGGTGCCCGAGTGACTGCTTTCGACCCAAAGCGGACCTTTCGCCGATCCGTTTCAATCGCGTGGCCGCTTTTGGATCAAGGTAAGTAGTTTTACTGATGCGGTTCACGCACTTTTGCCGAAGCGAATTGCCCGGTGGCTTTCGACACTTCGGGGGACTTCCATCTGCCCTTCCAACATTACCGCCCGCTGACGAATGCCTTCTCTCCTGGCCGTAAGCGAACCCTCGTCGCATTCGACTGGCCTTGCAGGTGCTAACGACCTCCGATCGGACATCACGGACTTAACTACCGCGCCGATGCGGCTACAAGCTTCACATGCCCTCACGGCGACACTACAAACTATCCATCATGAGAACGAGGGAGCCTGCTTGCATGGATACCGCTCATCCGCGGGTGCTCCTAGTCGAAGACCATGTGTTGGTGGCACAAGCTCTGGAGCTCTTACTTCTGGAGTTCGTGGGGACCATTCAAACCGTGCATAGTGGGGAAGACCTCCTGAGTGCGGTTGATAACGGTCCACCCGATCTTGTGATCGCCGACTTGAGCTTGCCCGGGTTAAGTGGGTTGGATGCGCTGCGAAGTATGCGCAAGGCCGGCCAGACCGTCCCGTTTCTTGTTCTCAGCATGCATGCCGATCCGACGCTGGTTCTCGAGGCGCTGTGCTCTGGTGCGCAAGGATATGTCCTGAAGAGCGACGCCGGGGAAGACCTGATCCGTGCGATACGGGAGGTTTTAGCGGGACGAACATACATCAGCGCATCTCTTGGAGTTGGACTGATTCAGACTTCCGCTACCGAACGACGACGGAAAAAAGAAGAAAGACGTCCCACCGACAAGCAACTGGAAGTACTCAAACGACTTGCTTGCGGGATGCGCTGCAAAGAAATCGCGTTCGAGCTAGGACTATCGGTTCGAACCGTCGAATCTCACAAGCACGAGCTAATGCTTCAACTCGATGTCCATAATACGATGGGTCTCATCAATGCCGCTGTTCTCGCGGGTTATGTCCCGGCGATGAGCCTTGGATCGTGCGGAGATATCGTCGAGTCTCCCTGACGTTCCTGAGCGGACCATTCGGCGAATTGGGGATAGCCCGAACTATTTTGGCGACATGTCTGCGCAGCTCTCTGCACAGCGGCGGCACGCTTCGGCGCACTTGACCATTTCGCGGTCACCCATGCGGCTGCACGAATCGGCACTTTGCTCGCAGATCGAGGCGCATGCGGCGCATGTGTACGAGTGGACATCGGCGCCACGAAGCATCGTGTCTGCACTGGTGCGGCAGATGTCGGCGCACGCAGCAAGAAGAGTCACGTGGTGTTCGGCCGCGTATTTGCCGCCCTTGGCTAGGCAATAGCTAATCGTCTCAATGCAGAGCGCATGGCACTCCGTGCAATTTGCGATGCATTGGTTCATTTCCGCGCTGCGATGCTCGGACGAATGATGAGTCATGGGTGCCCTCCGGCCAGAAACCGAAGGTGAGGATAGCCTTGCTCGCGCATACGCAACGCAATGAAATTCGCGGGCGTTGCCACGGACGATCGATGGCTGCGTGGAAAAACGTTACAGCTCGGTGAGTGCGATGCCTTCGAGAGTCGACCACCCGAGCACTGAGGTCCAGGGACGTCGTGTTCTCCGCGATGAGCGATGTTGAATCGCGGGTTGGCGAGTGTCCGCTTCTGGCCGATAGCGGACATCGGCGACGTCACCGGACCGCAGGTGATAAATAGTCACGTAGTGACCGCTTTCGACCCAAAACGGACATCCGCGACGTCACTTGTGAGCGTCGGGGGCGGCTGCCCCAAGATCGACCGTGATATCCCCGATTGGGTACTCGCGTGTCCTCGTCTGCAACGCTCCGTTGGCATCCTTCACGCGGAAGGTGTCGATCAGATATGGCACGCCTTCGCTGGCAAGTGCGTCCGGGCTGGTAGTGACTTGAAAATGCAGGTGTGGCCAGCGTGCATCGCCGGAAATGCCCACCTGTGCGATCTCTTGCCCCCGTCGAACGCGATCACCAGCTTTTACACGAACGCTGCCGGGCTTCAGATGTGCGTAGTAGGCAAACTGCCCGTTTCCCAGGTCCAGCACGATGGCATTGCCGCCCACGTTTTCCATCGTGAGCGTCAGAGCGGTGCTGAAGCCGGCTTCGGTCTTCGGAACGTTGTCGGGGAACCCGTCTTTGGCGGAGACGACAGTGGCATCCGCTACGGCGAATACGGTTTCTCCATACGCGTAGTACGAGCGTGCGTCGCGCGGGTCGCCAGAGTAAGTTGAACCCTGCCTGGTCTTTTTCCAATCGATGGCGAAGCGGCGCGAGAGGTGCGCTCGCCCCCCCGCCACGAAGACACCGGTTCTGTGGTGGGACTCGAGACTGGGGCCGTTGTCCGCGAGCCAATCGGTCCCGGTGACCGGCGGGGCGAGCACCTTCAATGGGGTCCTTCGCACTTCGATGGTAGGGCCTTCGGCTACAGCATCGTCCACAAGAACGCGATGCCCCAATTGACTCGGCGCAGTGTCCTTGGCGCGAAATGCCAGGCAAATAAAGACCACCGCCCTTCTTCCACTTTCCAGAGGGTGCTCCGCGTCCAGCTTGTCGACGCCGTATGCCTGCGTTCGTTCGTACAACCGGGAACCGCTGAGGGTCGCAATCCGTTTGGCGGGTGTACGACTCGAATCGAATATTTCGACTGCATTGAGCCGGAGCGGATCACCCGAGTAGCTCTGCAGATTCAACTCATAGAGGACGTAGTTGAAGTCTCCGCCCGAGAAGAGTGTCGGCGCAAAGGGCGTTTCCACGTCAAGCTGGATGGGCGGAAACGGAAGCTTGGCGGACGTGCTTGCGACGCTAGAATCCAGGGCCGGGTCGGCAAGGACGCAATCCTTTGCGGGGAGAGGACCTGCCGGGCTGCTCGCCGGCGAAGACATGCTTGCAATCGAAAGTAAGCAACTTGCAGCGACGAGCGCAACGCGTTTGATCAGCACCGAAACATCTCCGTTTTTCAATATGGTGACAGATCGTCGGCGAACGCGTGTGCCGTCTGATATCTAGTTAAGCCAGCGGGGGACGGATGTCCGCTTCTGGCCGATAGCGGACATCGCCAAGCGTCCGCTTTCGACCCATAACGGTCATTGCATGTGCCGTTCGCGATGATCCTCTGGGTCCGGTTATACGTCGGCTTGTTAGCCGGGCCCAGGCTCCTTAATCTGATGTCAGATCAAGGCCGGATGGCGCCTAACAGCTCATGCCAGCCGAACCAACTTCGTGGGTCGGCTAAATTCTGGGGTTAGGCGGCATAGGCATGCGCTCTCGAAACTCGAAAATCCCAACCTCGGTGCTCGTGATACCGATACTCAGCGTCACGCTCATTGCAGGTTGCGCCCATCAACTTGGCCCCGAGATGGAGTCGACGCGACGCGCGCGCGAACTGGGACTAGCCAACTGCTCTGTCACCGAACCAATGAGGCGCTATCAGACCTTGGACTACGCAGATCTGATCGGCAACTCCAATCTCGCGGATTCTCCAGAATGGGCCGAGGCTATGTCCATGATGCAGCCTGGCGACGACCTGCGCTTTGTTGAATGCAAAAGTGGCGCCAACTACTTCGGCCTATTCCGCGGTAAGTCCGTACTACTAAAATTCGGCGGCATGCTGTATTAGCGTGATCGTGCAATTCGTCCAAGCCGACGCCGCTTCGCGGCGCGGCTTCACTCAAGTGTTAGCGAATGACCGCTTTCGACCCAAAGCGGACATCTGACCGGGGTTGGTAGGAGGTCTGGGCCGATGATGTTTTGGCGGGAAGGTCGCTAGCCGACTACCCGGTGCTGTCGCGCTGTCCTTCTAAAGGGGCTCTCCCCCGATGGGGCGGCCTGGGTTCGTCGCCTCTCGCCCAGGTTCGTCGGCGCATAACCGTCTCCGTCGCAAAATCCAACTTGACTGGCGCTCCCGTGGATAGTCTCGCCGTCCACCAGCAACGCCAGCCAGTTGAGGAACAACATGCGCCAGTCACTTCTGTTCGTCGCCATCGGCATCGCCTGCATCGCGCCCACTTCGGCGTGGGCGGAGACGCCTGCGAGCAAAGCCAGCGTCACGCGCTACACCCAGCAGATGATGGCGGACTTCTATCGTCCGGACGCGCCGGGCGCGGCGGTTCTCGTCGCGCGCGGTGACGAGGTGCTGTATCGGGGCGCTCGCGGTGTTGCCGACATCAAGACCGGCGCGCCGCTCACGGCGGATTCGGAGTTCCGCATCGGGTCGATCAGCAAGCAATTCGCCGCCGCCGGGCTGCTCAAGCTGGTCGAGGCGGGCAAGGTCTCGCTCGACGATCCGTTGTCGAAGTATGTGCGCGAGTTTCCGAATGGTGCGCACATCACCGTGCTCGAGCTGCTTAACCACACGTCGGGCGTGAAGGATTACACGCACATCGCCGCGTGGCGCAACGGGCCGATCGAGCGGGACGTGAGCACCGCGCAGTTGATCGCGACGTTCAAGGATGCCAAGCCGGATTTCGCGCCGGGCGAGGACTGGGCGTACAACAACTCCGGTTACGCCCTCGTCGGCGCGGTAATCGAAGCGGTCAGTGGGCAGCCCTGGCACGAATACCTGCGCACTGCGTTGTTCCAACCACTGGGCCTGGCCCACACTGGCTACGGCGCCGATCCCGCAGTCGCGGCAAGACAAGTGCCCGGCTATTCGCTGGACGATGGCAAGGTCGTGCCGGCGAAAGTCATCAGCATGACGATCCCGAATGCCGCCGGTGCACTGGTCTCCACGGTCGACGACTTGCTGAAGTGGAACCGCACGCTGCACGAGGGCCGCGTGCTCAAGTCGGCGACGTACGCGCAGATGGTCACCCCGGCCGGCAAAGCCGTCGAAGCGAACTACGGGCTGGGCATCGAATTGACGACCGTGCAGGGTCAGCCGATGCTCGAGCACAGCGGGGGCATCTTCGGTTTCGAGACGATGCTCGAATACGTGCCTGGCCCGGATGTCAGCGTGATCGTTCTGCAAAACAACGACAGCAACGATGATGACAAGGGACCGGACATGATCGCGCGCAAGTTGGCCGCCGCGGCCTTGGGCGAACCCTATCCCGACGCCACGGCAATCGCCGTCGACGCGACCACGCTGAAGCAGTTGGAAGGCGTGTATCGCATCGACGCGCACAACGCGCGGGTGCTGCGCGTGGTCGATGGCACGTTGACCGCGCAGCGCACCGGCGGGCCGCGCAGCACGCTGCTGCCGATTGCCACCGACCAATTCCTCTACCTCAATGGCCTGGACCGCTTCACCGTGCAACGCGACGCGGCCGGCGTGGTCACCAACATGCGCTTTTTCGCAAATGGCGAGCCACCGGGCGTGGTGGTCGCACGCACGCAAGAGGCGCTACCGAGCGCACGGCAAGAGGTCCCGCTGCGACGCGCGGCGCTGGATCGCGTTGCGGGCACGTATGCTGCCGGCGGCATGCAGATGAAGGTGTTCATGGACGGCAACCAACTCAAGGCGCAGATGGGCGGACAATCGCCGGTCGAGATCTTCGCCGAATCACCGGATCTGTTCTTCATGACCGTCGTCGACGCCACGCTCGCATTCGCGGCCGACCAGGGGAATGCGCGTTCGGTCGTCCTCAGCCAGGGCGGCCATGCGATGACATTCCGACGCCTGCCGTAGAGGAACCCACTGTGATCCACTCCCTGTTCTTCGTGCTGCGCATTGCGGTCGCCTGGTTCCTGGCGATCGTGCTTGTCGCGCTGGCGTGGAGCGCCATTCCTTGGATCGGCCGATACGACTGGCCAGTCACTGTGGTGGGCATCCTCGTCATGACGCTGGTCGTCGCCGGCGCGCTGTCGAACCTGTCCCGCGTGCGATTGATCGCAGGCCAGCTCGACGGCGACGCGCTGTCCCAGCGTCAGCGTCGGCATATCGAAATCCCGCTGGAAGCTGGCGAAGCCTTCGATCTGCTGGACGCCGCCATTCGCGAGTTGCCGCGCGTGGCCCAGGTTGAGAGTGCGCGGAGCAGCTTGCTGGTGCGTGCCAGCGTGGGCCGCTCCGCCGGGCAAGGCGAGCGCCGATGGAATCCGTTGTCGTGGTTCGACACGCTGCCCAACACGTTGCAGGCGACCGTGACCGCCGGCCACGACAGTTGCAGCGTGACGCTGGTCTGTGAACCGGCAACGGCGGGTTGGAGCCACTGGTTCGTGTTGGACGGCGGCAGCAACTACGAGAATGCCGAAGCGATCACCCGTGCCGTCACCGAGCGTGTCGCCGCATTGCGTCGCACCGAAAAAGCGGCCGCGACGCAAACGCAGACCGAGAAGGAACTCACCGTCGCGAAGCTCGGCCTGCTGCATGCGCAAGTGGAGCCGCACTTCCTCTACAACACGCTTGCCAGTGCGCAATTGCTGGCACGCAACGATCCACCGCGTGCGGACGAGATGCTCGGGCACCTGATCCATTACCTGCGTCACTCGCTGCCGCGCGCCGGGGATGAAACCTCCACGCTTGACGCGGAACTCGATCGCGCTGTCGCGTACTTCGAAATCCTCAAGTTCCGCATGGGCCCGCGGTTGCAGGTGCAGCTCGATGTTCCCGAATCGCTCCGCGCCAACCCGCTGCCGGCGATGATGTTGCAGACGCTGGTGGAGAACGCGGTCAAGCACGGGCTCGAACCGCGCATCGGCGGCGGCACCGTCTGGATCCGCGCGCGCAGCATTGGCGACACCGTCGCGGTGACGGTGGCCGACGACGGCGAGGGCTTCAACACAGGGCTGACCAGCGGCACCGGCATAGGACTTGCGAACGTGCGTGAGCGCCTGCGCCTGGTCTACGGTAACGCGGCCGCGTTGTCGGTCGTCGCCAACTTCCCCACCGGCGTTGCTGCGACGATCACGGTGCCCGCCGAAATGGTTCCGGAATCGCAGCATGTCTGATGCCATCCGCACCTGCGTCATCGCCGAAGACGAAGCGCTGCTTCGCCAGTCGCTGCTCGATGAACTCGCGCAAGCGTGGCCGCAGTTACGGGTGGTCGCTGCATGCGAAGACGGGGCCAGCGCACTGGAAGCGCTGGCCGAACACCAACCGTCCGTCGCCTTCCTCGACATCCGCATGCCGGGCCTGAACGGGCTGGAAGTGGCTGCCGCCGCGATGCAGGTCAGTCCCGGCACGCAGATCGTGTTCGTCACGGCTTACGACCAGTACGCCGTCGACGCCTTTGAGCGTGGCGCCGTCGATTACCTGCTCAAGCCCATCGACGCCAAGCGCCTGGACGCGACCGTGCAACGCCTGCGGGCGCGCACCAACCGTGCCCATTCGGTGGCGCTGACCGCGTTGCTCGATCAGCTAGGCGCTCGTCTTCCGCGCGTCGCTGGCCCCGAGACATTGCACTGGATCACCGCCAGCACCGGCCGGGAGACAAGGTTGATCCCGATCGACGACGTCGCGTATTTTCGCGCCGACAACAAATACACCACGGTGATGACGGCCGACGGTGAAGCGTTGCTCCGCACCCCGATCCGCGAGTTGCTGCCACTGCTCGATGGCACGAAATTCAAGCAGATCCACCGATCGACCATCGTCAACCTCAACGCTATCGCCGGCATCGTCCGCGACAGCGGGCGCGGCACCGTGCGTTTGAAGTCACGACCGGAAACATTGACGGTCAGTGCGCCTTTCATGGCGTTGTTTCGCCACATGTGAGAGGGCACCTACTGGCCGCCCGCGTCCGGGCTTGACTACACAACATGTAGTACGAATACCGCCGTGCCCACCGGGCAGACGCCCATGCCATCCACCAATCCCAAAGACCCCAAGCGTTTATCCAAGTGCGTCGAGGGTGCGGCGGCAATTGCCACCGATTCATGGAGCCGGTCCTTGCGCACCTTCGCGCGGCGCGCCCCATCACGTTGCCTAGTAGGGCAACAGTACGGGTTGATTCGGGCCAAGCCTGGCCGCGATCTGGTCAACAGCTATTCGGGGCGGCAGATTCCGGTACGGCAAACAATGCTTTTTCAGCGAGAAGGACATCAGGAGCGTCGACGGAAACAGCATGATCTTTTGATATCGAGGGTGGAAGCGACATGTCCGCTTTTGGCCGATAGCGGACATCGAATCTGAGTCCGTTTTCCAAACCCGAAGGGTCATCCGCAGGTCCCTCATGCGGTCATCGATCGGCCACCACACAAGGCCGCGGCAAACGCCGCGCTGGCTGGCTGTTCTTGCATTGTTCTCAGCGAGCCGCGTGATGAGCCACCCCGGCACCTCAGCGCCGAAGTCTTACGCGCCTGCGATGCATGGGAAAATTCCGGAATGTCCATCAGGGGAGTTCGGCGACCGCGAGCCCCTTAGAACTTTTCCAGTACGGTTGAACTTTGCGCGGTAGCCTGATGAAGCATGTCCCGAACCTAGGGGTTCCCGATGGAGCGCATGGGTCACACGGTAGTGCCCGTCTCGCAGGAAGAAGTGCGGCTCAACGACTTCACCTTCAGGTGTTTCGCCGAAGTGGCGGACGCGGATTACATCACCGCCCGCATGGCGTATCGGGCTGGCCTCCACATGCAGTTCCACTGGTCCGCGTTGCAGGCCCTAGAGAAGTACCTAAAGGCGATCCTGCTCTATAACCGCGTCCCCACGCACTATCTCGGCCACGGCCTCAAGGAGGCCCTGAAGAAGTGCAAGCGCCTGCCCTTCCTACTGGAACTAAGCGACTCCACCCGCGATTTCATTGAGCATCTCGACACGTACGGCGGCGACCGCTACCTGGTCTTCTCTTACGAGATTACCAGCCCCAAGCTGCAGACCCTTGACCGTGCCGTGTGGGACGTCCGTCGGTACTGCCGCGTTCTGAATTGGACCGGCGTAGACAAGCACGGCACGCGCCACAACATGCTTCAGGCGGAGCTTGATCGAATCACCGACGCGATGAATTACCCGCCAACGCACTTCAGGCACCCCTCGGGATTGCTGGAGAACATCGTCGCGAAGCGCACTCACTTGGCTCGCGAACCGCTCTTGTGGAAGAACCAATACTTCGGCGCGAGGAGTCGCAAGCCGCTGAAGCAAGGCTGGATGTTCCACTTCGTCAACTCGCCGCTGACGGTTTTTCCTGAGCTGCTCGATACCGTCCTGAAGTTCGTACACATTCCGCCCCCGGCAGTGAAGGCGTATCGAGAGCATTATCAGGTCCAGGCGAAGCAGAAGAAGCGCGCGAAGTCCGCCGACAATCTCAAGTCGATTCCGTGAAAAAGGGGGCGAAATTAACAATTCCGGGTTAGAGCGCGCCCATTCGGACAGGCGCGCTGGGATCGACATCGGTTAGCCCATTTCAGGGCACAAGGCAGATCTTCGTGCCTATCAATTCCGTCAAGAAGGCGTGGCTCAATGGGCCGCCCGCTCTTATCGGCCAGCGACGCCGAAAGCGGACATCAAGCCGGACTACAGTCCTAACGGTTCTGTCGGAGGTTTGCCAGCGATCGCGCCTTGCCCTTCAGGGTTCGCGGCCCAGTCGAACTCCCTCCGTGGAATCGGCAGCGCTTCTTTCCAGGCTCGCTTAGGGCCTTGCATGGCTGCCCATCCCGATGGCGTTTTGCACCACAGGAAGCGCGCCGGCTGGCTTGCTTCTCCCTGCTCGCAGCTAGGCACTTCTCGCCCCAATGCGGCATATCGCAGCCGCTCGATTCCGCGCCGGCGCACGTTGGTGTAGTTCCGCAGGGTCCGGCGCCCCCTCCGAACTCATACGCGCCCGCGCGCTTGCGTCCGTTAATTCCGGCGAGCGCCCTCGAAGTCATGGAAGCTTCTACTTCTTGATTGTTTATTCCGGTCAGATGCGCCCACTCGGTGACGATTGAGTCCAGGATGCCGCTATTCGTCGCTTCGACTGAACCCGGGCGACGCTTTGCCCGTTTGACTGCGATCGCCTCCAACGCTTCGCTACTCGGCATGTAGTCGATTCGCACAAGCCGGGCGCGGCGTTCTCGCTGAAGCTTGCAAATGCGGCCCCGATCTTTTGACAGATATCCGTCGCTCATGCTTCCTCCTTCGGTTTAAACGCTACCGCTTGGTAGATATGTAGATAGGTGTCCGGATGGCGGAGCGGCCTGATCGACCAATCCGCGCTGTTACGCACCGGATGGCGGGCTTGCTATGCAGCCTCCCGCTCCGGATGCCGGATCGGGGCCGTTCCGCATGGCGGAGAGGTCTTTCGTTTTTTTGGTGGGCGTTTGTGCGGCGGACGATCCACTTTCCAATCAGCGGGCGCTAGCTTGCTTGCCGGCACTTCGAGCTTGCCGCCGCACTCATCGATCGGCCTCCAGGTCACCGCGTACAGGCTAGGTCCGAGTGACAACCCGCCCTGCTTCGTCAGTAGGAGTAGGCCGTAATGCCTCAACTCTTTGAGCGCCCCCGTCACAACGTCTGCTGAAGTCCACCCGCTTGTTTTGAGGACTGCCAAGGCCGCACACAGATCGCCGTTGTTGTGGCCGTTGTACTGACGGACCAAACAGCACAGCAGCTTGATTGCAGTCCCTGAGCATCGCCGCCAGTTCTTGCTGTCGATCACGACGTGCGGGATCGCTGCGAAGCCGCCCCCCTCGCGCCTGCCCTTATGGCGCCAACGGCTGCGTGTGCTCATTTGGCGGCCATCCGCGCTGCCCTACCGCCCCCTACCTCCGACGCCCATGCAACTGCCGCGGGCGCACGTTCTGGCCGCCCTTGCATGAGGAACCCTCGGGCATCTCGGCGCCACCCCCGCGCAGCTAGCTCAACGAGGGTTAGGCAACGGCGTGCGTGCTCCCATTTCCCAAGCTCGGCGTAAGACCCAATGCGGTGGCGGTCAAACTCTCGGGCGCTACTAAAGATCTCGGCGCATGCGGAGCATTGGCAGCGGCCGGCAGTGAGGTGCGACGCGCTCACGCTTCAGCTCCAGCATCCACCTCTTTGTTGGCGGCGGAAGACTCGCACCTGGCGCTGAGGTATTCCGCGGCAGCGTCGATACAGTTGGCCGCCTCGACACTCCCGCGCTCGGGCGTGTCTGTGATCAGGGCATATTGATCGAGTGCCCACGCAGCTAGAGCGACGCCGGTCCGTGCTAGCCATCGCCACGGGGGCGCGATCTCGGTATCTTGCTGCTCGCACGGGGCGCCAGCCTCTGCACTCGCCCCCTGCATCCCGTCGGCCGCCAAGCTCTCCGGGATCAGGGGGTTTTCATTGGGGCGCGTCATGCGGCCGCCTTTGCATCGCGCGCGGCGATGCGGTCCGCAATCCAACGGTCCACCTCGGCCGCATGCCATGCACTGGCGCGCTCGCCTAGTTTCACGGACGCCGGGAAAGTGCCGGCCGCAATGCGTCTGTAGATTTCTGAACGGGATAGACCGGTGCGCGCTTTGACACGCGGCAGGCGTTCCAGGACAAAGCTGCCAATAGCAGGCAACTGGGTGTTGTGTGTCATCGAGGCGTCCTCACCATGCTCCGGCAGACGTGCCGGGCTTGGTAGGGAATCCTCTAGACAACCTGCCGCCTGCAAAATTGGCCTAGCGAGCGCTCGCGTGCTCCGCTACGTCCATGGGACTATCACAGCTCCAACACCACTTTTAGTCCCACAGTTCCTTTTTTCAGTCGCGCTTACGCACTGGCGCGAGGCGCGCGATATCCGCCGTAGTCATGCTCTCGCATTCAAAGAACAAGTACGCAAGCGCCAAAGTCGTCGCTCGTAGCGGCTCGCCATAAGCGGCACTGAAGAAATCGGTCATTTCTCTTAAGAAATATGTTCTGGCGGCATTCGGTTTATTGGGCCGGAAAACGGTCGCATCCTTTGCCCAGTTGTCTGCGTCTCGTGCTACAGCCTCTAGCAGCTTTGGCAAGTGCAGCGTGGCCAAGAACTCAGCCGAAATCCTGGCGCCTGTCTCAAAGCTGCGCGCTTCGATCCCACTTCCCACAACCCCCAAGAAGATTGACCCCAAGAAGCCGGCCTCCTCGATCGCCTCTGCTGACGAAGCCTTCCATGCAAACGCTCTTGCTTCAGTCATGGGAAGCTGCGCCGCCTCGATCTCACTGTTTAGGACTTTGACGGCATTACGAATCGCAGCGGCGCGACGCTTTCGCTCGGACGTTCCCATAGAGGCAGCGCCGCTAAAGTCGAGCGCCCGGTGTACGGCCATGAAGAGCCTGGCCGCATGTGGACGGGAAGGCTTCTCGATCCTCCGCTCGAGCGATGCCCAAACCCCAGCGCAACCTTTCGCAGCTACTACTTGCTTCGCGCCGTTTAGCGTGTAGCTCCCATTGCAGTAGGAACCCCAGACCCAATCAGGAACCCAATCGGGCTGCGCTTCGTTTTTCCCTAACTCGCCTTCTTCCATTGCTCCCCCTGCACGCCCTGTCGAATAGACGCGGCTATGCGGTTCACTTCGCGTTGCGCTTAATAGGTATTACCCAGCCACCTAATCGCAGGCTGTCCAAATAATCAGCCCATGCCGTCATCATCCTCACGCGCTCGGCCATGTATTGCGCGCGGTTGTAAGCGGCGCGTACCTTGTTCCGCTCGGCGTGAGCCAACTGGCGTTCAATCACGTCTGGCGCCCAACCAAGCTCATTCAAGCGCGTGCTGGCCATTGCGCGGAAGCCGTGGCCGGTCATCGTGTCCTTGTCAAAGCCAAGCGAACGAAGAGCAGCGTTCAGTGTGTTTTCGCTCATAGGTGCACTCGCCGTGCGCAGGCTTGGGAAGCAATATCGGCCGCGTCCGGTCAGCGGTTCAAGCTCGCGAAGAATCGCCACGGCCTGCGGGGACAGCGGGACAACATGCGCGTCGCGCATCTTCATCCGATGCGTCGGGATGCGCCACTCGGGCGCGCTCAAGTCCAACTCGCTCCACTCCATCGCTCGGAGTTCGCCGGGACGCACGAAGAGCAGCGGCGCCAGTCGCAGGGCGCAACGGGTGACGTGCTGGCCCGCATAGCCATCGATCGCCCGAAGGAGTGCGCCCACTCTGGCTGGGTCCGTGATTGCGGCGCGCGACGTTCGCACGATAGGAGCCAATGCGCCGCGCAGGTCGGCGGTGGGGTCGCGTTTTACGGTGCCGTGGGCAATGGCGTAGCGAAAAACCTGGCCGCATTTTTCTTTTGTCCGGTGCGCGGTTTCGTGCGCGCCGCGGGCTTCAATACGCTTCAGCGCGGCCAATAGCTCAGGCGGCTCAATCTCGGCAATTGGACGCGAGCCCAGCCACGGTAGGACCTGACCCAACAACCATTGCGACTTGGCGAACGTCGTCGGGGCCAGTTTCTTCTTCTGGGTTGCCATCCATTCGGACGACACCGCCTCGAAGCTGTTAGCCGTCGCGACGCGAGCCGCCACCTTACGTGCGCGCTTCACGTTGCCGGGGTCTAGGCCATCGCGTCTTTCCTTGCGAGCGGCGTCTCGGCGTTGTCGCGCTTCCGCCAGTGAAACCTCGGGATAAACCCCGAAGGCCAAGACACGCTCCTTACCCCCGTGGCGGTACTTCATTCGCCAGTAGCGCGAACCGTTCGGGCGCACGTCGAGATACAGGCCACCGCCGTCAAAGTGCTTTCCCGGCTTGGCCGACTTGATAGCTACCGCCGTGAGCTTTCCGGTGTCCGCTGCCACTTCGAGCCCCCAGGCTGTACCCCCATCGGGGCCTTGTACCCCCAACGATACCCCCGCGTCTGTTGGGCTTCAATGGGACGCCTTGGCATGTCTTGCAACAAAAAACCCCGTCATTAACGGGGTCTTGTGTGTCGCAAAGTTGCCCTGGGACCACTCGAATGCGGTCTGTGGTGCCGGCAGTCAGAATCGAACTGACGACCTACCGCTTACAAGGCGGTTGCTCTACCAACTGAGCTATGCCGGCGAAAGCGCGGGCATCCTACCCCATTGGCGCATCAGCGCAACGACGCGCAGTCCGCAGGTTCGGTGCGCGGCGCGGCGATGTCCCGCGCGGCGACGGCGGCGTCGAAGGTCGCGGGCACGGCGACGTCGATCCAGCCGCGCGTACGCACCTCGCCGATCGGTTCGACCTGCACGTCGGCGAAGCCCGCCGCCTGCACCTGCGCCTGGCGGCGACGCGCCGAGTCTTCGCTGCCGAAGCGGCCGAGCGCGACGCTGTCCTGGTCGACGCCGGCCGGCATCACGAGCAGATCGTCCAGGCCCGCCGCGGTCATGCGATCGGCCAAGGCCTGCGCCGCTTCGCGGCTCGCCTGCCGCGGCGCGAACACCCGCCAGCCGCGCGGTGCACCGCGAATTTCGTTGCGCACGTTCGCGCGCAGCACCTGCGCTTGCAGACGATCGTGCGCGCGACGCAACAACGCGGGATTGTCGAAGGGACCGAAGGACAGGCAGCGCGCGTCGGCCGGGATCGCGGCGGCGGCGACGGGCGGGGCGGGCGGCGGCGCCGCAGGGCGCGGGCGTTGCGGTGCCTCCTGTAGCAGTTGCAGCCGCGGCACGCCTTCGGGCAGTGCGACGCGGTCTTCGTGCGTGGGCGGCGTGCGCGAGACCCACCATGCAGCGACGCCGAGGTTCATCACGACCAGCAAGACGATGAGGGCGCGTCGTTTCATGCGACGGCGTCCAGGCGCGCCCAGCGCGCGAGGCCTTCGAGGACGAGTGCAGGCCGCAGGTGTGCGTGATCCAGGCGCGCGAGCAGTGGATCAGCGCCACCGCCATGCAACAGCAATCGCGGGCGCGTGCCGAGCTGGCGCGTGGCTTCCACGACGCTGCGTTCGACGAGCGCAAGCGCCGCGCCTTCGCAACCCGAGGCCAGGGCGTCTTCCGTGTCGTCGGCGAATTCGACATACGCGCCGCCGGTCGGCGCGAGTTGCGTTGCGCGGGCATGCAGTATTTCGCGCATCAGCGTCGGCGAGGGCGCGATGCGACCACCGCGGTGCCGCCCTTCGCCGTCGACCAGATCGATCGTCAGCCCGGTGCCCACGCCGACGATCAATGCAGGCCAGGCATCCCGCGCGCCCGCCATCGCGAGGAAACGATCGACGCCCAGCTTTTGCGGATGCGCGTAGGCGACACGCAGGCCATCGAAGGTCGCCGACGTGCGCGCGATGCAGATGCGGCGAAATCGGCGCGACAAGGCATCGAGCAACTGCACGCGCGCGTCTTCGCCCGCGACGCTGGCGATGTACGCGACCTCGCCCGACGGCAACGCGTCGACTTCCGAGGGCGCGAAGGCGCGCAGGGGCCCGACGCTGCCGTCCGCACCCAGGGGCGCGCACTTCAGCCGTGTGTTGCCGATGTCGAACAGCCAGTCCTGCGTCATGCCCCGCGTGTCCGAACGCTGACTTCGCCGGAGTGGACCACACGCACCTCACCGTCGTCGAGGTGCACGCGCAATGCACCGTCGGGCGCGAGCCCTTCGGCGATGGCGTTCCGCTTTCCATCGTGCTGGTGCAGGACGATCGGGCGGCCGGCCAAGGCGTCGACGGCCGCGTGGCGTGCGAGGAAGGGTTCCAGTCCGTCGCGATCGAACATCACCAGCGCCGGCAACAGATGCGAGAGCACCGTCGCGGCGATTGCGTTGCGCGTGCGCGGACCCGGGCGCGCGTGTTCGCCGAGCGTGGCCAGGTCGCACCAGGGCTGGTCGATCTCCCGCGCGAAGGCCGCGGGCATGCGCACGTTGAGGCCGAGCCCGATCACCGCGCGCACCGGACCGCCGTGTTCGCCACCGCCCTCGACGAGCAGGCCACCGAGCTTGCGCAGGGTCGCGCCGTCTTCGACGACCAGATCGTTGGGCCATTTGAGTTTGACGGTGCCGTGCCCGAGCGCGTGCAGCGCTTCGGCCGCGGCCACGCCGGCGACCAGCGAAAGACCGCCCAACCGCGCAAGCCCTCCGCCGAAGTGCCGTGCGACGGAGAGGTAGAGGTGCGCCGCCAGCGGCGAGGACCAGGTGCGCCCGCGGCGACCGCGGCCGCCGGTCTGGCGTTCGGCCAACAAGACGTCCGATCCCGAAAGGTCCGCTCTGCGCACATCCGTGCTGCGACGCAGCAGTTCGGAGTTGGTGGAGTCGATGGACCACACGACCTCCAGACCGGCGAGCGCGTCCCGGGCAGGCGCCGCAAGCGCTCGCTGAATGGCGGGCGCGTCGAGCAGGTCGAGCGGGTATTGCAGTGCGTAACCGCTGCCGGCGCGGGCCGCGATCTCCACGCCGGCCGCGCGCAAGGCCTCGATCCGCTTCCAGATCGCGGCGCGCGTGGTGCCGGCCTCGCGGGCCAGGGTGTCCCCGCTGACGGGGCCTTGGGCCAGCCGGGCGAGGAGGTCGCGGTCGTCCATGCGGTCGGCGTCGACTCGGGGGAAGCGGCGATTCTACTTTCCGCCCGACTGACAGGCGGTCGCCGGCCTTGCAACTTTCTGCGTCGGTGCCGCATCCACGCTATAGTCCGGGGCCTGTTCCCCTGGCCGTGCACCCCACCGCACCAGGATCCTGCCATGACGTCCCGTGCCCTGATATGCGTGTTGATGCTGCTCGGCAGCACGGGCGTTGCTGCGCGCGATGTGCACCTGGCGGGCCCCGGCGGGGGTGGCGGTGGCAAGGGCGGCAACCTGCAGCAGTGCGACGAAGTCGAGAATGCGGTCGCTGCGGCCAATGCGAAGCCGCCGGCCAAGCCGCGCGTCACCGCGTCGATCACGCAACCGGTGCGCAGCGTCAAGGCCGCCGTGAAGGCGTTGCCCGCCGCACGGGGCGACACCGACGAGGACGCGCCGCGCATGCCCACGCCACGCTGGCACAGCTTCCTGCCGGGCATGTTCCGCTAAGCCTGCCGCAAAGCACGTCGCTTGCGTTCGCTTTTCCGGCGCTTCCTGCGCCCCGACCCCATCGATGACGCGCATTGGCGCGACGCGATCGCGCACGTCCCCTTCCTCGCCCCGCTCGATGCGCAACGCCAGGCCAGGCTGCATGCGCTCGCCTCGCGCTTCGTGCACGAGAAGGCGATCACGCCGGTCGGCGAGATGGTGCTCGACGACACGCAACGCATCCAACTCGCCGCACTGTGCTGCCTGCCCTTGATCCAGTTTGGCGCCGAAGGCCTGCATGGTTGGTCGCAACTGCTCGTCTATCCCGATGCCTTCCGCGTCAATCGCACCCATGAGGACGCTGCCGGCGTGCTGCACGAATGGGACGACGAGCTGATCGGCGAAGCGTGGGAAACCGGACCGGTGATCCTCTCGTGGGCCGACGTGCAGGCGGATTTCGAGTCGCCGCGCGATGGCTTCTGCGTCGCGGTGCACGAGATCGCGCACAAACTCGATGCCCTCGACGGCGTCCTCGACGGCACGCCACCCTTGCCGCGCGCATGGCAACGCGATTGGGCGCGCGATTTCCAAAAGGCGTACGACGCGTTCGCCGACCGCGTCGACCGCAATCGCAACACCGAGATCGATCCTTACGCCGCGGAGGCGCCCGAGGAATTCTTCGCCGTCTGCACCGAATACCACTTCAGCAAGCCTGCGTTGTTGCGCAGGGAAATGCCGGCGATCGCCGCACACCTGGAACGCCTGTACGGCCCCTCGCCCTTCGCCTGAATCAAAGCCCCGGCGGGAGTTTCACTTCGAAGCGCGCGCCGCCCAGTTCGTCCGAACGCCGCACTTCCAGCTCGCCGCGGTAGCCGCGCACGATGTCCTGCACGATCGCAAGCCCGATGCCGTGGCCCTGCACGCGTTCGTCGCCGCGCACGCCGCGTTGCAACAGTTGGGCGACGCGTTCGGTCGCGATGCCGGGGCCATCGTCGTCCACCGCGAGCAACAAACCGTCGCGGCGGCCCGGCGAGGTGTCGCCCACGCGGACCGTCAGCAGCACGCGCGACTTGGCCCACTTGAAGGCGTTCTCCAGCAGGTTGCCGAGCAATTCCTGCAGGTCGCCGGGTTCGCCATGGAACCGCGCGTTCGGATCGAACTCGAATTCGCACAAGACCTTGCGCGAGGAATACACCTTCTCCAGGCCGCGCACGATCTGTTCGGCGTGCGGTTCGATGTCGATGGGCGCTGCGAACAAGGCGTGGCCGCTGGAGGCCGCACGCGCGAGCTGGTAGGACACCATTTCGTTCATGCGCCGCAATTGCGTCGCGACTTCTTCGCGCAACTCGGCTTCGGGCGTGGGGTTGTCCAGCCGCGCGCGCAACACGGCGAGCGGTGTCTTCAAGCTGTGCGCGAGGTCGGCCAGCGTGTTGCGTTGGCGGTCGAGGTTTTCGCGCTCGCTCTCGATGAAGGCGTTGATGCTTTCGGTGAGCGGCTCGAGTTCGCGCGGATGGTGCGCACTCATGCGCGCCAGCTGGCCGCGATGCACGCGCTTGAGTTCGCCGACGACCTGGCGCAACGGCCGCAGGCTCCAGCGCAACACGAGCATCTGCAGCAACAACAACACGAGCCCGGCGCCGCCCAGGTAGCCCCACAACGCGCGGCGGAACACGCGGATCTGCGAGGCGAGCGCGCTGGTGTCTTCGGAAATGTAGACCGTGTACGGAAATTCGCCCTGCGGCCCGCCTTCCGCCCACACCAGGCCCTTGCCCAGTCGATAGATCTCGCCGGACTCGCCGTTGCTGCGCGTGATCGGCAGCGGACCTTCGAACTTGTCGACCGCGGGCGCGAGCATGCCGCCGAGCGGAAGCTCCGGGCCCTGTGCCGAGGGCGAATCCCAATGTCCGTTCGGCAACACGACTTCGGCGTACAGGCCGCTGCCGGGGCGTTCGAAGCGCGGTTCGGGCGGGGTGTCGGGAACGTAGAGGGTGCCGTCGCGCAGGAACTCGATGCCGCTCGCGTATTCGAG
The DNA here is from genome assembly GCF_054049695.1 of Lysobacter sp. P5_C4. Lineage (NCBI taxonomy): Bacteria > Pseudomonadati > Pseudomonadota > Gammaproteobacteria > Lysobacterales > Lysobacteraceae > Lysobacter > Lysobacter sp. P5_C4. Next base: position 527,572 of record NZ_JBFULX010000002.1, on the reverse strand, counting down.
CGCGTAGCTCTCAAGGCGCGTGCGCAGGTTGCTTTGCGCGGTTTCCAGGAATGCGCGGTCGAGCGCGTACCCCGCGAGCGCGAGGAACGCGACAAGCCCGAGGCTGGCCGCAAGCAGCTGCCGCGACTGCAACGAGCGCGCGCGCCACCGAGCTTTGTCGAAGAGCGCGTCGCCCACAGGTTAGGAGGTCAATCCCCGCTGCGCGGGATCGCGAAGCGGTAACCGCGTCCGCGCACCGTCTCGATCGGCTTGAGTTCGCCTTCGGGATCGAGTTTCTTGCGCAGGCGGCCGATGAAGACTTCGAGCACGTTGGAATCGCGGTCGAAATCCTGCTGGTAGATGTGCTCGGTGAGGTCGGCCTTCGAAACGAGCTCGCCGGCGTGCATCATCAGGTACTCGAGCACCTTGTATTCGTACGAGGTCAGGTCGACGTTGCCGCCGTTGACCGTCACCGTCTGCGCGGCGAGGTCGAGCACGACCGGGCCGCATTCGAGCGTGGGCTTGCTCCAGCCCGCGGCGCGGCGCACGAGCGCATTGATGCGCGCGAGCAGTTCCTCGACGTGGAAGGGCTTGACCAGGTAATCGTCGGCGCCCTGCTTCAGGCCTTCGACCTTGTCCTGCCAGGACGAACGCGCGGTCAGGATGAGTACCGGGAATTTCTTGCCCTCGTCGCGCAGCGCCTTGATCAATTCCATGCCCGACATCTTGGGCAGGCCGAGGTCGATGATGCCGAGGTCGAAGGGCACTTCGCGCCCCATGTACAGGCCTTCTTCGCCGTCCTGGGCCGAGTCCACGGCGAATCCTTCGCGCTTGAGGCGGGCCGAGAGGGTTTCGCGAAGCGGGGCTTCGTCTTCGACGAGCAGGATGCGCATGGTGACTCCGTGTCTGCGTAAGGCCTGAGCGGCCGTTGGCTCAGAGGGTGGGGTCGCCGTCGTCGTCGGAGCGTGTACGGGGCTTGTCCTGCCGCCGTTTCCCGCCGTTGTCGTTGTTCCTGGCGTCCCGCGGCCTGACCGCCGGATCGTCCCAGAACACGCGCACGCGACCCTTGTCGTCGATGATCTTGACACGATTCACGTCGCGCCCGTCGGACTGCACCTGCTCGGCACTGAGCACCTGGCCGTTGCGTTCGGCGCGCCGCACCGACTCGGACAGGCCCTGCTGCTGGTTGCGATGCGGCGCGCGCTGCTGCTGCGGCGGCTTCGGTTGCGGCGGCTGCGGCTGGGCCCACGCCACGGCGCAGGCGCCCGACAGGGCGAGCGCCAGCGACATTCGGGACAGGGACAGCGACAGCAGCGACATGGGCGCTCGGCTCGGGATCCAGCAGGGAGGCCATTTTTCGAACGCGGCAGTGAATCACGTCTGAACTTTTTCTTCACGCAGGCGCGCCGTTCATGGCCGGTCGCGCTACGGATGACGTTCGGGACCCCTCAGAAGAGCTCGCCGACACAGCAGCGGAGCGAACCGCCGGCCGCCTCGATGGCGCGCAGCGGGACCGCGCAGATCTCGAAACCCGCACGGGCCAGGGCCTGTCGCGTGGACGGCGCAAGGGCTTCCCCCGCGCCTGCGCTCATCCACGCGACTTCATGCGACAGGGCGATCGCGTTGCCCGCGAAAGCCGCGTGCTCGGCATCGGACAGGACGATCGCGTGCGGGGCGTACAGCGCGCGCAACGCATCGACCACCGCCGGGTCGGCGAAGCCGCGTGGACACACGAGGGCCGCCCGGCCCGCCAGCACCGCGAGCACGACGTTGGTGTGGTATTCGCCCGGCGCCAGGTCGAACAGCAGCGTCGCGCGCAGGCCGAGCGCTTCGTGCATCAGCTGCGCGCCGACGACGTCGCAGCGCTCCGACAGGCCGCACCAGCCGATGCCGCGCGCACGGTCGATGACCAGTGCGCCGGTGAGTTCGCAGGGATGTCCCTGGTCGGACAGATCGATCTCGGCGTAGTCGAGCACGCCGCCGAAGAACGCGCGGATGTCGGCGCGCGTCGCTTCGCGCTGGCGCACGGCATGACGCATGCGGCCGACGACGTAACGCCCCTGCCCCGTCGCGAAGACGTTGTTCGGGAACAGGCCGTCGGGTGCGTCGGGATCGCCGGGGAAGCAGATCGTCGGCACGACTTGCGCGAGTGCGCGATGCAGCGCGCGATGTTCGTCGGAAGCGCGCGCGGCATCGAAACCGGCTTGTTCGGCCATGTAGCGATTGTCGGTGGCCGATTCGGTCGCCAGGCGGAAGCCGTCGGGCGCGACGAGGAAGGCGCCGCGCGCAGTCGGCGGCCCGAAGTCATGCGCGAGCGAGCGTGCGCGAGCGACGAAGGCGCCGATGTCGCGGGTGATCATGCGACGAGGGCCGGCGCCTGCGTGAGCGCAAGCGCCTGTTCGATGAGCGCCCAATCGGCGCCGGGCTTGTGCGCGCCTTCGCTCAACACCTGGCGGAACGCGCGGCCGCCGCGTTCGCCCGCGAACAGGCCGAGCAGGTGGCGCGTGATGTGCTTGAGATACACGCCGCGCGCGAGCTGGTCTTCGATATACGGACGCATCGCACGCAGCAACTCGCCGCGCGTGCGCATCGCACCGCCGAACCATGCGACATCGAGGCGATGCAACAGGTGCGGATCGTGGTACGCCGCGCGGCCGAGCATCGCGCCGTCGACGTGCGCCAAGTGCGCCGTCGCTTCGCTTTCCGTCGCGATGCCGCCGTTGACGATGACCTGCAGCCCGGGCCGCTCGCGCTTGAGCGCATGGGCCCAGTCGTAGCGCAACGGCGGGACCTCGCGATTTTCCTTCGGCGACAGGCCCTTGAGCCACGCGTTTCGCGCATGCACGACGAACATGCGGCACCCGGCGCCGGCCACGGTGTCGATGAACGCAAGGAAGTGCTCGAAGTCGTGGTCGTCGTCGACGCCCAGGCGGCATTTCACGGTCACCGGCACATCGCATGCAGCGACCATCGCCGCGACGCTGTCTGCGACGAGTGCCGGTTCGCGCATCAGGCATGCACCGAAACGACCGGCCTGCACGCGATCGGACGGACAACCGCAGTTGAGGTTGATCTCGTCGAACCCGTGTCCGGCGCCGATGCGCGCCGCCTGCGCGAGCAAGGCCGGTTCGCTGCCACCCAATTGCAGCGCGACCGGATGTTCGATCGCATCCATCGCCAGCAGCCGCGTGCGATCGCCGAGGACCACCGCGTTGGCATGCACCATCTCGGTGTACAGGCGTGCGTGCGGCGCGAGCATGCGGTGGAACACGCGGCAATGCGTGTCGGTCCAATCCATCATCGGGGCGACGGACAGGCGCAGGGCAGCGGGATCGATGGACGGCGTGGGCTTCATCGGCCCCGCATTCTACTGCGGGCTAGGCGCGCGCCGCCTCGATGGCCTGCGACAACGCCTCGAACGAATACGCCCCGTCGTGCCGCGTGCCGTTGATGAAGAAGGTGGGCGTCCCGTTCACGCCGCTGCGGATGCCGCCGTTGAAATCGGCCTGCACTTTCTCGGTGTAAGTGTCCGCGTCGATCTCCGCCTTCAATTGGTTGGGCTCCAATCCCAGGCCCTGCACGATTTCGAACAGCAACTCCGGCCCAAGCCGCGCCTGGTTGGCGTAGAGGGTTTCATGCGCCTCCCAGAAGTGCCCGTGCGCGCCGGCGAATTCCGCGGTCACCGCCGCGATCGCGGCCATCGGGTGGACTTCGGTCAGTGGGAAATGGCGGAAGACGAACCGGATGTCGTCGCCGAAATGCTTGAGCACCTTGCGCACTTGCGGCTGCGCGGCGGCGCAGTACGGGCATTGATAGTCGCCGTATTCGACCAGGGTCACGGGCGCGTCGTCGCGGCCCATGACGTGATCGCTCGCACCCACCGGAATGCGCAGGCTCATGACGTCCTCCCTTCCATCGCATCGAGTGCATCGAGGATGCCGTCGGCGCCGGGGTTCACCGCAACCGGCGAGCAGTAGCTCCACGCGATGGTGCCGGCTTCATCGACGACGAACAGCGCGCGTTCGGACACGCCTTCGCCGTCGCGATACGCACCGAATGCGCGCGCCACGCCGCCCTTCGGTTCGAAGTCCGAAAGCAGCGGGAAATGCAAATTGCGTGCCTCCGCGAAGGCCTGGTGGCACCACACGCCATCGACCGAAACGCCGAACAGATCCGCCTTGCGCCCGCGGAACTCCGACAGGACCTGGTTGTAGAGCGCCATCTGGTCGCCGCACACGGGGCTGAAATCGGCCGGATAAAACGCGAGCACGTAGCGCCTGCCTCGCAACTCATCGGACGAAAGCACCTGGTCGGGCGTCGCGTGCAGTTTGAACTCGGGGGCGGGCTTGCCTGCTTCGAGGATGGCCATGGACGCGCCTTGCGCAGCGGACGAGCCAGTGGATATAGCAGCCCGGTCGTCATGTTTTCGTTGCGCGGCGTCCTTCCGGGCAATCTTCCCCGGAACCATGGGGCAATTGCCCGCGCGGACAATGTTCGCGTTCGTACGGACGCGGTTTCCTGTCGTTGCCATCCAACGCCAACGGGCACACACATGGGAATCGACCTGGACTACTTCGAAAAGCGCGTGCGCAGCCTTGAACAGGCACTGCAACGCTTGCAAACCGACCTGGAGGATGCGCATGAAATCGCCGGCCGCATCGTCTCCGAATACCAGCAGTGGGTGAAGAACGAGACGCCGGGTCGCGAACTGATCCTGCGCCGCCTGGAAGAACTCATCACGCGCGGCAGCCCGCGCAGCGTGTTCGCCAAGACTCTCGTGCTGGAGTTCGGCATCTCGCGCACCAAGTCCTACCAGATGGTGAAGGACTACCTGGTCGAACGCGATGCGGCCGTTGCGGCGCAACGCGCAAACGCCGACGCAACCAACGTGTATTCGATCCGCTGATTTCGCTGTCTTTCCCCTGGGGGCCGCTCGCATGGACGCGACCGGCCCCTTCTTTTTTTCGTCCCGCACGCGAACGCGCCTGCACCAATGGACAATGGTCGCGACGCACGCACGATGTTCAACTACATGCACCTGCCAAGCGTCATCGGCAGGCCGGAGCCGAAGAGACGCGCGAGCACGCCCGTCGGCCGGCGCAGATCTCCCCCTCTCCCTGACTGCGCCGGCGGCTCCCTCTTTTTCCTCGCATCACTTCAGCGCATCGGGAATGCGCGAGCGCTCCAGCGCAAGCCAACCGGCTTCGGTGATTTCCCAACCGCCCAGCACCTTGCGCGCATAGCCGCGTTCGACGATGCGCGCCATCGCGTGCAGGTCGGCCGGGTGGCCCGGAGCCAGCTTCGATTCAGGCGCGTGATTGCGCAGCTCAGAGATAGATCAAGGTGAACGTGACATTCCCGTCCATCGATTCGGCCTGGCTCAACGCGAGCTCATTGCTGCCTTTGACGTAAGGCGTCACGTCCACGCTGATGACGCCATCGGTCACGAACGTTGCACCATTTCCTACCGTCCCCAACGCGCGATACTGAAATGTCGAAGGGTGGGCTCGTTCCCAAGGCGTGGTGGCATTGATCCATGACCTGAGGTTGAAGCTTTCGATAACGTTCGAAGCCACGCCGTCGGCAGTCCCCGTCCCTGGCCCCAACTCGTAATAGCCGATCGGCAGGCCCGTGCTGGTCAGGCCCAGGCCGAAAGTGTCATAGCGCGACGCGACGTCTGCGTGGAGCGTTGATTGTCGGTTATCCGTCGGTGTCACCACGTACTGCGTCGGCCCGGCGCAGCGCACCGTGATCGACAGCGGCTTGGATGTCAGCTTTGTATAGCCAGCGGGGCTGAGCATGGAAGTCGTGATTTGGCCCCAGTCCAGGGTGCCGCCGCTGCTGAGCGCGAGGGTGCATCGTCCCGGCTGGAGCGTGCCTGTGATGGCGACGTCAACCGAGCTCTGCGCAAAGGCCGGCGTCGAACCCGCCGCGAACAAGACTGCGGCCAAGAGCAAGTCTCTCGACTCCGCCCTGCGGAGAGAGGTCGGCGAACGTTTTTTCATGGCGTCACATTTGGGGAAGTTGGCTCCCGCGCATGGCACCACACGATCGGAATCCCAGCAATCGAACGTTGTTCGCACCGCGAATGTTGCCAGTACACGAACGGATCGCCGCAATCATCGTTCAGTCGTGCGTGAGATGCGCCAGCGCGGCCGTTGAGGCATCGCGGTCGTTGTCATCGAACGGCGTGACGCGCAGCGATGCCATGCTGCCCGCATCCAGGCACCGCACGTTGACGTCGACGCCGTCGGGATGGCTGCGCGGGATGTAGAAGGACTTGACGCCGCACACCGAACAGAACCGATGCTTCGCGGCGCCCGTGTTGAACGTGTACTGCGTGAGCACGTCCTGTCCGGACAACATCCGGAACCGCGCCGCCGGCACGATCAGATGCAGGTAACCGGTCATGCGGCAGATCGAGCAATTGCAGTCCAGCGCCTCGATGTCGGCGGGCGCATCGACTTCGAAACGTACGCGGCGGCAATGACAGCCGCCGCGATGCACGACGCGCTCGGGCGACGCGCTCATTTCTTGCCGTGGCCTTTGCCCTTGGAGTTGCCGTGGCCCTTGTCCTTCCCGTTGCCATGGCCCTTGTCGCTGTTGCCGTGGCCATTGCCGTGCTCGTCGTCCCCGTAGTCCGGGTGCGACTTCGACTTGTTCTTGCCGTGGTTGGGATACGCGCGTTCGAGATCGGCGTCGAGCACGATGGTGCGGCCCCAGCGGTCGTAGGTCGGCACGAAGCCTTTCTTCAGCCGATGGAATTCCGGCGAGCCCGGCTTGATGCCGAGTTGCTTGGCGATGTTGCCCCAACCGTTGCCGTGGTCGCGCTCGTATACGTCGACGACGTAGCGGCAGGGCCGGCCGATGACCGACGCGATGTTGCAGGCCATCCACACATCACCGGGTGCCCAGCGACGCGGGCCGAGCAAGTCGACGACCATGTCGCGCGGTGCGCCGTGGTAGCGCACGAGCTCATCGACGAAGGGGTCACGATAGCGCTGGCCGTAGCGATTCATGTCGCCGAGCCAGGAGTCCATCCACACATCGCCGCTGCGCGGATTCCAGCCGAAGGTGAAATCCTGCGCGTGCGCGGCCTGCCCCGCTGCGGCCAGGACGAGTGCGAGCGACAACGCTTTGACGGTGTGACGCATGGAGCCCCCTGCAATGTGGCTGCGATCAGCGCAGTGTGGACGCGCGGACTGAATGCGTTCTGAAAGAAGTGCGGTTATGGGCAGCGTGTCACAGTGCCGGCGGGCCGGCCGGCGCCAGGACGCGGTTCGGCCCCGCGGCATGCCCCAGCCGATCGACGACGACCAGGTTGCCCGTGCCGTCGATCTCGTAAAGTCGTTCGCCGCCTGACGTCGCCTGCAATCGCAGCAGGCGGCCGTCGCGGCGCCAGCGGCCGGCTTCGTGGAAATATTCGGCGCCCTCGCCGTCGAGGTAGGCCTCGACGAGTTCGTATTGGGCGACGACGCCGTTGCCGCGTTGGAGGCGCAGGCGCGTGTCGATGCCGTCGCAATCGGCGCACGCGAGCACACCTTGCCAACGCAGCTCGGCGTCGGGGTTTTCGAAGCGCGCCGTGGTGGCGTCGCGCGGCGTGCCGGCATCGCCGCAAGCGGCCAGGGTCATCGCCGCGAACAGCGGCAGGAACCATCGGCGGACGAGCGCGAACATGCGCCCATTCTCTCCCCGTACGCGTGCACGCGGCCGCGACATGGGCCGGCGGAGCATGGCGCCGTCATCGGGGACCGAGCCATGCGCCTGCATCTTTCGCCCTTCGCCTTCCTGCGCCGCCATGCGTGGGGAGTCGCGGTGCTCGTGTTGATCGTCGTGGGCTGGTTCGCGACCATCGGCTGGATCGCCGGCAAACTCAACACCGACCTGGGGCGCACCTACAAGGCCGCGCCCGTCGTCGAGGATCACGCGCATCGCGCCGACTGAGCGTGCTGCTAGCGCTTGGAGATCGTGAATTTGCCGAACGACACGCCGAGGTCCCAGCCCTCGCCTGTGCCGGCGAGCGCGAGCGATACCTCGCCCTTGGTCAACGCGGAGGCGCCGGAAGACTTGGCCGCACCTGCGTGGGCTTCGGCCTGCGCGTAGCTGCCCAGCAATTCGCTGATGTCACTGACGCCGGAGAACTCGCCGGTGCCGTTGTCGAGCTTCGACTTGCCGAAGGTGAGCCCGCCGCCCTTCGCCACGATGTGGACCGGCATCTTCTGCCCGTTGTCGCAGGTGATCGTGCCGTCGCCTGAAGCGGTCTTGTAGAAAGCCGACCAGCCGGCGAGGTTGAATTTCAGTTTGCAATCGGTCTTGCCCGCTGCCATGGCGAGGGGCGAAGCGAGGACGAGTGCGAGCGGGATGATCTGGATGAGGCGCAGACGGCGCATGGCAGGACTCCTTCGGGGGATCGGTGCGCGGAGGCTAGCACCGGATGCGTATGGCCGGTACGAAGACGGCGCCCGGAAGGCGCCGTCTTGCACGGGGGAGCGATCAGCGGTCGTGGTCGCGCCATTGGCGGCCGCCCCGGTGATGCACCGGCGCCCGGTAATACCCGCCCCGGCGGTCGTATTGCGGGTCGTAGTACGTCACGGTGCAGTTGCCCCGCCCGTTGCACTTCACCCGACGAGCGGTCCGGTCGTAGTCGTTGCCCAGGTAGATCGGCGGGTTGTAGATCAGCGGGTTGTAGATCGGCGGGTTGTACGGGCGGTAGGAATGACGGCGCTGGTCGTCGTTCCAACGGCGATCCACGACGCGGTAGTACACCGGCCGCCCGTAACGATCGCGCCCGACGACGAGACGATCCTGGTCGCGATAGTTCCCGTAACGGTAATAAGGCTGGCCGCTGCGCAACACGACGTCGGCGACATCGACGATGACGCGGGTCAACCCGTCGTCCTGTGCGAGTGCCGGCTTCGGCAGCAGCGCGGTGAAAGCGAACCCCGCCGCGAACACCGCGGGTGCGATGTACTTCGACAGCGTCGACATGGTGGTCTCCCTTGGGTCCGCCCTGATGCGAACCTGTGGCGACGATGCGACGCATTCGATTAACGGATGTCTAACCGTCCTGGCGTCCGCTGGCGGCCATTCAGCGAGGCGGCCACGCGTGCGATGTCGGTCACGGCTGCGGGCAGTTCGCTGGCTTGCGCGACGCGCCGCACACGCGGTTCGTCCTCGGCGATTTCCGCCTCGGCTTCATGCGCCCAGGTCACGTGATACGGCATGTACACGCCCCACCCGCCGAGCGCGATCACCGGCGCGATGTCCGAACGCAGCGAATTGCCGACCATCGCGAATTGTCGCGGCGCCAGTTCGAATTCGTCGAACAACCGCGCATAGGTTTCCGGATCCTTCTCGCTCACGATCTCGATGCGGCGGAACAGATCCGCGAGGCCCGATTGCTTCACCTTCGCTTCCTGGTGGAACAAATCGCCTTTCGTGATCAACACCAGTTCGTGCTGCGCGCCGATCGTTTCCACCGCTTGGCGGATGCCGGGCAACAGTTCCACCGGATGTTGCAGCAGGGACTTGCCGAGCGCGACGATGCGATGCAGGTCGCTCGCGCTCACGCGTGCGTCGGTGATTTCCACCGCGGCCTCGATCATCGACAGCACCATGCCTTTGACACCGTAGCCGAACAAGGCCAGGTTGCGCTTCTCGACCGCGTACAGGCGATCGTGCGCGTGCGCATCGGCGAGGTCGACGTAGCGCCCGACGATCTCCTCGAAATCCCCTTGCGCGCCGCGGTAATAGTCCTCGCTGCGCCAGAGCGTGTCGTCGCCGTCGAAGCCGACCAGGCGGATGCCATCGTTGTTGGAATCGGACATGGGCGCGCGCGTCATCGGGCGCACCAGTGTACGAAACGAAACAGGGCGGCCGAAGCCGCCCTGCACTCGTCGCCTTCAAGGCACCGGTCGGCACCCCTGGGCCGACCGTGATCCTTACGGCGTGCTCGGCGGTGCGCCCGCCGTGCTGGCCGAAGTCGGCATCGACGAAGAAGTCGTCGTGTCGCTCGAAGTCGTACCCGCCGTACCCGACGCGTCCGTGGTGGTCGTGCTGGACGTCTCGGTGGTCGTCGTCGCGTCCTTGTCGTGCGCGCAGGCCGCCAGCGTCAGCGAACCGACGGTGATGGCGGCAGCGATGGATATGTTGCGAATCGTGTTGTTCATTGGGGGTCCTCGTCTGTGTGCCTTGATGCGCGAATCCGGCTGGCCCCGAAGGAACCAGCCGGATGGAGCGCCGCTATTTCGAAGCGAGCCTCATGCACGCTTCGACTCGGTCGCGACTGATCAGCCGCCCGAATCCGACTTGGCTCCGCCCTTGCCGTTCGCGGCGAGGTAAGCCTTGTATTCGTCCTGCGTCAGCTCGCCGTCGGCATTGGCATCGGCCTTGGCGAAGACGGACGAGAGGTTCGACACCGATGCCGCTTCCGACGCGCTCAGCGTGCCGTTCTTGTCGGTATCCAGGTCGGACCAGTTCTTCTTCTCGGGCTCGCCCTTGGACTGCGCCATCGAATCCTTGGACATGGAATCCTTGGACTGCGCCATCGAATCCTGGGTGGCGGCCTGCGTCGCATCCTGCGTGGCGGCCTGCGTCGCATCCTGGGTGGCGGCCTGCGTTGCATCCTGCGTCGCCGAGGTGGCGGCGTTGGTGGCGTCCTGCGTCGCCGACTGCGGCGTGGTGCTCTGCGCGAAGGCCAGCGGTGCAGCCAGCGTCAGGGCGAGGGCGAGGTAAAGCGGCTTGCGATTGGAAAGATTCATTCGTCGGTCTCCATGGGGGAACAAACGTCGCGCCAGATGCATCGGCTTTTTGGCGACGTTACGCACCTTGCGCCTTGGCATCTGAATCTCCGCGACCTGCCGGTTTTCGCCTCCACACCGCATTAACCAACCCGCACGGGATTTGGAGTAACCGCGTGCGGCGGTGTGCAGCATGTCGGGCAATGGCTTGTTTTAAGGCCTTTTCGCCGGCGTTCGCGAGCTTCGCCCGCCCCGCGTCATCGCCGCGCGAACGCCGCCGATGACGCGCAGTCGACCGATGATGCGGACTTACGAAACTTTTACATCGGCCATGCAACGGCGTTAATGGCCGCCTCTCCACAGTGGTCGCAGACAACCCGAAGCACTCCCCCGAGGACTCCCCCATGGGCACCCAACGCCACACCCCGCGTTCCAAATCCCGCACGGTCGGATCGCAACCGGCCGCACAGCAGAGTTCGCCGCAGTCGATGGCCAACCACGACTCGCAATCGGACACGCAACGCGAGCGCACGCGGGATGCGATCGCCAACCAGGGCGCGCAGGGCCGCCACGTGCCGTTCTCCCTCAAGGAAGAAGAGGACGACGACGAAGCGACCCGACACTGAAGCCCGCGCCGTGAAATCCGCTTTCCTGCTGTTGGCCTTTGCAGTGCCGGCGCTCGCGCAGACGCCGCCGACCGCCGCGACGGTGGCCACGCCCGTGGCGGGCGGAGAGACGTTCTCCGCGCTCGATGCGGACAAGGACGGCCGCGTGAGCTCGACCGAAGCCGACCGCGATGCCGGTTTCAGCGCGCGCTTCGCCGCGATGGACGCCAACGCGGACGGCTTCATCACCAGCGACGAATACAACGAACGCGCCAAGGCGAACGCACAGCCCCGGCCGTCGCGCTAGTCGCGCTTCACGCGTCGTCTTCCGACGTCGCGCGCACCACCGGATCGCCATCGCGGTCGAAGCCCACGTCGATGACGATGGGCTTGCAGCAGACCTGGCAATCCTCGATGTAGTGCTGCTCGCCCGCCGAGTCGTCGACGAAGACGGTGATCGTCTCGCCGCAATAGGGGCACTGGATGTCGACGCTCGGCAGCACGTTCAGCGGCCCACGTCGCCCAGCCAGTCCGACTTGCCGATCGGCACGCCCGACGCGCGCAGGATCGCGTACGCCATCGAAGCGTGGAAGAAGAAGTTCGGCAGTGCGAAGGTGGTGGCGTAACCCTGCCCATCGAAATTCAGTTCGCCCAGGCGGCTCTTGACCTGCACCGGACGCGAAGCCGCACCTTCGAACCGGGCGGCATCGAAGGATTCGATGTAGGCGATGCAACGGGCGATGCGCGCTTCGAGTTCCTCGAAGGTCTTCTCGTCATCGGGGAAGGGCATCGCTTCGCTCGCCGTCAGGCGCGCGCAACAATTCTTCGCGTGGTCGGTGGCGATCTGCACCTGGCGCACGAGCGGCAACATGTCGGGGATCAGGCGCGTGTTCAACAGCACGTCCGGCGCGATGTTCTTCTCGGCGGCGTACTTTTGCCCGGTGCGCAGGACGTGCAGGAGATTGCGCAAGGTGCGGATGAAAACCGGCGCGGTGAAGGCGTGCAGCGTTTGCGTCATGGCGGGGCTCCAGGGGCCGATGCGGCCCGGAAGCGGCACAGGTTACGCCGACGCCCGTGGAACGATAGTCGCCCTTCCGGGTTTCACTGTCCCAGCCAATGGCCGGACGGCGCGGGATGCGCGAAGCGATAGCCCTGCCCGTACACGCATCCCATCGCGCGCAACACGGCCCACTGCGCGTCGGTCTCGATACCCTCGGCGACGATCTCCGTCCCGAGCGCATTGCCGAGCGCAAGGATCGCTTCGATCAACGCCGAACTGCGCGAGGGCACGCCGTTCGCGAAGGGCGCCACGAAGCTCTGGTCGATCTTGATCATCTTCAGCGGGAACTGGTGGACGTGCCCGAGCGAGGAGTAGCCGGTGCCGAAATCATCGAGCGCGGCCACGATCCCGCGTTCGGCGAGGCGATGCAACATCGCGACCACGTTTTCCGGATCGCCGAGCAGCGTGCCTTCGGTGACTTCCAGGCGCAGGGCACGCGGATCGAAGCCGATTTCGTCTACGAGTTCGAGCAGGCGCCGGTCGAAGTCGGTATGCAGGAACAGGCGCGGCGACACATTGAGCGTGAGATAGCGCAGCACGCCGTCGCGCGACTGGCACACCATCGGGCGCGCGGCTTCCAGCGCCAGGCGGAACATGCGCCAGTCGATCTGCCCGACCAGGCCGCTGTCCTCGGCGACCTTGAGGAATTCCGAAGGCGTCAGCACGCCCCGCGTCGGGTGACGCCAGCGCAGCAACGCCTCGTAGCCCACGACGCTGGCATCTTCCAGGCGCACGATGGGCTGGAACCACGGCTCGAACTCGTCGCGCATCAATGCATCGCGCAGGGCCTGTTCGAGGTCGAGCACGCCCATCGCGGTCTGGTGCATCGCATCGTCGAACAGCACGAACCGGTTGCGGCCGGCGTCCTTCGCCCGATACAGCGCGACGTCCGCGTCGTGCAGGATGCGGTCGACCGACTCGCAGTCCTGCCCGGCGATGGCGATTCCGATGCTGCAGGAGAGCTGGATTTCGCGGCCCGCCACGTGCAGCGGCGGCGTCAGTGCGCGCAACACGCGTTGCGCGACCTTGCTCGCGGTCTCGGGCGCCTGCACGTGTTCGAGCAACATCACGAATTCGTCGCCCGCGATGCGCGCGACCACGTCGGGATTGCGCACGCAGCCCGCCAGGCGCCTGGACACCTGTTGCAGCACGGCGTCGCCGGCGCTGTGGCCGAGGCTGTCGTTGACGACCTTGAAGCGGTCGACGTCGATGTAGAGCAGCCCGAAGCCCGAACTGTGATCGCGACGCAGGCCGGCAAGCGCGCGTTCGATGCGATCGCGCAGGTACACGCGGTTCGGCAGGCCGGTCAGCGCGTCGTGCATGACCTGGTGCTGCAACTGCGCTTCGACCTGTTCGCGCACGGAAATCTGTTCGCGCAACTCGACGGTGCGCGCTTCGACGCGATGTTCGAGCTCGGCGTTCGCCTGGCGCAGCAGTTCGGCCGCGCGCCGGCGTTGCAGCGAGCTCCCGATCTGGTAGGAGACGAAGGTCAGCAGTTCGGCATCGCGTTCGTTGTAGACATCGCCGCGGTCGTAGCTCTGGACGGCGACCACGCCGATGGCGCCTTCGGTGCTCAACAGCGGCGCGCCCAGCCAGACCAGGGTCGGCGCACCGAGCATGCCGCTGTCGATTTCGCCGGCCGCCACCATCGTGGCGGCATCGTCGCGCGAAACGAGTACGGGGCGTTGCGTGCGCAGCACGTGTTCGGTCAGGCCGCGGCCGTAGGAGCGCGCGCTCCAGTCGCGCTCGAACTCGTCGGCCGCGTACGGGAACGACACGGTACTCCCGTCGTCGGAGAGCAGCGCGATGTAGAAATTCTTCGCTTCGATCAATTCACCAACGACGGCGTGCACATGACGATAGAAGTTGTCGGTCGTCTCGTCCAGGCTGGCCAGCGCGGCGATGCGGTACAGCGCCGCCTGCAGGCGTTCGCCGCGTTCGCGCTCGCCGACTTCGCGACGCAACTCGCTGTTGGCGACCTGCAACTGCTGCGTGCGCTCGACGACGTGCCGCTCCAGTTCCACGCGGCCGCTCTTGCGTTCCAGCGCAGTGAGGATGTGTTCGGCGACGAAGGCGAGCAGCGACATCTCGGCGGTCGTGTAGCAACGATTGCCGGTGTAGCTCTGCACGACCACGACGCCGTGGACGTCGCCGTCGCGCAGCATCGGCACGCCGAGCCAGTCGGAACTGTCCGCGCCGTGCAGGCGCAACGGGCCGGAGACCTGCTGCATCAGTTCGGGCGTGGAGCCCATCAGCGGGCGCTTGTCGCGGGTGAGGTACCAGGTCAGGCCGCGCTCGATGCGCGCCAGCGGAATCTCTTCCTCGGGCGCGAGCAGTTCGTCGTCGACGACATCGGAGAAGTAGAGAAAGCGCAGCGCATCGCGATCGCGGTCGTACAGCGCGATGTAGAAGTTCTCCGCGTACATCAGGTCGGCGACGATGCGGTGCAGTCCGCGCAGCATGTCCGGCATCTCGAGGTCCGAGCCGGCCATGTCGGCGATCGCGTAGAGCGAGCGCTGCAACTTCTCGGCCTGCTCCAGGCGCGCGACGCTTTCGCGCATGCGGCGCAGGTCGAGGGTTTCGGCCAGGCGCGCGACCGTGGTGGCGCAAGGGCGGATCTCCGCGTGCGGGCTGTTGAGCACGGCAACCGCGCCCTCGCCGTCGTCGTAGAGCACGCGCGGATTACTGTCGTCGTTCTCGCCGGCACGGATGCGCGAGACCGCATCGATGGCGTCTGCGATGACCCCGGCGTCCGCGCACGCAGGCGGGAACGCCTCGATGTCGCGGGGCCAGTGCGTCGACCACAGGACGCAAGCGCAGTGCGTATCGAGTTGCGCATCGGCCTCGAACCAGGCCTGCACGACGTCTTGTGGCGTCGATGCGCGCAGCAGGCGCTCGGGCAGCGGAAGCTGCGCCGCGCCCTCGTGCACCGGCGATCGACCGAATTTCGCGACCATGGAACGTGGATCCCCCTGAGGCTGGCAGCGTAGGGGCCGCCCCGTGTCCATTCCGTGCGCTACGTCACTGAGCGGATGCTACCCACGTCTCGGCGGATGAATGGTTCACGGGCGCATCGTCACACCGGCTGCACCCGCAACCCGCGAGCGTGCGGCCAGGGCGCCCTCGGGGCGACAGGGGACAACCATGGAAGAGCACGCCATCGCTGGGCAGGCGGTCGATCTTGGGCCGGCGCTGGAAGCCGAACTGGAAGCGCTGGATCGCGAGATGCCACGGATCCAGTCGATGGCCGGCAACGTCTTCGCGCTCGCATCGGCGTGGGCCGAGCGCCATGCGGCAATCCTCGAACGCACGCCGCCGACGATGCGCGCGGCGATGGAAGCGCGCCTGCATCGCATCGGCATTCGCTGGGGCGTCGTGCACGGCGCGCGAATGACCACGCAATTCCCCGCGGTGGGTTCACTACGCTGAACTTCGTTAGCCGCTCCTTCACTGTTCGCAACATTTTCGCTAACAGGCGAGTGCGTACCTTCAAGCAACGGCCATGTCGGCCGAAGTCGTGGAGTACGTCGAGATGACCAACCAACAGGATCAGAAGGGCCAGGGTTCGCAGTCGCAGGGTTCGCAGAACCAAGGCATGCAGGGCGCGCAGGGTGGATCGCAGCAGCAGGGCCAACAGCAGCAGGGCGAACAAGGTTTGGCGGGGCAGCAAGGTTCACAGGGCACGCAGTCGGGCTCGGAACAATATTGGCAGCAGCAGTTCCAGAGCGAGCCGTATTTCCAGCAGGGCCAACAGTTCGAGCAGTACCAGCAGGCTTACCAGACCGGTGAACAGGGCCAGCAGCAAAGTGGCGGCAAGAGCTTCGGCGAATCCGAAGACCAATTGCGCAGCGAATACGAAAGCAGGACCCAGGGCAACGAGCAGGCGGTGAAGTGGAGCGAAGGTGCCGGCCAGGCGTGCGAAGCCGCGTGGAATCGCGCGAGCTCGCAGGGTCAGTCGAGCGATCGCGACATGCAGCAGGGTTCGCAGGGTTCCTCGCAGCAGCAGGATCGTGGTGAAAGCACGGGGCGTACGAGCTAACCCCGCCTTCTCCAGGCAACGCTCCCCCAAGCCCCGCCCCTGCATGCGCAGGGGTGGGGTTTTTCATGCGCGGTGTTTCATTCGCAGGAGCGAGCCGACCAGGGTTTCCAACGCGGCGGGGTCCACCGGCTTCACCACGTGCGCATCGAATCCGGCCTCCGCGGTCCGCGTGCGCACTTCGGGCTGGCCCCAGCCGGTGATGGCGACGACGATCAGCTGATCGCCGCCATCGGCCGCACGCATGCGCCGGCACACTTCGTAACCGTCCACGCCGGGCATGCCCAGATCGAGCAACACCGCATCCGGCGCGAACGCGACCTGCCAGGTGAGCGCGGACGCCGCGTCGTACGCCGTGCGCACCTGGTGCCCCTGCATGCGCAGGAACAGCGCGAGCGAATCGGTGTGTTCGCGGTTGTCGTCGACGACGAGCAGGCGCATGCGCGCGCCGGAGGCCGGCACCGTTTCCTGGGGCACCACCGGATCCGCTTCGCCCTGCGCGAGCGGCAAGCGCACTTCGAACTCGCTGCCCTGCCCCAGCCCGGCGCTGCGCGCGATGACCGAACCCGCGTGCATTTCCACGAGGCTGCGCACGAGGGTCAGCCCGATGCCGAGCCCACCGGCCGCGTGCCCGATGGAATGCTCGGCCTGGCTGAACAGATCGAACAGGCGTTCGATCTGGTCGGTCGCGATGCCCAGGCCGTTGTCCTGCACGACGATCACCGCTTCGTCGTCCTCGCGCCGCGCTTCCAGCACGATGCGTCCGCCCGGCTCGGTGTATTTCGCCGCGTTGTTGAGCAAGTTGGACAACACCTGCGCAAGGCGCACCGGATCGGCGTGCAACACGAGCGGCGTCGAAGGCATCGCCACGGCGAGGTCATGATGCGCGCCATCGATCAACGGCCGGCTGGTTTCCACCGCGCGATCGACGACATCGGCCAGCGACACCGACTGCAGATGCATCGGCACCATGCCGCGCGTGATGCGCGAGACCTCGAGCAGATCGTCGACCAGCCGCACCAGTTGCGCGACCTGCCGTTCCATCACGCCATGCAGGCGTTGCATGTCGACATGCGCGCCGGCCTCGCCCTGCTCGGCCATGCGCAAAATGTGGAGGCAATTGCGCAGCGGCGCGAGCGGATTGCGTAATTCATGCGCCAGCGTGGCGAGGAACTCGTCCTTGCGCTGGTCCACCTCGCGCAGCGCGTGTTCGGCCAGCTTGTGGTCGTGGATGTCGGTGGTCGCGCCGTACCAACCGGTGAGGTTGCCGGCGGCGTCGTGCGCGGGATTCGCCCGCACGAGGAACCACCGGTACGCGCCATCGTGCCGGCGCAGGCGCAGCTCGGTTTCGAACGGCTCGCCCTGGAACGCGCGATGCCACGCGGCCGCCACCGCCTCGCGATCGGCGGGATGGATCACGCTGTTGCGTTCCTCGCGCGTCACGTCGAGGGCTTGCCCGGTGTATTCGGTCCAGCGATCGCTGAGCCAGGTCATCGCACCGTTGGACGTCGCGCTCCACAGGATCGACGGCGAGGCGTTGGCCAGGCAGCGGAAGCGCTCTTCGCTTTCGCGCAACGCCACCTCGGTGCGCATGCGCATGGAGATGTCTTCGAAGAGCACCGCGACGCGCCCGCTCTTGGCAGGACCGAACGGAAACGCATGCACTTCGTACCAGCGACCGAGCGCCAGCGCCGGCAGCATCGTCCGCGCGCACCGCTGGCTGCGGGCGACATCGCCATAGAAGTGGTACCAGTGCGGCTCGTGGTCCGGCACGAGCTCGCGCATGGTCCGGCCGACCACGTCCACCAGGCCGGTGTAGCGCTCGAACTCGCGATTGGTTTCCACGAAGCGATAGTCGACGGCCTGGTCTGCGTCGAACAACACGTCGATCACGCAGAAGCCCTGGTCGATTTCCTCGAACAGCGTGCGATACGTGGTATCCGGCGCGGTGGCCGTCCGTGGGCGCTGTGGCTCGACGAGCGTCGGCAGATCGCTTTCGTCCAGTTCGAGCAAGGTGATCGTCGCCGCGCGCAGCACGCCGGTGAAATCGCGCACGGCGGTCAAGCGCGCCAAGGCCGCGAGCGTTCCGCCATCGGGCCGGCCGATCTGGATCGCGACGGTCGCCGGCCGCTTGTCCGCATGCAGTGCGGCCATCGCGCGCCGCAACGCATCGCGGTCGGGAATGCCGCCCAGCGATTCGAAGGCCATGCCGCGCAACACATCGATGCCGCGCCCGAGCAGGCGTGCAGCCGCCGGGTTCACGTCGACCAGGTGTCCGCCGGCGTCCACGCGCAGCAGGCCGACATCCGCACGGTCGGCGATCTCCAGCCAGCGCGCCGAGGGCTGCGGCGCTTCGCCCGCGCGCGGTTCCATGGCCGGCGACGCGGGCTCGTCGATCACGGCGGCGGATCGATCAGGGACAGGGCATCGGCGATCGGACCGGTCGTCGTCGGACGCACCAGGCGCGCGACTTCCTCGCCATCGCGGAGGAAGATCAACGTCGGCCACAGCTTCACGCGGAACGAGCGCCCGAGCGGCTTGCCACGGCCGTCTTCGATCTTCATGTGGTGCACGTCGGGGTGCGCGGCGAAGGCCGCTTCGGCCGCCGGCTGCGCCGCGACGCAATGGCCGCACCAGTTCGCGCCGAACTCGATGACAGCCGGGCCTGCGCGCGCATCGACGCTGGCCCGTTCGGGCTCGGTGGCTTCATAACGATGAGCGAACGACATCGTGCTTCCGTGCGCGCAAGTGCGGCTCAGGCGTGAGCCACGGAGGCTAGCGCCCACGCGGTGAGCGCAGCGTCCGCAGGCTCAGCTTTTACGCATCGCGGACTTTTTCAGCGCCGCACGGTAGCGCGCGTACAAGGCCTGCACCTTGTCGACGTAGTCCTCGGTCTCCGCATACGGCGGCACGCCACCGTAACGATCGACGGCGCCGGTCCCCGCGTTGTATGCGGCGGCCACGAGCACCAGGTCCCCCTTGTAACGACGCATGAGATCGCGAATGTGGCGTGCTGCACCATCGATGCATTGCGCCGACTGATAGGGATCGGCCACGCCATACGCACGCGCGAGTGCCGGCATCATCTGCATCACGCCTTGCGCGCCCTTGGGCGAGAGCGCCCGCGCGTTGAAGTCGCTCTCGGCATGGGCGATGGCGCGCAACCAGGCATCCTCGACGCCCGTTTTCTTCGCAGCCGCAACGAATTGCGCGGCGAACGCGTCAAGACGCGGCTTGCCGACCTCACCGTACCCCTCGTGCGCCCACGAATCGCGCGGCGTGCGAATGCGCACCGGCTCGGCGACTTCCTTCCATCCGCGGATCGGCCGCGTGCTGTACACGGCGATGCCATTCATGCGCGTCGTGTACAGGTTGCCGCGCACGGGGCCCTGGTCGCCCCAGAAATTCGGCACCTTGGCCTTGCGGTCGTTGACGCGCTTGGGTTTGCAGTGCGAACCCGGCTCGGGTGCGGTCGAGAGGCTCAGCCGATCATCCCGCAGGCATTCGTAAACCGTGCGCGCCTGCGCGCCGGCGATGGGCAGCAGGCACAGCAAAGCGGCAGTGGCGAGGCGGGCGTACATCGGGCGCCATGAAACGCGCGGACTGCTCAGCATCGCGTGAAGGCCGCGTGTGCGCCGCAACAATGGTGGCTTAACGGCGCGTCCTGACCGGCTTCGTCATCGCGGTGCGATAGCGGTCGTACAAGGCCTGCACCTTGGCCACGTATTCGATGGTCTCGCGATACGGCGGTACGCCCTTGTATTGCGTCACCGTGCCGATGCCGGCGTTGTACGCCGCGGCGACCAGGTCGAGGTCGCCCTTGTAGCGCCGCAACAACTGCTTGAGGTGCCGCGCGCCGCCGTCGATGGATTGCGCGGCCGAGTAGGGATCGGCGACCGCGTATTCGCGCGCGACCTCGGGCATCAATTGCATGACGCCCCGTGCGCCCTTCTTCGATGTCGCGAACGGATCGAACCCGCTTTCGGCGTGCGCGAAGGCACGCAGCATCGCGTCCTCCACGCCGGTTCGCTTCGCCGCTGCGCGGAACTCGGCATTGAAGCGCTTCAACTGCGGCGGCCCGAGTTCGCCCAGCCCGACATGCGCCGAGGAATCCGGCGGCGTTTGCACGGTGAAGGCGAGCACCGGCCTCGAGCCCGGCAACTTGCGCGTGCCGTACACCGTTTGCCCGTCCTGCTGGCGTTCGTACAGGGTGCCCTGCACCACGCCGAGGTTGCCCCAGAGATTCGGCACCTTCGCCGCGTCGTCATCGAAATGTTTGGCGACGCACTTCGAACCCGGTTCAGGCGCCGTCGAGAGACTGACGGTGCCATCGCGCATGCAGCGGTACACCGTACGTGCGTGCGCAGGCCACGCGGCAAAGGCCGCGAACAGGCAGAGCGTGAAGACGGGCGCGCGCATCGGGCGGAGCGTACAACCTCGGAGGTCGAATGCGCGTGCAAGGCAAATGGTGGGGCCTGGTGACGATGGTGTTGCTCGCCGTGGGCTGTGCCACCAAACCGAAACCGGCGCCGGAAGCGCCACCGACGCCCGAGATCCCCGTTGCGCCGACCACCACGCGCGGCGAGTTCACGATCGAAGCCGACAAGAATGAAACGTGGAATGCAGTCGGCGCCATCGTCGTGAACACACCGGGCGTCGAGTACGAAGGGCGCTCGCAGATGCTCGACATGTACACGCTGCGCTATCGCGGGGAGGAACTGATGGTGCTGACGAAGGCGTTGCTGCTTTCGGACACGATTCGCAAGACCACCACGCGCGTCACCGCAACGACGCCGGAAGGCAAGCCGATCGATACCGATGCGAGCGCGGGCCTGCTGGCGATACTGCAGGAAAAATTGCCCGCGGCGATCATCGACGTGCAGGCGCGCTTCGCCGCGGAGGCCGAAGCAGCGAAAGCGAAATCCAAGAGCAAGTCGAAATCGAAGAAGAAAAAGAAGAAGTGACGATCACTTCGGCTGCGGCGCAAGCACGTGGTCGTAGCTGATGACGCGTGCGAGTTTCCAGGTGTCGCCGTCCTTTTTCCACAGGTCGATGAACTTGCCGGTCTCCGTGAGCCGATCCGGCTTGCCCTTCGACAACGCGAAGAAGCGGTGCGTCCCCATCTGCATCGCGCCGTAGCCACCGATCATGTGCACGGTCATCGTGCCGCCGACCAATTCGCGCCGCGCGTGGAAGTTGGTGCCTTCGGACTCGCGCTTGCAACCGTCGGCGACATTGCCGATGAACTGCGCGCCGCTGCCCGCCGCCATGCCGCTCTTGTCGTGGAAGAACTCGAAGTCGTCGGCAACCAGCGCCTTGAGTTGATCGATCTTGCAGTTGAAGACGGCGTCGAAGAGTTGGCGGTCTTTTTCGGCGAGCGTGGCGATGACTTCGGGCGATGCGGGTGGCGCGCCGGGCGTTAGGTGCACCGTGGCTTCGGGCTTGCTTTGCGCGAAGGCGGCGAGTGGGGCGAGGACTGCGAGTAACAGCGCGTGACGCATCAGCGATCTCCATGCGGCACGACGCCGCTGTTTTATCGGTTGGACGACAACCACCAAGCCATCAGTCCGATGTTGAAGAACACCGTCACCCAGAACACGGCCTGGAACGATGCTTTCTTCGACTTGTGCCGCAGCAGGCCCTGTGCGAGCAATGCGCCGGGCCAGCCGCCCGCAAGCGACACGAAATGCAGTTCAGCTTCGGGCGTTCGCCTTGCGTTCTCCTGTGCAGCACTTTTGTCGCGTCGATAGTAGACAAACGTCGCAACGCTCATCAGGCCGTAGACGACGACTGCCGGTATGGGGAGCCAGCCCCGCCACGCAGCGAACGCGATTGCGGCAATCGCCACGAAGCCCAGGAATGCGTGCGGGATACGCCATGTGCTCCGGTTGTCCCGCACCGCGGCCGGCTGCCCCGCCATCCGCACGCGCAATGCGGCGAGCCGCCCCTTTTCGTCCCGCCCGACTTCATAGGACAACAGATCGCCCTGTTCCGGCCGACGCCGCATGCGCTCGAATTTCTTGACGTGCACGAATGCGCGCTCGCCGCCGCCATTGGGAACGACGAACCCGTAGCCTTTATCGTCATGCCATTCGGTGATGCGACCTGCAAAGCGCATGAAGCCCCCTGAACGCACCGGCCCCCTGCCGGACCGGGGCATTCTAGCGAACGATCACCCGCCCGCCTTGGCGGCGTCCACGGCGTGCAGGAACTTCAACAAGCCGGCGAAGTAAGCATCCTGATCGTCGTAGTACGCACAGTGGCTCCCGTTGGGCAGATACAGATAGTCGCCGTGCGGCAGCTTCTTGCTCATCATCTCCATGTACTTCGGGTCCATCGTGTCGTAGCGCGCGCCGATGACGAGCGTGGGGACGCTGATATTTTTCAGGTCGTCCGTGCGATCCCAATCTACGAGGATGCCGCTGGCGCCGAGTTCGCTCGGGCCCTGCATCGGGATGTAGACCTTCTTGTTGAGGTGGCGCGCGGAGCCGCGCAGCAGCGGCTCGGGCCACTCGGCCATCGGGCGGCGCAGGACGTGGTGTTCGTAGTGGGGTTGCAGGAGTTGTTCGAAGCGCGGGTTGTCGTAGTCTTTCGCTGCGTCGAGTTTGCGCAGTTCCGCGAGGGCTTCCGGGCCGAGTTCCGGCATCAGCACGTCGTTCGCGTATTTGTTGTACGCGGGGATGCTGGAGACCATGTTCGAGATGATCAGGCCTTTCAGGTGGTCCTGGTACTTGAGCGCGTATTCGATCGCGAGCATGCCGCCCCACGAATGGCCGAGCAGGTAGAAGTTGTCCTTGTCCAGGCCGAGCGCCTGGCGCACTTGCTCCACTTCGTCGACGAAGCGATCGATGTTGAGCAGCTTCGGATCGTCGGGCTGGTCGCTGTAGTACGAGCCGAGTTGGTCGTAGTAGTAGTACTCGACGCCGTCGGCCGGCAGGAAGCTGTCGAACACTTCGAAGGGTTCGTGCGTCGCGCCCGGGCCGCCGTGCAACAGCAGCACTTTGATGCGCGGGTTGTTGCCGACGCGCTTGGTCCAGACTTTGAAGTCGCCGACCGGGGTGTGGATCGGGATCATGCGGACGCCGCCCTGCCAGGCGTCTGGGTGGTTCGCGTTGGAGTGGTATTCCTTGAGCGTGGGTTCTGCGGCAAAGACCGGGGATGCGAGGAGCAGGCCGAGCGACAGCGCGAGCAGGTACCGGAGCATGGGGCTCTCCGCGGGTGGGCGTTGCTGCGGAGTCTAAAGGCGGTTGTGCAGTGCGGTTGGGGGGAGGCGGACCTTTTTACCGGCGTCGGTAAATTGGTCTTCCACCAAGAGCGCTACTCCATCATTGGCGCGCCGCCCGAACGTGGGAAGTTCCAAATTTTTTTGGGAAAAAAATTTGAAACTCCCCACGCTGGGGCATCACCTTGCGGGTCGCTTCGATCAAGGGGCTTCCGCCCGATCGTTCGTTGGTGGCTGCAAAGCAAGCTTTGCAGATAGCCGATCATTTTCGTGGGGCCAGAGCCGTGGGCCTTCTCTTCACTCGTCGTCCGACGTATTCGCCTGCGCGAACAACATCGCGAACTCGTCGCTCGTCAGTTCGATCCCCTCTTCTTTCGCCACTTCGCGGTTGCGATCCCAAAGCTCGCGAATTGCAACGTCGATTCCATCGCCCCAGTTCATCTGGGCGGCCACGATTTGCTGCCAGGTGCCTTCGCGACCGAGGGACGTCGCGAGCTTGGGTGCCATCTCTTCCAAGGTAGCGCGCTGTTCGGGATCGAGCGCATCGATGGCATCGAGTGCGAGGCACTCCAGCAAGCGGAGGAAGGGGCGGCCTTCGTAGCGGTCTTCGGTTGCGGTCATAGTGGGGCCTCGTCTTGGATCTGATCATTTTACCGGCGCCGGTAAGACGATCATATCTGCGGACCATTTTGTCGGCGCCAGCAAAATGGTCTGTCGCCGGGCCTCTAGGCTGCGCAGCGGGCATCCGATCCGTAGCCCTGCCACCCGGCCCCGCAACCAGCGCGCCCTAAGTCTCGTCGCGACACGACGCAGCATGCGCATTTGCAAGTTCGACGCAAACCGAACTCGCGCTGATGATTTCATCGATATCCCGCTCCAACCGCGAGAACCACCAGCCGAGTGCATCAGGACGCAAACGGGCATCCGGGTTGCTCGCATTGGAGCCAAGCTCGGTGAGTTGCGCCATCAACCGCAGGTGCTCGCACATCTGCACAAGCTGGAGATGTGCTGCTTCGGGAAGGGCATAAACGGTGGGCGCGCGCAGCGGCGCATCCGTGACAAGCGACATGGCAACCTCCTCAATGAAGTGAACCTTGCGCCGGTGCGACGCAAGGTGTCGGGAGGTTCAAATCCGGCAGCACTCGATCCGGTGGACTTATTTCCTCTTGCGAGGTCTCGTATTCGTCCCCTCCCGACGCAGAGGGCATGCGTTGAAGCAATCGAGAGCTGAGGAGATTTGAAACTCCGAAGTGGATCGTGCGCCTGCCGCTTGCCGAGCGGGATTAGACGCAGGCGCACGATCCAACAGACTGATCACTTCACGCCTCGGATTCGCCTTCAGGTTTTTCTGACTTCTTACGGGTCTTTCGATAGCGCATGCCCAATTCCTTGGCGGCCTCGTCGAGGCCCGCATCGCCGCCGGCGCCCTTGATCACGCCGTAAGACTGATTCGCGACCACCATGACATCGCTGCCGAGCGCGGCCACCGTGTCGTCGACGTCTGCGAGCAACTGCTGCACCGCCGTCAGGATCGGAATCAGGTTGTCGCGCGCTTCGAGATCGGCGAACGCCGCATCGATGTCGATGCCGCGCGGCAACAGGTGCAGGTTCTGCGCGATCGTCACCAGCGCCAGGCGCCCGTAGTTCTGGCTGTTCGGACCGAACAACTGGAGCGAGCGGCGCTGGTCGGTCGACAGCGACAACAGCTTCGGCAGCAACTGCCGGATCTGCGCGATCAGCGCGAGCACCTGGGCCTGCGTTTCCCTAGTGACCGTCATGGACACGAGGTCTTGTTGCTGCGTCATGGAGAAGACTCCGTCGATGTCGTAGGCCGAAGTCTTCTCTCAGACGCGAAATAACGTAATTGTCCCCGCGGGCAACATGTTCGGAATCTTGTGAGGGGACGTACGGCGTTCGCGATGGGACCGCGAGGACTGGGAAGACGTCCGCGACGCATGAGGAGACGTTGGCGGCCACTCCGGAGACTTTGCGAGTGTCTACAGAGAGATTCGCAGTGGCTCCGGAGACCTGACGAGTGTCTACGGAGACGTTCGCGATGACTCGGGAGACGTGGGGTAGTGTCTACGGAGAGGCTGGCGACGACTCCGGAATCTCGACGAGGGTCTACGTAGACGTTGGCGGCGACCCCGGAGACGCGGTGGAGTATCTACCGAGACGTCGGCGACGACTTCGGAGACATCTCCGGGCGTCGCCGTAAACAGCGACGATGGCTTTTGAATACGTCGCTATCGCTTCTATCGCCTTCCCGCGCCCGGAACCGCGCCGACCGAAGTTTCGGTCTATAGATCAACAGTCCAGGATTCGTCATACCCGTCCGAGTAAACGATCCGCTTGAAACCAAACAACCTAGCCTGCTGCTGAAGTTCCATCTCGTTCTGGAACTTGTACACAAGGGGCTTGGACATGAGGACATACTTCAACCGAAGTTGATCCTTGGATTTGCCGCTCACGCTGACGTCAACGTCCAGACCGCTCTTGACGAAAACTTGTTCCAAGCTCGAGGCATAAAGAGCGCGCTGTTGTTGCGAGACGCTCTTGATCAAGGTGTCTGCGCGGGCACTCAACACCCGCTCGTCCTTCGCTTTCGAGTCTTCGTACATCCCCTTAACGACAGCGAGTTTAATCAGGTCGCCTGTGGCTTCTTTCACTTGGTCGGTCGTGGCGTAGTAGTGCTTCAGATGCGTATCGTTTTGCTTGATGCGCCGCCCCACTTCCTCCACGGTTTGCTTCGATTCGGCAAGCAGCGCAGCTGGGTCAGCTTTGGCGGCCGCCGGCGCCTCAGACTCGGTAGGCGCACTCGATGCAGTCGTGGATTTCGGCATGGGCACGTCGTTGTCATTTGAACCTGAGCAACTACGTGACATTGATGCCACCACGAACAGTACAACCACTACTAACAAGACGGTTGCGCACCCCGAAGTTTTTGCTGGCTTGGCCCCGCACTGGGGACAGGCTTCCGCAGTCGTGCTGATCTGTGCCTTGCATTCCTTGCACGTTGTCATCGCCATCGCATTTCCCCCTAGAACTCGCTCATCCCAGAAAAGTCGGTAAATACCTCGTCAACCAAATTGGGGAACCGCTCCGGCTGTTCTGTCCGAATGAAATTGGCAAGGCCGCGGTCAATGGTTTCGAGCAAGTCCACGCGTTTCAGCAAAACGCCCCAGACTGCTAGTTCAACTTCCGAATTCACGTGCTTTCCCCTACGCAAATCCCCCAAGTAGGCTTGATACGCCTGACCAACCAGAGCGAATGCTTCCGGCTCCGACATGATCGCAATCATTCTTTGTTCCGAGTTCCCGTGCGTCTTGATGTGCTCTAAGTTCTTCAGTCCCTTGTCGTGGAGCTTTGAAATGGGAGCTCGGTACGCATAAAGAAATGCCGACGCATATCGAGTGCGCATTCCGAAGTTGTCCACTGCGTACTCGAGGAGATCGGTAAAGTAATCGGGTGACTTTCCAAAACCGAGCATGCAATTCCCCTTGGGCGACTTGGCAGGTCTATCCCAGCGAGCCCTGCTCCTGGAATTCCAGTTGATTTGACGCAGTCCAGAAATACGCGCTTGCTTTTTCGGACCCTTCGAGAACTAAGCGAAGGGTAGCGCGCGGATGTATCCCAAAGCTGTTGTTAGCAACAGCATTGCGGCGGCCAGCAACCATGTCGCTGCCCCGTGTCTGACTCGTCCTGAATGATCGTCGGGCCGCCCATGCTCCGGGTAATAGATCAGCCCAAACGTACCGAGTCCCATCAGGATGATGATTGCAACGACGTACCCCAGAGTCCTATCAAGCGGCTCGCCTATAAGGATCGCGAATGCGGGCAATGCACCGATGACTGAAACGAACGGGCTTGATTGCCACCCGCCAGAGCGGAAAATAAACCAAGAGCAGGTCACGATGTTGAAGAAGAAGGCGATTTTTGTCGCCTTTCGCACTGGCACGACACCAAATTCGAAGCCCAATGCATCCCAGCCGATCTTGAAGTAGGTAGTGAGAAGAATTGGCGTAATGGTCGCTAAGAACCAAAGCAGTAGGATCGCGAAGTCGAGCACGCCCGGGCTCAGCAACCCTCGTGCGAACAAGTAGGTCGGCCTTGACCTATTCCAATAGCCGGAAATTACTGCTCCGGCGAACACCGAAATCACGATGGCCGCTTGAATAATCAGCAATGCGGCCGCGACCTTTTGAGGCGTCTGCGGATCAAGAACGACTGTCGACACTACCTTCCCCCAAGGCTTTGTCGCGCCCCTTCATGGAGCTGCTTGAAACGTATACGCCAAGATGCATGATCTACGGCCACTGCGCTAGGCAGCTACCAAGAGTAACTGGCGCTTGATGGCCTAGGAATTGAAACGTCGCGAGTCAGAATGCGCCGAACACGAAGCACGCTCCACTGATGATTGGGACCCATACTTTCAAGTGCGTGAAAAACAATGCGGTTTTAATTAAGCCGCTTGTGTAGGGCCATTCCGATGGAATTCGCTCCGAGGGGTCCCAGCGACTCCGCCAGTTGCCTGGGTCCTTTGAAGCCTCGTAAAACGCGTTGTACGTTCCAGTCGCCAGCACGAACGCGCCCAGCAAACTAAGGAGCACTGCGCCCAGTGCGAGCGACACCGACCAGGTCGCCCACGCGTTCTTCAGCAACTCCCCTTTGCCAGAATGCAATGCCCAATTTGCCGCGATCAGTGCCAAGCAGCACTGAAAGCTGATGTCGGTAATTCTCGAAGTCCACCGCAGGTAATCAGCTTGGAGCGCTCGCAACCCCTCAGCAGGGCTCTTGTAAACCCGCTCGTCGATGGGCGCGCGATCAGGGTGTTCCTGCGTCACCCGCCTACTCCAATCCCAATTGCAGATGCCGCCTTCTTCGCAGCTTTGCGGACTTTTTTCGCTGCCCGCTTTACGCCCCGAACAGCCTTCCTAGCAGTCTTTTTTGCGGCCTTCTTAACGGTCTTTCTTGCGGCCTTTTTCGCAGTTTTTCTTGTGGCTTTCTTTGCCGTCTTTTTGGCTGCCTTCTTCGCAACACTCTTTCGTGCCACCTTCTTTGCAGACTTTTTTGCAGTCTTCTTCATCGCCATGTCGAAAATCCCTCATGCCGAAAAGGAAAAGCCCGGCGATGCCGGGCTCTTTTTTAACCGCACTTGCTATAGCCGCAATTTAGACAGGTCGCACACCCATCCATGATGACAACAGCCTTCGTGCTGCACTTATGGCACATCGTCGCGCTAGGCGGAAAACTCGCGCCGTCGCCCGTCACTTCGATCACTTCTTCCGTGCGCGCATCGCTGCCCGTCGCCAGGCCCAGGCTCACTTCATTGTTTTTTTTTGAGCCGCGGTTCTCGTAGGCCGCGCGCTTTTCCGCGATGAGGGCGCGTTGCGCCGGGCTCATCTCGGGGTCGTGGATCAGGCCGATCGACTTCATGTGGTCTTCGACGATCGCGCCGAGTTCGGCCACCAGGGACGGCATGTAGACGCCGCCGGCCTTGAAGTAGCCGCCGCGCGGGTCGAACACCGCTTTCATTTCTTCCACCAGGAAGGTCACGTCGCCGCCCTTGCGGAACACGGCCGACATGATGCGCGTGAGCGCGACGATCCACTGGAAGTGCTCCATCGACTTGGAGTTGATGAAGATCTCGAAGGGGCGGCGCAGTTCGTGTTCGGTGCCGGCGTTGAGCACGATGTCGTTGAGGGTCACGTACATGGCGTGCTCGACGAGCGGCGACTTGATCTTGTAGGTGCTGCCGATCAGCACTTCCGGGCGCTCGATGCGCTCGTGCATCTGGATCACGTCGGCCGTCGGGAGCTCCGCTTCCAGCGTCGCGCGGGCCACGGCATCGGCTTTCGCCTCGCGTGCCTTGTCCTCGGCGGTGATGACGGCGTAGCCCTTGATCTTCTTGTCGATTTTGACGGCCATGTGCGTTCTCTGAATTTGGTCAAAAAGTCCCCTCCCGTTGTCGGGAGGGGACGTGTCGCTTTACGCGCTCTTGCGAGCGGTCTTGCGTGCGCCGCCCTTGCGAGCGGTGGTCTTGCGTGCGCCAGTCTTCTTCGCGGCGGTCTTGCGAGCGCCGGTCTTCTTCGCGGCGGTCTTGCGAACGCCCGTCGTCTTGCGTGCGGTCTTCTTCGTCGCACGCTTGGCGGCGCCCTTGCGGGCGGCGACCTTGCGACCGACCTTCTTGACCGCGCGCTTGGCGGCGGCCTTCTTGCCCGCGACCTTCCGCGTGACTTTCTTCCCTGCCTTCTTGACCGAACGCTTGGCAGCCGCCTTCTTGCCGGCCACCTTGCGCGTGGCCTTCTTGCCCGCACGCTTGGCGGCGGCCTTCTTGCCGGCCACCTTGCGCTTCAGCGATGCGGCTTCTTTCTTCGCCGCAGCGCTTGCCGCGGTGAGTGACTTCTTGGCCTTGGTGACGGCCTTCTTGGCGGACTTGGCCGCTTTCGATGCCGTCTTCTTCGCACCGGATACTGCCTTGCCCGCGCGCTTGGCGACGGACTTCGCGGTCTCGACCACCGTATCGGCGGCGTTGGAAAGGGTCGCCGTGACCCCGTTGCCGTTGCTCATTTGGCCTCCTGAGTGGGCCTGGTTGTGGAACAACGCGATCCTATACCCGTCACGTGTGTGAACAAGTAGTCGAGACGCTGGTCAGAACTTCCCGTAATAGCCTTCCTTCAGTGCATCGAACAGGTTGGCGGCGGTGTGCATCTCGCCGTCGTACTCGATCTGCTCGTTGCCCTTGACCTCCAGGACCGAGCCGTCTTCCAGCTCGAAGCGGTAGGTCGTGTTCTCCAGGTCCGCTTCCTTCACCAGCACGCCCTGGAAGGCGGCGGGGTTGAAGCGGAAGGTGGTGCAGCCCTTCAAACCCTGTTGGTGGGCGTAGCGGTAAATGTCCTTGAAGTCTTCGTACGGGTAGTCCGTGGGGACGTTCGCCGTCTTGGAGATCGAGGAGTCCACCCACTTCTGGGCGGCGGCCTGCACGTCGACGTGTTCCTTCGGCGAGATGTCGTCGGCGGAGATGAAGTAGTCGGGAAGCTTGGCGCCGGCCTCGTCCGAGAACGGCATGGCCTTGGCGTTGATCAGCTCGCGGTAGGCCAGCAGCTCGAAGGAGTAGACGTCCACCTTCTCCTTGGTCTTCTTCCCTTCGCGGATCACGTTGCGGCTGTAGTGGTGCGCGAAGGACGGCTCGATCCCGTTGGAGGCGTTGTTGGCCAGCGACAGGGAGATCGTGCCGGTCGGGGCGATCGAGGAATGGTGGGTGAAGCGCGCGCCGACTTCGGCGAGTTCTTCCACCAGCTCCGGCGCCACCTCGGCCACGCGCTGCATGTAGCGCGAATACTTGGCGTGCAGCACCTTGCCTTCGATTTCCTGGCCGACCTTCCAACCGTCGGCCACCATTTCCGGGCGCTTGCGCAACATCTCGGCGGTCACCGGGAAGCGTTCTTCCATGATCGGCGCGGCGCCCTTTTCCTTCGCCAGGACCAGGCCCATTTCCCAGCCGGCCACCGCCATGTCGCGGGCGATGCGGTCGGTGAACTCGCAGGATTCGGCCGAGCCATACTTCATGCGCAGCATCGTCATCGTGCTGCCCAGGCCCAGGAAGCCCATGCCGTGGCGGCGCTTGCGCATGATCTCGTCGCGCTGCTGCTGCAGCGGCAGGCCGTTCACTTCGACCACGTTGTCGAGCATGCGGGTGAACACGCGCACGACTTCCTTGTATTCCTCCCAGTCGAATTCCGCCTGGTCGGTGAAGGCGTTGCGCACGAACTTGGTCAGGTTCACCGAGCCGAGCAGGCACGCGCCGTAGGCCGGCAGGGGTTGCTCGCCGCAGGGGTTGGTCGCGCGGATGTTTTCGCACCACCAGTTGTTGTTCATCTCGTTGACGCGGTCGATCAGGATGAAGCCCGGCTCGGCGTAGTCGTACGTCGAGACCATGATCATGTCCCACAGGTGCCGCGCGCGGATGTGGCCGTAGATGCGGCAGGCCACCAGGCCGTCGTCGCGCACGACGTAGTTCTTGTGCGTCGGCCAGTCGCGCCAGACCACCGTCTGCGGGTCGGCCAGGTCGATGTCGCCCTGTTCCTTGATGTTGATCGGGAACACCAGCGGCCAGTCGCCGTCGTGCTCCACCGCTTCCATGAAGCCGTCGGTGATCAGCAGCGAGAGGTTGAACTGGCGCAGGCGCCCGTCTTCGCGCTTGGCGCGGATAAAGTCCTTCACGTCCGGGTGCGAGACGTCGAAGGTGCCCATCTGCGCGCCGCGGCGGCCACCGGCGGAGGAGACGGTGAAACACATCTTGTCGTAGATATCCATGAAGGACATCGGGCCCGACGTATAGGCGCCGGCGCCGGCGACGAACGCGCCGCGCGGGCGCAGCGTCGAGAATTCATAGCCGATGCCGCAGCCGGCCTTCAGCGTGAGGCCCGCTTCGTGCACCTTCTCCAGGATGCCGTCCATCGAGTCTTCGATGGTGCCCGAGACCGTGCAGTTGATCGTCGAGGTCGCCGGCTTGTGTTCCAGCGCGCCTGCATTCGAGGTGATGCGGCCGGCGGGGATCGCCCCGCGGCGCAGCGCCCACACGAAACGCTCGTGCCAGTACTTCTGCTTCTCCGGCAACCCTTCGGATTCGGCGAGCGCCTTGGCGACACGCTGGTAGGTGCCGTCGATGTCGGCGTCGATCGCCTCGCCCGACTTGGTCTTCAGCCGGTACTTCTTGTCCCAGATGTCGGCCGAGGCCGGCTGCATCGGGATCTCCTGCGCTGCGTTGTCCATCTTGACCGCCTCGAGGCGCACCGTGCTCATGCTGCTCCATCTCCTCGTCGTGGCCGGGTCGTGCCCGGTTCTCATCGTTTTTTATCTGCTGGCGACGAGCCAACCCGGTTCCACGGAAGCAAGCCGGAAACGCCACCCATCTGGCGCGTCCTGCCCCCTGCGAACTCTGGTTTTCCCCTGACGCAACCGGGATTCCGGTCACGTTATCGCCTGTGTTCGTGGACGTGCCTGAAACTTCGTGGAACACAACATTCAGGTCCGTCCTTCGCTGCCACCACTATATGTAGTGGCAACGGAAGGCGAAACTAGCCCTGCGCGTCGAGTGTGTCAACGGTCCGGCGAAAATAATTTCCGACGCGGTGATGTGCGGTGCGGCGGCGCAGAAACGCGGTCTTCCAATGCATCCGGCCACGTTTCCAAAATAGGCCCCTGTTCAGCGGGCTCTTGCTTCGATGGCACCCTGCCGCGATTTCACATCGCTGACTCACTTCCCCCCGGGACAATGAACTCATGCGCCACGCTCCCCTGAAAACGCTCGCCGCACTGACGATTGCCGCCGGTTTCGGCGGCTTTGCCGCCACCGCGATGCGCGATGGCCTGCAAGCCCCCGCGATGGCCGAACCGGCGACCGCCGCCGTGCCGCTGGTGGCCGCGTTGCCGACGGCCGTCGACGGTCAGGCGCTGCCTTCGCTTGCACCGATGCTGGAAAAGGTCACGCCTGCGGTGGTGAGCGTGCACACCAAGCAACGCGTACGCGTGCGCAATCCCTTCGCCGACGATCCGATGTTCCGCCGCCTGTTCCCGCAGGTGCCGCAGGAACGGATCAACCAGTCGCTGGGCTCGGGCGTGATCGTCGATGCCGCCAAGGGCCTGGTGCTGACGAACCATCACGTGATCGAAGGTGCGGATGAAGTGTCGGTGACGCTGGCCGACGGACGCACCTTCGTCGCGACCTTCGTCGGCTCGGACCCGGACACCGACGTCGCGCTGATGCGCATCCAGGCCGACAAGCTCACCGCGTTGCCGCTCGCCAACTCCGATCAGCTGCGCGTCGGCGATTTCGTCGTCGCCGTCGGCAATCCCTTCGGTTTCAGCCAAACGGTGACCTCGGGCATTGTCTCGGCGGTCGGGCGCAATGGCCTGCCGGGGCTGGGCTTCCAGAACTTCATCCAGACCGATGCCTCGATCAACCCCGGCAACTCGGGCGGCGCACTGGTGAACCTGCGCGGCGAACTGGTCGGCATCAACACGGCGACGTTCAATCCGCAAGGCAGCCGCGCCGGCGACATCGGCCTGGGCTTCGCGATTCCCGCCAACCTCGCCGGCAACGTGATGCGCCAGCTTGCGAGCACGGGCGAGGTGCGGCGCGGCACGCTGGGCATCGAAACGCAGACGGTCGACGACCAGCTCGCCAAGGGCCTGGGCCTGGAGACGCCGCGCGGCGCGGTGGTGACGCGCGTGTTCCCGAACTCTGCCGCGTCCGCCGCCGGCGTGCGCGTGGGCGACGTCGTGCTGTCCGCCAACGGCCAGCGCATGGACTCGCGCGAGGCGCTGCACAACTTCGAAGGCTTGCAGGCGGTCGGCAGCGATGTCGCGCTCGAGCTGCGCCGGGACAGAGCGCCGGTCACGGTCAAGGCCACGCTGCGCGAACAGCCGCGGGCCTACGATGGCAGCGTGCTCGATGCGCGCCTGTCGGGCGCCACCTTCGCCGAGCTGCCCGAGCGTCTGCGCCAGGCGGGGCTCGACGGCGTGCTGGTGAGCGCGGTCGCGAAGGGCAGCCGCGCGGCGCAGAATGGCTTGCAGAAAGACGACGTGGTCCTCGCCGCCACCAGCGGAGAGTTCAGCGACCTGGGCGGCTTCCGCGCCAGTTTCGGGCAGTCCCCGCAACGCCTGGTGCTGCGCGTGCTGCGTGGCAACGCGCGCGGCGACCTGGCCATGCAGTAAATCAGCGTGTGATACCCCCCACCCCCAAGGAGAACGCGATGTCCCCGGACAACAACGGTCGTGCGACTGAAAACGTGAAGTCGGATCTCGGCGAAGCGGGCCAGCATTTCAAGGGCGCTGCGGTGGCCGCGGGCGATGCGATCAAGGGTGCGGCCACGGCCGCGGGCGACGAGATGCGGCTGGGCAAGGCACAGATGAAGGCCGAACTCGCCGACGGCACGCTCTCTTCCATTTCCGCGGCCGAAAACCTCGGCGCGGCCTCGCGCGAACAAGTGGACGCGATCATGGACAAGGGCCGCGACCTGATCGACAGCGCGGCCGAATTGATCCGCGAGCGTCCGCTCGCTTCCTTCGGCGTCGCCTTCGCCGCGGGTTGGATCATCGCCAAGCTCGGTCGCAGCAGCGACAAGTAAGCGATCGCCGCGATGGGGAGCGAGGACAGCGGTGAGGCCACGGACGACGGTACGCAAGCGCGTGCCGCCGCGCCCGGGATCTTCGATGCGCTGAAGGAACTCGGCGACACGGGCAAGGCGACGTGGTCGGCGGGCCGCGAGGCAGCCACCGCCCTCCGCATCCTGATCACCGCGGACTTCTCGCTTGCGCGCAGCGCCTTCGGGCGCACGCTCGCGTTGACGGCGGTGGCGATCATCTTCGGCGCGTCGGCGTGGTTGCTGTTGATGGCCTCGCTGATCGCGTGGCTGTCGATGCGCGCGGGCTGGGCGTGGTGGATCTCGCTGCTGGTATGCGGCGGCGCCAGCGTGCTGCTCGCCGTTGCTGCCGGTTGGCTCGGCATGCACTACTTCGAACACACGCGCATGAAGGCGACGCGCCGACAACTCGCACGCCTGGGGATCGGCGAACTCGGCGACATGACGCCGGACGCGGGCTCCGCCAAATCCGCCGAAGCGGCAACCGAGCAGGTCGCGGAAGTGGCGGACGAAGGCGTCAAGAAGGGCCTCGGTGTCGACGTCACTCCCCCCTGATTCACGCGCTCCTCAACCGGCTGTCAGCCAGCATCCCCGTACCCTAACTGCAGAGTCGCGCGTGAGCTTCGAATCCCTCCAGCGGAAAGTCCGGCAAGCCGAAGTCGCGCTCGAGGCGAAGGAGCGCCAGGCCGCAGCCGATTGGCGACAGGTGAAATCGACGTGGCTCGCGTCGTGGACGCCGGGGCGCATCGTCGTCGCCGGTCTGGTTTCGGGCTTCGTCGTCGGCAAACTCGAGCCGGCCAAGAGCGTTGCGAAGGGCAACACGATCCTGCAGATGATGACGGCCGTCGCCGGGATGTTCGCAGGCGGCAGCGCGCAGGCGGCCGCGGGCAAGGCCCAGGACGCGGCGCAGTCCGCCGAGCAAGTGGCGCAAACGCCACCGGTGGATGCATGAGCTTCCGCTTCGAGAACGACGATCCCGAACAACCGCAGCAACCGCCGCGTCCGGGTTCGTCGAGCGCGGCCATCGTGCTCGCGGTGCTGGCGGTGGCCTTCACCACCTACGTCGCGCAGGATTTGCTGCTGCCGGTGTTGCTTGCGGGGTTCTTCGCGCTGGTCGGCAACCCGATCATCCGCCTGCTGCGCAAGCTGTGGATCCCGCGTTTCGTCTCCGCGAT
Source organism: Lysobacter sp. P5_C4 (assembly GCF_054049695.1). Taxonomy (NCBI): domain Bacteria; kingdom Pseudomonadati; phylum Pseudomonadota; class Gammaproteobacteria; order Lysobacterales; family Lysobacteraceae; genus Lysobacter; species Lysobacter sp. P5_C4. The sequence goes on along the minus strand of NZ_JBFULX010000002.1, from coordinate 491,609 downwards.
CCTGGTCCTGGGCCTGGGCACGTTCGCCACGTATACGCTTGGGCGCGAACTGTTGCAGCCAGGCGCTGAGTGGATCCGCGAAGTGCCGCAGCAGATGCGCGGGCTCGCCCCCAAGTTGCGTTCGCTCACCAAGCCGATGACCGAAGCCAATCGCGCCGCCGAGAACATCGCGCGCGCGGCGGGTGGCGAAACGGCGTCGAAGGTCCAAGTCGTCAAGACCGAGGTCAACGACCCCTATCGCGTGCTGACGGCGACGCCGCGCGTGGTCGCGTCCATCCTGGCCGTCGTGTTGCTGACGTTCTTCTTCATGGTCTACGGCGGGGACCTGCAGCGCAATGCGATCGCGTTGTTGCCCTCGCGACAACAGAAGAAACTCACCGTGGAGATCCTGCACGCGATCGAGACCGAGATCTCGCGCTATGTGCTGACCATCAGCATCATCAACGTGATCGTCGGCCTGGTGTTCGCGGGCTTGCTGTATTTCCTCCTCGGCGTGCCCGCCGACGAAGCGATGCTCTGGGGCACGATGGCCGGGCTGTTGAATTTCGCGCCCTACGTCGGCCCGTTGATCGGCATCTGCATCATGTTGGTGATGGGGCTGGTCAGCTATGGCGAATCGCTCGAGGCGTTCGGGCCGGCGGCGCTGTACCTGGGCCTGCACACGCTGGAAGGGCAGATCGTCACGCCGATCGTGCTCGGCCGTCGCATGGCCCTGTCCCCGCTGATCCTGATCCTGTCGCTGATGGTCTTCGGCTGGCTGTGGGGGATCATCGGCCTGCTGCTGGCGGTGCCGCTGCTGGTGTGCGTGAAGCTGGTGCTGGCGCGCATCGATGGCCTCGATGGGTGGGCCAAGCTGCTGGAATGACGGCAGCGGCTGGCCGGCCCCTTAGAATGGGCCGGTGAACCTCCGCATCCGCGCCATCACCCTCGACCTCGACGACACGTTGTGGCCCTTCGCGCCCATCGGCGCGCGCGTGGACCATGTGCAGCACGATTGGCTGCGCGCCAATTGCCCGCGCACGGCCGAACGCTTCCCGGTCGATGCCATGCGCCGACTGCGCGATGTGGTCAACGCCGAACATCCGCACCTGGCCCACGACTTCAGCCGGCTGCGCAAGCTCACGCTGGCGCGTGCGATGGAACTGGCCGGCGACGACGTGGCCCATGTCGAGCCCGCATTCGAAGCCTTCTTCGCCGAACGCAATCGCGTGGCGTGCTACCCCGACGCGATCGCAGCGCTCGAACGCATCGCCGCACGCCTGCCCGTCGCCGCGGTGACGAACGGCAACGCCGACCTGGAACGTATCGGCTTGAAGCATCACTTCGCCTTCCAGCTCGGCGCCAGCCAGCACGGCGCGCCAAAGCCGGATCCGTCGATCTTCCGCGCCGCGTGCGAACGCCTTGGGCAAGCCCCGCAGCATGTGTTGCACGTCGGAGACGACATCGAACTCGATGTGCTCGGCGCCGCGCGCGCCGGGTTGCGCACGTGCTGGATCCATCGCGACGACCTGCATCCCGAACCGACGTGGCCGCACGCGCACGTGCGCCCCGATCTCGCATTTCCCACCCTCGATGCGCTGGCCGACTGGCTGGACGCGCACCTCCCGGACGACGTCGCATGACCGATTCGAACGGCTTCGCACCGCAGGGAACGAAAGGCTTGCCGCTGTATTGCGTCGAACGCACGGGCTTCGATGCATGGCGGCAATTGCAGGTGCCCGAACTGGGAAGCTGGATCGACGCGCATTCGTTCACCGGTGTTTCTGGCAGCGTGTTGCTGCTGCCCGGGAATGGTGGCATCGCGGGCGCGGTGCTCGGTGTCGGCGATCCGCTGGATCCCTTCTCCTATGCGCACGCGCCGTTCGCGTTGCCGCCGGGGGACTGGGCGCTGGCGAGCGAACTCGATGAGGACGCGCTGCGCGCGCTGCACCTGGGCTGGGGCCTGGGCGCCTACCGGTTCACGCGCTACAAGGTGCCGCTGCGCGCACCGGCGCGCCTGGTCGCGGGCGCGATCGATGCCGAAACGCTCGACGTCATGGCTGCCTGCATGCGTGTGCGCGACCTGGTCAACACGCCCGCCGAAGACATGGGCCCCGACCAGCTCGAACAAGCGTGCTGCGAACTCGCCGAAGCCCATGGCGCGCGCATCGAAGTGGTCAGCGGCGAAGACTTGCTCGACCATAACTACCCGGCGATCTATGCCGTCGGCCGTGCGTCGCATCGCGCGCCGCGCCTGATCGCGGTGCATTGGGGCGACGCCGATGCGCCGAAGTTGACGCTCGTCGGCAAGGGCGTGTGCTTCGACACCGGCGGCCTGAACGTCAAGGCCGCCGACGGCATGCGCAACATGAAGAAGGACATGGGCGGGGCGGCGCATGCGATTGCGCTCGCGGGCCTGGTCATGGCGCGCAAGCTGCCGGTGCGGTTGACCCTGTTCGTCGCGGCGGTGGAAAACGCGATCGGGCCGCTCAGTTATCGCCCGGGCGACGTGTTGAACACGCGGCTGGGCGTGTCGGTGGAAATCGACAACACCGATGCCGAAGGGCGCGTGGTGTTGTGCGATGCGCTGGCCCGCGCGGCCGAAGACAAGCCGGCGTTGTTGGTCGACTTCGCGACCTTGACGGGCGCGGCGCGCATCGCGCTGGGGCCGGACCTGCCGGCGTTGTACGCGAACGATGAATCGGTGGCCGCCGATTGGCTCGAAGCGTCGGGCGTGCAACGCGATCCGGTGTGGCGCATGCCGTTGTGGCGGCCTTACCTGCGTTATCTCGTGAGCAATGTCGCCGACATCGCGAACGGCGGGCCCTCGCGCATGGCCGGGAGCGTGACCGCGGCCTTGTATCTCGAACGCTTCGTGCCCGCCACGCAGCCGTGGGCGCACCTGGATGTGTATTCGTGGAACGACACCGATCGCCCGGGCAAGCCGACGGGTGGCGAGGCGCAGGGTTTGCGTGCGGCGTGGGGCATGTTGAAGCAGCGGTTCGCGTAAGGTTTACAACCAGCCTTTCTGCCGCGCGAGGCGATAGGCCTCGATGCGATTGCCGACGCCGAGTTTGCCGATCGCCTCGGACAGATAGTTCCGGACCGTGCCGCTCGACAGATTCAATTGCGCAGCGATTTCCGACGCCGACATGCCGTCGCCCGCCAGCCGCAACACCTGCCGTTCGCGATCGTTGAGGGGATCGGCCTCGCTCCACGCATCGATCGCCAGTTGCGGATCGATCGCGCGCCCACCGCGATGCACCTTGCGCAGCGCTTCTGCGAGATCCTCGGCCGGCGCGTCCTTCAACAGATAACCCGAGACGCCGGCATCGAGCGCACGGCGCAGGAACCCCGCGCGTCCGAACGTCGTGACGATCACGACCTTGATCGGGAGCGCGTGCCGCTGGATGCGTTGCGCGAGTTCCAGGCCCGACATCCCGGGCATTTCGATGTCGGTGACGAGCACGTCGGGCTTCAGGCGCTGCACTTCGCGCCACGCGGCCTCGCCGTCGGGCGCCGTGCCGACGACTTCCAGGTCGCTTTCCAGCGACAGCAGCGCCGACAGCGCCCCGCGCACGAGTGCCTGGTCTTCCGCCAACACGATGCGGATCACGCGGGCAACCCCACGCGCACCAGGACCTTCGTGCCGTTGCCCTTCGTCGATTCGACGCTCAACGTGCCGTCCATGCAGCGCACGCGATCACGCATGCCGGCCAGGCCGTTGCCGTCCTCGGTGACGCCACCGCGGCCGTTGTCTTCCACGCACATGCGCACGCTGCGCGCATCGGTGTCGAAGGCGACACGCGCGTTCGTCGCCTGCGCGTGGCGAGCGATATTGGTCGCCGCTTCGCGCAGCACCAGCGCCAGGCCGCGTTCGACGTCCGGCGGCAGGCCTGCGGGCGGTGCGCCGTATTCCAGATGCACGTTCGAGGATTCGAGCAGCAGGCGCGCCGAAGCGAGTTCGGCGGCCAGATCAGCCGACCGGATGCCGGTGACGGCGCTACGCACCTCGGCCAGCGCGTGGCGGGCGACGCGTTCGGCCTCCTCCATTTCGCGCCGGGATCCCACAGGATCGCGTTCGCTCAGCTTGCGCGCGAGTTCCAGCTTCAGCGTGATCAGCGACAGCGTGTGGCCGAGCAGGTCGTGCAGGTCGCGGCCGATGCGCTCGCGTTCGGCGGTCGCGGCCAGGCGGCGCACTTCGTCGTGCGAAAGCTTCAACGCGATGTCCTTGTCCGCGCTCATGCGTTCGACGTTGACGATCACACCGATGATCAGCGTCATGGCCGGCATCCACGCGATCATCTGCCACGGATAGCCCACCGCCATGCAGATCGCCGCATACAACACGTTCAGCCCCAGCCATTGCACCAGGAACACCGGGAGCGCGCGGTGGCGCTTGCCCGCGTGCAGCATCACGCAGCCGAACACGAAGTAGCTGATGCCCGAGGAATACCAGGGCAACAACACGAAACACAGCGCAGCCATGCCATAGGCGTAACAATCCGATACGCGGCGCGAGGAGAGCAGCGTCTTGGCATACAACGCGATGAACACCGGATACGACGCCGCCGTCAGCGCGACCCACTGCCACGTGTACCCCGGGCCGAACATCGGGGTGACGAACACCCACATCGACCAGAGCAGGTGGACGGCGTCGGTCCACGGCGACTTGCCCTGGCGGATGAGGTCGGCGATCGCCGAATCCGGCGCGGGCGTGAACCCGCGTCGCGCGAAGAATTGCGCGATGCGGGGCGGGATGGGCGCGGCGGTGGCGTGCATGCGGTGAATGCTAAAGCTTCAGCCGACCTTGCGCAGGCGCCTTGCGGCCAGCCACAGGACGACCAGGGTGAACACCACCAGGAACGCGACATGCGGCAGTGCTTTCACTTCCGCGATGTCCACTGCATCCAGCGCGAGCGCATTGAGGTGATAGCTGGGAAGCGCCGGTGCGATCGACTGCAGCGTCTTCGGCAGGCTTTCCAGCGGGAACCAAAGGCCCGAGAGGAAGGCCATCGGCAGGTAGAGCATGTTGATGACCGCAGGTGCGCCCTGCCCCTTCACCAGCGTGCCGAGCAACAGCCCCAGCGCGCAGAAGGGCAGCACGCCCGGCACGTTCGACAGATACAACGCCGCGATCTGCGCACCCGTGACGGGCACGTGCGCGACGAACACCGCGAGCAGGACCAGCAAGGTCAACACACCCGCGGCGACGCCCATCGCCATGACCATCTTGCCGATGAGGTAGGCATACGGCGGCGCCGGCATCGCGCGCTTGAGCGTGAGCAAGCCGTTCTCGCGTTCCATCGCCAGCGACACGCCGAAGCCGAACAGCCCGGGCGCCATCACGCCGAACGTGCCGTACGCGGCGAGCAGATAACGCCCGGCCTCGCTGCCCGGGCGCGCGAGGAACACGCCGAACATCATGTAGAACACGGTCGGGAACAACAGCGTCGGCAGCATGAAGCCCGGGTTGCGCAGGTAACGCAGGCATTCGGCGCGCATTTCCTGCAGGTAGGCGTTGAAGACGCGGGCGCGCGGCATGGCGTCGATGCGCGGGCGTTCGGAGCGGATCGACAGCTTCGTGGACATCACGCAGCCTCCTGCAAGGTCGCGGCGGCATCGTCGCGGGTGAGTTCGGTGAAGGCTTCGGCCAGGCCTGCGGCGCGCACTTCCAGCCCGCTCAATTGCGCATCCAGCGCAAGCAGGCGACGCACGACGGCTTCGGCATGCTCGGTGTTGATGCACAACCGATCGCTTTCGCGCGTGACCTCGATGACGCCCGGCCAGGCTTCGATGATCTCGATCGGCAGTTGCGTCACGCAGCGCACGCGCTTCATCGCAACGCGCGCGCGAAGCGCATCCAAGCTGCCTTCGCTGATCACACGGCCCTTCGCCATCACGCACACGCGGTCGGCGAGCGCTTCTGCTTCCTCCAGGTAGTGCGTGGTCAACACGACGCCATTGCCCTCGGCGACCAGATGGCGAATCGCGGCCCAGAGTTTCTGGCGCGCTTCGATGTCCATGCCGACGGTCGGTTCGTCCAGGAACAGCAGCTTCGGCCGGCCGCACAAGGCGAGCGCGAATTGCACGCGGCGTTGCTGGCCGCCGGACAACTTGCCGTACGGGCGCTTCAACAGATCGGCGACACCCGCCAGCTCCGCGCTTTCCTGGACGGTGCGCGGCGCCGGGTAGTAACTGGCGGCCAGGCGAATGAGTTCGCCCACGCGCAACGTCGCCGGCAGTTGCGCGTCCTGCAACATCACGCCGATGTGGCGGCGCGCGCCGATGTCCTGTGGATCCTGGCCGAACAGTTCGACCGAGCCGCCGTCGGCGCGCAGCAGTCCGAGGAACAGGCCGATCGCGGTGGTCTTGCCCGCGCCGTTGGGGCCCAGCAGTGCGAGCAGCTCGCCGCCGCGCAGGATCAGGTCCACGCCGTCCAGCGCGCGCACCTTGCCGTAGGACTTGCTTGCCTGGTGCAGGCGCGCGAGTGCGCCTTCGCCGATGGCCATGTCGAAGCTCCTCGAGGATGTGGCGAAGATGCTGCGCCTGCACCGGTCGGCGTCGTAGTCCGGACCTTCATGCAAAGGACATGACATGCGTCAGGTGCGTCCAGGCGTGGCCTTCCGTACGCTGCGCCCCGTGCAATGGCATCCGCCTGCCCGCTTGGTCACACTAGGCGCCTCCCCCCGTCCCTGGACCACCATGCCCAACGCGTCCGCCGATCTGTTGAAGGAATTGCGCATCGACCGCAGCGCGCCCCCACCCGCGCCGCACTCGCGCAAGCGCTGGGCGTTGCTCGCCATTTTCGGCGGCTTGTTCGCGGCACTCGTCGGTGCCTGGACGGCCTTCGGGCGCAACGGCGCGACGGAAGTCGAGACGGCGCAAGTGACGGCCGTCGGCGGCGCAAGCGGCAATAGTGCCGCCACGGTGCTCGACGCGACCGGTTACATGGTCGCGCGCCGCATGGCGACGGTGTCGGCGAAGATCACCGGCAAGGTGCGCGAGATCAAGATCGAAGAAGGCATGCACGTCGAAGCCGGCCAGATCATGGCCACCCTCGATCCGATCGATGCCGACGCCGAACGCACACTGATGTCCTCGCAGGTCGGCGCCGCGCAGAGCCAGATCGGCATGGTCCAGGCGCAGCTCAAGGAAGCCGAGGCGAACGTCGGGCGCTTGAACGGACTGGTCAAGCAGCAACTCGTCGCGAAAGCGCAGTACGACCAGGCCGTCGCCGAACGCGATGCATTGCGCGCGCAATTGCTGACCGCACAACGCAACGCGCGTGTCGCGGGCGATCGCCTGCGCATCGCCGACCAGGGTGTCGACAACACCATCGTGCGCGCGCCGTTCGCGGGCATCGTCATCGCCAAGGCCGCACAGCCGGGCGAAATCGTTTCGCCGCTGTCGGCCGGGGGCGGCTTCACGCGCACGGGCATCGGCACGATCGTCGACATGGATTCGCTGGAAGTCGAAGTCGAAGTGGGCGAAGCCTTCATCGGCCGCGTCAAGCCCGGCATGCCGACGCAGACCATGCTCAACGCGTATCCGGACTGGAAGATCCCCGGCCACGTCATCGCCATCATCCCCGCCGCCGACCGCGGCAAGGCGACGGTGAAGGTGCGCGTTGCGGTCGATCAGAAAGACGCGCGCATCGTGCCCGACATGGGCGTGCGCGTCAGCTTCCTGGAAACCGCGCCGCCGAAAGATGCCGCGCCGCGCAAGCCGACGGTGCTTGCGCCGGCGAGCGCGATCGTCGATCGCGGCGGAAACGACGTCGTCTTCGTCGTCGCCGAAGACAAGGTGCAGCAGCGCGCGGTCAAGGTCGGTCGCACGCTCGGCGATGATCGCGAGATCACCGATGGCCTGGCCGGCGGCGATACCGTCGTCCTCGCACCGCCCGAATCGCTCGCCGATGGCGGCCGCATCAAGCAGAAGAAAACAGAAGCGCAGTAACTCCCTACCCGCTACACAGACCCCCCGGAGTTCGCATGTCCACCCTCGTCAGCATCCGCAACCTGCACAAGAAGTACCGCCGCGGTCCGGAGACCGTCGACGTCCTGCACGGCCTGGACCTGGATATCGACGAGGGCGATTTCGTCGCGCTGATGGGGCCCTCGGGCTCGGGCAAGACCACGCTGCTGAATCTCATCGGCGGTCTCGATACGCCCTCCGGCGGCGAGATCTCCGTGGGCGGTGCGCGCATCGACCAGCTCGCCTCGGGCCAGTTGTCGAACTGGCGCAGCAACCACGTCGGCTTCGTCTTCCAGTTCTACAACCTGATGCCGACGCTCACCGCGCAGAAGAACGTCGAACTGCCGCTGCTGCTCACCAAGCTCTCGGCCGCGCAGCGCAAGCGCAACGCGGAGATCGCGCTGGAACTGGTCGGCCTGAAGGACCGCGGCAAGCATCGCCCGTCCGAGCTCTCCGGCGGCCAGCAGCAGCGCGTGGCGATCGCACGCGCGATCGTCTCCGATCCCACGCTGCTCATCTGCGACGAACCGACCGGCGACCTGGACCGCGCATCGGCCGAGGACATCCTGGGCTTGCTGCAGATGCTCAATCGCGACCACGGCAAGACCATCGTGATGGTGACGCACGATCCGAAGGCCGCGGAATACGCGACGCACACGCTGCACCTCGACAAGGGCAACCTCGTCGAACAAGCCGTCCACGCTTGATCGCCGGAGGCCAGCGATGAAATATTTCCATCTGATCTGGGCGGCCCTGTTCCGCTCCAAGACACGCACGTTCCTCACCTTGTTCTCGGTGATCACGGCGTTCTTCCTGTTCGGCATGCTGGATTCGGTCCGCGTCGCCTTCAATTCCGGTGGCAGCGTGACCGGCGCCAACCGCATGATCGCGTCCTCGCGCCTGTCGCTGACGCAGATGCTGCCGTACAGCCTGGATTCGCAGATCCGTTCGATCCAGGGCGTGAAGAAATCCTCGTACGCGGCATGGTTCGGCGGCATCTACCAGAAGCCGGAGAACTTCTTCCCGAACTTCTCCGTCGGCCCCGACTATCTCGATCTGTATCCCGAGTACGTGTTGCCGGCGGACCAGCGCAAGGCCTGGGAATCCGATCGCGTCGGCGCCGTCGTCGGCGAATCGCTCGCGAAGAAGTTCGGCTGGAAGATCGGCGACACGATCCCGTTGCAGGCGACGATCTTCCCGACCAAGGGCAGCAACGACTGGACCTTCCGCCTGGACGGCATCTTCCATGTCGCCGATGAGAAGCGGAAAGGCCAGGAAGCGGTGATGTTGTTCCACTGGAACTACTTCGACGAGTCCAACGATTACGTCAAGGGCCGCGTCGGCTGGTACATCGTGCAACTCGACAACGCGGGGAGCGCCGATCGCGTCTCCAAGGCGATCGACAAGCTCTCGGCGAACTCCGACCACGAGACCAAGACGCAAACCGAGGAAGCGTTCAACCAGGCGTTCATCAAGCAGATCGCCGACATCGGCATGATCGTGAGCGGGATCATGGGCGCGGTGTTCTTCACGCTGCTGCTGCTCACCGGCAACACGATGGCGCAAGCCGTGCGCGAACGCATCCCGGAACTGGCGGTGCTCAAGACGATCGGGTTCACCAACCGCAGCATCCTGATGCTGGTGCTGGGCGAATCGGTCCTGCTCGTCGCCATCGGTGCGGTCATCGGCCTGGCGCTCGCGCCCATCGCGATGATCGCCACGACGAAGGGCAGCGGCGGCTTCATCCAGTTGCCGCAGTCCTTGCCGGCAGAAAGCTGGATCACCGGGTTGCTGCTCATGCTCGTATTCGGCGTGCTGTCGGGCTTGTTGCCGGCACTGCGCGCGATGCGCCTCAACATCGTCGACGCCCTCGCGGGCCGCTGAGGAGACCCCCATGAAATTCTTCGTGAATTTGCTCCTCCTGCTCTTGTTGGCCGCCGTGCTCGGCGTTGCGGCGTTCCTGCCCTACGGGATGATCGGCCTCGCCGTGATCGTGCTGATCTGGTTGTTCACCACCCGCAGCGGCGGACTCGCACGTGCGGCGACAGGCATCGGTATCGCGGGTTTGCCGCAACGCTGGGGTGCCTCGCTCGTCATCGTCGTCGGCATCGCCGGTGTCGTTGGCGTGCTCGTCGCGATGCTCGCGATGGGCGAAGGCTTCCGGGCCACGCTGTCGAACACCGGTGGCACCGACACCGCGATCGTGTTGCGCGGTGGTTCGCAGGCCGAGACCAACTCGGTGATCACGCGCGACCAGGTGCCGCTGATTTCGGCGCTCGCAGGCATCGCACGGGGCCCCGACGGGCGTCCGATCGTTTCACCGGAGCTGTCGCAGGTCGTCAACCTGCAGAGCATGGCCGACGGCACCGATACCAACGTGCAGTTCCGCGGCGTCGGGCCGGATGCATGGGCCATCCGACCGAACCTGAAGGTCGTCGAGGGGCGCAAGTTCAACGGCGGCCTGCGCGAGATGGTCGTCGGGCGCGGCGCGCAGAAGCAGTTCCGCGGGTTGGAAGTGGGCAAGCAACTCAACCTCGCCAACCAGATCTGGACGGTGGTGGGCGTGTTCGAATCGGGCGATTCGAATGAGTCCGAACTGTGGGCCGATGCCGACGTGCTCGGCCCGGCTTACCAGCGCCAGGCCTTCCAGTCGGTGACGGTGAAACTCGACGGCAAGACCGGCTTCAAGCAATTGAGCGGCGCGTTGGCCGCCGATCCGCGCCTGAAGCTCGACGTGTCGACCACGCACGACTACTACGCCAAGCAATCGGAGAACCTGACGAAGTTCCTGTCGATCCTCGGCATCGTGATCGGCACGATCATGGCGGTGGGTGCGATCTTCGGCGCGCTGAACTCCATGTACGCAGCCGTGGCGGGACGTGCACGCGAGATCGCGACCATGCGCGCCATCGGCTTCCGCGGTCTGCCCGTGGTGACGGCGGTGATGCTGGAGACGATGTTGCTCGCGCTGCTCGGCGGCTTGCTGGGCGCGGCGATCGCGTGGCTGCTGTTCAACGGGCACACCGTGTCGACGCTGGGCAACAACTTCAGCCAGGTGGTCTTCCAGTTCCGCGTCACGCCGGAATTGTTGTGGACGGGACTGAAGTGGGCGCTGGGCATCGGCCTGGTCGGCGGCCTGTTCCCGGCGTTGCGCGCGGCGCGATTGCCGGTGACGGAGGCCTTGCGCGCGGCGTGATCGTTCAAACAGGTGTTGCATCCGGAGGCCGCGCACTGCGCGGCCTCTTTTTTGGCGGTCGGCTCTGCCTGCAACGTAGAGACTTCGCATAGGCCAGTGGCGAGGGATCCAACATCGTGGCGCGCGGCGCACCCCGCGTCCCAAAAGGACTCCTCCCACAATGCATCGTTGTAAACGATCGATCGCGCTGAGCGCGCTCCTGTTGTCCATGTTCGCAAGCGGCGCCGCCGCCGAGGACATCGTCGGCGATTTCACCAATGAGACGACGGCCCAGGGTTGGGCGTTGTCCTCCGAACTGTTCTGGCTGGCCAATCCGGAGACGCTGCGTACACCGCCGTCGATGAACGGAAGCGGTTGGCTGAGCCTGATGGCGAACGCGCCTTCGAAGGAACAGATGTCCTATGCGACGTCGTCCACGCTGCTGGATACGCGGCTGCCGATCCGCATCCAGTACGAGTTCCTGTCGTACGACACGCGGTACAACGTCGGCGCCACCGCCGGGTTCCATCTCCTCGACCCGACGAAGGGTCCGGAGTTGCACCAGGCAGGCAAGGCGTTCGAATGCGCTTCGTCGGCGCTCATGGTGAAGTTGGGCTACGAAGGGCCGTATTACGACGCATGCAATGGTCCCCACGAGTTCTGGGGCAGGTACAACCGCGTCGTCGTCCGCGCCGACAACACGGTGATTGCGCGCGACCAGGCGCCGATGTGGCTCACCTGCGGCAACTACAACAACATGCACGGAGATCGCATCGAGGCGCGGCATTGCGCCACGCGCGAGGAAGCCGTTGCACGCGGATTCGTCCGCGCAGTCGATGCGACGGTCACGCCCAACTTCGGCGTTGCCGGCTACACATTGGACGTGAAAGTCGACGGAAAGCCGATCTATACGCAACTGGCGGTCGCAAAAACGCTACCGGCGCAGGTGCAGTTCGGCCTCTGGGGCGAACATCATGGGCGGCCCCATCATGAAGTCCGCAACGTGCGGGTCACGCAGGACACATTGCTGGTCAGCGCCGTCAACGGCCACTGCGTCGAAGTCGCAGGCAGCATCGCGCCGGGGCGTTCGCTCGCGGCGTATCCCTGCCGTGGTCGCCCGAACCAGACGTTCCGGTTCGCGAACGACAGGATCGAAGTCGGCAACCTGTGTCTTGCTGCATTCTCCGGCAACGGCACGCGTATCGTTGCGCAGGCGTGCCACGACCAGTCGAATCAGCAGTGGGAGCGGACACAGACCGGGCAGCTGCGCAGCATGATTGCGGGTGTCCAGCGTTGCATTACGCTGGGGACGACCGGCACGCATCTGACGATGCAACCCTGTAATTCGACGCTGGTCGCACAGCAGTTCGCGGTGCGCGGCGCGCCGTAAGCGTCACCGGGACGGGCGCCGCACGCGCCCGTCTCTCACCGGGTTCGTCGCTCAGCCCGCTTGCCTGCAGCCATCGGGCTTCAGCACGCGTTGCGTCGACGCGGGGCTCTTCGCAAGCAGGTGCGCCGCGCGCGTCGGGCGTGGGGCGAAGGTGCCACCGCAATTGGGGCAGCGGCCCTTCAGCACACGCGTCGCACAGTCGGCGCAGAACGTGCACTCGAACGAACAGATCACCGCGTCGTGTGCGTCGGGCGGCAGGTCCTTGTCGCAGCACTCGCAGTTGGGGCGCATCTGGAGCATGGCAACCTCTCAGCGTGACGCGTTGGCGGGAACCAGTGCCGCACGTGCGTTCGCACGACGCGCACGCAACGCCCCGTCGATGGCGAAGATCGCCAGGGCGATCCAGATGCACGCGAAGCCCACCGCGCGGTCGCGGTCGAAGGCTTCATGGAAGACGAACACGCCGATCAGGAATTGCATCATCGGCGCGACGTACTGCAACAACCCGATGATCGACAAGGGCACGCGGCGCACCGCGTAGGCGAAGCCCACGAGCGGCAGTGCGGTCAGCGCGCCGCTGACGATCAGCATCACGCTCATCGCGATGCCGTAGCCGTCGAAGAAGCCGCCCTGCCCGTGCGTTTCGCTCCAGGCGAGCATCGCGAGGACCGGCAGGAACAGATACGCGCCTTCGACGCCGAGGCCATCGATCGAGTCGACCGCCGCGAGCTTGCGGATCAATCCGTACAGCGCGAACGACGCCGCGAGCGCCAGCGCGATCCACGGCAGCTGGCCGAAGCGGAACGTCAGCCACGCTACGCCGAGTGTCGCGATCGCCACCGATACCCACTGCACGTGCCCGAGGCGCTCGCGCAGGAAGACGACGCCGAGCAACACGTTGAGCAGCGGATTGATGAAGTAACCCAAGCTCGATTCCACGACATGGCCGGCGTTCACCGCCCAGATGTACAGCCCCCAGTTGAAGCCGATCAGCACGCCGGAGAGCGCGAGCATCCACCACGTGTTCGGTTTCGACAGCGCGCGCTTCAGCCAACCGCGTCCGTCGCGCCAGAACAAGAACCCACCGACGATCACGGCGCTCCATGCGATGCGATGCAGCACGATCTGCAGCGAGGGCACCGACTTCATCAGGTGCCACCACAGCGGCATGACGCCCCACAGCAGGAAGGAGGCGATCGCGATCCACAGGCCGCGACGGTCCAGCGTGTGTTCGCTCACGCCGCCGGCTCCTCGGCTGCATCGCGCAAGTCCGCTTGCGATGACGCCGGCGATGCGGCACGCGCCTTCGCCAGCGTGATCAGCACGACACCGGCGAGGATCACGGCCATCGCGCCCAGGTCGTGCGTGGTGAACGATTCGCCACCGATCAACGCACCGATCAACACCGCGAGCGGCGGGTTGACGTAGGCATAGCTGGTCGCGAGCGCCGGCCGCACGTGGTGCAGCAACCAGATGTAGGCGGTGAAGCCGAAGATCGAACCGGCGACGACGAGATACAGCAGCGCGGCGGTGGATTCAACACTCGGCATCGTCGTGATGCGCTCGCCCGCGACGAGCGCGACCACGATCAGCCATAGCGTGCCGACAAGCATCTGGCCGGCGGCCGCCATGAAGGGCTCCGGAAGATCCTGGTCGCGCGACCAGATCGACCCCCACGCCCACGCGAGCGGCGCGATGATCAGGCAGATCAAACCGAGCGTCGAACCCGACAACGCGCCGCCGACGCTCAACCAGATCACGCCGAGGAAGCCGATGATCAGGCCGCCCCATTCCATGCGGGAGGGATGGCGGCCGCGCAGCATCGCGAACACGCCGGCGAACAGGGGCATCGACGCGACCGCGATCGCCGCCAGGCCCGAGCCGACCTGCGTCTCGGCCTTGTTCACCAGCGCGTTGGACAAGACGACCATGAAGATCGACAACTTGCCGAGCGTGATCCATTGCTTCTTCGTCGGTGCAGCGACGCCGCGCATGCGCAGCACCGCGTACATGATCGATCCGGCGATCGCCATGCGGATCGCCGCGAGCAGGAAAGGTGGATAGCCGTGCAGCGCGAAGCGGATCGCGAGGTAGGTCGATCCCCACAGGATGTAGACGGATGCGAGCGCCAATCCGATCGCGAGCGGTGTGGCGGGTTTCAAAGGCGTGCTCATGCGGGGGCTTGTGCGAAGAAGGCGTGGGGAAGCGCGCGCGGCTCGCTCGCATCGATGCGGCAGGCGAGCCATTGCAGGCCGGCGAGGTGTTGGTGGTCGTGGCTGCACAACAGGTGCATCAGGCCGCGGACGGTGACCGGGCCGAAGCCGGCGAAGGTCGCGGGACGCTCGAGTTCCTCGGGCGTGAGTGCCGCGAGCAGCGCAACGGTTTGCGCTCGCGCGGCTTCGAACTCGTCGAGCGCCTGTTCCGCGCTGCCACGTTCGCCGTTCGATTCGGCGAGCGCGTAACTGTCGATGTCGGCGAGCAGCGGTGCGTTCTCTTCCAACGTTCGCCGGAAGCGGACGTGGTAGCCCTCGCGCTCGATGTCGCGCACGTGCCAGAGCTGGTGCAGCGGGTCGAAGTGTTCGCTCGGGCAGCCGTCCCAGGCCTCCGGCCGGAAGTGGGCGTGGCGGGGCGGAATCGCGGCATAGTGCGCGCGCAGGACCTGGGGGAACTGCGCGAGGGAAGCGAGGATCGGGTCCTGCATCGGGGCTCCCGACGAGGGGGAGGTCGGAAGCCAGCACTCTAGCGATCCGCCCGGAATCGCGCTTGAAAATTCGTGCGCTTGCGCGCAAGAATCTTGCACGGCGCGAGAACGCGCATCACCCTGCGAGCGCACACGATGTCGACCACGCCCTTCGCACTGGACGAATTCGACCACCGGCTGCTCGAACTGTTGCAGGCCGACGCCGACGCCACGCTGTCCACGCTGGGCGACGAGGTGGGCCTGTCGGCCAGCGCCGTGCAGCGACGCATCAAGCGGTATCGCGAATCGGGCCTGATGCGCCAGGTCGCGGTATTGAATCCGGCGATGCTCGGCAACGTCACGCTGGCGACGGTGCTGGTCGCGCTGGAGCGCGAATCGGCTCGCCACCATGCCGCCTTCTATGCGCGCATGCGCAGTTCGGTGGAAGTGCAGCAGTGCTACGTGCTCGCCGGCGAGTGGGATTACCTCGTGATCCTGGCGACGACCGGGTTGCCGCATACGCGCGAAGTGGCGGAGCGCTTGTTCGGCAGCGACGAGACGCTCAAGCGGTACGAGACGCGCATGGTGTTCGAGCCCATCAAGATGGGATTGCATCTGCCCACGCGCGCGCCGGTGAAGCGGAAGAAGTGAACTACGCGGCGGCTTGTTCGCGACGCAGCAGTTGTTCCTTGAGCGGAAGGCCCCAGCGGTAGCCGCCGAGCGTGCCGTCGTTGCGCACCACGCGGTGGCACGGTACGAGGATCGCGATGCGGTTGTGCGCACAGGCACTGGCGATCGCACGCGCGCCTTGCGGTGCGCCCACGTCGGCCGCCAGCGCCGAATAGCTGCGGGTTTCGCCGCGCGGAATGCGCATCAGCGCATCCCAGACTTTCCTCTGGAAGGCGGTGCCGAGCAGGTCGAGGTCGACGTGCGCCAGCTTGCCCGATAACGCGTCTGCCACGGCGCGCACGCGCGGGGAGAGGAATTCGTCGCGGCCAGCGTCGACGCATTCCAGGTGCGCCTGCGGGAATTCCATGTGCAGGCTGCGCTCCAGGCCCGCGGCATCGCGGCCGAGTTCGACCATGCAGATGCCGCGCTCGGTGGTCGCGACCAGTGCCTGTCCGAGTGCGGTATCGACGATGCTCCAGCGAATGCGTTCGCCCTTCCCGCCGGCGCGATACCGCGCCGGCGTCATGCCGAGTCGCGCGGCACCGGCTTCGTACACGCGCGATGGCGAACCATAACCGGCGTCGTACAACGCGCCGCTGACATCGTCGCCGTCGCGCAGCGCGGACTTCAGTGCGCCGAGCTTGCGCTGCGAAAGGAATTGCGCCGGGCTCAGCCCGAAGCGCGCGGTGAAGCTGCGCTGCAAATGCGAGGGACTCAGGCCCACGACGTCCGCGAGCGCTTCCAGGGTAGGCTCGTCCGTCTCCAGCACGCGGCGCGCATGCTCGAGTTTGCGGATCGTCGTGTCGCTGGCCTTGGTTGCGATCATATCCATGGGTGGAAACGATACGGGCGCCCGAAGGCGCCCGCTATCCGATTCTTGCCGTGTGGCGCGTAGGGAAACCCCGCGCGCCGCCTCGGGATCACTCCGACCAGTGGCCCAGCGTGCGCGCAGCCGGCAGCACCTGCTGCGAGAGCTTTTGGTCGTTGGTCAACAGCGTGAGGGCGTCGGCGAGGATCGCGGCGGATTCGCGGAGCAGCGGATCCGGACGCTTCTCTTCCAGCTTTTCGCGCTTGGCGTCTTCGGCGATGTTGCGTTCGTTGGCCTGCAGGCCGTCGTCGCTGTCGTCGGCGAAGGGATCCAGCGGGAGGCCCATCGCCTTGCGCTCGGCCTGGCGCTGCTTGCGCTTGGCTTCGAACTTGTCGCGCTCGGCGCGGCGCTCGCCTTCGTTGAGCGAAACCGACTTCTTCGCCGACTCCTCGCGGAACTGCGCCACGTCCTGCGCCCACCACTGGAATTCCTTGTCCTTCGCCACGCGCGCGGTGTGCAGGGAGTCGAGACGCGGAATGATCGGTGCGAAGTTGCCGTACTGCGTGTGGTCGACCGCCTGGATGCGCGACCACGGCAAGGCGTTGTCGTAGGTGCTTTCGCCGAACTCGCTGGCATCCACCGAGACCGGGAACGCGATGTCCGGCACCACGCCCTTGTGCTGCGTGCTGCCGCCGCTGATGCGGAAGAACTGCGCGATGGTCAGCTTCACCTGGCCGTACTTGTCGCCGTCGTTCTGCGGCCAGCGGTCCAGGTCGATCAGGTTCTGCACCGTGCCCTTGCCGAAGGTGGTTTCGCCGATGACCAGGCCGCGGCCGTAATCCTGGATCGCGCCGGCGAAGATTTCCGAGGCCGAGGCCGAACCACGATTGGTGAGCACCGCAAGCGGGCCATCCCACGCGACGCCGGCGCGCGTGTCGTCCTCGACGCTCACGCGTCCGCCGGATTCGACCACCTGCACCACCGGGCCGCGATCGACGAACAAGCCGGTCAGCTCGACCGCCTCGGTCAGCGAACCGCCGCCGTTGTTGCGCAGGTCGAGCACCACGCCGTCGACCTTCTGCGCCTTGAGCTGCGCGAGCAGTTTGGCGACGTCGCGCGTGGCCGACGCATAGTCGTTCGCGTTCTTCCGGCGGCCTTCGAAGTCCTGGTAGAAGGCCGGCAGCTTGATCACGCCGATCTTGCGCGACGCGGCGCCATCGGCGCCCGGCACGGTGATGGTCTGCGCCTTCGCGGCCTGTTCTTCCAGGCGCACCTTGTCGCGCGTGAGCACCAGGCGCTCGGGCTTGGAATCGGCGGGCGATTCGGCCGGCACGACGTCCAGGCGCACGGGCGTGCCCTTGTTGCCGCGAATCTGTTCGACGACATCGTCGATGCGCCAGCCGACCACGTCCTTCATTTCGCCCGACGTGCCCTGCCCGACGGCGACGATGCGGTCGCCCGGCTTGAGCTTGCCGCTGCGCGAGGCCGGGCCGCCCGGGATGATCTCGCGGATCACCACCACTTCGTCCTGCTTCTGCAGTACCGCGCCGATGCCTTCCAGCGACAGCGACATCGTCAGGTTGAAGTTGGCCGCGGTGCGCGGGTTGAAGTAATCGGTATGCGGGTCGATCGAGTTCGCGTACGAGGTCAGGAAGGTCTGGAAGATGTCTTCGCCGTTGAGATCCTCGACACCCTTGACGAGGTTGCCGTAACGCTTGTCGAGCGTCTTTCGGATTTCGTCTGGCGCCTTGCCGGCGAGTTTCAGGCGCAGCCAGTCGTTGCGCACCGACTGCGTCCAGATCTTGTCGAGCGTCGCCGTGTCGGCCCACGCCGCCTTTTCGCGATCGTAGTCGTAGCGGTCGGTGCCGCTGAAATCGAACTTGTCGGTCTTCAATGCCTTGCGCGCGAACGCGGTGCGCTCGGCCACGCGTTGCTTGTAGATGGCGAACATCGCGTACGGCGCGTCCATCGACCCGCTCTTGATCGCATCGTCGAGCTGCGTCTGGTACGGCGCGAACTTCGCGACGTCCTGCGCGGTGAAGAACAGCTTCCCCGGATCCATCGCTTCCATGTACCGCTTGTAGATGTCCTTCGACAGCGTGTCGTCGAGGTTGCGCGGGCGGTAGGCGAAGCGGCTGTCCGACAACAGCCCATAGACCAGTTCGGCGGTCTTCGCCTGCGCGGCATTGGGGCCGTCGGGCAGCTTGCTGTCGTTGTCGGCGCGCGCGAGCAGCGCGATCGGTGCCGACAGCGCGAGGGCGATGGTGAGGACGGGCAGGGTCTTGCTGAGCTTCATGGGCGCTTCCGGGCCCGGTGGGGCGGGCCGACAAGGGAACAAACGGGGTGCCGCGGGTTCGACGGCAAGTCCAGACTGCGACCGAGCATCGATAGGCCGACAGTGCCGAAAGTTTCCGGCGCGCGCCAGCGGCAAAAGATGAGACTGCGCGTTCAGCCCAGGGGGACCATTCATGCCGGACGCCCGCTTTCGCGTGGCGTTAACGGAATCCGAAGACGAACCCGAACCGCGCCTTTACGCCGCCACGAAGCCGGCGTCGATCGCCTGCCGGTCGGCGTGGTACGACGAGCGCACCAACGGGCCCGAGGCCACGTGGGTGAAACCGAGCGACATGCCGTAGACCTCGAGTGCCTTGAACTCCTCGGGCGTCCAGTAGCGCAGCACCGGATGGTGGTGCGGGCTGGGCTGGAGGTACTGGCCGATGGTGACCATGTCCACGTCGTGCGCGCGCATGTCGCGCAGCGTGGCCTGCACCTGTTCCATCGTCTCGCCCAGGCCGAGCATGATCCCGGATTTGGTGGCGACCTCCGGGTGCTGCGCCTTGAACTTCTTCAACAGCGTGAGCGACCAGGCGTAGTCCGCGCCGGGCCGCACGTTCGAATAAAGGTCCGGCACCGTCTCGACGTTGTGGTTGAACACGTCCGGCGGGTTGGTGGCGAGGATCTCCAGCGCGCGGTCCATGCGGCCCTTGCCGCGGAAGTCGGGCGTGAGGATTTCGATCTTCGTGCGCGGACTGTGGTGGCGCACCGCGCTGATGCAGTCGACGAAATGCTGGGCGCCGCCGTCGCGCAGGTCGTCGCGGTCGACCGAAGTGATCACGACGTACTTCAGGCCCATGTCGGCGATGGTGGTCGCCAGGTGGAGGGGCTCGCCGGCATCCGGGGGCTTCGGGCGGCCGTGGGCGACGTCGCAGAACGAGCAGCGGCGCGTGCAGACCTCGCCGAGGATCATGAAGGTCGCCGTGCCGTGGCTGAAGCACTCGTGGATGTTCGGGCAGCTCGCTTCCTCGCACACCGTGACCAGGCGGTTCTCGCGCAACTTGGCCTTGAGGTTGGCCACCGAATTGCCCGAGGGGATGCGCACGCGGATCCACGAGGGCTTGCGCAGCACGGGCGTGTCGGCGAATTGCACGGGCGAGCGTGCGATCTTGTCGCCGGCGATCTGCTTCGCGCCGGGCACCAGCGACGGTGCGGCGTCGCCGACGATGGTCAGCGGGATGGCCTTGGACTCGATTTCGCTCATGGGGACGGTGCCACGAATAATTCGGGGGAGGCAGGCTGGAGCTGCAAGCCGAATTGTACGGCGAGGTGGTCCAGCAGCCGGGGTTTGATGGCGTCGAGGTTGCCTGGCCCACCCAGGTCTTCCATCGAAACCACCTGCAAACCCGCATAGCCGCACGGGTTGATGCGGTGGAAGGGTTCCAGGTCCATCGCGATGTTGAAGGCCAGTCCGTGGAAAGTGCAGCCACGGCGCACGCGGATGCCCAGTGCGGCGACCTTCGCATCGTTCACGTAGACGCCCGGCGCGCCGTCGCGGCGCTGCGCGAGGATGTTCCAGTCGCCCAGCGTGTCGATGATCGCCTGTTCGATGCGGTTGACGTACTCGCGCACGCCCACCTTCAGCCGCTTCAGGTCGAGCAACGGGTAGGCCACGATCTGGCCCGGGCCGTGGTAGGTCACCTGGCCGCCCCGGTCGACGTGCAGGACCGGGATGTCGCCCGGCATCAGCACGTGTTCGGGCTTGCCGGCCTGGCCCAGGGTAAAGACGGGGTCGTGTTCGACCAGCCAGATTTCGTCGGGCGTCTGATCGGTGCGCGAATCGGTGAAGGCCTGCATCGCGCGCCAGACGGGTTCATAGGGCCTGCGGCCGAGGTCGCGCACATGGGCCGGGCGCGCCTGCGATTCGCGCGCGGTGCCGGCCTGCGGCGCGGCGGCGACGCTCAAAGTGTCCACTTCACCTCGGGATGCGCGCGCAGGGCGGCGTGCGCGGCGTCGTATTGCGCCCGCGAGTCGGCCTTGAAGGCGATGCGCACCGAAACGTACTTCCCGTTGGAGGAATGCTTCCAGCTGACCGATTCGCTCACCACGTCGATGCCGGCGTCCATCAGGAGCCGTGGAAGTTCGGCCTGCAGGTCCGCGGCCGCGGCGCCCATGGCGGAGAGCTCGAAGGTGCCCGGGAACTGGAAGCCGTGGTCGGGGTTGTCGGACTTGATCTCCATCGCGGGATTATGGGACCGTGATCCGGCGAACCCAACCCCGGCAGTACGGCCCTGATCGAACACCGGGACCGCGCCGTCGGCCGCGACGAGCTGGTGCGCGCGGTCTTCGGCCGGCCCGATGTGTCCGATGCGCAACTGGCGCAGGTGGTGTTGCGGGCACGGCGCCATTCTTGATGCGCGTCAGCGCATCAAGAATTCCACCACATCATCAATTCGTCCCACATGCGCTTGAAGAAGCCACCTTCTTCCACGGCGTTGAGCGCCACCATCGGGCGCTGCGCGATCACCTTGCCGTCGAGCGTAACCTTCACGCTGCCGATCTTCTGGCCCTTCGCGATCGGCGCGACCAGCGTCTTCGGGATGTCCATGCTCGGCTTGAGCTGCGCGTACTTGCCGCGCGGCGTGCTCACCAGCATCGGCGAATCCACGCCCAGCTGCACTTCATCGGCGGCGCCCTTCCACACCTTCTGCTTGGAGATCGCCTTGTTGGCCTCGTACAGGCGGTGGGTTTCGAAGAAGCGGAAACCCCAGTTGAGCAGCGCCTGGGAATCCACGGCGCGCTGGTTCTCGCTGGTCGAACCCATGACCACCGAAATCAGGCGCTGGTCGCCGCGCTTGGCCGAGGCCATCAGGCAGTAACCGGCGCCGCTGTGGTGGCCGGTCTTGATGCCGTCGACGGAAGGATCGCGCCACAGCAGGAGGTTGCGGTTGCGCTGCGTGATCGGGCCGACCGTGTATTCCTTGATCTTGTTGTACGAATACGCTTCCGGGAAATCGCGGATCAGTGCCCGACCGAGCAGCGCCAGGTCGTGCGCGCTCGATACATGGCCCGGCTGCGACAGGCCATGCGGGTTTTCGAAGTGCGAGTGCTGCATGCCGATGCGCTGCGCGTAGGCATTCATCAGCGAAGCGAATGCATCTTCACTGCCGGCGACGTGTTCGGCGAGTGCGATCGCGGCATCGTTGCCCGACTGCACGACCATGCCCTTTTCCATCTCGACCAGCGGCGCGGTCTTGTTCACTTCGAAGCCGCTGTAGCTGCCCTCGGTGCCGGCGCCGCCTTCGCGCCACGCATGCTCGCTCATCATCACCGGATCGGTGCCCTTCACCTTGCCGGACTTCATCTCGGCGGCGACGACATAGCTGGTCATCACCTTGGTGATGCTCGCCGGTTCCAGCTGCGCATCGCCGTTCTGGCCGGCGATGACCTGGCCGGTCGCGAAGTCCATCAACACCCAGGCCTTGCCCTGGATCTGCGGCGGCGGCGGCACGGGCAGCGAATCGCTCAGCGCGGCGGTTGCGGCAGGTGCGGCGGGCTTCGGCGCCGGTGCCTGGGCGAGCGACAGGCCGATGAAGGAAGTGGCGAGAGCCGCGAGTGCGAGGGCGGCGAGGGGACGGACGTTCATCAGGACGGCGGGCTCCAAAAATGCGAGCGAAAGGGAAAGAAGACGGGAATTCTAGAGGTCACGGCCGCGCCGTGCCGGGGATTCAGTCGCGCACGATGTTCGGGCGGCCGAATCCGAGACCTGCGACGGTCGCGCTGAGTTCCGCAACGCGCTCGCCCGGCACCGGGCCGACGCGCAGGCGCCACACTTTCTGGCCCGACGCGGTGGCGTCGAACAGGCGTGCATCGCGAATGCCGGCGCCTTCGAGCATCGCAAGCGCGCGCTCTGCGTTCGCGCGTGCGGCGAAGCTCGCGACCTGCAGCACGACGGCGTCGCCCTTCACCACGGGCGCCGGTGTCGTTTCCGGTACGGGCGGCTGCGGATTGGAAGCGGCCGTTTCAGTCCGAACGGGTGCCTTCGCCGGTTCCGCGGGCGGGCGCTGGTCCGGTGCGCCCGATTTTCCGGTCGCAACACGCACCTGGCGTTCCTTCATCCATTGGTCGAACTCGTCGGCCGTCATCGCCTTGCCGTCCTGGCGCATGTCGAAGCGCCACGGGCCGGGCGGCGTGGGTTCGGGCTCGGCGTTCGCGGCGGTCGGCTTGCGTTCGCCCGCTTCCGCGCTCGCGATCGGAAGCGCCGCAACCATGCGGTCCATTGCGCTCGGCGACACGGGCGGTGGCACGGGATCGGGCGCGGCGACGCGCATGTCCGGGCCGCGGTCGTTCACCGTGAGCGCGCGCACCTCCACGTTCGCGGTGCCCGCCGGATACACGCCGAGCTTCACCGCGGCCGCATAACTCAGGTCGATCACGCGCCCGTCGTGGAAGGGGCCGCGATCGTTCACGCGCACGACCACCGACTTGCCGTTCGCAAGATTCGTGACGCGCGCGAACGACGGGATCGGCAGCGTCTTGTGCGCGGCGCTGAAGGCGTACATGTCGTACACCTCGAGCGACGAGGTGCGCCGGCCGTGGAATTTCTGCCCGTAGAACGACGCCGTGCCGCGTTCGACGTAACCCGCAGGATCGTCGAGCACGTGGTATTGCTTGCCGAGAACCGCGTAATCGCGATTGCCGTAGCGCGAACGCGGTTCGGCCACGACATCGGGCTCGGGAATCAGGTGCACGTCCTCGATCGGCGGCGGTGCGCTGTCCTTCACGTCCGGCGCGTACAGGCCGCCGGCGATGTAATCGCCACGCTTGGAGAGATCTTCCTGCGCGGCGGCATAAGGCGAGCGGCGCTTGCCGCCCGGTGCGTTCGCGGAGGCCTTCGAAACGGTGGTGGAAGACTGCGACGGCGCCGGCGCCTTGGTGGTGGGCGCCCCGCCGCACGCGGCGAGCAGCAGGCACAACGCCGGCAGCGCGCGCTTCATGGCGGCGTGCGCTCTGCCTGCACCGGCGGCGCCGGCACGGTGGCCAGTTGCGTTTGCTGCGCCACCTGCGCATCGCGCCCGGCGATCGACTCGGCCAGTTGATACACGGCCGTCGCGTACAACCGCGAGGTGTTGTACTTGGTGATCGCGCGGAAGTTGTCGAACACCATCCAGTATTCGGTGCCCCCCACGCCATCGAAGCGCACGATCTGCGCGGGCGTCGCCGGTGCCAGCGGCAAGGTCGTGCGATAGCCGATCGGCGCGAAGCTTTCGAAGGGCTGCATCACGTCGATGTTCTCGGCGCTGTAGTCGGTCGCCGACGGATCGCGCAGCGCGGCGGTCATCACCGGGCCGCCGCGTTTCCAGCCACCCTTCTTCGCGAAATAGTTGGCGACCGACTCGACCGCGTCGTCGATGTTGCCGAACAGGTCGCGCTTGCCGTCGTCGTCGCCATCGACCGCGTACTGGCGGTAGCTCGATGGCATGAACTGGCCGTAGCCCATCGCGCCGGCATAGCTGCCCTTGAGCTGCGTGATATCCAGGGCCGCTTCTTTCCCGAGCGCGAAGAACTGCCCGAGCTCGTCGCGGAAGAAGGCTTCGCGCTGGTTTTCGCGCGCGGCCTTCGCCGGATCGCCGGTGCGGGGGTAGTTGAAGGCGAGCGTGTACAGCGCATCGATGACCGGATAGCTGCCCTTGTTACCGCCGTAGCTGGTTTCCACGCCGATGATCGCGGTGATGATTTCCGCCGGCACGCCGAAGCGGGCTTCGGCACGCGCCAGCGCATCGCGGTTGGTCGCCATGAAGGCCTTGCCGCCGTCGATGCGCCCTTGCGTGATGAAGATCGGGCGGTAATCGCGCCAGGGTTTGGCTTCGGCCGGGCGCGACATCGCGGCGATGATGCCGTCGCGCGTCTGCGCCTTGTCGAGCACCGACGCGATGTACGCCGGATCGATGTCGTACTTCGCCGCGGTCAGGCGAACGAACTCGGCGCGTGCGGCGCTGATGTCGCGCAACTGCGGCGGGATCGGCGCGGCGGGCGTGGGGGCCGGCGTCGCAGGCGCGACCTGCGTGGTGGCGGGCGGCGCTGCGGTTTGCGGGGAAGGCGGGGCCTGGGTCGCGCATCCGGCGGCGAGCGCCAGGGGGACCAACAGGACGTACCGCGGGAATGCGCGTCTCGTCATTGCGCCGGAATGTAGCGCAGATGCGTGAATGTGCAAACCATGTCGCGATTTCGTGGCGCGGTGCGCTTCAGGTCGCGTGGCGCGGACGATGCGCGCCCACCGCCATCACCAGCCCCAATCCCGCCAGCAAGGACACCGCCGACGTGCCGCCGTAACTCAAAAGGGGCATGGGCACGCCGACGACCGGCAACATGCCCGAGATCATGCCGCCGTTGACGATCACGTAGACGAAGAACGACAGGCCCAGCGCGCCGGCGAGCAGACGCGAATAGCCATCGCGCGCTTCGGCCGCGATCCACAGGCAGCGCCCGATCACGAACAGGTACAGCGTGAGCACCGTTGCCACGCCGATCCAGCCGAATTCCTCGCTCAGCACGGCGAAGATGAAGTCGGTCGTGTGCTCGGGCAGGTAATCCAGGTGCGACTGCGAACCCTGCCCCCAGCCCTTGCCCGTCATGCCGCCCGCGCCGATGGCGATCTTCGACTGGATGATGTTCCAGCCCGCGCCGAGCGGATCGGATTCGGGATTGAGGAAGGTCAGGATGCGTTCCTTCTGGTACTCGCGCAGCATGAAGAACCACGCGGCCGGCGCGACCGCCGCCACGCCGGCGAACGCGGCGACGAACCACCACCACGACAGCCCGGCCAGGAACAGCGCGAACACGCCGCTCGATGCCACCAGCATTCCCGTCCCGAAGTCCGGCTGCAGGAGGATGAGCCCCAGGGGAATCGCGATCAGTGCGCCGCTGACCAGCACGACGCGGAAACTCGGTGGCAATGGTTCGCGCTGCAGGAACCACGCGACCATCATCGGCAGGCTCAACTTGATCACTTCCGATGGCTGGAAGTAGAAGAAGCCCAGGTTGATCCAGTGGTTGCCGTGCTTGCCCTGCCCGATCGCGAGCACGAGCAGCAACGGCAGCAGCGAAATGCCGTACACCAGCGGCGACCAATGCCGCAGCCGCGTGGGCGGAATGCGCGAGAGGCCCCACATCGCCAGCAAGCCCACGACGAAACGCGCGGCCTGCGCGTACACCAGGTGCGGCGTCTCGGCGCCTGCGCTGTAAAGCACGGCCAGGCCGATGCCCATCAACGCGAGCAGCGCGCCGAGCAACCACGGATCCACCGTGCGCAGCATGCGCCCGGTGAGATCCACGCCGATGCGGAGGATGGCGTTCATCGCGCGGGTGCTGGCGCCGGCAATGCGGCAGCGGCGACCGGAACCTGCGTCGTCGGGGCCACTTCAGGCATCTTGCCCAGCAGGTAGGCGTCGAAGATCTTGCGCGCGATCGGCCCCGCGGTGCTTGCACCGAAGCCACCATGTTCGACCGCGACGGCGACCGCGATCGTCGGGTTGTCCGCCGGCGCATAACCGACGAACAGGGCCTGGTGGCGAAGGTTGAACGGCAACTGGTGCGGGTCCACGCTCACGCCGCCGCGGCGGCTGATCTTCTGCGCGGTGCCGGTCTTGCCCGCCATCAGGTACGGCGCGCCGCGCACGAGACTGAAACCCGTGCCGCCCGGCTGCATCGTCATCATCATGCCTTCCTGCACGGCGCGCAGGTTGGCGGGGTTGTCGGTGATGCGAACCGCTTGCGGCTGCGCGATCGGCAACCACGGCGTGTCGTAGCCGTCGCGACGCGACGAAGCCAGGTGCGGCCGCATGAGGCGTCCGCCGTTGGCGATCGCGGACACGCCGCGCGCGAGCTGCAACGTCGTCGCGACCCAATAGCCTTGCCCGATGCCCGCGATCACGGTTTCACCGGCATACCAAGGCTCTTTCGAACGCCCCGCCTTCCATTCCGCCGACGGCACGATGCCGCTGGTTTCGCCGGCCAGGTCGATGCCCGACGGCCCGCCGAACCCGTACTTGTGCATGTACGAGGAGAAGCGGTCGATGCCCATGTCGTAGGCGAGCTTGTAATAGTAGAAGTTCACCGACGCTGCGATCGACTTGCGCAGGTCGGTCCAACCGGCGCCGCCATGCGCATCGCGATAGCCGCGCTTCTGCCCGGGGATGTGGAATTCGCCGGTGGAGAACACCTTGTCTTCGGGACGGCGCAGGCCGCTGTCGAGGCCGGCGAGCGCGATCAACGGCTTCACCGTCGAACCCGGCGGCCCACCGCCGAGCACGTTGCGGTTGAACAAGGGCCGCGACGGGTCGTCCATCAGCGCCTTGTATTGCGTATGCGAGATGCCGTTGACGAAGAGGTTCGGGTCGTACGAAGGCAGGCTCACCATCGCGAGGATTTCGCCGGTGCGCGGGTCGATCGCGACCGCCGAGCCGTCGTGATCCTCGAACGCGGCGACCATCGCCTTCTGCAAATCCAGGTCGATCGACAAACGCAGGTCCGCACCAGGCACCGCCGGCACCTGGCCGAGGCGACGCAGCGCACGGCCCTCGACATTGGTTTCGATCTTCTCGTAACCGACCTTGCCGCGCAGCGCGTCTTCGTAATAGCGCTCCAGCCCGGTCTTGCCCGTGTGGGTGAGCGCTGCATCGACTTCGCCCATCTTCGCCAGGTCCGCCTGGTCGATGCGGCCGACGTAACCGATGATGTGCGCGAGCAGATCGCCGTAGGGGTAATGGCGATTGAGATACGGCACGAGCTCGACGCCGGGGAAACGCCAACGGTCGACCGCGAAGCGCGCGGCTTCTTCCTCGCCGACGCGCATCTTCAGGGTGATCGGGCGCCAGCCGTGTTTGCCCTTGCGTTCGACGTCGAAGCGTTCGAGTTCCTCGGGATCGAGTGCGACGATCTTCGAGAGATTGGCGACCAGCTGCTTCGTATCGCCCGCCTGGTCGGGCACGACGTCGAGGCGGAAGGCCGGCACGTTTTCGGCGAGCACGCGGCCCTTGCGGTCGAGGATCAACCCGCGGCCGGGCACGACGGGGCGCGGCTTGATGCGGTTGGCTTCCGAGCGCGTGGCGTATTCGTCGTGTTCGAGTACCTGCAGGCGGAAGTACCAACCGCCCAGCCCCAACAGGGCGAGCGAGACCGCCGCGAACGCGATGAGCGCGCGATTTCGGAACCGCATCGCCTCGGCGAATGCATTCTTCAGCTGGCGGCGGCGCATGCGACGGCCTTCAGCGGTTGCGCCACGCCCGCAGGCGTAGCGTGTCGAACAGCAGGAACAACGGCGCCCACAACACCATCCCGATACCGGGGGCCACCCACGACAGCGGCGGCAGCAAGGCTTCGCCCAGCGCCAGGTGCAGCGCGGTGGTCACGATGCGATCGTTGAGCAACAGCGCGCCGATCGCCAGTGCCTGTTGCGACAGCGGGAAGAACCGCAGCCGCGCGCGGAACCGCTGCAGGATGAACGCGAGAATCGTCAGGCGCAGCGCCTGTTCGCCGAGCAGGCTGCCGAAGCACAGGTCCGCGATCAGGCCGACGACGAATGCGAAGCCCAGGCCCACGCGATCGGGTTCTTCGAGCACCCAGTAGGCGAGCGCGAGCGCAAGCCAGTACGGCCGCAGCGGCGCCACCTGCGTCGGCAACGGCAGCAGGCCGAGCAGCAGCGCGACGACGATGCTGACGGGCAGGACCCAGGCGGCGCGTTCGCGGCTCACGGGCGGCGTGCTCCGGTGGTGGCCGGTGCGGGCAACGTCCTTGCAGCCGGCGAGCGGGCCTTGAGGGACGCCCTGCTGGGCACGACGACGGTGGATGCGGGCACGACGGCCGTTGCTGCGCTGGCGGGCGCGGTGCGCGCCGGTGCCGGTCCGATCACCGGGCGCTCGGGTGCGCTGCGGAGCAGCAGCACGTCGCGGCCGCGATCGAGTTGTGCGGCGGGCGTGACGTCGCCGACGAGGAAGGCACGGCTGTCGTCGGGGCGCAGCGCCGAAATCCTGCCCACGGGAAAGCCCGCGGGGAATCGTTCGCCGAGGCCCGAGGTGACGACGACATCGCCCACCTTGACGTCGCTCGACAGGGGGATGCTCGCGAGCGCGAGGCGATCGCTCCGCCCGGTGCCGTAGGCGACCAGGCGCACGCCGTTGCGCATCACGGCGACGGGCACGGCATGGTCGGGATCGGTGAGCAACAAGGCAGTCGAGTGCAGTGTGGTGGTGGCAATGACCTGGCCGACGACGCCACCGGCATCGATCACGACCTGGCCGACGCGCACGCCATCGCTGCTGCCCGCATCGAGCACCAGGCGCTGGCGCGTGGGATCCAGGTCGATGTCGAGGATCGGCGCGAGTTGCACGTCCAGGCCGCCACGCTGCACGACGCCCAGCATGCGGCGCAGGCGATCGTTGTCGGCGGAGGCCGCCTGCAGGCGCGCCATGCGCGCGCTGTCGACCAACATCTGGTTGCGCAGGCGCCGGTTTTCTTCGATGAGCGAGGTGCGGGTGCCGGCGTCGTCGCTGATCGAGTCGATGACCGCGCCGGGCCAGCCGGCGACGGCCCACATCGGCTGCACGAACGCCTGCGCCTGCTGGCGGACCTGCGACAACCAGCCGCCGCGATGGTCGAGCAGGATCAGCGCGAACGCCGCGGCCAGATACGCCAGCAGCCGAAGCGTGCCGACGATTTCGCCGGGGCGGGCAGCTGCGGGACCGGCGTAGGGCGGCACGTTGGTAGTGTGGTTTGAGCGGCTTGGCCTGAGATGTCATGGGCCGCGAGCGGCCCATCCCCGAATACGGTTATTCCGGCGCGAAGAACTCGTTGCCGTGCATGTCGAGCATCTCCAGCGCACGGCCACCGCCACGCGCCACGCACGTCAGCGGATCATCGGCCACCTGCACGTGCAGGCCGGTTTCTTCGCTCAGCAGGCGGTCCAGGTCGCGCAACAGCGCGCCACCACCGGTCAGCACGATGCCGCGCTCGGCGACGTCGGCGCACAGTTCCGGCGGGGTCTGCTCCAGCGCCTGCTTCACCGCCGCGACGATGCCGGCGAGCGGCTCGCGCAGCGCTTCGAGCACTTCGTTGGAGGTGATCGTGATCATCTTCGGCACGCCCTCTGCCAGGTGGCGGCCCGAGATCTCCATCGTGCGCACTTCCTTCGGCGGGTAGGCGCAACCGATTTCCAGCTTGATGCGTTCGGCCGTCGCGTCGCCGATCAACATGCCCTGCGTGCGGCGCACGTAGGCGATGATCGCCTCGTCGAACCGGTCGCCGCCGATGCGGGCCGACTGCGAATACACGATGCCGTTGAGGGCGATGACCGCGACTTCCGTCGTGCCGCCGCCGATGTCCACGACCATCGAGCCACAGGCTTCGGTCACGGGCATGCCGGCGCCGATGGCGGCGGCCATGGGTTCTTCGACCAGGTGGACCTCGCGGGCGCCGGCTTCTTCGGCCGATTCCTTGATCGCGCGGCGCTCGACCTGCGTCGAACCGCAGGGCACGCACACCAGCACGCGCGGGCTGGGGCGCAGCAGGCGCGACTTGTGCACCTTGCGGATGAAGTGCTTGAGCATTTCCTCGGTGTAGGTGAAGTCGGCGATGACGCCATCCTTCATCGGCCGGATCGTGGTGATATGCCCGGGCGTGCGGCCGAGCATCTGCTTGGCCTCCGTGCCGACGGCGGCCACCGTCTTGGTGCCGCCGCCGAGGCGATCCTGGCGAACGGCGACCACGGACGGCTCGTTGAGCACGATGCCCTGCCCGCGGACGTAGATGAGGGTGTTGGCCGTGCCCAGATCGATGGACAGGTCGCTGGAGAAGTAGCGGCCGAGGAACTTGAACATTCGGGGGGAGTCGCCTGCATGCGGGCGGCACTGGAAATCGTGCCGCGAAGGTGCGCTAGCCTATCCTTCCCCCTGCCCCCCAGCAAGCGCGGAGTGCGCGTTTTTTCCGGGGATTTCGGGCAATTCGACGGCCTCCGCAGAATCGCCCGCAAAGCGGGCCGATCTGGCCTTGCGGGCAACGGGCCGCTACCCTGTGCGCCCCGCGGGCCCAGCCCGGCCCGAATACAAGGTTTCCCGATGTCCGCCCTGATCTGCGGTTCCCTGGCCTACGACACCATCATGGTGTTCCCCGACCAGTTCAAGAACCACATCCTCCCGGACAAGGTGCACATCCTGAATGTCTCCTTCCTCGTGCCGAGGATGCGTCGCGAGTTCGGCGGTTGCGCGGGCAACATCGCCTACAACCTCAAGCTGCTGGGCGGCGATCCGATCCCGATGGCCACCGTCGGCCAGGATTTCGGCCCGTACCGCGAGTGGTTCGTCGAGCAGGACATCCGCCTGGACCAGGTCAAGGTGATCGACGAGCTGTTCACGCCGCAGGCCTTCATCACCACCGACCACGACAACAACCAGATCACCGCCTTCCATCCCGGCGCGATGATGCGCAGCTACGAGAACCACGTGAGGGACGTGCAGGGCGTGACGTTCGGCATCGTGAGCCCCGACGGCCGCGAAGGCATGCTGCAGAACGCGAAGGAATTCGCCGAGGGCGGCATTCCCTTCATCTTCGATCCGGGCCAGGCGATGCCGTTGTTCAACGGGCAGGAACTGCGCGACTTCATCGAACTCGCCGACTACGTCACCGTCAACGATTACGAATCCAACCTGTTGCAGGAGCGCACGGGCTGGAACGAGAAGGACATCGTTTCGCGCGTGAAAGCCTACATCGTGACGCGCGGCCCGCAGGGCGCGCAGATCCACACGCCGGGCAAGTCCTACGACGTGCCGCCCGCGCACGAGCGCCGCGTCACCGATCCCACCGGTTGCGGCGATGCATTCCGCGCAGGCCTGATCTTCGGCATCGAAAAGGGCGCGGACTGGATGACGATCGGCCGCATCGGCAACCTGATGGGCGCACTGAAGGTGGAACACCCGGGCACGCAGAACCAGCGCTTCGATTACCAGGACTTCAGCGAACAATTCGCGCAGCAGTTCGGCTACGCGCTCTGACGCATCACATCACGTGCGCCAGCCAGAGTAATTCCGGCTGCGCGAGGCGCTCGAATTCCTTGTAGGGCATCTGCACCGCATCGGTGTGCGTGCCCGCGTTGAACGCGATCTCGCGTTGCGAGGCAAGGCGGGAATCGACGAACACCGGCAGGCCGTAGAGATTGCCGAACGGCGGCATCGCGCCGACTTCGCAGTCGGGGAATGCACCCTTGAATTCGGTTTCCTCGGCGAGCTCCGTGATTCGGCCGCCGAGCGCGCGCGACAGGCGCGTCAGGTCCACGCGATACGCCGCGGGCATCACCATCATCGCGAGCGTGCCATCGACCTTCAGCATCACGGTCTTGGCGAACAACTGGCGGCTGACGTGCGCCGCGCTCGCGGTCTCGTGCGCGGTGACCGTGCGGTCGTGCACCAGCGTGGAATAGTGGGAATGTTGCTGGTCGAGATAGTTGTGCAGGCGCGGTGACAGCATGGTCGCCTCCGCTCCGGTGGGGATGTCGAGCTTAGACCCGTCGCGCTAACCCGGCGTGATCGTTCGTCGGATCAATTCCACTTCGGCAGCTTGCCCTTGTCCACGCCGCCGGTTTCGAACACCGCCGTGCGCGTGCCGCCGGCCTTCACGGGGAATTCGATCGAAAGCCCCGTCTTCGCCTGCCGCGCCATGCGCCACAACGCGCCCTGGTCGGTGATGAACATCGCGATGGCCTCGTCGGTCTTCGGGCGCGAGGCGGCCATCGCCTTCGGTTTGCCGTCGTCGATCGTCACCTTCACCCTGCAGCCTGCGTAGCAATCGAAGTCGCCTTTCTCGAGCACGAGATACGCGCTCTTTCCCCAGTCGGGGTGGTCGCGGAAGATCAGGCGCACGGGGCGCTTGCCGCCGCCGGTGTCGACTTCCTGCTTCGAATAGATCGCCGCCGAGATCTGCGTGCCGCCTTTCGCAGGCTGCACCTGGTAGGCCCACAACGCGGCGAGGCGACGCGCGTCTTCCTCGGCGTGGAGATGGCTGCGCACTTCGTCGAGTTTCGGCTGGATCCGCTTTGCGGCGGCGGAAGCGGGGTAATCCATCTGCAGCGTATCGCCGTATCCGCGCGCGAGCTTCCAATCGCTCCGCGCGAACGCATCGTCGAATTCCTTTTCCTTGGACGCGGCGAGTTGTTCGACGCGCGCCGTTTCGGCGGCCGCGGCCTTCGCGGCTGCCTGCGGATCTTCCTTCGGCCCGCACGCGGCGAGCAGCAGCAGGGCGGCGAGCGTGGTGCAGGTGCGGGCGTTCATCGGGGCTGGCCTCGTTCGATGAGTTGGTCGATGGCGATGGCGACGTCTTCGGGCCGCTCCATGATCGACATGTGGCCGCAATCGTCGAGCAATACGCCCGTCGCCTGCGGAATCTGCCGAGCGTACAGCGCGAGGGCGCTGGGATCGATCACGGCGTCCTGTCGACACCACAGCAGCAACGCCGGCTGCGTGATGCGCGCGGCTTCGTTGCCGGGCAGGAATCGTTCGGGGCCGCGGCCGATCGCGGTGAGAACCGCTTGCTCGAACGCGGCATCGTGCACGCGCCGCGCGATGTAGGCCTTGTCGGCCGGCCACGGCACCCACGGCCTGGCTTCCGCGCGATGGAAGACGGTGGCGAAGAACCGCGCCATGCTCGCGCGGTCGTTCACCGCATAGGGATTTTGCCCGGCGAGGACGTCCTTGCCGAATGCGTTGGCGTCGAAGCGCACGCCGGCGGCATCGATCAACGCGACACGCGACACCAGTTCCGGATGCCCCGCCGCAACGAGCGCCGCGATGCCACCGCCCATCGAATGGCCGACGAGCACGACGGGCTTGCCTGGCGAAACGTTTCGAATGAAGGCTGCGACCCGCTCGCTCTGCGCGAGGAAGCCGTAGTTTTCGCGCGGGATGCGCTGGCTTTCGCCCCAGCCCGGCAGGTCGGGAATCACGAGCCGGTATTTGCCGGCAAGCGCACGCGCGACCGGGTAGAAGTTTTCCTTGCTGCCGACGAAGCCGTGCACCATCACGATGGTCGGTGCATCGGCCGTCTTCGCTTCGCGCGTCGCGTAGACCCAGCGATGGCCCGCCACTTCCCTCGTCTGCCTGGACAACTTCGCGTCGAAGCGCTGCCGCGCGAACTCCATGCGGATCGCCGCATCGGGCTGGACGATCACGTACGCGAACAACGCAAGCAACGCGGCCGCCACGAGGGCGGCCGCGAGGGCGACTTGGCGGGGTCGCGTCATCAGGTTACTGCGCCGGCTTGGACTTCGCGTTGTCGATCACCGACTGCACCGAACCGGTCGTGATCGGGTGGTAGCCCGGCTTGGCCTTGGCGAAGGTGTCCTCGGCGAGCTTCAGGCCTTCCGGCGTTTTTACCAGTTCGTTGTACGTCGGCATGATCAGCTTGCGACGGCCGATCTTCTGCAGGAAAGCTGCGATTGCTTCGTTCGCCTGCGTATACCCGCTGCGCACCGCGAGCGGATACCAGCGCTGCGCGATCTCGCCGTTCGGCGTGCCGGTGAACTTGTAGGCCTTGTCCAGTTCTTCCATCTGCTTGGTGTTGAGCGTGGTGGGCATGCCTTCGATGAAGTGCACCCACTCCTGCGTCGTCCACTTGCCCGTCGCGTCGCTGGCCGGCAGCGTGCCGTCTTCCAACCACGCCTTGCGCGCGGCGTCGATCGCGTCGAAACGCGGCGATGCGATCTGCGGTGCATCGGATGGCACGCCCGGCTGGTACAGCCATTCGTCGAACTCATCCTGCGTCACCTTGCCCGGGTACTTGTCGAGCAGGTTGGCTTTCGCGTAGTCGGCGAACTGCTGCGAGGAGATCGACTGGAACGCGAAGTGGTCGAAGTAGCCGCGCAGGAACGCATCGAAGTTTTCGCGACCGACGCGCTGTTCCAGGAACTGCATGAACCAGGCGCCCTTGGTGTAGACCGTCGAGCTGAGGTTGTCGTCCGGATCCTTCAGTTCGCCCGCCTTGCCCGCGAGCTTCTGCAGCGGCTTGTTCTCTTCGGTGTATTCGGTCTTCAACTCGTTGCGGTTGATCACCAGCTCCATGTCGGCGCGCGGCTTGCCGTACAGCGCTTCGACGATGCGGTTTTCGACGTAGCTGGTCACGCCTTCGTTGAGCCAGGCGTCCTTCGCGGTGGAGAAGGTCACCAGGTTGCCCGACCAACTGTGCGCAAGCTCATGGGCGACGAGCGAGACGAGCGACTTGTCGCCGACGATCACGGTCGGCGTGGCGAAGGTCAGGCGCGGATTTTCCATGCCGCCGTACGGGAACGACGGCGGCAGCACGAGGATGTCGTAGCGGTCCCAGCGATAGGGGCCGTACAACTTCTCGGCGGTGTCGATCATCTTGCCGGTATCGGCGAATTCGGACGCCGCCGGCTTCACCGTGCCCGGTTCGGCCCACACGCCGGCGCGGTCGGTGATCGGCTGGAAGACCAGGTCGCCGGCCGCGATCGCGAGCAGGTAGGACGGGATCTTCTGCGGCATCTTGAAGCTGTAGTCGCCGTCGCGCGCGGCCTTCGGATCGTTGTCGGCGCTCATCAGCACCATCGCGTCCTTCGGGGCGGTGACATGCGCGGTGTAGCTGAAGCGCACGATCGGCGTGTCCTGCAACGGCACCCACGAGCGCGCGTGGATCTGCTGCGACTGGCTGAACATGAAGGGCTGCTTCTTGCCGGCCGTCATCGACGGTTCGAGCCACTGCAGGCCCGAGGCGGTCGGCGAGGTCGTGTACGTCACGCGCACTTGCTTGGGGCGCTGCGGCGTTTCGATGGTCAGCTTGGTGCCGAGTACCTTGTCGGCGCCGTCGGCGAGTTTGAATTGCAACGGCGCCCACTGGCCGTCGGCGCCCAGGCCTTCGGCCTTCGCGATGGTCAGCTCGCGCGTATCGAGCACGAGCTGCGTGGCGGCGGGGTCGACCCAGTCGAGCGAATAGGTCGCGGTGCCCGACAACGTCTTCCTGGCGAAGTCGAGGTTCAGATCGAGCGCGAGATCGGTCGTGCGGACCTTGTCCGGCTGCGCATAGGAGTGTTCGTCGGTCACGGCGGCGGCCTGCGTGGCGGGGGCGGCGGCTGCGGTGGAGGCCGCGGCGGGCGTGCCCGGCGTCGCAGGGGTTTCGTTCTTCGCGCAGGCGCCGAGCGCGAGCGTGACGGCCAGGGACAGCATCAGGGGGGCGTGGCGCATGCGGGCGGAATCTCCGGGGAACCGAGGCGGCCGAGTGTAGCCTCGACGACGTCCGCACGCGCAAAGGACCCCTGAACGACGCAGCCCGGCCGAAGCCGGGCTGCGGGTGCGATGGCATGGGCCTGACCGGCGTGAATCACCAGCGCATGCGCGGCCCGACGAACCACTGGGTATCACCGCTGATGAACTTCACGTCGGCCGCGATGCCGAAGGATGGGTTGAACTTGGCCTGCGCGCCGAAGCGGGTGTAGAACTCGCCGTTTCCGTACGCCACGTCGCCGTATCCACCGAGTGCGTAGCCTTCGAAGTGCTTGCCCATCGCAGCGCGCACGCCGCCTTCGATGGAAGCGCCGTTGCTGTCGTTGCTGAACTTGCGACCGTAGCGGGTGTAGTCCGAATCGGCCATGGTCCAGGCCAGTCGGCCGACGAAGTCGACGTTGTCGCCGAGGCCGTGGCGATAGCCGGCGCCGAGCGACCACTGCGTGGTTTCGAGGTCCGAGTAGGCGTCCGAAACGGCAATGCTGTGATCGGCGTAGCTGCCGAAGACGTGGAAGTTCTCGTTCAAGGCCCAGGAGCCGTTGAGCGCCCAGCCATCGGCGTCTCGGCCGGTATCGCTGTGAACGTAACCACCTTCGACGTAGGTGTAGGACAGGTCGGAGCCCTTGGCCGATGCCGCAAACGGCAGGGCGGCGAGCAGGGCGAGGGCGAGCCAGGAACGTTGCATTGCTTGGAACCTCAGGGTTGGTGTGCGGGCGATGCTGCGCGTCGCATCGGCACCGCTCCATCGGCCTTTGGTGAGGGGCGATGCGGAGCGGGACGCAATGCCTCCGCGCCCCGACTTCCGGCACGCTCGCCGCGCGAGGCGAATCGCCATGCTCCGCGCCCATGCCTGCCCTGACTTCGTGCGGCCCGCTCCGGCGCGCCCTGTTCTGCCTTGTCGCCCTGGTCGCGACCACTCCCACCTTCGCGCAGACCGCGGCGCCCGCCGCGCCCGCGACGCAAACGATCGTGCGCGACATTCCGCGCGCGCCGTCCGACATCGTCGTCGACGGCGTGCTCGACGATGCCGCGTGGGCCACTGCGACGCCGGTCGACCTGGTCTTCGAAGTCACGCCGAACGACAACACGCCCGCGCCGGTGAAGACGACCGCGCGCATGGCCTACACCGACGATGCACTGCTGATCGCCTTCCACGCCGAAGACCCCGACCCTTCGAAGCTGCGCGCGTTCCTGCGCGACCGCGACGCGCTTTACAGCGACGATTTCGTCGGCGTGATGCTCGATACCTTCGACGACCAGCGTCGTGCGTACGAGTTCTTCGTCAATCCCTTCGGCGTGCAGGCCGACCTGATCAAGGAAGAGTCGACCAACTCCGAGGACGACAGCTGGGATGGCTTGTGGGAAAGCGCCGCGAAGGTGACCGAGCACGGCTACGACGTCGAAATCCGCATTCCCTTCGCGACGCTGCGCTTCCGCGACACCGACGGCACGCGCCGCTGGGGCGCGACCTTCCTGCGCGTGCGGCCTCGCGATTTCCGCTACCAATACTTCAGCAATCGCGTGGAACGCGGTTCGAAGTGTTTGACGTGCACGTTCGACAAGGTCGAGGGGTTCGTCGGCGTGAAGCAGGGCAAGAACCTGGAGATCACGCCGACGCTCACGATGCTGCACGCGCAAGAGCGCGCGCGCCCCGGCGCGGAATGGACCGGCGAGGGCACCGACATCGAGCCCGGCGTCGATGTCGCCTGGGCGCCGAGTCCGAACCTGACGCTCAACGCAACGCTGAACCCGGATTTCTCGCAGGTCGAAACCGACCAGGCGCAGCTCGACCTCAACACGAGCTTCGCGTTGTTCTTCCCCGAGAAGCGGCCGTTCTTCCTGGAAGGCGCGGACTACTTCACCACGCCGCTGCAGGTGCTCTACACGCGCCAGATCGCCGACCCCGACGGCGGGCTGCGCATCACCGGGCGAAACGGCGGCCAGGCCTACGGCGCGATCCTCGCGCGCGATGCGACGACGCAGTTGCTCGTGCCGGGTCCGCTGGGGTCGTCCTTCCGTTTCCTCGAACAATCGGCGGACGATTTCGTCGGTCGCTATCGTTACGACCTCGACGCGTACACCAGCGTCGGCGCGATCGCGACGTATCGCGCCGGCGAGGGCTATCGCAACTCGGTGGGCGGCATCGACGCGCATTACCAGAAGGACGAACACACGCTGATCGGCCAGTGGCTGGGCAGCGATTCGGTCTATCCCGATGGCCTGTCCTTGCGCGACACGGCGCCGAAGGGCGACGCGTTGTTCCTCAAGTACGGCTTCGCCAACCGCAACTGGCGTTTCAACCTGCAGCACCAGGCGGTCGACGACGGTTTCCGCGCGGACCTCGGCTTCATCACGCAGGTCGGTTACGACAAGCAAACGATCGGTGGTGGCCACACGTGGTTCATGCCGAAGGGTTCGACGGTGAGCCGCATCGAATTCAACGGCGACTGGGACATCACCCATCGCTTCGACCGGCAGTTGCTGGAGAAGGAACTCGAGGGTTACCTCGCCGCGCGCGCTTCGCACCAGGGGTATTACGAACTGGGCGGCCTCTCCCGCACGCGCTTCTGGAACGGGCAGATGTTCGACGAGCAGTGGGGGTCGTTCTACTTCGAGCTCGTGCCGTGGGCGCCGATCAAGGTCGGCGGGAACTTCGAAGACGGCACCGCGCTGGATCTGCTCGCCTCGCGCACGGGGCACCTCGTCGACGCCGAGCCCTTCGTGCAACTCGACATCGGCCGCGGCATCAACCTCAACGTGGCGTACACCTTGCAGCGGTTGAACCGCGACGGCGGCACCGCGTACGACGCGCGCGTGCTCGACAGCCGCCTGAGCTGGCAGTTCGATCCGCGCCAGCGCGTGCGCCTGTCGGTGCAGAGCAGCGACATCGATCGCGATCCGGCGCTGTACGCGACGCCGGTGCTGCGCCATTCGAGCGACGTCGCAGCGCAAGTGTTGTATTCATACAAGCTCAACCCGCGCAGCGCCTTGTACGCGGGTTATTCGGAAGGCGGCTTCGAGGACGACGAAGTGCGCGACATGTTCGCGAACACGCGCAGTCTGTTCCTGAAGATCAGCTACGCGTGGCAGCCGGGTTAAAGGGCGCCATACGCAGAACCAGCACCGCTTCGGTGGCATCGCGTCCACCAGATGGGCGCATCGGCCGCTAGTTGAACGGTGCGCACCAACTGCCAGCACACCAGACGGGCGGCACCTTGCCCGTCGAGGACATCGCGGAGCCGAGCTCCGGCCGCGCGTTCTCCTGGATGTCCTCTCTCGGGCGTCGGCGCCTTCGCGGCGATCTGTACTTGGTCCGACTCCCTCCGAAGAGGAACGAGGTCACCGAAGAGGAAGATCGATCAGGCGAGGCATCCAACCGAAGAGAAAGCTGTTAGACCTTGTACCCCGTATGCACAGCCACGATGCCGGCATTGAGGTTCTTGAACGAGCACCGTTCGAAGCCCGCGGCTTCCATCATCGACTTCAGTTGTTCCTGTGGCGGGTGCTTCCGGATCGACTCGGCCAGGTATTGGTAGCTGCCCGCATCCTGCGCGAACAGCTTGCCCAGTTGCGGCAGCACCTTGAAGGAATGGAAGTCGTAGATCGGCTTGAACCACTCCGCCTTCACTTCGGAGAATTCCAGCACCCGCATCTGGCCGCCGACTTTCAGCACGCGATGCGTTTCGCGCAGCGCGGCGTCCTTGTCGGTCACGTTGCGCAGGCCGAAGGCGATGGTGACCAGATCGAAACTCGCGTCCGGGAACGGCAGGGATTCGGCGTTCATCTGAACGTACGACAGGCCGCGCACGTTGCCGCGGTCGGTCATGCGGTCGCGGCCCACGCGCAGCATCGCGCCATTGATGTCGCCGACGACGACTTCGCCTTCGTCGCCCACGCGATCGCGCAACAGCGCTGCGATGTCGCCGGTGCCGCCCGCGAGGTCGAGCACGCGATCGCCGGGCTTGACTTGCGCGGTCGCGACGAAGTAACGCTTCCACACGCGATGGATGCCGAGCGACATCAGGTCGTTCATCAGGTCGTATTTGCCGGCGACCGATGAGAAGACTTCGCCGACGAGCTTCTGCTTCTCGCCCACGGGCACGTCGCGGAAGCCGAAATGGGTGGTGTCGCGGTCGTTGGGCTGGCTCATGCGTGGATTATCGCGCACAACGCGAAGGCCGGTTCCGTCTGCGCGGCGCGTTGGCGGGAGGACACCTCGACGGGAGCCCCACCGTGAAGACCACTGCCCTGTTCACGCTCGCCCTCGTGCCCGTGCTTGCGCTGGCGCAGTCCGCCTCGTCGCCGGATGCAGGTGCATCGGGAGCGCACGTCATGGTCAAGGCGGCCGACACGAAATGGGGCGAGGGCCCGGCATTTCTTCCGAAGGGCGTGCAGGCCGCCGTGCTGTACGGCGATCCGGCCAAGTCAGGGCCATTCGCGATCCGCCTGAAGGCCCCCGCGGGCGGGAAGATCCCGCGGCATTGGCATCCCACCGATGAGCAGGTGACGATCATCGAAGGCGATTTCCACCTGGCGATGGACGAAGGCGCCAAGGCGCACGACGCCGACTTCGTGCCCGGCGATTACGTCAACCTGCCCGCGAAGATGCAGCACGAAGCGTCGACGAAGGGCGGCGCGGTCGTGCAGGTCAACGGCATGGGGCCGTTCCAGATCAACTACGTCGATCCGAAGGACGATCCGCGCAACGCGAAGCCTTAAAGGACGTCGCTCCTAGAGGATGTACCGCGACAGATCCGGATCCTGCACCAGTTCGCCCAGGTGCAGGTCCACGTAGTCGCGGTCGATCGTCAGCGACGTGCCGTCCTTGTCGGGCGCCTCGAAGCTCAAAGTATCGAGCAAGCGCTCCATGACCGTGTGCAAACGGCGCGCGCCGATGTTTTCCTGGCGATCGTTCACCTGCTCGGCGATGTCGGCCAGGCGTTCGATCGCATTGTCGTCGAAGCGCAGCGACACGCCTTCGGTTTTCAGCAACTCGACGTACTGGCGCGTGAGTGCAGCGCGCGGCTCGGTCAGGATGCGGACGAAGTCGGCCTTGCTCAGCGCCGAGAGTTCGACGCGGATCGGGAAGCGGCCCTGCATTTCGGGAATGAGATCGCTCGGCTTGGCCAGGTGGAACGCACCGGATGCGATGAACAGGATGTGGTCGGTCTTCACCGGCCCGTACTTCGTGCTCACAGTCGACCCTTCCACCAGCGGCAGCAGGTCGCGCTGCACGCCTTCGCGCGAGACATCGGCGCCGTAGCCTTCCGAACGCTTGGCGACCTTGTCGATCTCGTCGATGAACACGATGCCGTGCTGTTCGCATGCATCGATCGCGGCGGCGCGCACGTCGTCTTCGTTCACGAGCTTGCCTGCTTCTTCTTCGATCAGCAGCGGGCGCGCGGCCTGGATCGACATCCGCTTGGTGTGCGTCTTGCCGCCGGCGACCTGCGAGAACATCTGCCGCAGCTGCTGGCCCATCTCTTCCATGCCCGGCGGCGCCATGATGTCCACGCCGACGTTCATCGCGATCTCCAGTTCGATTTCGCGTTCGTCCAGCGTGCCGGCGCGCAGTTGCTTGCGCAGCTTGGAACGCGTCGCGGTTTCCTCCGGGGACACCTCTTCGCCAGTCTCTTCGTTGGTGAAGCCGAACACGGTGGCGACCTGGCGCTTGGGGAGCAGCGCCGAAAGGATGCGGTCTTCCGCGCGATCCTCGGCCTGCGTGCGCACGCGCAGCTTGGCCTGTTCGCGATACATCTTCACCGCGGTGTCGGCGAGGTCGCGCACGATCTGCTCGACGTCCTTGCCCACGTAGCCGACTTCGGTGAAGCGCGTGGCTTCCACTTTCACGAAGGGCGCGTTGGCCAACGTCGCAAGGCGGCGCGCGATTTCGGTCTTGCCCACGCCGGTGGGGCCGATCATCAGGATGTTCTTGGGCATCACCTCGTCGCGCAGGTCGGGTTGGAGCTGCATGCGGCGCCACCGGTTGCGCAACGCGATGGCGACCGCGCGCTTGGCCGCCTGCTGGCCGACGATGTGCTTGTCGAGTTCCTGCACGATCTCGCGCGGCGTCATGCTGGCAGAGGAGGTTTGGACGGCAAGGTTGTTCATCAGAGCTCTTCCACCACGATGTTGCGGTTCGTGTAGATGCAGACGTCGCCGGCGATGTTCAACGCCTCGGTGACGATGGTCTTCGCGTCGAGCGATGTGTGCGCGTACAGCGCGCGTGCCGCCGACAGCGCATACGGGCCGCCGGAGCCGATCGCGATGATCCCGTCCTCGGGTTCGATCACGTCGCCCGTGCCGGACACGATGAGCGAGGTCTCCTTGTCTGCGACCGCCAGCAACGCCTCGAGTTTCCCGAGACGGCGCTCGGTGCGCCAATCCTTCGCCAATTCCACCGCGGCGCGGGTGAGTTGCCCGTGTTTTTCGAGTTTCGATTCGAACAGTTCGAACAACGTGAACGCGTCGGCCGCCGCGCCCGCGAACCCGGCGAGCACCTGGCCGCCGCGCCCGAGGCGACGCACCTTGCGCGCGTTGGCCTTCATCACGGTGTTGCCGAGGGTGACCTGACCATCGCCACCGACCGCGACTTTGCCGTCGCGGCGGACGGACAGGATGGTGGTGGCGTGGAAAACGTTGGGATCCATGGGGGATTGGCTCCGGAGCGGTTCCTGTCGAGGTGGGGACGGCCGCCGGCGGATCAAGCGTGATGCCGGCAGGCCTCGAGGCGTCGCTGCAAAGCATTGGGCCTCGCCCGTGAACGGATCGACGAGACGTCGGGGCTGCGTCGGCGAACGTTCCGGTTCTGTTGAGCGCAGTGGCCCCGACAGACTATTCCGATGTCTTCCGTCCCATTCTCCTGCCGATTCCTTCGCGTCGTCGCGTTCGCGGTCGCGCTGCCGGCGGCATTCGCCACGGCCGGCGCGCGTGCGGCCGAGGTGGATGCGGGGGGTGCGTCTGTCCTCGCACCGGCCGCTGAACACGAAGCATCGGCGCGCGGCCTGGTGCATACGCTCCTGGCGTCGCTGAACCCCGTGCGCAAGACGTCGGGGTTCGCGGCGCGGCGTCATCCGGTGAAAAAGACGCTGCACTTCCACCAAGGCGTGGATTTCGCGGCGCCGCACGGCACGCCGGTGCGCGCGGTGGACGATGGACGCGTCACGTTCGCGGGCCGCCAGAAAGGGTTCGGC
Organism: Lysobacter sp. P5_C4; assembly: GCF_054049695.1. Classification (NCBI taxonomy): domain Bacteria; kingdom Pseudomonadati; phylum Pseudomonadota; class Gammaproteobacteria; order Lysobacterales; family Lysobacteraceae; genus Lysobacter; species Lysobacter sp. P5_C4. Next base: position 448,188 of record NZ_JBFULX010000002.1, on the reverse strand, counting down.
AAGGTCGTCTACATCGACCATGGCGCGGGCGAACGCACCACCGTGTACGCGCACCTCAGCCGCATCGACGTGCGGGCCGGCGATGGCGTCGACAGGGGACGCACGATCGGCGCGGTGGGCAACACGGGTATCGCCACCGGGCCGCACCTCCACTTCGAAGTGCGCGAGCGTGGCAAGCCGGTGGATCCGGTGAAATGGGCCGATGCCGCCCTGCGCGATGCGATGGCATCGCGCACGCTCGTGGCTTTCGACGAAAGCAATGGTCCGGCGCGATGCGTGTCCTTGCTGCAGAAGTTTTCCCTCGAATCGTTGGCCCCGGACGAGCTCGAACTCCTTCGCCGAGGATGCGCCGAATGAAACAGCGATCGATTTCCCTGCGCATGTGCGGCGTGTTCGCGATGCTGGCGCTGCTCGGCGCGTGCGCGACGAAACCCGTCGCCGTGCAAGGCCCCGTTGCGTTCGACGACGCCGTGCGCAACGCCACCGACGCGCTGGTCGCGCAGGCGCAAGGCCTGCCGTCGGTCCTCGCGCAACTGTCCACGCGCGGCATCGTGCACGACCCCACGCTGGATGCCGAAACCGCGCAGCAAACCCTGTCCACGCAGCGGCTCGACACCACCGCGACAGCGCACCTGCGCGCGACGTACAGGCAATTCGACATCCTGCCGTTCCGTTCGACCCACCTGGCCAACGCGGACTATCTGCTGGTCAGCACGCTGTCGCGCGATGGCGCCGCGGGTGCGCGCACCTTGCGCATCGACCTCGCGCTTGTCGCGCTCGACAGCGGCCTGGTCGCTGCGCAGGCCAGTGCGCTCGCGATCGACGACGGGCTGGACCATGCGCCCCTGCCCTACTACCGCGACAGCCCCGTGTTGGTGAAGGACCAGGTCGTCGAAGGCTACGTGCGCACCGCGCGCACGCCGCGCGGCCAACCGGGCGATCGCGTGTACCTCGATCGCATCGCGACGGCGATGGCGCTGGACGAAGCGACCGATCTCTACAACCAGGCGCGCTACCGCGAGGCGCTCGGGGAATATCGCAGCGCGCTGGCCGTGCCCTTCGGCGAGCAATTGCGCGCTCTCAACGGCATTTACCTGTCCACGGCGAAACTCGGGCAGGCCGACCAGGCCGAAGCGGCGTTCGCGCGCGTCGTCGCCATGGGCATCGCGTATCGGCAACTGAGCGTGAAGTTCCTCTTCGAGCCGGGCGGCACGGCGTTCCATGTCGACCCGCGCATCAACAGTCCTTATCCGATGTGGTTGCGGCAGATCGGGCGCGAGACCGCCGCGGCGAAGGTCTGCCTCGACATTGCCGGGCATACGAGCCGCACGGGCAAACCGGCCATGAACCAGGCCTTGTCCCTGCGTCGCGCCACTTACATCCAGAAGCGCCTGGTCGCGGAGGCGCCGGTGCTGAAGTCGCGCACGAAGGCGCTCGGCATGGGCTTCGAGCGCAACCTCATCGGCACCGGCACCGACGACGCCATCGACGTGCTCGATCGGCGCGTGGAATTCCGCATCGTGCCTTGCGGCGCAACGCCGGGTTAGACCGGCTTCTTGCGCCTGGCCCGCGGGTGCGCCGCGTCGTACACCTTCGACAGGTGCCCGAAATCCAGGTGCGTGTAGATCTGCGTGGTCGAGATGTCGGCGTGGCCGAGCAGTTCCTGCACGCCGCGCAGGTCGCCGGAAGATTCCAGCACGTGGCTCGCGAAACTGTGGCGCAACAGGTGGGGATGCACGTTCTTGAACAAGCCCTGCCGCTGTGCGAGCGTCCGCAGGCGCAGTTGCACGGCTCGCGCCGTCAGCGGCCCATTGCGCCCGGGGAAGAGGAATGCATCGTCGGCGGACGGCTGCTGCTCGGCTTTCCATGCGCCCAGCGCGGCGCGCGCGAACGAACCCACCGGCACCGTGCGCTGCTTGTTGCCCTTGCCGAGCACGGTGACCATGCCGCTGCCCAAATCGAGGTCGCGCCAGCGCAATGCGCATAATTCCGACAGGCGCAGGCCGGAGGAATAAAACAGTTCGAGCAGCGCGCGGTCGCGCAATCCCAGCGGGACGTCGGTCGGCACTTCAACCAACACCTTCGCCTCATCGGGATCGAGGATCTGCGGCAACTTGCGCGGCGCCTTCGGCGCACGGATCGGTTGCGCGGGATTGGCGGGAATGCGGCCGTGGCGCAGCAGCCAGCGATAGAAGCTGCGGCACGCGGACAGGCGGCGCTGCAGGCTTTTCGGCGACAAACCGCGGCGATGTTCCGACGCGATGAACGCGCGCAATTGCTCGGTGTGGAGCGTTTCGATGTCGAGCCCGTGCGCGGTCGCGTACGCCTGCAAGCCTTCGAGGTCGCGACGATAGCCCTCGAGCGTATGCGGCGACATGCGCCGCTCCACTTCAAGATGCGCCAGGTAGTCGGCGACCGGGCCCATGCGCGCGATGCGCCGTCGTCAGCCCGGGAAGCGCTGCAGGGCGACCGAGAGCGTCTCGCCCATCATGCGCAGGAACAGCGTGCCCATGCCCGGAAAGAAGCGGTTGGGATCGCGGCTGCCGACGCCGATCAGCCCGATACCCGGAATCGAAAGCAGTGCGGTGGATTGCACTTCCTCGGAGCGCACGCCGTAGAGCAACGCGTGCTTGTCCGGGTGCAGGCGGCCGCAGATCGGCTCGCCGTCGGTGATCGCATCGCGGAACGGCGCCAGGCGCGGATCGCCGGCGGGAATCGACTGCCACCAATCGGCATCGTCCAGGCCCGCGACGGGCGCGAAGGTCAGGATGCGCACGAGATCGCCCTGGAAATCTTCTTCGAGCGTCGCGGCCATCGCGCGCAACGTGGCCGACGGCGTGTCCTGGCGCATCAGGCCCAACGCAAGCTGGTGCGTGCGCACGGCGAGACGTTCGTTTTCCTGTGCGTTGGCGAACAGCTCTTGCAGGCGACGCGCGAGTTCGCGGTTCTTGTCGCGCAACACTTCCAGTTGGTAGCTCGCCAGCGATGCGGCGGGCCCGTCCTCGCGTGGCACGACCAGGCTGATCGCCAGGTCCGGGAACTGCTTGAGGAAGGTGGGATGCCGGCGCAACCAGGCGGCGACTTCGTGGGCACCGAGTTTTTCGGTCGTCTCGCTCATGGCAACCACTCCCCCTCGAAAACGAATGCGGCCGGACCGGCCATGGTGATCGCACTGGCCTCGTCGGGCCAGGCGATCCGGAGTTCGCCGCCCGGCAGGGCGACGAGGACGTCGCGGTCGATGCGGCCGCGCCGCATCAGGATGGCAGCCGCTGCGCATGCGCCGCTGCCGCAGGCGAGCGTTTCGCCTACGCCGCGTTCGTAAACGCGCAGGTGGATGCGGTCGCGCGATTCGATTTGCGCGAAACCGACATTCACCGATTCGGGGAACGCGGCGCTGCGCTGCAAGGCGGGGCCGTGCGATTCGACGTGCGCCGTGGCGATGTCATCGACTTCGATCAGCGCATGCGGGTTGCCCATCGATGCGGCGCCGAAACGCAGCATCGTGCCGTCGACGTCGATCTCGTAGGTGTCGCGCGCGCCGCCCTGCGTGGCGAGCGGCACGTGCTCCGGCACGAAATCGGGCACGCCCATCGCGATGCGATAACGGTTGCCGGGCAACACGTCGACTGCATGCGTGCCCGCGGGGCTGTCGAGTTCGAAGCGCGTACCCTGCGCCGTTCCGTCGCGCACGACGAACGCGGCGACGCAGCGCGCGCCATTCCCGCATTGCTGCGCCTGCGAACCATCGGCGTTCCAGATGCGATAACTCGCGACGGACGCTGCGTTGCGCGGCGCTTCGATCGTGATGATCTGGTCGCAGCCGACGCCCGCATGGCGATCGCCGAGCGCGCGACACAGCGCCGCATCGGGCACGGCTTGTCCATGGCGGAGATCGACCATGACGAAGTCGTTGCCCGCGCCGTGCATTTTCGTGAAGCGCAGGGCGCGGCCGCCGGCCGGATGCGGTTGGGTCATCGGATCGATTTCAGCGCGGCGTGCCGGGCGTTCCATCGGTGTCGGCCGGCGGTGCGGTCGTCGTTGCGGCGGGCGGTGCCGTCGTCGTTGTGGCGGGCGGGACGACCGAAGTGGCGGGCGCCGGCGCGACCGTCGCGCTGGACGGCGGTGCCATCGATGCCGCCACTTCCGGCGGCATCTCCTGCGGTTCGGGATTGAGGATCAGCTGCCCCTTGTTGCCGCAGCCGGCGAGCGGCAGGGCGGCGAACAGGGCGACGGCAATGCGGCGGACTCGGGTCATGGGCGCCAGTGTGTCACTTCGCGGCGGCGGTTTGCACGCCGTCGGCGGCCCCGAGCTGCGTCAGCAGGAACGCGTACATCTCGGACAACTCGCGGTAGCGGCGGAACCGCCCCGACTTGCCGCCATGCCCGGCATCCATGTTGATGCGGAACAGCACCGGGCGATCCGGGCCGGCGGTGTCCAGATCGCGCAGGCGCGCGACATATTTGGCCGGTTCGAAATACTGCACCTGCGAATCCCACAACCCCGTGCCGACGAACATCGCGGGGTAGGCCTGCGCCTTCAGGTTGTCGTAGGGCGAATACGAGAGCATGTAGTCGTAGTAGTCCTGCTTCTCCGGATTGCCCCATTCGTCGTATTCGTTGGTGGTCAGCGGGATCGACGGGTCGAGCATCGTGGTGACGACATCGACGAAGGGCACCTGCGAGAGGATCACGCGGTATTTCTCCGGTGCCATGTTCGCGATCGCGCCCATCAACAAGCCGCCGGCACTACCGCCGTACGCGGCGACGCGATCCTTCGAGGCGTAGCCTTCCTTCACCAGGAAGTCGGTGACATCGATGAAATCGGTGAAGGTGTTCTTCTTCTTGAACAGGTGGCCATCGTCGTACCACTTGCGGCCCATTTCCTGGCCGCCGCGGATGTGCGCGAGCACGTACACCATGCCGCGGTCGAGCAGGCTCACCACCGGCAGGTTGAAGCCCGGGTCGGTCGAGGAGCCGTAGCTGCCGTAGGCGTATTGCAGGAGTGCGGCCGTGCCGTCCTTCTTGAACCCCTTCTTGTAGACGACGGAGACCGGGATCTTCGTGCCGTCCTTCGCCGTCGCCCACAGGCGCTCGGTCGTGTACTTGTCCGGGTCGTAGCCGAGGACCGGGTCGCGCTTCATCAGCTTGCGCTCGCCGGTCTTCGTGTTGAGTTCGTACACGGTGGCCGGCGTGGTCATCGACGTGTAGGTGTAACGCAGCCAGTCGGTGTCCGGTTCGGCGTTGACCGACAGGCCCATGCCGTACGCCGGTTCATCGGCCTTGACGTACTCGGACTTGCCGTCGGGGCGCAGCAGGCGCAGGCGTTCCAGGCCTTCGCTGCGTTCTGCGACGGCGGTGAAACCGTCGAACAGCTCGAAGCCGTCGATGAAGACCGCCTCGCTGTGCGGGATCCAGTCCTTCCAGTCCTTGCGCGAGGTCGAACCATCGGCCGCGGTCACGACCTTGTAGTTCTTCGCGCCATCGGCGTTCGTGCGGATGACCCAGCGGCCGCCGTGGTGGTCGGCTTCGTATTCGACGTCGCGTTCGCGCGGCGCGAGCACGGCGAAGGTCTTCGGGTCGGCGGCCGGCGCGCAGCGGAATTCGCTCGACACCGTGCTGTCCACCTGGATGCAGATGAACTTGTCGTCGCGCGTGCGGCCGACGCCCATGTAGAAGCTGTCGTCCTTTTCGGTGTAGACGACTTCGTCGGCGGTGGCCGGCGTGCCGAGCACGTGCTTCTGGATGCGCGTGGTCAGCAGCGTCTTCGGGTCGTTCCAGACGTAGAAGAGCGTCTTGTTGTCGTCGGCCCAGACCAGGTTGGGCGCCACGCCCGTCACTTCATCGGAAAACAGTTCGCCGGTGGCGAGGTTCTTGATCTTGATCGTGTACTGGCGGCGGCCGACGGCATCCTCGGCCCAGGCGAGCAGGGTGTTGTCCTGGCTGACTTCCCAATCGCCGACGCTGAAGTAATCCTTGCCGGCCGCCATCGTGTTGACGTCGAGCAGCACTTCTTCGGCGGCGTCCATCGCGCCCTTGCGGCGCGCGTAGACCGGATAGTCCTTGCCGGTTTCGTAACGCGTGTAATACCAGTAGCCGCGCTCGCGGTACGGCACCGAGCTGTCGTCCTGCTTGATGCGGCCGACGATTTCCTCGTACAGCTTTTCCTGCAATGGCTTGAACGGCGCCATGACGGCGTCGGTGTACGCGTTCTCGGCGTTGAGGTACGCGAGCATCTCCGGGTTCTTGCGCGTGTCGTCGCGCAGCCAGTAGTACTCGTCGTTGCGCTGCGCGCCGTGCGGGGCCTTGACGACGTGCGGCTTCTTGGCGACGTCGGGGGGTTGCGGGAGATCGGCAGCAAAGGTGGTGGAGGTCATCAGCGTCAGGGCGAGGAGGCAGGGGGTGAGTTTCATGTCGGGTCCGTTAGGGGCGGGTTACTTCGACAGTTCATTCCAGAGAAACGTGTAGGCCAGCGCGTTCATGTGCGCCGATTGCGCGTTATTCGCCGCGCCGCCGTGGCCGCCCTCGATGTTCTCGTAGTAGCGCACGTCTTTGTTCGCGGCGAGCATCCTGGCCATCATCTTGCGGGCATGGCCGGGGTGCACGCGGTCGTCCTTGGTGGACGTGGCGAACAGCACCGGCGGGTAGGTCTTGCCCGCATCGAACAGGTGGTACGGCGAGAAGGATTTGATGTATTCCCAGTCGGCCGTATCCGGATCGCCGTACTCGGCCATCCAGGAGGCACCGGCAAGCAGGTGGCTGTAGCGCTTCATGTCGAGCAGCGGCACCTGCACGACGATCGCGCCGAACAATTCCGGATACTGCGTGAGCATGTTGCCCATCAGCAGGCCGCCGTTGCTGCCGCCCATGATGCCGAGGCGCTGGTGGGTGGTGAGTTTCGATGCGACGAGATCGCTCGCAACCGCCGCGAAATCTTCGTACGCCTTGTGGCGATTGGCCTTCAGCGCGGCCTGGTGCCAGCGCGGGCCGTATTCGCCGCCGCCGCGGATGTTGGCGACCGCATACGCGCCCCCCTTCTCCAGCCAGCCCTTGCCGACGCCGCCGGAATACGACGGCGTCATCGACACTTCGAAGCCGCCGTAACCGTAGAGCAGCGTCGGCGTGGCGCCGTCGTTCTTCGCGCCCTTCGGTTTGACGAGGAAGTACGGAACGCGCGTGCCGTCCTTCGAGGTCGCGAAGTGTTGTTCGATGACGTGCGTGGTGGCGTCGAAGAATTGCGGGTTCGACTTGAGGACTTCGGGCGCCGGGTTCGTCCACGCGTCTGCGATCGCGAGCGTCGTCGGCGTGAGGTAGTCGGTGGCGGTAATCCAGACGGCGTCGCTTTCGTCTGCGTCGACGGAGGCAACCGTCAGCGCGCCCATCGACGGAACACCCTCGATCGGGACCGAGACCCAACCATCGGGACCGACCATGTTCCCGCTGCGATCCAGGCGGGAGAAACGCTTCGCGATCAGCTCGCTGCGCACGTCGCGCATGACGTTCAGCACGATGCCGGTCTTCGTCCATGTGAAGCCGGCGAGCGAGGTGTGCTCATCGGGCGTGAACAGCACGCTGAAGTCGCGCTTCCCCGCCATGAAATCGTCGAAGTTGTCGAGCAGCAGGGACCCGGCAGGATAGGTTTCCCCGTCGACGGTGTACGGATCGCGCAGTTCGATTGCGAGCCACTCGCCGTGCACCGACTTGTTCGCCGAGTTCGGCACGTCGACTTTCGTCAGCTTGCCGTCCTTTTGGCGCAGATACAGCTCATCGTTGTAGAACGCGATCGTGCGATACACGAAGTCGCGCTCGAACCCCGGCGTCAAATCACGCGCCGCGGCGATGTACATGTCCTCCGGCCGGCCTTCGTACACCTTGATGGCCTGCGTGAGCGGCGTGCCGCGCGACCATTGCTTCACGATGCGCGGGTAACCCGATGGCGTCATCGAGCCGGCACCGAAATCGGTGAAGACGTACGTGGTATCGCGGTCGATCCAACCCATGCCGCCTTTGGCTTCCGGGCGGAAGAAGCCGTCCTTCACCCAATCCTTCGTCGTGAGGTCGAATTCGCGCGTGACATCGGCATCCGAACCGCCGCGCGAGAGCGCGATCAGGCAGCGCGTGTAATCGGGCTTGAGGCAATCGGCGCCATGCCACACCCAGTTTTCCTTCTCCGCGCGATTGAGCGCGTCGAGGTCGAGGAGGGTTTCCCACTTCGGGTCTTGCTTGCGGTATTCCTCGAGCGTGGTGCGGCGCCAAAGCCCACGCTCGTGGTCCTTGTCCTTCCAGAAGTTGTAGTAATACGGGCCGATTTTCTCGACGCCCGGGATCTTGGCGGTCGAATCGAGGATGGCGCGGATGTCGGATTCGAGTTTGCGGAACTGCGGGGTGGTGGCGAGTTCGGCCTCGCTCTTCGCATTCTGTTCGCGGACCCAGGCGATCGACTTGTCGCCGTTCACGTCCTCGAGCCATTGATACGGGTCGTCGTTCGCCACGGCGGGCTCCTGCTTCGCGGGGATCCCATCGGCCGCGATGACCACGCCGCTCACGGCGGCAAGCCCGAAGGCGATTCCTGCGACGAGGCGGAAAGGACACCCTTGGGGCATGACGGCTCCGGCATCGATGGGAGGGCCGTCACGCTATCACGGCCCGATCAGCGGGCGCGCACCCACCCGGCGCGGACGCGGCGCAGCGCCCAGAGCGCGCTCGCCGGCATGGCGATCAACCACAGGGGAAGGAAACCGAGGGGCGTGTTGCTGCGTGCGGCGGGGAGCAGGAGGACGGCGAGAACGCCGAGGGTGAGGACGATGCGCAGGAGGCTTGCGAGGCGGGTGGTCTGGGCGGGGTGCATGGGGTTCGCTCCGTTGACGTTGGAGCGAAGCTTCCGGCTGCGTCATCTCACGGGCTGCGATCAGTAACCCGCGGCATCGAGCGCCTTGTCGGCTTCCTTCCGCCCGATCTCGATCAACTCCTTCGCACGCCAGAATTCGTAGAACTGGCACGCATCGCGCGGGATGCGGATGACCAGTTCGGGTGGGTCCAGCGCGAGTTGCACGCGCGCGATCTGCGCCTGCATCGTGTCCAGCGAGCGCGCCATCAGGTCGGTGAAGCCCAGGCGCACGCGCGCGGCATCGGCCGATGCGTCGGAGGCGCGCGTGTGCATCCATGCGGTGAGCCAGCTGCGGTGGTTCGGCGTGGGGCCGGAAGGCGCGTCGGTTTCCGCCGGTTCGCCCGGCGGGCGTTGCGGCCAACCGTGCATGTCGACGGCGATCAGACGATGCGCGTCGGACAAGCGCGTCGCGGCGATCGGCAGCGGCGCAAGCAGGCCGCCATCGACGAGTGCGCGCCCATGGATCATGTGCGGCGTGAACAAGCCCGGGATCGCGAACGACGCGCGGATCGCGTCCCACATGTCGCCTTCGCGCAACCACACTTCTCGCTGGCGCAATACGTCGACGGCAACTGCGGTGAAGTCGATCGAGAGGTCTTCGATCTTCGGCGACCCGGCGATCTCGCGCAGCGCCGCGATCAAACGCGTGCCTTCGAACAAGGCCGAGCGCCCGAACCCCGGATCGAGCAACCGCAACATCGCGCGGCGATCCAGCGACAGCAGCCAATCGCGATACTCGGGCAGCTTGCCCGACGCATGCAGGCCGCCGACAAGCGCGCCGCTCGACGAACCGGCGATCGCGGAGATCTCCATGCCGCGCGCCTGCAGGGCTTCGATCACGCCGATCTGCGCGAGCCCGCGCGCACCGCCCGCGCCCAGGACCAGGGCGATCTTTTCCCCGCTGCGGATTTTCGGAGGATCGGCGGGCGACATCAGCGCTCGTAATTGGAGATGGCGAGCGCGAGCAGCGTGCGCGCCTGCTCACGCAGCGCCGGCGGTTCGACGATTTCCGCATCGCTGCCGTAATGCAACACATCCATCAGCAACTCGCGTGAATTGCTGTACGGAAGCTTCAATTCGTAGCGACCATCGGGCAGGAAGCGGCCCTGCTGCTGCGAATGCCAGCGTTCGTCGGCCACCCAGCGCGCGGCCTTCGGGCTGAATACGATCGTCGCCCAGTTCTTCGGCGCGCCGGAAAAGATGCCGTAGCTGGAAGCCAGGTGTTCGTCGAGCTGCGCGTCCTCGATGTCGCGCGCCTCGCCGTCCAGCATCTTTGCCGAGGCGATGCGGTCGACGGCGAAACTCCGCAGCCCCTCGCGGTCCTCGTCCCATGCATCGAGGTACCAGTTGTCGCGGTAGTGCGTGACACGCTGCGGCGAGACGGTGCGGCGCGTCTTTTCGTCCGTCGAACGCGCACGGTAGTCAAACGTCAATTTACGGCGGCCGAGCACCGCCGAGGCGACGATACGGAACGAATGTTCATCCAGGCGTCGCGGGCGGCTGGCGATCACGCGCACGCGCTCGACCGGCCAGCGTTTGCCGCCGGCCTGCTCCTCCAGCAGTTTTTCCACGCGCGATTGCAGGGGCGCGAGGGCGGTCGACAGCAACCCGCCGCCGCTGCGCGAAAGCAACTGCTGCGCGGCGAGCAGGGCATGCAGCTCTTCGGAGTTCAGCCATAGGCCGGGCAGCTCGAAGCGATCGTCCTCGTTCGCGTCGTACTTGAAGCCGGCCTCGCCATCGCCCACCACCGGCGCCATCAGGCCGTCGCGGAGGAAGGCGAGGTCGCGGTAGACGGTGGCGCGCGAGCAGCCCAGTTCGTCCTGCAACCGCGCGACGGTCACCGGATAGCGCGCCGCCTTGAGCAGGCGGTGGAGGGCGTTGATGCGTTCGTAGCGGTCCATGGGTGAATTAAAGCAGATGCCGCCGACCGCTTCTCCTACAATGCGTCCCATGCGCGAGCCCGAGCTCAACCCGTCGCCCTCCCCGGGCGACGCCGTCCACGCCACCACCTGCTACATGTGCGCGTGCCGCTGCGGTATCAGGGTGTGGACGCTCGAAGGGCGGATCCGCTACATCCAGGGCAATCCGGACCATCCGGTGAACCGCGGTGTGCTCTGCGCCAAGGGCTCGGCCGGGCTGATGCAGCATTACTCGCCGGCGCGCCTGACGCGCCCGCTGCTCCGCACCGGGGAACGCGGCAAGGGCGAATTCAAGGAAATCCCCTGGGACGAAGCGATGGCACTCGCGACCTCCTGGCTCGCGCCCATCCGCGAACGCAATCCCGACGAACTCGCCTTCTTCACCGGCCGCGACCAGTCGCAGGCACTCACGGGCTGGTGGGCGCAGCAATTCGGCACGATTAATTACGCGGCGCATGGCGGGTTCTGTTCCGTGAACATGGCGGCCGGCGGGCTGTACACGCTCGGCGGCTCGTTCTGGGAATTCGGGGAACCCGACTGGGACCACACGCAATACCTGATGCTGTGGGGCGTCGCCGAAGACCACGACTCCAACCCGATCAAGCTCGGTTTGGGCAAGCTGAAGGCGCGTGGCGCGAAGATCGTCGCGGTCAACCCGGTGCGCAGTGGCTACGGCGCGATCGCCGACGAGTGGATCGGCATCCGGCCCGGCACCGATGGCCTGTTCGCCTTCGCACTGATCCACGAATTGCTGCGCAGCGACCGCATCGACCTGGATTACCTGGTGCGTTATGCCAACGCGCATTGGTTGGTGATCCGCAATCCGGGTGGCGCGGAGGACGGCCTGTTCGCGCGCGATGCGAACGGCGAGGCGCTGTGCTGGACGCCCGATGGCGCGCAGCCTGCGAATGCGATCGACATCAGCCCGGCAGTCGTCGGCGAATACACGTTGCAGGACGGCCGCGCAGTCGTCCCGGTTTTCCAGTTGCTCGCCGAACGCTACCTCGACCCGCAGTATTCCCCCGACGCGGTCAGCGAACGCTGCGGCATTCCAGCCGACACCATTCGCCGCATCGCACGCGAACTGGCGAGCGCGGCCTTCGCTTCGAAGCTCACGCTGCCCATCGCATGGACCGACAGCTGGGGCCGCGAACACGCACGGATGGAAGGCCGCCCCGTGTCGATGCACGCGATGCGGGGCATCAGCGCGCACAGCAACGGCTTCCATACCTGCCGCGCATTGCACCTGCTGCAGTTGCTGCTCGGCGCGGTGGATGCGCCGGGCTCGTTCCGCTTCCAGCCGCCGTTTCCCAAGCCGATCCCGCCGGCGAACCGCCCCGGCAAGCAGCGCCGCGACGATGGCGGGCTCGATGCCGCGCCACTCGGTTTCGTACATGCGCCCGAGGATCTCGTCGTCGACGCCGAAGGCCAACCGCGCCGCATCGACCATGCGTATTCGTGGGCGTATCCGCTCGCCGCGCACGGCATGATGCACACGATGATCCGCAATGCGTGGGCGGGCGACCCCTACCGCATCGACACGCTGCTGATGTTCATGGCGAACATGAGCTGGAACTCGGCGATGAACACCGGCGAGACGATGCACTGGCTCACCGACAAGTTCGAAGACGGCGAGTACCGCATCCCGCACATCATTTACAGCGATGCATACGCCTCCGAGATGGTCGCGTACGCGGACCTCGTCCTGCCGGATACGACCTACCTGGAACGTCACGACGCGATCTCGCTGCTCGATCGCCCGATCTCCGATGCCGACGGTGCGGGCGACGCGATTCGTCACCCGATCTTCGATCCGGCCACGCAACCCACCGACGACGGCCGTCCGCGCGACGTGCGCGGCTTCCAGACAGTGTTGCTCGAAATCGGCGCGCGCCTGGGCCTGCCGGGCATGGTCGAACCCGACGGCACGCCGAAATACCGCGACTACGCCGACTACATCGTGCGCCACGAGCGCATGCCGGGCGTCGGGCTGCTCGCGGGTTGGCGTGGCGCGGATGGGTCGCTCGAAGGCAAGGGGCCGCCGAATCCGAACCAGTTGCAGAAATACATGGACAACGGCGGGTTCTGGCACACGCCGATTCCCGAATCCGCGCGCTATTTCAAGATGGCCAATCGCGATTATCTGCGCTGGGCCCACGGCTTCGGCTTCGTCCCCAACGAGCAGCCGATCGTGATGCAGTTGTATTCCGAAACGCTGCAGAAGTTCCGCCTTGCGGCGCAGGGGCACGGTGCGCACCAGCCGCCGGATGAACATCGCACGCGCGTGGCGACGTACTTCGATCCGCTGCCGATCTGGTACGAGCCGTTCGAACACGACCAGACCTCGCGCGACACGTATCCGCTGAGCGCAATTACGCAGCGCCCGATGTACATGTATCACGCATGGGGCTCGCAGAATGCGTGGCTGCGGCAGATCCAGACACGCAACGCGCTGTACGTGCACCCCTTGACGGGCGCGCGCCATGGACTCGCGGAAGGCGATTGGGCCGACGTCACTTCGCACAACGGCACGATCACCGTGGAGGTGCGTTTCGCCGGGAACGTGCAGCCCGACACCGTGTGGAGCTGGAACGCGATCGGCAAGCGCCGCGGTGCATGGCGCTTGTCGAAGGACGCGCCGGAGGGCAAGCGGGGCTTCCTGCTCAACCATCTGATTTCCGATGTCACGCCGAAGGGCGACTACGCCAACGCCGATCCGGTGACGGGCCAGGCGGCGTGGTTCGACCTGCGCGTGCGGATCGCGAAGTCGGAGACGGCGGGCGAAAGCGCGCCGCAATTCGCGCCGCTGCGGTTCACCGAAGCGCCCGACCATCCGCTGCGTTACGGCGCGAATGCGCGCAACCACGAACACCCGAGCAAGACTTCGACGGACGATACGCTGCCATGACCGATCTGCCGCCGCCGTCGAAGAAGAAGCTCGGGCTGGTCATCGACCTCGACACCTGCGTGGGTTGCCACGCGTGCGCGACGGGCTGCAAACAATGGAACAGCGGCGGCATGGCCGGCCCGGTGACCGACGAGAAGCCGTACGGCAAGGATCCCTCGGGCGTGTGGTTCAACCGCATCCACAGTTACGAACTCGAGCAGGTGCCGGCATCGGATCAAGCGCCTGCACAGCCGGCGATGACCCTGCACTTCCCGCGCTCCTGCCTGCACTGCGAAACGCCCGCGTGCGTCACCGTGTGCCCGACCGGTGCGAGCTACAAGCGCGCGTCGGACGGCATCGTGCTCGTCGATGAAGACAAGTGCATCGGCTGCAAACTGTGCTCGTGGGCCTGCCCGTACGGCGCGCGCGAGTACAGCGAAGTTGAGGGCGTGATGAAGAAATGCACGCTCTGCGTCGACCGCATCTACAACGAGAACCTGCCCGAAGCCGAGCGTGAGCCTGCGTGCGTGCAGGTGTGCCCGACGCGTGCACGCCACTTCGGCGATCTCGGCGATCCCGAATCGAAGGTCTCGAAGCTCGTCGCCGAGCGCGGCGGCCTTCCGCTGCTGCCCGAACTCGGTTACGCGCCGGTCAATCGTTATCTCCCGCCGCGGCCGCGTCGCGCGGGTGGCGGGGACGATGCCGCCATCGCAGAACCCACCGTCGAAGTCACGCCGAAACGCTGGCTCGACCGCATCTTCCGCCGCTGAGGATCCCGCCATGTCCGATCAAACGCCGGTGCTCGTCACCACCACCAACGCGGTCGAAGGCCGCCGCATCGTCGACTACAAGGGCCTGGTCGGCGGCGACGCGATCCTCGGCGCCAACATGTTCCGTGATTTCTTCGCCGGCATCCGCGACATCCTCGGCGGCCGCTCGGGGTCCTACGAGAAGGTCTTGCGCAAGGCGAAGACCGAAGCGGTCAACGACATGATCGAACAGGCGCGCGAACTCGGCGCGAACGCGGTGGTTGGCGTGGACCTGGATTACGAGACCATCCAGATCCAGGATGGCGGGTCGATGCTGATGGTGTCGGCGTCGGGCACCGCGGTCGTGTTGGAGTGATGCCTTAAATGCATCCCGCGCTTTCGGTCATCTTCTTCACCACGCTGTCGGGCGCGGGGTATGGATTGTTGTTCTGGGCGGCATGGCATGCGCTGACGGGCCAGAGTGCCGCGCGCACGTTGCTCGCATGCATCGTGTTGGCGGTGGTGTTGTCGACGATCGGGTTGCTCAGCTCGATGCTGCACTTGGGCAAACCGCTCCGCGCGTGGCGCGCGTTCTCGCAATGGCGCACGTCGTGGTTGTCGCGCGAGGGTGTCGCGGCCATGGGGACGTTCGCGATTGCGATCCTGCTCGCCACCGCTTGTCTCCCGTTCCTGCTTTCAGGGCAGGCCTGGGGCGGGGTCGCTCTTGGCGCGCCGGGTAAAGCAGTCGCGCTGCTCGCAATGCTGGCGAGCCTGATCACCGTCCACTGCACGGCGATGATCTACGCCTCGTTGACGCCCATTCCCGCCTGGCGCCACCGCCTCGTCCCCTACGTCTACCAAGCCTTCGGCCTGTTCACCGGCGGCCTGCTCTTCTGTGCCATCGCCACCTTGTTCAACCGCCCGATGTCGAACATGGCTGCGCTCGCGGGCGCGCTGATCGCGATCGTGCTGCTTGTGCTGAAGCTGAAATACTGGCGCGACATCGACGTCCCGCTGCCCGCCACGCGCGGCGACGCGATCGGATTGCCGCAGCGCACCGCAACCGTCTTCGAACGCCCGCACACCGAAGCGAACTACCTGACGAAGGAAATGGGTTTCGTCGTGGCGCGCAGGCATGCGAAGCAATTGCGTTTGCTCGCGATCGCATTGTTCGCAGTGCTGCCGGCCGTGTTGCTGTTGCCCGCGGGGCTGCTCGCGCACGCGAATCCGGCGCCCTGGTATACGGCCGCCGCGCTTTGCGCCCTCGCCGGTGCCTTCGTCGAACGCTGGCTTTTTTTCGCCGAGGCGAAACACATGGTGACGCTCTACTACTGAGCGTCGATGAAGTCCCGAGCGCCTTGCGCCAGCAGGCGCTTGGCAACTTCCAGGCCCAGCGCCTCGCGATCCGATCCCGTGGACTCCGCGCGCACGACGCGCCCGTCGTTCGCCGACCCCACCAGCCCCTGCAGGTGCAACGTCGCGCCCGCGCGTCTTGCCAATGCGGCCACGGGCACGTGGCAACTGCCGTGCAGCGCGCGATTCATCGCACGCTCGGCCTCGACGCATTCGCGCGTGGCCGCATCATCGAGTGCAGCCAACAGTGCGAACGTGCCCGGCGTATCGTCGCGGCATTCGATCGCGATGGCACCCTGCGCCGGCGCGGGCAGCCATTCGGGTGCATCCAGTCGCAGGCGAATGCGCGATTGGAATCCAAGCCGCGCCAACCCTGCACACGCGAGCACGATCGCGTCGTAGTCGCCTGCGTCGAGTTTCCCAAGGCGCGTGTTGACGTTGCCGCGCAAGTCGCGCAGGTCGAGGTCCGGCCGCCGCGCGCGCAGCTGCGCCTGGCGCCGCAGCGACGAGGTGCCGACCACCGCACCGTGCGGCAGGTCTTCGATGCTGTCGTAGCGATTGCTGACGAAGGCATCCGCATGATCGGCGCGCAACAGGATCGCCGGCAAGGCGAAGCCCGGCTCCAGCACCATCGGCACGTCCTTCAGCGAGTGCACCGCGCAATCGGCTTGCCCGTGTTGCATCGCGACTTCGAGTTCCTTGAGGAACAAACCCTTCCCGCCGATCGCGGCAAGCGAGCGATCGAGGACTTCATCGCCGCGCGTGCTCATCGGTACGAGCATGACCTCGAGGCCGGGATGCGCAGCGCGCAATCGCTCGGCGACGTGTTCGGTCTGCCAGAGGGCCAGCGGGGATTTGCGAGTGGCGATGCGGAGCGTCTTCATGCGCCCATTATCGTCCGCCAGGGCAGCCCGCGCGTGGACTACAGGTGCTTCACCGTCTCGCGCAGGTGCGCCACGCAGCGCCGGCTCACTTCCAGCGGATGCTCGCCGTGCCGCAACACGGCCTGCACGTGGCCGTCGGGGGCGCGCTTGAGTTCGACGATCTCGTGCCGCGCCACCAGGCAATTGCGGTGGATGCGCACGAAGCGGTCGCCGAATTCCTCTTCCAGCGACTTCAGCGATTCCTCGATGAGGTCCTCGCCCCGCGCATGGTGCACGACGACGTACTTCTCCTCCGCCTGGAGGTAATGCACGTCTTCGATGGGGATCAGGCGCAGGCTGCCGCGCAGGCGCGCGCACAGGTGCGTGCGGTGTTGCTCGTGCCGGGGTTCGCCGTCGAGGGCGGCGCCGTTGCCGTTGCGGCCCGCGGCGAAGGTGCGCGCGCGTTCCAGCGCTGCGGCCAGGCGTTCGGGGCGCACGGGCTTGACCAGGTAGTCGATCGCCGCGGCCTCGAAGGCCGACAGCGCATGCGCGTCGTACGCGGTGCAGAACACCACCGCGGGGCGGGGTTCGAACGCGGCGAGGTGGCGCGCGGTCTCCAGGCCATCGATGCCCGGCATCGCGATGTCGAGCAGCACCAGGTCGGGATGGTGCTGCGCGCACGCATGCAGCGCCTCGCGCCCGTCGCCGGCTTCCGCGACCAGCTCGATCCCGGGCTGTTCCGCAAGCAAGTCGCGCAAGCGCTCGCGCGCAAGGGGTTCGTCGTCGGCGATCAACACTCTCACGAGCGACCTCCTGCTAGAGCGGGACCCGAAGCTCAGCCAGATAGTAGCCCTCGTGCCAGTGTCCGGTCACGCGGGCCTTGGAACCAAATGCATAGGCCAGCCGATGCGCGATGGAACGCTGCGCGTGGCCGCTCCCGCCCCTGCCCGGGGTGGGCACGTCATTCGGCGTCATGTCCCGTTCCCTCGGCGGGGGTGCTGGGTTATGAACGCTGATATGCAGCCCATCCGGCCGCAGGGCGAGCTCGATGTCGATGGTCCCGCCCGCCGGGAGGCGCGAAACGCCATGCAGGACGGCGTTTTCGACCAGGGGCTGCAACACCAGGCGCGGGAGGCGGAGCTGCCAGGGCAGCGTCTCTTGGCGCCCGCGCCAGCGCACCTGCAAGCGGTCGCCGAGCCGGAGTTGCTCGATCGACAGGTAGCGCTCGGCCAGTTCGACTTCCTCGGCCAGGGTCGAATCGCCCTCGCCCGCGCCCAGCGCCGCGCGGAACAGGTCCGAAAGGTCCAGCACCGCGCGCTCGGCGACGTCCGGGTCGCGGCGGACCAGGCCGGCGATGGTGTTCATGCTGTTGAAGAGGAAATGGGGCTTGATGCGCGCCTGCAGCGCATCGGCCTCGGCGCGTGCGCTCGCGCGCACCTGCTTCTGCCAGCCATCGACGGCGTAGAGGTAGCGCAGCACGACGCTGACGATCAGCGTCGCGATCGCCGCGCTGCCGCCGATGAACCGTTGGAGGCGCACTGTTTCCGGCACCAGCCCGAGGGCCAGGCCGCGATCCACCGCGTGCACGAGCGCCGCGCCCGTGGCGGCGATCAGCGCGGCCACGAGCACCGCCGCAGTGCCACCGATCCACGGCCGCATCTGCGACAACGACCGGCGCGCGACGCACAACACCACCGAGACGGTGAGCGACAGCCACAACGCGAACGCACTGGCCGAAGCGAAGCGCGCGGGCGTCCATTCGGCCTCCGAGGCCGGGGCGAGCGCGATGATGCACACCACCAGCTCCGCCACGCCGAGCATGATCGCAAGCCGCCCGAGGCGGCACAGGTCCGGCAACCAGGGCTCGCCGGGCGTGGACTCCATGCTCAGCCGGCGAACCTGCGGTCGAACCACGCGCGCAGGTCGCGCACTTCCTCCGGGCATACCGCGTGCGGCATCGCATAGGACCGCCAGGTGACGTCGAACCCGAGGTCGCCGAGCGTTTTCGCGGTCGCCACGCCGGCCTGGATCGGGATGACCGGATCGGCATCGCCGTGCGCGAGGAAGATCGGTTGCTTGCGCGCCTGCTCGGTCGCTTTCTCGCCGGCGATGTCGTGCGACATCGGGATGTAGGTCGACAGCGCGATGATCCCGGCCAACGGCGTCTTGCGGCCCAGCATGGCGGCCAGCGCGATCGCCCCGCCCTGCGAGAAACCGGCGAGGAAGATGCGCTCGGGTGGGATGCCGCGGGCCTGTTCGCGGTCGAGCAACGCGCCGACCTGCGCGGTGGACACCGCGACCCCATCGGCATCTGCGCGATTGGCCAGGTCGAAATCGCGGATGTCGTACCAGGCGCGCATGCGCATGCCGGCATTGATGGTCACCGCGCGCACGGGCGCATGCGGGAATACGAAGCGGATCGCCGGCCATTCGGGGCGCACGAGTTCGGGCACCAGCGGGGCGAAGTCGTGCCCGTCGGCGCCGAGGCCATGCAGCCACAGCACGGACCAGCGCGGATCCGGTCCGGTTTCTTCCTCGATGGTTTCGAGCAGGTCGATGGCGTCCATGGATGTCTCCCGCGGCCCTGCTCCGCAGTGCCCTTGGCCGCAGTCTAGAACAAGGAGGATGCGGCGGCGGCTGTCCGAGGCATGCCGTTCGCCCCGTTTGCTCGACGATGGGGGCGCGTCTTCGCGTT
The DNA here is from genome assembly GCF_054049695.1 of Lysobacter sp. P5_C4. Lineage (NCBI taxonomy): Bacteria > Pseudomonadati > Pseudomonadota > Gammaproteobacteria > Lysobacterales > Lysobacteraceae > Lysobacter > Lysobacter sp. P5_C4. The sequence goes on along the minus strand of NZ_JBFULX010000002.1, from coordinate 428,838 downwards.
CCCGACGGAGGGCGCATGTCGAGTTCGCTCGGGCGGCTTTTCTCGGAACTGCGCCGGCGGCGTGTCGTCCGCGTGCTGATCGTCTACGCCATCGCCGGTTGGCTTGTGATCCAGGTTGCCGCCACCGTGCTGCCGAGCCTGCACCTGCCGCCCTGGACGGTCACGCTGGTGGTCGCCCTCGTCGTACTGGGCTTGCCGATCACGATCGCGATGGCCTGGATGTTCGATGCCGGGCCGCGCGGCCTGGAACGCACGCCGCCGCTGTCGGCCGAGCCCGCACCCGTGGTGTCGACGCCGACACCGGCGCCGCCTCCCGCGCCTGCATCGACACCGCCGCCCGTCGAGGCCGCAGCACAGGCCCCCGCGCAAGCGTCCCGCGCTTCGCCCGTCGTCGATGGCCGGCGAACCATCGCGGTGCTGCCCTTCGTGAACATGAGCGGCGATGCGGAGAACGAATACTTCAGCGACGGCATCGCCGAGGAGATCCTCAACCTGCTGACGCAACTGCCGCAATTGAAGGTGGCCTCGCGCACCTCCGCCTTCGCCTACAAGGGCAAGGACTTCACGATCCCCGACGTCGCGCGCGACCTCGGCGTCACCACGCTGCTCGAAGGCAGCGTGCGCAAGGCGGGCGAACGCGTGCGCATCACCGCGCAGCTGATCCATACGGGCACCGATTCGCACCTGTGGTCGGAGACCTACGACCGCGAAATGAAGGACGTGTTCACCATCCAGGACGACATCGCGCACAGCATCGTCAAGGCGCTGCAGGTGACGCTGACGCCGCAGGAACGTCGCGCGCTGGTGTCGGTGGCGACCTCCGACCCGGAAGCCTACGACTACTACCTGCGCGGCCGCAGCTACATGTATTCGATGGCGCGCCGGGATTACGAACACGCGATCCGCATGTTCGAACAGGCGATCGCGGTGGATTCCAAATACGCGCTCGCCTACGCCGGCATGGCCGACGCCTATTCGCACCTGTTCCGTTACGCCGCGGCCACGCCCGAAAATGCGATGCGCGCCAATCGCGCGAGCGAGCAGGCCGTCGTGCTGGATCCCGAATCGGCCGAAGCGCACGCCTCGCGCGGCCTGGCGCTCCTGATCGGCGAGCAATACGACGCCGCGCAACAGGAATTCGAAACCGCCGTCGCGCAGAACCCGAACCTGTTCGACGCCTGGTACTACTACGGCCTCGCATGCTCTTCGCGCGGCGACCACGAGAACGCGGCGAAGAAATACGCACGCGCCGCCGAAGTGAATCCCGCCGATTTCCAGGTGCCGATGTTCCTCGCGCAGACGCTGGCATCGCTGGGCCGCAAGCAGGAAGAGATGCGCGTCCGTCTCGGCGCGCTCAACACGCTGGAACGCCACATCAAGCTCAATCCGCACGACACCCGCGCGTTGTACTTCGCCGCGCAGGACCTGTATCGCGTCGGCGAGAAGGAACGCGCGATCCTGATGGCCGAACAGGCGCTGAAACAGGCGCAGGACGAACCGGTCGTGCTTTACAACCTCGCGTGCTTCTACTGCGAGCAGGAAGACACCGAGCGTGCGATCGATCTACTGGAGCAAGCCGTCGCGCTGGGATGGGGCGACCGCGCATGGATGGAACACGACAGCGACCTGGACCCGCTGCACGGCAACCCGCGGTTCGAGGCCCTGTTGTCGCGGATCAAGTGACCGCTAGCGATCCTTGCGGACCACCTCCCCCTGCTTCATCACGAACACCGGCCGCTCGGTGGCGCGGATGTCCTGCAACACATCGCCGGGCACCGCGACGATGTCGGCGAACTTGCCGGCTTCCAGCGTGCCCGTCTCCTTGTCGATGCCCAGCAGTCGCGCGGACCCCACGCTGCCCGTCATCAGCGCCTGCGCGGGCGCCATGCCGAGTTCGACGTAATCGCCGAATTCCTGCGCGTTGATGCCGTGCGGATAGACCGATGCATCGGTGCCGTAAGCGATCGGCACGCCGATGCGCAGCGCGTTCTGCATCATCGCGCCGTGGGACGCCGCGGCTTCGCGGGCCTTCCTGCCGACCTGCGGCGGGTACGTGTCCGCCTGCTGCAGCACGAACTTCACCGCCATGCGCGTGGGCACCAGGTACACGCCCCTGTCCTTCATCCGTTGCAGGGTTTCGGGCGTGAGGAAGCTGCCATGCTCGATCGAATCGACGCCCGCATCGACGGCCATGCGCGCCGCGCGGTCGCCGTGCGCGTGCGCGGCGACCTTGCGCCGCCAGGCATGCGCCTCATCGATGATGGCGCGCAGTTCTTCCGGCGTGAGCTGCGGGACGTCGACCGGATCGGTTTCCGACAACACGCCGCCGGACGCACAGATCTTGATGTTGTCCGCGCCGGCCTTGAGTTGCTCGCGCACCGCACGGCGGCAGGAATCGGCGCCGTTGCACACGCCATCCTTCTCGCCGAACTCGCGCACCACGCCGGGCGGGAAGTTGGGGGCATCGCAATGGCCGCCGGTCGAACCGATCGCATGCACCGACACCAGCATGCGCGGGCCTTCGGCGAGGCCCTGTTCGATCGCATTGCGCAGCGCGACATCGACGTAGTCGGGCGCGCCCACTTCACGGATCGTAGTGACGCCAGCCTGCAAGGTGACGTGCGCGTTGTGCTCGGCGTGGTACGCCTGTTCCGCGGGCAGGCGCATCATCGAATTGTAGAAACCGCGCGTCCACGATTCGTCGTAGTCGCTCGCCATGTGCGTGTGCGCGTCGATGAACCCGGGGACGAGCGTCGCGTCGCCCAGATCGATCACCTGCGCACCCGCGGGCGCGGCAACGTCACTGCCGACGGCTTCGATCGTCTTGCCACGCACGAGGATCCGGCCCGGGGAGACGAGCTTCCCGCTCGCGCCATCGAACAGATGCGCGGCCCGCAAAACAATCGGCGCCGCCGTGGGCGCCGGCGTTTGCGCATTTCCCGCGAGCGTGGCGAATCCGACGACTGCAGTCAGGCAAGCGATTCCAACGATCCGGCGCATTCCGTTCCCCTGGTCGTGGGCGACGTACGGTCCCGCCGGATCGATGTTACTGCTTCTTGACCGGGGTAAAGAGCAGGTCCTGGTAGTCGAAGCTGAAGTCGGCGATCGGCGAGACGGCCTTCATCGTCACGCGCGCGATCTTGCCTTCGGCATCCAGGCCGAAGGTGACGTAGGCCGGCTCGATGTTCGGGTCGTCCCACACGGCGCGGAAGGTGTCGTGGTGCGCGTGCTCCAGGTGGCCCACCATGCCGGGCGTGCGCGTGAAGTCGATGCGCAGGCCGCCCTTTTCATTCCTGATCTCGATCGGGCCGTACCACGGGTCGTTGTAGCGGCCCGCGTAATCGGCGGTCGCCAACGACGCCTTGCCCGGCGACGGGCCCCGCTCCTTCGCACTCGCGTCGAGTGCCGCGACGCCGCCCTGGATGCGGTTGTCGGCGAACTCGTCGAACGCGGTGACCCAATCGGTCTTCGGCGCGTCGAGCTCGCTGTCCAGCAGTTCCATCGCGATGCCGCGCATCACCTGGAAGTCTTCGGAGTTGATCTGCACCGCGATGCCGATGTTGCGCTCCGGCACGAGCGCGATGTACGTCTGCACGCCGAAAACCGCACCGCCGTGGTCGATGACCTTGAAGCCGCGATAGTCACGCACGCTCCAGCCCAGCGCGTAGGCGGAGAACTTCGGCGAGAACGCGGCGAGCTTGCCCGGGTACGTCGGCGTGGACGTGAGGATCGCCGGCGTCCACATCTGCTGCGACTGCGCTTCGCTGAACACCTTCACCTGTTTGCCGTCGGCGTTGGTCCACGTGCCGTGGCCGAGTTGCACCTGCATCCAGTGCGCCATGTCGTTCGCGCTGGAGGACAAGCCGCCGGCCGGCGCGGCGTTGTCGCCGAGCGTCTTGCGTTCGTCGAGCACGCCCTGGTCGCCGAGGCCGCGCACGCGCCCGCCCAGGCGCGCGTGCGGCCACGCGCGGTTCGGATTGGCGAAGCGCGCCGCTTGCTCGGTCACCGAACTGGACATGCCCGCCGGCTTGAGCACGCGTTCGCGCACGAACACTTCCCACGTCTGTCCGCTGACTTCCTCGATCAACTGGCCCGCGACGGCGTACAACAGGTTGTCGTACGCATAGCCGCTGCGGAAGCTCGTCGCGGGCTTGATGTAGCGCAGCGCGCGCACGGTGTCGGCGCGGCTGCGCGAGGAACTCGGGACGAACATCAGGTCGCCGGCGCCGAGGCCCAGGCCGCTGCGATGCGTGAGCAGGTCGCGCACGGTCATCTCGTTGGTCACCCACGGGTCGTACATGCGGAACCACGGCATGTGGTCGATGATCTTGTCGTCCCATTGCAGCTTGCCGTCGTCGACCAGCACGGCGAGCGCCGCGGTGGTGATCGCCTTGCCGGTCGAACCGGTCGGGAAGATCGTGTCGGCATCCACGCGCTCGGGCGCGCCGAGCTTGCGCACGCCGTAACCCTTCGCGAGAACCGGCTTGCCGTTTTCCACGACCGCGATCGCCATGCCCGGCACGCCGTGTGCGCGCATCGCTGCTTCCACGCGGGCGTCGAGATCGGTGGGCACCGCGGCGAATGCGTCGGCGACAACCAGCAGCGTCGCCATCGCGAGCGCGGAACGAACAAGGGATCGGGACATCGACCGGTTTCCTTCGAAGAGGGGTTTCAGGCTTGGGGCGCGGCGACGGATCGCGGCGCGCGATTGCGCAGGCGCCACGCGCCGACGGTGAGGAGCGGAAGCACGTAGACCACGAGGAACAGCCAGGCCAGTCCGCGATACCCGCGGGCGATCAATTCGCCCAGGCCGAAGCGCGAGGCGATGAAGATCGAACCGACCAGCAGCGCGGAAGCGATCGCGAAACGCGCGACGTTCGAAAGCTCGGCGCCGCGCGACGTGCGCCATGTCGCCGCGATGCGTTCGTTCGCCGCGTGCACGCAGGCCGCGCCGCTTTCGAGCAGCGCACTGAAGATCATCATCTGGAACAGCACGTGGAAAACGGGCATGTTCAGTTGGCGCAGCATGAAGTCCGACGGCAACGCTTCGGCGCCGATCGACGGGTACCACGCGATCATGCAGATGAAGAACAGCAATCCCGGCAGCATCGCCAGCGGCCCGGCGAGCACGCCGGCGACCACCGCATCGCGCCGCGTGAGGAAGTGGCGCGCCAGCGGCAGGACCATCACCGCGCCGACGATGTTGTAACCGGCGTATGTCAGTCCGCCGGACAGCCAGCCATCGGTCGGCACGGGCGTGGCGAACTGTTGCGCGGCCTGCCCGCCGAATTTCGTGAGGACGAACACGACGAGCAGCACATACACGCCGTACAGCAGGAAGGAAACGTACTTGAACAAGCGTTCGACCGAATGATTGCCGAACGCGGTGAACGCACCGATCGCCAGCATCAGCAGCAGCGTGCCGGCGAGCGTCGGCCAGCCGAACACCGCGTGCCCGATCGCGCCTGCCGCCGCGCCGAACACGGCGAGGATCAACACCATGAACACCAGGTACGCGAGTTCGAAAACGAATGCGAACGGCCCGAGCAGGTTCGCGAAGAACGTCCGATAGTCGTAACTGCGCGTCGCATGCGCGAGCGCGAAGGTCAGCGCGCACAACGCGCTCCAGGCGAACATCGCGACGAGGATCGCCATGACGCCGCCCTGCGGGCCGCTCGGGATGAAGTACTCGGCGAGTTCACGGCCCGTCGCGTAGCCGCCGCCGATGACGGCGGCCTTGAACGCCAGGCCCGGTAGGATCCAGCGCTGGAAGCGCCCGGTGTGCGCGGGCTTGCTCATGCCAGGCAGGATGACACGAGGCGATCGAAGGCATCACCGCCGCGCATCGGATCCGCAACCGGCAGTCCGAGACGTTCGCTCGTGGCGGCGATCACGTCCGCAGCCGCTTGCGCGTCGAGCTTGCCGGTATTGAGGCTGACCCCCGCGCAACGAATGCGCGGCGAGGTGCGCGCGCCCAGTCGCAACGCGAGCTCGATCGTTTCGCGCAAACCCGGCACCGGATAATCCGCATGACCGAGCACGCGTTCGCGCCCTGGTTCGTGGCACACGATGATCACGTCGGGCTGGCTGCCATGCAACAACGCGAGCGACACACCCGCATAGGCCGGATGGTGCAACGAACCCTGCCCTTCGATCACGTCCCAATGCCTCGGCGCCGCATCGGGCGTGAGGAGCTCGGCGGCCCCGGCGGCGAAGTCGGCCACGACTGCATCCATCGGAATCCCGCCGCCGGCAATCAGGATGCCGGTCTGTCCCGTCGCGCGGAACGTCGCGTCGACGCCCCGGGCCTGGAACGCACGCGCGAGCGAGAGCGCGGTGTATTTCTTGCCGAGTGCGCAGTCGGTGCCGATCGTGAGCAATCGGCGGCCGGTGCGCGGTTTGCCCGTTGCGACCGGAATGCGTTCCGGCGGAATGCGGATGTCGATGAGGCTGCGGCCGAGCCTGTCGGCAGTTTCGCGCAGTCGCGCGAAATCGCGAAGGCGCGCATGCATGCCGCCGATCAGATCGAGCCCGGCTTCCATCGCTTCGACCAGTGCGTCGAGCCACGCAGGCGGAATGAACCCGCCTGCGTTGGCGACGCCGATCACCATCGCCCGCGCGCCTTTCGCATGCGCTTGCGCGGGTGTCAGGAAGGGCAGGCCCGTCGTGACGCTCGCACCCGGCACCCAGAACTCGCCGATGCAGCGTTCGGGCGCCCAATCGCGCAACCCGAACGCCGTCTTCGCATAGCCCGGTTCGGTGGTATCGCCGAGGAACAACAGGTACGGCTGGGGTAGTGCAACGTTCGTCATCGCGGCGATCTTCGTTCGGGTCTTTTGATCAGAAGCGGTAGTCGACCTCGATCCCGAAGGTGCGCGGCATGATCGGCGTGGCGGACGTGTGGTGCGTGAGTCCGGTGACCGGGCTGGTGACGTTGGCCATCGTCGAGTAGGCGCGCTCGTCGAAGGCGTTCTTCATGTAACCGCGGATCGACCAGTTCGCGTTGGAGACCGACAGGTACAGGTCCAGCGCCTGGTAGCTGTCGATGTCCAGCCCGCGCGTGATGGTGGTGCCTTCCACGGCGCCGCCGACATCGACTTGGCGAAACGTCGTTTCCGTGATGCGGTCATCGACGTAGCGGTAGCCGCCGCCGACGTTCATGCCCCAATCGCCCGTCAACGGCAGGTAGTAATCCGCCGTCGCCGACCAGGTCACGTCGGGCACATAGGGCATGCGATCGCCCTTCAGGCCGGTGTTGATGAACGATTGCCCGCCGGTGGCCCCTGGCACGGTGATGAGCGGGAAGTCCTCGTCGATGTTCGCGTCGTTGTAGGCCGCGTTGACGCCGAGCGTCAGGCCGTCGATCGGGCGGAAATTCGCGGAGACTTCGAGACCGTTGCTCGTCGCTTCGCCACCGTTGACCAAACCACTGACGCCGTTGACGAGCGAGGCGACCTGGATGTCTTCCCACTTGATCTGGTAGGCGGCGACGTCCAGCAGCACGCGGTTGTCCGCGAACGCCGACTTCATGCCGATCTCGTAGCTGGTGAGCGTCGAGGAATCGACCTGCGGCGGCAGCCCGTTGATGACGACGTTCGGGCCGCCGGGCTGGTAACCGGTCGACACTTTGCCGTACACCATCACGTCTTCCGACACCTGGAACTGCGGCGTGATGCTCCACGTCGTCACGTCTTCTTCGGAGGTGTTGAACTCGGTGCCGATCGGCGCGAGCAGGCCGGCGACGGCGTCCTGCGTGAACTCCTGCTTGTTGCGCGACCAGCGCACGCCGGCGCCGAGCTTGAACCAATCGTTGAACTTGTACGCCGCGTTGCCGAAGACGGCCGTTTCTTCGTAGGTGCTCGGCAGGTACAGATCGCCGAGCACGCCGACGATCGAGTCGAACGGGGCCGGCAGCGGGCTGCCGTCGAACTGGTTCAGCCCCACGAACTGGTGGTTGTCTCCGCGCTCGTCGTCGTAGAAACCGCCGAGGAGCCACTCGAACGGCGCATCGGCCTTGGAACTCAGGCGGACTTCCTGCGTGAACTGCGTGAGGCGCAGATCCTGGGTGATGTACGCGCTGCCCGAGGGCAGACCGAACAGCAGCGGGTAGTCGCCGTAGGAGTACGTCAGGTCGTTGGTGATCGAGGTGGAGATGTCGGAATAGCTCGTGGCCGACACGAGGTTCGCCCAGCCCAGGTCGTAGTCGACGGTGAGCGCGTAGTTCTCGATGTCCTTCTTGAAGACTTCGTCGACGCCGACGAAGTTCGACAAACCGTAGATGTCGTCGTGCGTGGTCGGGTCGAGCGCGATCGTCGAGTTGTTCGGGCTGTCGATCTTCTGCTTCATCAGGGCGAACTGCACGCTCGCCTTGTCGGTCTTGAACAGGATCGAAGCGCGGCCGTTGCTCTGCGAGGCATCGTTGATGTCTTCGCGGCCGTTGACGAGGTTGTCGACGTAGCCGTTGGGCTCGTTGCTCGCGAAGCTCGCGCGCAGTGCGACTTCATCCTGCGCGAGCACGAGGTTGCCGCCAACGCGATAGTTGAACGACGCGCCGTCGGCGCCCTGCGTATCGGCGATGCCCATGCCGATGCGGAACTCGTTCTGCGTGGTGTCGGGCTTCTTCATCACGTACTTGATCAGGCCGCCCATCGCGCCGGCTCCGTACAGCGTGCCCTGCGGGCCGCGCAGCACTTCGACGCTGTCGATGTCGTAGGGCAGCAGGTCGAGGTTGAACAGCGTGGCCTGCTGGTAGAGGCTGTTGGAACCGATCGGCGCTTCGTCGACATAGGTGCCGACCGTCGATCCCGGGGACATCGCCGCGATGCCGCGCATCGAGACCTGCGTCTTGCCCGGCGAGCCCGAATCCTGCACCTGCAGGCCCGGTACGTAGTTCGCGTAGTCGGACATTTGCGTGGCGTTGATGTTTTCGAGCTGATCGCCGCTCAGCTTGGTCACCGCGGTGGCGACTTCGCGGATGTTCTCGGTGCGCTTATTCGCGGTGACGGTGACGACGTCGAGTTCCTGCGCGGTCGGCGCGGCTTGTGCATCGGCCGGCGCGGCCTGCTGCGCCAGGGCCGGGCCCGCGAGGCCGAGCGCCAAGGTGATCGTGATTGCCGAAGTCAGCGAATGACGGCGCATCGAATTGGCGCGTTGCTTGTGTTGCATGCCTTTCTCCCCAGAAGGTGTTTCGTGGCCTTATCAGGATGAAAGCATCCTGATCGGAAAATTGTCAATCGGTTATGGATGGCATCAGGCGCCGCTCGTCGGAGATGCGCGTATTCATGGATTCGGCGCGGAGGACCGCACCGTGCAGCGATCGCAGCAGCGTTCCCGCCAGCGCGGCGACACCGGCCATCACGACGAAGAACGCCGCGTGCCCCATCGCGCTCCACAAGGTGCCGAGGCCGCCGGCCAACAGGTTTCCGCCGAACGAGGCGAAGTACCAGGCCGCGATCGATGTCGCCGCGTAACCGGCCGGCGCCAATCGCGCGAACAGGCTCAGCCCGATGGGCAGGATGAAGAGCTCGCCCGCGGTGAACAGGACGAAGAACGCCGCGAGCCACACCCAGTGCGCGTGGCCCTGCGCACTCGCGTCGACGAGCGCGAGCAACAGGAATGCCAGCGACACGCCGAATGCACCCAGGGCCATCTTCTTCGCCGGAGCCGGTTCGCGACCGCCGCGGGCCTGTTTCGTCCAGAGCGCGACGAGCACCGGCGTGAGGAAGATCACAAGGAAAGGATTGAGCGACTGGAACCACGTCATCGGAATGACGTGGTTGCCGACGGTGCGATCCAGGCCGACGTCGGCCCACAACGCGATCGTGTTGCCGGATTGTTCGTATGCGCCGCGGAAGATCATCACGCACACGGCGACGGCCGACAGCGTGAGGATGCGTTGCTTCATCTGTGCGAACGGCATGCGCGCGGACGGTGCGAGGTCCTGCACCTTCGGACGCTCGGGCGGCAACCACTTTCCGCCCAGCGTGTAGATCGCAAGGCCCGCCAACATGCCCACGCCCGCCGCACCGAAGCCGTAGTGCCATCCGTACAACTCGCCGAGCGTGCCGCACACCAGCGGCGCAAGCAGCCCACCGACGTTGATGCCCACGTAGTAGAAGTTGTACGCCGAGCCGCGCCGCGGATCGTCCTTCGCGTACAGATCGTCGATCTGGCTCGGCAGGCTCGGCAGGAACAGGCCGTTGCCCAACGCGATCGCCGCGAGCGCGAAATACAGCATCGATTCCGACGCCATCAGGAAATGGCCGAAGGACATGACGACCGCGCCGATGATCACCGAGCGCTTCCGCCCGAGCCAACGGTCCGACACGATGCCGCCCAGCAGGGGCGTGAAGTAGAACGTCGCGATGTACACGCCGTACACCATCGAGGCGTGCTGCTGCGAGAACAGCAACTGCTTCGTCATGTAATAGACGAGCAGCGTGCGCATCCCGTAGTAGGAGAAGATCTCCCACATCTGCGTGAAGAACAGGATCGCCAGCCCCGGCGGTTGCCGCAGCCAGCCGGGTTTGGCGATGGCTTGCGGCAACGCGCTCACAGCACGACGTCCGGCGAACCCCACACTGCGGGCGGGCAATCGACGAGGCCGTCGAAATACACCACGCCCGGCGTGCGATCGCGCTGCAGGAAGATCGGGCCGTCGAGATCGACGATGTCGCAGAACTGCCCGAGCAGGAACGCCGGCGCCATCGCCAGGCTCGTGCCGACCATGTTGCCGACCATCACCTTCAGGCCGAGTTCGCGCGCACGCTTGACCATCAACAGGCCTTCGGTGAGGCCGCCGCACTTGTCGAGCTTGATGTTGACTACATCGAACCGATGCGCGCGTTCTTCGAGTTCGACCAGCGACAGGATGCTTTCGTCGGCGGCGATCGGCACGGTGCGGTCGACACCATCGAGTTCGGCTTCATGGCCGCGACGGCAGGGTTGTTCGAGCAACGCGACCTTCGCATCGACGAGTGCGGGCAACAGGCGCTCCAGCGTCGCCGGCATGTAGCCCTGGTTCGCGTCGACGCCGATCCATGCATCGGGGCGCACCGCGCGCACGGCGTTCAATCGCGCGATGTCGAGGTCCACGTGGCCGGTGAGCTTGAGTTTGATCGCGCGGGCATGCGTGTAGGCCAGTGCCTTCTCCGCCATCACCTCGGGGTGGTCGGCGCCGACGGTGAACGTCGTCGTCAGCGCTTTCGGTTTTTCCATGCCGGCCAGTTGCCAGGCAGGAATGCCCAGGACGCGCGCTTCGAGTTCCCACAACGCGCAGTCCAGTGCGTTGCGTGCGCCGCCGGGCTGCAGGATCTCGCGCAATTCATCGCGCGTGATGCCCGCCTGGATGCGATCGCGCATCGCATCGAGCGTGCGCAGCATGTCGCTGGGTTCGTCGCGCAGGTAGTAGACACCGGAGGCTTCGCCGCGGCCGATGGCGTGGCCCTGGCGCAGGTTCACCACGGTGACGGGCGATGCTTCGAAAACATGTCCGGAGATGCGGAAAGGCTCGGACAGGCGCAGCAATTCATTCCGCAGCACGAGCTCGACGCGGTCGGTCTGGATCACAGGGAATTCCCGGAAAAAGGCGCGGCGGCCGGGTGGCCGCCGCGCGGGGGTCCGTCAGTAGTCGGCCGAGAAGCCGATGACGTGGCAAGCGAAACCGATGAACAGCAGGCTGAGGAACGCCGCGACGAGCACGACGGCCCACACCTTCGCCCACTTCCTGCGATGGCTGGCCAGGACTTTCCCGGCATTCCACAGCGCGATGGCGGCACCGACCGGCAAGAGGATCGACACCAGCGAGCGCACCGCGATGATCATGCCGTCCTGCGCAGGCGTCATGAGGTCGAAGTTCGACAGCATCGCGACCACCAGGCCGAACATCCCGCCGAAGGACACCAGCACGGCGAGCGAAGCGATGCGGATCCAGCGATGCGCGCGCGCGTCCTGGCCGACCAGCGAATACTTCGTGCCGTAGTGGCGGCGCACCATCGCCGACACGGGCCACGCGAGCACGGTCAGCAACAACGCGGCCAGGCTGCCGATCAGCATCGTCAGGAACACCGCCGGCGTCTGCCAGAACGACGCACGCTGGAACACCATGATCGACGCGTAAGGCTCACCGCTGAAGCGCGTGACCTTGCCGTCGACGACGTCGGCCGCCAGGCGGTCGCCGCTGTTGGTGTCCTGCCACACGAACGGGCTGATCTCGCGCCACTTCTTCGGTGCGCCGCTGTAGGTCGAGAACATCGGCGAGCTGATGGTGCCGTCTTCGTTCGCGACGACCTTGATCTGGCCGAGCATGTAGACCAGGTTCATGAAGTTCGAATCGGCGCGGCGGCTGCTGTTGTAGGTGCCGGCGATCATCTGCGCATGCTGCATGGCGGTCGCGGCGTCGACGCCCGCGACTTTCGGCGCCGGATTCTTCGGCGGCAGATAGCGATTGACGAACGCGGTCACCAGGCCGTCGCGGATCAGGCGCGCACTGCCCTCCTTGCCCGCGCTGTTGGTCGACACGTAGATGCCGACGTTGTCGTCGAGGAACAGCTGCAGGTCGCTGTGGAACCACTGCGTGTCGCCGCCGTGCGCGATCGCGCGATGGCCGTTGGCGGTGGTTTCATAGAAGCCGAGCATCATCTTGTTGAGCGGACCGACCGAGGTCTGCCCGGTCTCGTGCATCTCGTGCGCGGTTTCCTCGCGCAGGATGCGCTGGCCGTCGAACGCGCCGTTCTGCAGGTGCGCGATCATGAAGTTGCCCATGTCCGCGCCGGTGGCCGTCAGGCTGCCGGCCGGTGCGAGGTTGATGTACTCGTAGGGCTTGGCCTTGCCGTCGGACGCGGTGGAATAGCCCTTCGACGTCGTCTCGAGGAATTCCTTCTGCACCGGCTGGCTGAAGGAGGAGTGCTTCATGCCCAGGGGCGTGAAGATGTGCTGCGCGATGTACTTGTCGAACGGTTCGCCCGACGTGCGCTGCACGATGTAACCGGCGATCGCCGTGGCGTAGTTCGAATATGCGGGCGTGGTGCCCGGTGCGTAGATGCGCGCGGGGATCCAGTGCTTGAGCGTGGCGTCGAGCGGGAGGATCTCGCTTTCGTTGTTCGCGATCAGACCGCGGACCACCTCTTCCATGCCGGTGGTGTGGGTCATGATGTTGCGCAAGGTGACCGGCTTGCCTTCGTACGGCGGGATCTTGAAGTCGATGTACCGGTTGACGTCGGCGTCGAGGTCCAGCTTGCCCTGCTCGACCAGCTGCATCACCGCCGTCCAGGTGAACAGCTTGGAGATCGAACCGGGGCGGAACAGCGTCTTGTCCGCGTCGACCGGCGTGCGCTTGGCCACGTCGGAGAAACCGTAGCCCTTCTTCAGCAGCACCTTGCCGTCCTTCACCACGACGACCACCGAGCCGGCGACATCGGTCTGCTCCAGCGCGTAGGGCATGAAGCCATCGAGCCACGCTTCGACATCGGTGGCGGTCATGCGGTCTGCCGGCGCGGGCATCGCATCGGGCGCCAGCGGCGCTGCGGAAGTCGCGGGCGCCTGCACGGCGGGCGGCACGGTCACCGGCGGTTGCTGCGCGGCCGCGGTGAACGCGACACCGAGCGCCAGCAAGGCGGTGAACAACGGACGTTGGATCAAACGCATCTTCCTCTCCCCAGAGTGATCTCGATGGCCGCCCCACTCGCGGGGTGTTTTGGCCGTTAAGGAGAATAACCGTCCTGATCGGAGAATTGTCAACCTACTTTGGTCATTTCAGCCTAGAATCCTCTCCAGTAATGTCCGCAAGGCGCCCCTGAACGGGGCGTCGACCAGGCCGGAGGGCACGGAAACCGCATGGCACCGCAACACCCGACGATCGGCGCACTCCTCCGCGGGCTGCGCACGCGCAACGACTGGACCCTGAAGGAAATGAGCCAGCGGTGCGGCATTCCGCTGTCCACGCTGTCGAAGGTCGAACACGACCGCCTCAGCCTGACGTACGACAAGCTGCTGCAGATCAGCCAGCGCTTGAACCTGCGCATGTCGGAACTGTTCGCCGAAGAAACCGCGGCGCCGGAACCGGCGGTCACCGCCCGCCGCAGCATCGGCCGCATCGACGACGCCGTGCGCGTTACCACGCCGAACTACGACTACTTCTATCTGTGCCCCGAATTGCGCCGCAAGCGCATGATCCCGGTGCTGACGCGCGTGCGCGCGAAGAGCATCGCCGAATTCGGCGAACTCGTGCGCCACCCCGGCGAGGAATACATCCACGTCATCGAAGGCCGCGCCGAAGTCCACACCGAGTTCTACGACCCGATCGTGCTCGAAGCCGGCGAATCGGTGTACATCGACTCGAACATGGGCCACGCGTACATCGCCGCCGAAGGCTGCGAGGAAGTGCTGCTGCTCGGCGTGTGTTCCAGCGCCGACGAGCAGATGATGGAATCGATGATGCACATGCACGACGAGATGTCGGGGAAGCTGGTTTCGGTGAAGTGAGTCACCTGCGCAGGTGCTGCGGCACCTTCGTTTGCAGCAGCGCGACGAGCGCCGGCTCCATGTAGGCGTAGTCGTCCGGGATGCCCAGGCACACGATCCGCTTGCCACCGATGTGCGCGCGGAAACGCGTCGACAGCTTGTTGCGATGCGCGCGTTCCATGACGAACACCAGGTCCGCCCACTGCAACAACTCGGGCGTCAGCGGATTCCCGGCGTCGTGGTTGAGACCGGCGGAAGCGGTCTCGACACCCTGGCCAATCGGCGAACACCTGCTCCGCCGTCGGGCTGCGCAAGCGGTTCTGGCTGCAGAGGAACAGAACGTTGGTCATGCCTTCGCGGTGGGATCGCCCAGGGTGTCGTTCAACGTGATCGCGGCGGCGACGAGTTGCTTCGCCTTTGCAGGTGTCACCGTGTCGCCTTCCTTCAATTCGATCGTCGCGAGCTCGTATTTTCCGCCGCCCTTGAGGCGATCCTCGAGTTCGCGCAATCGTTTGCCGCGCCAGAAACCGAACAAAACGCGCTCGTCTTCCGCACGGAGCAACAGCATGGGACCGTTGTGGAAGTAGACGAGGTGGCCCCACTTGATGCGCTCGTCGAGCGCGCCTGCGGACATTATGGCTTTGCGCAAGCGTTCGACGAGCGGCTTGCGCCAATCATCGAGCGCAGCGACATACGCGTCGGGGGATGCGGCAGGAATGGATTTCTTCATTGCCATGTACGACACCCCGTGAGTGCTCAGAACTTTTCGCCGACCGGAAGATAACGCCACGCCCCCACGGGCATCTTCCCCAACGGCACCTTGCCGATTCGGATGCGCCGGATCGCGACAACCCGTAGTCCCACTTGCCTGCACATGTCGCGCAGTTGCCCAGGTTCCGGCGCCTTGATCGCGAAGCGCAAGCGGATCTCGTTCTGCCAACTCACCTTGCACGGCGGGAGTTCGCGACGACCGAAGCGCAATCCGTGATTGAGCTTGATCAACCCGTAGGGCGCGATTTCGCCGTCGACTTCGACGATGAACTCCTGCTCGATGCGGTCGATGTCTTCCGTGAGATGCCGCCAGATGCGTCCGTCCTGCGTGAACACCATCAGGCCGCTGTCTTCGGTATCCAGCGACACCAACGGCGTGAGGCGGAAGAAATGTTGGTCCAGCAGTTCGATGCCCGTCGGGTCTTCGCTCCACCGCGCGTCGGGCTTGACCAGTCCGGCAGCCTGGCGACGGCCTTCGAGCGCATCGAAGCCGACCGGTTTGTGCAGCAGGAGGGTGGCCGGGATCGGGCGCGCGTCGGATTGCATGGAATGGGGGATTCGCTGCCGTGGGAGGCGTGAGCGTACAGGCTCGAAAGGTCGGGCGTTCAGCGTCACCCCGGATCCCGAGGCGAGGCTCGAACCTCAGGGTACGGGCGAACCCTTGCAGGCGGGATCACTCGCGCCCGACGGCTTCGACTCGACGATCAACGCATGCGACGGCGCCTTGCCGGTGTTCTCTCCGGTGTGCGTCTGCGCCGAGCGACCACAGCACGTCGCCTTGCTTGAACGAACGGTGCAGGACCTTGCCATCCTGCAGATGGCTATCCCGCTCGAACGGAGCGAGCGCATACAGCACGAACGCCGGATGGTGATGCGGATGCGTCATGGTCCCGGGGATGCCCGAGTAATCGAGAATCGCCTCACCATCGGCGTGGCAGTGCTGTTGCACAACAGCCATGGGCGCGCTATCTGGAGGGGGCCGCCTGCGCACCCGCGGACAGCGTGTTCTTGCGCGCAGTCGTTCGACCCGCGGTTTTCAACCGTCGAGGGAAGCAGCGGGGATCGGCTTCTTCATGCCCTGTGGCGTTCCCTGCGTTACCTGGGACTCAAGGCATTCAACCGGGTCTTGAGTGATGCGACGGCCACCGCGCCGGCGTCGATCTTGTTTAGTTCGTGCCGAAGTGAGGCCAGGACACGTTCGAATTCCGTGAGCTGTGGACTTAGGAACGCAAAGATGGACGGGTCATCGGCCAGGTGCGCACGGACCTGCTGCGTCGCCATGCGCACTTCCGTTCCAATCTTCTCCTTCGCCTCGGTGAGCTTCGCCTCCAGTTCGGACTGCTTGTAGTGCTGGTAGACGTCGCCGCCCACCTGCAGCGCGGCGGCGACAGGCCCCGCCCATTTGGCAACACCGCCCGCCAGTTTGCTTGCCTCCCAAGGCTTGAACTTGATCACGACACCCATGTTCCCGAGCAGATCCCGGGCGACGAAGATCGCGCCCTTGATGGCCTCGGGACTCATGCCCTGCAGCCCTTTGAGGCCATCCCCGGCCCATCCCGCCGCCTTGCCACCCATCGATTCCAGGAAGGACCTCGTGTTGTCGATCTGGCGGGCGACATCCTTGACCACCTGGTTGGTGACCTCGGCGGATTGCTCGGCGTATTTGTCGACGATCGACTTGATCCGGCGTTGCAACTTCATGCCGACCTCGTCGCCGATCCAGCCGATCTCGTCCTCGAGATACGTACGCAGGTCTTCCATCTCCAGCGGCCGCAGCTTGCCCATCAAGGTCTTGTCGAGCGCGTCGAGTTCTTCGCCGAGGCTCGTGGCGTGTCGCAACACTTCACGCCGGCCGCGACCGATCGACTCTTCGACGCGCTCGATTTCCTGCAGGATCTGCGCCCTGCCTTGCGACAACGCCTGGAATTGCTGCTCCACGGCTTTGATCTTGACCGCGACGATGTCGCGCACGACATCCATGCCAGTCTTGGCCCGCAACACGTCGGGGACCGAAGACGACAGGGTCGCCATCGTCGCGGCCTTCAATTGCGGAATGCGGGACCGCGCATCGTATTCGGTCGGCTTGCCGAACCAGAACGGCAGGCCGCGACCATTGGGATTGGCGGCCACGCAGACGATGTTGAGCGCGTTAAGTTGGGCATCGCTCAGGCCTGCCGCGCGCTGCAACTTCGACTTGAGGTTGTCGCGTTTGATGACGGCCTGCGCGTTGAAGGCTGCTTCGTCGCGCAAGTCGCTCACTGCATCCATCTTGTTGATGACGAAGATCGTCGAGTCCAGCTTCTGCAGGTCCTCCAGCACCCACCTCACGACATCGCCATGCGTTTCTTTGAGCGGATTGGTGGCGTCGACCACATAGAGGATCAGGTGCGCCTCGGAGATAAAGCGCCTGGTCTTCTCCTCGTACATGATCTGGCGCCCTGCTTCCGTCAGTTCCTTGTCGCCGAACAGGCCGGGCGTGTCGACGATGTGGCACTTATCGGGCAAACCCGCCGGCGTGTATTCCACGACGCGATCGGACGACTCGTCCATGTCGATCTTCATGTCGCCAAAAACGCGCCCGAGCCACGCCGCGACGACGCTCGTCTTGCCGTCCGAAAATGCGCCGAGCAAGGCGATCCGCAGCGCGTCGGATGCGATGGCCTCCCTGGCTTTTCCGACTTTCTCCGCATCTTGGGCGGTATCGATGCCCAGTGCCTGCATCTCTCCGAGGAGCCCTTCGAGTTCGTCGAGGGCCTGGAGCACCGAAAGCTTTTCAGCAGCGAATTTCGTGAATTGATCCACGCGGCATCTCCCTTATCTGATTGCTGATGTCCGACAACGCTTTGATCTGCTCGTCGAGGAGCGCGCCGGGCCGGGCCAGGGCCGCCTTCGACTGCAGGATTGGCTGGCGGGCGGCTTGATCGAGCGCGGTGGTGATGTGTTGCGACAGTTGTGCGTGCAGCGCGTCAACTTCGATCTTCTGCTTGATCTGCAGCGCTTCGATCTGCGCGTGCATCTGCTTCTGCGCCTTGCGGATGCGATCGCGCTTGCCGGTTAGCCAGCTTGCGATGACCTTGACCAGCCCCGCGACCACGCCCACGGCAGCGCCGATGAGATTGCCGTATCCCGGGAACGTGGTTCCGATTTCAAAGCCCAGGAATGCATAACTCCCGACTTCGGCGACCATGCCGCCCCAGTCCGTGAGCGAGAGATCCATTTCCAGGTGGCCCGCGTCGAGACCAAGGCTGTTGCGCGGCAACGGTGTTTCGAGTCGCAACTGCAGGTTCATCCGGTCGACATCCTCGGTAAGACGTCGTGTCGCGTTTGCGACGTCCTCCTCCATCCTGCTGCTTGCGCCGTCACACCGTTCCTTCCAGCGCCGGCCCAGGGTTTCTTGATGCGCTGCAATTGCTTCCCGCAAGCTCGTATCGATCGCGGCGACGTTGCCGAAGTTGCGCTCGATGACCTCGTCGGATGCGGCGGTGATATCGACGAAGAACGTATTTGAGGCGCCTTGAAGTTCCGCACGCGTATCACGCAATGTGTCGTCGCGTACGCGTTCGACCTCCTTCAGGCAGGCATTGAAGTGCGGGGCCACCGACGCCATGAATTTCGCGTGCTGCTCGCGCATCCGGGCGAGCGTGCCTTTCGTCTGTCCGACAAGCGCGAGGACCTGCCCCTTGTTGCTCTCCACGATGTCGGATTCGAAGGTGCGCGTGCGTGCAGTCAGCACATCGACCAACGCGGACACCTCACTGAAGCGCAGCATGTCGGCAGCCGAACCGAACGCCTCCAGGTAGCCACGCTGTGCACGCGCGAGATCCTGCCGGTCCGGATGGATACTTGTGAGACCGGAATCCACGTCGATTGCGAGGGCGGAAAAGGCTAGGTTCCCCTGCACGCAATGCCCCGGCAACACGACGCCTTCACCCAGCGCGGCCTGCAGGACCGACTCTGTCTGCAGGAGCGCATTCGCAGCCTCCTTGTTGTCGGCGATGGCGCCGCGGTCTTCCTCGAACTCATAGGCGTCGGCGAGACCGCGGACATTCACGATCGGCAACACTTGCGTGTTGCGCCGTAGGTATCGCCCGATCTCGCGGGCCGTCTTCGCTTCTGGCTTCTTGTTCGTCCCGTTGACGAAGAACACCAGGTGGGCCTTGGCCACCGCCTCCTCGACGAGGTGGCTGTAGCGTTTCACGTCACCTTCGATGCCGGGCGCGTCGATCAGCTGGAACGGCTTGCCCGCGATCCGGAGGCGGTAATGCGTGTTGGCCTTGGTGTAGTCCGCCTGCCCGGTGCCGATGATGCGTCCGTCGATCCGGCGGGCACGCTGGCGCTGCCGTTCGAGCTCGACCGACGACTGCGTGAAAGCGTCGAGCGCTTGCGCCAGCTGCTGCCGCGCGGTTCTCGCGGGCATCGTGGCCGCTTCTCCGAAGCTGGACATGCGCGCTCAGCCCTGCAGCACGAACATGGCCAGGGCGCCGAGGCCCGTGCCCAGCAAAGTGAACAACACCCGTGCCTGCCACAACCGCCCATTGATGCGGCGCGCATTCTCGCGTTCGACGATTTTGCCGATCGCGCGCACCTTGTCCTGCAGGTCGCGGGCCGCGTCGAGCTGCCTGGCTTCGAAGCTGCTTACGGCCTCCGACAAGCCTTGCTTGAATCGGCGCAGCGCTTCGTCCTGCGCCTGGCTGAAGTCGCGCCGTGCTTGCGCCTGCTCCTGTTCGGCCGACTCCACCGCGGCAACCACGCACGCCGCCTGCTCGGCCAACCGGGATTCGAACGCGCCCAGATCATGTTTGGCCGACGCCAACTCCGCCCGCCGGCTTTCCTCGTCCAGCAGGATGCGCAGTGCTTCGATTATCGTGCTCTTGCCGGCGTTCGTTTCGCCGAAGAACGCGACGGTCAGCCGCTCCCATTCGGCGTGGCGTTCGAGCAAGGAAAGTTCGTCGCGGAAACGTTGGCCCGCCTCGTGCAGCACGGTCAGCACATCCTGCCGGTTCTTCCGGCCCTCTTCGTGCGTGATCTCCAACGCTTGCAGATCGGCGGAAGCCGATTCGATGGAGGCGGCGATCCCCTGGTAGAGGCGACCGAATTTCTCTCTTGGCAGTTGTTGTTCTTGCATCATCGGAAACTACTTGCAGGGAAACGGTGTCCGGCTCACGCGCAGCGACCGGCACTTGGGACACAGCAATCCGAACTTGATGTCGCGCCTGAAACCGTGGCCGCAGCGCTTGCACAGGAAGAAGTACGGAGGACCCGCATAAACGTTGGTCATGCGATCGCCCTGTCGGTCACGACTGCTTGTCCATCTTCACCAGGTTCCCGCACCAATCCTGCCGAACGTGGGCCCGCGCCCACTCCAGGCCGTTTCGCTTCGCGAAGCTCGCCACGTCCTCGCGCATGCCCCTCGATGCGCAGAGGAACCCGTGGCTCTTCGGCACCGCATAGATGGCGTCGACTTCCGCGTTGAACGCGGCGGTTTCCTCCGGGAATTCCGTTCTGCAATCGACCTTTCGTCCGTCGAGGTAGCGATCGGTATCACCGTGGTTGCGGCATTGTTCGCCAAAATCCGCACGCGCCGCGGCGGCCTGTGCCTGCGCTTTTTCCGCCTGTTGGGCTTCTTCCAGTGCAGCACGTGCTTCCGCGGCTTCCTTCGCGGCCTGTTCCTGCGCTTGTTGCTGCGCGTGTTCGGCCTGCAGGCGCGCCACCGTTTCCGCCGGCACCAAGTCGGCATCGCCACCGCAGGCAAGCAACGTCTCGACGACCTGCGGCGCCGGATCGATGACGATTTCGCTGGCACCCATACCGTTGTTCAACTCCAGGCTCAGGGGCAGCATGTCCCGCACCACGCGCACGATGTTGACTTCGCTGCCGTTGATGCCACGAAGTTCGGTCGGCAATCGCACCACGTCCTCGAACACGGCAGGTCGCCGCATTTCGATGCGATTCGAGAACGTCTGGCTGATCGTGAAGAGCGTGCCGAGCGCCCGGACCTCCAATCCCGCCGGCCTGGCCCGCCCGACGGGAAGCGTGGTCGCGCCACCGAACAGGTTGGGAACGATGTTGCTGGCGAATGCGCTGCCCGGCGACGCCGACGCGGGTTCGCCCTCGTAGGACTCGATAGAAACCCCGACGTCGGCGTTGGATTCGACGCACTTCACGTCGACCGCGAACCACGTCCCGCGATTGGCGAAGGCGTAGGCTTTCCTTGCATGCAGCACGCGACCGTCGATCGCCGAGTTTTCCACCTGCACGCTCCATCCGTTCGATTCGGTCGCCATTGCGTGCTCGACGTTGGCGGCAACGTTTTCAGCGGTGTTCGCGACGGATTCGGCGGCTCCGCCCACGGCGGATCCCCCGTTGGAGCAGCCCACCAGCGATGCGAACACGGCAATACCCAAGATCTTCCGGACGTCCATGCTTCCTTCCCCCCTTTGAGATCAGTATTCGAACGGGTGTCGCGCGATCAGGCCACCACCGGCGCGAACGCATTCGCCAGCCGCACCATCGCCCACGTATCGCGTTCGCAGTACGCCAGCATCTGCGTGCGGAGGCGCGCGCGTTGCTGCGTGGTCGTCGTGGCATCGATGGCGCGCAGGTAAGCCTTCTGCGCTTCGCCGCCGTCGGCGACTTCGAGCTTGCCGTAGTCCAGCTCCGGCGCGAGGGTCGGCAGCACCGACTTGATCGACCACGAACCGCGCATCTCGCGGTGGTAGTAGTGCCGGCGATAGATCGGCAGCAGGTCCACCATCCGGTCGACGATCGCGAGCAGGCCCGATGCGTGCGCAGGGAACGTAGCGGCGAGTTCGCGCAGGCGCGTGCTTTCGAAGCCGCGGTTCCAGACGAGTACGGGGCCCTGCGGCGCGATCGCGTCGAGCAGGCTCTCCGCGAATCCCTGCAGCGGCGACTGCCCGGAGAGATCGAGGAATTCGCGGTGCTGCATCGCACCGTCGCCCCCTTCGACGTGGAGCGAATACTGGAACGGCAACTGCTGGAACGGGCGCGTGCCTAGCCACCGCGGCACAACGAAGGTGATCGTCTCGAAGTCGAGGTACGACCGCGGATAGGCGATGTCACCGAGCAGGCGCGCCAGATCGTCCGAAACGAAGGGATCGCCAGTGCGCGTGACCGCCACGACGCGTCGGTGCAACGGGTTGGCCAGCGCGGATTCCGGCACCATACCCAGATCGAGATGACCGGCGCCGGCCAATCGTTCGAGCAATTCGGCGCCTGCGCGCGGCAGCAGATCGATCGGAAAATCGGGTCCCGGCGGCTCCGTCGATCGGCAGTGCGACAGGAAGGGGCATTCGTACGGCGCGAAGCACCCGCTGCCCGTGGCGATGGCCGGCATCGGGCGCATCGACACCTGTTTGAGCTCGTCGACGACCCGCGGGATATGCGGGATCAGCGCCTCGACCTGCGCCGTGATGTCGACGAGATTCAGCAATCCTTCGTAATCGCCTTCGGTCCGGTACACGAAGCGTGAATCGACGTGCCCGTGCATGACGCGCGTGACGTTGCGGCCCGCGCCGCGCGCAACCCAGGTCTGGATCGCGCAGTCCCAGACATGTTCGGCTTTCACCGACGTCGTCGATTTCACTTCGATCAAGATGTCGTGGTCGCCGTGGCGCTGGAATGCATCCACGCGCACGCGGACGCCGTCATGCGCGAAGGCCGGTTCGAACAGCATCGGCACGTCGGTGAGCGGGCGCGTTAATTGCGCCGCCGTGTCCACGAGGGCCTCGTCGGCGTGCAGATGATCCGCGGAAATCAGGAGGCCGCCGCCGAGCAGTTCGCGCGCCAGGTCACCGAAGCGCGTCCCTTCGTCCAGCCGCGTTTGCGCGGACGTCGTCCATCGCGACGCCTTCGGATCGTTCAGTTCGAGCCACAGGCGCTTGTGGCACTGGCGGCCGGACTGGATGCGGGATTTCGACAGCCAGGGCAGGCGGCTCATGCGGCGATGAACCGCGATCGACGGAACTCGCCCACCATCCGCGCTTCGTTTTCGTCGTCGCGCAAGGCTTCGAAGACTTCGTGCCAGGTGAAGCGGCGCCAGGGCGCCTGCACGTCTTGCCTCCGATTCTTCGAAATGATGAGGAAGTCCGTCGAGTATCCGAGGATGTCCTGCAGGATGAATTCCTGCAGCCGCGTCTGCTTCCAGCGGAAGGGACCCTCGTGATGGTCCGTGTCGACGCGATATCCGCCCACGTCGGATTCGAGCTTGGCCTCGATGCACACGAGCGTGTCGTCGCGCAGGTGCAGGACCAAGTCCGGCTTCGCGTTGAAGGACCATTTCAACGCGCACACGCGTTCGGCGAACGATCGGTCCGCGTGTTCGCACCACTTGCGGAACTGCGAATCGCTCCAGCGCGAGGGCATCCGGATGTATCGGGCGGACGCCGCTTTCGCGCCCTTGCCGATGAAGAATTCGTTGAACTCCTGGCAGTCTGTCGGAAGCTCGACGTCGGGCCGGCCGAGCATGCACGCAATGGCGTCGCGGTAGCGCGCGTTGTTCTCCGCGTCGCTGGCTTCGTCCCTTGCCGCGGCGGCCCAGAGATCCCGCAGATGCGCGTACTCGAAATACACACGAGCGCCGGAGGCCAGGTCCGCGTCGCGCCCCGTCAACACCAGGAACGATCGCAAGCGCGCGTCCTCGAGAAGCAGGTGGTACAGCACCGCCGCGAAATTCCGTTCCTCGCGGCAGTAGCGCACGTAGTCGTCGTGGACGCCCAGCCAATGGCGAAGGTTGTTCTCGTTGCCCAATTGCTCTATTCCCCTGACGGTGGTTCGTGCCATGCTCGAACGACGCAGCCCCTGCGCGGGTTGCACGGTGCGTCGTGACGGTCTCACCCGCAGCGACGCAATCCCCTCTTCCCCGACCGGAGTGTAGATGACTGCAAAGCCGAGTGAAGCCACCAATTTCTTCTGGCATTGCCTCGTGGCGGCCAAGTTGATGGACGAACTGCCCGACGTGACGGTGCGGAACGCGCATTTCGTGCATGCAGTGCGCAAGGCGACGGTCTGCTCGGTCGGCGCGCAAGGCGTCCGGTACGCAAGCGACGCGGCGCGCATTCAGCGCGAGGTAGAGGGAAAGAAGCCCTGGGGTGCATGCGGGCTGGTCAAGGAGCATGCCGTTCCCGTCAGTGAGATCGGCAAGCGCGTGCGCGTGGCGCTGCGCGAGGCACCGGCCACCACGCCGTTGCCATTATCGGAGGCGCAGACGCGAGAGCTGCCGCCGACCGTAGTCGCCGACTTCCGGCAGCATCCGCGCGCCTGGCAGGTGGCGAGCGTCGTGCGCGAATGGACACTGCTGGCTTGGATCACCCCCGCAGAAGACGCGCGCTTCGACGACAAGACCGCGCATGGTGGCATCAGCATCCGCAAATGCATGCCCGTGGGCTGGACCGAGTCGCACGGCAGGTTGGCGCGCTACGACGCCTGCAGGATCGTGGTTTCGCCGATCTGACGCGGCAAATGGTCCCCCTCCTAAAGGTGTGCGCCCGACCCGGCGCCCGCAGATTCCCCGACATCGCGGCCCCGCTGCGAGCCCCTGGGCCTGTTGTTCGTCATAGGACACCCGCCGGAACTCGTTGCTTTCATACAAAAGCATTGAGAACGCCACCCGCTCTGCTTGCTCCTGTGACCAACAGCTCTTTCTGCGCGGCGCAACCTGCGGCGACGACGATGGCCGTAACCAAAACCGCAGGCGTTCTTGAACCCATTTCTCTCCCCCGTGAGATCGCGGAACGAATTCCCCTGGAAGCGGGAACGCTATCACGCAACGGGAGACATGCTACGCGCGTGACGCACAGTCACGATGCCACCGAAAGAAGACCGTTGCCAATACGTGTCCGCTTTGGGTCGATAGCGGACGCTGCAAGGATCGCCTCAGCTTGCATGATCTCACGCGCAAGGGCGGCACCGACACCGTCGGCAATCGCGCGGAGAAGCAGGATGCGCTCGGCGTGTCCGAGGCGATGATGAAGCGCTACGACAAGAGCGTGCCGCGCGTGAAACCGTTGGAGTGATTTACGGAGGCGCGGTCAGGTCACGCGCAAGTTGTTGAATCGATGGTGGGCCCACCATCATTCGTAATCCTGCGCTACATCACTGATTCTGCTTGATTAGTTGTAATCGCATGCTGCGCGACTACTCACACCGCTACTCACACTTCGACTAGGTGCCCATGCGCCCCCGCACCCTTGCGCAGACCATGCCCTTCGGCAGAGAGCCCCCGGACCCACAGAGGGCGAGCGACGCCTACTAGAAGCCCTACGAATGGGACCTTGCCGGACGAGCTCCGCAGTGTAAAGGCCACTCGAACTGTACATCGCTGACCTCGTCCCGGGCTCCGCTCGACATCCGTCTCGAAGTTAGACGAGGCGTAACAGCGCACTCTAAGATCGAAGGCGGGGAGCCAATCGGGACAGCGTCATACCTCCGATGGGGAGGCCCCCGAGACAGGCGCAACTTGGAGCCTGATACACGCTTACGCAGGGGAAAGCAGTTCATGAGTGTCGACGAGCATTACACGCACAATCCAGTCTTTGGGCTTCCCGCATCCTTGCTAACAATCGAGGGTCGATCGATTTCGGTTCTGTCGCTAATGCAACGGCAGGCGGGGCTAAACAGGGATCGCAAGCAAGATCTGGAAGCACGGGCTCTTCGACACGCAGTTCACCACGTACCCTCGCAAGTCGCAGCCAACGCCAATGTGCGCGACAAAGCGGTCCTGACTCACTTCCTGGACGCTTCCCAACGATTCGATACCTTCTGGTATCTCATGAAACGGAGCGCCGATGGCAAAACCTGCTCGGGGACACTTCCTTACGCGATTGCCATCGACATTCAAATTCTGGATGCCTTCGACGCCAACTGGAGGTCGCTGACGCTGGATGAGCAGCTGCTCATTGAGTCATGCCCGGAATGGGAAAGAATCCGCGAGCGAATTGAGGATGTATCTGGCGATAGAGGCACACCCGACGCACTCGGTCTTTTCATGCTGTGGCCGAAGATTCTCGAAGCCCTTGAGGACTGGGAGGTTATCGACACCGACCGCCGAAGGAAGGTCGGTCATGCAATTTTCTCTCTGTCATCGGTTTCCTGGACTGGATGGTTCATCGATCACGCGTTGACCATTTGTCCAGCGCTCGAGCCAGAGCTCGGGGAACTGCGCAATGCCCGCTCGGTCGACCATTCGGTCACTGATGACCATGAGTCATCGCCCCTACATGGCGAGGCTACATCCAGCGACCACTCCGCCACGCCAGGCGAGACAGCCGACACTCAAGAAAATGACGCCGTATGGGCACATCTTTTGCGTCGCTTGGATGAGGTGTCGGATGAACTCAAGCAGCACCCAACACGCGACGCGGTTTCGGATCTTGCATCGCTAGCCGCGGAGTTTGAAGCTGCCTCAGCCACCCTCCCCAGCAGGGAGCCGGACGAGATTCAGCAGTTCGAGGACCGCCGGCGAAACCTGATGGCGTATCTACGCACCCTCGCATCGAGTGCACGCTTTGATTGGCTGGAAGAAGATCTGATCAGGCAGATTGACGCTCGCTGGCAACTTGCATTCGAGAGCCGACGAGAACTCAAGGAGCTGTCTGATGACGCCGCCGCCGCACTCCTGCGTGGAAACGAAGCGGCTGACGCCTATATCCAGGCTGCCCAAGACCTGGCGAATACTCACGCCATTGTTCTGGCTGCAGAACGTGATCTTGGCTTGGCAAAAGGCTTTGCCGAACAAGCTGCCACAAAGCGTCGTCACACAGACGCTCGACGGGCACGCCTGGATGCTGAAGCAACTCGGGATTCGCGGCAAGAGAGACTGATCGACGCGGCGTCGCCTTTTGGCGAGCCGTACGACTACTCAGTCAATTACGTTGATCTTCTGGAAGGCACTGCTGAGCGAACTTCTGATACAGCCGAAGAAACCAGACCTTCCGTAACGGCTGCCGACACGGAGAGTGAGGCGACCATTTCAAGCCACGTTGAAGTCGTCCTAGCCCCTCCTGACGAAGCGCCGGAGAGGCCGGTCAACTCGGCGGAAGCGGCTGCTTCAGTTTTTGAGACCGCGGAGACAGCTCTCCGATCAATTGAATCGACGAGCGGAGCAACCGGCGACACGAAGCCAGCGCCACAAGCAGAAGTTGTTGAGATGGGCGCGCAACAGAGCGACTACAACGACGTCGCTGGTGAAGCCTGCCGCCCGGTGTGGCAATACCTGTCAACGGGAATGCCAGCCTTGGCATTCCACGCGGCGCAATGGATAGAGCACGCCCACGAAGGCACTAGGGTTCCACCGCCGGACTTGCTCGCGGCAACTGCCTTGGCCAGGGAGTTGATGCTGCCGGATGGCGCCGTCCAAACCGCCCTAGCGACTCGATTCGAGAAGCTTAGTCTTGACGACTACGCAACCAACTCCCCGAGGTCCTGGCATGCCGCTTTGAACTTGCTCTTAGTGGCTGCCACGTTGCGTCCGATGATTCTGGCGCCGGGTACGGCCGCCTCTAGCGTCGCTGGATACCTGCACCAGGACGGCCACTATCCAGCGCTCTATGCACTTGTGCAGAGACTAAGAGGGCTGAGTTCGAGGCTAGTTGGGTTTCGAGTGGAGCCAGCTGTTCTGCGGAAGGCGCGGGGCGAAGCAGCCATCCGCTCCGATTTGCAGGCGCTACAGCGCGCAGCTGAGGACTGGCTTCACCAGCAGGCGCCGAACTACACCATCAAGTTTTCTGCGGCCACGGCTGTCTGGAAACAGATGGTCCGCCCTGGCGGCGACATCGACTCCATTGTTGCGCCTGTCATACACAACCGAATTTCAGATGCGGGTCGCGTTAAGGAGTCGCTAGCCGCGCTATCCGATGTCGATTACGTCATGCGCCGCATCCATGAAACCGATCGAAAGGTTCTCATGCGTCGCAGAGGTGAAGACATCCACGCTGGCGCGCTTGAGCACCTCGTTCGAAACATTGAGGAGGCGCTTACATTCCCAAGACAGTGGCTCGCCCATGTCGAGCTGCTTGGCGGGCACGGAGATCGTCTCCGGGGCCTTCTGGAAGAGGTACACACGGCACTGCGGGACAGTATGCCGGCCGTGGAAAAGGAACTCCGTGCCACGCCGGAGGACGACAAGTGGGGGTTGATTGAGAGCGGCCAACGACAAGCCTTGTCGGCAATCCATGGACTTCTGTCGCTGTTTGAAAACGACACTCTTCTAGGGGAAGTCGAGCCTACGCCTGCGGAAATTCTTGGCCGAGCCTTGTTGCTTATTCCGGAACTCTCGGTGTCGGAAACGTGGGATCTCGAAGACGGCGCTGAGGAAGCCCTAGCGCATGTCGCTGGCACCGCCTTCGGCCAAAACCAGGCTGAGAGGGCCTTCAGGCTCAGACTCGAACGCGGAGATCTACTTGGCGCCGAAATGATGGCGAGCACTGGCTTGATGGACGGTGACTCGAGCCAGATTCGGCAGGCCAAAGATCGCTGGAAGCAGGCTACGCGCAAGGAGATTGTTGATTGCAGGCGATTGGTCGAGGTCGGCTCGGCATACGGCTACCTTCAGGACGCCGATCGCGGCCAGATTGAAAGTGATCTGGCACGCTGGGAGTCCCAACTTGAAGACATGCGCCGATTCGACCGTGTAACAAGCGATATCAAGGAAATCCGCGAGCGCGTTGAGGCCGCGCGCGAGGCCAGAAAGAGCGACGTGCGCATGGTGCTTCAGGGCATTTCGCTCACCGAAGCAACCGAGCAATCGGCCAAGGAGATTGAGGAAGCGCTCAATGATGGTGACATCACCTATGCAAACGAGCTTCTCCACTGGCTCCAGCAAGGTCGGCCAACTCCTACGGAACTAGAGGAGCAGGAGCGCGAGGGATTCAACGCATTCTTTCCTGGCTCCATGCAAGCAATCGAAAGTTGGCTTGAGAGGAACAATCGCCGTGAGGCGATCGAGCAAACCATCCGTCAAGGCCAGGCGATTCCTGGCCTGAATTCTGGAAGAGTCGACGGCGCGCAACGCGCGCAGGCATCCGACATGTTCAGCGCATGGTCGGACATGAAGAGCCAACAGACTGGAGAATCGACGCGGCTGAAGAAGCTTCTTACTGGGCTCGGCTTCACCGTCAAAGACATTCAGCGGATCGAGCGCGTTTCCGGGCGAGAGGTTTGGAACCTCGAAGCGACCCCAATCGGTGACCGGCACATCTGTTCGCTGCCCGCATTTGGATCTTTTGCCAATGGAAGGTACCGAGTGATATGCGCGTGGGGACGCCCCACAGAAGACGATCTGCTGCAATGGGTTGGTGACGCATCTACCAGTCGACCTACCATCCTCTTGTATTTTGGCCGTGTAACCGAACGAAAGTGGAGGGATCTCAGCCGACTGGCTAAGACCAAGCGCAGGTCGTTCGCCCTCCTTGATGAGAATCTGCTCATCTATCTTTGCTGCGCGACTGGCTCTCGTCTCTCCGCCTGGCTAGATATCGCACTACCTTTCTCTTACGCATCACCATACGACGCGACTGCAGGCTTGGTCCCGCCCGAAATGTTTTACGGGCGATCGGCCGAACTCGAGGCAGTACGTGGGTTGAATGGCCGGTGCTTCATTTATGGCGGTCGACAGCTTGGCAAGACCGCACTTTTGAAGCGCGCTGAGCAGTCATTCCATACCCCTAGGAGCGGTCATTTCTCGAAGTGGATTGACCTCCGTGCGGAAGGCATCGGCGTTAGCCTGGCCACAAGTGAGATTTGGTTGACCCTGCACGACAAGTTAAAGGAGCTCAACGTCCTTGACGCCAAATCTGTCGCTCCTGCTCCTGGAAAGAAGCAGGGCGCAGAAGCCGTAATCAAATCCATTCGCGATTTTCTTTCCGTTGATGGCGATAGGCGCATCTTGCTGTTGTTGGATGAAGCCGATCGCTTCTTCGAACAGGATGGACGGAATGACTTTGAGGAGACGCGGAAGCTGAAGCAGCTGATGGATGACACTCAGCGGCGCTTCAAGGTCGTTTTTGCCGGCTTGCACAACGTGCTTCGCATGACGGAGCACCCGAATCACCCCTTGGCACATTTCGGTGAGCCAATTGAGATCGGACCTCTGCGGGAAGGAGAAGAAGTCAGGGAAGCCGCCGACCTCATCCGGAGGCCAATGGCCGCAGCAGGCTTTGCTTTCGAGTCTAAGGGCTTGGTCATTCGAATTCTTGCCCAGACCAACTACTACCCGAGCCTGATACAGCTGTACTGCTCCCATCTCTTGCGTCATGTGTTGAGTCAAGTGGCGAGTCGGCAGAAGGCCAGCGGCCCTAGATACACGGTGTCTGATCGGGATATCGAACAGGTTTATTCCAGCGACGCCCTGCGCGACGAGATCCGAGCCAAGTTCCGACTCACGCTTCAGCTCGATCCAAGGTACGAAGTTCTCGCCTACGCGATGGCATTGGATTTGCTGCGTGGCCGCTATTCCCAGAGCGACGGCACGCCTTGGCAGCTCGTCCGACAGACCGGTGCGTTGCATTGGTGGGCGGAGGGCTTTCGTGACACCAGTGAGCTCGATTTCCGTGTGCTCCTAGACGAAATGGTCGGCCTGGGTGTCTTGCGCAAGCTCGCTTCCGGAAACTATGTCCTGCGAAATCCGAACGTCTTGCTGCTACTCGGTACGCAAGAAGAGATCGAGACGGTACTGAATAAGGAACGGGAGCCCGTCGTCGAGTTCGAGACATCCACCTTCAGGCCGCCTTACCGACGTGCGCCATCGCAGCCAAAGCGCAACGTGTTCACCTACCAACAGCTGAGCCGTCTCCTTCAACGATCGAATGAGATAACCATTGTCGCAGGCACCGAGGCGTCTGGAATTGGTGACGTTGCGGCAAGTTTGGAGGACTACCTAGGCGGGGGCTCGTCCCTGGGCATCCTTAGTAATTGCCATGACCGCAATACCTTTTCCAACGCATTGCAGGTTGCTCTAGTTGACCGTCCAAAGGATCAGGTTTCAGTCTTTGTCATCCCTGAAACGGTTCCCTGGACAAACCTTTGGATTGACGAGGCGGCTCAAAAGCTAAAGAGCCTTCGCTCCGACAACAAGTTCGCCTCCCTCGTCTTCGTTGCCGATCCCTCGACGCTTTGGCGGCAGCTTAGCGACCACGCAAGTTCCGCGCGAAAGGATTTGCCGTGGATCTCACTTCTTCAGTGGAGTGATGGCTTCTTGCGACACTGGCTTGAAGAACAGCAGCTTCAGTTGGATGCTGAGGACCGACGCCGCCTTGCTTATGCCACAGGCCTTTGGCCCAACTTGATTACGGAACTCGCCGGAGAATGCAGCGAGCTCAGGAAGCTTAAAGAGAAACTCAGTGCGGCTGAGAAATGGCTCGTGAATGACACTGGCGCCATCAAGTCATGGAGCAGCCGTTTTGGCTTGGACGTTCCCAAGCCGACGGAGATCATCAATGTCCTGGCTCAATTCAACGAACCGCTCGTTTCTAGCGACTTGGCAATGATTGCTGAAGCCGACCAGGGACTCGTAGACATGAGCCTCAGGTGGGGCGAACTACTTGGGATTACGCGGCGTGAGGGCGCTGGATACTGGACCGTCGATCCGATTGCGTCCTGCGTGCTGCGTGGCCGGGGGGTCTGATGAATCGCTGGTTGCTGCCTGGGCCAGCGAGCTTCGTCAATGGGATAGTAGAAGCGCTGCGCGATGGCTCGAATGTTGCCATCGCGGCGCCAATGAATGCCATTCCTGACCTTTCCACAACGCTTGAGTATCGTCTGGGCGACGAAGGGTTCCGCCTAACCCGCCCCTTTACTCCAGGGAATGGATTGCCCATCGATGAGCTTTATTCGGAGCTCGAGCTTCGTACCGCGCAGCCAACAGCTAGGACCGTGGCCTCACTGCTGTCAAACCTGAGCGACAAACGCATCTTGTTTGTCGAATCAGTGTCTGTCGAGAACTGGAGAACGTGGAAGACGTTTCTTGAGGATTATGCGAGCGCGAGCCGTTCCGTTGGCGTGTTCGATAGATCTCAGATCCTACTGATTGCCCGCGGCATTCCCCGCGCAGAATTCATCGGTAGGGCGCCGGCTCTGGAGCCGTACGTTTGGAATGGTCAGATCAGCGAGGCCGACGTTCTCAGCTACATTCTGCAGTTTCGGCGAAGCAATGGGAGATCGATAGATCTTCGCGCAAAACTTATTGCGCGCATCATCTGCAGAATTGGTTCTTGGGACCTCGATCTGGTCGACAAACTGCTTCACCTTGACTGGCGCGAGTTGTTCGACCCAATGTCCGCACTCACGTCCATAGCGGCGACTGACGAGGTCCAGCCCCCAAGCGGCGCATCTTGGGAGCTAGGGGGCACGTCGGAGATCGACGGGGAGCAAGTTCAGCACGCACTTGCAGTTTGGCAAAGCGGCGACCCGAGCAGCGAACTGAGAATGCGGCTGTGGGCCGCGCAAGCTGCCGAACTACTACCACTGCTTGAGTTGAAGCGCCGGAAGTTAGCCGAGCGCGTTAAGGCCACCAGGAGGATTCCGCCAGCTGCCCATTTGAATGGTGAAATCGTCCAAGACCTTCATGACGTGGAGCTGGGCGGGTTACTGCACTTGGCACGAGTCTTCAAGCTTCCAACGGAGATCCTGCGCAACGTGGAGACGCTGCGAGATCTCAGGAATAAGCTTGCTCACTTGACGCCAATCAGTGCCGAAGAAGCTGCGGACCTGCTTTCTTGACCAGAATCTCGCACGCACGACTGGTCCACAGGAATCCGATGCGTCTGGATAAATCAATTCTCGATCAGCACCTCCAAGATCTCGCGGCCAGGCTTGGGGTGCCCCCCTATTCTCGTGAGTTCATTTTTGGAAGTGACGAAGATTGCATTCGCTCGAGGAACCAGACACTCACGATTGGCCCAACGGGCCCCGTAACATTGCTAGACGCGATGCTCAGGCACGGATTGGATGACTCTAAAAGAGCCAGTTTATTTTTCAGCCCCTACCACCTCGGAAGCTCAAAGAGAATCCCGCAAGATCGGCTCACGCTGGCGGACCTGGCGAGAAAGATTCGAACAGAGAAACACGAGAGCCTTCCGACAAGGGCGCAACGCTCGATACCCTTGAATGCCGACCCGGATTCACTGAAAAAGGAGTTCGAAAGCATCACGGACACTTTGAAGGCAATCACTGGCAGAAGATTTGGTGATTACGAAGACAAGCAGAATGCGATTCGGGTCATCTACCTCCTCGATAGAATGATGCCAGATTCCAGGTTTTCAAACGAAAGGAGGGAGTGCAGGCTCCTGACCTTCCTCAATACGTCATTCGGCAAGTATTCGTTCGAGGCGCGCGATGCGCACCCCATCCAGAAGAGCGAAGACAACACCTTTCTCCTCAACGACCTAAAGGCATACATCGGGATAGAGATCAGCAACGAAACGCGGGACAGAATTGATTCCACCTTTTGTTTGCTCATCGAGCGCATGGATGCAATCCGCTGCCACCTCGACAAAGTCGCCTACTCGTCTGGTCAAAGGCTGGGCATCCAAAACGATTACAGAACGCTGAGCGCAGTCGTCGCCGCTATTGATGTATCGCCCAACACTGTCTCTCCTCGTAAGTCACCGCGCCTCGATCTGGACTTGTATCTGCACATGGACCGATTTGAGTTCCTGCATTTCGCTGGAGCTCACGCTGAAATCCTGGATAAGGCCCGACCACCATCGCCGATTACTCCCATCGCGGATGAGATGATTGACGCGCTGAGCATCCTGACAAGCGGAAGGCGGAGTTACGTCGACACCACGCTAGACAATTTCTGGCTTACCGGCTTTCCTAGCTTCGCCAACGAGAATTCTGGCCTCCTACTCGATCTGATCGAGCAAGCACTCGGCTTTCGCCCAAGCGATGCGAAGTATGCGCGGAGTGTCGCGCTCGCAAATGAGTTGCTCTATCGCATTCGGATATTTGGTCGCGCTTGGGCCCTGCCGCGCGATCAGGTTGCGATCAGCTTTCGCAGTATCGTCAGCGCCTTATGCGCGACATCGCAGGCACTGAGGTACCCAACCCGGTATCGACCTCGCGTGTTTAGCGATAACAGCCAACCTCGGTCCATCGTGACTCCGTTAGAGACAAGCATCGACCTTGCTGATTACGCACGCGCCAAGGAGATACAGGAAGGGTTTCTTCAGATTTGGCACAACCGAAGAGAGTGGGTCCAGGATGCGCTTGAAGGCAACCACGAAGTTGCCGAGCTCAAGTTTTCCCTGAGAAGGCTACTTTGGGACAAGGTTGTCGAGTGCGTACGACCCAATGACATTGCCGTGATCGAGAAAAACCTTTCGGGACTGGAAACACGCCTGCTTGGCGTTAGGCCCGACGGTCTCTGCGCCTGAGAAGGCCTTCCAAGTCCTTGGGCCGCGCCGCTTGGGGACAGCGGCATATCGGCCGCGCCGGTCCGGACCGACCTGCATGGCCAACCAGGTCCGATGTCGTCCAAAAAAGTCCGGACCTCGCGCCTCGTTCTGGCGCTGACGATAGGAAACGCCAAGGCAATCACGCCTCGGCTCAACCCATCGTAAGGACGGACTTTATGTCTAGTTTCAATCACTTGGCCGCAAGCCGTCAGGGCAGCCTGACCTACCCGGAACTCCACCACCAGCCGGATCTCCACCACCTGCTGGTCGTCATGCAGACCATCCTCGGTCAGCTTCACCCGGGCGATCTGGTGACTTTCAAGCCCGTTCGCCGGGCGGTGCGCGCCAAGACCGCATATGGCATGACCGGCGACGGCAAGAGCCATTTCTGGGCGCGCCAGAACCCGAAGGATCCCGCTTGGGACCCCACGTTCCCGGCTTCGTTCAAGCTGGACGATTCGCCCCGCAGCGCGACGGTCTGGTTTGCAGACGAGATCGAAGCGTGGCTCGAGGCCCGCGCCAATGCTTCCCGCAAGCCCGCGCAAGCGTTGCCCAAGTACGGACGCTGGAAGCGTCCCTCGACCAAGGCTGACATCAACGCGGGGGTGACGCCGTGAGCGCCGATGTCATCCCCGCGACTGCAGTCGAAGACAAGGCCACGCTCGCTCTCCAGGACAAGCTCGACCGCCTACTGGCGAAGGCCAAGCCCACGAAGCGCGAGCTCACCCAGCAGTACTTCCGGGATCTCTATCCGAAGCTCGAGGCCCATCTCGCCAGCGGCAAGCTGCTGAAGGACATCCTGGCGGCCTTCAACGAGCTGGTCCAGGCCAAGGTCTGCGCCCGCACGTTTAACGAAATGCTCGAGCAGGAACGCGCCCGCCGTGACGATGCTGGCAATGCCGTCTGCTGTGTCGCCTGTGGTCACCCCCTGAAGTTGGCCCAGCAGAACCACGCACTCCACCCCCAGGTGAGCGGTTCGTTGAGCGAATCCGCCGACTTCCCGCAGACCTATTCGGAGTAACTGCCATGTTCATTTCCAACCAGCAGCCGTATCCCATCCATGCTTTTCCGCCGCGCATCTACCGCGTGGCGAAGGAACTGGCTGAGCATTCCCAGGTCACTGAAATCATTGCCGGCACGTCCTGCTTGACCGCGCTTTCGATTGTGTTGACCCCGCTGTTCGACTGGCGGCATCCGTTGTCGGGGAATCTCCGTCCTTGTGTTCTCTACCAAGCCATTGCGGCCATTTCTGGTGACCGTAAGTCCTCGGCCGAGTCAACCCTTTGCGCCCCTCTGTACGACCACGACATGGAAGCCATCTTGGATGACGAGGCACGGAAGAAGGCGCATAAAAGGGCAATGGCACGTTGGATCGTCGTCTACAACCGAGCTCGCAAGGACTACGGCGACTTGGTGTCCGCGGGTGATTTCGCAACGGCCGAGGCACGTCTCTCGGCTGTCGAGGCCGAGGAACCGCGCGAGGTCATGACGCATCGCCTCATCTATTCCGATGTTACCAAGCGCTCCATGTTCGAGGCGCTGGAGGGCGATGGAAAGGCCATGGCCCTACTCTCGGACGAAGGCCAGACCTTGCTTTCCAGCACCGTGATGCGCCACTACGGCTTCCTCAATAACCTGTGGGATGGCAAGCCGTTGATGCCGCTTGATCGCGCACAGCGTGAAATCTTCATCGCACGGGATCCGCGCCTGACCATCAGTTTCATGATCCAGCCGGACGTCTTGTCTGATTTCTTCGCCAAGCGCGGCAAGATCGTGCAGCGTTCTGGGTTCTGCGCCCGCTTCCTGTTCTCAAGGTCTCCCTCGATCCAGGGGGGCCGGCAGCCGAGACTGAGTCCGACGCTTGAGCACATCCCGTCTTTCCATGCGCGCCTTCGCGAATTGCTCTCCGCCTACAAGCGGATGCTGGAGTCGGGGCGGGTGAGTCGAGACATTCTTGAATTTGACGAGCAAGCCAAGGTGCTGTGGCTTCAGATCGCGGGCAATGTCGAGGTCGAGTTTCGGCCTGGCCAGTTCCTCCACGACATCAGCGACTTCGGCAACAAGTACATGGACATGGTCGGCCGCATTGCGTGTCTCCTGCACTGCTTCGAGATCGACACCTCCAGCCTCCCGGACGACCCGCAGGGGCGCATCGGCGCGATCGGCCGGATTTCCGCAGAGACGCTCGCTCGCGCAGAGCAGATCGCCGCATGGCATCTGCTCGAGTACAAGCAGCTCTTTTCCCCGCCTCTGCAACGCTCTCCGGAGGAGTTGGATGCGGACAAGGTCTACTCCTACCTGTACGGGAACTACCATCTTCCGGCAGTGGGCGAGGTGCTGAAGAACCACGTGCGCCAGTACTGCGGCATACGCAACAGTAGCCGGCTCCATAGCGCACTCCAGCTTTTGGCCGCGCGCGGAGCGATCTGGACCAA
Organism: Lysobacter sp. P5_C4; assembly: GCF_054049695.1. Classification (NCBI taxonomy): domain Bacteria; kingdom Pseudomonadati; phylum Pseudomonadota; class Gammaproteobacteria; order Lysobacterales; family Lysobacteraceae; genus Lysobacter; species Lysobacter sp. P5_C4. The sequence goes on along the minus strand of NZ_JBFULX010000002.1, from coordinate 391,763 downwards.
GCGCGTGAAGTACGGGGATAGCAAGAAGCCGACCGAAGTCATTGCGCTTAACGCGCAGTACTTCAACGCGCACCCAATCATCTAAGCGAACTGTCACCACCCGCCCACCATCGAGCCCGCCGGACCGGCGGGCTTTTTTTGCTTGGTCGCCTGGGGGGCGCCGACAACCTTGAAAATTTTGTACTATCTTCCTCGCTCCGACGGGGGACCCGCATGGCACGATCGAAATCGACCGCAGAGGCCGAAATCCTGACCATCAGACAGGTCGCCGAATACCTGCAGGTCACCGAGCGGACAATCTATCGCCTCGCCGCCGCCAACGGCATTCCTGCATTCAAGGTCGGGGGTTCCTGGCGCTTCCGCAAGTTGGACATCGAGGCTTGGATCGCGGCCCAGACAAGCCTCGTGGAGGGCCAGTCCAGATGAAGTCCTCCTATGCATCCAGGCGCCACCCGTACGCAATGCGAACGGGCCGCCGAATGCGATCACCGCATGCCTATCGCGGCTTGAGGTACGCCCCCCACGAAATCCTCGGAGGGCACAGGCCAACGCGTGCCGTGACCAGCATCAGGACGCCAACGGCTGCTGCCTTCTGCGAGAGGGTGATCGCTTGAAGAACTATCAGGCTGATCTGTCTGCGGGGTCACTCATGCTCCCGGAAAGCCGCATTGTTGCGCGCCTATTGATCGCCGGCGTGACGGATTCCGAATGGGATCGGGCCCTTCGAATTGACAATGTTCTGCAGAAGGGTTCGCCGGCAACCGCGATCCGTCAGGCTCGCCTGATCCGGTTCCGGCTGGAGGCCATCAGTCCTTCGTTGTGGCCGCTGGTTGCCACTGGTGACAAGGAAGTGGCCACGCAAGCGCTATTTGCCGCCGCGCTCAAGCACAGCGAGTTACTGCGTGACTTTGTCAAGGATGTGGTCACGGATCATATCCGCAGGCTCGAGATGACGCTTGCCCCCCGGGAGTGGGAGCAGTTCCTTGCGGACTGCCAAGCCAGGGATCCAGCCGTCGGCACATGGAGCGAATCCACTCGGCGCAAGTTGTTGCAAGTCGTCCTTAGGATCCTCGCCGAGGCGCGTTGTCTGGAAACCACCCGGTCCTTGCGTTTGCTTCAGCCTCACATCCACCCGGCCGTCTCGGATGCGCTGAAGAACGCCGGAGAAAAACGCACGCTCAAGCTCATGGAGCTGACCGAATGACCGACGATTTTCGTACCCGCCTTAACAAGATTGCTGATCGGCTGTCGTCTGACGAGTTGTTGAACAACAAAGGGCTGGGCAATGAGATCGGCTTCTGGATCTTCGACTATCCACCCGATCATGAAATGGAGATGCGCAGCTTCGTCGATGACGTGCTGCTGCCAAGCATGGCCAAGCGCCAACCGCCAATTCGGCCGGCGGTCGTCAATCTGTTCAATCTCATCATCGACCTGCTCGAAGATCGAAACCTCTATGCACGCGTGCTGGACATTCAGGCAAAGAAGGGCGATGAGGCCGCGTTGGCCGCCCTGAGACCTGTCCTGAAGGAAGACAAGCTGGCAGAGCGTATCGCCAGCAAGATCGACTTCGATCAGGTCGACATGCTGCTGCTCACTGGAGTAGGCGCCGCCTATCCGATGCTGCGTTCGCACACGCTTCTGACCGGTTTGCAGTCCGCCATGGAGGATGTGCCGGTTGTGATGTTCTATCCCGGTCGATACGACGGGTTCTCGCTACGACTATTCAACAAGCTGGCTGACGACCACTACTACCGGGCGTTCCGGCTAGTCGAATGACACAGGGGGCTACACCAACCATGAAGATCCGGGACCTATTCCGCAAGCCAATCGATCGCCCGATCAATGGCGTCATCAAGGCCGACCAGCGGGATGCGGGGAGCATCTGGCAGGAACTTGACGAGTACGTCGTCACCAAGCAGCTCGCGGAGCACCTGCGCAAGTTCTTCGATGCCTATCTGGCGGCCATGGATAACCCACGGGACTCGGTCCTAACGGACCGGATGGGCGTGTGGGTGTCCGGATTCTTTGGCTCTGGTAAGTCGCACTTCATCAAGATCCTTTCCTACCTGCTTGAGAACTACGAAGCAGCTGATCCGGCGACGGGCGAGAAGCGCCGCGCGGCTGCCTTCTTCGATGAGCACAAGATCAAGGATCCTCTGCTGCTGGCAGATATCTCGCGTGCCACGCGCGGCAGCGCCGACGTCATCCTATTCAACATTGACGCCAAGGCTGATAGCAAGTCAGACCGGGACGCGATCCTGCAGGTGTTTTTGCGCGTCTTCAACGAGAAGCTCGGCTTCTCGGGAGACGCACCGCACATCGCCCAGATGGAACGCCATCTAGTGTCGCGAGGGGCCTATGAGGTGTTCCAAGCCGAGTTCCAGAAGGCACATGGCGCTGCTTGGGTTTCCGAGCGTGACGCGTTCAACTTTCTGCGCGATGAAGTCGTCGCCGCGCTGGCCGTCGCACTGAAGATGTCTGACGCATCCGCGGCCAAATGGTTCGATGATGCCCAGGACACCTTCACGATCAACATCGAAGGCTTTGCCAAGCTTCTTCGTGATTACCTGGAGACGAAGGGCGCAGACCACCGCGTAATCTTCCTGGTCGATGAAGTCGGGCAGTTCGTTGGCGCCAATACCCAGTTGATGCTGACCCTGCAGACCATTACTGAGCAACTTGGCACGCTGTGCAACGGTCGCGCCTGGGTCATCGTGACCAGCCAGGAAGACATCGACGCCGCGCTGGGGGAGGCCAACAAGGCGCGCTCGCAAGACTTTTCCAAGATCCAAGGTCGTTTCCACACCCGATTGTCGTTGGCCAGCTCCAATACCGATGAAGTGATCGGCGAGCGTCTCCTGGCCAAGACCGAAGCGGCGCATGACGCTTTGCGGGACGTCTTCGAAGGAAAGGGCGACATCATCAACAACCAGCTGTCGTTCGTTGGCAACTCCATGATCATGCGCAGCTACCGGGACGCTGCCGACTACGTTGCTAACTATCCGTTCGCGCCTTATCAGTTCACGCTGTTGCAGAAGATCTTCGAAGCAATCCGCAAGGTCGGCGCCACGGGCCAGCATCTTTCGCGTGGTGAACGTTCACTACTGGATGCCTTCCAGTCCGCGGCTAAGCAGAACGCTGGGCGAGGAATTGACGCGCTCGTACCGCTTTACGACTTCTACCCCTCGATCGAAAGCTTCCTCGACACTGCCGTCAAACGGGCCATCGATCAAGCCGGCGAGGATGCGTCGCTGGAGCCGCAGGACATCCGCCTGCTCAAGGTGTTGTTTCTGATCCGCCATATTGCGGAAGTCGTCAAGCCCACCATAGACAATCTGGCGACGTTGTGCCTGTCCGAGATCGATACCGACAAGCTGCAGCTCAAACGCGGCATCCAGCAAAGCCTCGAACGGCTTGAGCGGCAACGCCTGGTCAATCGCAATGGCGATCAGTGGTTCTTCCTCACCAACGAAGAGCGCGACATCGCGCGGGAGATCGGTCACGTCGAGGTCTCTGCTGCCGAGAAATCCAAGCTGCTCGCAGAAATCGTGTTCGAGGAAGTCCTGGCATCTCAGACGAAGGTCCGCCACCGCGACACCAAGGCCGACTACGAGTTCAATCGTCTACTCGATGGGCTGCCTTACCGCCATGCCAACCACGCCCTGAGCCTGGACGTGCGCACCCCGCTCGGTGACGACTACGAGCTGCTCAAGCCCGACAAATGCATCCTGCTGAGCGCCGAAGGGCATGGCCGTGCACTGATCCGCCTGGCCGAAGGCGAGCGTCTGGACGTCGAGCTCACCCTTTACCGGCAGATCGAGAAATATGTCGACAGCCCCAAAGCCGGCAGCGCGGCGCCGTCGCTGAGGAAGATCCTGCTGGAACGCAAGGATGAGAACCGCGAGCGCAGGCAACGTCTGGTCGCGCAGATTGGCGAACTGATGGTCCAGGGCGATTCTTATGCCAAGGGGCAAAAAGTGCAGTCCAAGGCGGCCAGCCCGTCGACCTTGCTCGATGAGCTGATCAACTATCTGATCACCAATACCTACAACAAGTTGCCCTACCTCAAGGTGCGACAGAACGATCCACTGGCCGAGATCCGAGCCTTGCTGGCGATCGACGACCTTGGACAGCGCCAGCTTGCGCTCGGCGGCGAGGAAGGCAATCCACAGGCACTCGACGAGGTGCGCCAGTACCTGCAGCTCACGGCGACGCAGAATCGCGTGCTGTTGTCGGATGTCGTCGACCGCTTCACCGGTATTCCCTTTGGTTGGAAGCCGGATTGGGAGGTCGTGCTACTGGTCACCCGCCTGTTCATGGCGGGCGAGATCAAGCTGACCATGGGCGGTTCGGACTTGGAGCCGAAATCGGCTTTTGATCCGCTCTCCAAGGCGGTGCAGCACAAGCAGATCTCGATCCTCAAGCGCAAGACGGCCGATAGCGGCAGCATCAACCGAGTCGCGGACCTGTATCGCCAGTTGTTCTCGTCGTTGCCGCGCAAGGACGAAGACGGCGTGGTCAATGACTTCCGCGGCCGGCTGCAGGACTGGCAGACACAGCTGAAATCAGCCCAGGGCCTGTCGGCGCAGCAGCACCATCCGGGCGGCGACAAGATCGAAGCATTGTTGGCATTGATCGCCAGGCAACTGGCGGTGCGCGATCCGTACGAGTTCATTGAAGCGCTGAACAAGGATCGTGACCTCTGGCTGGATGCGGGAGAAGACTTCACTGACATCAATGGGTTCTATACCAGTCAGCTTGGGGCCTGGCGAAAGCTTCTGACCGCAGCGGCGCGCTTCTCCGCGAACAGCGCGGCACTGGCAGGGAATGCCAAGGTCAGCGCGGCACTCGCCGAAATGCTCGCCATCCGCGAGGACCGGTCCCCCTACGGCAAGATCAGTCGGATCGACTCATTGATCGCCACAGTAGAAGCCAGCAACGAGACTCTGGTTCAGAGCGGGCGGCAAGCCGCACTCTTGGCGGTGGACAGGAAGATCGCCGAAGTCACCCAGGCGTTGTCAGACTCGTCGGCGGACGCCGACCTCAGCAACGCAGCCCTGCATCCCCTGCAGCAACTGAAGCTGAAGATTGGCGCCTCTGCCAGCCTTCCGGAGATCAGCTACCTGGAACAGGGCGCCGGGCAACTGCTGGATGAGGCCATGGACCGGATCATCGACTGGATGAAGCAGCAGGCCGCAAAGAATGCGTCCACCGCCGCGGCATCGGGCGTTGCCGGTGGCAGTGCCGCCAAGCCAACGACAAACGCCCCCAAGCCGTCACAGACCGTGCGCCCATCGGAGCTGGCAACCCGGCCCTACCTCGAATCCGAGGCGGAGGTTGATGTCTACATCGAGAGTCTGCGCGAAGCCTTTGCAACCATCCTGAAATCAGGCAAGCGGATCCGGATCCAGTAATGAATACAGGTCATCTCAAGAGCTACGCACCTCAGGCGCGCAAGGACTTCATCGCCACGGTCACGGCGCGCGCGAATCTGCTGGGCCTCAGTGAGGCTAAGGGCGTGCTGCAGGTAGCGGACGCCGAGGTTTCGGGGGATCTGGTGATGATCGCCGGCCGCCCATGGCCGCTCAAGGTCTACGAGCAGCGCAACAAGCTGATCGCGCGGATGAAGCAACACGGCTTCAGTCAAACTATCGAAGCTGTGGCCTATGCCTGGTTCAACCGGCTGGCCGCATTGCGCTTCATGGAAGTTCACGACTACCTAGGCCATGGCCGGCGAGTATTGTCGAACCCAGAGGGCGGCTTGCCCGAAGTGCTGGCACATGCGCTGGACCTAGCCGAATCAAGTGCGCTTCCGGGACTGGCAGTCGACTCCGTGCGCGAACTCAGACTAGCCAATCGGGATTCTGAGTTGTATCGGCTGATCCTGATCGCTCAGTGCAACGCACTGCATCAGGCCTTGCCGTTCCTGTTCGAGCCGTTGGGTGACGAAACCGAGCTGTTGCTGCCGGAGAACCTGCTGCTCACCGACTCGGTGGTCGCGAAGCTCGTGCAGTCCATTCCCGAGGAAGACTGGCAGCAGATCGAGATCATCGGCTGGCTATACCAGTTCTACATCTCGGAGAAGAAGGACCAAGTCATCGGCAAGGTAGTGAAGTCGGAAGATATTCCGGCTGCGACCCAGCTGTTCACGCCCAACTGGATCGTGAAGTACATGGTGCAGAACTCGCTGGGCGCGCAGTGGCTGGCGACCTATCCTGACTCACCGATCAGGGCGCAGATGGAGTACTACATTGAGCCCGCCGCGCAGACTGATGATGTCAACGCGCATCTTGCCGCCATCACACCCAGCGCCCTCAACCCCGAAGCGCTGACCCTCATCGATCCGGCCTGCGGCTCCGGGCACATCCTGGTCGAGGCCTATGAGCTGTTCAAGGCCATCTACCTAGAGCGCGGCTACCAGCAACGCGACGTGCCTAAGCTGATCCTCGAGAGGAACCTGTTCGGTCTCGACATCGATGAGCGCGCGGCACAGCTGGCCGGATTTGCGCTGATGATGAAGGGACGGGCGGATGACCGAAGGCTGTTTGAGCGAGGAGTAAAACTGCATGTCATGGCGCTCGTTGACAGCGCAGGGTTTGACGCGGGACAGCTGAGTGAGGGCCTGAACCTGGGTGATTACGGGCTGGAGCTTAGTGATCTCAACGAGTTGAAGACTTTGTTTGAGCACGCCACGACGTTTGGGTCACTCATTCACCTTCCAGAGCAATTAGTAGCGAAGCTGCCGAATCTGAAGAGGCTTTGCGGCTCGCCAGCTCCAGACTTACTCGTGTCGGCACTGATCGCGCGTCTTGCGCAACTCGTGAAACAGGCTGAGTTGCTGGCGAACCGCTACGACGTAGTTGTGGCAAATCCGCCCTACATGGGCGTCAAGCTGATGAGCGGTGAGCTGAAGGCCTATGTAAAGAATGCATATCCCAGCTCTTCAGAGAACCTTTGTGGCTGCTTCATCGAGCGGGGCCTCGATCTCTGCTCTTCTGCTGGCCAGCTTGCACTCGTTGGTCTGCAGAACTGGATGTTTCAGAGTTCATTCGCAGTCCTTCGGGAAAGAGTTCTATCTGCAGCATGTCTCACCACACTTGTCCAGATCGGCTTCAATAGTTTTCCAAGCCTCAACAGCAAGGTAGCTCTTGCGGCGGCGTTCTGTGCCAGAAAGAGGCCGATAACCTCGTTTTTAGGCATCTACGTTAATTGCAATGACGCCCCTCATGCCGCAGACAAACGACTGATCTTTGAGCGGAAGCTAGATCGGAGGGAGTTTAATTTTAGAAGTTCTGATAGTTTCTTCGAAATTCCAGGCTCCCCGATCAGTTACTGGGCCAAGGGCGATGTTCGAAGAGCTTTTTTGCAAGGCACGCCGATAGCCTCAGTCGCGCAAGCACGACAAGGAATGTCCACATCGGATAATGAAACGTTTGTTCGGGCGTGGCACGAGGTCGATATTCGGGACATTCGCTTCCCGCCCATCGAAGAACAGAGTCGAACTGGCCAGGATCAGCGATGGGTCCCGTACAACAAAGGTGGCAGGGCACGAAAGTGGTATGGAAACAATGAATTCGTTGTCGACTGGCGAGATGGCGGTGCAGAGATAAAAGGCCGGCCCGGCGCGGCTGTTAGAAATGAGGCGTACTACTTTCAGCCCTCGATCACCTGGTCCGATATCACGATCACCACGGCGTTTCGGCTGCAGGACGCAGGCTTTATTTTTGCCAATTCAGCGCATTCTGCTTTTTGCGATAATCCATACGAGCGCCTTTGGATCTTGGGGCTGCTCAACTCGCGCTTGGTCCAGACTTTTGTCGGCGCGTTGAGTCAGACACTCCATTTTGATGTTGGCTACTACAACGTTCTTCCTCTTCCGGTTAGTAAAATGGAAGATGAATTGGTCTCCGCTGTTGCCGAGCTCGTCGAGCTCGCACGCTCCGATTGGGATAGCGCTGAAACTTCTTGGAACTACTCCGGCCTTCCTCTTTTAGCGGAGTCGGACGGTACGCTGGAGGCGAGTTGCGCGTCACATCTAGCTAAGAGTCAAAGTCGCATCGAAGCGACCAAGAAACTGGAGGGAGATGTAGATCGTTACTCCGCATCCGCGTACGGTATTGCTCTGGATGAGACTGCCAAGTTAGACGATAAGCACATCTTGCTCGCTCGCCCTACCTACGATTCCTGTGCGAGAGACCTGGCTTCGTATGTCATTGGTTGCATGATGGGCCGTTACAGCCTTGATGCACCTGGGGTGACCTACGCCCAGCGCGGCAACGTCGGCTTTGATATGTCGAGCTACACCAGGTTTCCTGCCGATGCAGACGGCATTGTCCCGCTCACCGTGGACCTGTGGTTCGAGGACGACGCCGCACTGCGTGTTCGCGAGTTTCTACTTGCCGTATGGGGTGCTGACTCGTTGGAACAGAACATGGCCTGGCTGGCGGAGAGTCTGGGGCGAAAGGCCAGCGAGTCGCCCGAAGAGACGATCCGCCGCTACTTGGCAGACAAGTTCTTCAAGGATCACCTGCAGACCTACAAGAAGCGCCCAATCTACTGGTTGTTCTCCAGCGGTAAACAGGGTGCATTCCAGGCGCTGGTCTATCTGCACCGCTATAACGCCGGCACGCTGTCGCGAATGCGCGCTGAGTACGTGGTACCGCTAGCCGGCAAGATACAGGCACGCATCCAACAGCTGGAGCGCGACACAGCAACCGCCAGTTCCATCGCAGTACGCAATCGCGCGAACAACCAGCTGGAAAGCCTGCGCAAGCAACATCTGGAACTGCTGGCCTATGACGAGCAGCTGCGCTACTACGCCGATATGCGCATCGAGCTCGATCTGGATGATGGCGTGAAAGTGAACTACGGCAAGTTCGGCGACCTACTGGCCGAAGTCAAGGCGGTGGTCGGCACCAAGGACGAGGACTGACCATGGCCGCCGAGTCGAAATCGCCTTGGATTTCCGAAGCACTGTCCGCGCGATTCTTGGCCGGACCCATCGTGTTCTGGCATGACGTGGACGGCGAGTTTGCCGACGTGCTGGATGGGCTTGACCTCGGCTTCGACGTGGAGATGATTCGCCTCGATGCAGCGCCCTCATTGGCGACTAAGCGACACATTGAAGCGAACCCCTCGGGCCGATTCCTGTTGTACAGCAACAAGGCCGAACCCGACCCTGCGTCCGACTGGCTGCTAGACATCCGCCTGCGCTCGCAGCCGTTCCGCGCAGACCTGACCTCGGTCCGTCTGGACGAACTGGGGCTAAGCAATGCGGCGCTTGGGTCGCACCTTCGCGTACGCGGGAAGTTTCTGGCAGCTGAAGCGCGACGCCAAAAGCTGAAGCGACTGCTGCAGCCAACGGATGGCGAAGCAGACATCGACCGCAAGATGATTGCAGTCACCCTGCGCAGCGACGAGGCCGATGCCTTGTCCTTGGCAATGCACCTGATGCACGGCCTGTGGTTGGAGGGGCGTCACGGGATTGGGGATCCGCCCAAGGCCTGGAGCGAGTTGCAGGGCTATGGACTGGAGGAAGCGTTCTGGCAGCTGATGCAGGAATCGTTTGGCTATGACGCCACTGCACCTAGCCTGGCGGACTTGCTGCGCCGGGTGTTGGTCACCGATTTTGCCCGGAGCCTGGCTTCGGACGTCCCCGCCGCACTGGCGCATCTGCAGCTGCCCCAGAAGCTGCTCGCTGGCAACGCCTCAGTCATTGCAGGTCGCTGGCGCAGTGACCTGAACCGCTATCGCGCCTATACCGACCTATCGGCAGCGATTGCCGACGAGTTGCGGATTAACGCATTGATCGCCGACTACCCGGCCGAGGTGCTGTTGGAGTGCATGACCTTCGCCCAAGTGGAGCGGCGCATCATTCACGACCTAAAAGGCCGGGTGATGCAGCTGGGCGGCGCTGCACTGGCGGCGATTCAGCCGATCATCGATCGCCGACGCGATGGCCACTGGGCCGATATGCGCCTAGCCACCGACAACGACGAGGTCCGCGCAATTGCCAGCTGTTACTCGGCGCTGGAGGCGGCGGCAGGGTTCTTTGAGCTCAAGGAACGTCATACCGCGGGAATCAGCTTCGCCGGCGCAGGCGAAGCGGTCCAGGCCTACCGCGCCGAGCTATATCGCTTCGATCAGCTGTATCGCTACTTTCACTACGCCTCAAGCCAAGTGGAGCCAATGGGTTGGAGCGTGCTGCACGAACTGAACGAGCTGATCGAAGCCGGTTATTCCGGATGGTTCGTGCCCACGGTGTCTTCGGCGTGGGCCAGCGTTCTGGAGGGTGCCGGCGGGCTATTGGAGACGTGGCGTGTGTATGGCCTGGTGCCACAGAACCAGTTCTTCGATAACCGGGTCGCCGCACTGCTCAACACGACGAAGCGCGTCTTCGTCCTCATTTCGGATGCCTTTCGCTACGAGGCGGGCGAGGAGCTGACGCGTGACATCAATGCCAAAAACCGGTTTGTCGCCGAGCTGGACGCAATGCTGAGCGTGCTGCCCAGTTACACGTCGCTCGGCATGGCCGCGCTGTTGCCACATCACTCGCTGGCCTACAAGGGCGGGGACAGCCTGGACGTGCTAGTCGACGGGCAACCTGCCGCTACGCTTGAGGCTCGCAATGCACAGCTGGGGCGCTATGACGGCATCGCCGTGCGTGCCGCGGACCTGCTGGAGCTTGGCAAGACCAAGGGACGCGAGCTGGTGGGCGATCACCGCGTGATATACGTCTATCACGACTTGATCGACATGACCGGTGACAAGCAGGGGTCGGAAGGCAAGACCTTCGATGCGGTGGCGCAGACGGTGATCGAGCTCAACCGGATCATCTCTTACATCATCAACAGTTTGAACGGATCAACTGTGCTGGTGACGGCCGATCACGGCTTCCTCTACCAGGAGTCGCCACTGGATCACGCCAGCAAGGCCGCTTTGACCGAGAAGCCCGCCGGAACGCTGCGCGCTAAGAAGCGTTACCTGATTGGGCGCAACTTGCCCGCTAATCCAGCTGTGTGGGCTGGATCGACTAGGACGACGGCGCGCACCGAGCCGAATGAGGGGAGTGTGGACTTCTGGTTGCCAAAAGGTGCAATGCGGTTCCACTTTGCGGGCGGTGCACGCTTCGTGCATGGCTCGGCGATGCCACAGGAAGTGATCGTCCCGCTGATCACGGTGCGCGAGTCCGAGTCCGCGAAGGGGCGCACGCGCGTTGTTGATGTGAGCCTGATGGGTCTTTCGAACAAGATAGTGACCAATACGCAGAAGTTCGACCTGATCCAGACCGAGGCCACTGGCAGCCAAGTGCTGGCGCGAACGCTGAAGGTATCTCTGCGGGATGGTGACACGCTGATCAGCGACGAAGCCACCGTGACATTTGACAGCGCTTCGGCCGTCCTGAGTGAGCGCGTCAAACAGGTGATTCTGACGATCCGATCCGGCCATTACGACCGTCTCAAGGACTACTACCTGGTCGGGCGCGATGCGAAGACCAACATCGAAGTACTGCGAGCCCCACTGCGAATCGACCTGGCGTTTTCCAATGACTTCTGAAACTTCAATCGAAATGGCCAGTGCGACGGGCGACCTGCACGCTTCGCATGACTTGGACACGCTGCTGAACCGCCATTTCAGCGGCAAGGTGGTGCGCAAAGACCTGACCAAGCTAATCAAGGAGGGCGCGAACGTCCCGGTCTATGTCTTGGAGTATCTGCTGGGCATGTATTGCGCATCCGACGACGAGGCCACGATCCAGGCCGGTCTGACCACGGTCAAGCGGGTGCTCAGCGAGAATTATGTGCGGCCAGACGAAGCAGAGAAGGTCAAGTCGAAGATCCGCGAGAGCGGCACCTACCGCATCATCGACAAGGTCACGGTCAAGCTCAACGACAAGCGCGATGTCTACGAGGCGCTGCTGTCCAACCTTAGCGTAAAGAACGCCGAGATCTCGCATCGTTTCGTGCGTGAGTTCGAGAAGCTGCTGGCAGGTGGTATCTGGTGCATCGTGACGCTGCGTTACTTGTACGAGGACAACCAGAAGGGCTCGCCCTTTGTCGTCGAGGATCTGAAACCTATTCAGATGCCGAACATGGACATGCAGGCCTTGTTCGATGGACGCAAGGCTTTCACCGATGAGCAGTGGATCGACGTGCTGCTCCGTTCGACGGGCATGGAGCCGACCAGCTTCGAACGGCGCGCCAAGTGGCATCTGCTGACGCGCATGATTCCCCTAGTCGAGAACAACTACAACTACTGCGAGCTCGGCCCACGCGGCACCGGCAAGAGCCACATCTTCAAGGAGATCAGCCCCAACTGCATCCTGGTCTCCGGCGGCCAGACGACGGTGGCCAACCTGTTCTACAACATGGGTGCCCGTACCGTTGGCTTGGTGGGCCTTTGGGATGTGGTCGCGTTCGATGAGGTGGCCGGCATCCGCTTCAAGGACCATGATGGAGTGCAGATCATGAAGGACTACATGGCATCCGGTTCCTTCAGTCGCGGGCGCGAAGCGATTAACGCCAACGCATCGATGGTCTTTATCGGCAACATCAATCAGAGCGTCGAGTCGCTGGTCAAGACTTCGCACCTGCTGGCGCCATTCCCGGAGGCAATGATCGATTCCGCATTCTTCGACCGCTTCCACGCCTATGTCCCGGGCTGGGAAATTCCTAAGATGCGGCCGGAATTCTTCACCAATCAATTCGGTCTGATTGTGGACTACCTGGCCGAGTACTTGCGCGAGATGCGTAAGCACAGTTTCTCGGACGCGATAGACCGGTACTTCAAGCTGGGCAACAACCTTAACCAACGCGACACGATCGCGGTGCGCCGCACGGTGTCAGGTCTTCTGAAACTGCTATGCCCGCACGGCGAATACAACAAGGAGCAGGTGCGCCAGTGCCTAGAGTACGCGCTTGAGACGCGACGCCGGATCAAGGAGCAGCTTAAGAAGATCGGAGGCATGGAGTTTTATGACGTCCACTTCTCCTATATCGACCTGGAGAATCGCGAGGAACGATTCATTGCCGTTCCCGAACAGGGCGGCGGCGGGTTGATCCCAGAAGGCGGTAGTGCCCCCGGTACGTTGTACACAATCACGATGGGGCCTGCCGGGATGCCTGGAGTTTACCGGCTGGAGATCCAGACCATGGCTGGCAACGGCAAGCTGTCGATCTCAGGTTCTGCGGCCAAGGAATCGGTGCGTGTTGGCTTCGACTATTTCAAGGCGCATGCCGGCCGCGTCAGTGCGTCAATCAAACCTAGCGAGCATGATTTCCATCTCCACCTTGTCGAGCTCCAGAACATCGGCGCGCCTGAAGCGATGACCCTATCGAGCTTTATCGCGCTTTGTTCGGCAGGACTCGGGCGCTCAGTCCAGAGTCAGATGGTGGTCCTGGGCGACATGTCGCTGGGAGGAACCATTAGCCCTGCACGCAATCTCGCAGAATCCATGCAGGTTGCGTTCGACGCAGGTGCAAAGCGAATCCTGCTGCCGATGAGCAGCGTTGGCGATATTCCGTCGGTGCCTGGAGAACTGTTTGCCAAGTTCCAGACCAGCTTCTATTCGGACCCTGTAGACGCCGTGTTCAAGGCGTTGGGCGTTGATTAGCAAGCAGGCATGTGTCTGGCGCTCTTGGAAATAATTACATCCATCTCAGTACTGTATGAGGCGGAATTGATTGAACACGCAGGTGAGAGCACACAGGTTGTTATCGCTCCTAAGAACTAGGACGGAATAGCCGACGTGCACTAACCGTTTCCTACTCACACGTCAAACTGCATCACAACCACCACCGAGCCAGCGAGGCCACCCTCGCTGGCTTTTTTCATGCACCAAAGAAAGGGTCAACCCATGGAATCTCTGCACTTCGGCATTCGGAGCGGTAAGCACGGCGCTGCCGCGGACCACTTGGCCTACATCACCCGCGAAGGGTGCTACGCAGCCCGCGACGACCTGGTGGCGACCGGCCACGGCAACATGCCGGCCTTCGCCAAAGACCAACCCCTCTTGCTCTGGAAGGCATCCGACCGATACGAACGTAAGAATGGGTCGACTTTTCGTTCCTTCACGATTTCCCTGCCAAACGTACTGACGATCGACCAACTCAAGGAGCTCGCGTGGAACGAAGCGCGACGTTTGGCTGGGCCAAAACCATTCCAGTTTGCGCTGCACATGTCACGTTCCTCGCTGCAGGGTGAGCTGAACCCGCACATCCACCTCGTCATCTGTGACCGCCTTCCGGACGGCATTGAGCGCCCTCCGGAACAGATGTTCCGACGCCCCAACGTGAAGCACCCAGAGAAAGGTGGTTGCCGAAAGGACAGCGGCGGCAAGACGCCCTTAGCCATACGTAACCATGCCATTGCCCAACGGAAGGCGGCAGCCGACGAAATCAATGCCTCCCTAGCCAAGTACGGGCACGCTCTTAGTGTCGACCATCGCACGCTCCGGCAGCGCGGCATCCAACGAGACCCCGAGCGTTACCTTGGACCGGCACGAATTCGGAAAATGACACCGGAGGAACGCGAGTCCTACCTCGAGAAGCATCGCGGGAACATGGGATCGCATGGCGGCGCAACGCGCGCGGAACGATGCACTTGAGGCTGCTCCCTGTTGGTTCTCGCAATCGCCCGCATGGTCCCCGTTGGACTGGCGGCGCCCAGTGCATTCCATGTTATTCGTGCCACGAATAGCATGAATAACATGATTTCCAACCGCGGAAGCCAAAAAAAAACGGCATGGAGTAGCGCGGGCAGCACCGAAGCGCTCACCCGGGCACGCCATTGTCATTCATTAGGTCAAGCCATCGTCCCGTGACCGTCATTTCGCGACACACTGGTCGTCGCGTCTGCCTGGGTTCGACTCCCCTAGCATGGCCGCGGCGAATACCTCGCGTTCACTGCTGCCCAGTTTGTCCCGAAAGAAGTCGCAGGCCGCGTTCGTATCGCTGAACGACATGCCGCGTTGCATGCATGCGTGCATCCACGATCAGTTGCGCGGCCTGCAGCACCTGTTCCGACGTGGCCGGTTCATAAAGGCGGGTCCGGCTGCGCACGTACAAGGCCAGATTCGATTGCATCGTCATTACTCCCTTTGCGTGTTCCACAACGCCGAAGGGACGCTTGCGCGTCCCTTCGGCGAACCTCCCACGTTGTCGTTCCGCAAGTGTCAGGCAGCAGTGGGCACGGCATCCGACCCAACTACCGCTGTCGGATCGCTGGCATCCGCTGCGTCCGCATCGGCAGTAATGTCTGCCGCCTTGGCCGCCTCCCGGGCATCACCCAAGTTGAACACCACTTTCACGTTTGTCCGGTCCAGGTATATCGCCAACCCATACAGCGCAAAGCCGCACACGACGGCACCACCAATTAGCTTGAACATCATCTTCTCCTCGTTGTTGATCATCCACTGCCTATGCGGGCGACCTTGTCCTGCAGCCGATCACTGAGCCTGGCAGGCCGCTCCTCCGCTGCTCCCGTCACCGGACCCGCGCCGCCTGCCTCGGGGTAGAACTCCTCGGCCACCGCCGGCACGTCCTCGTCCAGCTCCTCGAACGCGCCATTGGCGAAACCGCGCCGGGCGGCTTCATCCAGCGCATCCTGGTCAAACCCACTGTCCTTGCGTTGCGCGTCCTTCACCTGCGCCTCGGCAATCGCCTGCTCGAGCGTCATCCCCGTTCGTGCGACCAGGTCGACGTAATAGATCGCCGTGCGATGACTCATCGCCGTGCTCTTCCCCCGGAGCTTGAGTTCCAGTGGCATGCAGGCCAACCGCCCGCCCGAGACTGCGCTGAAGTACTGCAACCTGGCTGCAAGCGTCCGGATCGTGTTGAACGAGGTCGTCCGCAGCACGAAGCTGCCCAGGGCATCCTCCTCGCCGTCGCCAATCACCACATTGAAGCGGGCGTAGGCCTTGCACTCGCCTTCGGCGAATCGGCACAGGTCCGGCCCGACGCAGGGCAAGGTCTCGATGCCCTCCTCCCCGCCGCGCCGGCGGCAGCTCTCGCCGTTGCCGACGCACACCGGGCGACCAGTACTGCGGTCGAACAGGGTGTAGTCGGCCCGCAGGTTCAGCGACGGGTCGTTGAACAGCAGTCGGACCGGGATCGAGCGGAGTTTGCCCCCGCCATCCCGGCGCAACAGCTCGTCCAGCGGATGCAGCACCCAGCCATCCCGGTTCTGCACCTGGCTGGTCAGGGTGAACTGGTCGTCCTTTTCCGGCAGCCGCTTGCCGTTGCGCTCAATCACGCGGCCGATCGAGATCCGCCCGACCACGGGCGGGGTAATCGCAAGACCTTTCAGCATGTAGCTCTCCAATGAGTCAGGCGGCGTCCTCCACGACCACGAACCGGCGACTGCCGGGGCGTGGCACCGTGTAGCGAGCCGCAATGTCGGGGTAGTCCTTCGCCAAGCGCTTCGCATCGAGCGCGCTGCCGTCTTTGGACCGCTTGAACGTGACTTCGCCGGTGGCAAACACGGCACGCGAGGCATCGCCCATGGCTTCCTGCAACGCCTGCTTGAGCGCCTCGGCGTGCTGGCCTTTGGCGTCAAGCTCAATCCGGAGCGCGCGCAGGTCCGCGAACACCTGGGACAAGTGCTGGCTCTCCGAGAAGTCCAGGGTGTCGCCACCGCCCGGATACAGCTGCCGCAGGGCTCGAGCCGAGGACTCGCTGCCATCGGCGGGGGGCGGGGTATCGGTCTCGACGTGCTCCCAGAACCGGGCTTCCAGGACGATCAGCCGGCCGATCACGTCCTCGTCCCGGCGGATGCGGAAGACCTCCAGTTGCTGGCCGCATAGCAGGACCGCGACATCGGCAGCCGCCTTGCCGGTTACCGCCAGCTGGTGCTGGACCTGAATCTGCACGTATTCCGGCACGCCGTCCCGCCACAGGCGGGAGCCGAACTCCCCGGCAGTCTTGCACTCCAGAATCTGGACGTCGGGGCAGCCGACCACTTCCCGATCGATATTGGCCAGCATGAAGGGGAAGGTCGGGTGCTGAAGCACCGCGTTGACCTTGCGGACCCGTCGTTCGGTCTTCTGCTGGTAGGCAACGGCGACGAAGGGCTCCAGCAACGTGCCCCAATACTTGGGGTCGTCAAAGCCCGCGTGCTCCTCGTTGGCAATCGTGCGACCGGTCTTTTCCATCCACAGTTCGAGCGGGCTCTTGTAGGGGTTGAGGCCGATCGCGGCAGAAGCATCCGAACTGCCGATGCCGCCCTTGCGCACTTCCAGCCAGTCCTCCCGGTCGAGCCCCTTCGTCTCGACCAGGCGAAGGGCCGTGTGTCGTTCTTTCATGGATCCTCCAGAAGTAAAAAGCCCGGCCAAGTGGCCGGGCTTTGTGTCGTTGCGAAGTTCCGCCGCACTACGTGATCGCGTGCTCCATGCATCCGCCAACGATGGCGCGAAGGATGCGTTCCGCATCCGTCGACCTACCGCCATGTAGCAGATGCTTCCCGAAGCCGTAGCCGAATGGCTCGGCCACCTCGTAGCACCAGGCGCCCGGGAATGTCTCCGCCGACTCCCGCCATACGCGATCCAGCATGCCTGCGTGGTCAATGCAGGCCTGGATGTAACCGAGCTCCCCCTCGAATGCAGGCAGGGCATCAGATAGGGCGTCGCAGTCTGCGAGCGCCTGCTTGGCACCGATGGCGATGTAGGCGATATCGAGTGAGTCGATGGGCATAGCGTCCACCGGCTCACGCCACCAACTTCATAACCTCGTCCCACGCCCGCTGCTTGATCTGGGCGCCCTGCCCGAACCAGGCCGCGTCCCGGCGGTGGTCTTCGCTACGAGCCCTGCGATTGTGGTCGACGTACTCGGTGACGCTGTTGAGCAGGCCCCAGGCCGTACCTCGGCTGGATGCCATCAGCGCACCTCGCCCGCCGCCGTCGTACAGGGAGCGGACGCTGGCCAACGCCTGCTCGTTGACCACGGCACGCTTGCCCTCCGGGCCAGCGTAGGTGAGCACCCGACGCAGCAGACCTTCGGCGGAATCCGGATCCAGCGGTCTTTCGCACAGTGCCTTCATCCGGGCGACGAAGCCATCCCAGGACGACACCGTGATGCCCAACTGGCGCTTCACGGCATCCGCATCGAAGAGGCTGCGATGGGGCACCTTGATCGCCCCATTGCGATCGCCAAGCGCGATCTGCAGGGTGTTGTTGCAGACCATCCGTACGGATGTGAACTGTGCGGTGGTTGCCAGCGTGCCATCACAGGCGGTGGCCAGCAGTAGATAGCCGTCGACCTTGTCCCGGCCCTTGAGGGTCGTGCTCTGGCCGGTACGCGCCAGCGCCCAGAACTTGCGACCTTCGCGGAGCACACCGGCGGTCTCCAGCTCAAATCCGTTGTTGGCGGTCAGGTCGCGGTAGAACTCCAGCACTTCGCCCGGCTGCACCACCTGGAAGCGCCGGGAGACCACGGCGAGCGGCGCCTTGGTATCAGAGCGGTAAAGCACCTTCTGTTCCGGGAAGGCATTGATGACGCCAACGCCGTTGCCGCCAGTGATGTAGCGAACCTCTGATTCCTCGACAGTCCAGTCCATCCCGGCTTGCCTCTTCCAGACCTCGATAGGCTGCTGTTGGGCCAGCTTGTTGCCCAGCCCGTGCCACGGGCGTTCGCCGGCGTAAGCCATGGTTTCAACCAAGTGCATTGCTGTTCCTCATTCGTTGTGGGCATAAACGCACAAGGCCCGGCGCAATGCCGGGCCTTGTGGGGGATGCCAGAAGTGGATTGGATCAGGGGCCTCGTGGGCGGCATGTCGTGCATTTGACAATGCCGACAAGAACAGCGGCGGCCACAACCAAAATGCAGTAGATCGCGTCGAACTTGCCTCTCATCACATCAGTCACCCGGTTAGGACGCATCGAGCGGTGCGTCTAAGCGCGAAGCGGTACTCCACCGGCTTCGAGTGGGTGATATAGGTTTGAAATTCGTTTCAGTCTCGCTTGATTGCTGTAAGCGTCAGACGCGCCACGAGACGACAATGGCGCTGTGCCTAGCTAGAGCTAGGCATCCCACCGACCAACTGCCCTGAGGTCAAGTCAAACGGCACAACATCCAGCCGCAGCTGATCATTGAAGAAGAACGGCGACAACGACTCACGGAAAGTTGCAGTCTGTGGATAGAGCAGCACAAGCCGCCCGCGGCCGCCGAGGTACTTCTGACCATAGGCGTAGAGCTGGTAGAAGTCGGCCTGAGACAGACCATACTTGTCTTCTGTGTTGCCCTTGCTTGCATCAAGGCGCTTCCACTTGGTATCCAGAACCGTTGAGGTGCCGCCTTCGAGGAGTAGGAAATCCGGTCTGAGCTGGAACCACGGTTTTTCGTTGTGCGTCGCAAGATACTGGCTGGCGGCCTGTGCCTTGAGCGTTTGACCCGGACGCAGTTCGCAGCGGAGGCAAACCTCGACATAGGATTCGAACACCTGTTCCATCGGGAACAGCAAGCTGTTGCCGGTCCAGTCCCCCAGGACCGTCAACGGGTTCTGCTCGTTGAGAATGAGCGAGCACCATGGGCGCACCGGTCGGTAGTGCGCCGTCAATCGATCGCTTCGCCACTGGGCGAAATCCTTCGCGAAATCCCGGCTTGGCGGGATCTCGAGCAACTGGTGGGCCAGTTCG
Source organism: Lysobacter sp. P5_C4 (assembly GCF_054049695.1). NCBI lineage: Bacteria > Pseudomonadati > Pseudomonadota > Gammaproteobacteria > Lysobacterales > Lysobacteraceae > Lysobacter > Lysobacter sp. P5_C4. The sequence goes on along the minus strand of NZ_JBFULX010000002.1, from coordinate 372,133 downwards.
TAAGCCAGCCTCTTGTTGCCTGCCTCCTTGGCTTGCTTGCACACCTTGTCCAGTGCCGAGCGGAGAAGGCGATTCTCTGGACGATCGGCGTCGAAGATTTCGTGTTCCACCTGGAAATAGTGGGCGCGCCCCGGTGGTTGTCGCAGTTGCCGACCGACGAGCAAGCGGCCACGAAGAAACCGGCGCTCCTCCTCAATAGCGTGATACTCGAAGCGCAGACCACGCTTGACCAGTGTGTCCAGGGCCGTCAGGAACTGGTGAATCACCCATTCGGTCAGCGGGCCGTCAAAGACCTGCAGTCCGGTCGGCGCGCTGATGCGCGGCTCTAGATGCAGGCAGCGCTGAAGCATCCTTTGCAACAAGCGTCTTGCCTGGGTGGCGTCATCCCCTTCATCAAAGGTCTTGGGCAGTATCTCGATGCGGGTCCCGTCTGGCGCCTCGAGCACGCCAACGTAGTTGTCCAGGCGCAGCCAGCGTCGTCCCTCAAATTGGACCAGCCCCGCGCCGGCTTCGCGCAGGCGCTCGCTTTCCTTGCACAGCCAATCGAAGGCCGTTTCGGACACCGTAGCCTGGTCCAGCCCATTGGCGCCGATCATTGGCCCGGTCGTGATCCGAGCGTATTCGCGGACGGTAACAGCGTGCATCTGGATGATCAGTCGGCGTTGAGGATGCCGACGTAGCTTTCGGGCTTGTCGAAAGCCTTGTCATTGATGCGCCACAAATCGTTGCCTTGCGGAAGATCCACTCCCGCACCAAAGACATCGCCTAGGCTTGCGACTTCCTTGATCAGGAACTTGTGGGCGTCGTCCGGTTTGGCCTGGTCGTTCATAACCCAGGCGATGCGCTGCCAATCCTCGAAGAAGTACTCCTGCAGCAGGGGCAGTACCTGCCGGCGGAACACGTCAGACAACCCGGCGAGATTGTCGATCTCAAGGAAGTAGGCATGTCCCAACAGGTAGTCTCGTCCCAGCAGAATCTCGATACGACGATTCATGGCGAGCAGCAGATCCTGCAGATCGATACCGGCAACGTTCTTGCCAGCCAAGGCGTCAGGTCGTGGCGACATTTCTTCAAACTTGAAGCGACGGCGCAAGGCGATGTCCAGACCGGCTAGGGACCTGTCGGCGGTGTTCATGGTGCCGACCAGGTAGACGTTGTTCGGAACGCTGAACTTCTTTTTGGAATACGGAAGAATGACTTCGAGCGCTTCTTCCGTCCCCTTCCGCTTAGAAGGTTCGATCAAGGTGATCAGCTCACCAAACACGCGCGAAATATTGCCGCGGTTGATCTCGTCGATGATGAGCACGTGCGGCAGCCCCTTGGACTCCTGCGCTGGCGCGGCGCCGTCCAGCTTGACGGAGGAAGTCTCCAGATAGTCAGCGAGCTCTGGCCAGCCGAAGCGCCCAAGCTCATACACGGTCTTCAAGGTGAACTTGCGCCCGCCGTTGAGTGGACGGATGTCGAGTGAGAGACCGGTAGCCAGCCAGCGAACCGGCAGCATATTGACGTAGTCGGGACGCACGCCAGCAGGCGGCGTCGCCTGATACTCGTACCCGCCTTGGACGACACCGACGGCTTGGAACTGCTCCTCTGATCCGATGCAGAGCAGAACATCGCCAGGCTCGATCTCCTGCGAAAAGTCTCGCAAGGAGCTGCGGTCGTTGGTGCCAAGACTGGCATAAGCAGGGACCTCGACCAGGTGCTCGCTCTTCAGATCGCCCACCGCGCTCCAGCCGATTCGGGCCTCGCCATGAGTGAAGCAGTAGTTGCGCGTCTGACTGGGGACTACCGTGCCATCGATAGAGATCTTCCAGATGCGCGCATCCTCTCTAACACCGATATCAGAGGCGACCTGGGCTGATCCGCGAGCGTCGTCGCAGATGCTTCGGAAGACGCCTGGCTCCACCCGGTATTGCAAGGTTCCACCTTCGCTATCAGCGCGCAGGCCTTCGACGAAATCTTCGTAGCTGAAGCTTTGATGGAAGGTAACAAATCGAATTCGGTGTTCGGCCACCAGTTCGTCATACCGTGACTTCATTGCGGCACGATCATTCGCATGCTTTGAAGCGAAATCGGGGTCGAGTATTGCCAGCGCTTTGTTGATGGTGGCGTAGGTCTTGCCGGTGCCCGGCGGACCGTAGAGGATTTGGTTCAGTGGCTGGACGGTCATGACAGGCCTGGAAGTCGGTAAGTCGGCGGTTGAGGGTGTCAGCGGCTTCGATTCGTACCAGTCGCAGAGTTCGACCAACTCCGGCAATGAAGACACGCGTACGGTGTAGGCCTGCTGTCCGGCAGCCAGATGCGGTGCGTGGCTGCCCAGATGATGGTTTCGACTTTTCGCCGGCGGATACTCGCCCACCTGATCGTCCTGAAAGTGCGGAGGGCGCGCATTGAGGAATACCTGCAATGCGGATTTCTTGACCGGACTGGTGCCTGGATCGAAGGCCAATTGCCGTCCTGTCGGCGTGCGATAGGCGGCGATGTGAGATGTGCCGCTGTAGGTACCTGGAAAGCGGTTGTCCAGGTAATCCATTGCTACCTGAGCGTCAAAGGGCGTTGCCTGATTCTTCTCCCATGCGTCATGGGACAACAGTGCGAACGGCTTACTTGAACGCTTGCGCACTTCGTCCAGGGCGCTCATGTATGCGGACAGTGTTCCTTTTGGAATGGGAACGCCCGCTTCCTCAAGCCATGGACGGGTCTGCCCGTCGATCGGGAAATAGCGATCGGGGTCCACGTAGAACAACGCCTCGGTAAGCTTCGCAAATCCGGTATTTGGAACCTGCAGCGCCCGTGCGAACGTATCCGGGTCAAGTTCTGCCTTACTTTGTTTGAACAGCTTCCAGAGCGTGGGGATCATCCAGTCCTGGCGGTTTGCCTTAGAAGGGAACATCCACACCTTCATGGCATTGGCGGTCGGGACGCCATCAAAGTCGGATGGCGGCGGCACGTCTAGTCCGACCACTTCAATAAGTTTGGCGAACAGCCGCTTCCGCTTCTCAACGCGATACTTCGTAAACATGCAGAAGAAGGTGAACGGATCAATCTCCTGCAAAGAGATCGTATTTCCGGTCTCGTCTTTGTCGTCGAGACCGGCATCAATGCCAACTTCTTTGAGAATTTCAACCAGCTCCGGCTGGCGACCCTCGTAATCGACCAGCCAGGCAGCCACTGCCTTGAACACGGGAATCCAAGTGAACTTACTCGCCATCAGGTGACTTCCCTTTCGTTCTTGTGGTGTCGGGCAACTTCACTTCGAGCAATTCTTGTTCCAAGGTCACTGCTGGCATTTCCTGGAGCATTGACCATCCCGCACTGACCGCCGCTGATCTCATGGCATCGCGTATCGAATCAGACACGTCTCGTCCACCGACAAGTGTTGTTGCATCCATGAGCCATGGTTGCATCGACGCGTCTTCCGGCACCGCAACCTCCCGCAAGCGAGCCGCAATCCGAAAACCACCGACGTCGATATCTCCCCAGTGGTAGAACGTCGCTGATTGCGAGAGCGTATCGGTCAGTCGACGAAAACCAGCAACCCATGCCGGCGATGGCATGCCACCGGTGAACACGACCAGTCCATCCGTTCTGCCCGTTATCGCCTCAGCGACCAGATGGAACGTCGTCAGGTTCTCAATCGTCAGTACCCATGCTGGCGAAGCCGCCAGACCACGCACGTTCCGCGGCGCCACGCCGACGTAGGGCCGCGCGATTGTGCAATCAGGCCCCTGCTGCATCAGGATGGTGCCTGCCCCAGCGACCATTAGCGGTAGCGGCTGCTTGACCAAGCCGAGCGTCTTGAGCACCTCCCACTTGCCACGTGGTCGACTTGCCAGCCCTTCCCCGGACAGCACGTCGAGTTGCGGTAGCAGTTGTTCGATCCGCTTCGTATCCGAGAACAGGCGTCCACTGAGGACACGGATGACCTGATCCTCCCCGGACCTGGCTGCCAAGGCATCGAGCACGTGCAGGGCATCTCGCCACGAGTGCCAGGAGTCTGCTCCCAAAGCACGCACTCGGCGCAGCGCGGCCCACGCCTCTAGCACGTCGCTCAGGCGCGGATAGCGCTCCAGCCAAGAAGTCAGCCCCTCCTTGGCGGCCTGCAGCTGATCCACGTTCGTGCTCAGGCCCAGCAGGTCGGCCAGCAGATCCACGTCGCGCACGCGCACCCACTCCAGCGGTCGATCCTCGCCGCCTTGGTCGCCCCAACCCGCCACCACCGCGCCTCGCCTGACCGCACTCTGGATCTGCTCGTGGCCACGCATGCGCTCGTCGAAGCTCTGTCGCCAGTAGATCGAATTGGTGGGCATGAGGTTTGATTTCTGCGGGGCAGCCGTGGATCCGGTTACCCGCTTCCGTTCGCCGCGCTGCAACTGCTCGCGCAAGACGGTCTCCACCCACACACACAGCACCGGCCGCCGCCCCTCAGCCACCTCCGGGCTCCGCAACCTCGGCCAAGGCCTCCTCCATCAGTTCCGGATGCACGGCGACGATGTCGCTGGCTAGCAACTCCCGGGCAGCCGGCTTCACCTCGTTGCGGAACAGCTGGATCCGCTTCGATCCGAACCGCGCCATGTCCCAATACACGTCGAGGAACGACGACATCTTTGCCTGGTCGGATTCCGGGCCGGCGATGACCATCTGCAGTCCGAGGGCATTGAGGTACTCGGCAGTCGCGCGCACGTTCTGGGCATCCATCTTCTCGAACGCCTCGTCCAACATGATCAACCCGCCGCACCCTGGTGTGCCCGCCGGTTTGCCGAACGCGGCGGCCAGCGCGGCACCGAAGATGACGTAGAGCGGCGTGCGGTGCTCGCCGCCGGAGCCGGGCCCGAACCGCTTGCTGAGCTTCCCCTTCAACTCGCCGCCGGCGTAGATGTCGACGTCGTAGCTGAAGAACAACCGATGGTCATTGAGCGGACTGTTCTCCAGTTGCAGCGGCGAGCCCTTGCCGTCGCCTTCCACCAGCAGCCGAAACTCCTCAGGGATCGGACCGGAGCCGCCAAACAGCGTGGCCTCGCTCTCGCCCATCTCCCGCACGCGTTGCAGGAACTCGTAGAGCTTCCGGTGCTGGTCGACCTTGGTGGCCTTGAACTGATACCGCTCGCCGTTGGTGAACTCCGGCGCCTTGTCCAGGATCCGGTTCAGTCCCTTGATCTGCTCCTCAATCGCATCGAAGCCATTGAGCAATGTATGCGCCACGTCCGACCGGAAAACGTCGACCGCGGCCGCATACGCACGGTCGGCCTCGTCCTTCTTCTCGACCAGTTCCAATTCGGACATCCGCTTGATCTCGCCATGGATCATGGACTGGGCCTGCTGCCAATCCTGATCGCGGATCTCGTGGTTCTCGAGCTGGTAGTTGGCCAAGTAGGTGGTCATAAGGCCCCACGCCTTGATGTTGGCGTTGTTGCCCTTGCCGGTGCTGTCCTCGTGCTGCTTGTTGCACTCGTCGATCGCGGCGGCCGCATCCTCGTCGGTCTTGGCATCCACTACCTGTCGAAGTTCCTCGGCCGCGTTGAGGTCGCACAGCGGGTTATGGCGTGCGGCCGACTCCGCCTCCCGGGCTTCGGCTTGTTCGCGCGCGAGGCGATCGAGCTGCCCACGCATGCCACCCAAAACCGATCCGATCCTCGTCAACTCGTTGGAGGCTGCGGTCTTGGCCTTGTCCTTTGCGTCGTGCTCATCGGCCGCCACCATGGCAGCGGTCTCCAGCGCGACTACCCCGCCGGAAGTGCCCGCCTCGACGATCATCTCCGCCTGGTTGATCGCCGCCTGCTGGTTCACGATTTGGCCGACGGTCGACTGAAGGCGCTTTTGGACGGTGTCGCTGTCGCCAGTCGACGCCAGCGCCTGGCCAATGTCCGCCACCAGCTGCAGCCGGTGCCTGACTGCTTCGTGGTGCTCATCCGCCTTTCGCAGTGCCTCGCGGGCCGCCCGAAGCTGCTCATCGTTGCTGACCCCGCCGATGCGCAGGCCCGCTCCCGTCGACAGGCGCAGGCGGTCGACGCCACCTCCGGAACTGACCATGCCGTCGCGCGAAAGGGCCTTGCGGCCCACGCGCAGTTGCTCGCTGCTGTCTACCAACTCCACCTTGCCCAGCTCGCCCTGCAGGAAGCGCAGCGCCCCCTTGTCGTCACCGGCGATCAGCTGGGCGGCATACCTGCCGCCACCGGGGGCCTGCCATGGGCGCGTGCGGGTACTCAGTGCGAGTTTGGCGGCGTAGATGTCACGGCGGTTGCGCCGATAGATATCGATCGCAGCCGTCTCCTGCGCCGGGTCGTGGACCAGCAGGGCATCGACGTTTCGCCCGAGGTATGCCTCGATCGCGGGCTGCCACTCCGGATCCTTGACCTCGACCAAGTCGCACACGGGCGTGGTACGGATGTCGGCGTCCTCAAGCAGCGCCTGTAGACCTGCCACTTCGCGCCGGAGCGGCGCGCGACCCGAGCCGGCCCGAGCGACGTCGCCTTTAGCCAAAGTCAACGTTCGGTCCGCCTCGACCGACTGCTGGACCAGATCCATCCGCACGGCGTCGACCGCCTTGTGCAGCGCGCCGATGGCGTTGGCCACCACCAGGATGTCCTCGGGCTGGATCTCTTCTTCTCGCCGCGCGAGTTGAGCCAGTGCGGACAAATGCTCAAGTGCCTTCGCACCCTCTCCCTGCACGCCGGCCAGATCCTTGTTGCCCACCAAGCGCCGCACGGCGCCGCCCAGCCGGCCCACATCGTCCACGAACACCGCTCGCAGCCCGTCCAGTCCCTCGCGACCCTTGGCCAGCTCCGTCCGGCTGCCGAGTTGGCGAAGAAACTCGGGATCCTGGTTCAGCGCCACCTGCGCGATGACCAGCCGCTTGTGTGCTTCCGCGGCGTCAACCTTTGCCTTACTCAGCGCCGCCTCTGCCGCGGCCTGCCGCCCTTCAAGATCCTCAATGCTGTCAGTCGCCTCGCCTACCTGCTCGCCGAGCCGTTCCGACAGGTACACGGCCTTCAGATATCCGAAGTTCGCCGCCTTGACGAAGTGCTGCCTGACCGCGCGGTACTGCTTCTCGACGGCCTCGGCCTCGGCCAGGCGCGCGGCGAGCTCCTGGATGGTGCGCTGAATCTCTCGGAACTGATCCAGCCGGGCCCGGAACTGGGTGACATTGGTCGGTCGCGCCTCGATCAGATGGCTCCGCAGGGTGTCGTTGAGATCATCGACGTCGCGGTTGAGCTTGAGCGATCGAGCGAACGCCGTGCGGATCGCCCGATAGTTCGGCGACTCGCCGCGCTCGGCCAGATGCGCACCAAACAACTGGCGGGAGAACTCCTCGCCGTTGATGGTGAACACCGGCGACGTACCAACCGCCCTGCACCGATCAGCGAGTTCGTGCTGCATCCGTCGCCAGGGCAACACCATCTCCTTTCCGCCCTGCACCTCGATCATCTGCTCGGTACGCAGCGCGACGCCGGGCAGGATGTAGAGGCTGTGGAAGGTGTGATCCTGGCTGTCCAGAGTCGCCGACAGGGCGGCGCCGGCGGTTACCGCCACACCGGTATCGGGATCGCGGAACACGAGGTTGATGTACGTGTTGGCCGAGTCCCGGCACACGTCGCTCGGCCGCTGTCCGTACACGCCGAGGCAGTAGTCGCGAAGGCTGCGGGCCCGGCGCTTGCCTTCGCTCGAGGCGTTGAAGTGGATCCGGTTGCGATCGACGCCGAGCAGCACGATCTGCAGTGCATCGAGGAGTGCCGTCTTCCCGGTACCGTTGGGCCCGAGGAAAGCCGTGTTCCAACCGACATCGAGATCCTGCCGGGTATAGAGGAAGTACTGGACCAGACCAATCGACTCAAGCTGCTTCATCATCGGCCTCCTCTTCGACGACTTCGGGGTCGACGCCGTAGGCCGCTATCTGCAGCAGTGCGGTCTGGCCCAGGATGTCGGTGATCGCCGGGCGGATGACGATCTGGAAGGGTTGGTCGTCTGCCGCTTCGATCTCGCGGGCCATGCCGTTCCGCTTGAGTGAGCGAACGAGATCTCGCATCTCGCCGCGGTCGGGGAGCTGACGGCCCAGCAGGTCTTTGTAGAGTTGCTCCAGTTCCTCGAGAGTGACGAAGGCCTCCCCGTCCACAATGTCGACCGCGTTGATCCGGTCGTCGTAGACCCGTCGCAGCAGCAGCGCCAGCCGTGTCTCCTCCAGCCGCATGCGGGCACCAAAGGCGTGGCGCGGGACTGCGACGACGTAGCCGTGGTGCGAGTTATGGGTGATCGTCATCCCGAACTGCTCGAACACGTCGCGGAAAGGCCCCAGGTGGCGGGTCACCAGTTCATAGGGCAAGCGCCCGCCGCGGTCGCCGGCGTAGATCACCTGCTCCATCATCAGCCGATAGGCTGCCTGCTGGTAATCGTGCTCCTCGTAGATCCCGTTGCTCTGTGCCGCCAGTCGTTCCCAGTTGGCCATCACGCTCTCTCGCGTTCGACGACAAAGCGTCGATGGGTCATGTATTCGTTGTTCGTCATGTGCTCATCCTCGAATCGCACCCGAATCCCGCGCAGCATCTGCATGACGGGGTCGTGCCGACGTAACTGCAGAGGCCCGTCGTCACGCGAAGCGATCAGCAGCAGGCGCTGGTAGCAGCACAGGTCGTTGATCGATTCGACCTCGAGAGCGTCTGAGTCCACCCGCTGCTTGTCGTCGAGCATCCGCGCGACATAGTTGGCCAGCTGCACCGCGGTGACCTTGCGGTTCTCGACCATGCGCCGGCGCAGCCACTCCATCGCCAGCTCCTCATCCGATAGCTCGATCGCCTCGACTGCGGTGGCCACCTGCTCCCTGGGCGGCTTGCGAGGCTTGGCAAGCGCGAGCGCCGACCAGTGCACGCCGCCGGCGTCGCCCGGTAGGGCGGGGTGATCTTCTTCCATCTCCGCCAGCGCGATGCACGCCCGGCTGATGAGCTTGTCCAGGTGTTTCGGGGCGCGCAACTTGTACTCGATCAGCGCCAGCGCCCGCTGGTTGGCGATGTTGATCTCCTCGTCGAGCCGGGCGAGGTGATCCTCGATGTTGTTCAGGCGCAGCAGTTGGTGGGTATCACGCCGGTAGGCAGCCTCCCCGCGCTCCCGGTCCCCCTTGCCGATGTGTTCGACGTACCAGGTGACCAGTCGCTCACGCGAAGCGTCGTCATCCTGCAGCGCGTAAGTCTTTTCGATGATCTGGCCGCGGTACTGCAGGGGATGGTTGCGGGTCCGTAGCTCGCTGTAGTCGGCGATGTACACCCGCTCGACGAAGTCGGTGAAGAAGCCATGGACGAAGTCGCGTGCGGACTCTAATTCCACCAGGCTGTCCATCAGGTCCTGCACGCGGCACCCGGTGTTTACGATGTGCGCCATGCACTGCCGGGCCTGCTTGGCAGCGGTTTGGTAGGCGCTGCAGGCATTGGGATCGCTGCTGTCCTCGGTGACCGAGCGCAGGTTGAGCAGAATCGATCGCACCTGGCCGCCGATGTACTCGGGCTCCTGCCGGGCGAACTCGTTGAGCATCGTGAACAGCATGCCGATCCGCGGCTTCACTGTGACCATATCGACGAGGCCGCGGCGCCGCACCGAGAACCATCCCGCTTCGGAAAGCGTCTTGAAGATCATGTGGCTGAGCACCCCCACTGGGGTCTGCAGCTCGCCGTCCCAGGGATCATCGGCCACGATGCACGACTCGATGACTCGAACCACCACGGTCTTGGACACCTCCTCGCCCGGGGCGCGACCGTCGTCGCCCCAGAGCGTCGACATCACCCTCGATAGAACGTCCCAGTAGTGGCGGCTGTTAGCCACGCCCAAGGGCCGGAAGATGCCTTCCGGCAGTCGATCGAACAGCGGTGCGACAGCTTCCTGGTCCAATTTGGAGCCTCGGGTCCCCGGCCACGGCATCGGTAGCATAAAACGTCCGATACTTTTATGCTACCGGAAACCCAGCCCACGTCGGCGCCATGGCAAAGACCCCCCGCGGCCACCAAGAACGTCTGAAAGCAGTCGAGATTCTGCTGCTATGGGAGGGCCAGGTCTCCCGACCGCGTCTGGCCGAGATCTTCGACGTCCACGGCACCGTCCTCAGTCGCGACATGGCTGCTTACGCCGATCTGGTACCCGACAACTGCCAGTACGACACCGGCGCCCGAGCGTACGTCGTCACGCCGTACGCGCGCCCGCAGCTCACGGATGGTCGATTCAGTGAGTACGAAGCCCTAGTGGGCACGCTCGCCTTACGTGGACTGCGCGCGGGCGTCGAGCTCGTCTCGGCCCAACAGCACGCCACGCATATCCAGCACGGGCCGTTCTCTCGAACCCACACCGCGATTCGCGAGGGCAAGCAGATCCGGATCGAGTATCGATCGCTCAACAATCCAGAAGCACACGAGCGCACGATCCGGCCCCACGCTCTCATCCAAGCCGGACCGCGCTGGCACGTTCGCGCGTACTGCGACAGGGCCAAGGAGTTTCGTGACTTCAACCTCGGCCGGATCAGCCGAGTAGACGATCCTGCGTATTCGCTGCTGCCAGGAGCAGAGGAAGACCAGGTGTGGGACACGCTGATAACGCTTCGTTTGATCCCGCACCCACACTTGAGTGCTGCCCAGGCCCAACTCGTTCGCGATGAGTACATGGCGGGCACCGTTGCGCGGGTTTTCGAAGTCCGCCTTCCCGTGTCCAAGTACCTTGTCCACGCGTACAGGGCGGCGATCGATACCAGCAGGCAGCTCCCACCAGACTTCATTCTCGCGGTGCATGAGCCAAGCGAACTTCCACCAGGAGCTCTGCTATAGGCTGCGGCACTTAGTTGAAGCGCCTCTCATCGCGTCGCTCAGGCGAGAAACCTCTTGTTTACGCGCAGCGAGTCGGCGCTCGCGACTCGATCTTTGGCGAAGGCACAAGGACCCAAGACCCGAATGAAGATTCAATCCGTTCGTATCAAGAACTTCCGCACTCTGAAGGATGTGACGATCCCCTTTGACTCCGTCACGACTTTCATTGGACCGAACGGCGCCGGCAAGTCAACTGTGCTTCGTGCCATTGATTGGTACTTCAACGGGAAGCCTGGTTGTCTGACGGAGAAGGACTGCTCTTTCGGTGCGATTGACGAGAACATCGAGGTTCAGATCACATTCGCTGACATCACCGACAGGGATCGTGAAGAACTTGGCAAGTACGCCCCAACTGGGGTCACAACTTTCACCGCTTGGAAGCGTCGCAGCCCAGACGGGACTGAGAGCCTATCTGCGAACTCGAAGAGCTACGCGCCGTTCAACGCGATCCGCGGGAAGGGATCGGCTGCTGAAAAGAAGTCCGCTTACAACGAGCTACGAACCTCAGACCCATCGCTTGGTCTCCCAGCCTGGGCCAGTGTCGACGCTGCCAACCAAGCCATGACGACCTGGGAGGCCGGTCACACCGAGCAACTCATTGAAGCGCCAGAGCCCCTGCAGACCAACTTCTTCGGCTTCAACAGCGGCGGCAAGATGAGCGGCCTTTTTGACTTCGTCTTGGTCACTGCCGACTTGCGGGCGAGCGAGGAGTCGATCGACGGGAGATCAAGCATCATCGGTCGAATCCTTGAGCGTTCAGTCGATCGCACTGCCGCCGATGAGGCGATTGCGCAGATCGTCGAGGAGTCGCGCGCGAAGCAACAAAAGGTCTACGAGGAGAAGTTCAAGGCGCAGCTCGAGTCCGTGACGACGCGGCTCAATGAGGTCGTCACGTCCTATTCGCCTGGTCGGGCTGTCACAGTTGCTCCTGCCGAGGTGCAACTAAAGGCACCTCGAACCACATTCGATGTGGCCGTGCTCGATGGCACAACCGAGACCGCTGTGGAGCGACAGGGGCACGGATTTCAGCGCACGCTTCTGATCTCGGCGCTCCAACTTCTAGCGCAATCGGGTGCCGCGTCGGCAGAGGGTGCTATCTGCCTGGCAATCGAGGAACCGGAGCTCTATCAGCACCCGATTCAGGCCCAGACCTTTGCAAAGGTACTGAGGTCACTTGCCGAGGACGCCGGAAAGCGCATCCAGGTGACCTATGCGACTCATAGCCCTTACTTCCTTGAGGCTCGACACTTCGATCAAGTTAGACGACTGACGAGGTCATCCGACGAGACCCCTGTGGTCACTGTCCACTTCGCAACTGTTGCCGACGTCAAGGCGAAGCTAAATGAGGTAATGAACGCCGACGCTGTAGATCGCGGACTCGATGGCATCGTGGCGAATCAGCTTGCCGTGGCGCTATTCGCGCATCGCGCCTTCATCGTGGAAGGCACAACAGAGTCGTCAGTCTTTTACGGAATTGGTGACAAGACCTCTGTGGGTTCGCTTGAGGCTGCCGGCATCTCCATCGTCCCCGCAGGAGGCAAGACTTTGATCCTGCTGGCGCACGCGATCCTGACGTCGATCGGTATCCCTGTCTTTGCGCTCTTCGATGCGGATGGCGGGTTTGAAACACGCGCGAGGGACAATGGGAAGCCCCAAGACAAGATCGACGAAGAGCGGAGGAGTCATGTAGCGGCGAATCGCGCGGCGCTGAAATACTTTGGCCGAACCGAAGAGGATTTTCCCTCTGCCATCGTTGCCCAGGAGGTCGCGATCTTTGAGGATCACCTTGAATCGTTTCTGTCAGCCAACTGGAGCGCGTGGATCACGGCCTGCAACAAGGTCGAAACTGGGGCAGGTATCACTCTCGCAAAGAATCAACTTGCATACCGGACAGCCACCCTCATGGCCGAGGGAACAGTGCCGGAGATGCTCATGCAGATCCTGGCGAAGGCAGAGGGGAAGTAGTCATGCAAGGGACAGGCAAAGCTGCTGACACCTTCCTCTGCGTGGTGACTATGGGTCGGAAGCGGGCCTAGGCTGACCAGAATGGCGACGCACTAGGATCGGCATGCATAATCAGGCGGGCAGCGTGGCGGCGCTGGTTTGCAGGGCGCCCTTGCAGAAAGAGGCACCACAGGGGCGTTATGACGGAATCTGAGAGCGGCGAGCCGGGCTCCAAGGGCGGCATATTCATTACGCTCGGCCGGGACCTGGCCAAGGCCGCGATCGATCCGCCGGTGGCCAGGGCGGACGAGGTGGCCCTGCGAGTGGCCCCCGGGCACTCCGCCCAGCCGGTGAAACCGCCTGCATCGATGGACTTCGGCGCAACACCGCTCGACGAGCCCACCTACACCCGACTGCCGGAACGCAAGGAAGTCGAGTCCAAGCAGTGGCCGGCTCCAGTGCGCGCGCTGGCGGCCATCGTGCTGGGCCTGCTGGGGTTCGTGTTCCCGCTGCTCTTCATCCCAGCGGCGTTCTTTGCGTTCAGCGTCTTGGGCGAAATCGCGCTGCGCAACGAAAAGGCCCTCGAAGACGACGATCCGAGAGCCGGAATCACTTCGTCAGATGCGAACTGGCGCGCCTACTGGCTGAAGGACTGCGAATCGCCGGCGGAAGAGGCGTTTCTCCACACGATGATCAATGCCTTCGGCCTGGTGCCGGTCAAGGGCCAGCTACGCAAAGGCGACACCGTCCTGCTCCTGCAGGTGCTGATCCCGCCCTATCGCGCCGACTTCATGGTGGGCGAGCGCCTGATCGTGGAAGTCGATGGGGCGGCCTACCACTCCTCCCCGGAAGCGAAGGCACAGGACGCCGAACGCGACGCGTACATGGTCTCGCGTGGGTTCACTGTTCTTCGGATACCGGCAAAGGTCGTCCTCAGCAACCCCGCCGAGACCGCGCGGCGCGTGCGTGAGGCGTTGGCGAATCTGCCGGCCCTCCTGCCCAAGGCTCCCAAGAGCAACCCCACGCCACGAGCGCGGATCGCATCGGCCTCTGCAGTCCTCGACGATGGCTTTCGCAACATGCATCGATGGGTCCGAGAGGACGAGGAGCGAAAGAAGCGGGAGAAAGAGGAGGCGACGACTAGGCTTCACGCTGAGTTTGAAGTGGAGATGGCCATCAATGAAATATGGAAAACCGACGGCGAGTTTGGTGTCGAGCTGGGCAAGCGAATCGAAGGACGTCGGCAAGCCCAGCGCGAAGCGCAGAAACGGCGAAATGATGCGATGCACGCGTCACCCGCCAATTTCAGATTTCCCGGCGAATCTGACCCTCCACTTGATCCCGCTATAGAGAAAGCTTTCCGTCTGGAAGAGGCTCAGAAGCTCATAGCGGAATGGCGTGCAGTCCGAGCTCAGCGAGGCAGCTGAGTCATGCTGGTGCTGCCCTGACGCACCAGCTACCCGTTCGGCTTCATGGCCCCTCGTTGGCTGCGCGTACCGATCGGCTTGATCACAAGTTCCGGTCTGAGCTGACCACTGCGCTGTTATTGACCAGGTCCGCTTTCGGCCAAAAGCGGCCGCCGGAGACTTGCTGGAAAGGTGCCGGATAACAACTGAACTAAGTCGAGCCCAGAAGCGGCTTCGGATTGAATGCATTGTTGATGGGAAGCTACATTGTCCAATAGCAGGGGAGCTCGGCAATGATCATTCTTTTCTTCATAGCCTTGGCTTTGGCTTGGCCGACATACGGGCTATCCCTTGCTGGCTACTTCGTACTAGTGGTGGTGCGAGCCTTTTTGCAAGCAAAGTCACGCCGCCATGAAGCTAGGCAACTTGGTGCAGGGCGTGACCTGCTCGCAGGCAGATCAAGTCATCCTCCGTCTTGGATCATGCAAGAAGACCGGCGTGATGAGTTCCTCTACGGTGCCCGAAAGTTGACGCTTCGAAACGGTCTACCGGAATCGTTTGTCCGCGGACTGTTTGAGGACAAGAGGAACTTTAAAATTTTGATTCATTACGTGGGACTGCTTGAGGACCGAGGAGCATCTTTCATTGAGCAGCAGATGGCAGCTTCAGAAGTGGTCAAGAAGATGTGGTTGAAGCAAGGAAAGCCGGAGCTGTTCGCCTCTCCTGATGCGCACGATGCTGAAGCGGAGGACGACGAGTCGTTTGAGGCAGAGCAAGAAGCCCCATGCTAGCCAGCGGCTAGCGTTGAACTCGTTCCGATGAGGATGAACGGGGCTCGCGCCATAAGGAAGGTGCGCAGCACTCATCAGCGACGACGATTAAGCAGAAAAGGTCGCAGTCATGACAGCAGGCTATAGCGACGAACTGGCCGCGTTCGCGCGCTGCGCCGTTCTTGGATATCTTGTATCGAAGTCCGAGCGGGGAACGCACGCCGAACCGTTGCTCGGGCTTGAGCAGTTCTTTGAGCACGAAGACGAAAACTCGACTTTGAATAACGACGTTTCGAAGAACCGGCGCATCTGATGACTTACCTCTACTCTGCATCCGAATATGTGCGGCCGTGGAAACTGTTCAGCCTTTCCTGCGGAATCATCTTCCTGCTGATTGGTGCACGGCATTCCGGACTTCCGGACTGGGACGTACCCATCAGTTTCATCATGGCTGGGTTCACGTACTTCACCGCGCCGTGCAGCCTGCGGGCGTTTTTTGAGAGGCGGTGGAAGCGGTTCCCACAGGCTCTATTCTGGACTTGGTTTTCCGTGGACGGAACGTATGCCATCTATTGGCATTTTGTTGATCCTGGCGCATTGATTTTTCGCCCGGCAAATGCGATGGCATCACTTGCCCTGTACGGAATGTGTGGGCTCGTATGGCTTCATCGCGGGACCTTAAGGCAGCTGGCCAAACGCACCGTGTTGCTAAGCAGGGGCCAGCAACATATCGGGTAGAGCGGACGACCTCTCGCAGAGAGCGAGTGTCTGCTTTGGGTCGTGAGCTGATTCGTCGGATTCACGCTACCGCATGCAAGGACGGAGTGGTTGCTTACCAACGCCTCTAGAATGCAGCTGAGTCCAGACCAAACTTCGGTGGCGATATGCACAAGCACGGCGGCGCCCTGTTGCTCAGCGCGTCCGATCTAATCGGGCACCTGAACTGTGGACACTTGACCCATTTGGATCTGGAGGTCGCGAACGGGACCTTGGCAAAGCCCGCCCGCTGGGACCCGTTGTTGGACTTGCTCCGGACGCGTGGCGCGCGGCATGAGCAGGGCTTTGTCGAACATCTCAGGGGGCAAGGACGGTCTGTCACGGCGATCGAGGTCGTCGGCGAAGATGACTCCGCCGTCGAGCAAACCGTAGACGCGATGCGCGCTGGGCACGAAATCATCGTTCAGGGCGCCCTCCGCTGGCATGGCTTCGTGGGGCGGGTGGACGTGCTTCAGCGGGTTGACAGTCCGAGTGCCCTCGGCGCCTGGTCCTATGAAGTCATCGATACCAAGCTCGCCCGCGAAACGAAGGCGGGCGCCGTGCTACAGCTGTGCCTGTACGCCGCGTTGGTCGAGGCGTTCCAAGTCAAGCGACCGGACACCGGCTACATCGTGGCCCCGTGGACCGGCTACGCGCTGCAGCCGTACCGCATGGACGAGTTCGCCGCCTACTACCGTTACGTACGGCAGGCATTGGAATCGGCGGTCGTGCAACAGGCCGTCCCCGAAACTTATCCGGATCCAACGGCCCACTGCGAGGTGTGTCACTGGCAGCCGCGCTGCGACGCGCAGCGGCGGGCCGATGATCACCTGAGCTTGGTTGCTGGCATCAGCAAGACGCAGATCGACGAGTTCACGGCCCACGGCATAAACACGCTGGCCGATCTCGCGGCCGTGCCGTCGCCGCTTCCTTGGAAGCCATCGCGCGGTTCAATGCAGGCTTACGAGCGGGCGCGTGATCAAGCCCGCATCCAATTTGTGGGGCGTCAGACAGGCGTTGTTGTACACGAACTGCTGCCAATCGCGGCCGGATTCGGGCTCGCGGCCCTGCCCGCGCCTTGCGCCGGCGACATCTTCCTGGACCTCGAAGGCGATCCCTTCGCCGGGGAGGGTGGCTTGGAGTACCTGTTCGGCTATCGGTACCAGGACACCGACGGCAACTCCGTCTACGTCGGGGACTGGGCGGTGTCGCGCGAAGAGGAGAAGCAGGTTTTTGAGCGTTTCATCGATTTCGTAATGCAACGCCTGACCGAATTCCCCGACCTGCACATCTATCACTTCGCCCCCTATGAGCCGGCGGCGTTGAAGCGCTTGATGGGCCGTTATGCGACTCGCGAGGAGGAGATCGACACACTGCTGCGGGGCCGTTGTCTGGTCGACCTGTTCGCGGTGGTGCGCCAGGGCCTGCGGGCGAGCGTCGAAAGCTATTCGATCAAGAAACTTGAACCTTTGTACGGATTCACGCGCGCTACGTCGCTCCCCGAGGCGAATCAAGCGCTGACCAAGGTCCAGACCGCGCTCGAACTCGGCGACTTGGACCTCATCGATGCCGACACGCGCACCAAGGTTGCGAGCTACAACCGCGACGATTGCGAGTCGACACGATCCTTGCGCGACTGGCTGGAGGCCCAGCGTGACGTTCTGATCGAACATGGTACCGGGGTGCCTCGTCCGGCGCCGCCAGAAGCGGCCCCGAGCGAGGCCTTGGGCGAATGGCAGACCAAGATCGATGCTTTGGTGGCGCAGCTGATCCAGGGCGTCCCGGTAGATGTCGCCGACCGCAGTGCGGAGCAGCACGGGCGCTGGTTGCTCGGACATACCTTGGATTGGCATCGCCGCGAGCAAAAAGCAGTGTGGTGGGAGTACTTCCGCTTGGCGGCGGTGACCGCCGATGACCTTCTCGACGAGCGTGCTGGCGTGTCGGGGTTGCACTTCGACAGCGAGCAGGGCGGCACCGCTAAGGCACCTATCCACCGTTACACCTTTCCGCCCCAGGAGGGGGAAGCGCATAGCGGCGACGAGCTACGGAGCTTGGGCGGCGAGAAGTTCGGCGAAATCCACGCGATCTCGTGGGATGAGCGTTGGGTCGACATCAAGAAGCGCAAGGACACCGCCGAGCTCCACCCGGAAGCGGTGTTCCGCCACAAGGTGGTGGACTCCAAAGTTCTGGCGCATTCG
This sequence comes from Lysobacter sp. P5_C4, assembly GCF_054049695.1. Taxonomy (NCBI): domain Bacteria; kingdom Pseudomonadati; phylum Pseudomonadota; class Gammaproteobacteria; order Lysobacterales; family Lysobacteraceae; genus Lysobacter; species Lysobacter sp. P5_C4. Next base: position 354,227 of record NZ_JBFULX010000002.1, on the reverse strand, counting down.
CTTGTGCGCCTCGGGGAGTACGTCGTTGCAAATGGCATTGAGGGCGCGGGTCCGTTTCAGGCCGGCCGGGATCTTCTGTTACGACTGGCACCCCGACTCGGAGCGCAGACGATCCAAATCGAGAACGAAGCCGCGCTCGACGCAGCGTGTCGATTGGCGCTGGCGTTGGAGGGCGGCGTCCTGCCGATTCAGGGCCCGCCGGGCTCGGGCAAGACCTATACCGGTGCGCGCATGATCTGCGCGTTGGTCGAAGCCGGTAAAAAGGTTGGCGTGTGCGCAACCAGCCACAAGGTGATCCGCCATCTGCTGGACGAGGTGATCAAGGCGGCAAACGCGTCAGGGCTAGACGTGCAGTGCGTGCAAAAGCCACGGGAAATGGAAACTGACTTGCCGCACCTGCGCTTCGCCAAGAATCCCGCGATGCTTTTCTCTGCGCTCGCTGCGGGCGCACATGTCGCTGGCGGCACAGCTTGGCTGTGGGCCAGCCAGGAAGCTGTGGAGTCCGTGGATGTGCTATTCGTCGACGAGGCGGCGCAGATGGCGTTGGCCAACGTACTCGCGGTGAGTCAGGTGGCGCCGCGGTTGGTCCTACTCGGCGATCCCCAACAACTGGAGCAGCCCATCCAAGGAAGCCACCCGGACGGCACCGAGGTCTCGGCATTGCATCATGTCCTCGGATCGGCGCCTACGATCGCCGCCGATCGCGGATTGTTCTTGGCAGAGACCTGGCGCTTGCACCCCTCGATCTGCGCCTTCACCTCGGAAATGTTCTACGCCAGCCGCTTGCACCCCCGGCCCGGCCTAGAGAACCAAACCATAACCTCGTCAGGTCGGGTCAGTGGCGCCGGCCTCCGCTTCCTCGCCGTCCCCACCCGCGGCAACCAAAACTCGTCGCCGGAAGAAGCCAACTCGGTGAAGGAGCTGGTGCAAGAGATCCTTTCCAACGACACGACCTGGACCGACAAGGACGGCACGGTGCGGCCCGTGACCTTGTCGGACCTCCTGATCATCGCGCCATATAACGCGCAAGTCGCCGAGTTGAGCGCGCGCCTGCCCGGTGCGCGGATCGGCACAGTCGACAAGTTCCAGGGTCAGGAAGCGCCGATCGTCATCTATTCGATGACCACCTCCAGCCACGCGGATGCGCCGCGCGGGATGGAATTCTTGTACAGCCTAAACCGCCTTAATGTCGCGACCTCGCGCGCCAAGTGCGTATGCGTGCTGGTCGGCTCGCCGTCGGTATTCGAAGTGAATTGTCGCACGCCTCGCCAGATGCAGCTGGCCAACGCCTTCTGCCGCTACCTCGAGATGGCCACGCCGATCGCCTAGGCTGGCGGCGCCATTACGCCGTGAGCTTCCGGCTTGATGAACTGTTATGGCTCACGCCGGAACATTTCGCTGAGCTGCCTTTGACCTGGCTTGACGTTGAACTTCGGATTGAGTGCGAGCACAAGTAGCAGCTCAAGCGTGAGTCTGTCAGTGCGATCTGCGACCGGCAAGAGGCGGACCATCTCCCAAGACTCCCACCATTGAGCATTCTTGTGCGGAGACGTCTTGTCGTGCATCCGTCGCTTGATGGGACGACTCGCCTCTCCGACATAAAGCGGGATGCCGTCTTTGCAGAAGTAAGCGTAGACCGCTCCATTGCCAGGATCTCCAAGCTTGCCTTTGGCAAAGTAGTCTTCTCGGCTCTTTGCGGATGTTTCAGCCATGAACCATGCCTCAGCGGCCCCTGCCGAGTGAGACAATGCGTCGAGAAATAGTTGGAGGGTAGCCATGCTTCGCGTGAGCCCTAACGTGTATGTGCCCGGCGATGCTGGGCAACCTCAAGGATCAAAAAGTAGCAACCAGCACAGGCGGCGGCCCATCGAACATCGCACTCAAGATTGTCTGCACAGGCTCCACCACTTCTGCTTGATTAACCACGGCACCGAGGATGTATTTCGGCGCAATCGCCTCCATCACCTGAACTTCGGCTTCGGGATCAGTTGGATGGCTGCGCGCGAGACCATCTCTCGCGTCACCGCTTTCGGCAAACATTTCGGATAAGGCCCAAGGTCCGCCAAGCCAGCCTCTATGATTTTTGATCTCGTTCCTTGCAGCATTGCACCAGCAGAACCTGCAAGTGTGGGTCCATAGAATCTCAGATGAAAGAATGAGAATGAGCCAATTCGGATGCCCACTCTTAAGGCGTTTCGACGCGAACATCGCCTCGTTGACGCGTGAGATTGAGACGGAAACTGCATCATCGTTCGCGTCCAGTCGGCACCGATCGCTGGCGTATGCCGAGTACGTCGGTTTTGCCAGTTCGCGTCGTGGAAGAAGCCCGTGCGTTACGATCCCAGGCAGGTTAGCTGTTTGCGTAAAGTGCAGCAGAAAACGAACCTCTCGATCCTTCGCGATCGATTGGATCTTCGCTCGGTAGTCTTCTTTCACCCTCAACGACCTCACTGCGGGCACTTGCGAAATACTAAGCCCCAACGGTGTGCCAGATCAGCATGCTCTGACGTCCCAAGGGTGGAAATGGTCGGCACTGCGTAACGCGGCAGAAGAAGAGCTACTTGACCTTCGATCGAGTCGAATCGACTTTACCTTTGCCTTCTCTGAGCTGATCAAGATAGTCTGCCCATGCCTGCATCATCTTCTTCCGCTCCGCCAAATGTGCAGTGCGGTTGTATGCACGCCCAAGGGGGTCGCGCACCGCATGGGCTAGCTGATGCTCAATGTAGTCCGGCCGGAATCCCAGCACTTCATCAAGTACAGTGCGCGCCATCGCGCGGAAACCATGACCTGTCATAGTGCTTCCGTCATACCCCATAGTCCTCAGCGCGACATTGATTGTGTTTTCGCTCATCGCCCGAGTTGCACCCCTGACACTTGGAAACACAAAAGCACTGCGTTTGGTGATCGGATATAGATCGCGGAGAAGCTTCACTCCCTGACTGGCCAACGGGACGATGTGGGGTGTGCGAGTTTTGCTGGCTGTGTAACGCCACTCTGCCGCATCCAGATCGATGTCTGTCCAGCGCGCGCTTCGCAGTTCCCCTGGGCGGACAAACACCATGGGCGCTAGCTTCAATGCGGTGGTCGTTACCTGAGAACCCTTGTAGGCGTATAGCGCCCGCAACAGGCTCCCGATCATGGCTGGGTCCGTCACACTCGCAAAGTGAACGGTCTTGGGCTGCTCCAAAGCTCCGGCCAGGTCGGCTGCAGGATTGCTCTCTGCGCGACCAGTCGCAATGGCGTACCGAAAAACCCTTCCAGCATGCGCACGCGCTCTATGGGCGGTCTCGACGATGCCGCGCTTTTCCAGTTTTCGAAGAGCGTCCAAGAGTAGGGGCGCCGTGACATCGACGATCGGAAGATCCCGGACGCTCGCCAAGTCTTTGTCGATCAGACGCCGCTCACGTTTCACGGACTGTGGGGCCAGCCCCTCCCTGGCTCTCTTATCCAACAATTCGAGGCCAATGGCACCAAAGGTGGTGGCCACCTGCTCCATGCGGGCAGCCCGTTCTTTGCGTTTGACGTGGGCGGGATTGGCACCGCCTTTGAGCAGCGTCCGCATGCGGTCCCGCTCCGACCTAGCCTCTGCCAACGAGACCGCCGGGTAGTCACCAAGAGCAACCATGGTCGCCTTCCCAGCGAACCGGTAGCGATAGCGCCACAGCTTCGCCCCCGACGTACTGACTTCAACGGTCAATCCATTCGAATCAGCAACCCGGTACAGCTTGTCTTTCGGTTTGAGCGCACGAAGCTTTGCATCTGTGAGCATGTGAGTAGTGGATTTGCGAGTAGCGGAGCAAATCACATGCTCCAATACTCACTACGCTACTCGCATTTCTTGCGGATGCAAGCGGATAGCAATGGACCTTGCATGACAGCAATCCGCTATGTTTACGGGGAATTTTGCCTGATCTCGGACATCTACGGACGTCAGAGGGCAGCTATGTGGTGGGCCCACCAGGACTCGAACCTGGAACCAAAGGATTATGAGTCCTCTGCTCTAACCATTGAGCTATAGGCCCGTCGCGCGGGCATTAAAGCAGAAGCCCCGCTTTCGCGGGGCTTCGTTGGTTCCGTGCGCAAACCGGCTCACCGCCCCAACATCAAACCCGCGGCCTCGCTCGCCGCACGCAACCCCGACAGTGCCGCACCTTCCATGAAGCCCTGCCATTCGTAGAAGCTGCTCGTCTGGTCGCCGGCAAAGTAGATGTTGCCGATCGGCTTGGCTTCGTTGTGCGCGATGGTCGTGAAGTAACCGGGGCGCGGCGCGGGGTAGGCGCCCAGCGCGTTCGGGTCGATCGACCAGTTCTGCACGGCGGCCTGCAGGTTGCCCCGCGTGTCGCGGCGCACGGCGCTCGCGGCGCCCGGGAGCACGCGTTCGAGGTCGCCCAGGAACGCCTTCGCATCGGATTGCATCGTTTCCTGGCGCAGCAGGCGCGCGGCCGCGCCGCCGACGTGGTGGGTGAGCACCGCGCGCGTTGCGGCGCCGTGGGTGGGATTGGATTCCCAGGTGTTGCGCAGGCGCGGGAGATTGGCCGACACCGTGCCCGTCGCGTTGTTGCGCGTCGCCCAATAGGGCTGGTTGAAGCCGAGCATCAGCTTGCTCGCATCGCCCGTGCGCGATTGCTCGATCGCCAGGCGCTTGAACGCGGGCATCTGCACGCTCGCATCGAATTCCACCTTGCGCAGCACGCTGAAGGGCAGCGCGAGTACGACCGCATCGTGGTCGTAGTCGACATAACGCCCCGCGACGGCGAAGGTCAGGCGCACCAGGCCACCGGCGGTCTTGCGCACGGCGGCCAGGCGATGGCCCAGCGCGACGGGCTGCGGCAACTTCGCCGCCAGGCCCGTCGTGATCAGGTCGTTGCCGCCGACGACATGCAGGTGGTCTTCGCGACCGTCGTTGTAGGCGCCGAACTTCGTGCGGCGATCGCCGTGCACGAAGCGCAGGAACGCGATCGCGCTCAGTTCGCCCGGTTCGACGCCGAATTCGGCTTCGCACGCGGCCTGCATCATCGCGCGCAGCAGATCGCCCGCGCCGTACAGGTCGAGGAAGTCCGACAGGCTCATCAGGTCGAGCAGCGTCGCCGCTTCGATGTGCTTGTCGGCGGTCGGCGCCTGGATGCGTGCGAGTTCGTCGCCGATGGCGGCGGAGAATGCGCGGTATTCGTCGACGACCTGCGATTCGGAATACGCACGGCCGGCGAAGTGGAATTTCTCGGCGCCGGCACGATTGAACGGTTCGAGCTGCAGTTTGAGCTGGCGCGCGTACCCGAGCATCACGTGATGCGAGGTGCCGATGAATTCGGCGCCGCGTTCGGCCACCTGGCCGGGGAAGAAGCCGCGCAGGCTGAAGATGCGGCCGCCGACGCGCGTGCCCGCTTCGAACACGCGTGCATTGACGCCCAGGCGCGCGAGTTCGGTCGCGCACGACAGGCCCGCGATGCCGGCACCGATGACGGCGACGCCGCGCGTGTTGGTCGTCTTCGCCACGACGGTGCGCACGGCCTGCGTCGCCGCGGCCCATGCACCGGGTGCCATGACACCGGCCGCAGCGATCGCGGCGCCTGCGGTCGCGCCCTGGAACAGGCGGCGGCGGTCTTCGTCCTGCACGCCCTCCTGGCCGATCGCGTCGTCGGCGCTTTCGCCGGTGCGCTCGCAACGCTCCGCGAGGCGGGCGATGCGCAGCAGTTCACTCATCGTGCGGCTACGGCTCATGTCGGTTCCCCGCTCAGTAGGACTTCTGGAAGATCAACTGCAAGGCGTTGTCGCGATCGCCGGACGAACCGAAGACGCCACGGTATTCGACGCGGATCGAGAAATCGCTGTCGAACACGAAGTTGGCGCCCAGGCCGAGCATCCAGCGCGAACGATCGAAGCCCGCCACGTCGGTGCCGTACACGGGACCGGAGATCAGGTCGGCGTAGCGCATCGTCGTGAAACCGTCGGCCTTGAAGTCGTGCTGGTATTCGGCGCGGAACATCGGCGTGAACGCACCCCAATCGGTGTCGTTCTTCATTTCCACGCGCAGGCCGACATTGCCGGTCGTCGCATCGACGTTCTGTTCGCCATAGGCCAGCGCATACACCGCGTCGCCCTGCTCGGTGTAGGCATCGAGCGTGGCGCGCGAGACATCCAGGCGCGCGTACGGGGTGTACTGCACGTTGCCCTGCACGATGTCCGCGCCGCTGGACAGCGAACCGAACCACTGCGTGCCATCGCGCGCACCGGTCACCGAACCACCGTTGATGGTGAGGAAGCGGCGCAGGTCGAAGCGCATGTCCTGGTAGCCGAGCAGGCCATCGAGGAAGAACGTCTCCCCCGGGTGGTAGCTGGCGTAGGCGACGACGGAGAACGATTCGCCATCGACGTTGCTGTTGCGTTCGCCGACGTCGCTGCGGTCGCGGCCGTAACCGACGCCCGCGCCGAACACGAAGGACTGCGACAGGCGCCAATCGGCACCGGCGCTGAGGCCGTCGGTTTCGAAATCGGCGCCGGCCGCACCGTTGCGCGCATCGGTCGAACCCGAACGGATCGCACCACCGATCCACGCGCCCCATGCACCCTCGGCCGTCGTCGCAGGCAAATCCGAGTCCGGCGCATCCGCGAGCGATGCGCCATTCTGCAGCGCGGTCTGCGGCGTGCACAGATCCTGCTTCGCGCCGCGGAACGCTTCGGGGCAACGCATGCGCGCGTTGAGGCTCAGGCTGTTGCTCAGGCCGCGTGCACCCGCGCCGTGCAGGCTTTCCAGGCGTTGCTGGAAGTTGTTGATCTGCGCGTTGGCGAAGCGTTGCGTCGCTTGCGCCTGTGCATCCAGCAGGCCGCGCACTTCGGCATCGCGCGTCGGGTCCGGACGCGAGATCACGGCGACCGTATAGGCCTGCGAGGCGGTGAAGCCCATCGCGTCGGTCGCGGTGATGGTGAAGGCGAAGCTGCCGTCCGCCGTCGGCGTGCCCGAGAGCGCGCCGCCCGATGCGAGCGTGAGCCCGTCCGGCAACGCACCCGTCGTGACGGCGAAGGTGTACGGCGCGGAGCCGCCGGTCGCAGTCAGCGTCTGCGCGTAGGCCTGGTTCTGCGTGCCTGCCGTGAGCGTCGTCGGCGTGATCGTGATCGTCGGCGCGGAGATCGCGAGCGTGTACGCATTCGATGCACTGGCGGCGGTACCGGTCGTGCTGTCCACGACGGCGACGGTGAAGTTGAAGTTGCCCGCCACCGTCGGCGTGCCCGAAAGCGCGCCGGTCGATGCATTCAACGCCAAGCCGGCCGGGAGCGCGCCTGCGGTGAGCGCATACGTGTACGGCGCGATGCCACCGGTGGTCGCGAAGCTCTGGGCGTACGCAACGCCCGCGGTGCCGGCGGCCAGGGTGGCCGGCGTCAGCGACAAGGTCGGCGACGCGATGACCAGCGTGTACGCGTTGGTGACCGTGGCCGCGGTACCGCCCGTGCTGTCGGCGACGGTGACCGAGACGTTGAACGAACCGGCTTGCGTCGGCGTACCGCTGAAGGTGCGCGTCGTCGTATCGAACGCGATGCCGGTCGGCAGCGTGCCGGTGAGCGTCGCCGTATACGGCGCGATGCCGCCGGAGATCGTCAGCGCTTGCGTGTAGGCCGTGCCCGCGGTGCCGCCTGCGAGCGTGGCCGGCGTCAGCGCGATGGCCGGCACCGCGACGATCAGCGTGTAGGCCTGCGTCGCGACCTGGCCGTTCGCGTCGCTCGCCTGCGCGGTGAAGTTGAACGTGCCCGATGCGCTGGGCGTGCCGGCGAGTGCGCCGTTCGTCGACAACGTCACGCCCGCGGGCAGCGCGCCCGCGGTGATCGTGAAGGTGTACGGCGCGACGGCACCGGTCGCCGAAAGCGTCTGCGAATACGCGGTGCCCGCCGTCGCGTTCGGCACGGTGGCCGGCGTGACGACGATCGACGGTGCAGCGACGACGATGGTGTACGACTGCGCGACGGTGAACGGTGCGCCCACGCCCGTCGAACCGGCATCGGTCGCGGTGAGGGTGAGGTTGTACGTGCCCGGCATCGTCGGTGTGCCGGACAGCGTGTCGCCGGCGAACGTCACGCCGGTCGGCAGCGTGCCGGTCAACGCGTAGGTGTAGGGACCGACGCCGCCGCTCGCGGTGAAGGCCTGCGAGAACGCGGTCGCGTATGGCACGTTGAACGTCGTCGCGCCCGGCGCGAGTGCGAGCGTCGGCACCGCGACGTCCAGCGAGAACGTCTGCGTCGTGGTGAACGGTCCGTTGCCCGTGCTGCTGTCGGTCGACGACACGGCGAGGGCGAAGGTACCCGCCTGCGTCGGCGTGCCCGAGATCGTGACGCTGTTCGCGGTGGTGCCGGTGATCGACACGCCCGCCGGCAGGTTCGTGACCTGGTAGCCGGCGTACGGCGCGGCGCCCCCGCTGAAGGTGAAGGTTTGCGTGTAGGCCGTAGCGACCGTGGCGTTGAAGCCGGCGGTCGTGGCGATCGCGATCGTCGGGTTGCCGACCGTCACCGTGACCGTCGCCGGCGGGGACGTGCCGCCGCTGTTGGTCGCGGTGTAGGTGAAGCTGTCGGTGCCCGCGAAGCCGGCGTTCGGCTGGTAGTTGATCGTCACGCCGGTCGCCGTTGCGGTGCCGTTCGACGCACCGGTCGCGACGGCAACGTTCGTCGGCGCGCCGCCGGTGATGTCGAGCGTCACGGCGGCGGCGGCGGAATCGTACGCCGCGGCGTGCGTGCTTGCATTCGCGACGGGCGTGACGTCGGTGATGCCGATCGAATACGCGCGCGGCGCCGAGGAATACGGGCCGCTGCCGCCGCTGCCGTCGGTCGCGACGATGGTGAAGTTGAACGTCCCCATCGCGGTCGGCGTCCCGGTGATCGCGCCGGTCGATGCATTGAGCGTCAAACCGTTCGGCAATGCGCCGCTCGCGACCGCATACGAATACGGCGCGGTGCCGCCCGACGCGGCGTTGAGCGCTGCGTTGTAAGCCTGCGACAGCGTACCGCCCGGCAGCGTCGTGGCCGGCAACGTGATCGTCGCTGCATTGACGACCAGCGTGTAGGCCCGGCTCGCGGTGAACGGGCCCGGCGACGGGCTGCTGTCGGTCGCGGTCACGGTGAAGTTGAACGTGCCGCCGGCGGTCGGCGTGCCGGACACCGTGCCGAGCGGCGACAGGGTCAGGCCGGCGGGCAATGCACCCGCGGTGACTGCGTACGAATACGGCGCGGCGCCGCCAGTGGCGGTGATCGTCTGGGTGTACGGCGCGGCGACCGCGGCGTTCGGCAACGTGGCCGTCGTGATGCTGACCGGCACGTCGTCGTTGAGGAGGGTGACCGTTGCGCTCGCGTCGGCGATGGTCGCGTTGACCGGCGCCGACAGGTTGACGTTGAAGGTTTCGTTCGCTTCGGGCGAGATGTCGCCCACGATGCCGACGACGATCGTCCGCGTCGTCGCGCCAGGCGCGAAGGAGACGGTCCCCGAGGTCGCCGCGTAATCGCCGGGGGCGGTTGCCGTGCCGTCGGCGGTCGCGTAGTTCACGGTGACCGTCTGGCCACTGGGCGCGCTCAGCCGGACCGCGACGGCGTTGGCCGTGGTCGCGACGTTGCCTTCGTTGGTCGACAGGTCGTCGATCGAAATCGACGGCACCGCATCGTCGTTGGTGATCGTGCCCAGGCCCTGGCCATCGGCGACGAGCGCGTTGACGACGTTGGTGACGTTGACGAAGTAGGTTTCGCTCGTTTCGTTCAACACGTCGCCGTTGATGGCGACGGAGAAGGTGTAGGTCGTGCTGCCCGCCGGAATCGTCTGGCCCGTGAGCGACTGCGCGACGAAGTCGGTGCCGGAGGTCGCGGTGCCGCCCTGCGTGGCGATGTCGAAGGTGACGCCGCCGGCCGGCGCGGGCGCGCTCAGCGAAACGGTGAACGTGGCAGTCGTGGTGCCTGCGTCGCCTTCGGCGATCGAAACGTCGTTGATCGACAGCGTCGGAAGATCGTCGTTGAGAATCGTACCGGTGGCGTTGATTGGCGGCGCCATCGTGTAGCCGGTGCCCGGGTTGAGGACGACGAGAACGGATTCATTGGCTTCGATCGTCGCATCCGCCGTCGGATCCACCACGATCTGGCCGTTAGTGGCGCCTGCGGCGATCACCAGGGGGCCGCTGACATTGGCGAAATCCACGCCCGGCGTCGCCGAGCCCGCACCGAAGGCCCAGTTGACCGAAATCGGTGCAAGCGATGGCTGGTCGAGCGTGAGGGTGTAGACGAGGTTCGCAACGCCGTCTTCCGTCACCGATGCCGGCGACACGGTGACCGAAACCGAGGGGACGTCGTCGTTGTTGATCGTGCCCGTGGCGGCGGCGGGGGCGCCGACGAGGTAACCGGCACCCGTGGCAACGGTGACGATCGCGGTCTCATTGGCTTCCACGGTGGCATCGCTCGCAGGATCGAGCGTGATCGTCGTGCTGCTGCTGCCGTTGGGGATGTTGACCGTCGCGGCGTTGCCGGCGTAATCGGTGCCCGCCGTCGCGGTGCCGCCGTAGGTCAGGTTCACGGTCAACACGCCGCTGCTCGCTGCGCCACGGCTGATCGTATAAACCAGGTTGGTGGCGCCATCTTCGGCGACGCTTGCCGGGGCGACGGAAATCGAAACCGACGGCAATGCGGAGACCGCGATCGTCAGCGTTTCGAGCTCGAAATAGCTGCCAGGGCCGGAGCTTGCATCGGTGACGCGGACGGTGACCGTGTAGTTGCCGGTCGCCACGTTCGTGGTGCCACTGACCAGGCCGGCGGCGGAGAGCGTGAGGCCCGCGGGCAGCGTTCCGGATTCGATGGTGAAGACGTAAGGGGCGACGCCACCGGTGGCGGTCAGCGACTGCGACGTTGCGACATTCTGCGGAACGTTGATCGTCGATGCGCCCAGCGCGAGCGACGGATTGGCAACGCTGCCGGTGTAACCCTTGTCGACGAACGCGCTGGCGCCGTCGGTCGAACGCACGGTGAAACTGTAGGGGCCACGTTGCGTCGGCGTGCCGTTGATCAGGCCGCCCGGCGCGAGATTCAAACCCACGGGCAATGCGCCGCCGTTGAGTGTGTAGGCGTACGTGCCATTGCCGCCGGTGGATGAAAGCGCCTGCGAGAACGCGGTGCCCGCCGTCATCGCCGGCAAGCTCGCGGGGGACACGACGATCGCCGATGCCGGCGCGGTGATGGTCATGTTGACCTGCACCATCGCGCCGTCGTTGTCTTCGAGGAAGAAGGTGTCGGACGTCGCCGTGTTACCGCCGTGCGCATAGGTGACGAACTGCGTGCCGGCGTTGTTCGGCTCGATCGTCACGGTGCCGCTGCTCGCGCCGAAGCCTGCGAAGGGTTCGCTCATGCCGCCGTCGAAGGGGCCGTCGCAATCGCTCACGTCGATCTGGACCGACGCGCCCTTGGCAACGGTCGCGAAGACCTGCGGGCAATACGCCGAGTCCTGCGCGAACGCCAGGGAGGGGAAGAGCGCGCCGAAGCACAGCAACAACGAAAAAAGAAACGCAAAGCGACGGACGTCGCACGCGCGGCGCGTGATCGAGAGCTGCATTCGGATGTCCCCTGGTTCCCCGGATCCCTCGCACGGCCCCATCCCCGGGGCGACGCGCGCGGTTACAAAAACGTCAGGGATTGAAACACGTCGCGATGGCAAGGGAAAGCGTGACGCCTTCAGCTACCGAAAGGAGACATTCGTTCCAGTACTTGCCCGCGAGCCGTGTTGCCTGCACAGTGTCGCGTCGCGACGGCCGGGGGAAACGGTGTCGTCGCGGGATCCGTCGCCTCGTCGACGCAGGGGAAACAACGCGATGTCCGAGTTCTACCTTGGCCAGGTCATGCTGGTCGGCTTCGGCTTTGCGCCGAGAGGTTGGGCGCAGTGCAGTGGCCAGTTGATGTCGATCCAGCAGAACACGGCGTTGTTCTCGCTGCTGGGCACCTGGTACGGCGGCAATGGCGTCCAGACCTTCGCGCTGCCGGATCTGCGCGGTCGCACGCCGGTGGGCGCGGGCAGTTCCGTCGATCCGGGCTGGCAACCGAACATGCAGCAAGGGCAAGTGGGCGGCGTGGAAAACGTCACGCTCACCAACGCGAACGTGCCCTCGCACGCGCACCAGGTGACCGCATCCACGGCCGCGGGCAACAACCGGTTGCCGAGTGCGCGCATCTTCGCGCAGAGCACCAACACCGCGGGCAGCGCAGTGCCGTTGTATGCGCCCGCGGGGGGCGCGACGGTGCAGATGAATCCATCTTCGGTTGCGCTCTCCGGCCAGAACCAGCCGCACAACAACATGCAGCCCTACATGGCGCTGAATTTCTGCATCGCCCTTTCGGGCGTCTATCCCTCGCGCAGCTGATGCCGCAGGAGACCGCGACATGACTCCCTATCTCGGCGAAATCCGCCTCTTCCCCTACAACTTCGCGCCGCGCGGTTGGATGGATTGTTCGGGGCAACTGTTGTCGATCGCGATGAACGATGCGCTCTTCGCGCTGGTCGGCACCACTTACGGCGGAGACGGCATCACCACCTTTGCCCTGCCCGACTTGCGTGGCCGCGCGCCGATCCACCAGGGCCAGGGTCCCGGCCTGACGAATCGCGTGATCGGTGAGCGCGCAGGCACGGAAACCGTGATGCTGACCAATGCGCAGGTTCCAGTGCACACGCATCCGATCTACGCATCGACGGCCGCGGCGACTTCGACGACCCCCGGCCCGGGCTTGCTGCCCGCGGCGGTGAGCGGCGACACGTTCTACGTCAACACGCTCGTAGGCAACAACGCCGCGGCGATGTCGGCCCAAGCGACCACGCCCGTCGGCAACAGCCTGCCGCACGACAACACGATGCCGTCCCTGACCGCGCGCTGGTGCATCGCGGTGGAAGGCATCTTCCCGAGCCAGAATTGATCCGCGGAGACTGACGTGACCGAACCTTTCATCGGCGAAATACAGATCTTCGGATTCAACTTCAATCCGATGGGCTGGGCGTTCTGCAATGGCGCGACGCTGTCGATCGCGCAGAACACCGCGCTGTTCTCGCTGCTCGGCACGACGTACGGCGGCAACGGGCAGACCAATTTCCAGCTGCCGAACTTCGCGGGACGCGCCGCCGTCGCCGAGGGCCAGGGCCCCGGTTTGACGTCGCGCGTCATCGGCGAAACCTTCGGCACGGCAACCGTGGCGCTGACGCAGCTGGAGATGCCCACGCACACCCACGGCCTCAACGCGTATTCGCAGACGGCGGCGGGCAGCGGTACCGGCACGCCGGTGGCCAACGGCGGCCTGTCGTTCCTGGCCGCAAGCACCACCTCGCGCACGTTCAACGCCTCGCCGAACACGACGATGGCGCCGACCATGCTCGGCCCGCTCTCCGGCGGTTCGCAGCCGCATGAAAACAGCCAGCCCTACCTCGCGATGAACTTTTGCATCGCGCTGGAAGGTATCTTCCCGTCGCGCAACTGATGCCCGCGCAATTGCGCGCGCTGGGCTGCCGCCTTCGCGCGCTCACCGATGCCGATACGGAATGGCAGCGCGCGTTGTTCGCGCAATCGCGGCCGGAACTGACGTGGATTCCGCTGCCCCCCATCGCACGCGAGCACTTGATCGCGCAGCAGTACGGCCTGCAGCACAAGCATTTCATCGCACACCATGCGTGCGCGGATTTCCTCGCGATCGAACATGAAAGCGAGGGCGCGATCGGGCGCTGGATCGTGGACCGCTCCTACGAGGCGGGCGAGTGGCGCATCGTGGATATCGCCCTGCAGGCGAACTGGCGCGGGCGCGGCATCGGCGGCGCGTTGCTGCGGCAATGCCAGCAGGATGCGGCCGACGACGGCTGCGCCGTGACGCTGCACGTCGCGCACCAGAACCGCGATGCGCGGCGCCTCTACGAGAAGTTGGGATTTTCCCTGGCCGGCGACACGGGCACGCACGCCTTGATGCGGTGGACGGCGTCGCTCAGTTGAAGACGGCCTGGTACAGGAACCCGCCGCGCTCCTGCGCGATGGGCACGATGAAGATGCCGACCTCGCCCAGCTTGTCGTGGCGCATCGGGTAGATCTGCTGCGGGAACACCACCGCCGAGGTATTGCGGAACAACAGCGAGAACGGCGCCCGCATGCCCTGCGGCGTGCGCTGCTGCAGCGCGCGCGCTTCGACGAGTTCGAACGGCACTTCCATCCCGGCGTAATGCGCGGAGAACATGGTGTTCACGTGCGGCGCGAAGTGTTCGAGGCTGAGCAGTTCCATGCGTGCATGTTAAAGCAGAAGCCCCGCTTTCGCGGGGCTTCTTTTTGTTGCGATCAATCGATGTCGAGGAAGCTGCGGAGCTGCTCGCTCCGGCTGGGGTGGCGGAGCTTGCGCAGCGCCTTGGCTTCGATCTGGCGGATGCGTTCGCGCGTGACGTCGAACTGCTTGCCGACCTCTTCCAGCGTGTGGTCGGTATTCATGTCGATGCCGAAGCGCATGCGCAACACCTTGGCTTCCCGCGGCGTCAGGCCCGCGAGCACGTCGCGCACCGTTTCGGACAGGTTGATGTTGGTGGTGCTTTCGATCGGGGACTCCACGTTGGTGTCCTCGATGAAGTCGCCCAGGTGCGAATCCTCGTCGTCGCCGATCGGCGTCTCCATGGAGATCGGTTCCTTCGCGATCTTCATGACCTTGCGGATCTTGTCCTCGGGCATGTCCATCTCTTTCGCCAACTCTTCCGGCGTGGCCTCGCGGCCGAACTGCTGGAGCATCTGGCGGGAGATGCGATTGAGCTTGTTGATCGTCTCGATCATGTGCACCGGGATGCGGATGGTGCGTGCCTGGTCGGCGATCGAGCGGGTGATGGCCTGCCGGATCCACCACGTGGCGTAGGTCGAGAACTTGTAGCCGCGGCGGTATTCGAACTTGTCGACCGCCTTCATCAGGCCGATGTTGCCTTCCTGGATGAGGTCGAGGAACTGCAGGCCGCGGTTGGTGTACTTCTTGGCGATGGAGATCACCAGGCGCAGGTTCGCCTCGACCATCTCCTTCTTGGCCTTGCGGGCCTTCGCCTCGCCATAGGCCATGGCGCGCGAGATTTCCTTGATGTCGGGCAGTTGCAGGTACAGCGCCTGCTCGACGGCGATGGTGGCTTCCTGCTCGGCGACGATCTGTTCCTTGACGTCGCGCAGGCCCGAGGACCACTTCTGCTTGCGCTTGAGGACGTCGTCCACCCAACCCAGGTTGGTCTGGTTGCCTTCCCAGGCGCGCAGGAAATCCTTGCGCGGCATGCGCGCGACGCGCGTGGCCAGGTCGAGGATGCGGCGCTCGTGGTCCTTGATCTCGCCCACGACGTCGCGCAGCTTGCGGACCAGCGTGTCGGTCAGCGGCAGCGGCAGCTTGAGCGTCATGAAGATCTCGGCCATCTCCTCGCGGAGCTTGGCGACCGGCTTCGCGGTCGGGCCGTTCTTCTGGTAGGACTTCTGGAACTTCTGGTAGAGCGCGCCCATGGCATCCATGCGGCGCAGGACTTCGGCGGGGTCCGGACCGGTGGGGCCCGTTTCCTCGGCGGCTTCCTCGCCTTCGGCGACTTCCTCTTCCTCGGTTTCCGCGGCGTTCTCGTCGACTTCGGCGGCGGCGACGGGGATCTCGGCGACCGGCTCCTCGATGTCGTTGAAGCCCGCGACGATTTCGGCCAGGCGCTTCTTGCCGGCCTTGTGCAGGTCGTACTCCTCCAGCAGCAGCTGGATCGACCACGGGAAGCTCGCCAGTGCCGAGAGCATCTGGTTGAGGCCTTCCTCGATGCGCTTTGCGATGGCGATTTCGCCTTCGCGCGTCAGCAGTTCGACCGTGCCCATCTCGCGCATGTACATGCGGACGGGGTCGGTCGTGCGGCCGCCTTCGGAGTCCAGCGCGGTCAACGCGGCCGCGGCTTCTTCGGCCGCGGTGTCGTCGACTTCGCGGCCACCGCCGGACGAGCCGGCGAGCAGGAGGGTTTCGGCGTCGGGTGCAACTTCGTGCACTTCGATGCCCATGCCGTTGATCATGCCGATGATGTCTTCGATCTGTTCGGGATCGACGACGTCGTCGGGCAGGTGATCGTTGACTTCGGCGTAGGTCAGGTATCCCTGTTCCAGGCCCTTGCTGATCAGCTGCTTGATGTCGGACTGGGGGGCCTGGCGTTCGGTTGCCATGTGGTGCGCCACCGTTTATGAGGGTCTGAGGGAACCCGGCATTATACCCGCCGGGGGGTGATCAGGGTCGGAGAAGGAAAGTGACCGGCCCGTCATTGACGAGACGAACGACCATATGGGCACGGAACCGGCCGGTTTCCACCCTTCCCGCGTGCCGCTGGCGACAGGCTTCGACAAGTTTGTTGAAGCCGGGTTCAGCGATCTCGGGCGGCGCGGCCGTGCTGAAGCTGGGACGCATGCCCGACTGCGTGTCCGCGGCGAGAGTGAACTGGCTGACCAGCAGCAGCCCACCCCCCGTGTCCTTGAGCCCGAGATTCATCTTGCCCTGCGCGTCTTCGAAAACACGGTAACCGAGGAGGCGCTCGGCCATCCGCGCGATGTGCGCGTCGGTATCCCCCGGCGCCATGCCGACGAAGGCGAGCAGGCCGGCGTCGATGGCGCCGACGACCAACCCGTCGACCACCACGCTGGCTTCGGTGACGCGCTGGATGAGGGCGAGCATGGCGGTTGCCATCCGGGGCAGGTGCGCCAAGCTAGCAGACCGCGCCCGCTAGACTCCCCACGTGACCGACTTCGCCGCAGGCCTGATCCACCTTCTCGCCACCTGGTTCGCCCGCCTGCCCTGGCCGTGGCTGCGGACGATGGCGGACGCCCTTGCCCGGACCTGGGTCTCACGCAACACGCGCACCGCGAAAGTGGTCCGGCGCAACCTCGAGCTGGCGTATCCCGAATGGCTCCCTGCGCAGCGGGCGCAACGCAGCGCGGACGTGTTGCGGACCACGGCGCGCCAGGCGTTGGAAACCCTGCGCTTCTGGACGCGGCCCCATGCGCGCAACCTGGCGTTGATCCGCGCGTCGCACGGCGTCGACCTGTTCGATGCCGCGGTCGCAGCGGGAAAAGGGTTGATCGTGGCCGCCCCGCATTACGGCAACTGGGAGTTGTTGAACCAGTGGCTGGCATCGCGCACGCAGCTGGCGATCCTGTATGCCCCGCCCGATTCGAAGATCGGCGAAGCCTTCCTCCGCCGCGTGCGCGCAGCGCACGGCGACGCCGACCGCGTGACACAGGTGCGCGCCGAAGGCCCGGCCATCCGCGGGTTGTTCAAGCTGCTGCAAGGCGGCGGTGTCGCCGGGATCCTGCCGGACCAGCAACCCAAGGCCGGCGACGGCGAGTTCGCACCGTTCTTCGGCATTCCCGCATTGACGATGACGCTGCTCACGCGCCTGGCCCAACGCACGGGTGCGACGGTGCTGGTGGGGTATTGCGAACGCATCGGAGAAACGCCCGACGGCCCGGCGTTCGCATTGCGATTCGAAGCGGTGCCCGATGCTGCGCAGGATGTCGCCGCATTGAACGCCGCGATCGAACGCGTCGCCCGCCGCGACCCTGCGCAGTATCAGTGGACCTACAAACGTTTCTCGATCCCCGCGCCCGGCAGTGCGCTCGGCAATCCGTACTGGCCGGACTGTTACCCTGCGAGCGCGCAGCGTGCCGCGATGGCGCGCACCGGGGAGGGGGAAGCGCAGTGAGCGAAGCCGCAACCATGCAACCGATGCCGATCGACGCGCCCTGGCGGCCGCTGCCGCCACGCGCGAAGACGCTGTACGCGTTGCGCCATGGCGCCATCGGCTTCGTGTCCGGCATCCCGATCGCGGTCCTGGCCTTCTCCTTCGCCGATCGCTTCGATACGTGGACGTCGATCGCGCTGCCGACGTTGCTGTGGGCCCTGGTGCTGATGCTCGGCGTCATCGTGGGCATCAAGCGTTTCCGTTCGAGCGCGTGGCGCCTGGGCGAGGATGGATTCGCCTATCGTCGTGGCCGCCTGTTCTTTCGCGAAACGCGCGTGCCCGCCTCGCGCGTGCAACATCTCGACCTCAAGCACGGCCCGCTCGAGCGACGTTGGAAGCTCGCCACGCTCGTGATCCACACCGCGGGCAGCAAGATGAGCGCGGTGTCGGTGACGGGCCTGGACGCCGACGATGCAGAAGCCCTGCGCGACCGCCTCGCGCGCCAGCTCGACGACGATGACGCCCTCTGACGCGGCACCGCCCGACCGACGGCTGCATCCGTGGTCGTGGCTGTTCGTCCTGCTGCAGCAACTGCGGCAGTTCATCATTCCGATCGTCGCGGCCTTCTTCTTCGGCGGCGATCGCAACGAGTTGTGGCCGCTGATCGGCGTCGGCGTCCTCACGCTGACCTCGGTGCTGCAATACGCCACCTATCGTTACAACGTTGGAGGCGACGGGCTGACGATCCGCAGCGGCTGGCTCCATCGCCAACGGCGCGAGATTCCCTACGCGCGCATCCACAACGTGTCGGTGAACCAGACGGTGTTGCATCGGCTGTTCGGCGTGGCCGAGCTGCGGCTGGATTCGGCGGGCGGGGACAAGCCCGAAGCGACGATGCGCGTGCTGCGCATGGACGATGCGCTGGCGCTGGAACGCCTGATCCGGCACCGCGGCGCGCGTGTCGAGGTGGCGGCCGAAGGTGAAGCGCCGCCTTCGCACGTGTTGCTCGCCTTGTCGCCGGGCGAAGTCCTGCGCCTCGGGCTGATCTCCAATCGCGGGTTGCTCGTGCTGGTCGGTGGTTACGCCGCGTCGATGCAATTCGCACCGCGCCTGGCGGAAAACCTGTTCGAAACCTGGGGAAAGTCGATGTTCGGCTGGGCCGAATCGCATCACTTCGGCGTGCAGGACTACGCATTCGCCGGCGTGACCCTCGTCCTCGCGCTGCTGGCATTGATGCGCCTGATTTCGCTCGCGCTGGCGCTGCTGCAGTACTACGGGTTCGTGCTGAGCGAAGACGGGCCGCGGCTCACCGTGGAACGCGGATTGCTCGCGCGTTCGCGCAATTCCGCGTCCAGGCGCCGCCTGCAGGCGTGGACCTTGCAGGAAGGCCTGTTGCATCGCTTGCTCAAGCGTCGCAGCCTGCAGGTGGATACCGCGGGCGGGCAGACGCGCGAAGGCCAGGCGCCGCGTGCCTTCCGCGAACTCGCGCCGGTCGCGACCCCGGCGCAATGCGATGCATTGATCGAACATCTCCTGCCCGACGCCGGTTGGCCCGCGCTGCAATGGCAGCCCATGCATCCGAAGTCGGCGATCCGCGTCTTCCTTGCCAACGCCTGGTTTCCGCTGCTCGTGGTGATCGCGTCGTGCTGGCGCCTGGGTTGGATCGGCCTGCTGGCCCTTGCGTGGCCGGCGTGGACGTGGTTCGCCGCGCAGCATCAAGCGCGTCGCTCGGGTTACGCGGTAAACGAAAACATCGTCGCGGTGCGCGCGGGCTGGTGGTCGCGGCAGTGGCGGTTCGCGGAGATCGACAAGCTGCAGGCGCTGCGCATCGCGACCGGCCCGCTCGATCGGCGTTGGGGCATGGCGACGCTGTGGCTCGACACCGCGGGGGTGGGCGCGATGTCCGGCCCGTTGCGCATCGCGCACATGCGCGAAGCGGACGCACGTGCGTTGTGCGATCGCCTCGCGCGAATGCTGGCAGCGCGCAAGCTGCGCTGGTAAGTCAGCGCGCGAGTTCCAGGCAGAGCGCTTCGTAGCGTTCATGCATCCGTTCGCGGCCGTATTCTTCCATCGCGCAGTGGCGCGCGGCCGCGCCGAGCCGCATCGCCTCGGCGTCGTTCAGCAGCAAGTCCTGCAACACGTCCGCCAACGCGACATCGTCGTTCTCGGGCACCAGGCGGCCATCGACACCGTCGTGGATCACTTCGCGCACGCCGGGCACGGCACTGCCGACCACCGCGCAGCCCGCGGCCATGCCTTCGATCAGCGCCAGCGGCATGCCTTCCCAATGCGTCGCCAGCACCGCGATGCGGTGGGTCAGCAACAGTTCGGGCACGTTGCGCGCGACCCCGAGGAAACGCACCTGGTCTTCGAGCCCGAGCAAACGCACGAGTTGTTCCAGCGGCGCGCGATGCCGTTGCTTCCCGCCGCCGGCGAACGACACCGGAACGACGTGCCCACGATCGCGCAGGTGCGCGACGGCGCGGATCAACGTCGCGTGGTCCTTCTGTTTCGACAGGCGCGCGACCATCACGATGCCGGGGATGCGCTGCGCGAGGGGATGCGCCTCGGCCTGTTCGAACGGTGCCAGGCGAATGCCGTTCGGAATCGCGATCGTGCGCTCCGGCGGCATCCCCTGCGCGAGCAATTCGTCCTTCACGCCTTCCGAGCAACCGACGATGCGCGCGGTGCGTTTCGCCAGCCAGCGCGACTGCTTCAGGCGCCAGGCGGTGTAACGCTCGCGCGTGTTGTGCTCGACGTGCACCAGGTGCGGCACCTTCGCGATGAGGCCGGCGTAGCGGCCCCACAAGTGTTCGCTGAAGCCGTGCGCGATCAGCACGTCGGGTTTGAATTCGCGGCACACCTTCACCAGCGCCCAGATCGTCGCGGCGTGCGACCAACCGGGAACCACGCGCAGTGGCACGCCGGCCTGTTCGAGTTCGGCGATGCGCCCGGGATCGGTGCGGCGCTTGCGGCGCAAAACGAGCAGTGGCTCGATCTCCGCGCTGTCGACGCCCGCCTGGGTCAGCGCGATCGCCACCTGTGTCGCGCCCCCGGAAAATCCGCCCGTGACGAAATGCAGGACGCGGACGGGCCGCTGCGCGGGCGAACGGGCGTCGACGGGGGCATGCATGGCGCGCAGTCTACCGGCCGCGGCGGGCATAATCCCGCGCATGTCGCAGCCCCTGCCCCTGTCCGGCGTCGTGATCACCAAGAACGAGGGCGACCGGATCGCGCGGTGCGTCGCGTCCATGACCCCGCTGTGCAGCGAAGTGATCGTGCTCGACTCGGGCTCGACTGACGACACGGTGCGCATCGCCGCCGAGCTCGGGGCGCGCATCGAACACCTGGAGTGGCAGGGCTTCGCGCTGCAGAAGAACGCGGCGATCGCGATGGCCCGCGAGCGCTGGGTGTTGCTGCTCGATGCCGACGAATGGCTCGAGCCGCGCGCGCAGGATGAAGTGCGCAAGCTCTTCGCCGGCGACATCGAACAATCCGACGTCTGGCTGCTGATGCGCCGCACGCATTTCCTCGGGCGCGCGTTGCGGGGCGGGAGCTTCGCGCGCGAGCCGGTGCATCGCCTGTTCCGCTCGAACATCCGCCACGGCCTGCGCGCGGTGCATGAATACCTGGACGTCGAGGGCCGCACCGTGCGGCCTTCGCACATCGTGCTCGAACACGACACGGCACGCAGTGCCGAGGATTACTGGGCGAAGTTGCAGCGCTACGCCGCGTTGTGGGCCGGCGAGCAGCATGCGAAGGGAAAGACGGCAGGCCCGCTGCGCGGTTGGTTCGCGGCGATGGCGTATCTGCTCAAGAATCTGTTGTTGCGCGGCGGCATCGTCGACGGCGCGGCGGGCTGGCGCTTCCACTGGCTGCACGCGCGCTACGCCAAGCGCAAGTACGACCTGCTCGCCCGCGTCTCAGTGGCCTGAGCCGCGCCGGCTTGGATCGCGGCACGCCGGCGCGATCGCCGAGGCGTCGAACAACCACCACGTACGGCGGTTCGCGGTGCCGACGGCTTGTCCATGCGCGCGCAGCAGACATGCATCCAACGCATCCTGTTGCACGAACAGGCGGCGCTTTTCCGGAGCGGCCTCCATCCATGCGATGCCGGCGCGCAGTTGCTGGTCGACCGGTTTGCGGAAGCCGAATTCCTCCACCGGCCCTTGCGCCTGCAACAGGTTCTGCTCCTTCCACGCGACCAGGCCGAGTGTCGCGTCGCCGGCCATAGCGCGGCCACGTTCCATCACGGCGCGCGCCGAGTTCTCGGCATCGAGCAGTACCGCGGTCCCCGAGAACAGCACGATGACCAGCAAGGACAACGCAATGGCGGATGCTTTCAAGGCATCGCGGCGCCACCAAGTGCAGACCGCGAGCATCGCCCCGCCGGTGATCGCGAGCAGCCACCACAGTGCATCGCTTGCCGGCGGCAGGCCGCGCTCGGCTTCGATCTTCACTTCGAACGAGGGATCCCCGTGCAGCGCCGCAATGCCCGCGCCGAGGAACACGAGGCCGAGGACGACGACGAGCGCGAGGAGGATGCGGCGAAACCATCTCGAAGACGTCACGCCTTCCAGGTAAGGCCCCGCGGCCACGGCCATCATCGGCAGCATCGGCAGGATGTACATGTCGCGCTTGCCGGGGCTCGCACTGAAGAACACCAGGACCAGCAACGCCCAACCCAGCGGGAGCCACACGCGCGCGTCGCGTGCCCGGAACGCATCGCGCCAACGCGGCAACAGCCAAGGCAAGGCCAGCGCGAACGGCATCCAATACAACGCGATCACTTCGAGGAAGTACCAGACCGGCTGCGTGTGGTGCCACGCGCTGGTGTAGCGCGTCGCGGTCTGCTTGAAGAGCAGTTCGTTGACGTAGGCCTGGTGTTCGGGATCGCCGCTCGTCGTCGCGGTGAGGATCATCGGGACGAACCACACCGCGATCGCCGCGAGGAATGCGAGGCCGCCGCAACTCCAGCGCACTGCATTGCCGCGGCCGACGTCGGCCAGCCCGTTCCATCCACGCCAACGCATCAACGCGTACGGAATCAACGCCAGCAACGCGAGGAAGCCGACGCCCTTGCTGATCACGCCCAGCCCCGCGGCGAAACACCCGATCCAGAACCAACGCCACGCAGGCCCGAGCAACACGTGCCGCGCGATGCCGTACACGCCGAGCGTGATGAAGCACACCACGGTCGGATCGATCTGCGCGCGCTTGGCCTGGTAGAGGAATTGCACGCAGGCGATGACCGCGATCGCCGCCCACAACCCGGCGCGATGCGACCAGAGCCGCCGCGTGAGGTCCCAGGTCAACCACAACGTCGCCATCGCCGCGACGAGCGACGGCAGCAGGAAGGCCCACGTCCAATCGCGCACCAGCGCATACGCCGCGCCGAGCAGCCAGAAGAAGAGCGGCGGCTTGTCGGCGTACAACTCGTGGCCGCGGTGCGGGAACAACCAGTCGCCGCTGTCCCACATCTGCTTGGCGACCAGCACGAAGCGCGGCTCGTCCGCCGGCCACGGTCCACGCAGGCCGATGCCCGCACCCAGCACGAGCAGGGCGATGGCGAAGAACCAGAACAGCTCGCGGCGGCGGACATCGGTCATGGCGCCGCGCACCTTACCTCAGGGTTTGCGGATGCGGGCGTAGAAAAAACCATCCATGCCGTCTTCGCCGGGCAGGCGTTGTCGACCGGCACCGGATTCGCGGCCGAAGCGCGCGTCCAGCGGCTCGGCGATGGCGCCGGGCGTGCGCTGGAGGAAGGCGTCGATCTGGCCCGCGTTCTCTTCCCGGAGGATCGAACACGTCGCGTACAGCACCACCCCGCCGGACGCGAGGAGGGTCCATGCACCGTCGAGCAAGCGCGCCTGGATGTCGCGGAGGGACTCCACGTCGGTGTCGCGGCGATGCAGCAGCACGTCGGGCTGGCGGCGCACGATGCCGGTCGCCGAACAAGGCGCGTCGATCAGGATCGCGTCGAAGGGCACGCCGTCCCACCACGTGTCGGGCGCGGCGGCATCGGCGGCGCGCAATTGCGCATGCGTGCCAACGCCCAGGCGCGCGTGCGTTTCGTGCACGCGTCGCAGGCGTTGCGGATCGATGTCGAGCGCGAACAATTGCAGCGTCGGATCGCGTTCGAGCAAGTGTGCGGACTTCCCGCCCGGCGCCGCACAGGCATCGAGCACGCGCGCGCCTTTCCGTGGCGAGAGTGCATCGGCGACGCATTGCGCGCTGCCGTCCTGCACGGACACCAGGCCTGCGTCGAAACCGGGGAGCTCGTTCACCGCGACGGGCTTGGCGAGCACGAGCGCGTCTTCGGGGAACGCAGGCGAGGCGGCTTCGATGCCCGCCTCCTGCAGCCGCATGCGATACGCCTCGCGATCGATCCGCGTGCGGTTCACGCGCAACCACATCGGCGCGGGGATTGCGCTGGCCGCGAACACGTCCGCTGCCGCATCGCCCCAATCGCGCTGCACGCGCGTGCGCAGCCATGCCGGCCATGCGGTTTCGGGTGCGACCTCGGGCAAACCTTCGCGCAATGCGCGGCGGAGGATGGCATTGACCATGCCGGCCTGGTGCGTGCGGCCCATCGCACGCGTTGCCTCGACCGTCGAATCGACGGCTGCGTGCGCGGGAAGCCCCATTTCGATCTGGGCCAGGCCGACGTACAGCAGCGTGCGCAGATCTTCATCGCGATAGCCCAGGGGCTTGGCGAGCCAGGCCTGCAAGGCCGCGTCGTATGTCGGCTGGCCACGGATCGCCGTGAACACGATGGCTTCGAGCAGTGCGCGATCGCGCACGTCGCGCAAGGTCGGCAGGCGTTGTGCGAGTTCGGCCTTGAGCGAACGCTGCCGCTGCAGGATCACGCCCAGCGTCTGCGTGGCCGCGATGCGCAGTGCGACGCCGGGTGCAGGTTTCATGCGCTGCGCAGGTCGCGACGCGCGTTGAGGTAATCGGCGGCCGTGATCGCCTTGCCGCCCGCGCGTTGCAGCACGCGGATACGCAACGCGCCTTCGCCGCACGCGACGTCGATGCCATCGCGGCCCGCGGCAAGCACGGCGCCGGGTGTGCCGCGGCCGTCGATCGGCACGGCACGGTGGATGCGGACCAGGTCGCCCGCGATGTCGCCTTCGGCCATCGGCCACGGGTCGAACGCACGCACCTTGCGTGCGAGGACGTCGGCAGGCTCCGCCCAGTCCAGGCGCGCTTCCGATTTTTCGAGTTTGCGTGCGTAGGTCGCGCCTTCGTCGGGCTGCGGCTGCGGCACCGGGCGCATGCCCGCGCGCAGCAGGCCCAGGCCGTCGGCGAGTACCTGCGCACCGAGCGTGGACAGGCGATCGTGCAACTGGCCGGCGGTTTCGTACTGGCCGATCTCGAGTGCCTGCTTCAGCAGCACCGGGCCGGTGTCCAGGCCCCTTTCCATCTGCATCAGGCATGCACCGGTCTGCGTGTCGCCGGCTTCGATCGCGCGCTGGATCGGCGCCGCACCGCGCCAGCGCGGCAACAGCGAAGCATGCACGTTCCAGCAACCGAACTTCGGAATGTCGAGGATCGATTGCGGCAACAGCAAGCCGTAGGCGACCACGATGAGCACGTCGGGCTGCAGCGCGCGCAAGGCGTCGCGCGCGAGCTCGGTCTTGAGCGTTTCGGGTTGCAGGACGGGCAAGCCGCGTTGCAGCGCTTCGCGCTTGACGGGCGAGGCGCTCAGCGAACGTCCGCGACCCGCGGGGCGATCGGGCTGCGTGTAGACCGCAACCACTTCATTGCGCTGCGCGGCCGCGACCAGCGACGGCACGGCGAACTCCGGCGTGCCGGCGAAGACGATGCGCATGCGTGCGTCAGGCTTCCGCGGTGCGGCGCGCTTTCGCGAGTTTCTTGCGGACCATCTCGCGCTTGAGCGGCGAGAGGTAGTCGACGAACAGCTTGCCTTCCAGGTGATCCATCTCGTGCTGGATGCACACGGCGAGCAGGCCGTCGACGCGCAATTCGAACGGCTGGCCGTTGCGGTCCAGCGCCTTGACGAGGATCTCGTTGGCACGCGTGACGTCGGCGAAGATATTGGGAACGGACAGGCAACCTTCCTGGTAGACCTGCTCGCCCGCGCGTTCGAGGATTTCCGGATTGACGAACACCAGCGGCCGGTTCTTCTCTTCCGACACGTCAATCACCATGAAGCGCTGGTGGACGTCGACCTGGCTCGCCGCCAGCCCGATGCCCGGCGCTTCGTACATGGTCTCGAACATGTCGTCGACCAGGCGCTGGAACGCAGGGTCGCCCACCTGTTCCGGCGTCAGCGGGGCGGCCTTCGTGCGAAGGCGCGGATCGGGGAACTCGAGGATGGGGAGAAGGGCCATGGTGTCGAAATGGGGGCGCCGGTCACAGGCGCAAGCGATGGGGTGTCCTAGGGTCGCGATTGTAACGCCGCGCGCTTGCAAAGGCCCGAGGATTGTGGGCTATAGTGGCCCGGCTACAAGGGGAAAAACTCAAGGGGAGCGGGCACATGGCCGCCATGCTTAAACGGCTTCTTCCGGTTTGCGCGGTCGCGTTGCTGACGGTCGGCAGTTATGCCGCCGCCGTTGAAACGCGCGGCGACCACCCGGACACCTACGTCGTCAAGAAAGGCGACACGTTGTGGGATATCGCGGGCAAGTTCCTCAAGCGCCCGTGGCTGTGGCCGGAAATCTGGCAGGCCAACCCGCAGGTCCAGAACCCGCATCTCATCTACCCGGGCGACGTGCTGTCGCTGGCCTACCTCGACCGCGTCGCGGTGCAGGAAGGCCCCCGCGCGGAGGCGCCGATCACCGGCGTGCCGTTGTCGGAAGTCGAGCCGTTCCTGAAGGACGTGCGCGTCGTCGACGAATTCGAGCAGCTGCCCTACGTGGTCGGCCTGGAGGAAGACCGCAACCACGGCATCTCCGGCATGTCGGCCTACGTCAAGGGCCTGGAAGGCGCACAGCCCGGCCAGCGTTACGCGGTGGTGCGCCCGACGGTGCGCTTCACCTGGCTGGACCGCACCAGCTGCTGCGACATGGGATTCAAGGAAGACCTGGACTTCCGCGGCGCCCGCGTCTTCGCCGACTACGACATCTACTGGACCACGGCGGTCACGCCGGACAAGGGCTATGAGCAGCTCGGCTACGAGCTGATGCAGATGAGCACCGGTGCGGTGACGCAGGTGGCAGGCGGTGGCGTGGAAGCCACCACCGTCGTACTCGACCAGGGCGGCCGCGAAGTCCGCATCGGTGATCGCCTGATACCGGTGCAGGCCCAGCCCTACGACCTGCAGTTCTTCCCGCACCCGCCGCGCCAGCAGTTCGAATACGGTCGCGCGCAGGTCGTCGGCGTGCCGGACAGGCTCCATACCGGTGGCACGCGCGATGTCCTCGCCTTGTCGGTGGGTTCGCGCGAAGGCGTCGACAACGGCACGGTGTTCTCGGTGTGGCGCGTGGGCAGCAACGTGCCCGATCGCGTGGAGTACTCCAACAACCGCAGCGAAGACCTGTTCGGCGATGCCAGCCGCGTGCGCCTGCCGGACGAATTCGTCGGCCACGTCATGGTGTTCCGCACCTTCGACAAGATGAGCTACGGCCTGCTCATGGATGGCATCAAGCCGAGCGACATCGGCTACGAGCTCAAGCATCCCGACGCGATGCGGTAAGGGCTGACGTCCACCAGGGGCGCTGTAAATCAGAGTTCCCTGACGATTCAAAGCGACGGCGCCCCAGGGCGCCGTCGTCGTTTGCATCGCACGCTTGCGCGATGCACGAGCGCCTGACGATCGATCACCCCGACTACCCCGCGTTGCTGCGCCGCCTGCCCGACGCGCCGGCGCAGCTGTACGTGCGCGGCGACATCGCATGCCTGTGGCATCCGGCGATCGCCATCGTCGGCAGCCGGACCGCCACGCCCAACGGGTTCGACAACGCGCGCACGTTCGCGCGGGCCTTCTCGCGCGCCGGCTGGTGCGTGGTGAGCGGGATGGCGGCGGGCATCGACACCGCGGCGCACCGCGGCGCGCTCGATCTGCAAGCGCCGACGGTCGCCGTCCTCGGCACCGGGATCGACACCGCATATCCCCCCGGCAACGCGGCCTTGATGGAAGAGATCGCGCACCTCGGCGCCGTTGTCAGCGAATACCCGCCCGGAGCCGCCGCCCACCCCGGCCGGTTCCCGCGGCGCAATCGCATCGTGGCCGGGCTTTGCCTAGGCACCCTGGTGGTGGAAGCGCAATACCGATCCGGCGCCCTCATCACCGCGCGCCTCGCCGCAGACGCCGGGCGCGAGGTGTTCGCCCTCCCCGGTTCGATCCACAACCCCATGGCGCGCGGCTGCCACCGGCTCATCCGCGAGGGCGTGCAACTGGTCGAGTCCCCGGCAGAAGTCATCGACGCGCTGAAGCCTCTGCTGTCCGCCTATGCGGGCGACTTGCGCGCGCGTCTTCACGTCCCCAACTCATCGGTCGCGGCACAAAGCGATTCATCTGGCATGGATGCGAACACCAAGCGCTTGTGGGATGCGCTCGGATACGACCCAACCCCTATGGACGTGCTCGTTGCAAGAACTGGATTGACGAGTGCGCAACTTGTCTCCATGCTGCTGGTCATGGAGCTGGAAGGGCGCGTGGTTTCCGAACACGGCCGCTACACCCGCAAGGCATCCTGAACCTCCACAGCGCCACTGGCGCAGGCCGAGGGAAATGAAAGAGAGCATCCTGGACGTCCTGCTGTACCTGTTCGAGCACTACTTCACCAACGACACCGTTCCACCGGTGGGCGACCGCGACACCCTCCAAGGCAGCCCGTTGTTCTCCGAACTCACCGGAGCGGGTTTCAGTCCTGCGGAAATCATCAAGGCCTTCGACTGGCTGGACGCACTCTCCGAGCAGCGCCCGGAGTCGGCCACGCCCCGCGTCAACGGCCCCACCCGCGTCTTCCACGGGCCCGAGCTCGAAAAGCTCGACGTCGAGTGCCGCGGATTCCTGCTGTTCCTCGAACAGCACGGCGTCCTCGACCCCGACCAGCGCGAACTCGTCCTCGACCGTGCGATCGCGCTGGACCAGGACGAACTGGACCTCGACGACCTCAAATGGGTGGTCCTGATGGTCCTGTTCAACCAGCCCGGGTCCGAGGCCGCGTATGCCTGGATGGAGACCCAGATGTTCCTGGACGAGCCCGAACCGGTCCACTGACGGGGCGGCCCCGGCTTCGACGGGCGTCGCCATTCGGGGGGATGGACGCGCGTCCGGCTTGACACGGCCGCCGGCCGCGTGACACCACTAAAAAAGGAATCCACTCACGCCCGTGGCCAGATGGCCCCGGGCGTCGCCTTCTTCGCGTCGGGAATTCCCGACGCCGCCGGACCCATCCAGCCCCATGGCCAAGAACCTCCTCATCGTCGAATCGCCCGCCAAGGCCAAGACGATCAACAAGTACCTCGGCCCGGACTTCACCGTCCTGGCCTCCTACGGCCACGTGCGCGACCTGGTGCCGAAGGAAGGCGCCGTCGATCCCGACAACGGCTTCAAGATGCGTTACGACCTCATCGACAAGAACGAGAAACACGTCGATGCGATCGCCAAGGCCGCCAAGGGCGCCACCGCGCTGTTCCTCGCGACCGACCCGGACCGCGAAGGCGAAGCGATCTCCTGGCACATCGCCGAGATCCTCAAGGAGCGCGGCCTGCTGAAGGACAAGACGCTGCAACGCGTCGTGTTCACCGAGATCACGCCGCGCGCCATCCGCGAAGCGATGACGCATCCGCGCGCCATCGCCACGGACCTGGTCGATGCGCAGCAGGCGCGTCGCGCGCTGGACTACCTCGTCGGTTTCAATCTCTCGCCGGTACTGTGGCGCAAGGTGCAGCGCGGTTTGTCCGCCGGTCGCGTGCAATCGCCGGCGCTGCGCATGATCGTGGAGCGCGAGGAGGAGATCGAAGCCTTCATCGCCCGCGAGTACTGGAGCATCGAAGCCGAGCTCGCGCACCCTTCGCAGACCTTTACCGCGAAGCTGACGAAGCTCGACGGCAAGAAGTTCGAACAGTTCACCGTCACCGACGGCGACACCGCCGAAGACGCGCGCCAGCGCATCCTCAAGGCCGCCGGCGGCGCGCTGCACGTCACCGACGTCGCCAGCAAGGAACGCAAGCGCCGCCCCGCCCCGCCCTTCACCACCTCCACGCTGCAGCAGGAAGCCGCGCGCAAGCTCGGGTTCACCACCAAGCGCACCATGCAGGTGGCGCAGAAGTTGTACGAAGGCGTGGCGATCGGCGATGAAGGCACCGTCGGCCTGATCAGCTACATGCGTACCGACTCGGTGCATCTGTCCGGCGAAGCGCTGAGCGAAATGCGCGACGTCATCGCGCGCGACTACGGCACGCGCGCACTGCCCGACAAGCCGAACTTCTACCAGACCAAATCGAAGAACGCGCAGGAAGCGCACGAAGCCGTGCGCCCGACCTCCGCGTTGCGCACGCCCTCGCAGGTGGCGCGTCACCTCACCGACGACGAGCGCCGCCTGTACGAATTGATCTGGAAGCGCGCGCTGGCTTCGCAGATGGTGCCGGCCACGCTCAACACCGTGAGCGTCGACCTCGCCGCGGGCAGCGAACACAACTTCCGCGCGAGCGGCACGACCGTCGTCGATCCGGGCTTCCTCGCCGTCTACGAAGAAGGCAAGGACACCAAGTCCGCCGACGAAGAAGACGAGGGCCGCAAGCTGCCCGCGATGAAGCCGGGCGATCGCATTCCGCTCGACCGCGTGCACGCCGACCAACATTTCACGCAGCCGCCGCCGCGCTTCACCGAAGCCGCGCTCGTCAAGGCGCTCGAGGAATACGGCATCGGGCGTCCGTCGACCTACGCCTCGATCATCCAGACGCTCTTGTTCCGCAAGTACGTCGAGATGGAAAGCCGCAGCTTCCGCCCGACGGACGTCGGCCGCGCGGTGTCCAATTTCCTCAGCAGCCACTTCACGCGCTACGTGGACTACGACTTCACTGCAAAGCTCGAGGACGAACTCGATGCGGTGTCGCGCGGCGAGGAAGATTGGGTCCCGCTGATGGAGAAGTTCTGGGGCCCGTTCAAGGAACTGGTCGAGGACAAGACCGAAAGCGTCGACCGTTCCGAAGCCACCGGCGCACGCGAACTGGGCGTCGATCCGAAATCCGGCAAGCCGGTGAGCGTGCGCCTGGGCCGATACGGGCCGTACGTGGCCATCGGCACGGCGGAAGACGAGGACAAGCCGACGTTCGCATCGCTGCGTCCCGGCCAGTCGATGCACACCATCTCGCTGGAAAATGCGCTGGAGCTGTTCAAGCTGCCGCGCAAGCTCGGCGAACACGACGGGCATGAAGTCACCGTCGGCATCGGGCGTTTCGGCGCGTTCGCCAAGCGCGGTAGCACCTATGCCTCGCTGAAGAAGGAGGACGATCCGTATACGGTCGACCTCGCGCACGCCGTCTTCCTGATCGAGGAAAAGGAAGAGATCGCGCGCAACCGCATCATCAAGGCCTTCGAGGGCAGCGACATCCAGGTGCTCAACGGGCGCTACGGCCCGTACATCAGCGACGGCAAGCTCAACGGCCGCATTCCGAAGGATCGCGAGCCGGCCTCGCTGACGCTGGAGGAAGTGCAGAAGCTGATGGAGGACACCGGCAAGCCGATGCGCGGGCGCTTCGGGAAGAAGTTCGCCGCGAAAAAGACGGCTGCGAAGAAGGAGCCGGTCGAGAAGGTCGCGAAGAAGACGGTGAAGAAAGTCGGCAGCGGCACTACGGCTGCCGGGAAGAAGACCGCGAAGAAAGCCGCAAAAAAGGCCACGAAGAAAACACCTTCGAAGCGCGTGGCCGCGAAGAAAACCGCCACGAAGGTCGCGAAGAAGACTGTCGCGAAGGCGACCTGATGCAACGCCTCGCACCCGCCGCTGGCGCATCGTTGCTGCGCAGCGGCGGCGTGCTCGCCTATCCCACCGAAGCGGTGTGGGGCCTGGGCTGCGATCCCTTCGATGAAGCCGCGGTCCTGCGTTTGCTCGCGATCAAGCAACGCCCCGTCGACAAGGGCGTGATCCTCGTCGCCGCCGATCTCGCGCAATTCGACCCACTCCTCGCGTGGGAGGCGCTGCCGCGCGAACGCGCCGACATCGTGCGCGCGCAATGGCCGGGCCCACGCACGTGGATCGTGCCGGTCACCGCGCGCGTGCCGCGCTGGATCACGGGGACGCACACCGGCCTCGCCGTACGCGTGAGCGATCATCCGGACGTGGTTGCGTTGTGTCGCGCGTTCGGGGGGCCGATCGTGTCGACCAGCGCGAACCTCGCGGGCGAACCACCGGCTTTCACCTTCGATGCGCTTTCGCCGGCGGTGTTGGCGCAGGTCGATGGCGTGGGAATCGGCGAAACCGGGGGCCTGCGCGCACCCACCGCGATCCGCGACGCCGCCACCGGCGCCGAACTGCGCGCCGGCTGAACCGCCGGTCGGCCCCAACGTTCCGGCCGCTTCCATTGCGCGCAAGATGCGCGCATGGCGAAAGCAACGCGCGGCGTCGTCCTCCTGATCGCCGGCCTGGCGGCCCTGGGCGCGCAGGGGAGCGCGAACGCGCAGGACGTGACGATCTACCGCTGCATCGACGCCAAGGGCCACCTCACGCTGCGCGACACGCCCTGCGCGAAAGACCAGAAGCAGGAAGCGCGCACGATGGCGCGCCCGCAGGACGCGCCGCACAAGCCCGCGAACCCCGCCGCGACACAAGCCCCACCGGTCCACGAACAGTACGACGCGCAAGTCGCCTCGCACGATCAATACCTCGCGCCGCCGCGCCCGCTGTACGAATGCATCACGCCCGACGGCGAGCGCTACACCAGCGACACCAGCGAAGGCAATCCGCGCTGGGTGCCACTGTGGACGCTGGGTTACCCCGCGCGCGGGATGATCGGCCCGGGCATCGGTGCCGGCCCGAACTGGATCGGCCCGAGCAACTACGGTTCCTACATCCGCGACACGTGTTACATGCTGCCGCCCGCCGACGTGTGCGCACGCACGCGCGATCGCCGCGACGAACTGCGCAAGCGCTTCTTCAACGCGATGCCCAGCGAGCGGGATGTGCTGCGCGTCGAGGAACGCAGCCTCAACGCGCGCCTGGACAACGATTGCGGCGGCCAATGACGCGTTGCGTGTGGCACGCTTGCCGCATGACCCGCCCGTCCACGTTCGCCCTGCTCGCGTTGCTGCTGGCGCTCTCGCCGTTTTCCGGGCACCCGGCGCGCGCGACCACGATCTACAAATGCACCGATGCCAAGGGCACGGTGACTATGCAGAACGACAAGCCGTGCGCGCCGGGCGAGAAACAGGTCGTGCGCACGATCGGCGAGTTGCCCACCGCGCCCGCGCCGGCACCGCGCGCGGTCGACGTGAAGCCGCCGAACCAGGCCCCCGCGGGTGCATCGTTCGAACTCGTCCGCGGTCCGGTGACCGAGGCCTTGCCCGAATCCGAGGTTCCGATGGCCGAACGCAAACCGCCACCACCCCTGTTCGAATGCAAGACTTGGGAATCCAAGATCTATCTGAGCGAGACCGACTCGCCGGAGGAGCGCTGCGCGCCGATGGACACCGTGGGCCTGAATGGCGGCGGCGGCGCGGGTCAAGCATGCGAGATCAAGCGCGATGTCTGCACCGCGCTCACCGACAAGGCGCTCTGCAGCGGTTGGCAGCGCCGCATCGATGAAGCGAAATTCCGCATGACGTACGCCGCAGCCGCGGAGAAGGCCGACCGCGAAGCCGACTACGCGCGCCAGCGCACTGCATTCATCGACAGCACGTGCCGCTGACGCGCCGCTGAAGCATTCGGTGCGTTGATGACGATTCGCCCCCGATGCGTGGATGAATTGCGGCATCTAACTTTTCGTTGACCTGCACCACGCAACTTCCTAACCGACGCCTCCCTATGGTCGCTGTTCCCTCCCCCAAGCACCGAGGCGTACAGCATGGCGAACCAGACCCGCGGCACCAGCAATCGTGGATTCGCAAGCATGGATCCGGAAACGCAGCGAAAGATCGCGCAGAAAGGCGGCGAAGCGGTGAGCCGCGATCGTGAACACATGTCGATGATCGGCCGGAAAGGCGGCGAAGCTTCCGGCGGCAACCGCGGCACCCAGAACACCCCGCAGAACGCGCCCCCCAACCAATTCGGCGGCAACGAACCCGGCGGTAATCGCTGAGCCACTGTTCGACCACCATTCGAAAACGCCCGCGCATGCGGGCGTTTTCGTTCAGGGTTGTCGTGCCGCCGACTGCGCGGCCAATCGCTCGTAATACTTCCGCACGCACGTGAAGCCCTGGCCGCCGATCACCATCTGCCCGTCGAGCCAGCGCACGGTGTGCCCGTCCCACGCTTCGGCGCACCAGTGCCGCTTGACCGTCGGCGCCAGGCGGTGCGCGCGCGATTTCGCCGGTACGGGCCGCGAAGGCACCGGCGCAGGCGCGGCCTCGATCACGAAGATCTCGCCGTCGAGATCGGCGATGTACACGTTCCCCGACTGATCAGTTCCGAACGCGACCGGGTTGTCGATCACGCCCACGTCCGGCGCGAACGTCGCGTTGCGCAAGGTGAACAGGTCGCTGGTGACTGGCGTGTTGCCGTAGAGATCGTCGACCGGCAGCGACCATAGGTTGCCTTCGATGAAATCCGCGAACAGATATTGCCCGCGCAGCGACTCCACCGGCCCGCGATACACCACGCCGCCGATCACCGTCTCGCCCGTGCGCGGCCCGCTGCCGTGCAGGTATTGCGCCGCGGGCAGGCGGTATGCGGGATTGTCGGCGCCCTTGAACGGCAAGGTTCCCTCGCGCACCGACCAACCGAAGTTCGCGCCCTGGTTGTCGTCGGGGCCGAACATCACGTCGATTTCCTCGACCGTGGTTTCGCCGACGTCGCCGATGATCAAACCGCCCAGGCCCGTGCCCTGCGGCCCGAAGTCGAAGCTGGCACGGAAGGGATTGCGCAGGCCCAGCGCCCACACTTCCGGTGCGCCGCCCGCGACGACGAAGGGGTTGTCGGCCGGGATCGCGTAATTGCGCGTGTCGTCGAGCGGGAAGTCGTCGCGCGTGATGTCGATGCGCAGGATCTTGCCGAGCCAGGTATCGGGGTTCTGCCCGTTGTTGTCGGGATCGCCTCCGCCGCCGCCATCGCCGATCGCGATGTACAAGAAGCCCGATCCGTCGAACCCGATCCACCCGCCGTTGTGGTTGATGCGCGGATGCGGCTGGCGAAGGATCACGCGCAGTGTCCTCGGATCGGCGACATCGCGGTTGGTTGCGCTGACCGTGTAGCGCCGCACTTCGATCGTGCCGACCGGGTCGGTCAGGAACACGTAGAACTGGCCGGAGGTCATGAAGTCCGGCGACGTCGCGAAACCCAGCAATCCGCGTTCGCCGTTGGTCGATATCTGCCCGCGGACATCGAGCAAGGGCGTGGCCGCGAACGTGCCCGTACCCGGCGAGAGAATGCGGACGCGGCCGGCGAGTTCGACGACATACACGCGCCCCGAACCATCGGGCACGGGCGCGACGAACACGGGCGAAGGCACGCCCGACACCACGCGTCGCACGCGGAACGCGGTGCTGGCGACATCGCTGACGGTCACGGTCAGCAACATGCCGGTGGCGACGATCCCATCGCTCACGCGCAGCGTCACGCGGTAGACATTGTCGGTGCCGACGTCGGTGGGGTGTTCGAAATCCGGCGGCGCGGCGAACGACAACGCGCCGCCCGAGGCGATGCGGAACGCGCTCGCGTCTTCGCCACCGTCGATCGAATAGGTCAGCGATTGGCCATCCATGTCGGTGGCCGTGGCGCTGTAGAACGCACCCGTGGTGTCTTCGGGCACGGTCACCGTGGTCGGCGAAGTGAAGACGGGCGGCGCGTTGCCGATCGTGACCGAACCGCTGGTGCTGCTGCCGCCACCGCATGCGGCGAGCGCGAGCGTGCCTGCAAGAACCAACATCCTGGCGGTGCGCAGCAACATGGGCCCGGCCTCCTGGCGATGTCCGCGCAGGATGCCTCCGGCCGCTGAAGCGGCGGGTGAAGCGCCGCGCCGTTCGTCAGAAACCGTAGCGCAGGAATCCGCCATCCACCGCGATGCACTCGCCGGTGACATACGAGGCCGCCGGCAGGCACAGGAACGCGACCGCCGCCGCCACTTCCTCGGGTTCGCCGATGCGGCCCAGCGGCGTGCGCAGCAGCACTTCGTCGAGATAATCGGGATCGGCGAGCTTGTCGTGCGTGCGACGCGTGCGGATGTACCACGGCGCCACCGCGTTGACGCGGATGCCGTCCTCGGCCCATTCGACCGCGAGGTTCTTCGTCATCTGGTGCATCGCGGCCTTGCTCATGCCGTAGGGCGCGCCGCTGCGCACGTGCGTGTTGCCGGACACGCTGCCGACATTCACGATGCTCGAAGCCGCGTGCCTGGTCAGCAACGGATAGGCGTAACGCGAGAGTTCGAATGCGGAGAACAGGTTGATCTCGAAGATCTTCCGCCATTCGTCTTCGCTGTATTCCACCGCCGCGCGCGTGAGGTTGCCGCCGGCGTTGTTGACCAGGATGTGCAGGCCTTCGCCGAAGTCTTCGACCCAGTCGAGCAGTTCGCGGCGCTGGTCGTCTTCGGCGACATCCGCGACGAAGCCTTGCACGTCGCGATCGGGGAAGTCTTCAGCCAGTTCGGCGCGTGCCGATTCCAGCGCCGCGGCATCGCGCGCGGCGAGGAGCACGTCGGCGCCGAAGCCCAGGAGTTCGCGTGCGATCGCGCGGCCGATGCCGGCGCTGCCCCCGGTCACCAGGGCGAGTTGTCCGTCCAGCCGCCAGCGCTTCGGATCCATGCCGCCTGCCTCGTTTGCGTCCGCCCGGGTCGGCGTAGGATAGCCGCTGCCTTCCAATGGACGCCGCCGCGATGTCGCGAACCCCGGTTGCCGTGCTCTGCGTTGCCGTGATGGGCGTGCTCGCCCTGGGCGCTTGTTCGAAGCCCGAAAAGCCCGAGACCGAGCGGCCGCCCGCGCCGCAGGCGTCGGCCAGCCAGCCCGACCCGGAAACGTGGGACGACGCGAGCAAGCGCGAGAAGCCCGCCACCGAGCTGACGCAGGCGATCCAGAGGCCGATCAACAAGGCCAAGTCCGCCGAAGCGACGACGCTCGAGGCGGCCGACCAGCAGCGCGCGTCCATCGATGCGCAGGAGCGGGGCGATGCCCCGCCGCCGTCGGATCAGTAGCGGCGCGCGTCCGGCCTGACGCCGGTCAGAGTTCGCAGAAGCAATACGCCAGCGCTTTCACCGGCGCGCCCGGGCGGCGCTGGAGGGCGGCGTCGAGGAATCGCAGGTCCGCGTCCATCTGCGGCACGCTGCGCGACACGATGGCGCGCGCCACGCCCTGGGCGAAACCCGAGTCGCGCATCATCGTCGCGCCCGCGCGGCTGGACACGAAGCCGGCGAAGAAGCGTTCGAACGGCGTGGCTTCGCGCTCGATGTAGTGCACGTTGTACGCGTCGGGCTTGCCGAGTTTCGCGCGCGCCGCTGCATCGTCGATCGCTGTCTGCAACCCCCCGAAGTCGTCGACGAGTCCGCGTTCGCGCGCCTGCGCGCCGGTCCACACGCGGCCGCGCGCGATCGCATCGATCTCGTCCACCGAACGCTTGCGCGCCTGCGCCACGCGACCGGTGAAATCGCGATAGCCCTTATCGATCACCGATTGCACGATGTCGCCCACGGCCGGATCGAGTTGGCGCGTGATGTCGAACGCACCGGCGAAACGCGTCGTGCCCACGCCGTCGGTGTGCACGCCGATCTTGTCCAGTGCGCGCGGGAATGTCGGGATCACGCCGAAGATGCCGATCGAACCGGTGATGGTCGAGGGATCGGCATAGATGCGATCGGCGTTCATCGAGATCCAGTAGCCGCCCGATGCGGCGAGGTCGCCCATCGAGACGACGACGGGCTTGCCGGCCGCCTTGAGTGCGACGACTTCGCGGCGGATCTGTTCGGAGGCGAACACTTCACCGCCGGGCGAATCCACGCGCAGCACGACGGCCTTGACGTGGTCGTCGTCGCGCGCCTCGCGCAGCAGCGCGGCAGTGGAGACGCCGCCGATGTGGCCCGGCGGCTTTTCGCCGCCTTCGATCTCGCCTTCGGCGACGACGACGGCGACCTGCGGGCGCAGTTCGGTCGCCGGCAAGGTGGTGTCGATGTGGCGCAGGTAGGTGTC
The DNA here is from genome assembly GCF_054049695.1 of Lysobacter sp. P5_C4. Taxonomy (NCBI): domain Bacteria; kingdom Pseudomonadati; phylum Pseudomonadota; class Gammaproteobacteria; order Lysobacterales; family Lysobacteraceae; genus Lysobacter; species Lysobacter sp. P5_C4. The sequence goes on along the minus strand of NZ_JBFULX010000002.1, from coordinate 316,311 downwards.
GAGCGAAACCTGGCGGAAACCGCCGTCGGCATCGGCGTCGGCGACGCCGCGTTCGGCGAGGATGCGGTCGACTTCCTCTTCGGTCTTCAATCCGTCGACAAGCTTCTGCTGCAACGCATAGCGGCCGAGATCGCCGCGCGCGGCGGCGAGGCCTTCGGGCAGCGTGTCGATGCCGGCGGCGAGTTGCTGCGCGGACAGGTCGCGCGCCTTGGCGACGTCGCCGAGATAGCGCTGCCACACGTCGTTCATCCAGTACAGGTCGGCTTCCTTCGCCTGCGGCGACGCGGCATCGAGCACGTAGGGCTCGGCGGCCGACTTGTATTCGCCGACCTTGAACAGGTGCACGTCGACGCCCAGCTTGTCCTGCAAACCTTCGCGGTAATACTGGCGATACCGGTCGAGGCCTTGGAGCACCAGGCCGCCCATCGGATCCAGGTACACCTCGTTGGCCTGCGCGGCGAGCAGGTACTGCTCCTGCATGAAGCTTTCGCCGAACGCGACGACCTGTTTGCCCGACGCGCGCACCTTCGCCAACGCCGCGGCGAGTTCGCGCAACGAGGCGTAGCCGGTGGGTTGCAGGCGGTCGAAGCGCACGAAGACGCGTTCGATGCGCTTGTCGGTCGCGGCCACGTCGAGCGCGCGCAACAGATCGCGCAATTGCACTTCGTCGTTGCCGCCGTCGCCCATCGCCTTGGACAGCGCACGGCTGGCGATGTCGCTGCTGTACTGCTCGACCAAGCGGCCCTGCGGCGCGATGACGAGCGTGGTGCGGTCGTTCAGGGGCGCGAGCGAACCGCCGGAGAAGGCGAACATCAGGAACAGGATGAGCAGCGCGAAGAACACCAGGTTGAACACCAGGCGCCGCGTGAAGTTCATGGCGTCCCAGATGCCCACGATGGCGCGGGCAATGGGGCCACGACGGCTGGGTTCGTTCATTGCGGTGGAGCTCCTGGAGAGGGGTGCGCCGGGGGCGATGCCCGGAAGATGGCGACAGGTTAGCGGCAGGCGTGTGTGGACTTCATGCGCCGTCGGTCATGGCGACGATTCGCCATCGCGCCCAGCGTTCATGGGGACTGCGCGCGAGGACCGCAAGAAGCGCGTCGACAAGAGGACGGCCGCGGTCGTGAGGCCGACGATCAGCCCGATCCACATCCCTTGCGGGCCCCAGCCGAGCCACAGGCCCAGGCCCGCGCCGAGCGGCATGCCCACGCCCCAGTAGGCGAGCGCGGCCAGCAGCATTGGCCGGCGCGTGTCGCGCAGGCCGCGCAACGCGCCCGCCGAAAGCACCTGCACGCCGTCGGGGAACTGGAAGGCGGCCGCGTACAGCAGCAGCGTCGCGGCCAGGGTCGCGACGGCGGTGTCCGCGGTGTAGAGGCCGGCGAGCGCGTGGTTGCCAAACAACAACAGCACCGCCGACACCGCCTGCGTGGCGAACATGAGGATGAACCCGGCGAAGGCCGCACGGCGCAGGCCTTCGCGATCGCCACGGCCGAGCGCATGGCCGACCCGCACCGTCGTCGCTTCGGCCAGGCCGAAGGGAATCATGAAGCACAGGCTCGCGACGTTGATCGCGATCTGGTGCGCCGCCACCTCCACGCCGCCGAGCCGCCCGATGAGCAACGCGGTGACGATGAACAAGCTGCCCTCCATCATCACCGTCACGCCGATCGGCAGGCCCGTCGCGAGCAAGTTGCGCAGCTCGGGCCAGCGCGGCCGTTCGAAATGCGCGAACAAGCCCAGCGATCGGAATCGCTTCGAACGCCGCAGGTACAGCGCGAAGGCGATGGCCTGCGCCCACATCATCGCCGCCGATGCGAGCCCGAGCCCGCCGGCGCCGAGCTCCGGCAACCCGCCGACGCCCCACGTGAGGGCGTAACCCAGCGGTACCAACACGACCAGGCCGCCGAAGCCGAGCACCATGGTCGGCAGCGTCCAATGCAGGCCATCGCTGAGATAGCGCATGCACAGATACAGGGTGAGCGCAGGAACGCCCCAGCGGATGCCGTGCAGGAAGGCAACCGCGCCGGGCCGGATTTCCGGTGCGATGCCCATCGGTTCCAGCGCGATCGTCACCACGCTCAGGAACGCGAACAACACCAGGCCGAGCATCGCCGCGAGCCACAACGCCTGGCGGAACAAGGGCGCGATTTCGTTGCGACGCCCCGCGCCGTCGAGTTGCGAGACCGCGGGCGGGAAGGCCATCAGCGTTCCCATCGGCACCATCATCGGCAACCAGAACAGGGCCGTGCCCACGGCGACCGCCGCGAGCGTGCGCGTGCCGTGGTGGCCGGCGATCACGCTGTCGACGAAACCGATCAGGCCCGTCGAGAGGTGGCCGAGGACGAGGGGCGCGGCAAGGGTTGCGCTGGTGCGCAGTTCCCGCGCGAACGGGGGCTGTGGGGACATCGCAAGGGCTTGATCGTGAAGGGGCGCGGGGATTTGAAAGGCGCCGCGTACTATCTTAGCCGCCAGACGGGGACCCTCATGGGCAGCGAGATGACGAACACCAGCGCCGCCGCGCCGCCCAGGCCGACGTGCCAGAACTGCGGGGTCCCGCTGCTGGGCGAGCACTGCCACGCCTGCGGCCAGCCGGTGAAGGGGCTCGTGCGCCACTTCACCAGCATCATGGGCGACCTGCTGGACACCGTCTTCAACATCGACGCGCGCGTGTTCCGCACGTTGTGGCCGCTGTTCACCAAGCCCGGTTGCCTGTCGCTGGAATATTTCGCGGGCCATCGCATCCGCTACGTCAGCCCGGTGCGCCTGTTCGTGTTCCTGAGCATCGTGGCGTTCTTCGTGGCGCAGCTGTCGGTCGACTTCAGCGGCATGAAGGTCGGCATGGACGGCGGCGGCGACTCGGCGATCGCGAAGGCCACGACGGTCGCGCAGGTCAACGCGCGCCGCGACGGGGCGGTGCGTGAATTGGAAAAGGCGAAGAAGGAAACGGCGGAAACACCGGGCGTGAGCATCGGCCTGGATGCGGCGAAGACTGCGATCAACAAGCAGGCAGACCGCCGCATCGCGATGTTGGAAGCCGCCTCCAAGGCCGGCCGCCCGCCCCCGCCCCCGGGCGTGTCCGCGCCCGACGGCGAGGAAAGCGACGACGAGATTTCCTTCAACGGCAAGCCCTGGGATCCGGTCAACAACCCCGTGCACTTCGAATGGCTGCCTTCCGCCGCCAATCGGAAACTCAACGAAATGGCCGGCCATTTCCGCGACAATGTGCGCCGAGGCGAGAAGGACCCGAACCTCATCAAGGATGCGGTGCTGAGCACCGTGCCCACGGCGCTGATCCTGATGCTGCCGTTGTTCGCGCTGATGCTGAAGATCGCCTACGCCTTCAAGCGCAGGCTCTACATGGAACACCTGATCGTCGCCCTGCACAGCCATGCGTTCCTCTGCCTGGCCTTGCTGGTGATGTTCGGATTGATGGCGCTGCAGGATTCGCTCGGCGCCGTCGCTTCCCCGCTGCATTCCCTCATCAAGCTGGGTGAGGTGTCGCTGGGAATCTGGATGCCGCTGTACCTGCTCATCATGCAGAAACGTGTCTACGGTCAAGGCTGGATCATGACCCTGTTGAAATACTGCGTGCTGGGCTTCTGTTATTCCGTCCTGCTCAGCATCGGTGCCGCGTTCACCATGCTGGCGGGCCTTGTCTGGATGTGAAATGGTCGTTTACGAAGTCAACCTGGAATTCGACGTGGCCATCGCCGCGCCCTACCGCGAATGGCTCGCCGCGCACGTGCAGGAATTGCTCGCGCTGCCCGGCTTCCTCTCGGCGCAGGTGCACGATGTCGTCGATCCATTGCCCACCGCCGGCCGCCAGGGCTTGTGCGTGCGTTACATGGTGAGCGACCTGGGCGCGCTCGAAACCTACCAGCGCGAACATGCGCCGCGCCTGCGCGCGGAAGGCCTGGCGCGCTTCGGCGAAGAAGGCGTGCGCTATCGGCGCCGCATCCTGAAGGACGTGGCGCTTTAACTATTGCGCCAGGCGCACCTGCAACCACGCGGTGCGTTGCGCATCGGCCGTCGACAACAACGCCTGCACCAGCGCCGCGCGGTCCTGCGGGGGCACGCGTTGCGCGAGCACGCACAGGTCGGCGCGCTGCGCACTGTCCATCCGGCGCAACAGACGCAGCATCGGCGCGTGCTGCGTTTCGGGCAGTTGCGCCAGCAGGGCGTGCAACTTCGGATAGTCGCCGCCGATCGCGGGGCCCAGTAGCCACCCGCGTTGCGCGATCGGATCGAGCCCGTCGAACTGTGCGTGCAACGCCGCCTGCTCCTGGGGCGTGCGATGCGCGAACGCCTGCACCGCGCTTTCGATCGCTTCGGCCGACACCGGATCCAGCGCGCGCCACGCGGCGTAGCGTTCGCGCAGGCGCACTTGCGTGGGTCGCGGCTGCGCATCCCATTGCGCCGCGCGCTGCATGAAGTCGCGACGCTGCGCAGGCGAGAAGGCTTGCCAGAGCGCGGCCTGGTCGCGCAAATCCTGCTGCAGCGGCGCGGGGACCCGTGCGATCGCCGACGCAGTGGCTTCCGGCAGCGTGACGCTGCGCGGGATCGGCAGCGGCCTCGCATGTGGCGGCGCGACGAACGCCGGCGGCGGTTCGGCCAGCGCGGCGGCGGGCACCACGGCCGGCACCGGCTTGGCTGGCGCGGAGGCGTCGGCCGCCGGTTGCACTGCCAGCGTCGCGGCGTACCAGGCGAAGAAGGGGAACGCATCGGCGCGGCGCACACCGTCGGGGTCGGCGATCGCGAGGAAGTCGCGATGCGTCCAGGCGGCGAGGTCGGCGTCGTAACGCGCGACCGGTTCGTCGGCGGGCGGCAAGTTGGCGCTGCGGACCAGCTCGCCGCGGAAGGGCAACGCGTCGAACCATTGCGGGCGAAACAGGACGACTGCACCGATGCCCGCCGCGAGCGCGACGAGGGCGCCGATACCGACCCTGCGCCGCACAGGCGCGCGCGTAGTCACCGGTCGCGGCGTTGCCTCGGCCGGCGTCGCACGGGGCGCCTGCGGCGCCGCATGCAGCCGCGCGAGGCGCTCGGCCGGCATGCCTTCGGTGGATGCGCGCACGTCTGCGACCCACGCCTGCCAGGCGTCGCGGTCGGGCGTGCCGTCTTCGCGATAGGGCACCGCGCGTTGCAGCGCGTCGCGATACGCGTCGGCGGAGACGCCCAGCGCCGCGGCCGCGTCGTCCATCTCCAGCGCGGCCACCAACCGGAGCAACAGGGCCGCGCGCGGCCCGTTGCCGAGCGGCGCCAGCGCCGCCCAGGTTGCGGGCCACACAGCATCGGCGGCAGGGCGGCGCATGTCGGGCGCGGCGAGCAGCGTCGACCAGAAGCGGATCGGCCAGGTCGCCATCGGCGCATCCGGTGCGATCCGCGTAAAGGCACGCAGCACGGCCGCGACGGCCGCGTCGCCGCGATCGACCGACCCGCATTGCAGGGCCGCGAACACCGCGGCGCGGCGTTCGACCCCGCGCAGGAACGCCGCCGGCGCACCCGTCGCCGTGTTTGCTGGAGAGGGCGTGCTCGTCATGCTTGCGGCGTGCTCATCGGCTCGGATGATAGCCACGCATTCCGTCCGATGGCGATCCGAACACGTATCAAAAATGTCTTGACGAACCGTGCCGCGCCCGCTCCGCCAAGCCCCGCGCGGGTTTCGCCCAAAACGGTTGTGCACAGCGATAACAGGACCGTCACATTGGGGCGCCGCGGCCCGCATCGCGCCTGTGTTGCAACTTGGTTTCACGCCTAAGCCTTTGATAACGCAGGCTTCTGACCCGATGGCACTTTTTTCACCATCGTAGAGTTAATTCGCATTTTTTGCCTTGCGGAGTGCTGTGGAATCGCGCCATGCACAGATTTATCCACAGATCGTGTGGATAAAGGCGAAAGGCGTTACGTGGCAACCACTTGCATGACTTACGTCACGAACACGGAAACAATTTCCGGCAAACCGATGGTGCGATTGCCCGGGACGTCGCAACGCGCATTCATGTCCGCTGCAGCGCGCGCTTAGACTGCACGCGATGTCCTCCGACGACACCGTCCTGCGTGTGGCTTTGCCCGTGCCGCTGGCTCGACTGTTCGACTATCGCGCGCCCGCCGGCGTGGTGGTCGACAGCGTGCCGGTGGGCGCGCGCGTCCGCGTGCCGTTCGGTCCTCGCGAACTCATCGGCGTGGTCGCGGGCGTCGGCCCGGTCGACGCGGGCGCCCGCGAAACGAAGCCGGCCCTGGCCGTGCTCGACGCTGCGCCGCTGCTCCACGGCGAACTGCTCGACTCGCTGCGCTGGTTGTCCCGTTATGCGCATGCGCCGCTGGGCGAAGTGCTGGCGACGGCGCTGCCCGCGGCCTTGCGCCAGGGTGGGCCGCTGCCGGAAACCGATCAGGTCGCGTGGCGCCTGGTCGAAGGCGCATCGCTCGACAAGCTCAAGCGCGACGCGATGCCGCATCGGTTGGCGGCCCTGCTCGCGCAACGTGCGCGCAACGAGGAGGAACTCGACGACGCCTTGCCCGGGTGGCGAACGGCCGCGCGCGCGTTGTCGACGAAGGGGTTGGCCGAATCGCTGCGCACGACGCCAGCGCGCACCGCGGGCGTCGGCACGCCGGGGCCGGCGCTCAACGATGAGCAACGCACGGCCGTGGAGGCGATCCTCGCGCATGCCGGTTTCGGCGCGGTGTTGCTCGAGGGCGTCACCGGCAGCGGTAAGACCGAGGTCTACCTGCAGGCGATCGCCGACTGTCTTGCACGCGGGCGACAGGCGCTGGTGCTCGTGCCGGAAATCGGACTGACGCCGCAGACGCTCGCGCGTTTCCGCGCGCGGCTCGGCATCGACGTGCACGCCTTGCACTCCGGGCTCAACGACACGGCGCGTGCACGCGTGTGGGCCGCCGCGTCGCGCGGCGAGGCGCGCGTGATCGTCGGAACGCGATCGGCGGTCTTCATCCCGTTGCCCGAAGCGGGCTTGATCGTGGTCGACGAAGAACACGACGGCAGTTACAAGCAACAGGACGGCATCCGCTATCACGCCCGCGACTTCGCGCTGGTCCGCGGCAAGGCGCTCGACGTGCCGGTGGTGCTCGGCAGCGCGACACCGTCGCTGGAGACCCTGCACAACGCGCAGGCTGGTCGCTTCACGCACGTGCGCCTGTCCAAACGTGCCGGCGATGCGAAACCGCCCGCCGTGCGCGTGCTCGACGTGCGCAAGCGCGCGCTCGATGCGGGCCTTTCCACCGAATTGCTCACAAAGATCCGCGCCACCGTCGAATCCGGCGGGCAGGTCCTCGTCTTCCGCAATCGCCGCGGTTACGCGCCGGTGCTGTTGTGCCACGACTGCGGCTGGAGCGCGGCGTGCAAGCGGTGCAGCACGCCCGATCATCCGCGTCCGATGACGGTGCATGCGGGCGGGCGGCGGTTGCAGTGCCATCACTGCGGCGCGCGGCAACCCGCACCGATGGCGTGTCCGGATTGCGGCGGCCTGGCGTTGCAACCGCAGGGCGTGGGCACCGAGCGCCTGGAGGAACGCCTCGTCGAATTGTTTCCCGACATGCCGGTGTTGCGCGTGGACCGCGGCAGCACGCGGCGTCGGAATGCACTGGAATCGCTGCTCGGCGAACTCGGCGATCGTCCCGGCATCCTCGTGGGCACGCAGATGCTCGCGAAGGGCCACGACTTGCCGAACCTCACGCTCGTCGCGGTGGTCGGCATCGACGAAGGCCTGTTCTCCGCGGATTTCCGGGCGGGCGAAAAACTCGCGCAGTTGCTGATCCAGGTCGCCGGGCGCGCGGGACGTGCGCGCCGCGCCGGCGAGGTGTGGTTGCAGACGCATCATCCGGCGCATCCGTTGTTGCAGACCTTGATCGCGGGCGGTTATCGCGCATTCGCCGAGCAGGAACTGGCGGAGCGCGAAGCCGCGGGCTTCCCGCCGTTCGCGCACTTGGCGCTGCTGCGCGCCGAGGCGAAATCCGCCGAGCCGAACACGCACTTCCTCGCACTGGCGAAGGCTTGCATCGCCGATGCGCACATCGCCGATGTCGACGTGTTCGGTCCCCTGCCGGCGCCGATGCCGCGTCGCGCCGGGTTCCAGCGCGCGCAACTGCTCGTGTCGGCCCCGCAACGGCGGGCGCTGCATGCGGCGCTCGAAGCCGCGTTGCCCGCGCTGCGCGATGCGCCCGAGGCCAAGCGCGTGCGCTGGTCGCTCGACGTGGATCCGGTAGACCTCTACTGATCGACGCGCGCTTGCGCGAGAATGCCGGCAACGACGGGAACAGCAGGACGCGATGGCCGACGTGCCGCATGTCGTGGTCGTGGGTGGGGGCTTCGCCGGCCTGTGGGCGACGCGTGCGCTCGCCAGCGCGCCGGTCCGCGTGACGCTGCTGGATCGCGGCAACCATCACCTGTTCCAACCCTTGCTCTACCAGGTGGCCACCGCCGGCCTGTCCGCACCCGACATCGCCGCCCCGTTGCGCCACATCCTGCGCGGGCAACGCAACGCCACCGTGTTGATGGGCGAGGCGGTCGGCATCGACAAGGCGGCGCGCAGCGTGCAACTGGGCAACGGCACGTCGCTGGCCTACGACACGCTGCTCGTCTGCACGGGCGCGACGCACGCGTACTTCGGCCACGACGAATGGGCGCCGCACGCGCCCGGCCTGAAGACACTCGACGACGCACTCGCGATCCGCCGACGCATCCTCACCGCCTTCGAACGCGCCGAGGCCGAAACCGATCCGGCACGCCGCACCGCGCTGCTCACCTTCGCCGTCGTCGGCGGTGGCCCGACGGGCGTCGAACTCGCGGGCACGCTCGCGGAGATCGCGCGCCACACGCTGCGCAAGGAATTCCGCAACATCGATCCGGGCAACGCACGCGTGATGCTGCTCGAAGCGGGGCCGCGCGTGCTCGCCACGTTTCCCGAACAGCTTTCGGCGAAGGCCTCGCGCGCGCTCGCGCGCCTGGGCGTCGACGTGCGCACCGGCGTGCCGGTGTCGCGCATCGATGCAGCGGGCTTCGTGCTCGGCGACGAACGCATCGACGCGCATACGGTGCTGTGGGCCGCGGGCGTGGCCGCATCGCCGCTCGCGCGCACGCTCGATGTCCCGCTGGATCGCGCGGGGCGCGTTGGCGTCGAAGGTGATCTCACCTTGCCCGGGCACCCCGAGATCTTCGTCGCCGGCGATCTTGCGACGGTGAAGTGGGGCGAACGACGCGTTCCCGGCGTCGCACCGGCGGCCAAGCAGATGGGCAATTACGTCGCGGGCGTGATTCGCGCGCGGCTCGCGAACAAGCCAGCACCGCCCGCCTTCGGCTACAAGGATTACGGCAACCTGGCGACGATCGGTCGCCGCGCCGCGGTCGTCGATCTGCACGGGTTCCGTTTCTCGGGGTACTTCGCGTGGGCGTTCTGGCTGATCGCGCACGTGTTCTTCCTGATCGGCTTCCGCAACCGCGTGGTCGTGTTGCTCGACTGGGCAATGGCGTACTGGACCTACCAGCGCAACGCGCGGATCGTGCTGGGGCGGGAGCAGAAATGAAAACGGCGCCTGTTGGCGCCGTTTTCGTCTTGCATTGCAGGGGCCGCATTACGCGGTGAACAACGCCCGCATTTTCTTCAACGCGTTCGCTTCGACCTGGCGGATGCGTTCGGCCGACACACCGTATTCGTCGGCCAGTTCCTGCAGCGTCACCTTGCTGTCGGGATCCAGCCAGCGGCGCTTGACGATGTCGCGCGAGCGCGCATCCAGCCGCGACATGCCTTCACGCAGCAACTCGAGCTGGTTGTCTTCGCTGTCGGCGCGCTCATAGGCCATCGACGGGTCTTCGTCGTTCGCCATCAGGTAGGAGACGGGCGCAGGCGGCATGTGGTCGTCGTCGCCGCTGTCGCTGGGTGCGTCGAAGCCGATGTCGCGGCCGGACAGGCGCGACTCCATCTCCATCACTTCGCGCTCGGAGACCTTCAGGTCCGCCGCGACGGCACGCACTTCCTCGGCATTCATCCAGCCAAGGCGCGTCTTGCTCTTGCGCAGGTTGAAGAACAACTTGCGCTGCGCCTTGGTCGTGGCGACCTTGACGATGCGCCAGTTCTTCAGGATGTACTCGTGCATCTCGGCGCGGATCCAATGCACCGCGAAGCTCACCAGGCGCACGCCGACCGTCGGGTCGAAGCGCTTCACCGCCTTCATCAGGCCGATGTTGCCTTCCTGGATCAAGTCGCCGATCTGCAGGCCGTAACCGTTGTAGCCGCGCGCGACGTGCACCACGAAGCGCAGGTGCGACAGCACGAGCTGGCGGGCCGCGTCGAGGTCTTCGCCATCGCGGAAGCGGTGCGCGAGCGCCTGCTCTTCTTCGACGGTGAGCACGGGAATCTGGTGCACCGCACCGATGTACGCGTCCAGCGAACCCAGGGCACTGGGGATCGGGAGGTTGTTCGCGACGAGGGCGGTGGAAAGCGGGGTCTGGGTCATGGCAGGGATTCTAGCAATGGCCTTCTTGGATACAACGGGGTGGGAAAAGTTCGCAGTGTTGCATTCATGCAACAAACGACGGCACTCGCGTGTATTCGACGCGGGCCTTCGTATGCCACACCGGGTGTCGGCGATCCGTCAGGCCGGCAGGCCCTCCGATCGCCGGGAATTTCCCCTTCACACGGATTGGGGGCGCTTTTGCGGGCCACAAGGGGCGCCCACCGATGCCGAATGAAGTGCGCACGCGTGGACCAGAGGCCGTGTCAAAAGTTCCTGAACTCGCCGGTTCTGTATTCAGGATGCGTTCGTAACGAAATTGTAAGGATTGCCGCCGCTGAGCTTCCCGACCACAAGGCAAGCCGGCATATCCCCCATGATCGTTGGAGTTTTCGCATGAAGCGTTCCCTGCTCCTGATGGCCGTCCTCGCGGCCGCACCGTTCGCCGCCTCGGCCGCCGACGGCATTTCCTGGAACTACGTCCAGGGTGGCTACGTCGCCACGGATTCGAACCACTCCGGCCTCGACGCCGACGGCTTCGGCCTCGACGGCTCGGTCGCCATCCACGAGAACTTCCACCTCTTCGGCGGTTGGCAGAACCAGGATTTCAAGGACATCAACGGCGACTTCGACCAGTACCGTTTCGGCGTCGGCTACAACCACACGATCGCGCCGAAGATCGACCTGGTCGCGCGCGTGGCCTACGAGAAGCTCGACGCGGGCACCAACCTCGACATCGACGGTTACAGCACGGAAGTCGGCGTGCGCGGCGCGGCGAACGACATGTTCGAGGGTTACGCGATGGCCGGTTGGGAAGACTACGAGCGCGTGGACGGCGACTTCTACGGCAAGGTCGGCGCGCAGGTGAAGTTCAACCAGAACTGGGGCCTGGCCGGCGACATCAAGTTCATCGAAGGCGGCGACAAGCAGTACTTCATCGGCCCGCGATTCACTTGGTAAACCCCGCCTGGTAAACCGCCGCGCCCGGTTCGCGCTGCGATCCCCTCCTCCTCCTGCAGCGCGATGCGAAGCCCGGCGAACGCCGGGCTTCTTTTTGCCTGCGCTCAACGGAAGAGCGCTTCGGGGTATTCGGGCTTCTGGTCGCGGGCGAGCAGGCGTTGCAGGCCTTGCGCCGGCGTGATGTCGCCGTGCAGCACGGCTTGCACCGCCGCGGAGATCGGCAGTTCGATGCCGTGGCGTTGCGCCTGGCGCATCACTTCGTCGGCGGTCTGGATCGATTCGACGACCTGCCCGATTTCGCGCACCGCATCGTCGAGTTTCTGCCCGCGGCCGAGCGCGAGGCCCAGTCGCCGATTGCGCGAGAGATCGCCGGTACAGGTGAGCACGAGGTCGCCCAGGCCCGCCAGCCCCATCAGCGTTTCGGCCTTGCCGCCGATCGCCGCGTTGAGGCGCAGCATTTCGTTGAGGCCACGCGTGATCATGCCGGCGCGCGCGTTGAGGCCGAGCTGCATGCCGTCGGCCACGCCCGTCGCGACCGCGAGGACGTTCTTCATCGCGCCACCGAGTTCGGCGCCGAGCATGTCGTCGCCGGTGTAGGCGCGGAACGCGGGGCCGTGCAGCACTTCGGCGACCTGCTGCGTGAAGGCGGGCGCGTCGCCGTGCACCGTCAGCGCAGTCGGCAAGCCTTGCGCGACTTCCTTGGCGAACGACGGACCGGTGACGACGGCGAGCGGGACGTCCGCGCCCAGCACTTCGCCCGCCACTTCATGCAGGAAGCGCCCCGAACCCGGTTCGAATCCCTTCGTCGCCCATGCCACGCCCGCATGCGCGGGGCGATGTGGCGCGAGCATGCGCAGGGTTTCCGCGAACGCGTGCGAGGGCACGACGACGAGCACGAGGTCGCGCCCCGCGAGGGACGTGGCCATGTCGTGCGTTGCACGCAGCGATGCCGGGAGTCGCACGCCCGGCAGGTAGCGGGCGTTCTCGTGCGATGCGTTCAGCGCGTCGATCGCCGCGGCATCGCGCCCCCAGAGCACGGTGTCGTGCCCGTGGCGCGCGATCAGCGCGGCGAGCGCGGTGCCCCACGAGCCCGCGCCGAGGACGGCGACCGACAACCGAATGTCAGATGCGTCGCTGCCCATGGGCGGTCAGGCGTTGCCGACCGTCTCCGTGCCGCCGAGGTCGGTACCCGAACCGATCTGAGCCGAACGCTGGCGCAGGTTTTCCGCATACAGGCCTTCGAAGTTGATCGGCTGCATGAAGAACGGCGGGAAACCGCCCGACTGGATCAGGTGGCTCACGCTCGCGGCGGCGTAGGGATAGAGCAGGTTCGGGCACTGCGTGCCGAGCATCGCGTCGATGCCCGCGTCTTCGAAGCCCGCCAGGGTGAACACGCCGGCCTGCTGCACTTCGGCCAGGTAAGCGGTCTTGCCCGCGATGTTGCAGGTCAGCGTGATGCCGAGGACCACTTCGAACGCGGACTCGCTCAGGCGCTGCACTTTCTGGTTGAGGTTCATCTGCAGCTCGGGCGCGCCGGCTTCGTTGAACACCTGCGGGGCGCCGGGCGCCTCGAACGAAACGTCCTTGACGTAGATCTTCTCGACCGTGAAGGAAGCGCCGGCCTGCGGCTGCTGCGTGGTCTCTTCGGACATCGTTGTTGCTCCGGGAAATGCTGCGAAAAAGAGGGCGATTATGGCATGCGGCCCGCGGTCGTTCCGCGCGCCGTCGCCTCAGGAATGGGGACTCAGCGGCCCTTTACCAGCGGCAGCTCGGCTTGCTGCCATGCGGCGATGCCGCCGTCGAGCCAGTACACGTGCTCGAAGCCCGCCTGCTTCAGTCGCTTGGCCGCGCCTTCGGACGCCTGCCCGGTGCGGCAAACGGCGACCACCGGCAGCTGCTTGGCGTTGGCCAGCACCTTGTTGTCCGGGTCGAATTGGCTGAACACCACGTTCTTGCTACCGGGGATGTGGCCCTTTTCGAAGTCGTTGATCGCCGAAAAATCCACGACCAGCGCGTTCTCGCGGTTGATCAGGTGGGTGAGCGCGGCCGGACGCAGCGCCTTGAAGGGGCGGAACAGGCGCGCGATCTCGGTGTAGCCCAGCGCAAGCGTGATGCCCACCAGGGCGATCACGTAGAAGATGTGGCGACTGGCGAAATCCAGGAGTTCGGCGTAATTCACGGGGTTCTGCGGGTTGGCGAGCGGGCGGGGATTGTCGCCCGCGCCGCCGCCGCACGCAAAAGGCGCGTGGATCAGTCTTCCCAGAGGTCGGGCAGGCCGTTCACCAGCCACCACTGCTTGGCCAACGGATCGAAGTGCCAGTGCTCGGTGTAGCGCGTCTGCCGCTGCGTGAGGTTGTGGCGATTCACGACGTCGATCTCGATTTCGCGGACCACGTCGCCGTCGGGCAAGGTCTGCGTGGCCAGGTCGCGGTAGCCGGCGATCTGGATCTGCTTGTAGCGCTCCAGTTCGACGTCGCTGAGCGGATGCGCCTCGCGGAACTTCGGATCCACCAGCGTCCAGGCGCCTTCGAAGTCGCCCCAGCGGATGGCGGCGGAGTAGGCATACGTCTGTGTGTCGAGTTTGTTGGTGTCGTGAGAACCGGACGCACAGCCGGCGAGCACAAGCACGCACAGGCACAGCCCCGTCCACCTGGACCACAAGGTCATCTTCCGCATGTCGTTGTCCCCGGTCTCGACACCCGCATCCTAGCCTTTCCGGAAGGCGACGAACCGGGCGGTGAATGTCGCCGCGTCGCCGCCATCGGGAAGCGGGACGCGCGCCACGAGTTCGGCGCGCGCGCGGCCCCGTTCGGCCAGCGTGGCGAGGAAGGCATGCCAGTCGACGTCGGGCGCGGCCTGCGCTTGCGCCTGGAGGTCGGCGAACAGGGGCGCGAGGAAACGCACCTGGCTGTCGGCGATGTACACCTCGGCCTCCATGCCCGCGCCCTGGATGTGCAGCGACACCACGCCCCAGGCCGCGAGCGTCATCAGCGAGGACAGGCTGCCGCCGAACGCGCAGCCCTTGTCGTTGACGTTGCGCGACAGCGGTGCACGCAGGCGGAGCGACTGCCCGTCGTAGCCGACGATCGCGACCTCCATCGCGGCAACCGGGGGCATGCCGCGGTAGTGGGCGTCGAGGTGGGCGAGAAGGTGTTCGTGCGACATCGGAAGCGAACCTGCGATTGCGGGGCGGAGCGGCACGCCGCAAGCTGCGCGCATGCGCGACGATGCGAGTCCACGACGGCCGGCATGGTACGTCATCTCCCTGCGACCGCTGGGGCAACACGACGCCGTGCGCCGCGCCGCCGCGCGCGCGGGGATGGGATGCGTCGCGTTGTCGACGATGCGCATCGTCTTGCGCGACGACGCGCAGGCACGCCGCCGTTTGCGCGACGCCCTCGCCGCGCCGCGCGTGGTGTTCACCAGCCCGAATGCCGTGCGCGCCGCGGCGGCGATGGCGCCCTTGCGTCGCAAGCGGTCGCAACGGCACTTCGCGATCGGCGCGGGCACCGCCGCGGCCTTGCGTCGCGCCGGCATCGACGAAGTCCACGTTCCGGCGCGCGCGGACAGCGAAGCGTTGCTCGCGATGGACGCGCTGCGGGACATCGCAGGCCTGCGCGTAGGCCTGGTGACCGCCCCGGGCGGACGGGACCGGATCGAACCCGGACTGCGCAAGCGTGGCGCGCAGGTCGTTCGCGCCGATGTCTACGCACGCCAGGCCCAGGCGCCGACATCGCGCGCCTTCGCCGCCCTGCGCGCCGCGCGCGGCCGGTGGGCGATCGCATTGAGCAGCGGTGAAGCGCTGCGCACGCTGATGGACCACGCGCCCGCCGATCTCGCGTTGAAACTGCGCGCCGCGCGCATCCTCGCCGGCAGCGAGCGCCTCGCGGACGAAGCGCGCGCACTCGGCTTCCGCGACCTGCGCGTGGCCGCCGGCGCCCGTCCGGCCGACCTGGTCGCCGCGCGGGGCGGTGGCCATGCGTGATGGCCGTCCACCACGCCGCATCCGGTAGCATCGCCAGCACCTTTCGCGACACGTCCAGGCCGTGCTCGACACCGACTCCCCGCCCGAACCGCCGGTCCGTCGTTCCCGCGCGCCCCTTGCATGGCTCGTGGTGTTGCTGCTCGTCCTGGGCGGCGCATGGGCGTGGCACGCCTGGAACACGCGCGCGATGCACGAACGCGCCGCGGCCGACGACGCTTCGCAACGCCTGACCGCACTCGAAGACCGCATCGCCACGCTTCGCAGCGAACAGCGCGCCCAACAACAACGCCTGCAGCAAGCCGAGGCGACGAACCGCGTGTTGCGCGACGAACTGCTCGGCGTCGGCCAGCGCGCGGCCTTGCTCGAGGACAGCGTGTCCAAACTCGCCGATCCCGATCGCCACGGGGCGCAGGCGATTCGTCTCGACGAGGTAGAGATGCTGCTCGGCATGGCGCAGCAACGATTGCAGCTCGCATCCGATCTCGACGGCGCGCGGCGCGCCTACGCGCTCGCGGCCGGCATGCTCGACGGAATCGACGATCCGGCCTACCTGAGCCTGCGCCAGACGCTGGCGCAGGAACGCGGCACGCTCGATGCGAAGGGTGTCGACCCGGTGCACGAGGCCTCGACCAAACTCACTGCGATCGAATCCGGCCTCGCGCGCCTGCCCGCGACGCAGGCGGTCGGCGAAACGGGCGACAAGCCATGGTGGCAGCGCGTCGCGTCGAAGCTGGTCGACGTGCAGCCGTCCGATCGCGTCCAGTTGCGTGCGGCAAGCGACCGCTCCGCGGCAATGGAAGCGCTCGGCATCGAACTCACCCTGGCGCGCGCGGCGCTCGAACGGCGCGACAGGACCGCCTGGAAGGCCTCGCTCGCCCGCGCCGATGCCTGGCTGCCGCGCTTGTGGCCGGATTCACCGGCGCTGCGCGCGCAAAGGGCGATGCTGCAGCGGCTGCGCGCGCAACCCCTCGCGATCGCATCGCCGGTGGTGGGGACGACGCTCGCGCAATTGCGCTCGATGCGGGCGCACTGACAGGAGCTCGCATGAACTTGTTCCGCAACCTGTTGTTCTGGATCGCGCTGGCACTGGTCGGCGCGCTGGTCGCGCAGGTGCTGGCGCAGGATCCGGGCGAAGTGCTGGTGCGCTTCCGCGGCCACGACTACCGCAGCACGGTGGTCGGCGCGTTCCTGCTGCTGCTGCTCGGCGTCTTCGCGCTGTGGCTGCTGTGGACGGTGCTCGCGTTGCCGTTCCGCGGCTGGCGCGGCTTCCGCAACCGGCAGGCGCGACTGCGTTTGACCGACGGTCTGGGCGCGCTGCAGCTTGGCCACTGGGCGCGCGCGGAGAAACAACTCGAACTGGCGGCGCAACGCGACGAAGCCGCGGGGGTCGCACGCGTCGCCGCGGCGCAAGCCGCCGATGCGCGCGGCGATTCGGTCGCGGCGCAACGCCATCTGGACGCACTCGCCGAACGCGCACCGCTTGCGAGCGCCATCGCACGTGCCGAGCGCACGCTTGCGGGCGGCGATCCCGCCGCCGCGCTCACGATCCTCGATGCGCCCAACGCACAACCGTTGCCGCCGCGCGGGCTGATCCTGCGCGCGCAAGCACTGGCCGATCTCGGCCGCGCCCACGAGGCCTACGGCATGCTCGGTGCCTTGCGCCAGCAACAGGCACTGCCGTCCGACCGCCTGGATGCCTTGCAGGCGCGCTGGGCCGCCGCCTCGCTCGCCGAGGCCCCGGACGCCAATGCGCTGGCCGATCGCTGGGATGCGCTGCCCAAGCCGCTGCAATCCGACGCCGCCGTCGTTGGCGCCTATGCCGCGCGCGCCTCGGCGATGCGCTGGGACGTGGCGGCCGCCCGCAACATCGAGCAGGCATTGGCGACCCAATGGGACGAAACGCTCGTCGATCGTTACGGCGCGCTCCCCATTGCGTCTCCCGAAGCGCGCCGCACGCAGCTCGAAACATGGCTCGCCGCGCATCCCGAAAGCCCGGCGACGCTGCGCGCGCTCGCACGGCTGCAGCCCTGGCCGATCGCCGAAAGCTCGCTGCACCGCGCGGTCGCACAGGGCGGCGGCGCACCGGCCTGGGAAGCGCTGGCCGAGGGCTACACGGCCGCGGGCGATGCGCAGGCCGCGCGCCTGTCCTACGCCAACGCGTTGCGCGCGGTGCGCGGCGAACCCACGCTCGCCCTGCCCAACCGCGACATGCGCGACCGCATCGCCGACGAGGCCGCGATCGAGATTCGCGACGCGCACGGCGTCCCCCGCCTGCGCGAATGAAACCCCGTGCACGGCGTCGCCTAGAATGCCGCGCATGTCCACGCCCGCCGAACAGGAAGACGACGCCGGTTTCGCCCGCGTCCGCACCTATCTGACCGACCTGCAGGACCGCATCTGCGCGGCGATCGAAAGCGTGGACGGTGTCGCGCGGTTCCGCGAAGACGCATGGGCGCGCGCGGAGGGCGGCGGCGGACGCACGCGCATCCTGCGCGACGGCGCGGTGTTCGAGCAGGCGGGCATCGGGTTCTCCGATGTCTCCGGTTCGAAGCTTCCGCCGTCGGCGACCGCGGCGCGGCCGGAGCTCGCCGGCGCGACGTGGCGCGCGGTCGGCGTCTCGCTCGTCTTCCACCCGCACAACCCCTACATCCCCACGACCCACGCGAACGTGCGCCACTTCCGCGCCATGCGCGACGGGCAGACGGTCGCGTGGTGGTTCGGCGGCGGCTTCGATCTCACGCCGTACTACCCCTTCGACGAAGACGTTCTGCACTGGCATCGCACGGCGCGCGCGCTGTGTGCGCCCTTCGGCGGGCAGGAACGCTACGAGGCGCACAAGCGCTGGTGCGACGACTACTTCTTCCTCAAGCATCGCAACGAGACGCGCGGCGTCGGCGGATTGTTCTTCGACGACCTGCACGAGGACTTAGAACGCGACTTCGCGTACCAGCGCGCGGTGGGCGATGGATTCCTCGCCGCCTACCTGCCGATCGTCGAACGGCGCCGCGCACTGCCCTTCGGCGAACGCGAGCGCGACTTCCAGCTCTATCGCCGTGGGCGCTACGTGGAATTCAACCTGGTCTTCGACCGCGGCACGCTGTTCGGGCTGCAGAGCGGCGGGCGCACCGAATCGATCCTGATGAGCCTCCCGCCCCTGGTGCGGTGGGAGTACGGCTACGCACCGGCGCCGGGCAGCGAGGAGGCGAAGCTGGTCGACTACCTTCGGCCGCGCGATTGGCTACGTGAGCTCGGTGTCCGCTGATCCGGGCTTTTTCTTCGGCACGACGCTGATCCGTCCGTCCGTTTCCAGGATCGCGAAGTGCACGTCGTCCAACGTGAGCTCGCCGCTCTGGCGCAAGGCTTCCTCGAAGTCGTTCTTGCTCACCAACTCGTGGCGCAGCACCTGTTCGAACAGACGGCCGTCCTGCGCGAGCACGATGGGCACGCCTTCGATCAATTTCTCCGCCATGCGGCTGCGCGACGCGATGAAACCCGTCATCCAGTTCAGCGCGATCAGCACCGCCGCGAGCAGCAGCCCGCCGAGCAGCGAGGTGTCCTTCCCCAGCAGCGCGTTCTGCACCGCGTTGCCGAGCAACACGATCAGCAGCACGTCGAAGGGCGTGAACTGGCCCATCGTCCGTTTGCCGGAGATGCGGATCATGCCCAGCAGCACGATGTAGACCACGATCGCCCGCAGCACGTACTCCCAGACGGGCATCGACAACTCGAACATGCGGGTTCCCCCAAGCGACCGTTGCGGCACTCTAGCGCAGGGCGACTTTATTCCAGGCAATAAAAAGCCCCGCTGGCCAGGGGGAGACCGGCGGGGCTGGGGAACGGGACTTGGGGAGGAGTCACCGCTCCGGGGATCACTCCAGGGGAGGGAGAGATCTGCGTCAGACCTTGCATCTGACGCGAGCTATATGATCATTCCTTACATGGATGGTTCGTGAAGATTCAGGTTAAGGAACCGTTGGATTCAGTTTTAATTCATTGCGCCGGGAGCGCCCTCACAAACCTAATCTTGCGACAAGCACGTCAGTGCGCCTCGTCCCAGTTGGCGCCTGTCCCGGCATCCACCAACAGGGGGACGCGAAGCTCGGCCGCCGCGGCCATCCGCGACGTCGCACCGGCGATGAGATCGTCGACGAACCCGGTGTCGGCCTCGAACACAAGCTCATCGTGCACCTGCAACAGCATGAGCGCACGCGTGTCGTCGGCGAGCCAACGGTCGATCTGGATCATCGCGCGTTTCACGATGTCGGCGGCCGTGCCCTGCATCGGCGCGTTGATCGCGGCGCGCTCGGCGCCCGCGCGCAGGCCCTGGTTGCGGGCGTGGATGTTCTCCAGGTGCAGCCGGCGGCCGAACACGGTCTCGACGTAACCCTTGTCGCGCGCGTCCTGCCGCGTGCGCTCCATGTAGTCGCGCACGCCGGGGTAGCGCGAGAAGTACAGCGCGATGTAGTCCTGCGCCTCGCCGCGGCCGATGCCGAGCTGGCGCGCCAGCCCGAAGGCGCTCATGCCGTACATCAGGCCGAAGTTGATCGCCTTCGCCGCGCGGCGCTCATTGTTCGACACATCGTCCATGGCCTTGCCGAAGACCTCCGCCGCGGTCGCGCGATGGATGTCCGCGCCGCTGCCGAAGGCCTTCAGCAAGTTCGGGTCTTCCGACAGGTGCGCCATGATCCGCAGCTCGATCTGCGAATAGTCGAGCGCGACGATGCGACGGCCTTCCGGCGCGATGAATGCCTTGCGGATGCGGCGGCCGTCGTCGGTGCGGATCGGGATGTTCTGCAGGTTCGGGTCCGACGACGCCAAACGGCCGGTCGCCGCGCCAGCCTGGTGGTAGCTCGTGTGCACGCGCCCGGTGTTCGGGTTCACCATGTCCGGCAATTTGTCGGTGTAGGTGCTGCGCAACTTCGCCAGGCCGCGGTACTCGAGGATGATCTTCGGCAGTTCGTGCAGGTCGGCGATGGCTTCGAGCGCTTCTTCGTTCACGCTCGGCTGGCCGGTGGAGGTTTTCACCTGCACGGGCAGCTTGAGTTCGTCGAACAGCAACTGGCCCACCTGCTTGGGCGAGTCCAGGCTGAAGGTGCGGCCTGCGAGCGAGGTCGCCTGCTGCTGCGCTTCGAGCATGCGCTTGGCGAGGTCGGCGGACTGGCGACGCAATTCCGCGACATCCACCAGCACGCCGTTGGCTTCCACGCGTTCGAGAACCGGCACCAGCGGGATTTCGATGCTGCGATAGACCGACTCCAGCGTCGGTTCGGCCGCGAGCTTCGGGCCAAGCACCGAATGCAGGCGCAGCACGATGTCGGCATCTTCGGCCGCATAGCGCGTCGCATCCTCGATGGCCACGTGCGAGAACGGGATCTGCTTGGCGCCCTTGCCCGCGACATCCTCGTAGCGGACGGTGTCGTAGCCGAGGTAACGCTTGGCCAGCGAATCCATGTCGTGCCGGCTCGCACCGGCGTTGAAGACGAAGCTTTCGAGCATCGTGTCGTCGTCGTAACCGTGCACGGCCACGCCGTGGCAGCGCAGCACGTGCAGGTCGTACTTGCCGTGCTGGCCGACCTTTTTCTTCGAGGCATCGGCGAACAGCGGGCGCAGCGCGTCGAGCACCTCGTCGCGCGGGAGCTGCGCCGGCGCGCCGGGGTAATCGTGGCCGAACGGGATGTACGCGCCCGCGTAGGCTTCGGTCGCGATGCTCAGGCCGACCAGGTTCGCACAGAGGGCATCCAGCGAATCGGTTTCCGTGTCGAACGCGAAGGCGTCGCTGGCCTGCAGCTTCGCCAGCCACGTCGCGAATTGCTCCCGCGTGAGGATCGTCTCGTAAGCGATTTTCTCGCCGAGCTTCGCATCCGGCGGCTCCGCCGGCGCCGCACCCGTGCGCGCCCAGCCCGCTTCGGTCCCGCGCATCGACACCTTGCGCTCGCCCGCCGCGGGCGGCGTACCGCCGAGTTCCTTCAGCGCCGCGTTGAATCCGTAGCGCGCATACAGGATCTTCAGCGCATCGACATCGCGCGGCCGCAAGCCCAGCTGGTGCGCCGCCGCATCCAGCGTGACGTCCGTCTTGATCGTCACCAGTTCGCGATTGAGCGGCAGGCGCGGCAACGCGGCGCGCAGGTTCTCGCCGATCTTGCCGCCGATCTTTTCGACGTTCGTGATCACGCCATCGAGCGAGCCGTATTCGGCCAACCACTTGGCCGCCGTTTTCGGTCCGCACTTGTCCACGCCCTTCACGTTGTCCACCGCGTCGCCCATCAGGGCGAGCATGTCGACGATCTGGTGCGGAAGGACGCCGAACTTCGCCATCACGCTTTCGTCGGAGTCCAGCACGCTGCCGCTCATCGTGTTGACCAGGCGGATGCTGCCGCCGTTGTCGAACGGTCCCAGCAATTGCGCGAAGTCCTTGTCGCTGGTGGAAATGGTGACTTCGCTGCCCGAGCGCGCGGCCTGGAGCGCGAGCGTGCCGATGACATCGTCGGCCTCCACGCCGTCGACGCGCAGGATCGGGAAGCCGAGCGCCTGCACGATTTCGCACATCGGCTGCACCTGCGCGCGCAGGTCGTCGGGCATGGCCGAACGGTTGGCCTTGTATTCGGGATACAGGTCGTCGCGAAAGGTCTTGCCGGGTGCGTCGACGACGAAGGCCGCGCAGTCGGGCTGCTCGGCGAGCGTGGCCCGGAGCATGTTCACGACGCCGAACAGGGCCCCGGTGGGCTCGCCGGCGCTGTTGGTGAGGGGCGGAAGCGCGTGGAACGCGCGGTACAGGTACGAGGACCCGTCGATCAGGACCAGTCTTGGCATCGGGTGATTCTAGCCGTCTCCGCGTCCACACCCGGGCTTTACAGCGGCCGGACCTATGCTTCAGTTCCGTATCCCGCAGGGAGGAGGGCTCACATGACCCGTAATCGCTCCACGCACCGATGGTCTGCCCTCGCCCTCGTGGCGCTCGCCGCCGGCTGTGCCACCGCCCCGCAGGATCCCAACGCGATGCCGCCGATTCCCGAAGGGTCGGAGCAGGCGACGCGCACCGCGGCCAACGGCGATGTCGTCACCGAGTACCGCGTCAGCGGCGCGCTGGCGATGGTCCGCGTCGTGCCGAAGAACGGCCCCACCTATTACGTCACCGATTCCGACGGCGACGGGCGCCTGGACCGCAACAGCGACGGCACGCGCAACGTGCCGGTCTATTTCAAGCTCTATGGCTGGTAAGTCTCTTCCGGGGAAAATGCGATGACCAAGCTCGACAAGCCCATGCGCCGCGAAGTGCAGATCGGCGACCAGGTGTACACGCTGACGATCGGCCCGGACGGCCTGAAGCTCGTCGAGAAAGGGCGCCGCAAGGGCCTGGAACTCGCATGGACCGCGCTGGTCAGCGGCGACGCCGCACTGGCGAGCGCCTTGCAAGCCTCGGTGGCCGACGCCCGCTGATCGTTCGGGCGGGTATCAGGCGGGCGTCAGATTCGCGTAGGCCAGCACCAGCCACTTCGAACCGACATCGTCGAAATTCACCTGCACGCGCGCGTGCGCGCCGCTGCCTTCATAGTCGGTGACCACGCCGGTGCCGAAGGTCGGATGGCGCACGTTCGCGCCCAGCTTCACCGGGGGCACGTCCACGGCGGCCATCGCATGTTCGCGACGCCCCGAATGCGGCGTGTAGGCGCTCGACACTTTCACGCGCGGCCGGACTTCGTTGAGCAGGGGCGCCGGGATTTCGCGCAGGAATCGCGACGGAATGCCGTACATGTCGGCGCCGTGGATGCGACGCGCCTCGGCATAGGTGAGCACCAGCCTCTGCCGCGCGCGCGTGATGCCGACATACGCCAGCCGGCGTTCTTCCTCCAGGCGGCCCGGTTCTTCCTGCGACTTGGTGTTCGGAAACAAGCCTTCTTCCAGACCCGCGAGGAACACCAACGGAAACTCCAGTCCCTTCGCGCTGTGCAGCGTCATCAACTGCACGCCATCCTCGCCCGATTGCGCCTGTCCCTCGCCGGCTTCGAGGGCGGCGTAACTCAGGAAAGCGACCAGTTCGCTCAGCGCGGCCGACTCCTCGTCCTCGCCATGCACGAAGCGCGAGGCGACCGACACCAATTCGTCGAGGTTGTCGGTGCGCGAATCCAGCTGGCCCTTCGACTCGTTCGCGTAATGCTCGCGCAGGCCGCTGCGCATCAACACGTGGTCGATCTTTTCCTGTAGCGGGAGTGCGTCGGTTTCCACCTGCAAGCCTTCGACCAGCAGCAGGAAGCCGGCGAGTGCGTTGCGCGAGCGCGCGGCAAGCACGGTGCCTTCGCTCGTCGCGCGCGCGGCATCCCACAGCGACAGGCTGTTTTCGCGCGCGGTGCGGCGCACTTCGTCGAGCGTGCGTTCGCCGATGCCGCGCGTGGGCGTGTTGACGGCGCGTTCGAACGCGGCGTCGTCGGCGCGATTGGTCACCAGCCGCAGGTAGGCCAGCGTGTCCTTGATTTCGGCACGTTCGAAGAAGCGTTGCCCGCCATACACGCGATACGGGACCTGGTCGCCGAGCAAGGCCTCTTCGAAGGCGCGGGATTGGGCGTTGCTGCGATACAGGATCGCGCAATCGCCGTGGCTGCCGCCGTCGCGCACCCATTGGCGGATGCGTTCGAGGACGTATCGCGATTCGTCGATTTCGTTGTACGCGGCGTACAAATCGATCGGATCGCCTTCCCCGGCATCGGTCCACAACTGCTTGCCGAGGCGATCGGGGTTGTGCGCGATGACGGCATTCGCCGCGTTGAGGATGTTCGACGTCGACCGGTAATTCTGTTCCAGGCGCAGCGTGCTGGCGCCCGGGTAGTCGCGCAGGAAACGCTGCACGTTCTCCACCTTCGCGCCGCGCCACCCGTAGATCGCCTGGTCGTCGTCGCCGACCACGAACACGTGCCCGCTCTCGCCCGCGAGCAGGCGCACGAAGCCGTACTGGATCGCGTTGGTGTCCTGGAATTCATCGACCAGGAGTTCGCCGAAGCGATGGCGGTAATGCGCGAGCAGGCCGGCGTTGTCGCGCAGCAGTTCGTGCGCGCGCAGCAGCAATTCGGCGAAGTCGACCAGGCCCGCGCGGTCGCAGCGCTCCTGGTAGGCCTCGTAGGCCTTGCGCATCGTGTCCATGAACCAATCGCTGCCCGGCTGGATGTGCTGCGGGCGGCGGCCTTCGTCCTTCTGCGCGTTGATCCACCAGGCGATCTGGCGCGGCGGGAAGCGCGTGTCGTCGAGTTCGAGTTGTTGCACGACGCGTTTGACCAGGCGCAGCTGGTCGTCGGAGTCGAGGACCTGGAAGCCTTCGGGCAAGCCCGCATCGGCCCAATGCAGCCGCAGCAGGCGGTGCGCGAGGCCGTGGAAGGTGCCGATCCACATGCCGCGGGAGCCGTTGCGCAACAGGTGCTCGGCGCGATGGCGGAGTTCGCCCGCCGCCTTGTTGGTGAAGGTCACCGCGAGGATGCCGTGCGGCGGCACGCCCATCACTTCATTGAGCCAGGCGATGCGGTGCATCAGCACGCGCGTCTTGCCGCTGCCGGCGCCGGCAAGGACGAGGTAATGACCGGAAGCTGCGGTGACGGCCTCGCGCTGGGCCGGATTCAGCGCGTCGAGCAGGTGGGAGACATCCATCCCCCCATTTTACGGTCGCGCGCTAGTGCGCGTGTACGTGTTCACGCTTGCTCGCAGCCCCCGTCATCAACTTGTCCGTCCAGGCGATGCCGAGCGCCGAGATGATGAAGACGCTGTGGATGATCGTCTGCCACAGCACGCCGTCCTTCGTGATGGTCGTGCAGGCCTTCATGTTCAAACCGGCTTCGGTCATGGCGCGGAGGGCGGAAATGCCGTCGGGCGTGCTGCACAGCGGCAGGCCGCCGACCATGCCGACTTCGATGAAGCTCTTGAGCAGGTGGATCGAGGAGATGCCGATGATCGCCATCGCCAGCTTCACCTTCAAAACGCTCGCGTTGACGTGGCTCAGCCACTCCGGCTGATCGGGGTGGTCTTCCAGGCGCAGGCGGGAAACGAAGGTTTCGTAACCGCCGACGATCACCATCACGAGCAGGTTGCTGATCATCACCACGTCGATCAGGCCCAGCACGATCAACATGATTTCCTGTTCGCCCAGGCGCGGGGTCGCGGCGATGAGATGCAGCAACTCCTTCACGAACAGATAGACGTAGACGCCCTGCGCGACGATCAACCCGAGATACAGCGGCAACTGCAGCCAGCGCGAAGAGAAGATCAGCGTGGGCAGCGGATTGAGCGCGCGCTTGCGCGGAGCGACATCGGACATGGGCGTTTCGCGGGGGGAGTGGCCGCCGAGGTTACCGGCGGCTGCGCACGTTTGCCAAGCCGCGTGCGGTCATTCGGCCGCGGCGCGATGCATCAAGTGGCGCAATTCGGCTTCCAGTTCGGCGATGCGCGCGCCGATTCGCGCGGTTTCCGCATCTTCGAGATGGCCCAAGCCATCGAGCAAAGCGCCGAGTTGATCCAGTCGCGACTTCTGTTCGGCGATCACGTGGCGGCGGCGGAACAGACGCATGTCGCGCACGTTGCCGGCTTCGCTTTCGGCGGGCAGCGGTTGCCACGGACGTTCCTGGAACAGCCAGCGCAGGCGCTCGGCGGCTGCACGTTCGGCCTCGGTCCACGGCGAGGCGTGGCCGCGCACGGTTTGGCGCCAACTCTCGAAGCTCTTGCGCGGCGCGATCCGCACGCCGTCGTCCGTCGCCACCATGGGTTTGTGCGGATCGCCGGCCCACACGACGTCTTCCACCTGTTCGCAGCGGAAGAACAGCAGCCAATCGTCGCGTCGGCCAAACGGCACCGCGAGCACGCCGGCGAGACCGTCGTGCGCATCGGACAAGGCCCAGGGCGTGGCGTGGTCGACCGCGGGCAAGCGGTCGACGCCCTGCGTGCGCGCCCACTCCAACGCACGCGACAGGCCTGCGGGAGAAGGCGCGCGGCCCTGTGTCGTCCACCGCCCGTCGCTGCGCAGCGCGATGCCGTCGACGGGCACCATTTCGGCGAGGATCGGCATCGCTTTGGCGAGTGCGGACGACAGGCTTTCCTGGCCCGTGAGGCGGAGCGCGAGACGTTCGCGCGCCTCGCGTGCGCGGTCGTCCTGCTTCGCCGCGATTTCCTGGTCGGCGGCGCTCACGCGCATCGACACGAACAGGCTGAACATGTCGGCGGCCGCGCGGATCGATGGCGGCACCAGACGCGGCTCCCGATGGTGGCAGGCGATCAGGCCCCACAGGCGCCCGCCGCTGACGATCGAAATCGACATCGACGCGGCCAGGCCCATGTTCTTCAGATATTCGATGTGCATCGGCGAGACGCTGCGCAGGATGTGCTGGCTCAGGTCGAGCGGGGCACCCTTCGCATCGCGGTCGGGCAGGATCGGCACCGGCACGTACGCGACATCAGGAATCACGCGGATGCGGTTGCGCACGTACAGCGCGCGCGCCTGCGCGGGAATGTCGGACGCCGGGAAGCGCAGGCCGAGGTAAGGCTCCATGTCGTCGGCACGCGATTCGGCGATGACTTCGCCGGCTTCGTCGTGGCGGAAGCGATAGATCATCACGCGGTCGTAGCCGGTGAGCGCGCGGACCTCGTCGGCGGTGTGCTGGTGGAAGCCACGCATGTCCGCGCTGCCGGTGGCGCGCGCGATCATCCGCTGCGCGACGACGGTCGGCGTTTGCCGCACGGGCATGTTGGTGCGCGGTTCGAGTTCGAGGTGCACCAGGTCGCCGGCGACGTGCACGACGAAATCGCACAGATGCGCCATCGCACCGATGTTGCCGATCGCGGCGCGTTGCGGCGGCGCGCCCGACTCCATCATGTCGATGACTTCGAGCAGCGGCTGCAGGACTTCGTCGGCGACGTGTTCGCCCAGGCTGCGGCCGATGAGGTCGTCGGGCGCCACGTCGAGCAGTTCGGCGACGTTCGCCGAAGCGTGGCGCACCGTCCAGTCCGGCAAGGAGCAGCTGATCAGGTAACCGTGCGGCTGGATCGCGCCGCTCAGGTGGATCGGTTCGCGCGCGCACTCGGCGTCGGCGCCCGCGGCGCTGCGCGTTGCCTCGTCCATTGGATCAGCGTCCGTCGCTGAAAGTGGAGTGCGCGAGCTCCGCGCGATGGAACTCGTGCTCGGCGCAGGCGAAGGCGCGTGCCGCCGATTCGAGCATCGCGCGTTCGCAGCCGGTGTCGAAATCGGCGCGTTCCAGGTCGGCGACGAAGGCGCGCCAACGCTTGCCCGCGCCGAAACCACCGTGGCGCGACAGGAAGGTCGCACCGGTCCCCGGCCCATGGCCGAGCGCCTGCGCATCGCCCAACAACTGCGTCGCACCGAGTGCCGAGCCTTCGATCACGTAAAACAGGCCGGCCGCATCCGCGTCGCCGGCGATCGACATCCGCGGGCCTTGCGCAAGCGCGGCGATGCCGATGGCGGTGAGATCCTCGTCGAGCCAGGCAGTACGCGCGGGATCGCGCCAGGCGTTCCACGCCGGCCGCAGGTTGGCGAGCGACAACGCGCGCTCGGCATTCGCCACGAAGGCCTGCATGCCCAGGACGTACGTGCGGTACTGCGCCCCGGTGCGCAACCCTTGCGCGAAACGCGCGTCGAGGCGCACGTGCGCGGTGCCCGTGGCGCCACGCAGGCGATCGCGATATCCGTTGTCGGCTGCTGCTGTCATGTGAAAACGATACATCATCGTTTCCACGCCGGTTTCACCAACAAAGACGGGGCCTGAAGGCCCCGTCTTCACGCGCGTGAAAGTCGCGCCGTTGCTTGCTTCGCTTACTTCGGCAGCTTCACTTCATACGCGTCGGGATGCTCGGCGCCCAGCAGGTTCTGCACGAAATAGTCCCAGCGCTCGCGCATGACGTACGGCGAGTACTCGCCGTAGCCGTGGCGCGCATTCGGCAGGAGCAGCAGGTCGAAGTCCTTGTTGGCCTTGATCAGTGCGTCGACGACGAGCAGCGTGTTCTGCGGCGGCACGTTGTCGTCCATCAGTCCGTGCATGAGCAGCAACTTGCCCTTCAACTTGCCGGCGTGGGCCTGGTTGGCCTGGTCGTCGTAGTTCGTCTTGCCGTCCTTGCCCGTGACCAGCAGGCCCTGCCACTTCTCCGCCCAGTCGTCTTCGTAGTTGCGGTTGTCGTGGTTGCCGCTTTCGGCGATGCCGACCTTGAAGAAGTCCGGGTAACGGAACATCGCCGTGCCCGTGGCGTTGCCGCCGCCGGAGTGGCCCCAGATGCCGACGCGCGCAAGGTCGATCCACGGGAAGCGCGCGGCCAGCTGCTTCATGCCGGTGACCTGGTCGGGCAGCGTGTTGTCGCCGACGTTCTTCGCGTAGGCGTCGTGGAAGGCCTTCGAACGATAGGGCGTGCCCATGCCGTCGATCGCGACGACCACGAAGCCCAGCTCGGCCAGCGCCTGGTTGTCGCCATGCGAGGGCGCGAACCCGTAGGTGCGCACCGAGCCGACCTGCGGGCCGGGGTAGATGTAATTGACGATCGGGTACTTCTTGTTCGGATCGAAGTTGGACGGCTTGAACAGCATGCCGTACAGGTCGGTCTTGCCGTCGCGCGCCTTGACGACGATCTGCTCGGGCGCCACCCAACCCGACGCCTTCAAACGCGAGATGTCGGCCTTCGCGATTTGCGCGAGCACCTTGCCGTCGTTGGCATCGCGCAACACGGTGACCGGCGGGACGGCGGTCGTCGAATAGGTATCGACGACATACTTGCCGTCCTTCGACAGCCTGAAGTCGTGCTGCGCGTCTTCCGGCGACAGGAGCGTCGGCTCGCCGGCGTCGAGGTTCACCTTGTACAGGTGCTGGTGGTACGGGTGATGGCCCGCTTCGCGGTTCACGCCGGTGAACCACACCGTGCGCGAAGCCGGATCCAAACGCAGCACTTCGGCGACGTTCCAGTCGCCTGTCGTCACCTGGCGCTTCAGCTTGCCGGTGCCCAGGTCGTACAGATACAGGTGGCCCCAGTTGCTGCGCTGGCTCCACCACAGGATCTCGTTGCTCTCCGGCAGGTAGCGCCAGTTGATGGCGTTGATGCCGGATTCGAGCCAGTTCTTCGCGCTTTCGTCGAAGACCTCGTGCACGGCACCGGTGTCGACATCCGCCGTGCGCACCCAGCTCCTGGTGTGGTCGCGCGCGGTGGAAACGAAGGCGATCGACTTGCCGTCCTTCGCCCACTGCACGTCTTCCCAGCCGCCGAAGCAGCTGACGTCGTCGCACTGCGTCGAACGATGCTGGTCGGCCGGCATCTTCAGGCGCACGAGCTTCTGCGTCGGCACGTCGATCACGACGCGCTCGATCATGGTCACGTCCTTGTCGCCGACGAACGGGTACTTCCACGTTTCGATCTTCGGCGCACCGACATTGGTGCCGACCACCGCCATCGTGCTGGTCTTGCGCTGGTCCTGCTGGAAGGTGGCGATCTTCGACGAATCGGGCGACCACACGAGGATCGCGCTGTCGTCGTGCACCCAGCCGGCGTTGTTGGTGGCGTAGCCGAAATTCTCGACGCCGTCCGTGGTCAGGCGGGTTTCCTTTCCGGTGGCGGTGTCGCGCACCCACAGGTTCCAGTCGCGGATGAAGGCTTCGCGCTTGCCATCGGGCGAGACGTTCGCCGGGCCGTCGCCGTCCTTGCCCTTCGCCGCCGGCTTGGCGACGCAACGGGGCTTGGACACGTCGCACAGGTAGTGCGTGCCCTTCACCGAGAAGTCGTAACGGCCGTCGGCGTTGAGGCCAACGCCGTAGATGGACTTGTCGATGCGCTTGGCGTCGACCTGCTTGCCCGACGCGGACGACAGGGCCTTGGCCATGCGCGCGACATCGAAGGCCGCGACGGACTTGCCGGTCGTTGCGTCGGTGCGGACCACGCGGACGCCGTTGGCATCGTTGTCGAACCAGACGAAGGACGTGTCGTCGAGCCAGGTGACGCCTTGCGCCGCGTGGTCGACCAACGGATTCGTATTCTGCGAAAGCATCTTCACGGCGCGGTCGTAATCCGCGGTCGTGACCTTCGCCGGCGATTGGGCGAATGCGCCCGAGGACAGCGCGAGACCCGCGCCGACGAGCAGCGCGCGTGCGCTGCGATCCAACTTCAAACCCATGCCCCTGCTCCAAAACGGATCCGGAAGCGACCGATGCTAGCGCAACCACCCCCGTCGCCGGCCCCTGCCGGTGGTCCTGCACAAGGGACGGGCGTCTCGTTTTGCGCCCCGCCCTCAGGTCACGCGCGCGAGCATCCGGTCCGATCCGATGAAGCGCGCCCAGCGCGTCCCCAGGTCGCTCCAGCAGACGAAATAGGCTTCGGCGGCGATGTGCAGCAGCGTCGCGGGCCGCAGTGGCAGGCGCGGTTCGGCGGCGCACAACTCCCAGTCGTACCCGAGCTGGCGGGCGAACAGGGCGCAGCGCGCGAGGTGATAGCGGCTGCTGAGCAGGGTCACGCGGCGCGCATTTTCGCCCACCATCAGGTCGCGGGCGTTGCGCAGGTTCTGCAGGGTGTCGCGCGATTGCGCCTCCAGGCGCAGCGCGGGGCCCACGTCGAGGTTGCGCGCGAGCAGCGACTGCCGGGCGACTTCGGCTTCGGTGGGCTGGTTGGGTGCGCCGCCGCCGAGGAGGATCACTTCGCGCGGCGGGCGTTCGCGCCACAGGGTGGCGGCGCGTTCCAGGCGCGCGGCGAAATCCGCGTCGATGCGGCCGTTCGGTGCGTGTTTGCCGAACAACAGGACCGTGACGCCGTGCTCGGGCGTCGTCGGCGCGCGGCGCGCCACGCGCAGCACATGCCAGAAGTAGCCGAGATAGACCACGCCGGCGCTCAACATGCAGGCGAGCAGCGTCACCAGCCCCGTGTGAAGGACATCGCGATCGACGGCAAGGTGCAAACGATGGGCGACGTGGGACGGCATGGCCGCTGGATGGGGGCGTGGGGTCGAAAAAGAAAGCGCCGCGGGTGCGGCGCCTCCAGTTTACGTGCGTTGCGCGGCCCGGATGTGTGGGCTACGACGCAAGGCGCATCACAACTGCCCGGAGGTCAGCTGGAAGTTGGTCCGCGTGTCGGTGGCGAGGTAATTCATCCAGCCGAGGTAATTGCGATGGATCCACCGCTTGCCGCGGCGGGATTCGAAATCGAGGTTGCGGCTGTCCATGTACGCGTACTGCACGGCCTTGCCGTCATGGGTGACGTGGATCTTCGCCCAATGCTCGCGCAGGTTGAGCTCGGCGACGATGTCGCCCGGCTTTTCTTCGGCGATCGTCCAGCCGCGGCCGGCGAGGGCGCGCTTGATGTCCTTGACGACCTGTTCTTCGGACATCCCGGCCGGAATGGCGACGGCGGCCGGATCGCTCAGGCGGCTCTGGCGGGCCTGCACGTTGGCGGCGAAGACACACATGGACAGCAGTGCGAAACACGCGACGAGCGCGCGACGATGGAGCTTCATGCGGTGATTCCCCTTGGTTCTCTTCGGAAACGCCGCGTCCTCGGCGATGCCGGGCCCCCCGCGACGGCCGCCATCATCCCGTTTCCGCGACGGATGCGCCACGCTGGCTGCCGACGGGGCGATGGCTATACTCGGCCCGCCTTTCGATGAACCTGCATTCCGGAGCCCTGTGTGCATTTGTCTTCCCTGCCGCCAGGCTCGCCCAACACGCCGCTTCCACCACTGGCGATCCGTCGCTATACCGCGACCACCGCGCTCGGCCGCGGTCGCGATGCGCAACTGAATGCGTTCCGGGACCGCCGCGGCGGCTTGCGTCCCAATGATTTCGGCGGCGAAGACCGCCTGGATTGCTGGATCGGCCGCGTCGACGGGCTGGAAACCCAGGCGCTGCCGCACGCGTTCGCACATTGGGAATGTCGCAACAACCGGCTCGCCTGGCTCGCGCTGCAGCAGGACGGGATGCTGGACGCGGTGCGCGAGGCGAGCGATCGCTTCGGCGCCGACCGCGTCGCCATCGTCGTGGGCACCTCCACCTCCAGCATCGGCGCCAGCGAGGAGGCGTATGCGCGGCTCGAATCCACCGCCGCCGGCCCCGCGTTCCCGCACGACATGCAGCGCCCGATCGTGCACACCCCGCATTCGCTCGGCGATTTCATCGCGCATGCGACCGGGCTCGACGGCCCCTGCGTCACCGTGGCGACCGCGTGCTCGTCGAGCGCGAAGGTGTTCGCGCAGGCCGCGCGCCTGATCCACGCGGGGCTCGCCGATGCCGCGCTCGTCGGCGGCGTCGATACCCTGTGTGGCAGCGTGCTGTACGGCTTCAACGCGCTGGGCCTGGTGTCGCAGGGCAAGTGCAAACCCTTCGATGCGACGCGCGACGGTTTGTCGCTCGGCGAGGCCGGCGGCTTCGCATTGCTCGAACGCGTCGAAGACGGCGCACCACCCGGCCTGTCGCTGCGTGGCTACGGCGAGTCGAGCGACGCCCACCACATGTCCGCGCCGCATCCCGAAGGCCTCGGCGCGCGACTGGCCATGGGCGATGCGCTTGCGCGCGCGGGCGTGCAGGCTGCGGACATCGGGTACCTCAACCTGCACGGCACGGCGACCCCCGCGAACGACACCATCGAGGCGCAGGCCATCGCCGCACTGTTTCCCGACACGCTGCACGCCAGTTCGACCAAGGGGTGGACCGGGCACACGCTCGGCGCGGCCGGCATCGTGGAATCGGTCTGCGCGATGCTGGCGCTGGAACACGGCGTGTTGCCCGGCATCCTCAACAGCGCGCAACGCGATCCCGCCTGCGGCGCGCAGATCCGCTTCGACAACGCGCAACGCGCGATCCGTTACGCGATGAACAACTCCTTCGGGTTCGGCGGCAACAATTGTTCGCTGGTGTTCGCGGCATGACGGGGTTGTCCGCCACCGTCGAGGGCATCGGCTTCTGGAGCAACGGCCTGCCGGACTGGAGCGCCGCACGCGCATTCGTGCGCGACGGCGCCTTGCCCGAAGCTGCACCCGCCCGCCCTTCGCCGCAACTGCTCGCGCCGAACGAACGCCGCCGCGCGCCGGACACCGTCGCGGTCGCGCTGGAAGTGGCGCTGGCCGCGTGCACCGCAGCCGGCCGCGACCCGCGCGCGCTGCCGTCGGTGTTTGCCTCCACGCACGGCGATCTGGGGATCACCGACTACATGTGCGCGACGCTCGCGGCCGACCCGCGTTCGATCTCGCCGACGCGCTTTCACAACTCGGTGCACAACGCAGCCGCCGGTTACTGGACCATCGGCGCGGGTTGCACGGAAGCGACCACGGCGATCAGTGCGTACGACGCGACCTTCGCCGAAGGCCTGGTCGAGGCGCTCGTGCAATTGGCAGCGGGGGAGGAAGCGGTGCTGCTGGTCGGTTACGACGGTGGCGCCGTCGGTCCGTTGATGCCGATTTCCAACAGCGCGGGCCTGCTGGGCGGCGCGCTGGTGTTGTCGCGCCTGCCGAAGGCCGATGCACCGCGCATCGAAGTCACCCTGCAACCGGGCCGCAGGCCCGCCGATGCGGCGCGTCTTTCCGAACTCGCCGGCGGCAACGCGATGGCGCAGATGCTGCCCTTGTTCGAAGCGTTCGCCGCGACGCGGAGTGAAGCGCACCTGTTCGCAGGCCGCGGGCGCACCCTGCAGGTGGCCATCGCATGACCGACGTGACCGATCTCGCGCGACGCACCTGCATCGTCATCCCGGCGCTCAACGAGTCGCTGCGGATCCGTGAAGTCGTCGAAGGCGCGCTCGCGCATTGCCCGAACGTGCTGGTGATCGACGACGGTTCCGACGACGGCACGTCCGACTGCGTGCGCGACCTGCCGATCGCCCTGATCCGCCACGAACAACGCCAGGGCAAGGGCGCGTCCCTGCGCGAGGGCTTCGCCGAAGCGCTGCGCCGCGGGTTCGACGGCGTGTTGACGATGGACGGCGACGGCCAGCATCACGCCGACGACATTCCGCGCCTGCTCGAAGCGGCGCAGTTGTACCCGGGCGCGCTGGTCATCGGTTCGCGCGTGCGCAAGCGCGTGCAGCAGCCGAAGCATCGTCGCCTCGCGAACGAATTCGGCGACTGGGGCATTGCGTGGGGCTGCGGCTATCGCATCTGCGACACGCAGAGCGGCCAGCGTTTCTACCCCGCGAACGTGTGCGCACTCGACGACGTGCCCGGCGAAGACTTCGTGTTCGAAGCGCAGATCCTGATTTCCGCCGCGCGGCAACTGGGCGTGCGCGTGGTGTCGGTGCCGATCGAGTCGCGGTACCAGGGCCCGGGCGCCGCCGCACAGTTCCGCAAGAGCCACTTCCGTCCGTTGACCGATTTGTGGCGCATCACGGCGCATGTCGCCAAACAAATCATGCGCTACGGCAACGTCGTGGCCGAATACCGCCGCGCGCGTGCGCATCCGCCGGTCATCCATGATCCGACGGGCGAGTTCGGCGGGGCACGCAATCCCATGCAACCCGTCCCCAAACCTTCCTTCCAGGACCGCCCATGAGCGCGCAGGCCGACGTCGTCATCCTCGGAGGTGGCCTCGCCGGCCTGACCCTCGCGATCCAGTTGCGCCAACGCGACCCGTCGCTGTCGGTCACCGTGCTCGAACGGCGCACGCACCCGGTGCGCGAGGCGGCCTTCAAGGTCGGCGAATCGACGGTGGAAATCGGTGCGCATTACTTCGCCGACGTCCTGGGGTTCCGCGAACACCTGGAAACGCAACAACTGCGCAAGTTCGGCTTCCGCTTCTTCTTCAGCGAAGGGCGCGAAGACCTCGACCAGTGCACGGAGCTCGGCGTGAGCGAATTGCTGCCGACGCATTCCTGGCAGCTCGACCGCGGGCGCTTCGAGAATTTCCTCGGCGAACAGGCGCGCGCGCTCGGCGCGAAATTCCTCGACGGCTCGACCGTGCGCACGATCGATCTGTCGAAGGACGAATCGCCGCACGTCGTGGGCTTCGACCGCGGCGGGGCCTCGCACACGATCTCTTCGCGCTGGGTGGTCGATGCCGCCGGTCGCGCCGGCCTGATCAAGCGCAAGCTCGACCTGGCCCAACCGAACGACCACGACGCGAACGCGGTGTGGTGGCGCGTGGATGGCTACATCGAACCGCAACAGTGGTCCGACGATCCGCAATGGCTCGGCCGCTGCAATCCGCCGGCGCGCTGGCGTTCGACCAACCACATGTGCGGGCCGGGCTACTGGTTCTGGTTGATCCCGCTGGCGTCGAACGCGCATTCGCTCGGCATCGTGTGCGACGCGAAGATGCATCCACTCGACACGATGAACACGCACGCCAAGGCGATGGACTGGCTGCGCGAACATCAGCCGGGCGTCGCGCGCGCCGTCGACAAACCCGAGCACGCGCTGCAGGACTTCCTGTTCTTCCGCCACTTCTCCTACAGCTGCAAGCAAGTGTTCTCTGGCGATCGCTGGGCGCTGACGGGCGAAGCGGGCCTGTTCCTGGATCCGTTCTACTCGCCGGGCAGCGACTTCATCGCGATGAGCAACACCTTCATCGTCGATCTCATCGAGAAGGACCGCGCAGGCCAGCCGGTGGCGCCGTACGCGTCGATCTACGAGCAACTCTACGTTTCGTTCTACGAGAACACGCTCACGCTCTACCAGGATCAGTACCCGCTGTTCGGCGATGCGCAGGTCATGCCGCTCAAGGTGATCTGGGACTACACCTATTACTGGGCACTCCTGGCGCCGGTGTTCTTCGCCGGGCGGCTCACGGCGATCTCCCTGCTCGGTCGCCTGCGCGATGCGTTCATGCAGGGCCGCGACTTGAATCTCTCGATGCAGGCGCTGCTGCGCGAATGGGGCGAGCGCAACACCGGGCCGCTGGTGCCTGATCGCCGCTTCCTCAACCAGTGGGGCATCGACTGGTTCCACGAGATGAACCGCGCGCTCAACGACACGCTCGACGACGCGCAGTTCGAAGCGCGCCTGCGTGCGAACGTCGTGCGCATGCGCTGGCTGGCGGCGGAGATGCTCGATGAAGCGCGGCGCACGCATCCGGACATCGACGATCACGGGCTCGACGCGCAACTGGCCGCATTCCGCGACGATGGCCCGCCCGCGCCTTGCCTCGAGGATGCGTGGTACGCGCGAATGGCCACGACGTCCGCAACCCGGGCGCCTGCCGAGGCGCTGACGCCGTGAATCATTCGATGCTGATGTTGCAGCTGGTGGTCATCCTCGCGGCGGCGCGCGGGTGCGGCCTGGTGTTGAAGTATTTCGGCCAGCCGGCGGTGATCGGCGAGATGGCGGCGGGTTTGCTGCTCGGGCCCATCGTGTTCGGCGCGATCGCGCCGGAGGTCCACGCGCAATTGTTCGCGAAGGATTCCCTCGGTGGGCTCTCGGCGTTGTCGACGGTCGGACTTGTGCTCTTCATGTTCATCGTCGGCGCCGAGTTGCGGGCGCCCGAAGGCGTGCGCGCACAGGTCAAGGCGGCCGGATGGGTGGGCGTGCTCGGCGTCCTGTTTCCGATGGGCGCGGGCTTCGCGATCTCGCCGATGCTGTATCCGCTCGCGCCGGCTGGCGTGGGCTTCTGGCCGTTCGCGCTGTTCATGGCGGCGGCGTTGTCGATCACCGCGTTTCCCGTCATGGCGCGCATCCTCAAGGATCGCGGATTGACGCAGACGCGCCTGGGCCGGCTGGCGTTGAGCTCGGCCGCGATCGCGGATGTGTTCGCGTGGGTGATGCTCGCCGTCGTCGTCGCACTCGTTGGGCTGGGCGGCGGTGGTTCGGGCTTGCTGCGCACGACGGTCGGCACGCTCGCATTGCTCGCATTCGTCTTCGGCGTGCTGCGGCCGTTCTATGCCTGGTTGATGCGCCGCTTCGCGCCGACGGGCGAGCCCTCGCAGATGTTGCTGGCTGCGCTGCTGCTCGGCGCGCTGGGTTGCGCGGGTCTGACCGAATGGTTGGGCCTGCACGCGGTGTTCGGTGCCTTCCTGTTCGGCGCCTGCCTGCCGCGCGACGACCGCCTGCTGCGTTGCCTGGTCGAGCGCCTGGAATACATCGCGATCGTGTTGCTGATGCCGATTTTCTTCGCACTGGCGGGATTGAACACGACGCCCGACGCGTTCGTCGGCACGGGCCTGGGTGCGTTGCTGCTGGTGTTGCTCGCCGCGGTCGTCGGCAAGATGGCCGGCGGTGCGGCCGGTGCACGCGTGGCGGGCTATGGCTGGCGCGAGTGTTTCGCGACGGGCGCGCTGATGAACGCGCGCGGCCTGATGGAATTGATCGTGATGAAGGTCGGCCTGGATGCCGGCCTGATCGGGCCGTCGCTGTTCACCATGCTGCTGGTGATGGCGCTGGTGACCACGGTGATGACGAGCCCGCTGCTGACGTGGTTCGCGGGACGATCGCCGGACCTGGTGGATCCGGCGTCGTCGCGCGCTTAGAAGATCAGACGCCGTCTTCGGCCTTGATCGTCAGCACTGCCTTGTCCTGCGGGGCCATGACGGTCCACTTCTTCAGGTAGTCGGCTTTCTTCTCTTCGATGCTGGCCTTGTGCTTTTCGTACCAGGCCGTGTTCGATTCGGTGACTTCCACGAGGTTCGTGTTCGCCATCCACTTCTTGAAATCGGCGCTTTGGGTGTTGTACTCGGCCTTCGCGTCCGGATGGATCGGCAGCAGCGAGAAGCGGGCCTTCCACGCGCCCATGCGCGGGCTGACGAGGATGTAATACGTCTTGCCGGCTTCGAGCGTGGCATCGACGAAGTCGGCGTTCTCGGCGATCACCATGAAACGGTGCGCGCCCGGCTCGGCCTGGTAGGCGACCTTCTGCTTGTTCTGGATGATGCCGATGAACTTCGTTTCGGCATCGGGCGCGTCGTAGACCGAAGCGCTGATGGCCGAACCGACGAACGACGAACGCAGGAAGACGACAAGCGCCTTGCCTTCTTCCGGAACCGGCGACTGGTTTTCGGCGTGCTTGCCGGTTTCGCCTGCGATGGCGAACGTGGAGGCAAACAGGAGCGAGAGCAGCGCGAACAGGCGCAACTTGCGGATCATGCGGTGATTCCCCTGGTGAGTTGAGTGCCGACACCCCTGTCGGCGCGGGGAGGATACCCGTCAGGTCATGCCGCCGTCGACGCCGATCACCTGGCCGTTGACGTAACTCGCCGCGTCCGAACACAGGAAACGCACGAGCGCCGCCACCTCGTCGGGGCGCGCGGCGCGGCCCGCGGGCACCATCTGTTTCACCAACGCCGGCGGGAAACTCGCATCGGCCATCGCGCCCTCGACCACGCCGGGGGCGACGACATTCACGGTGATCCCGCGGCTGCCCATCTCGCGCGCCAGCGATTTGCTCGCGCCGTGCAGTGCGGACTTCGCGGCCGCGTAGTTCGCCTGGCCGCGGTTGCCGAGGACTGCCGCGACGGACGAGACGCTCACCACGCGGCCCCAGCGGGTGCGCGCCATCGGCAGCAACAGCGGTTGCGTGACGTGGAAGAAGCCGTGCAGCGAAACATCGACGACACGTTTCCATTGCGCGGCCGACATGCCGGCGAGGGGTGCATCGTCGTGGATGCCGGCGTTGTTGACGACGACCTGGATCGGGCCATGTGCCAGCAACCCGTCGATGGCGGCGCGCGTCGCGTCGGCATCGGCGACATCGAACGCAATCGCCTGCGCGCTGCCGCCGTCTGCGCGAATTACTTCGACGACGCCTTCGGCGCGCGCCACGTTCGCATTCGCATGCACGATGACGTGCAGGCCGTCGGCGGCGAGCTGGCGGCAGATCGCGCCACCGATGTCGCCGCTTCCGCCGGTCACGAGTGCGCGTCGCTGGGTCATGCCGAGGTCTCCTGTGGCTGCAGCATCACGGCCGCGCGGCCTTCTGCCAGCACCGTGCCTTCGTGGCGAAGGAGGAAACGATACTGCTGCGCGCCCTCGCCCGCGATCAGGGCTTCGGCCTCGCATTCGAGCGTGCCCGGCAGATCGTCGATGCGCGAGCAGTGCAGGTCGACGCCGCGCAGTGCCACGAGCATGCCCGGTGGCGCCGATGCGCCGTGTTCGCGCGCGATCAGGCCGCCGTGCACGGCCATGGCCTGGGCGCCGTATTCGCAGAGGTGGATGGCGCGCAGTTGGCCGTGGCTGCGCAGCGGATGCGCCGGGTCGCGGTGACCCTGGCTCCGCAGGGTGATGCGTTGCGCGTCCCATGCCACCACTTCGTCCCACAGGCACATCGCACCGGCATGCGGCACGAGGGATTCGATCGTGGCGCGGTCGATCATGCGTCCTCCCGGTGCGGATGGCGCGCGATCAGCAAGCCCAGCACGAAGTTCGACACGACGCCGAGCGTGACGGTCACGCCGATCGCGCGCAGGACCGGAATCGACGACAACCCCAGCAACGCGAACACCAGCAGCGTCATCGCGCTGCACACCAGCAAGGCATGCAGGGTGCGCAGTTGTTCCTCGCGATCGTCGCCCGCGTGCTCGAAGAACAACGCGTAGTCCAAGCCCAGGCCCGCGGCGAGGATCAGGGCGACGAGGTGGAACAGCGTGAGCTCGACGCCTGCGATGCGCAACGCGGCGAGGATCACGAGCGTGGTCACCGCCATCGGGGCGAGCACGCGCCAGGCACGATGCCAGGACCCGAGCGCGACGCGCACCGCGATCACGAGCAACACGGCTGCCAGCCCCAACGCCCACAACACGCGCTCGCGATAGGCGACGACGAGCGATTCGGACGCGGCCTTCAGGTCGACGAGTCGCGCACCCTCGCGTGCGGCGAGTGCTGCCACCTTGTCCGGTGCGTCGAGACCGATGAGCGAGACCAGGGCGGTCGCATGGCCTTCGCGTTCGCGCAGCAGGCCGTCGATGCGAATCTTCAGCGGCGTGCCGGCGAGATCGGCGGGCACCAGCGGCGGCGCACGACGTGCAGTTTCCACGTCGGCGAGGAAGGGTTCGAACACATCGGCGCGGAACGGCGAAGCGGCGAGGGCGGTATCGAGCGCGGTGCGCAGCGCTTCGGGCGCCGGCAGCTTCGCCTGTCGCGCGCGTTGCGTGCGGGCGCTCGGCAAGTATTGCGCGGCGTGTTCGAAACCGGCGAGCCAATGCTGCGAACGGGCCTGTTCGAGCGCAGACCCGAGACGTTCGCTGCGCTGCAACGCATCTTCGACGTCGCGGCCCTGGACGGCGATGACATAGCGCACGTCGGGTGCACCCAGTTCCTGCCGCACCTGCGCATCACGCGCGAGTGCTTCGGCCGGCACCGGCGTCAGGCGCGAGAGGTCGTTCTGCCAGAACGCGCCCGGCGCGAAGGTCGTGATGCCCGCTGCGATCAGCGTCAGGACCAGGATGGCGATGCGCGGCTGCGGCAGGCGTGCGACCCAGGCGCGCAGGCGTTCGAGCATCACCGATTGCGCAGGGTCGCGCAGATCCGGATCGACGAGTGCCGGCAGGAGCAGGCGCGTGGTCAATGCCGCCGTGCCGAGCCCGACGATGGTGAACACCGCGAGTTGCTCCAGGCCGTCGACGCCGGACACGAAGAACGTCGCGTAAGCGATGCACGTCGACACCACGCCCGTGGCCAGCGTCGGCCACAGCGCGCGCACGCTCGCATACGGCTTCACGCCCGTGCGCTGGTGGCTGAAGAAGTGGATCGGATAATCCTGCGCGACGCCGATCAGCGTGAAGCCGAACGCCACGGTGATGCCATGCACGCCGTCGAACACCAGGGCCACCACGCCCAGGCCCGCGAGGCCGGCGCTGGCGAGCGGCAACGCGCCGAGCACCGGGATCTTCCAGTTGCGATATGCGACGAACAACAACACGAGCAGGCCGATGGAATCGACCATGCCGATCCAGTTTGCCTCGTTCGCCGTGCGTCGGCCGATTTCGACGGAGAACGCGCCGGGGCCGGTCATCGACAGCGTGCCCGCCTGGCCGTGCTTGGCCTCGGTGTACGCCGATTCGATCGCTGCGACTGCATCGCTCTGCCCCGTGGGATCGAACCCCGCGGCGCGCGTTTGCACCGCGAGCAATGCCCGCTTGCCCGCGCGGTCGAACCACACGCCTTCGATGCGCTGCGGCGCGGTGGCCGGCTCCCAGGTTTCGGCGAGCACCAGGGTTTCGAGCGTCGGATCGCTCGGCACGAGCGGTTCGACCAGACCGGCCGCGGGCGACCCGAGATCGGCCACGCGCGATTGCACTTGCTCGGCCAGGTACGCGGCATCGAAGCGTTGCGTGTCGAGCGTCGGCGAAAGGAGATAGCGATAGGGACGCAGGCGTTCGGGGAAGGCCTCCAGCCCGCCTTCGCCATTGGCGACGAGCGTGAAGCGTGCGTCCTCCGACAGCGTGGCGCGCACGGCGCGTGATTGCGCTGCGAGGGTTTGTGCGTCGCGCGCGCCCGAAAGCGTGACCAGCAACAGGCGCGAACCCGGGCCTTCGCCCAGTTCATCGATCAGCAACCGCTGCTCCGGCGTGCGCGCGCTGGGCATGAACTTGCGCAGGTCGCCGCTGAGGTGGAGGTGTCGTGCGATCGCCCAGCCGGCGACGAGCAACACCGCGAGCCAGAGTGCGGCGAGCGCGATGCGCGCGCCCGGCCGCAGCGCGGCGTCGCTCATTGCGCGGTGCACAGTGCGGCCAGGGCCGCGGCGTCGGTCGAGGCGTGTGCGCTGCGCGCGGCGCCGGCGAGCAGCGTGCGTTGCATCTCGCCCTTCACCGGGCGCGTTTCGATGCAACGCAGCTCCGCACCGCGGCCGCGCAGCACGATGTCGCGCACTTTCGCCGCAAGCGCACGATCACGCGGCGACAGGCGAAGGATCCACGCCTGGCGCGTGCCGCTGGCATCGATCGCGTAATAGCGTTCCAGCTGCGTGCGGTCGCCGGCGAGCATCGCACCGAAGCTCGCCTGCAGGCCCTGCAGTTCCGGCGCGCGTGCCAGGGAGAACGTGCGCGCTTTGCCGTTGCGTTCGATGGTGGCCTGCCCGTTGCGGATCGTCGTCGTCTCCGCGTACGGCACGCGAACGGCACGCACGAGCGTGTCGCCGGTCGGCCGGCGGTACTGGCCTTCGATGCGCAGCGGCGTCTTCAGCAGCGCCGAGCCACGCAGTTCGACGAAATCGGTCTGCGTGGGCGCGGGGCGCGCGAGTTTCGAGAGGATCCAACCCGCGTCGACCGACGCCGATGCGGCGGTCGGCTCAGGCGGCGCGGCCCATGGTGCCGTCGCCCACGTCGCCGCCAGCAGCGACAGGCCGAGCACCAGACTCGTCCTGCGGTTGTGTTTGCGGCTTGTCATCGACGGGCGCTCCGGTGGGCGTGTTCCAGAAATCGTAGAAGTTGAACCAGTTGTACGGTGCGCTGCGCGCATGGTGCTCCAGGCGCGCGGCGTAACGGCGGGCCATGTCGGCCAGCACCTGGTTGCGATCCTTGCGCGCCACCTTGATAGGGCCGCTGAACGGCTCGAACACCAGGTCGTAGCGGTTGCCGCCACGGTACAGGCCGAAGGCAAGTACCACCGGGGCGTGCAGCACGGCGGCAATCAGCCAGGGCGCGCCCGGAAGCTGCGCGGGCGCGCCGAGGAATTCGACCGGATAGCCGGGCTCGCCGGGTTGCGTGCGATCGACGAGCAACGCCACGACCGCGCCTTCGGCGAC
This sequence comes from Lysobacter sp. P5_C4, assembly GCF_054049695.1. NCBI lineage: Bacteria > Pseudomonadati > Pseudomonadota > Gammaproteobacteria > Lysobacterales > Lysobacteraceae > Lysobacter > Lysobacter sp. P5_C4. The sequence goes on along the minus strand of NZ_JBFULX010000002.1, from coordinate 273,306 downwards.
CGCCTGCTGGATCGCGAGCACCACCGACGGCCCGTCCTGCCCCGCATCGATCACCGTGGCGGCGATCTCGGGGTTCAGCGCGTCGAGCAATTGCGTCATCGCCGCGTTGTGCGCCTTGTCGAGCACGACGCGCACGGGAATGTCGGGGCGTTCGCGCGCAAGCACGCGCAACACTTCGAAGCTGCCCAGGTGCGAGCCGAACAGCAGCACGCCGCCGTGCATGTCGACGGTCGCGTGCAACGCTTCAAGGCCATGCACGCGCACGTCGAAGCGCCGCAGGTCTTCGCCGAGGAGGAACACGCGATCGAGGATGGTGGCTGCGAAGGTGTGGATGTGGCGCGCCACGCCGAACAACGTGGCCGGCTTGCGCAACACGCGCGCCAGGTACGTGCGCGAGGCGCGGCGCTCCGGACCGCGCAGCGCGAGGAAGTACAGGACGATCGGGTACAGGCACAGGCGCGCGATCGTTCGCCCGCCCCGCCGCGCGATGTTGCGGATCAGCAGGATCGCGAACCGGCTGCCGCCTTCGGGGCGTTGCTTCCAGTGTGCGTTCATTTGCACACCACTTCGCCGGAGGCGATGGGCTGGCCATCGCGCACGACGCGGAAGCGCCAGCGACCTGCCTGACCTTCCAGCAGCACTTGCGCATGCTGGTCCGGCAGCAATGGCTGCACGAATTTCACCTGCGGCAGGCGCAGGTCACCGAGCGGCCCGTGGCGCGCCTGGATCGCATCGAGGACGCGATCGAGGACGACCACGCCGGGAACGACGGGACGACCCGGGAAATGCCCGGGCAGGCTGGGATGATCCGATGGCACGAAGAACTGCATGGCGACTTCATTCAAACATCCGCGCCCCTGTTGCGCGCGCGAATTATGCAACGCGGCCCCCTGCCGCGGCGGTCCCTGCGTTGTTCAGCTTCGACGCGGCTCGTCCCGCAGCAGCCCGCGCCAGACGGTGGGCCCCAACCCGACCATCTTGCGCACGAAATCGAAGAAGCTCGTGTAGCGCCCAGGGAAGCGCCGCACGCGGTAGAAATATTCGCCTACGAACAGGCCGCCGACCAGCCCGTAATTGAGGAGGTTGGCGAACCACGACCACGCGCTCTCCGAGACCGTGACCGGCGGGGCGATGCCGAGGCTGTGCAGCAGCCCCCCGGGCACGGCGACCAGCGCGAGCAGGAAGTTGCAGACGGCCAGGCCCGAGAGCACCGCGGCCCACGTGGCGGTGAGCGTGCGCGAGTAACCGAGCAGGTCGGGCGTGAGTTGCGCAAGCGGCACGCCGTCGATCGCCGACACCATCCGCGTGATCAGCGGCACGTGGCCCTCCCGCAGCGTGCGGCCGAAGGTCCATGCCACGAGTGCGACGAACGCCGCCGGCACGAGCAACAGGACCATGTGCAGGTGCGGCGAGTGCGCAACGGTCACCAGGCCAACAACGGTGGCCAGCAGCACGCCCCATGCCCACGCGCGCCGGTTGAGCAGGAAATCGAGCAGCACGAACACGGCCAGGTCGCCGAGCGCGAAAGCGACGAGCACCGGATCGTCGCGCAGGCTCGCCAGGTGGGCGAGCACGGGATAGGCCAGCGCCAGCGCCAGCCGCGCCAGCGACGTTGCGTTCAAGCGGTGGTGCGGTGTTGTTCGACGTGCGCCGACAACGCACGCAGGGACGCGAAGATGCGGCGGTTGGCGTCGTTGTCGGAACGCAACTGGAAGCCGTACTGCTTGGAGATCGCGAGCGAGAGCTCCAGTGCATCGATCGAATCCAGCCCGAGGCCGTCGTTGAACAGCGGCGCGTCCGGGTCGATCTGCGCGGCATCGACGCCTTCCAGGTTCAGGCTTTCGACCAGCAACTGGGCGAGGTTGGCTTCGGCGGGGCTCTGCTGGGACATCGGGTGTTCCGGAATGCTGGGATGGCTGCATTCTAGCCGCGGTGCGGGGCTTCGCGGTCCGGGCCCGCGTTATGATGCCGCCCGCATCTCTTCACTTCCACGGATTGCATGACCACGGACACACTCGCAGCACCCGATGCCCCCGTGAAGGCGACCGATTCGAACGTGCATGAGGTCGACGTGCATGAGGTCGACGTGCTGGTGGTCGGCGGCGGGCCCGCGGGCACCACCGCGGCCACGCTCCTGGCGCGCCGCGGTCATCGCGTGTTGCTGCTGGAGAAGGCGAGCCACCCGCGCTTCCACATCGGCGAATCGCTGCTGCCGATGAACCTGCCCATCCTCGAACGCCTCGGCGTGCTCGACCAGGTGCGCGCCATCGGCACGTTCAAGCCGGGCGCCGAATTCCCGGTCGACGACGTCAATTTCAATACGTTCCGCTTCGAGCGCGCGATCGATCCGAAGTTCGGCTACGCCTACCAGGTCAAGCGCGAGGAATTCGATCAGCTGCTGTTCGAACACGCGAAGGCCAACGGCGTCGACGCGCGCGAACGGGTGAAGGTCGAGCGCATCGAATTCGGCAAGGACGGGCGCCCGGAAGAGGCGATCGCGAAAGACGCCGACGGAAACCAGCTGCGCGTGCGCATGCGTTACCTGGTCGATGCGAGCGGCCGCGACACGCTCATCGGAGCGCAGCTGAAGTTGAAGCAGAAGAACAAGCTGCACCAGTCCGCCGCGATTTTCAGCCACTTCACCGGCGTGACGCGCCGCGATGGCGAGGACGCGGGCAACATCACCGTGCAACGTTTCGACCACGGCTGGATGTGGCTGATCCCGCTGCAGGGCGATGTGATGAGCATCGGCGCGGTGTGTTTCCCCGAATATCTCAAGACGCGACGCGGCGAGAACGAAGACTTCCTCATGCGCACGCTCGCGTCCGAGCCGTCGGCATGGAACCGCATGGAAAACGCGCAGCGCGTCGCGCCCGTGCACGTCACCGGCAACTATTCGTACACGTGCTCGCGCATGACGGGCCCGGGTTGGGTGATGGTCGGCGATGCGTACGCATTCGTGGATCCGGTGTTCTCGTCGGGCGTGTACCTGGGCATGAACAGCGCGGAGATGGCGGCCGGGGTGGTCGATGGCGCGCTGCGCGATCCTGCGCGCGAATCGGCGCTGCAGTCCGCGATGGTCGGGCGCCTCAAGCGCGGCCTCAAGCACTTCCAGTGGTTCATCTACCGCTTCAACACGCCGGTCATGCGCCACCTGTTCAACAATCCGCGCAACGTCTGGCAAGTGGAGCAGGCCGTGATCTCGATGCTGGCCGGCGATGTGTTCGACAACCGGAAGGTGTTGCGGCGCCTGCGCATCTTCCGCGCGATCTACGCCTTCACCGCGTTGCAGCTCGCACCGCAGGCCTTGCGTGGCTGGCGCAACCGCCGTCGCCAGGTCAACGTCGCGGTGAGCGGCGACACGCTGCAGTCGGGCAACCCGTGAGCGCCGTCCGGCCCCTCGCGCACGCGCCGCAGATGCGCGTGGATTACATCGCCGATGCGAGCGCCACCGCGCTCGCGGGCCTGCTTGCGCAGCACGACACGCTCGCCGTCTTCGGCTTCGGCAGCGACGCACCGGCGCACGCCGATCCGCGTTACCTGCGCGTGCCCTTGCAGCCGCATGGCGCTGCGCCGTTCGAAGTGTGGCGCACGCCCGGCCCGGTCCAGGCCGGGCAGCAGGGCGCATTGCGCTTCGCCGAATCCGAGACGCTGCAATTCGGCTGGATCGAAATCCCCGAAGGCGATGGCGGGCTGGAAGCGGCGAGCGCGCGTGCGTATGCGAACCTGTCCGCCTTCGTGCGCACGCGCGGCTTCCCGCACTTGTTGCGCAGCTGGAATTACCTCGATGCGATCACCGAAGGTGACGGCGACGGCGAGCGCTATCGCCGTTTCTGCGTGGGTCGCGCGTCGGGCCTTGGCGACATCGCCACCGGCACCTTGCCGGCGGCCACCGCCATCGGTCGTTGCGACGGTGTGCGGACGCTGCAGGTCTACTGGCTCGCCGCGCGCTTGCCGGGGACGCCCGTCGAAAATCCGCGCCAGGTGAGCGCTTATCGCTACCCTCGCCAATATGGCCCGCAGCCGCCGAGTTTCGCCCGTGCGATGGTGCCGCCCTCGCCGGGCATGCCCTTGCTGCTGTCGGGCACGGCGAGCGTCGTCGGCCATGAATCGCGTCATCACGATTGCATCGAATCGCAGCTCGCCGAAACCTTCGCGAACTTCGAAAGCCTCATCGCTGCTTCGCGCACCGTGCGGCCGGAATTGCCGGCGCGCTTCGGGCCGGATTCGCGTTTGAAAGTGTACGTGCGCGACAGCGCCGCCCTGCCGCGCATCGAGCAGGCGTTGTCCGCGCACCTGGATCCCGCGGTACCGCGCGTGCTGTTGCATGCGTCGATCTGCCGACGGGAATTGCGCGTGGAAATCGACGGCGTCCTTTGACGCCACGGAGCGGACAATGGGTTTGATCAGCCTGGTGTGGGGCATCTTCGCGCTGCTGTTCATGTGCATCGCGCTCATCCCGTTGGTGGGCATCGCCAACTGGCTGGTGATTCCCTTCGCCGCCGTCGGCGCCGTCATCGGCGCGATCGGCGTGATGCTCAGCGGCAAGGGCGGCAACGGCCGTGCCAAGGCGGGCCTGATCCTCAATGGCATCGTCATCGTGGTCGCGGTCATCCGCCTCCACCTCGGCGGCGGAATCATTTGATTTGTGCGAATGCATCCCCTGAATGGGGAATACGCAGTTCACACTTCGGCCTTTCGTCTCTGTAATTGCGCCGCTCGTCGGCTTCCAAGCGTTAGGTCCATGTGATGTGCGGTCTGTGAGGCCCGCCGCGCCTCATCCGCTGGAAGTGAAGACGCCAGAACCGTGTTGCACCGCGACATGTGGCCGCTCTGCGCACGCGCGCATTCTCGCCCTCGGCCCGTCGATGAAGCGACAGCACGACGGGCCATCCGATGTTTCGGATTTCGTTGCCGGCATCCCGTTCCGCCGGCGGCGCGACTGTCGCACTTCAGGATGAATCAAAGGGGTCCCCCGTATGAAAGGTAAGGCAACCATCGTGTTGGCCAGCATCGTGCTGGTCGGCGCAGCCGCAGCGGCGCAGGCGGCGCAACCGGATTCGAAGCTCGAGCAACGCGCCGCCAAGATCGAATCGATGAAAGCCAAGCGTCATTCGTTCAAGGCCACGCAGCCGCGCACGATGTCGCAGGCCGACGCGACGAAGGTGCGCAGGGCCGGCGGTGCACTCGCCGTGCGCGTGCCCGAAGAACTGTGGTCGACGTTGAGCGTCGAACGCGACGCCAACGGCAACCTGCGCGTGCTCGAAGCCGACGGCACGCAAGCTGCCCCCGCCACCAAGACGGAGGGCCTGCCCAATGAATAAGTCCATCCTTTCCCTCGCGATCGCACTTGGCGTCGCAGTCACCGGCATGGTCCACGCCGGCGAAATCATCCCGATCAACTTCGATGATCCGGGCGAGGGTTACAACGACAACACCGCCGTCTCCCCCGAAGGCGGGAACCCCGGCGTCACGCGCGGCCAGCAGCGTCAACTCGTCGCGCAGTTCGCGGCCGACCTGTGGGGCACGATCCTGGTGAGCAACGAGCCGGTGCACGTCGGCGCGCAGTTCAATCCGCTGGGTGCGAACGTGCTCGGTTCGGCGGGCGCGACCTACATCTTCAGCGACTTCCCCGGCTCGGTGCCGAACACCTGGTACAGCGCGGCGCTCGCCGAATCGCTGGTCGGTGCGGACCTCACCGAAGGCGACATCGACATCTTCTCGCAGTTCAGTTCGGACTTCGATTTCTACTACGGCTTCGACGGCAACACGCCGGCCGGGAAGCTCAGCTTCCTCGACGTGGTGATGCACGAGTTCGGCCATGGCCTGGGCTTCCAGAACTTCGAGAGCGAAGCGACGGGCCAGTTCCAGTCCGGCATCCCGGACATCTATTCGCGCTTCACCTACGACAACTCGCAGAACCTGTTCTGGTCGCAGATGACGGCCGCGCAGCGCCAGACTTCGGCGATCAACTACGGCAACGTGGTGTTCACCGGCGCGAGCGCGAAGACGGGCGCTGCACTCACGCTCGGTCCGCGTACCGGCTTCCGCGTCACCGCACCGGCCCCGGTCGCAGGGTTCTACGAGTACGGCACCGCGAGCTTTGGCGCGGCGCCCACGCCGGCGAACTTCAGCGGCACGGCGATCGTGGGGCTCGATGCCGGCCCGGCCACGACCGACGGCTGCACGGCGTTCACCAACGCCGCCGATGTCGCCGGCAAGATCGCGATCGTCGATCGCGGCACGTGCGGATTCGCGGTCAAGGCCGCCAATGCGCAGGCCGCGGGCGCGATCGGCCTGATCGTCGCCAACAACGCTCCCGGCAATCCGCCGCCGGGCCTGGGCGGCAGCGATCCGACGGTCACCATCCCGACGATCAGCGTCACGCAGTCCGACGGCGCGCTGCTGAAGGGCAACGCTCCGCTGACGGTGGGCTTCGCCGTCGATCCCTCGCTGCTGCAGGGCGCCGACAACCAGGGCCGTCCGCGCCTGTACATGCCGAACCCGGTCGCACCGGGCTCGTCGGGCTCGCACTACGACACGGCGCTCTCGCCGAATGCGCTGATGGAACCTGCCATCAACGATTCGCTGAACGCCGCGCTCCTGGTCGACAACAGCGCCAACCTGCTGAAGGACACCGGCTGGCGCCTCAACACCGGGACCGCGCAGATCAACGGTTGCAACACGGAAGTGAAGGTCATCACCGACTCGGGCGTCATCGTCGGCGCCAACATCGTGGCGACCAGCAAGCTGATCGCGTCGACCTCGGCCAACAGGGACCAGTACATGGCCCGCATGCAGGCCTACCGCGACGGCCTCGTCGCCTCGGGTCTGGTGACCGGTCGCCAGGGCGGCAAGATCATGTCCTGCGCGTCGAACATCGGGAAGGGTTCGAACAAGTAATCGCCGCAACGCGTTGTTCCAGACAGGCCGGCGCCTTCGGGCGCCGGCTTTTTTTTTGGCGGCGTATCATTCGCCCCCATGACCTACCCCTTCGTCCGCCCGCGGCGCATGCGTCGCGACGAGTTCTCGCGCCGCCTGATGCGCGAGCATGTCCTGACCACGAACGACCTGATCTACCCGGTCTTCGTCCATGAATTGAAAGGCCGCGCGGCGGTCGCGTCGATGCCGGGCATCGAACGCGTGTCGATCGAAGAACTCCTCCGCGTCGCCGAAGAAGCGAGCACGCTGCGCATTCCCGCGCTCGCCTTGTTCCCCGTGACCGCGCCCGATGCCAAGTCGCTGACCGCCGAAGCGGCGTGGGACGACGAGGGCCTGTGCCAACGCGCGGTGCGCGCGCTGAAGGAGCGGTTCCCCGAGCTCGGCGTGATCACCGACGTCGCGCTCGATCCGTATACCTCGCACGGCCAGGATGGCCTGGTCGACGAAGACGGTTACGTCGTCAACGACGACACGGTCGAAGCGCTGGTGAAGCAGGCCCTGTCGCATGCACGCGCGGGCGCGGATGTCGTCGCGCCTTCGGACATGATGGACGGCCGCATCGGCGCCATCCGCGGCGCGCTGGAAATGGACGGCCACCTCCACACGCGCATCCTCGCCTACAGCGCGAAGTACGCCTCCAGTTTCTACGGGCCGTTCCGCGATGCCGTCGGCTCGGCCGGCGCCCTGGGCAAGGGCAACAAGTTCACCTACCAGATGGATCCGGCGAACAGCGACGAGGCCTTGCGCGAAGTCGCGCTCGATATCGACGAAGGCGCCGACATGGTCATGGTGAAGCCGGGCCTGCCCTACCTGGACATCGTGCGCCGGGTGAAGGACGAATTCGGCGTGCCGACCTTCGTCTACCAGGTGAGCGGCGAGTACGCGATGTTGCGCGCGGCGATCGGCAACGGTTGGCTGGACGAGCGCGGCTGCGTGCTGGAAGCGCTCACGTCCATCAAGCGCGCCGGCGCGGACGGGGTACTGACGTACTTCGCGCTCGACGCGGCGCGGTGGCTGCGCGAGGCCTGAGCCCTCGCGCGAACCCGGCCGTCCACGCGGCCTGAATGCGGCGTGTGCCAGATTCGCCCTGCGCGGCCAGGGTTGGCCGAGCGCCGGGCAGGCCCCCGTTCATCGGAACAGGCCGTCCGGGAAAAGGCGGGGCGCCTTTCGAGGGATTCTCAAATGAGCAAACACTTCGCGGTGTTCGGCCACCCGGTCGCGCATTCGCTTTCGCCGAAGATCCATGCAGCCTTCGGCAAACAGACCGGCATCCCGATCGACTACCGCGCGATCGACGCCGAGCCCGGCCAGTTCGTGCATGCGCTGTCAGATTTCATCGCCATGGGCGGCGTCGGCGCGAACGTGACCCTGCCGCTGAAGCAGGTCGCCTTCACCCTCTGCGACGACCTCACCGAACGCGCACGCCGCGCAGGCGCGGTGAACACGCTCGTGCGCAATGGCGATACCTGGCACGGCGACAACACCGACGGCGCGGGCCTGGTCCGCGACCTCACCGACCGCCACGCGCTCGACCTGCGCGCGCGACGCACCTTGTTGCTCGGCGCCGGTGGTGCCGCGCGCGGCGTCGCGCCGGCCCTGCTCGATGCGGGCATCGGCGAGATGTACATCGTCAATCGCACGCCGCAACGCGTCGACGCACTTGCCGATGCGCTGGGCGAACCGGGCCGGGTGCATCCGCGTTATCTCAACGACATCGCCTCCTTCGGCGAGTTCGACCTGATCATCAATGCGACGTCCGCCGCGCGCGACGGGCAGATCCCGGCCTTGCCGCGCAGCATCGTCGGCCGTCGTTGCGCCGCGGTGGACCTCAATTACGGCGAGGCGTCGATTCCCTTCCTCGCCTGGGGGCGGGCCGCGGGCTGCCACGATGTCGTCGACGGCCTCGGCATGCTGGTGGAACAGGCGGCGGAAAGTTTTGCGCGCTGGCATGGCGTGCGGCCGGAAACCGACGCGGTCTACGCGATGCTGCTGTCGCACCACGATGCGTTGGTGACCGCGGACTAAGGGTTACAGCGCGCCGTCGCGCTTGATCGCCAGGTAACGCTCGACGAGGGCGCCGGGCAATTGTTCGGACGTCACGTCGAGCACGTGCACGTGCTGGGAGCGCAGCGCATCGTGCGCGGCCTTGCGTTGTTCGAGATAGCGCGCGACCGCGGCGGTGCGCAACGCGCCCGGCAGATCATCGGTGGTGCTTTCCAGTGAGGCGTCCAGCGCTTCTTCGCGCAGGCTCGCCACGACCACGCGATGGCGCCGCTGCAACATGCGCACCGCCGCCAGCAAGTCGTCGATGTCTTCGTCGCGCAGGTTGGTCACGAGCATGATCAGGCCGCGACGTGTCTGCCGCGTCGCGAGTTCGGAGGCGGCGGCGAGATAGTCGGTGGCCACCGGGCTTGGCTGCACGTCGTAGGTCGCCTGCAGCAGCGTGTCGATCGCGGCCATGCCGCGCCGCGGCGCGACGAAACGCTGGTCGCCGCCCGTCGCGAGCAAGCCGACCGCGTCGCCCTGCCGCAGCGCGACGTACGACACGACGAGCGCGGCATCGAGCACCCGATCGAAATGCGTGAGCTCGCCATCGCGCGCGAGCATGCGGCGGCCGGTGTCCATCACCACGATGAGCTGCTGGTTGCGCTCTTCCTGGTATTCGCGCGAAATCAGGCGGCGCATGCGCGAGGTCGCCTTCCAGTCCACCTGGCGCAGGCTGTCGCCGACGCGGTAGTCGCGCATCTGGTGGAAGTCGGTGCCTTCGCCGCGACGGCGCTTGAGGTGCGCGCCGACCAGGCGCGAGGCCTGGTCCGCAGTCAACATCGCAAGGCGCGTGAGCGGCGCGAAGTTCGGGAAGACACGCACCGAACGCGCAGTCCCCGCGACCAGCGCGCGACGCCACAGGCGCCACGGCGAATGCAGCCGGACGTGCACCCCTTCGAACACGTGGTCGCCGCGTTCGATCGGCTTCAGCGTGTAGGAGAAGGTCGCGCTCGTGCCGGGTTGCAGCGTCAGCGAACGCGGCAAGCCTTGCGCCGCCCATGCGCCGGGGTGCAGGTCATGCACGTCCATGCGCAGCGGCGCGCCGCCGTTGTCGATCTGCAGGGTCACTTCGCGCTCGACGCCGAGCGGCAGCGCATCGGGCATGTGGCGCGCGACGTCGGGCACCGCACGACGACGCAAACGCCAGCCATCGACGAGCAGCACGCACAGCAACGCTCCGCCGGCCAAGGTCCACGCCAGCGGCGGCACGAGCGCCGCACTCGCGAGTGCGCCAACCAGCGCCCACGCGGCCAGCGCCCACAGCAGGGGCGGTGCGGGCCTCACTGGCGCGGCGCTTCCACCTTGGCGAGCAGCGCGTGCAGCACGTCGTCTGGCGCCTGGCCTTCGATCTGCAGCTCCGGGGCGAGGGCGATGCGATGGCGCAGCGCGGGCTTGGCGATTTCGCGGATGTCGTCGGGCGTGACGAAGTCGCGTCCCGCGAGCACGGCCTGCGCCCGCGCGGTGCGTACGAGCGCGATGCTGCCGCGCGGCCCCGCGCCGAGCGCGATGCCCGGCCACTTGCGCGTGGCGGCGGTGACGCGCACGGCGTAATCGATCACCGCCGGATCCACGCGCACGGCGGCCGTGCCGAGTTGCAGCCGCACGATGTCGCCATCGGCGACGACGCGCCGCACGCTCGCAAGATCGAAATCGGCGGCCATGCGCCCTTCGCTCACCGCGGCGACCATGCGTTTTTCGTCGGCCAGGCTCGGATAGCCGATCAACAGCTTGAGCAGGAAACGGTCGAGCTGCGCTTCGGGCAACGGATACGTGCCTTCCAGCTCGAGCGGATTCTGCGTTGCGAGCGTCATGAACGGCGGCGCGAGCGGGAAACTCTGGCCTTCGATCGTGACCTGCTGTTCCTGCATCGCTTCGAGCAACGCCGACTGCGTCTTCGCCGGTGCGCGGTTGATTTCGTCGGCGAGCAGCAGGTTGGTAAAGACCGGGCCGCGGCGTACCTGGAAGCGTTCGGTCTTCGGGTCATAGACCGCATGGCCGCTGATGTCGCTCGGCATCAGGTCGGGCGTGAACTGCACGCGCGCGTGATTGCAGCCCAGCGCCTGCGCGAGTGCGCGCACGAGCAGCGTCTTGCCCAGGCCCGGCACGCCTTCGAGCAACACGTGGCCGGCGGCAAGCAGCGCGACGATCACCTGGTCGAGCACCGCATCCTGGCCGATGAAGGCCTTCGCGACTTCATCGCGGATGGCGGCGGCTTGCGCGACGAGCGCCTCGCCGATGATCGCGTTGGAAGGAACAACCGGCGAGGCCGGCGTGGCGATGTCGTTCATGTGTGTCGTCCCAGGGCAATGAGGCGGGCGATGCGGTAGCGGAAATCCTTGGCGTCGAATGGCCGCGGCGCTTGCAGCGCATCGGCGATGTCGGCGGCGGGCAAGCCGGTGCGGCGTGCGAGGCGGTCGACCTGCGCCTGGCCTTCCAGCGCGGCGGCGATCGGATCGGTGCGGCGCAGGCGCGCGATCACGTGCGCGCGCAGCGCTGAATGCAACAGGTGCGCGCGGCCATAGCGATAAAGATGATCGCCGGTGGCTTGCACGTGTTCGAGCAGCGAACGGCGCGCATCGGGCGGCGACGGCAGGCGCGGGCCGAAGCGCTGCATGCGCATCCACAACCATCCCGCGATGCACAGCGCCAGCGCGACGAGGGCGCGCCATGCGTTTTCCGCCAACAGGCGCCACAGCGACGGCATTTCGGAGGCGTAGATGAGGTGGAACGTGCCGCGATTCCAGTTGGGTTGGAGCAGTTGGCGAGCGAAATCGCGGTTGGCCGTGTAACGCAGCGCCGGGGATCGCATCGGGTCGAGCGTGGCGACGACATCGATCGTGCCCGCGCCTTCGCGGAATCGGGCGAATCCCTCGCCCTCCGAGTCACCCCAGGACAGCGCCGGTGCGGCGTCCTTGTCGAGCCGGAAGCGATCGGCGCAAAGCAATCGGCCATCGAATTTGTCGGCCTTGCCTGCTTGCGTTCCGGCCGCGGGCGCGAGACACGCGTCGTCGACGAAACGATGTCGGCCGACGCCAAGACCCGCGAGCAGCGTGGCGTCGCGCCCGCTTTTTTCCGGCAACGCGGCCGGCGCCTGCACGATCAGGTGGCCACCGCGCGCAACATGCGCGCGCAGCGCCTCCACTTCACGCCGGGACAGCCGCGCGGGATCGGCGAGGAGCAGGACCGTGTCGCCCGGCTGCAGCGGATGCTTTTCATCGAACAGGTGCGGCCGCGATTGCACGCGCTGATGGTCGTGCTGCAGCGCGATCTTCAGCGCGTACAGCGGGTTGTAGACCGCCTCGCCCTTCGGCGGGAGCGGAAGATCGACCGCCTTGCGTTCGAAGGCGAGCACCAACCAGGCGACGAGCAACCCGACCGCGGCCAGTGCGATCACGCCGATGGCGATCGGCTTGCCGTTCGTCATCGTGTCCATCCGAAACGCTCGCAGGCGAGGGAGAGCAAGGATTCGAAGTCGGCCCGTGCCGGCATCCGGTGGGCATAGGCGGCGTATTGCCAGGTGCGCACGACGCGCGCGAATACGTCGCGATCTTCGGCGGCACCCAGCGCACGCGATGCGCGCAAGCATTCGGCTTCGGTCGCGCCGGGCACGAGCGCCGCGCCCGTGCGGGCGACCATGCTCTCGACACTGGCGCGGTACAGCAGCGCGAGTGCGCGACGCGCGAGGCCTTGCGACCACAGCGCACGCGCGGCGGTCGCGACATCGTCGGGCAAGGCCTGATCGGCATCGAGCGGCGCGGAGTCGATCGGCGAAGGCGCCGCGGACCGCTGCGGCACCGCCGCACGCAGCCATGGCCACCAGCTCCGGAACGTCCAGAGCAACAGGCCCACCAACAGGCCGAGCACGATCCACAGCGCGTACTTCACGATACCGGCGATCATCCCCGCGATGAACAGGACGATCGGACCTGCGTTCGCAGGCTTCTTTTTCTCGAGATTGCGCGGCACCCACATCGTGCGGCGCTCGATCGGATGCAGCAGCGGGTCCTTCTCGGTCGCTTGGACGGCTTTCTCGAAATCGGCGGCATCGACGTACGCATCGCCCATCGCCTCGCGCAACGCGGGCGTGTCGCGCTTCGCCGGCGCGGCGCTTGCGCGATGCCCGGGCGCGAAGGCGAGGCCCACCGTGAAGAACACGATGAGCAGCGCGCCACCGAGGCGTTCGCGCAGCCGGCGGAACGCGAGTTCGACGTCCCACGCTTCCAGTTGCGTGCGGCGATTGAGGTACAGGCCGAAACCGGCGCCGATGTAGAACGGTTCGAGCAAGGTCGTCGGAAGGTAGGTGAGCGCCGCCGTCGCCACTTGCAGCCAGGTCGATTGCGCGAAGTACGACAGACCGAATCCTTCAGCCAGCCCTCGCCAGGCATCGACGGGCGTGAACATCGGCACGAGCGCGATCACGCCGGCGAAGAACGCGATTTCGAAGTTGGCGAACGCCACCGTCAGCCACGCCGCCACGCCGCGCGCCGAACCGCCGATGACGTTTCGTCGCTGGCGTTTGTGCGTGCCACCTTCAAGCAGGTCGACGGGCAGGTACAGCGCGCGGTAAGGGCTGAAGCGCCGCCACGTCAGATAGTGCGCCATCCAGCGCCATCCCCACGTGCGCTGCGCGGCGAGTGTTTCGCGCACGCCCGGCACCGAGCCGAACACCGCGCGCGAGACGACGAACAGCACGATGCGGTCGAACACCGGCTTGAGCCACCAATACGCAAGGCCCACCCATTCCAGCCGACCCATCCACGCGAAGGCGCCGCACAACGCGATGAACACCGGCAGCGTGACCAGCACGTAGGGAATCCAGATCGCGCGCGCATGCGTGCGCACGAGCGCGGTGCCGAGTTCGACGGCTTCCCACGAGGAACGCGGGCGCAGTTCGACGGAAATCTGGTCAATCCGCATCGGGCAGGCCCCTGCCGCCGAAGGCGAGCCACGCGAACACCAGCGTCCACAACACGCCAGCGACCGCGTACATCAGCGTTGCAGGCAGTGTCGCCATCGACGACCAGAACGCTTCGATGAAGGCTGCGATCAACAACATCAGGGCGACGCCCAGGCACAGGCGCGCACCGCGCTTGCCGCCTTCGATGAGTGCATCGACGCGGCTGCGCCGGCCCGGCGCGATGAAATCCAGGCCCAGCCGCAGCCCCGCGCCGCCGGCGATCACGATCGCGGTGAGTTCGAAGCTGCCGTGGCCCGCGGCGAAGCGCCACAGGTTCGGCCCGAGGCCGACGTTCTGCAGGTGCGCGCCGATCGTCCCGAAGAGCACGCCGTTGTAGACCAGCATGAAGATGCTGCCGATGCCGGCCAACAATCCGGCCGCGAAGGTCCGCAAACCGATGGAGATGTTGTTGAGGATGTAGAAGCCGAACATGCCCACGTCGGTGCCGCTGTCGCGCCCGATCTTCCCCGTCGCCTGCGCCGAGGCGTACATCGTTTCCATCTCGGTCATTTGCGCCTGGCCGAGCACGCTGGACGCAAGTTCGGGAGACCAGCGCACGAGCAGGAACATCGCGACCAGCGGGAGCACGAAGCATGCGAGCGCGACTGCCATGCAGCCGCGTTCGGCGCGGACCAGGCGCGGGAATTCGGCGAGGAAGAAACGCGGGATGCGCGACCAGCGCGGCGGCGCGGCGCGATACAGGGCCGTGTGCCCGCGTTGCATCAATTGTTGCAGGCGATCGACGACCGCGGGGCTGTAATTGCGGCGGCGCGCGAGGCCGAGATGCTGGCACAGGCGGCGATACGCGTGCGGGGCATCTTCGTCGGGCAAGCCGCGCCAGGTTCGGTCGTTGCGCGCGCGACGCGGGCTGTGCGCGCGCGCCTGGAGCCACGCTTCGAAATCGCTCCACTCCCCGGCGTGGCGCGCGACGAATTGCTCCTGTCTCATCGGCGGCCCAGCAACCAGTTCGCGATGCCGGCCAGGCGCCGCACGCCGAGATCGCCGCGCGCACCGGTCGCCACTTCGGCAATGTCGGCGAGCTCACGTTGGCGCTCGGGCGTCAGGCGCGGCGCGCGTTCGGCGAATGCGATCACCGCCGCCTGTTCGGCGGGGCGCAGCGGCACCACGGGACCGAGTGCTTCGACCTCGACCAGCGGCGGGCGTGCGCGTTCGTTCGCGACGTGCACGACCACAGTGTGCGCGACCATGTCGCCGATGCGACGGCCATGCGGATCGGCGAGACTGGAAATCAAACCGACGGTGTAACCGAACGGCAGCATGTCGACGGTGCGCAGCAGGTTGCGCACGATCGCCGCGATCCAGCCGACGGGCGCCCCGTCGGCGGAGACCACGCGCAGTTCCATCACGCGTTTGCCCGGGGTCTGCCCGTTGAACGCGCCCTCGCACACGATCGGATAGCCCCACATCAGCGCGAAGATCACGATCGCGTACAAACCCGCGCCGGCCTGCTGCAATGCGAGGAGCACCGAACTGGCCGCGATCGCGATGCCGCCACGGATCGCGAGGTCCAGGGCCCACGCGAGTGCGCGTGGGACCGGGCCGGCAGTCGGCAATCGCAACGCGACGCCTTCGGGCGTGTGGACTTCGCGTACGGTGTCGAGCATGCCGCGGTACGACGCGATGCGTTACGCGTCGACGACGATCGTGTCGGCGATCTTGTCGTGCAGCGTGCGGCGGTCGTCGGCGAAGATGAAGAGCGGATCGGCGAGGCTGAAAAGGAAGCCGATGACCGGAATCGCACCGATGATGCCCGGCACCAGGCTGCGCAGGGCCAGAATGCGTCCGAGGCTCGCGCGGCTGCCGTCGGAACGGACGATGCGGATGCCCAGCCAGCGCTTGGCGATGGTCTGTCCCGTCTTGTGCAGTTGAACAAGGTTGACCACGCCTAGGATCAGGGCAACCACGCCCATCACGCCGAACATGACGTTGGGCGACGACGAGCCCGTTGCATCCTTGATCATCATCAACGGCACCATGCAGATGAAGAAGGCGAGCACGAAGACGAGGCTATCGAGCAACACCGCGCCCAGGCGCTTGCCGCGCGAGGCGAGTGCGAACTGCTCGGTGACGTATTGCGTTTGTTCGATGCGCGCGCCCGGCGCGGCGTACGGATTGACGCCGTTGGTGTCCTGCATTGTGTGTCCCCTGTTGTTTGCGACTTTCCCCGCCGCTACTTTGGACTGCCGGGGAAGCGGCCGCAACTCAGGGCGTGGCGGCCGCCAGGTACTGGTCCTTCAACCGAATGTAGTGACCGGCGGAGTAATAGAGCCCCTCGATTTCCGCATCCGACAACATCCGCACGCGCTTGGCCGGATTGCCCAGCCACAATTCGCCGCTGCCGACGACCTTGCCCGGTGCAATGAGCGCACCGGCACCGACGAACCCGTGTTTTTCGATGACCGCCCCGTCCAGCACGATCGCGCCCATGCCGATCAACGACGCATCCTCGATGCGGCAGGCGTGCACGATCGCCTTGTGACCGATGGTCACGTCGCTCCCGATAACGGTCGCGAAGCCGCCCAGCTTCGCGTGCGGACCATCGTGGCTCACGTGGACGACGGTGCCGTCCTGGAGATTGGTGCGTGCGCCGATGCGGATGAAGTTGACATCGCCGCGCACGACGGTGCCGGGCCACAGGGAGACGTCGTCACCGAGCACGACATCGCCGATGACGGTGGCGGCGGGATCGACGTACACGCGCTCGCCGAGGGTGGGCAGGTGGCCGGAATAGGGACGAATCGACATGCGGGCATTGTAAGGACACCAGCGCATACACTGCCGGCATGAACGACATGAATGCACAGTCGCCGTCGTTGGCGGAGCTCGGGCCGACGCTGGAGCGGCTCCGCGGCGCCTGGCGCGCGAACAAGCCGAGCCTGGAGCAGCGCCGCGCCGACCTCGGCCGCCTGCGCCACGTGTTCGCGCGCCGGCTCGACGCGATGGATGCTGCGATCCGCGCCGACTTCGGACATCGCTCGCCGCACGAAAACCTCATCTCCGAGGCGACGGTGACGCTGTCGGAGATCGACTTGGCGCGCCGCAAGGTGCGCCAGTGGGCGAAGCCGCGTCGCGTGGGCGTGGGCTGGAAGTTCTGGCCGGCGCGCGGGGAATTGCGGCCGATGCCCGTCGGCGTGGTCGGCATCATCAGCCCCTGGAATTACCCGGTGAACCTCGCGCTCGTGCCGCTGGTGTCGGCGATCGCGGCGGGCAACCACGTGTACCTCAAGCCGTCGGAACACACGCCGCGCACGAGCGAATTCCTGCACGCGTTGCTGGCCGACGTGTTTCCCGCCGATCGCGTGGCGGTCGCGGTGGGCGGCGCGGACCTCGGCGCCGCATTTTCCGCGCTGCCCTTCGACCATCTGCTGTTCACCGGTTCGACCGCGATCGGCCGGAAGGTGATGGCCGCCGCTGCGCCGAACCTCACGCCGGTTACCCTCGAACTCGGCGGCAAGGCGCCGGCGGTGGTCGCGCCGGATTTTCCGCTCGACCTGGCCGCGGCGCGGATCGCGAGCGGCAAGTGGTTCAACGCGGGGCAGACGTGCATCGGCGTGGATTACGCGTTGGTGGATGCCGCGCGACGCGAAGCGTTCGTCGATGCGTTGCGTGCGCAGGTGGCCGCGCGTTTCGGCGACCTGTCGGACGCCTCGAACTACACGCGCATCATCAACACCGCGCAGTTCGACCGGTTGCAGGGCTTGCTTGCGGATGCGCGTGCGCGCGGCGCGACGGTCGTGCCGCTCATCGATGTCGCGGCCGAGCGCATGCAGGCGGAACGCCTCATTCCGCCCACGATCGTGCTGGATGCACCGGACGACAGCGCGCTCATGCGCGACGAAATCTTCGGCCCGATCCTTCCGGTAAAAGCGTACGCGCGCCTGGACGACGCGCTGTCCTACATCGGCACGCACGATCGGCCGTTGGCCTTGTATCCCTTCTCCAATCAACGCGCGACGGTGGAGCGAATCGTCGGCGCGACCCTGCCCGGCGGCGTCACCGTGAACGACACACTCGTGCATTTCGCGGTCGATACCTTGCCTTTCGGCGGCAGCGGGCCCAGCGGCATGGGGGCGATCCATGGCCGCGCCGGCTTCGAGACGTTCAGCAAATTGCTGCCGATCCTGCATCAATCGCGGTGGGCGGCGACCGACTTGTTGCGGCCGCCGTATACCGGATTCGTCGATCGGCTGGTGCGCTTCCTCGCGCGCTAGGCCGGCTCGCGCGGATGCACCCAGTTCGGTAGCAGCGTGTAGGGGTCCAGCGCGAGCCTGCGATCGTACGCGACGCCCAGGGCATCGAGCCGCCGCTGCAGTTCCCCGCTGCGCATCGCATCGAACAACTCCGTGCAACCCCCGATGCGCTCGCCGCCGATGAAGATCTGCGGGATCGTCGGTGCGAACTTCGCCCGCAACACGGCGCGGATTTTTACGCCGAGATCGCCTTGCTGGTACGCGACCGAATCCAGGTCGACGCTTTCGTATGCGAGCCCCATCCGCGCAAACAACTTGCGCACCGCCCAACAGAATTCGCACCACTCCAGCGCGAACAACACGACGGGTTTGTCGCGCACGACCTGTGCGACGAAGGCTTCGGCGCTCGCATCGAGTGGTTCTTCCGCGGGCGCCTGCGACGGCGCCGGCACGGCACACGCAGAGGGCGGCGGTGCGCGATCGAAGCGATAGCCGGGCGTCGAGCGCGAGATCGCAACTTCGTCATCGTTCATCGTTTCGCTGATGTGCTCGAACAGCGGCGTCGACATGTAGCGCTCGCCGGTGTCGGGCAGCATGCACACGATGTTGGTGCCCGGTGCGCTGCGTTGCGCGACGGTGAGGGCCGCGGCGAGTGTCGCGCCGCCCGATGTCCCGACGAGGATGCCTTCGACCGTCGCGAGTTCGCGCGCCAGGCGCAGCGCTTCGTTGCCGGCGATGGGCACGATCTCGTCGACGAGGTGCTCATCGCGCGCCGATTCGGTCAGTCTCGGAATGAAATCCGGGGTCCATCCCTGGATCAGGTGCGGTTGGAAATGCGGATGGCTGCGACTGGGTTCCCCGGTCGCATCGCGCGGCTGCGGAATGCCGCTGGCGAGGATCGGTGCGTTGTCCGGTTCGGCCACCACGATGCGGATGCGCGGATCGGTTTGCCGCAATACGCGGCCCACGCCCAGCAGCGTGCCGCCCGTGCCGGTGCCGGTGACGAAGCAATGCAACGGCACGTCGGCGAAATCGGCGAGGATTTCCTTCGCCGTCGTGCGCATGTGGACTTCGGCGTTCGCGGGATTTTCGAACTGCCGGCACAGATACCAACCGTGCGCCTCCGACAGTTCGACGGCTTTCGCCAGCATGCCCGAGCCTTTGTCCGCGGCGGGCGTGAGCACCACCTTCGCCCCGAGGAAGCGCAACAACTTCCGCCGCTCGATGCTGAAGTTCTCCGCCATCACCACGACCAGCGGATAACCCTTCTGCGCGCACACCATCGCCAGGCCGATGCCGGTGTTGCCGCTTGTGGCTTCGATCACGGTCTGGCCCGGTGCGAGCGCGCCCGTGCGTTCGGCGGCTTCGATCACCGCGCGCGCCATTCGGTCCTTGACCGAGGCCATCGGATTGAAGGATTCGAGCTTCGCGTAGACGTTGACGCCCGGCGGCGCGAGCTTGCCCAGGCGCACCAGCGGCGTGTTGCCGATCGTGTCGAGTATCGTGTCGTACCGCACCTTGCTGTCTCCGTTCGGCCCGGCATGGGCATGACCCTGCATCAGGACCAACGGAACCGCGCGCGCCAATGGGACCGCCTGCTTGAAGATCGCCAGCTGGAACGTCAATTCGCTCAACGTGCGCATGGCGCACCTGTCGCAATGGCTGCGCGAGGCGCAGCCCGACATCGTCGCCCTGCAGGAAACCAAGCTGGACGACGAGCGCTTCCCGGATTCGGACCTCGCCGCCCTGGGCTACCGCAGCGTGTTCTGCGGGCAGAAGACCTACAATGGCGTGGCACTGCTGAGCCGCATTCCGTTCAGCAGCGAGTGCATCACCGCGATCCCGGATTTCGACGATCCGCAGAAGCGCGTGCTGGCCGCCACCGTCGGCGATCTGCGCATCGTGGATTTGTACGTAGTGAACGGCGAGAGCGTGGGCAGCGCGAAGTTCGAATACAAACTGCGATGGCTCGCCGCCGTGCGCGAATGGCTGCGCGCCGAGTTGGTCGCACATCCGAACCTCGTCGTGATGGGCGATTTCAACATCGCGCCCGACGATCGCGACGTGCACGATCCCAAGCGCTGGCGCGAAAAGATCCTGTGCTCCACGCCCGAGCGCGAGGCGCTGCGGTCGCTGCTCGACCTCGGCCTGCACGACAGCTTCCGCCTGTTCAACGAGGAGGGCGGCCAATTCAGCTGGTGGGATTACCGGCTCGCGGCGTTCCAGCGCAACTGGGGATTGCGCATCGACCTGGTGCTGGTCAGCGACGCGTTGAAAGCGCGCACGAGGGCCGCCGGCATCGACACCACCCCACGCACCTGGGACCGGCCCAGCGACCACACGCCGGTGTGGGTGCAGATCGACTGACCGCAAAAAACAAAGCCCGGCGCGAGGCCGGGCTTTGCTTCTGTCGCGGGACTTCGGCCATCCGTGACCGCGCCCTGCATGTCGTTGTACGCAGTGCTTAGCGCACGCGACCGCGGCGGAACAGATTGACGATCGCGAGCAGGACCACCGCGCCGATCAGCGAGATGATGAAGCCCGTGACACTGAAGCCATCGTTGATGTTGGCGCCGCTGATGCCGAGCATGCCGCCGAGCCAGCCGCCCAGGAACGCGCCGACGATGCCGACGATCACGTTGAGGATGATGCCCTGCTGCGCATCGGTCCTCATGATGAGGCTTGCCAGCCAACCGACGATGCCGCCAACGATCAACCAGATGATGATGTTCATGCACCCACTCCTTTTGAAATTGTCAGCGAATTCCGATCGACCTCCCAGGGGAAGGAGGTTCGGCGGCAGTCTCTGCGGGCAGGCGTGAAGATGGAGTCAGAACTCTGGAACGTCTAAAAGCGGCTTGTTTTCAGCGGTTTGCGAAACCCGTGAAGAGCGCGTCACGCGCCCGCCAGCAACGCCGCGAGCGTTTCGCGCGGCAGCTTTCCGGTTTCGTTTCGCGGCAGGATGGGCACGCAACGCAATGGCCGCGGCAGGAATACCGGATCCAGCGCGCGCCGCAGCGCTGCAAGGATCTGCGTTTCGTCGAGCGTCGGTGCGACGGCAAGCGCGGCAATGCGGCGCACACCCCCTTCGCCCGGCTCGTCGAGCTGGAAAACGATGCCGTCCTCCACGCCGGGGATCGCGAGCAGCTTGCGCGTCATGTCGCCGAGCGACGCGCGCTTTCCGGCGATTTCGAGCAGGTCGGCATTGCGGCCGCGCAGCAGGAAGCCACCGTCGGGTTGGACTTCGACCAGGTCGGCGAGCACGACCGGCGTTTCCAGGTGCGGTGCATGCACGGCGGTGCCATCGGGCTGCGGAACGACGCGCACGCCGGGAAGCGGCGTCCACGCGGTTTCGCACGCGGTGCGCCGGCGCGCAATCACGCAGGTTTCCGTCGAACCGAAGACTTCGCGCACTTCGCAGCCGAAACGCGCTTCGGCTTGCGCCGCGAGCTCCGCCGACAGCGGCGCGGTCGCCGACACGATCGCGCGCATCGTCGGCAACGCGCAGCCGGAGACCAGCAGCGCGCGCAGGTGCACCGGCGTGGTCACCAGGATGCGCGGTGCCCGTGCATGCGCGAGCGACTGCGCGATGTCTTCGGGGAAGAATGGACGCGCCGCATGCACGGCCACCGGCCCGAGCAGCGGCAACAGCACCGACATCTCCATGCCGTACATGTGTTGCGGCGGCACGGTGGCGACGACGTGCGCATCGCCTTCGGGCCAAAGATCGGCCAACGCAGCCAGGTTCTGCGCGGTGCTGCGGCGGAAGCTGCCCCAGGTTTTCGGATTCGCCTGCGGGCGGCCGGTGCTGCCGGAGGTGTAGCCGATCGCGACGAGGGCCTCGTCGTCGAGCGTCGGTGTTTCACCGACGCGTTCGGGCAAAACGTCGGGCAGGCGCAGGTAACGCGCGGGCGAGGGCGTGAGTTCGCCGTCGCCGATGCAATAACTGTCGGGATGCTGCGCCATCGCTTCGTCGACCATGCCCGGCGCGCGCGAAGGCGGCAGCAGGTTGGTCTGCCCGCGCATCGCGATCGCGCAGAAAGCGACGAGGAAGCGATAACGGTCTTCGCACAGGTTGATGGCGTGCCGGCCGGACGGGAGCATTGCGGCCACGCCGCGCACTTGCGACAGGAAGGTGTCGAGCGGCACGTCCCCACGTGCGTCGAACACCACCGCGCGCGACGGATCGCCCGCGGCAATGGATGTATGCGGCGCGCGCGCGCCGGTCTCGATGACTGCGGACATGGCCCTGCTTTTCCCTTGGCGGCCTGAGCCGCCCCCCTTCGCGTACTTTACGCTGGCTTGCCTGTCCCGGGATTGTTCGCCCACACGATGGAACCCGCCTTCACATCGGCCGACCCGGCCCCGCTGCCGCGCTGGACCTGGCGCGACCACGCGCGCGGAACGCCTGCCGAGCCGCTCGTGCGCGACTGGCTCGCGGCGGTGCTCGCGCTGCCGGCCGCTGCGATCGACCTGCAACGCGATGCACTCGGCCGGCCCCGCCTGGCCGGCGCGCTGCAGGATCTGGACGTGAGTTGGAGCCACAGTGGCGATGGTTTGCTGATCGCCCTGGGGCAAGGCGTGGACGTCGGCGTGGATCTCGAACGCGCCCGCCCGCGCCCGCGCGCGCTCGAACTCGCGCACCGCTTCTTCCATGCCACCGAACACGATTGGCTGCGCGCCTTGCCCGAACCCGACCGCAACGAGGCCTTCCTTCGCCTGTGGTGCGCGAAGGAAGCGGTGTTGAAGGCGCATGGGCGGGGGATCGCGTACGGCCTGGACAAATTCGGGTTGGCCGATCTCGAAGGCGGCCTGGCGATGACGCACCCGGATGCCGGCCTCGGGGGCCCGTGGTCGGTGCATGAATGGGCGCCGCGGCCCGGCTATCGTGCGGCGCTCGCGTGGCGCGGCCGCTAAGATGCGCGCCCCATGACGACACCCAACGCCCCCGATCTCACCGCCTTGCGCCCCGAACTCGAAGCGGGCCTGCGCGTGCTCGGCCTCGATCTCGCCCTGTCCACGCCCCTGCTGGACTACCTCGCGCTGCTGGTGCGCTGGAACGCCACCTACAACCTCACCGCCATCCGCGACCCGCGCGAGATGGTCGCCAAGCACCTGCTCGATTCCCTGGCGATGCACCCTTACGTCGATGGCATCGCAAGCCTGGCCGATCTCGGCACCGGTGCGGGCCTGCCCGGGATTCCGCTCGCGATCGCCAAACCGGGCCTGCGCGTGTCGCTGGTGGAGAGCAACGGCAAGAAGGTGCGCTTCCTGCGCGAGTCGATCCGCAAGCTCGGGTTGTCGAACGCGGAGGCGGTCGAATCGCGGATCGAGGCGTTCGATGCCCCCGGCCGGTTCGATGCGATCACCGCGCGCGCGCTCGCCACGCTGCCGTCGATTCTGGAATCAGGCGGCCATCTCCTGCGACCCGGTGGCGTTCTCCTCGCAATGAAGGGCGTGGTGCCCGTCGACGAGATCGCCGCGCTGCCGGGGGGATGGCGCATTCGTGAGATGCATCCGATGCGTGTCCCCGGTCTCGATGCCGAGCGGCACCTCGTCGTCGTGGCTGCGGCATAATCGGGATCCGGCCGCCTCCACCGAGCAGCGCCGAACCACCGGGGGACATCGCGCCGTGACGGCCCGCATCATCGCTGTTGCCAACCAGAAGGGCGGCGTCGGCAAGACCACCACCTCCGTGAATCTCGCGGCGGCCCTGGCGCGCACGCCAAAACGCGTGTTGCTCGTGGATCTCGATCCGCAGGGCAACGCGACGATGGGCAGCGGCGTGGACAAGCGCGAACTGCGCGCATCCATCACCGACGTGCTGTTGGAGGAAATGCACGCGCCTTCGGCGATCGTGAAAACGCCCGAAGGGTTCGACCTCCTTCCCGGCAACATCGATCTCACCGCAGCGGAAATCGAACTGATGGACGAGGAAGGCCGCGAGCAGCGCCTCAAGCGCGCGCTCGAGCCGCTCCGCGACCAATACGACTTCATCATCATCGACTGCCCGCCGGCGCTGTCGCTGCTCACGCTCAACGCGCTGACGGCGGCCGATTCGATCCTCGTGCCGATGCAGTGCGAGTACTACGCGCTGGAAGGCCTCTCGGCGCTGATCGACACGATCGAGGCGCTCAAGCGCAGGCTCAATCCGACGCTCGAAATCGAAGGCGTGCTGCGCACGATGTTCGACGTGCGCAACAACCTCGCCAACGCGGTGTCGGCGGAGTTGACGCAGCACTTCGGCGACCGCGTGTTCCGCACCATCGTGCCGCGCAACGTGCGCCTGGCCGAGGCGCCGAGCCACGGGCAGAGCATCGTCGCCTACGACAAGGCCTCGCGCGGCAGCGTCGCGTACCTCGGCCTGGCCGGTGAAGTGATGCGTCGCCAGCGCGAACGCGAACAGGCCGCCAAGAGCGTGCCGCAGGAACCGAAGAAGGAAGTGCAAGCATGACCGTCGCGAAGAAGCGCGGCCTCGGGCGAGGTCTCGAAGCCCTGCTCGGGCCGAAGGCCGCCGCCGAAACCGCGCCGCTGGAAGCCCAGCCGGGCGAAATGCTGCGCCAGTTGCCCGTCGGCCAGTTGCAGCCCGGCCGTTACCAGCCGCGCAGTGGCATGGACCAGGGCAAGCTCGCCGAGCTGGCCGAGTCGATTCGCGCGCAAGGCGTGATCCAGCCGATCGTCGTGCGCGAGATCGACAACGCCGGCAAGGGCGCGCGGTTCGAAATCATCGCAGGCGAGCGTCGCTGGCGCGCCTCGCAGCTCGCGGGCCTGGCGAGTATCCCGGCGGTCGTGCGCGTGGTCGACGACCACGCCGTCATCGCGATGGCGCTGATCGAAAACATCCAGCGCGAAGATCTCAATCCGCTGGAAGAAGCGTTGGCGCTGCAGCGCCTGATCGACGAATTCGACCTCACCCACGCGCAGGCCGCCGATGCGGTGGGCCGTTCGCGCGCGGCGGTGTCCAACCTGCTGCGCCTGCTGGAATTGCCGCCGGAAATCCGCGTGCTCGTGGAAACCAAGGCCATCGAGATGGGCCATGCGCGCGCGCTGTTGACGCTCGCGCCGCAGGCCGCGGTCGCGCTGGCGCGCCAGGCTGCCGAACACGAATGGTCGGTGCGCGAAGTCGAACATCGCGTGCAACAACTGATGGCCGGCCAGGTGGCCAACGGCAGCGCGACGCGCAAGGCCAAGCCAGCGAAGGCCAAGCCGCAGGCCGACATCGCGACGCTGGAGCGCGAGTTGTCCGAAACCCTCGGTACGCGGGTCAACGTCCTGCACGGGCGCGCGGGCAAGGGCCGGCTGGTGATCCACTATTCGGACCTGGAATCGCTCGACGGCGTCCTCGAACGCCTGCGCGGCAAGGCCGAATAGGCCTGTCGCACGGGCGTGAGGCCGCGTGCACGTGCGCGCGGCTAGGCTGCGGCAATTTTCGAAAAGCGGAGCTGCACGCGCCATGACGGACACGGCTGTCACCGAAACGATCCTCGTCACCGGCGCCGCCGGTTTCATCGGCGCCTACACCTGCCGCGAGTTGCATGCGCGCGGCGCGAACGTCGTCGGCCTGGACAACTTCAACGACTACTACGATCCGCAGCTCAAGCGCGATCGCGTCGCCGCGCTGTGTCCCGACGTCGAAATCGCGCAGATCGACCTGACCGATCGCGCAGCGCTCGAAGCGCTGTTCGACACGCATCGCTTCGGCCGCGTCATCCATCTCGCGGCGCAGGCGGGCGTGCGCTACTCGCTGGAAAATCCGCACGCCTACGTCGACAGCAACCTGATCGGCTTCGTCAACATGCTGGAGTTGTGCCGGCATCGCGGCGTCGAACACGTGGTCTATGCGAGTTCGTCGTCGGTGTACGGCGATTCGGCGACGCCGCCGTTTTCCGAAGCGCAGCGCATCGACCGCCCGCGTTCGCTCTACGCCGCCACCAAGGCCGCGAACGAACTGATGGCCCACACCTACGCGCACCTTTACGGGCTACGCGCGACGGGGCTGCGCTTCTTCACGGTGTACGGCCCGTGGGGCCGCCCCGACATGGCGCCGCTGCTGTTCTCGCGCGCGGTACTCGCCGGGCGGCCGATCCAGGTGTTCAACCACGGCCGCATGCGACGCGATTTCACGCACATCGACGACATCGTCGCCGGCGTGCTCGGTGCGATGGACGCGCCGGCGCGCCCCGCGGGCGAGAACGCGGCCGAAGGCGGGCCGCATCGCGTCTACAACCTCGGCAACCACACGCCGGTGGAGCTGGAGCGCTTCATCGAAGTCATCGAGGCCGCGGCGGGCCGTCCGGCGGAAAAGACCTACCTGCCCATGCAACCAGGCGACATGGTCGAGACCATGGCGGATACTGCGCGCGCCCACGCGGACTTCGGTTTCGAACCCGCGACCCCCATCGACACCGGCCTGCCACCCGTCGTGCGCTGGTGCCGCGAGTACTTCGGAGACAAGGCTTGACCCACGCCCCGCAGCTGTCCGTCGTCGTGCCGGTCTTCAACGAGCAGGACAACGTCGGTCCCTTGCTGCGGGAAGTCGTGGCCGCGTTGCGCGGCCACGTGGAATTCGAAGCGATCTTCGTCGACGACAATTCGAAAGACGGCACGCTCGCCGCATTGCGCGCGCTGAAGTCCGAGGTGCCGGAACTGCGCGTGTTGCATCACGTGAAGCAGAGCGGCCAGAGCACCGCGATCCGCACCGGCGTGCGCCATGCGCGTGCGCCGTGGGTGGCGACGCTCGATGGCGACGGGCAGAACGATCCGGCCGACATTCCCAAGCTGCTCGCCGCGCGCGATGCGGCGAAGCCGGAGATCCGCCTGTTCGCCGGCTGGCGCGTCAATCGCCAGGATTCGGGCAGCAAGCGCTGGGCCTCGAAATGGGCCAATGCGATCCGAACGCGCATGCTGCACGACGACACGCCCGACACCGGCTGCGGCATCAAGCTCTTCGAACGCGATGCCTTCCTCGACCTGCCCTACTTCGACCACATGCATCGTTATCTCCCCGCGCTGATGCAGCGCGCGGGCTGGCAGACGGTGAGCGTGCCGGTGAACCACCGCGCCCGCTCGACCGGCGTGTCGAAGTACAACAACCTCAACCGCGCCCTGGTCGGCATCCGCGACCTGATGGGCGTGGCTTGGCTGATCGTGCGCAGCAAGCGCACGGGCGTCGAGGAGTCCTGAGGATGCTGGAGGCCGTGCCCGTCGCGCAGGACGTCATGAATGCCCCGGTCCCGTGGCTCGCGTGGACCGGCCTGCACATGTCCCCGTGGAAGCTGATCGGCCTGACCGGCGCGCTGATGTTCGGCGGCCGCTGGCTGGTGCAGTTCGTCGCCTCGCGCCGCCACGGCAAGCCCGTGATCCCGCGCCTGTTCTGGTACATGAGCCTGGTGGGGTCGGTCATGACGCTGGCCTACTTCGTGTTCTCGGCCAAGCAGGACTCGGTGGGCGTGATCCAGAACCTCTTCCCCGCCTTCACGGCCGGGTACAGCCTCTACCTGGACATCCGGCACCGCGGCTGGCACCGGGACAAGGCGAGCCACTGACCGCGTTCGGAGCGGAATTCAGTCGAATCAAGGGGTTTTGGCCTCTCCGGGGTAGCCCGGCGGCCATCGGGCGGGCATAATGCGCGGCTCGCTGCGGCAGTCCCGGGCCCCAAGGCCCATTGCAGCGTGGCCGTCGTACCCCAGGCCATGGGGTGCATCACAGACCAATCGAGGTGCGCAATGTCCCGCGTTTGCCAAGTTTCCGGCAAGAGCGTGCAGACGGGTAACAACGTCTCGCATGCGAACAACAAGACCCGTCGCCGTTTCCTGCCCAACCTGCACGAGCGTCGTTTCTGGGTCGCCAGCGAAAACCGCTGGATCAAGCTGAAGGTTTCCGCGCACGCGCTGCGCACCATCGACAAGAACGGTATCGACTCGGTCCTGGCGCAGCTTCGCGCCCGTGGCGAGAAGGTCTGAGGAGTAAACGACCATGGCAAGCAAGCGCGACAAGATCCGCCTGATCTCCTCGGCCAACACCGGCCACTTCTACACGACCGACAAGAACAAGAAGAACACGCCGAACAAGATGGAGGTCAAGAAGTACGACCCCGTCGTCCGGAAGCACGTGATCTACAAGGAAGGCAAGATCAAGTAAGCCTTCGCTGTTCGATGCGATACGAAGAACCCGCCGGAAGGCGGGTTTCTTTTTGCCTGTCGCTCAGGCGCCGCGACGGTTTTCCACGAGCGATTCGACCACCGACGGATCGGCCAGCGTCGACGTATCGCCGAGTTGCTCCGGCGCGTCTTCCGCGATCTTCCGCAGGATGCGCCGCATGATCTTTCCCGAACGCGTCTTGGGCAGGCCCGGCGCCCATTGCAGGTGGTCGGGCGTCGCGATCGGGCCGATTTCATTGCGCACGTGCGCGATCAAGTCCGCGCGCAGCGCATCGCTCTCGCTTTCTCCGGCCACCAGGGTCACGTAGGCGTAGATGCCCTGCCCCTTGATGTCGTGCGGGAAACCGACGACCGCAGCCTCGGCCACCTTCGCGTGCGAGACCAGCGCGCTTTCGACTTCCGCCGTCCCGATGCGATGCCCGCTGACGTTGATCACGTCGTCCACGCGACCGGTGATCCAGTAGTCGCCGTCGGCATCGCGCCGGCAACCATCGCCGGTGAAATACATGCCGGGATACGTGCGGAAGTAGGTTTCGATGAAGCGCGGGTGGTCGCCGTACACCGTGCGCATCTGCCCGGGCCAGGAATCCAGCAGCACGAGGTTGCCGGTCGCTTCGCCTTCGAGCAGGTGGCCGTCGGCATCCACCAGCGCGGGCAGCACGCCGAAGAAGGGTTTCATCGCGCTGCCGGGCTTGGCCTGGATGCCGATCGGCGGGGAAATCAGGATCCCGCCGGTTTCCGTCTGCCACCAGGTATCGACCACGGGGCAACGCGCATCACCGACGACGTCGTGATACCAGCGCCACGCTTCGGGGTTGATCGGCTCACCGACCGTGCCGAGCAAGCGCAGCGATGTGCGCGAGGCCGCCTGCACGGGCGCGTCGCCTTCGCGCATCAGTGCGCGGATCGCGGTGGGCGCGGTGTAGAAGATCGTGACCTGGTGTTTGTCGATCACGCGCCAGAAGCGCGAGAAATCCGGATGGCTCGGCACGCCTTCGAACACGACGGCGGTCGCGCCGTTCGCGAGCGGGCCGTACACGATGTAGCTGTGGCCGGTGATCCAACCCACGTCGGCGGTGCACCAGAAGATGTCGTCCTCGCGCAGGCCGAACGCGCGCTCGTGCGTGAAACTCGCGAACACCAGATACCCGCCGGTCGTATGCAGCACGCCTTTCGGCTTGCCGGTCGAACCGGAGGTATAGAGGATGAACAGCGGATCTTCCGCGTTCATCGGCTCGGGTTCGCAGATCCCGGGCTGCCCATCGACGACGACATCCACCCAGCGGTCGCGCGGCATCTGCATCGCGACGGCGGCGCCGGTGTGACGTACGACCAGCACGGTTTCAACGGAGTTCGTCCCGGGCAAGGCGAGGGCGGCGTCGACGTTGGCCTTCAGCGCGATGCGCTTGCCGCCGCGCAGGCCCTCGTCGGCGGTGATGATGAGTTTGCTTTGGCAGTCGGCGATCCGGTCTGCGATCGATTGCGGCGCGAAGCCGCCGAACACCACCGAATGGATCGCGCCGATGCGCGCGCAGGCGAGCATCGCGACGATGGCGTCGGGGATCATCGGCAGGTAGATCGTGATGCGATCGCCCTTGCGCATGCCCAGATTGCGCAGCGCATTGGCGAGGCGGCACGTGCGTGCGTGCAGTTCGCGGTACGTGATGCGCTGTGCCGCGCCATTCGCGTCGTCAGGTTCGAAGATCAGCGCGGTGCGGTCGCCGCGCGTCGCCAGGTGGCGATCCAGGCAGTTGACGCTCGCGTTGAGCACGCCGTCGGCGTACCAGCGGACGCGGAAGTCCGCGGTGTCGAAGCTGACGTCGCGAATCTGCGTGGGTTTCGCGATCCAGTCGATCCGCTCGGCGATCGTCTTCCAGTAGCCATCGGGATCGCGCAGCGATTGCGCGTATTCGCGCGCGTAGTCGGTCGATCCGGTCATGCGCCACCCCCTCTCGACGTGGGCCGACAGTGTGCCCTCAACGCGGCGGGGCGGCGAGTTCGGCGGCGCTCAACACGCCATCCTGGTTGCCGTCCTGCCGACGGAAGGCGTCGGCCAGGCGCGCACGGTGCGCTTCGCGCGTGAGCGGCTTGCCGCGGCCGCCGGGTTGTTCGGCGGGCGAAAGCGTACCGTCGTGGTCGGCGTCCATCGCGTCGAACGCGTAGCTCAGCCAGTCCTGGTACTCGACGAGCGACACGCGGCCGTCGTGGTCGGTGTCCATGCGTGCGAGGTAGTCGCCGCTCGCGACGACCTGGGCGGATGTGACGGGAACCAACGCCGCCGGCGCCAGGAGGCAGGCAAACAAAAACCCCGCACGCGAACGTGCGGGGTTCATTCTGATTTGAAGCCGTGGACGGTGCAGCGATGCGTGCATCAGGCCTGCAGCTGGTAGCCCTTCAGGCGCGCCGAGAAATCCTGCAACTGCCGGATGCCGCTGGCTTCGGCTTCCTTGCACCACTGCTGCAGGTTCTGCAGCGTGGCCGCGGCGTCGTTGCCGCGTGCTTCGAGCACGGCGGCGAGGCGGGCGCGATGTTCGACCAACGCACGGATGCGCGGACGCGCCGCCACCCACGCCTGCATCTGCTGGCGCGCATCCTCGTTGAGCCAGCGGCCGTCGTCGCTCAGGCCCTTGCGCAACTGGCGCGGAAGCATGGCGCGCAGCTTTGCGCCCGTGGCCTTCGCTTCTTCCTGCAGGGCGGGCTTGAGGACGTTGCGCTGGTAATCGGTCATCGCCTGGAAACGATGCGCGAGCAGCGCCTTGATCGTCTCGGTGTCGGGCACGTTGATGTTCGGGCGCACGTCGAGCGTCGGCGCGACGCGCAACACCTTGGCCATGCCGATCGATTCGAAGGCCTTGATCACGGCCCAGCCGATGTCGACTTCGAACTTGCGCAGTGCGAACTTCGCCGAGCTCGGGAATGCGTGGTGGTTGTTGTGCAGCTCTTCGCCGCCGATCCACACGCCCCACGGCGTGAGGTTGGTCGCCGTGTCGGTGGTTTCGAAATTGCGGTAGCCCCACCAATGGCCGAGGCCGTTGACGACGCCCGCGGCCCAGAACGGGATCCACAGCATCTGGATCGCCCAGACCGCCACGCCCGGCACGCCGAACAGCGCGAAGCTGATGAACAGGAGCAGCGTCGGGCCCATCGTCGCGTGCGGCGTGTAGACCTTGCGCTCGATCCAGTCTTCCGGGCAGCCCTTGCCGTACTTCTCGATCGACTCGCGGTCGGCGCGCGCTTCGCGATACAGCTCCACGCCGCGCCAGAAGACGGTCTTGATGCCCTTGTGCATCGGGCTGTGCGGATCTTCCTCGGTCTCGCACTTGGCGTGGTGCTTGCGATGGATCGCCGCCCATTCCTTCGTGATCATCGACGTGGTGATCCACGTCCAGAAGCGGAAGAAGTGCGCGAGCACCGGATGGAAATCGACGCCACGATGTGCCTGGCTGCGATGCAGATACAGGGTGACCGAGAAAATGGTCAGCTGCGTGGCAACCAGCAGATAGACCACCAGGCCGACCCAACCGAATTGCAGCAGTCCGCCGCCGAGGAAATCCAGGAAAGCTTGCATCGCGACTCCGAAGAAAATATCAGGGGTTTCGCCCCGGAAGCATCATGCCACCGCCGATCCCCCATGCGCCCGGGTACGGCGTGGTTTCGTGATGGGGGTGTTCAGCGCGAATAACAATCTTCACGTTGCTCCGGCCGCTTTCACGCCCCATCTCACCAAGCTCCGCGAATCGCGCAAACTCGCCGCCATGCCCGAACTGCCCGAAGTCGAAACCACCCGGCGCGGCCTTGCGCCGCACCTCGAAGGGCGCATCGTCGCTGACGTCGTGTTGCGTCGTCCGGATCTGCGCTGGCCGATTCCACCTGAGGTTGCGGCGTTGCTCCCCGGTCGGAGGATCGATTCCGTTCGTCGGCGTGCGAAATACCTGCTGCTCGACACCGAAGTCGGCAGTGCGCTGCTCCATCTCGGCATGTCCGGCAGCCTGCGCGTCCTGCCGGCCGACACGCCCGTGGAGGCACACGATCACGTCGACCTGAAGCTCGCCGACCGGGGCCGCAGCCAGGGCCGCGTCCTGCGTTTCAACGACCCTCGGCGGTTCGGCTGCCTGCTCTGGCAGGCGCCCGGGGAGGTCCATGCACTCCTTCGCGCCCTGGGCCCCGAGCCCTTGTCCGACGACTTCGACGGGGATTACCTCTTCGCCCGCAGCCGCGGCCGCGCGGCGCCGGTGAAGACCTTCCTGATGGACCAGGGCATCGTGGTCGGCGTGGGCAATATCTATGCGGCCGAGGCCCTGTTCGCCGCGGGCATCTCGCCCCTGCGCGCGGCCGGAAAGGTCTCGCGGGAGCGCTACCACGCCCTGTCCGAGGCGGTGAAGCGCATCCTGGCCTACGCGATCGAGCGGGGCGGCACCACGCTGCGGGACTTCATCAGCCCCGATGGCCTGCCCGGCTATTTCGAGCTCGAACTGGCCGCCTATGGCCGCGGCGGCGAGCCCTGCCCGCGATGCGGAAAGGCGATGAAGGAAGGGTCGATCGGCCAGCGGACCACGGTCTGGTGCCCACGCTGCCAGCGCTGAAGGCTTCAGGACCCGGCGAGGTACCGACGCAAGCATCGCCCAACGCGGGTATATTCCGGCGCCTGAGGGGAAATATGTCCGAGACGGCCGATATCACGGAG
Organism: Lysobacter sp. P5_C4; assembly: GCF_054049695.1. Lineage (NCBI taxonomy): Bacteria > Pseudomonadati > Pseudomonadota > Gammaproteobacteria > Lysobacterales > Lysobacteraceae > Lysobacter > Lysobacter sp. P5_C4. The sequence continues at coordinate 240,306 of NZ_JBFULX010000002.1, read as the reverse complement.
TTGCTGGACGCTGCACGCGACGGAGACCGTGGCGCGCTGGACCGCGTCTTGGCGACCCTGTACCAGGAACTCCATGCGATGGCCCGCCGCCAGCTCGCCGGGCAGCACGGGCACACGCTCGATGCCACCGCCCTGGTGCACGAGGCCTATCTCAAGCTCGTTGGCCGGAATTCCGCGCAGTTCGACGACCGTGCGCACTTCTTCGCCTACGCCGCCTCCGCGATGCGCAGCGTCGTGGTCGATTACGCGCGCCAGCGCCTGGCGCAAAAACGCGGCGGCGACCTGCACCGCGTGACCGAGCTGCCCGAGGAAGTCGAAGGCGGCTTGCGCCTGGATGAGGAAACCCTTGGCCTGGATACGGCGCTCACGCGATTGGCCGCCGTCGACGCGCGCCTGGCGCAGGTGGTCGAGCTGCGTTACTTCGCGGGTCTCTCCGAACTCGAGATCGCCGCGCTGCTCAAGCGCTCCGAGCGCAGCATCCGGCGCGACTGGCAGAAGGCGCGGCTGTTCCTGCTCGCGTCCTTGAAGGACAGTTGACGGGGCGCGTGATGGACCCCGAGCGCTGGCAACGGTTGTCCCCGCTGCTCGATGCGCTGTTCGAGCTCGAGCAGGACGAACGCGAGCGCAGCCTGCGCCTGATGCGCGAGGAAGATCCGCAGACCGCGGACGATCTGGAAGCGTTGCTCAAGCTGGAAACCGATCGTGAGGATTTCCTGTCCGAACCCCTCGTCGCGCCGCTGCCAGGCCCGCGGCCGGGCGTGGAAGTCGGGCCGTATCGCCTGGAACGCATGCTCGGCGAAGGCGGCATGGGGCAGGTTTGGCTCGCCGCGCGCGCCGATGGCCTGTATCAACGCCGCGTCGCATTGAAGCTGCTGCGGCCCGGCCTGGTCGATCCGAACCTGCGCCTGCGCTTCACCCGCGAACGCCAGATCCTCGCGCGCCTGGCGCACCCGCACATCGCGCGCCTGCTCGACGCGGGCGTGAGCCACGATCATCAACCGTATCTCGCGCTCGAATACATCGAAGGCGAGCCGATCACCGACTACTGTCGCGTGCATCGCCTCTCGCTGGAGTCACGCCTCGACCTGTTCCACCAGATCTGCGATGCGGTGTCGCACGCGCACGCCAACCTGATCGTCCACCGCGATCTGAAACCCTCGAACATCCTCGTCACGCCCGGCGGCGACGTGCGCCTGCTCGACTTCGGCATCGCCAAACTCATCGACGCCGACGTCGCCGCACCGGAGCAGACACGCACCGGCGTGCGCGCGTTCACGTTGCACTACGCCGCGCCCGAACAGGTGCGCGGCGAACCGGTGTCGACGATGACCGACGTGTATTCGCTCGGCGTCGTGCTCTACGAACTGCTCGCCGACGCCAAGCCCTACCGCCTCAAGCGCCAGAGCGACGCCGAGTGGGAAGAGGCGATCCTGCAAGGTGATCCGACGAAACCGTCGTCCGCGCTGCAACGCCAGGCCGACGCGGGCGAGGGCGACACCGCGATGCTGCGCCGTCGCGCGCGCAGCGTCACCGGCGATCTCGACAACATCGTGCTCAAGGCGCTGGCGAAAAAGCCCGAGCAGCGTTATCCGTCGGTGGAGGCGATGTCGCTCGACCTGGAGCGCTATCTCGCCGGCAAGCCGGTGCTCGCGCGCCCGCAAAGCGTGAGTTATCGTCTGCGCAAGTACGTCATCCGCCATCGCTGGGCGCTGGCGACCGGCATCGTCGTGACCGGCGTGCTCGGCGCCGCGCTGACCATCGTCGCGTGGCAAGGAAAGCAGGCGGTGCGGGAAACAGCGCGCGCGCAGGCGCTGCAGGATTTCGTGATCGGCCTGTTCGAAGGCGCGGGTGCCGCGCCGCGCGACGATGCGATCGACATGCGTTCGTTGCTCGACAACGGCATCGTGCGCGCCAACAGCGAACTTGCGCGGCAACCGCTCGCGCGCGCCGAAGTCTTCGGCATCATCGCGCGCCTGCGGCTGGGCCTTGGCGACTATCCCGAAGCGATGTCGCTGCTCGATCGCCAGGCGGAGATCCTCCGCGCGGTCGGCGACGATGCGCCGGCGAGCCTGCAGATCGAGGCGGCGACGCAGCAGGGTTTCGCGCATCGGCAGTTGGACGACCCGCGCAAGTGCATCGACGTGATGCAGCCGTGGATGGAGCGCGCGCGTCGCGAGCAATCGCAGTTGCCGGCACAGGTCGCCGAGTTCTATTCGCAGCTCGCGCGCTGCCGAAGCGCGGTGGGCGAGTTCAACGGCGCGCGGCAATTGCTCGAGTACGCGATGACGATCCGCCGCGAGACGCTCGACGACGAAGCGGGCGTCGCGGAAAACCTGTTCGACCTGGCCAACGTGGACGCCGACGCGGGCAAGTCCGACCTCGCGCTCGCCAGCCTGCGCAACGCACTGGCGTTCCTGCAGCAACGCGTGGGCGAACGGCATCCGCTCGCGATCCAGATCCATCGCCGCATCGCGGTCCTGCTGCGCGAGAAGGGACGGCCGGGCGAAGCGGCGAAGTCGGTCGATGCCGCGCTCGCACTCTCCGCCGAACTACTCGGCGAGCGCCATCCCACGACGCTTGCGCTGCATCGCCAGCGTGCGGCGGTCTACATGGAACAGGGCTGGCTCGACGTCGCCGAGCGCGATCTGCGCGACACCACGCCGCTGCTGATCGAGCGCGTCGGCGAACGCCACGTCGATGTCGGCGCCAGTTTCTACACGCTGGGCATGCTGGCCTGGGAACAGGGCCGCCTGGAGGAAGCCGAACGCGATCTGCGCCAGGCGGTCGCGATCTGGCGCACGTCGTCGGCGCGCACGCGCTTGGCGCGCGCGATGGCCGAACATGCGCAAATCCTGCAGGCGCTGGGGCGCGTGGACGAAGCCCGCGCCGAGGTCAGGCAGGCGGCGCAACTCGCGCTCGCGCAGCTCGGGGTGAGCCATCCTTTCGTCGCCGACGTCGAATATGCGCACGGCCTGATCCTCGCGACCGAAGGCGACCACGCCGGCGCGAAGGTGAGCCTCGCGCGCGCGGCCACGCTGTCGCGCAACGCCGAGGGCCAGCCTGCGCTGGACACGCAGGCGATGGAACTCTCGCTGGCGCGCGAACAGGCGCGCGACGGGGACGCCAGGGCCATGGCCACCTTGAAACGCATGGCCTCGGCCTCGGCGGCAGGCGGCAGCGAGCCGCGCAACCTGCGCTGGCGCGCGCGCGCCTACCTGGGCGAAGCGCAATGCCGGGGCGCCGATGCCGCGCAAGCGCGCGCGGACCTCGACGCCCTTTCCGGCGAATTGAAGGCGGGCTTGCCGCAGGGCGGGCGCCTGCCGCGCGAAGTCGAAGCGATCCGCACGGCGTGTACGCCGATCGCGATGCGGTAAGCGGCGTCAGTCCAGCAACGAGGGCTGCATCGGATCGATCCTGCCTTCGCCGCGCATCACCTTCTTGAATTCCGCGCGCGACACCGACACGTAGCGGTCGTTGCCGCCGATCTCCACCTGCGGGCCGGCCTGCACCGCGTGGCCCTTGTCGTCGACGCGCACGGTCATCGTCGCCTTCTTGCCGGTGTGGCAGATCGTCTTGATCTCGGTGAGTTCGTCCGCCCAGGCAAGCAGGTACTGGCTGCCTTCGAACAACTCGCCGCGGAAATCCGTGCGCAGGCCGTAACACAGGACGGGGATGCGCAGTTGATCGACGACTTCGCTCAATTGCCAGACCTGCGGTTTCGAGAGGAATTGCGCTTCATCGACCAGCACGCAATCCAGCTTGCCCTGCGTCGCGATGTCGGCTTCCACGCGTTCCAGCAAATCGTCTCCGCGGCCGAACGCGACGCCCTCCGAGCGCAGGCCGATGCGCGATGCCACGACCCCGGCCTTGCCGGCACGGTCGTCCAGCGCGGGCGTGAAGACGAGCACGCGCATGCCGCGCTCGCGGTAGTTGTGCGCCGACTGCAGCAGGTTCGTGGTCTTCCCCGCATTCATCGCCGAGTAGTAGAAATAGAGCTTGGCCATGGTCGCGGATTATGCGGCAGCAGACCGGCTAAACTGCGCCGCCCCGCGCTTGCCACGGAGCGTCCCTTGCACGGCCTCAATCCTCCCCAACGCCAGGCCGTCGCGCACGTCGACGGGCCGCTTTTGGTGCTGGCGGGCGCGGGCAGCGGCAAGACACGCGTGATCGTGGAAAAGATCGCGCACCTCATCACCTCCGGGCGCATGCCGGCGCGCCGCATCGCGGCGATCACCTTCACCAACAAGTCCGCGCGCGAGATGAAGGAGCGCGTGGCCAAGCGCATCAAGGGCGACGCGGCCGAAGGCCTGACGATCTGCACCTTCCACGCGCTCGGGCTGAAGCTGCTCCAGATCGAACACGCCAAGCTCGGCCTGCGCCGCGGGTTTTCGATCTTCGATGCCGACGACAGCGCCGCGCAGTTGAAGGACCTGTTGCCGCCGGGCAGCAAGCCGGACGTGATCGACGCTGCGAAGAACCTCATCTCGCGCGCCAAGAACGCCGGGCTTTCCCCGGAACAGGCCGCCGAAGCGGCGCAGAGCATCCGCGAACGCGAAGCCGCCGCGTTGTATGCGCGCTACCAGGCGCGCTTGTCCGCGTTCAATGCCGTCGACTTCGACGATCTGATCCGCCTGCCGGTGCAGTTGCTGGAGACCGACGAGGACGCCGTGCTCGCCTGGCGCGAACGCATCGGCTACCTGCTCGTCGATGAATGCCAGGACACCAACGACGCGCAATACCGCTTGCTCAAGGCCATCGCGGGTCCGCGCGGCGACCTCACCTGCGTGGGCGACGACGATCAGTCGATCTACGCCTGGCGCGGGGCCAATCCCGACAACCTGTTCGAACTCGGCCGCGATTATCCGCAGCTGAAGATCGTCAAACTCGAACAGAACTATCGCTGCAGCAATCGCGTGTTGCGCGCGGCGAACGCACTGATCGCGCACAATCCGCACGAACATCCCAAGACCCTGTGGAGCGACCAGGCCGACGGCGAGCGCATCCGCGTGTGGGAATGCCGCGACAGCGCACACGAGGCGGAAAAGGTCGCCGACCAGATCCACTTCTTCAATCAGTCGCGCGGCGCCCCGTGGAGCGACTTCTGCATTCTCTTCCGCGGCAACCACCAATCGCGCGCGCTAGAAAAAGCGTTGCAGATGTTGCGGGTGCCCTATCACATTACCGGCGGCACGGCGTTCCTCGACCGCGGTGAAGTGAAGGATGCGATGGCCTGGCTACGTTGCATCGCCAACCCCGAAGACGACGCCGCGTTCCTGCGCGCGGTGCAGTCGCCCAATCGCGGCGTCGGCGCGACGACGCTGGCGAAACTCGCTGAAATGGCGCAGCAGGCGCAGCTGCCCTTGTCGCGTGCGGCGGAGTCGGTCGGTTTGTTGAAGCAACTGCAACCGCGCGCCGCGAATTCCCTGCAAGCCCTCGCCGATCTGCTGAAGGGACTGCGCAGCGATGCCGCGCGCATGCCGCCGGCCGAACTCGTGCGCAAGCTCAACGAACGCTCCGGTTTGCTCGCGATGGTACGCGCGCAGTGCAAGGACGAGGCGACCTTCCTCCGCCGCCGCCAGAACCTGGATGAACTCGCCGATTGGTTCGACGGGCCGAAGACCTCCGGCCCCGGCGAACTCGCGGCCGCGCTCGCCCTGCTTTCGCATTCGGACAAGGGGGACGCGGGCAACCAGGTGCGCCTGATGTCGCTGCATGCGGCGAAGGGCTTGGAATTCCGCTACGTCTTCATCGTCGGCGTGGAGGACGGAAACCTGCCGCACGATGCGTCGATCGAAGAAGGCCGCATCGATGAAGAGCGCCGCCTGATGTATGTCGGCATCACCCGCGCGAAGGAGCAGTTGTGGCTTTCGCATTCGCGCGAGGCGCAGCGATGGGGCGAGAAGCAACGCCTGAAGCCGAGCCGTTTCATCGACGAGCTGCCCCCGGACGAAGTGCAGCGCGACGGCGCCGATCCGGAAGCCGACGCCTCGCAGAAGAAGGAACGCGCGAGCGCGGGTTTCGCCGCGATCCGTGCGTTGCTCGACGCATGAGCCTGCGCGTGCGCGACATCGTGCCGGCGGATGCGGACGCGATCCTCGCACTCAATCTCGAATCCGAAGCCGTGCTCAGCCCGATGGGTGCCGTGCGTTACGCACATCTTCTCGCGCAATCGGCGTACGGACGCGTGGTCGAGGACGACGGCGTCGTGGTTGCGTTCCTGCTCGCCTTCCGTGAAGGCGCGGACTACGACAGCGTGAACTATCGCTGGTTCGACGCGCGGTACGAAGCGTTCCTGTATGTCGATCGCGTGGTGGTCGCACGGGCGCACCAGGGCCGCGGGTTCGGCGCACGCCTGTACGACGATCTGTTCGCGTTCGCGCGACAGGCGCATGTTTCGAGCGTGACCTGCGAATTCGACATCGATCCGCCGAACGAAGCTTCGCGCCGCTTCCACGAACGCTACGGATTCACGGAAGTCGGCACGCAAGCGCTGCCGGGCGGCAAGCGCGTGTCGCTGCAGCGCGCGCCGGGCTGACATCCGTCCGTCGCAGGCGCTCGGCTACACTCGCGGCCCCGCTCGCCGACAGGCCCGCCGCATGCGCTTCGCCGTCCTCGCCACCGCCCTGACGCTCGCCCTCGCCGGCTGCGCGACGACCGCCGAAACGGCGAAGGCACCGACGCCGGAAGCCGCGCCGGTCGTCGCGCAGGACACCCCGCCCGCCGACGACGCGCTCAACGCAGTCGCTTGGTACCAGACCTCCGCAGAACGTGATCTTGTCTATCGCACGGTGTATCGCGCGGCCGCGCACCAATTGAAGACCGCGCTCGCCGACAACACGTGGGATGCGCTGCCGAAGGAAGACCGGGCAATGCCGGTGAAGAGGTTGAAGCCCGCGATCATCGTCGACGTGGACGAAACCGTGCTCGACAACGCGCCGGCTTCGGTGCGGCAGATCCTCGAACACCGCGGCTTCGACGAGGCGCAATGGGGCAAGTGGGTCGAAGCGCGCAAGGCGAAGGCCTTGCCGGGCGCGTCGGAATTCCTCAACGCCGCGGCGAAGCAGGGCGTCACTGTTTTCTACATCACCAATCGCGATGCGAGCCTGGCGCAGGCGACGATCGCAAACCTGCGCAGCGCGGGTTTCCCGGTCGCCAGCGACGACCAGGTGCTCGGCCTGGGCACCGTCGTCGAAGGCTGCGAGCAGGAAGGTTCGGAGAAATCGTGCCGCCGCCGACTGGTTGGCCGCACGTATCGTGTGCTGATGCAGTTCGGCGACCAGGTCGGCGATCTCGTGCAGATCGTCGCCAACACACCCGACGGTCGTCGTACGGCCGTGGCGCCCTACGCGGACTGGATCGGCGAGCGTTGGTTCGTGCTGCCCAACCCGATGTACGGGTCCTGGGAGCCGGCCTTGTTCGACAACGAATGGCGCCAGCCGGCCGCCGAGCGGCGTGCGAAGAAGGAAGCGGCGCTCGACCCTGCCAATTAAATCAATGGCTTGCGCCGCCATAATTCAGGTATTGCATCAGCTACGGCCGCTGGGCTAGCCTGCATCCAGCCGGTTCGCCGGCGCCATGCCACAACCGATGTCTTCCGGCCCGACCGGACTTTTGAAGGAGGCTTCGGCCTCCTTTTTCTTTCGGAAGATGGGGGATGATCCGCGCCATGCCGAATCGGTCGCCGCTCGTCCCCCGCCTCGCTGCCTCCGTTTTCGCCGCTGCGTTGCTCGCGGCCTGCGCGAAGACGCCGCCCGCGCAACCCGGCGCCGAACTTCCCGCGCAGGCAGTGCGTGCGCTCGCCGATCGCCTGCGCGCGAACGATCCGGCAGGCTTCGCCACGGTCGCGGTCCCGCCGGCCTTGCATGCGCGCCTGGAAACCGCGTGGCGCACGGGACGCAGCCGCTGGCCGCTCGACGAGTTGCCGCTCGACGACCGCCTGCCGGCGATGCTTGCCGCATTGTCGGATCCGAATGCGCGCAACAACCTGCAACGCATCTTCGATGGCCAATTCGCCAACGCCGCCGACGAATTGCGTTCGACGGCAACCTCGCTCGGCGTGTTCGGCGTGCAATACATCCGCAACGAAGGCGACTACAGCGCGGCCGAACGCGACCATTACGCACAGACCGTGGCCGTGCTGAGCCGGTGGGCGGCGAACGCCCCGCTGTCGGATGCCAAGCGCGCACGGCGTGCGATCGCCCTGCTCTCGACGGCCGCGGCGGAAACCGGGATCGCTGCACCGGAGGACTTCGCGAACCACGGCATGGACGGATCGCTGGAGCGCCTCGGGCCATTCCTCGCCGCGACCAAACAAGTCTTCGGCAGCTACGGCCTGAACCTGGACACGACCTTCGACGGCCTTGACGCCACCCTCGTCCAGCAGACCGGCGACACCGCACGCGTCCGGGTGCGCTATCCGCTGGCAGGCGAGGAAATCGACACCATCCTCGAAGTGCGGCGCATCGGCGGCCGCTGGTACCTGGCCGACTACCTGCGCAATGCGCAGGCCTCGCTGGACGGCCCTGCCGTGCGCGCGCCGGCGCCTGCCGCCGCCGCCTCGACGCGCTCGACGGCGCCTTCGCCATAATGGCGGCGATGCCCAACCAGCCCAACCTCCCGCTCTTCGACGATCCGCCCACCCCGCCGCCGGCCGCAACGCCGTCGCCGGAGCCGGAAGCGCCGACGCGCGAACTGCCGTCCAACCCCGTCCCCGGGGACGCCACGGCCGCGCACGACGCACCCGAGCTGCCGCTCGACGCGCCCCCGACGTCGACGGATGAAGCGCCGCCTGCTGAAGCACCGCCGCCGGTCCCGCCACGCGATGGCTCGTCCAATCCCGTCGGCGCGCGCCCGCCGATGTGGGCGCGCCTGATGGGCAAGCTGCTGGAGCCGTGGATCGGGCTCGAACTGGAACCGCGCGTGCCCGCCGACTGGGCCGACGGCCGTCCGATCTGCTACGTGCTCGAGGACTACGGCCTGTCGAACGCGTTGATCCTCGAACGCGCGTGCCGCGAAGCCGGGCTGCCTTCGCCGCTGCAACCGATGCCGGGCGATCCGCTCGGCCGCAAGCGCGCGTACGTCGCGCTCTCGCGTCGCCGCAACAGCAACCCGCTGAAGGTGCTCGGCCTGTCGCCGGGCCCCGAACACAAGACGCACTCCGGTTCGCTCGCGCGCCTGCTGCAGGCGCATCGCGACGACCCCGCGCTCGACGTGCAACTCGTGCCGGTCTCGATCTTCGTCGGCCGCGCGCCGGACAAGCACAGCGGCTGGTTCTCGGTGTTGTTCTCCGAGAACTGGACGATCGTCGGCCGCTTCCGCCGCCTGCTCGCGATCCTGCTCAACGGGCGTTCGACGGCGGTGCAGTTCGCGCCGCCCGTGCCCGTGCGCTCGGCCGTCGAGGAAGGCCTGGATCCCGAACGCACGGTGCGCAAGCTCTCGCGCGTGTTGCGCGCGCACTTCCGCCGCATTCGTTCGGCGATCATCGGTCCGGATCTCTCGACGCGCCGCCTGCTCGCCGACCAGGTGCTGTCCGCCGATTCGGTGAAGGAAGCCATCGCCGACCAGGCGCGCCGCGAGAATCCGTCGAATCCGGAGAAGGGCAAGGCCGAAGCCTGGAAGAAGGCGCACGCCTACATCTACGAGATCGCCTCCGACTACTCGCATCCGGTCGTGCGTTCGGCGAGCTTCCTGCTTTCGACGGTCTGGAACCGCATCTATCGCGGCGTGCTCGTGCATCACCTGGAAGCGGTGAAGCAGAACGCACCTGGCCACGAAGTCGTCTACGTGCCCTGCCACCGCAGCCACATGGACTACCTGTTGCTGAGTTACCTGCTCTACACCAAGGGCATCGTGCCGCCGCACATCGCCGCGGGCATCAACCTCAACCTGCCGGTGATCGGGCCGATCCTGCGTCGCGGCGGCGCGTTCTTCCTGCGCCGCAGCTTCCGCGGCAACGCGCTGTATTCGGCGGTGTTCACCGAATACGTTTCGCAGCTCGTCGCCGGCGGTTATTCGATCGAATACTTCATCGAAGGCGGGCGCTCGCGCACGGGCCGCCTGCTTCCGCCGAAGGGCGGCATGGTCGCGATGACGGTGCGCGCCTTCGTGCGCCAGCCGACGCGGCCGGTCCTCTTCCAGCCGGTCTACATCGGCTACGAGAAGTTGCTCGAAGGCGACAGCTACCTCGACGAATTGATCGGAAAACCGAAGCAGAAAGAATCGATCTGGCAGTTGCTCATGAGCATCCCGCGGGTGCTGCGCAGCAACTTCGGCCAGGTCGTGGTGAATTTCGGCGAACCCATTCGCCTCAACGACATGTTGGCCGAACACGCGCCCGCGTGGGACGGCACGCCGCTGGACGAAGACGATCGCCCAGACTGGTTGTCGGACACGGTCGATGCGACCGCGCTGCAGATCCAGGTCAACGTCAATCGCGCCGCCGACGTCAACCCGATCAACCTGCTCGCCATGGCGCTGCTGTCCACGCCGAAGCATGCGATGGGCGAAGCCGACCTGCTCGCGCAGATCGCGTTGTCCAAGACGCTGCTGAGCGACGTGCCGTATTCGCCGCTGGTGACGGTGACGCCGCACACGCCCGAGCAGATCATCGCGCACGGCGAAGAAATCAACATGCTCTCGCGCACCGCGCATCCGCTCGGCGACGTGCTGAGCGTGGATGGCGACACCGCGGGCTTGATGAGTTACTACCGCAACAACGTGCTGCACCTGTTCACCGCGTCGGCGTGGATCGCGGTGTGCTTCCTCAACAACCGCCGCCTCTCGCGCCTGATGGTCCAGCGCCTGGGGCGCACGGTGTATCCCTTCCTCAAGGCCGAGCTCTTCCTGCCGTGGGACGAGGACGAATTCGCCGAGCGCATCGACCGCACGATCGATGTCTTCGTGCGCGAAAGCCTGCTCAAGCACGTGAGCGAAGACGAGGGCGGCATCCTCTCGCGCAGCGCGGGACAGACCGACGAAGTGTTCCGCATCCGCGCGATCGGCCATTCGCTGCAGCAAGCCTTCGAGCGCTATTACATCGCGATCTCGGTGCTGGTGAAGAACGGCGCCGGCACCTTGTCCTCGGGCGAACTCGAGAGCCTTTGCCAGCTCGCCGCGCAACGCCTGTCGCTGCTCTACGCGCCGGCCGCGCCGGAATTCTTCGACCGCACCCTGTTCCGCAGCTTCATCCAGAAGATGCGCGAGTTGCGCATGGTGTGGCCGAACGACGCCGGCAAGCTGATGTTCGACGAACGCCTGGATGCGTGGGCGAAGGATGCGCGCATCATCCTGGGCCGCGAATTGCGGCACACGATCGAGAAGATCAGCCCCGAGGCGGCGTCGAAGGCGCCGCCGCCCGCGACGGAACCGCCGCCGGCGCAAACGCCACCTCCCGCGCCGCAATCGCCTGAAACCGACGTGCCGCCCGGCATGCCCTGAGCATCGGGGCACGCAGCTTCACGCGGGTTCGTCGGGGATCAGCGCCGATTCGAGTTTCGCGATGCAGTCCTTCAACTGCAGCTTGCGTTTCTTCAGGCGCTTGATCGTGAGTTCGTCCGCGTTGGCGGCATCGATCTGCAAGCGCAGGATCGCGGCGTCGAGGTCGCGGTGCTCGAGCTTGAGCTCGATCACGCGTTGCGCCATGCGGGCGAGTTCGCCGGGGTCGGTGCGCTGGGTCACGACGGCAACTTTAACGCCGTCGACGCCGGGATAGAATGCGTGGTCCGCTCGATCCGCAAGGCCACGCCGCGTTTCCTCATGTCCACGATCCCGCTTCCGCTCCTTGAACCCCAGCCGCGCGCGCGCCGGATCGCGCACGAGCGGGTGCGGCTGGCCAAGCGCCTGCGGCACCAGGTGGGGCGGGCGATCGCCGACTTCGGGATGATCGCCGAGGGCGACAAGGTGATGGTGTGCCTGTCCGGTGGGAAGGACAGCTACACGATGCTCGACGTCCTGCTGCAACTTCGCGAAAAGGCGCCCGTGCGTTTCGAGCTGCACGCCGTCAACCTCGACCAGAAGCAGCCCGATTTTCCTGCGCACGTTCTGCCCGACTATCTCGAATCGGTCGGCGTGCCGTACACGATCCTCGAGCAGGACACCTATTCGGTGGTCAAGCGCGTCGTGCCGGAAGGCAAGACGCTGTGTTCGCTGTGTTCGCGCCTGCGCCGCGGCGCGTTGTACGCGCACGCCGAAGCCGAAGGTTTCACGAAGATCGCGCTCGGCCACCATCGCGACGATCTGGTGGCCACCTTCTTCCTGAACCTGTTCTTCCACGCGAAGTTGGGCGGCATGCCGCCGAAGTTGCGTTCGGACGACGGCAAGCATGTCGTCATCCGCCCGCTGGCCTACGTGCGCGAAGCGGACATCGCGGACTACGCGCATTCCCGTGGCTTCCCCATCATCCCGTGCAACCTGTGCGGCTCGCAGGAGAACCTGCAACGCAAGCAGGTGCAGAAGATGATGGCGCAGTGGGAGCAAGCGTCGCCGGGGCGCATCGAGACGATCGCGCGTGCGCTGGGCAACGTGCGGCCTTCGCAGCTGAGCGATCCGGCCTTGTTCGACTTCCTGTCGCTCGGCGCGCGCGGCGATGCGCCCTTGCCCGATGCGCATGCATGGTTGTCGGGCGACACGCGCGACGACGACATCACTGACGACGGCGCGTAAACTGCCTTCCCTCATTCCCGATTCCCGCCATCGCGGGGTCGACGGCTTCATTTAGGATCTCGATGTTCTTCCGCAACCTGACGCTGTTCCGCTTCCCCACGTCCCTGGATTTTTCCGAACTCGAAGCCCGCCTTGCCGAATGCGTGCTCAAGCCCGTCGGCGCGCTCGAGTTGTCCTCGCGCGGTTTCGTCTCGCCCTTCGGGCGTGATGGCGAAGCCTTGTCGCATCGCATTTCCGACGCGATCTGGCTGAGCGTCGGCACCGAAGACAAGCTGCTGCCCGGCGCGGTCGTGAACGACCTGCTCTCGCGCAAACTCGAGGAAATCGAGAAGAAGGAAGGTCGCAAACCCGGCGGGCGGGCGCGCAAGCGGCTGAAGGAAGACCTAGTGCACGAACTGCTGCCGCGCGCCTTCGTCCGGCCCGGCCGCACGGATGCGCTGCTCGATCTCGGGCACGGTCTGTGCATCGTCGATTCGTCCTCGCGCAAGTCCGCCGAGAATGTCGTGAGCGAAATCCGCCACGCGCTCGGCAGCTTCCCGGCGCTCCCCGTGAATGCCGAAGTCGCGCCGCGCAGCGTGCTCACCGGTTGGGTCGCCGGCGAACCGCTGCCCGAAGGCCTCTCCATCGGCGACGAATGCGAGCTCAAGGACGCCGCCGACAAGGGCGCGGTCGTGAAATGCCAGCGCCAGGAGCTCCAGGGCGACGAGATCGCCAAGCACCTGGAGTCCGGCAAGCAAGTCACGCGCCTTGCGCTCACGCTCGACGACCACGTTTCCTTCGTCCTCGGCGAAGACCTGGTCGTGCGCAAGTTCAAGCTGCTCGACGGCGCGGTCGACGCGCTCGAATCCATCGACCGCGACGACATGCGCGCCGAACTGGATGCGCGCTTCGCGCTCATGGCCGCGGAAGCCAAGCGGCTGTTCAACGTGCTCGAGCCTGCGCTGAAGCTCTCGCGCATCGACGACTGACGACGCGTGGAACCTTTCGCCGCACGAAATCCGTGCGGCGCGAATCGACACACTTTCCTGCGCGCGCCCTACAATCGCCGCGTCCCCCCGACGACATTCGCGCACGCACTGATGCCCCATCTCCGTCGCCTGCTGGCGCCGCAACCGCCCGTCATCGAGCGCGACGTCACGTCGCTCGAGCTCGAAGACGGACGACGAATCGAAATCCAGCGCGTGCGCAATCCGCGCGCGCGCCGCCTGCGCCTCTCGGTCGACGAACGTGGTGCGCGCCTGACGCTGCCGCAACGCGCGAGCCTGGTGTCGGGCGAACGCTTCCTTGCCGAACATCGCACGTGGCTGGCCGAGCAACTCGAGCGCTACACGCTGGAAGGGCTGCCCGCATTGCAGCGCGGGACCACGGCCGCGCTGCCGCTGCGCGGCGCGGACGTGCCCGTGCGCTGGGCCGAGGGGCGCTTCACGTCGCTGGAATTCGACGCGGGCGCCGGTGAAGCGGTCTTCCGCACCACGCCACGCGCGACCGATGTCGCGATGCGTCGCGCGGTTCGCGAATTCTACGAAGGCCAGGCGCGCACCGACATCGGGCGTTGGATGCCGAAGTACCTGCCGTCGCTGCCACGGCCCCCGCGTCGCGTGCAGTTCAAGGTGATGTCGTCGCAATGGGGCTCGCTCGCGCCGAACGGCGTGGTGGCACTGGACCTGGCGTTGGTGCTCGCCCGTCCCTCCGCCTTCGAGTACGTGCTGGTGCATGAACTGTGTCACCTGCTGCGCGCCGACCACTCGCGCGCGTTCTGGCACGAAGTCGAAATGCGCTTCCCCGCGTGGCGCGCCGAGCGCGATTATTTCCACGCCGACGGGCGGCGCCTGAAGGCCACGTTGCGCTCGCTGCTGTCCGGTTGACGCGGCGCGTGCCGTTTTCCGAAGTCTCCGCACACATGGAATCGCCGGCATGCGCACCTCTTCCCTGATCCTTTCCATCGGCCTGGCCGCGCTCGCGTTGGCCGCGTGCGGCAAGTCGGCGGGCGAACGCGCCGCCGAGGCGGCCATCGAACACGCAACGGGCCAGAAGGCCAATGTCGACGCCAAGTCCGGCGAAGTCGTCCTCGAATCGAAAGACGGCACGCAGACGCGCATCGCCAGCGGCGATTCGGCGAAGCTGCCGGTCGCCTTCCCGAAGGACGTCTACCTGCCGGCGAAGTACAAGGTGCTGAGCGTGATGGAGATGCAGGACGTGATGGTCGTGCAGCTCGACGTACCCGACGCGCTCGCATCGCTCACCGACGCGAGCGGGAAGAAGATGGCGGCCGACGGCTGGAAGCAGATGATGTCGATGCAGGCCGCCGAAGGCCAGCACGTCACGATGTACGAGAAGGACAAGCGCCAGGCCACCGTTTCGTTCGCCGACGACGGCGAGCCCGGCGTGAAGCTCAACTACCAGCTGTCGAAGCAGCAGTAGTCAGATTCGCGTCGAGGAAGAACGCGCCGATCGCATCGGCCACGCCGCGCGGATCTTCCATATGCAGGTGGTGCGTGCCGGACAGCACCACCGCCTCGCCGTTGCGCAGCACGCCTGCGCGTTCGCGGCGCATGGCTTCGGGGAAGTACGGAGGCGCCGGATCCGCGTAGAGCACGCGCACGGGGCATTCGATGTTCGCGATGAGGTCGCGCACCTGTCCCTCGGTCATGCGCACGGCGGTCGCGATCGTGAGCCGCGGGTCGCTGCTCCACACCCAGCCACCGTCCACCGCGCGCGTGCCGCGTTGGACGAGCAGGCGGGCGACCGGTTCGCTGAGATCGTTCGCCTGCATGCGGGCACGGACCGCGGCGTCGCGCCCGGGGAACACGCGCAGCGATTTGCCGCCCAGCGCGCGACGGGCGGCGATCGATTCGCGCAGCCGCCGCGCGGTGTGGTCTTCGCGGTCGGCGAGTGCGCCGAGGGCTTCGATCGCGAGGAATCGCGTCACCCGTCCGGGCGCCGCGGCGGCGAGGATGGTGCCGATCGCGCCGCCCATCGAGTGACCGAGCACGGCGAATCGTTCCCAACCCAGGGCGTCCGCGGCATCGAGCACCGTCTGCACCGTGCCGGCGAGCGAATACTCCGCGCCGGGGGGTAGATGCGGGCTCGTGCCGTGGCCCGGCAGGTCGAGTGCGACGAGGTCGATGTCGTGCAGGTGCGCAGCGAGCGGCACGAAGCTCGCCGCGTTGTCGAGCCAGCCATGCAGTGCGAGGACCGGCGTGCCGCTGCCGCCGCGCAATGCGGTCAGTCGGCCGTAGGGCGTTTCCAGGACGATGTCGCGCAAGGGCGCCACGACCCTCATGCGCGCAGCGCCTTTTCCGCGAGCGCGGCGAGAGCGGCGGCGTGCGCCGGTGCATCGTTCAGGCACGGGATGTAGTGGAACACCTTGCCGCCCGCGGCCCGGAACGCGTCGGCGTTGGTTTGCGCGATTTCCTCCAGCGTCTCCAGGCAATCGACCGCGAACCCGGGGCACACGACGTCGACGCTGCGCACGCCGCTGCGCGCAAGGCCCTCGAGCGTCGTGATCGTCGCCGGTTCGAGCCAGCGCTCCTTGCCGAAGCGCGATTGGAAGGTCAGCACGTAATCGTTCGCGCGCAGGCCGAGCACGCCGGCGATCGCCGCGACACTGGCCGCGCACTGCACCGCATACGGGTCGCCATTGTCGACGACGCGCTGCGGCAGGCCGTGGAAGGAGAACACTAGGCGTTCGCCACGGCCGTCGGCGTCCCAGCGCGCGCTGATCGAATCGGCGACGGCCTGGATCCATCCGGCATCGAGGTGGTAGTCGTCGATCACCTGCACGGGCAATGCGCCCGATGCACGGACGGCGTCGTCGACGGACGCGGTGGTCGTCGTCGAATACTGCGGATACAGCGGCAGCACCACCGCGCGCGACACGCCTTCGCGTTGCAGGCCCGCGAGCACCTTGTCGAGGGCGGGTTGCCCGTAGCGCATCGCGTGCACCACGCGCGTTCCCGGCAGCAGCGACTGCACGGCGGCGCCCAGGCGGCGCGTGTACACGGCCAGTGGAGAGCCGTCGGCCATCCAGATCTCCGCGTATTTGCGCGCGACGCGACGGCTGCGCAGCGGGAGGATCACGCAGTGCAGCAACGGCCACCACAACCAACGCGGGATCTGTACGACGCGCGGGTCCATCAGGAATTGCGAGAGGTAAGCACGCACGGCGCCGGGCGTCGGCGATTCGGGCGTACCGAGGTTGACGAGCACCAGGGCGGTGTCGGAAGGCAGGGGAGGACGAACGTCGGGCATGCGCATAGGATGTCATGCACGCGCGTCGGTTCGCTCGCGATTCATCGCCGCGCGCGGAGACTGAACCGTCGCTGGCCGTCGTGGTCCTTTGTCGTCAATTGCGTTGCCCCCCGCCCCGATCGTGGAGTTCCCCATGCCTCGCAAGACCCGCCATGCCCTGACCATCGCAGTGTCTTCGCTCCTGCTCGCCGCAAGCGTGCAGTCCGCCTTCGCCGGCGTGCGCGAGGACGAACGCGCCCGCAATGCGTTGCGCGTGATCACCGACATCCAGGCCATCCCCGAAAACGCCATCCCCGACAAGCTGCTCGACGAGGCGAAGGCGATCGTCATCGTCCCCGACACCATCAAGGCAGGCCTGGTCATCGGCGGGCGCCGCGGCCATGGGCTGATGGCGGTGAAGTTGCCCGATGGCACGTGGTCGAGCCCCAGCTTCGTCACCCTCACCGGCGGCAGCATCGGCTTCCAGGCGGGCGTGCAGTCTTCCGACGTGGTGCTGGTCTTCCGCAGCGACCGCGGCGTGGATTCGATCGTCAACGGCAAGTTCACCCTGGGCGCCGATGCGGCGGTGGCCGCCGGTCCGGTGGGCCGCAATGCGGCAACCGCCACCGACGGTCAATTCAAGGCGGAAATCTGGTCCTGGTCGCGTGCGCGTGGCTTGTTCGCCGGCGTGGCGCTCGACGGCGCGGTGCTGTCGATCGACGATGCGAGCAACCAGGCCGCGTACGGCAGCGGCAGCACGCCGCGCATGATCTTCGAAGGCCGTGCGACGGCGCCGCCGTCGGCCGATCTGGTCAAGGTGCGCGACCAGTTGGAGGAAGCCACCGCGCTCGCCCGCAGCAATCGCGGCACCGGCACGCCGATTGCGAGCGCGGCGCCGGTGGGCGCGACGGTGACGTCGTCGCCCGCGGTGGCGGAGACAACGGTGGTCACCGGCGCCAACGCGCCTGTCGTGCCGGTCCAGGATGCGCCTGCACGCACGGAATCCTTGCCGCCGAGCCCCTGAAAACACCGTCCGCGCGTCGGAACCCACGGACCGCCCGTTCATCTTCGGGCGGTTCTCACATCGGCTGCGTTATCCTGTCCGCTCTTTCCCCCCGAAGGCACTGCACATGGGCGGTTTCAGCATCTGGCATTGGCTGATCGTGCTGGTGATCGTGGTCTTGGTGTTCGGCACCAAGCGGCTCGGTAACGTCGGCAAGGATGTCGGTGAAGCGGTGAAGGGCTTCAAGAAAGGCATGACCGACGACGACAAACCCGCCGCGCGCCTGCCCGACGCCACGCGCGAAGAACAGGACTTGCGCGACCGCGAACGCGCCGATCAAGAGCGCCGCGAGCGAGAGCAGCGTAACGATCCGCCGCGCTGAGGCGCGCGATGTTCGACGTCGGCTTCAGCGAAATCTTCCTCATCGCGGTCGTCGCGCTCATCGTGCTCGGCCCCGAGAAACTGCCGCGCGCGGCGCGGTTCGCCGGGTTCTGGGTGGCCAAGGCGCGCGCGCAATGGCACTCAGTGAAGTCGGAGTTCGAACAGGACCTCGCCGCCGACGAGCTCAAGCGCAGCCTCCAGGAAACGCGTGCGTCGCTGCGCGAGGCTGAAGAGCAACTACGCTCGGGCGCCACGTCGATCCGCGATCGCATGCAGAAGGAATTCGACGACGTCGCCGCCGCGGCGACCGCGGGCGTCGAACCCGGCGCGGGGACGGCGGACGACGCTTCGGCGCAAGCGCATTTGACGCAAGAGGACGCGACGCAGCAGACGCCCGTGCCGGCCCTTCACGAAGAAGAACAAGACCGTCCGATGGAGTCGGCGAGCGCGATGGATTGGGAACCGCCGATCCCGAGCGACGACGACGACGGCGAGCCGGTGGAGCCGCCCCCGAAGGATACCGACGACGCCCATGCAGGACGCTGATTCCTCCGTACCGGCCCGCCTCATCGATCACCTGATCGAACTCCGCTCGCGCCTGATGTGGGCGCTGGCCGGGCTGTTGCTGGTCTTCGGCGGCCTGATGCCGTTCGCTTCGCAGCTCTACGACAAGATCGCCTTTCCCCTGATCAGCCAGTTGCCGTCGGGCCAGCGCATGATCGCGATCGACCCCGCCGGCGGTTTCTTCGTGCCGGTGAAACTCGCGTTCTTCACCGCGGTGTTCATCTCCGCACCGTGGCTGCTGTACCAGGCATGGGCCTTCGTCGCGCCGGGTTTATACAAGCGCGAAAAGAAACTCGCCGCGCCCCTGCTCGCCTCGGCGGTGCTGTTGTTCTACGCCGGCTGCGCGTTCGCATATTTCCTCGTGCTGCCCGCGGTGTTCCACTTCCTCACGAAGTTCACGCCCGAGTCGGTGCAGATGGCGCCGGACCTGGGCAAGTACATCGACTTCGTGCTGGTGCTGTTCCTGGCCTTCGGCGCGAGTTTCGAGTTGCCCGTCGCGCTGGTCATCCTCGTGTTGCTCGGCTGGGTGACGCCGAAGCAATTGAGTTCCTGGCGCGGCTACGCGGTGGTCGGCATCTTCATCGTCGCGGCGGTGATCACGCCGCCGGATGTCGTTTCCCAGTTGATGCTCGCGATCCCGATGATGGCGCTGTACGAAGCGGGCATCATCGCTTCGCGCTTCGTCGCACCGAAGAAGGTCGCGGAAACGGAAACGCCCGAGGCCTGAGGCTCAGGCTTCGATTCCGTTGAACGGCGGCTGCGGCGCCTGCGGGCCGTCGAAGGTGTCGCGCCACGCGATGTACGCACCGCCTGCCAGCATCACCAGCATCGCCGCGGCGAACGCGAGCAACGGCACCGCCGCGAGCAATGCGCCGACGGCGGGATGCACGAGACCGCCCAGCCAGCCGAGCAGCGTGGACATCAGCAGGATCACGATCGCCGCGACCAGCGTGCCGGCGGCGAACAACCCGGCGGCGACGAGATTCGCACCCACGTTGCGCACGGAGGCGCGCAGGGCGTCGCGCACGGCTTCCACGATGCCGAGGTTGGAGAACAGCACGAGCGGCACCGCGAACAGCATCACCGCGTAGGTGAAGTAATTGAACGCCAGTTGCGCCACCGCGAGCAGGCCCGGATGCGCGGGCTGCGGCATCACCGGCGTCGCGCCGCCCATCGCGCCGCGTACGGCGCCGAGATATTCCTGCCAGTAGGTCGGCCCGGCCAGGGTGATGAAGACCAGGCCGCCGAGGATCGCCAGGACGATCTGCAACAACCCGAGCAACGCGAGCGCACGCAGGCGCGGCGAACGGAAGGGCGCGAACAGGTCGCGCGCACGCACCGGCCGGCCGGCTTCCGCTTCGCGGATGACGTGCATCATCCCGCCGAGCAGGATCGGCACGAGCACCATCAGGCCGATGAACAAGGGCACGAACAGGACCGCCATCAGCGCCAGGTTCGGCTCCGCGTTCGCGTCCCCGCGCACCGCGACGACGACGGCGACCATCACCAGTGCGAACACGTACATCGTCGCCATGAACAGCAACGCGGCGCCGAACACGGCCTTGGGGTTGCGCGCGCCGAGGTCGATCGCGGCGCGAAACCACGCCAGGCCCTGCGAAACGGGGATCTTGCGGACTTGCATCGAAGCTCCGTCGCGGTGGGGCCGCAGCAGATGGGGGGATGGATCAGGGCACGTGGCGCAGGTGGCGCGCGTGGCGCACGAACCGCCGCAGCACCCGGCGCGCATGCGGCGCGGCCGAGACGTTGCGGCTCACCTGCTTCGCGCAATGCCCTTCGCGCGCGAGCGCATCGTGGCGCGCGCGGACGTAGCCGCGCATGTGCGTGCCGCTGAATTCGGGATGGAACTGGACGCCCCAGACATGCTCGCGCCAGCGGAAAGCGTGGCAATCATCCAGCGGCGACCGCGCGAGCACCAGCGCATCGGCCGGCGCGCGCAGCACGCTCTGCAGATGCGTGGCCTGCGCCGGGAATTGCGCCGGCAGGCCGCGGAACAAGGGGTCTTCTTCGGCCGGCGGATGCAGCTCGAGCCCGATGGTGCCCATCTCGCGGCCCGACGGGTTGTAGCCGACCTCGCCACCGAGCGCGTGCGCGATCAACTGGTGGCCGTAGCAGATGCCGAACAGCGGCACGCCCTCGTGCGCGGCTTCGCGCAGCCACGCGGCACTGCGCTCGCTCCATGCGTGCTTGTCGGTGACCATCGCCCCGGACCCGGTGACGATCACGCCCGCGAAGCCCTCGGTGGAGGGCAGCGCAGCGCCTGCTTCGACGTTCGCCACGACCGCCTCGTCGCGCGACAGGCCGGCGGCGACGCGGATCCAATGGGGAAAGGTGCCGTGCCGACGCATCGAGGCGACGGGCTGGCCGGTTTCGAGGATCAGGAAGGGGCTGTTCAAGGTGGCTACTGGGGGCGAAACGGCCGGAGAATGCAGGCATTGCGCCGGGGCGTCGGCGCGCGCACCTATACTAGCCCGCTTTTACGCCACCACGTCCGCGCACCATGCAGCAGAACGGCAAGCCGGCTCCGATCACGTTCCAGGAATTGATCCAGCGCCTCAACGCGTATTGGGCGGCGCAGGGCTGCGTGCTGGTCCAGCCGCTCGACCTGGAAGTCGGCGCAGGCACGTTCCATCCGGCCACCTTCCTGCGCGCACTCGGCCCCGAGCCGTGGAACGCCGCGTACGTGCAACCGTGCCGCCGCCCCGCCGACGGCCGCTACGGCGAGAACCCCAACCGGCTGCAGCGTTACTACCAGTACCAGGTGGTGATGAAGCCCAATCCCGACAACATCCAGGAGCTGTACCTCGGCTCGCTGGTCGCGCTCGGGCTGGATCCGCTGGTCCACGACCTGCGCTTCGTCGAGGACAACTGGGAATCGCCGACGCTCGGCGCGTGGGGTCTGGGCTGGGAAGTCTGGCTCAACGGCATGGAAGTCACGCAGTTCACTTACTTCCAGCAGGCCGGCGGCCTGGAATGCCGCCCGGTGCTCGGCGAGATCACCTACGGTCTCGAGCGCCTGGCGATGTACCTGCAGAACGTCGACAACGTGTTCGACCTGGTGTGGACGGTCGGTCCGCAAGGCCCCGTGTATTACCGCGACGTCTACCACCAGAACGAAGTCGAACAGTCGGCCTACAACTTCGAACACGCGGACGTGGCCGAACTGTTCCACCGCTTCGACGCGTGCGAAAGCGAAGCGATGAAACTCGTCGAACTGAATCTCCCGTTGCCGGCCTACGACCAGGTCTGCAAGGCCTCGCATGCCTTCAACCTGCTCGACGCGCGCCGCGCGATCGGCGTGACCGAACGCCAGCGTTACATCCTGCGCGTGCGCAAGCTTTCGCAGGCCGTGGCCGAGGCGTATCACGCGCAGCGCGAGAAGCTCGGGTTCCCGGGCCTGAAGAGGGAGACCGTTTGATGGCCGCGATGGAACCGCTGCTGGTCGAACTCGGCACCGAGGAATTGCCGGTCAAGGCATTGCCGGGGTTGGCGCAGGCCTTCTTCGACAACGTCATCGACGGGCTCGTGCGTCGCGGCATCGCGCTGGATCGCGGCGATGCGAAGCCGCTGTATTCGCCGCGCCGCCTCGCGGTGGTGTTGCCGGGCGTGTCCGTCGAACAAGACGAGCAGCGCAGCGAAGTGCTCGGCCCGTATCTCAACGTCGCGCTCGATGCCGAAGGCCAGGCCACGCGCGCGCTGCAGGGTTTCGCGCAGAAGGCCGGCGTCGAATGGACGTCGCTCGAACGCACCACCGACGCCAAGGGCGAGCGATTCGTCCATCGCGCGGTGAAGCCGGGCGCGAAGACCGCCACGTTGTTGCCCGAACTCGTGCGCGACGCCATCGCCGCGATGCCGATCCCCAAGCCCATGCGCTGGGGCGCGCACGAACACACCTTCGCGCGTCCGGTCCACTGGCTCGTGCTGCTGCTCGGCAACGAAGTCGTCGACGGCGAAGTGCTCGGCGTGCGCGCCGGGCGCAATTCGCGCGGCCATCGCTTCCTGCACGACAAGCCGGTGTGGATCCACGCGCCGGGCGATTACGTCGATGCGCTGCGTGGCGCGAAGGTGCTCGTCGATCCCGATGAACGCCGCGAAACCATCGTGCGCGAAGTGCAGGCCGCGGCAACGCAGGCCGGCGGCGTCGCGCGCCTGGCCGACGACAACCTCGCGCAGGTCGCCTGCCTGGTCGAGTGGCCGAGCGCGGTCCTGGGCGGGTTCGAAGCCGACTTCCTCGCCGTGCCGCAGGAAGCGCTCATCGCGACGATGGAAGACAACCAGAAATTCTTCCCGGTGCTCGATGCGAAGGGCAGATTGACGCCGGCCTTCGTCGGTATCGCCAACATCGTGTCGAAGGACGTCGCGGAAGTCCGCAAGGGCTACGAACGCGTGATCCGTCCGCGCTTCGCCGACGCGAAGTTTTTCTTCGTCGAAGACATGAAACAGGGTCTTTCGTCGATGCGCGAGGGCCTTGCGAATGTCACCTATCAAGCGAAGCTGGGCACGCTCGCCGACAAGGGCCGGCGTGTTGCGGCGCTCGCGGAAACCATCGCGCGCGAATTGTTCCTCGACGCCGCGCCTGCGCGCCGCGCGGCCGAGCTGTCGAAGGCCGACCTGCAATCGCGCCTGGTCAACGAATTCCCCGAACTGCAGGGCATCGCCGGCCGCTATTACGCCGCCGTCGAAGGCGAGCCGTCGGACGTCGCGAATGCGATCGACGAGGCGTACATGCCGCGCTTCGCGGGCGATGCGGTCGCACCGTCGCCGATCGGCCAGGTGCTGGCGATCGCCGAACGCCTCGACACGCTTGCCGGTGGTTTCGCCGCGGGTTTGAAGCCGACGGGCAACAAGGACGCCTTCGCCCTGCGCCGCAATGCGCTGGGCCTGGCGCGCACGATCATCGAGTGTGGCATCGACCTGGACCTGCCGCGCCTGATCGAAGCCGCACGCAACCACCTCGGCACGATCGGCGCGCAGATCGCCAACGACGAGCTGTATGACTTCATCATCGACCGCCTGCGCGCGTATTACGCCGACAAGGGCGTGCCGGTGCAGCAGTTCGAAGCGGTCGCTGCGCTGCGTCCGGTCTCCCTGCTCGACTTCGATCGACGACTGCAGGCCATCGGCGCGTTCGCCGTACTGCCGGAAGCCGAAGCGCTGGCCGCGGCGAACAAGCGCATCCGCAACATCCTGAAGAAGGCCGAAGGCGACGTGCCTTCCGCCATCGACGCTGCACGCTTCACCGACGGCGCCGAGCGCGATCTCGGCGAGGCCGTCGATGCGGCCGTCGGCGAAACCGACGCTTCGCTGAAGGCGCGCGATTACGTCGCCGTCCTCGGTCGCCTTGCGCGACTGCGCCCGCAAGTGGACGCTTTCTTCGACCAGGTGATGGTGAATGTCGACGACGCCGCGGTGCGCAACAACCGCCTGGCGTTGCTGAAGCGGCTCGCCGATCGCCTCGGCAGCGTGGCCGCGATCGAGCATCTCTCGACATAAGTCCTCGCCCGGCCGGGTATGCTCCGGCCGTATGGTCCCGGTCTCCCCCCGCCCGGTCTTCCAGTTCCTGTGCTTGTCCGCGCTCCTCGCGAGCGCGGCGCCGGCGTTCGCCGCCAAGGTGGCGGACGTGCAGGTGCGCGGCCTCGACCCGGTGATGACCGAAAACGTGAAGCGCTCGCTGTCGCTGGTCGATGCGATCGGCCGCGACGTCTCCGGCCGCCGCATGTCGTATCTCGTGCGCGAGGCCGAAGCGCAGACGCGCGAGGCGCTGGAGCCGTTCGGTTACTACTCGCCGACGATCAAGATCGAACGCACGCGCGTGCCCGATGCGCCGGTGACGGTGACCATCGACGTGCAACTCGGCGATCCGGTGCGCGTGCGCAATGCCGACGTGGGTATCGACGGCGAAGGTGCGGGCGACCGCTATCTGAAAACGGAAATCGACGCCTTCAAGCCCACGAAGGGCGAGGTGTTCGACCACGCGATCTATGAAGCGTCGAAGGCGCGGGTGACGCGCCGACTCGCCGAACGTGGCTATTTCGACGCCGATTTCACCACGCGCAAGGTGGAAGTCACCCGCGCCGACCATGCGGCCGATGTATCGCTGCGCTGGAACAGCGGCCTCCGATACGACATGGGGAAGGTCGCCTTCGTGCAGACGCCCAAGCGCATCGTGCGCGACGCCCTGCTCGGCAAGCTGGTCTACTGGAACGAAGGCGAGTACTACCACCAGGGCCGCCTGGACCGCCTCCGCAAGTCGCTGACCTCGCTCGATTACTTCTCGCGCATCGAAATCGAACCGCAGCCGGAGAAAGCCGTCGACGGCCAGGTGCCCGTCGTCGTCACGCTCGTGCCGGCCAAGCGCGATGTCTACACCGCGGGCGTGAGCTACGGCACCGACAGCGGCGCGGGCGTGCGCCTGGGGTTGGAACGGCGCTACGTCAACGACCGCGGGCACAAGGCGCTCGCGCAGATCGACTACGCGCAGCGCAAGAAGACGGCGACCCTGCAGTATCGCGTGCCGGCCTTCCTCTGGCTCGATGGTTGGTACACGGCGAGCCTGCAACTCGCCGACGAGGAAACCGAGTTCGCCGATACGCGCCGCCTCGAACTGGTCGGCAGCCGCAGCGGTGAAATCAACCGGTATCTCACGGCCACGGTGTCGCTGCATGCATTGCGCGAACGCTGGCGCTTCCCGTCCGACAATCCGCTCGATCCCGAAGTGCCGTATCAGTACGCCTCGCTGTTGTACCCCGCGCTCACCGCCGAATACATCGACGCCGACGATCGCCTGTATCCGCGCCGAGCGTTGGCCGGCACGGCAACCGTGCGTGGCGGCATCCAGGGCTTCGGCTCGGATGCGACGTTCCTGCAGCTGCACACGACGGCGCGCTGGATTCGCGGTCTGGGGCCCGACAATCGCCTGTTGCTGCGCGGCGAATATGGGCACACCTTCACCGATGAACTCTTCCAGATTCCGTTGAGCCTGCGCTATTTCGCGGGCGGCGACCGCAGCGTGCGCGGTTACGGTTGGCGCGAGATCGGGCCACGCAACGGCGACTTCGCCGAAGGCGCGAAGAACGTCCTCACCGGCAGCGTCGAATTCGAACGCTACTTCCTGCGCGATTGGGGCGGCGCGGCCTTCGTCGATTTCGGCGATGCCTACGATGGCGGCACGCCGAATCTGCACTACGGCGTCGGCATCGGCGCGCGATGGCGATCGCCGGTCGGTCCGGTGCGCGTTGATGTCGCGCGCGGGCTGACGGGCGAAGAAGCGGGCTGGACCGTGTCGCTCAATATCGGGGCGGACCTGTGAGGGGCGTGCCGCTCACGCCGGAACAGCGCGCCGAACGTGCAGCGACACGGCGTGCGTTCGCGCGCAAGGCGGCGATTCGCTCGACGCTCGGCGCGCTCGTGCTCGGCGTGCTCGTGTTCGCACTGGCGTACTGGCTGCTGACGACGGTCGGCGGACGCGATGTGTTGCTCGCGCAGGTCGTCGCGCGCTTGCCCGCAGGCGCGACGCTGACCTGGAACAGCGCAGAAGGGCCGGTGTCGGGGCCACTGACGCTGCATGGCGTGCGCTTCGATTACGCATCCGATCCCGCGCAGCCGGCCAGGCGCATCACGTTCACCGCGAAGACCGTGCACGTCGATCCCGCGATTCGCCCGTTGCTGGGGCGCACGCTGCGGCTGGACGCGCTCGAGGTGCGCGGCGCTACGCTCGAACTCCCCGAGAGCAACGAACCCTTCGAATTCCCGCGCTGGCCCGAATCGCTCCCGAAGATCGCGCCGCCGCTGGCCTTGCAGGCCGACACCATCCGCATCGAAGGTCTGCGCGTCACGCGATCCGCCGCGCCGATGATTGCGATCCGTTCGGCGAGTGGCGGCTTGCGTGCGTCGCAAGGCTTGCTGCACGTCGAACACCTCCGGGTCGACAGCGATCTCGGCCGCTTCGCGATGCACGGCGATTACGTGCCGCGCGAGCGCTATCGCACCGATTTCGTCGCGACGGCCGTGTTGCCGGCGCAACGCGGGCGCACGGCGCCGCGTTTCGGCATCGTCGCGCGCGGCGATGTCGCGAAACTCGATGTCGCAGTGGCCGGGCGCCTGCCCGCACCGGCGCAAGCAACGTTCACGCTGCGCGGTGAACCCGATCCGCGTTGGCACCTGCGCGCGAAGGCGCCCGTCCTGGATCTGTCGCTGCTGCGCGGCGGCGAGCCCGGCGAAACGCCGCTCGCCGTCGCGCTTCGCGCCGATGGCCTGGGGGGAAGCGCAACGATCGCCGGTTCGGTGCAACAGGGCGATCTGCGTGCAGTGATCCAACCCTCGAAGGTGCGTCTGGACGACAAGGTGCTCACCGTCGAACCGCTGGTCATCGATGCGCTCGACGGCCGCACGCGTTTGCAGGGCTACGCAGACTTGCGCGACCCCGATCACCGGAAGCTGCGCTTCGCCGTCAATGCGCGCGGCCTGCGTTGGGGTGGCACGCAGGATGCGCCGGCGGTCGTCGCCGATGCGGATTTCGGCGTCGCGGGCAAACCCGATGCGTGGGCCGCAAAGGGAGAAGGCCGGTTCCTGCGCGAAGGCCGGCGCGCGACGCTGCGATTCGATGCACGCGGCGACACGGTGCATGCGGTCATCAACGCGCTGCAGGCACGCATGCCGAGCGGCACGCTCGATGCGAAGGGCGACGTGCGCTGGTCGCCCACGCTCACGTGGCAGCTCGATGCATCCCTGGCGGGCTTCGATCCCGGTTATTTCGTGCCGTCCTTTCCAGGCCGCGTCGAAGGCAAGCTGGCGACGCGCGGCAGCGCGCGCAGCGATGGACAGGGGTTCGACGCGACGCTCGATGCACCGTCGCTGCGCGGTACGTTGCGTGGGCGTGCGCTCGATGCGCGGGCGAAGCTCGCGCTGCACGGCAGCGATGTCGAAGGCGATGTTGCGCTCGCATTGGGCGGGAGCCACGCGTCGGCGAAGGGGCGCGTCGGTGCGACGCTCGCGGTGGATGCGCGCTTCGAACCGCTGCGCCTGGACGATCTGATGCCCGGTGCGGGCGGTGTCCTGCGTGGCACGGCGTCGCTGCGGGGTCCGCGCGCGACGCCCGACATCCAGGCGGACCTGACCGGCGACGCGCTGCATTGGGGGGATTACCGTGCAGCGTCGCTGCGCGCGAACGGCAAATTGCCCTGGCGCAATGGCAGCGGCGCGCTGCATGTCGAGGTGCGCGATGCGCAGGCGGGCGTCGCGGTTTCGCACCTGGTCGTCGATGCGCGGGGTGCGATGGAGCGCCTTTCGCTCGAGGCGACCGCCGACACCGCGTATGGCGGCGCAGCACTGTCGGGCGATGCGGCCAAGCGCGGTGCGCAATGGGGCGGCACGTTGTCGACCTTGCGCCTGTCGCCGATGAAGGGGGCGCCGTGGGCGCTCGATCATCCGACCGCGTGGCGCTGGGACGGAAACAACGGCGCACTGTCGAACGCGTGCCTCTCCACGCAAGGGGGCGGCGCATTGTGTGCGAGTGCGGATTGGCCGCGACGCGGGCTCGACGTGCGCGCCGATCGCCTGCCGCTCGAACTCGTGACGCCCTGGCTGCCGCCGCGCGACGACGGCCGCCCGTGGCTCCTGCACGGGGACCTGCAATTGGTCGGGCATCTGCAACCGGTCGGCAACGCGTGGCGCGGGAACGTGCGCTTGACCTCGGCCGAGGGCGGCTTGCGCAACAGCGAACGCGCGCGTCGCGACTTGCTGTCGTACTCGGGATTACAGCTGGAGGCGCAGTTCGATCCGCAACGCATTTCCGGCACGCTGGGTTCGACGTTCAACGAAGACGGGCGCGTCGACGCGCGCATCGCGACGGGTTGGGACGACTTCGCACCGCTGTCGGGCCAGGTCACGCTGCGCACCGATTCGTTGACGTGGATGGAGCTGTTGTCGCCGGACATCGTCGAGCCGACGGGATTGATCGACGGCAACATCGCGCTGGGCGGAACGCGTGCGCAGCCGTCGCTCGGGGGCCAGGCGCATTTGTCGAACTTCCGCACGGAAGTGCCGTCGCTCGCCCTCGAACTGACCGATGGCGACGTGCGGCTCGACGCGCTGCAGGACGGCACGGCGCGCATCGCAGGCACGATCCGCTCCGGTGAAGGCACGCTGCGTGTCGATGGTTCGCTCGGATGGCGCGGCGACGACACGCCCCTCGTCCTCCAGGTCACCGGCGACAAGGTGCTCGCCGCCGACACGCGCGACCTGCATGCCGTGATCGCGCCGAACGTCGCCGTGCGTTACGTGGCGAAGCAACCGCTGGAGGTCACCGGCACCGTCACGGTGCAGGAAGCACGCATCGCCCTGGAAGGCTTGGAAGGCGGTGCGACGCGCTCGCCGGACGTGGTCGTGCTCGATCCGGTCGATCCGAAGCGCACCGCCGATTCGCCGCTTTCGCTCGACCTCGCACTCGTCCTGCCCGAGGGTTCGGTGGCACTCAACGGCTTCGGCCTGGAGGGCACGCTCAACGGGCAATTGCGCGTGCGCCAGCGTCCGGGCCGCGAGATGATCGGCAACGGCACGCTGGAAGTCGCCGGCACTTACAAGGCCTATGGACAGAAGTTGTCGGTCTCGCGCGGCGAACTGACCTGGAGCAATTCGCCGATCGTCGATCCCTTGCTGGACGTGCGCGCCGAACGCGTCGTCGGCGATGTCACCGCGGGCATCCAGGTACGCGGTCATGCGACCGCTCCGCAAGCCGAAGTGTGGGCCGATCCTGCGATGGACGAATCCGAAGCGCTCGCCTATCTCGCGCTCGGCCGCCCACTCAGCAGCGCAAGCAGCGAAGAGGGTCGTCAACTCGATGCAGCCTCGGCCGCCTTGTCGGCCGGCGGTGGATTGCTGGCCTCGCAACTCGCCACGCGCCTGGGCTTCGACGATGCCGGCGTGATGGATTCGCGCGCGCTCGTTGGCAACGTGTTTGGCGTGGGCAAATATCTTTCGCCGAAGTTGTATGTCGGTTACGGCGTTTCGTTGCTCGGCACCGGGCAAGTGCTCACGCTGAAATACCTGCTGCGCAAGGGCTTCGATATCCAGATCGAATCGAGCACGGTGGAGAACCGCGGCTCGTTGAACTGGCGTAAGGAAAAGTAGTCGCGCACGTTACGGCGACATTTCCGGCCTGAGGGAAGGATGCATCTGAATCTCCGTGGGCCGATGTTCCATTGTGTGGGCTGAAGCTTTGTCGGGATAGTGCGCGACGATTTTTCAGGCCTTCCTTCCCATGTCGCCCAAGTCCTTCCGCAAACGTCTGCACCGTGCGCAGGCACTCGTCACCACGACGCTTCTCGCATGGAGCGCGTGTGCGACGGCCAACGTCGTCGTCTATCCGATGACAACGCACATCGCGCCCGCGCACGAAGGCATCGGCCAGATCGAATTGCATTCGAAAAGCGACCGCGTGCAGTACGTGAAGGTGCGCGTCGCGGAGATCGTCGCGCCAGCGACGCGCGATGAGCGCGAGAACACCTTGTCCGCCGACGATGCGCTCGTCGTGTCGCCGCAGCGCCTGGTCTTGTCGCCCGCCTCCACGCGGACCGTCCGCCTCATCGCGCCGGTCGCGCCGCAGGAAGAGAAGGCCTATCGCGTTTATTTCGAGCCCGTCGACGCACCGTCCGACGCCACGTTCGACGAGACCGCCAGCGCCGACGTCTCGACCAAGCTCGG
The DNA here is from genome assembly GCF_054049695.1 of Lysobacter sp. P5_C4. Lineage (NCBI taxonomy): Bacteria > Pseudomonadati > Pseudomonadota > Gammaproteobacteria > Lysobacterales > Lysobacteraceae > Lysobacter > Lysobacter sp. P5_C4. The sequence continues at coordinate 209,750 of NZ_JBFULX010000002.1, read as the reverse complement.
CATCAACCTCGTCTGGGGTGCCCTGGTGCGCGTGTTGCCGGAGAACGGGCGCGTCGGTGCGCGCCTCCTCGAAGATGGCAAGCGCCTGCAGAACACCGGAACGCTGCGCATCGGCGCGTTGAAGATCGGCCGCTGCTCCGCGGTCGACAGCGAACGCGACTGCCGCTGGTCCGATGTCAACCGCAGCATCTACCCCACTTACGCGATCGATGTGCCGGACATTCCAGGCACGGGCCACCTGGTGCTGCGCTACCAGACCAGTCAGGACGAGACGCCGAAGCTGCTCGCACTGCAGCCCTGACGCCACGGCGCGCGCCGCGCGCCACAACCGAATCGGGCAACCGCCCGTATTTCTGCCCGATGCCGGCCGCTTGCTGCGCGTCGTCGCGGGCTCACACCAAAGCAACCAAGGATTTTCAACGCATGAAGCTTCTTACGCTCGTGCCGGCCCTCGCGCTGGCCCTCGTTTCGTTCTCCGCCGCCGCCACGCAGAAGGACATCACGGTCGTCGCCAGCGTCGACCCGGCGGTGGAACTGCTGCAGGCCGACGGCACCCCGCTGCCGACCACCATGACGATGGCCTACCTGCCGGGCACCGGCCTGCAGCCGACCGAGGTCAACACCCGCATCTTCACCAATGCCATCAGCAACATGTCGATCCGCCTGGCCGCCATGCCGACGCTGATCAACAACACCAATGCGGCTGCCCCGGCGGTTCCGCTGGCGGTGACGTTCGGCGGCACGGCGGTGACCACCACCGCGGTCGTGCTGACCCAGGCCAACCTGTTCCCGGGCGGCGACATCACCGGCGGTTCGGTCGCGCAGGCCCTGCGCATTTCGCAGGCGACGCCGGGTGCCATCGCGCTCGCGGGCACCTACCAGGGCGTCGTCGGCGTCGTGGTCACGCCGACCCCGTAAGGCCATCGACGACGGGGCACGCACGCGCTGCGTGCCCCGCGTCATTCCCGACCCAACCGGATACCGCCCGTGCCTCGTCGCCTCCTGCTCTCCCTCGCGATTTCGTCCTGCCTTTTCGATGAGGCGGTGGCAGGCATGCTGACGCATTCGGACGTGCCGGCCGGTTTCGAAAGCCTGGTCGACGGCCAGGTCGAACGCCTGGAAGTGCGCATCGCGGGCACCTCGCTCGGCCTGCATCCGGTGTTGGTGCGGCCCGACAGCCTGCACTTCGAGGATGCGGCGCGCCTTGCGCAGAACATGGTCGATGCCGGCGTCACGGCGCCCGTCGAATCGCTGCTCGCTGCGCTGAACACGCAGATGCCCGCCAATCGCCACCTGGCCTGCGGCGATGCCGCCGTCGTCGAGACGCAATGCGGGTACGTCGCGACCGAGCAGGTCGCCGCCATCTTCGACGAAACGAAAGGCGTGGTGGAACTCTTCGCGAATCCAGCCTGGTTGCCGATCGCCTCGGCACGTTCGCGCTGGATCGCGCCGACGCCCGCGGTGAACGCCCTCGTGCATCGGCACGGCTTCAATTATTCGGACAACGCCGACTACCGCGCTTTCAGCGCGAATGGCGTTGGCGCGCTGGGCCTCGGACAGCGCGGTCATTTCGGTTTCGAATGGCAATACGCGAACAACCGTCGCGACGGCATCGGCGAAAGCCATTTCGCCTTCGACGATGCCTATTACCGGCACGACCTGGACCGCACGCACTACCTGCAGGCCGGTCGGATGGACATGCATGGTCTCGCCAGTCCGTTGGGCGGCAGCTTCCAGCTTTCCTTGTTGCCCCTGGGCCGCATCGATGGCGTGCGCGCGGGCACCACGTTGGCGTGGATCGACCAGGAACAAGCCGGACAAGGCACGCCGGTCTCGAGCGTGTTGTCGCAGCGCGCGCGCGTGGATGCGTTCCGCGGATCGCAACTGCTCTCGACGTCCTACCTCGACGCGGGCATGCAGGCGATCGACACGCGGTCGTTTCCCGTCGGCAGTTATCCGGTCACCTTGCGCGTGATCGAGAACGGCCGCGAGACGCGCAGCGAATCGGTTGCGTTCAGTCGCACCGGTGGCGAAGTCCTCGGTTCCGATCAGTGGCAGTGGTTCGCGCAGGGTGGCCGCGTCGTCGATGTGCCCGGCGATGCGAAGTCGCGCGATGTCGCGCAGTTCGGCGTGCGCCTGCCCACGATGCGCGGTGCAACGTTGAGCAATGCGACGACGGTGTTCGACTCTCGACGCGCGTACAACGAAACGCGCGTGGATTGGCACGCGGTGACGGGGCTCGGGGCGTGGACGGTTTCGGCCGGTGCGTTGGTGGGCAGCGACGGCACGCGGGGGGATCTGCAGCAATTGAGCGTCGGGCGCACCGTGGCGTTGAATCTGTATCGCCAGGCGATGCGCGCGAAAGACTGTCGCGTGCTGGAGGACTGGCCCGCGCCGCGCGGATGCCAGACGTCGTTGACCTCGACAGTGTCGCTGCCGCTCGCTGGCGGTTCCCTGACGGCCGGCTACACCTACGGCGGCGCCGATCAATTCGACGCGCCATGGCAAGACCCGCTGTCGCTGCACTTGGATTCGGGCATGCATCGCCAGCGCAACGAGGGGTTCGATGCGACGTTCGCGCGCGCGTTCTCGGTGCAGGGCGGTTCCCTGTCGTTGCGCATGGGCGTGTACCGCCGCGAGGCGAGCAACGTGACCGACGATGGCGTGCATGCCTCCTTGTCGTTCTCGCGACATCGCAACGCGTCGCAACCCGCGCGTGCGTCCGTGCATCAGTCGGCCTCGGTGGACGCGCGATCGGCGCGAAATGGCGACGACGGTGCGCAGTTGCGCGCGTCGCAGACGCACCGTTGGGACGGCGCCTCGCAGCGCGAGGTGACCGTTTCGGCAGCCGCCGACACCGATTCGCGTTGGGAAGCCGGCATCGATGGCCGCGTGGATGGACGCTACGGCAGCGCCGGCGCGTCCGCGTTCAATTACGACACGCAAACGGGGTCGAACATCGCCTGGACGGCGAACCACACCGGATCGATCGCACTTTCGCGCCATGGCCTGTTCCTCGGCGCGGGTGTGGCAGGCGGGACGCCTGGCGCGGGCCTCGTCATGCGCGTGAACGATTCCGCGCGCCGGTATCCGGAGGGAAGTATTGCGGCGAAGGTCGCCGGCGCTTCGGCCGACGACGTGCAGCTGGGCTTCGGCGAAGCGATGTTGTTGCCGATGGAGGGTTATGCCGCGGTGCGCACGCATGTCGCGGACGGCGATGGATCGCGGCACAGCCTCGGCACGATCGTCTCCGGCGCGGGTCGCCGCGACTGGTTCCTGCCGCCCGGGAAGCTCGGCATGCATCCGATCGAAGCGACCTTGACGATGACGTATGTCGGCCGCCTGGTCGATGCGCGTGAGCAGCCGCTGTCGCATGTGTTGTTGCTGGAGTCGCCCACCGGCCAGACCGGGGAGGACGGAAGCTTCATCGCGGAATTCGATGGCCATCCGGAGCGGATCTTTGCGCTCGATCCGCTGCAGTTGCATGTGTGCGACGTCGCGGCGCCCGATGCGGCCGCGGCCGTGCAGCGATTGGGAACGTCGCATTGTCGCGTCGGCAGCGTCGACGAATTGCCGGTCGAATTGCGCGACGGCGAACGATTCAAACGGTGGGCGCTGCGTCGCATGGCGAATCTGCAGGCGAACATCGAGCAGGGGGCGCCGTGATGCGTCGTTGCCTGCTTGCGTTGTCGCTTTCCGCCATCGGATGCCTGGATTCGGCGTCCGCGCAGATCATCGTGCCGACCGACAACCACGTCGCAGTCTCCGGAAACGTGACGCGTGGATCGGCCGCGGCGCAGCTCAACATCTGGACCAGGGCAACAGGCGGAAGCGATCCAGGATCACCCTATTTCTGGGGGCGGAACCATTGGACGTGCTGGTCGGCCTCGAATCCCGAAAAAGGCGCGTGCCCCACCATCGGCGCGTGGTATTTCAGCCAGACAGTGACAGCAATTCCCTTGCGCTTCACCGAGGCCCGGTCGGGCGTGTCCATCGTCCTCAATGTGCAGGCCTACGCGGAATGGTCATGGACCAACATCTACTGCACGAGCCACTGGCGCCACATCGGCGATATCGCAACGGCCACCTGTAGTGGGGTCCCAAATGACGGGAAAATGCTCACGGCCTACGTGCCGTCGAGTGAACTTGCACGTCTCCCGATTGGCGGTGTGTGGAAGGCTAATTTGCATTTGCGCCTCAATGAGGGGGGAGGCGGGCCGATCGCGGAGTTCACCGCCGCGATCACTGCCAACGTCACCGATGACCAGAACATGCAGGTATTCCTGCCCGAGTTCGGATCGGCGACGCCGCGCGTCGATCTGAACTTGCGCTCCCTGCCCTCCGTCGGCGGTGCGCGTACTTCCGGCGAACGCACGCTGGATGCCTGTCTCTACGACGGATTCAATACGAACAGCCAGCGCTACACGGTCCGCATGACCGATCCGTCGTCGACCGGCGCCGACGAGGCCGGTCGCTTCTTCGTGCGACATCCAGCACCGCAGGGTGCGGCAGGCCAGAACCGCATCGAGTACGAAGTGCGCTCGATGACACTGCCATTTGGCTCGACGCAATATCAATCCGGCCAGGATCGCGTCTTCGCCAATATTCCCGACGCCGAGCGTCGCCAGGTGTTTCTCGCGAACATCCCGGTGCCGGTGATCTGCACACCATGGCCCCTGACCTTGCGCACGCCGGAGTTCACCAGCGCCGACAAGCGCGCCGGCCACTACAGCGGCGTGCTACGCATTGAGTTTTCCGCTTCGACGACCGCCCCCTGAGGGCACAGCGTCGCGCGGGGAGCCAGCAGGCGAACATCAAACAAGGGGAACCGTGATGCGTTGTTGCGTGCTTAAGTTATTGCTCACCGGATTCGGTTGTCTGGGCTCGGCGTCGGCGCAGGTCATCGTGCCCGCCGATAACCACGTCGTCGTTTCCACGAACGTGACGCGCGGATCAGTTTCGTCGGGTTATTTCTATCTCTGGACAGCGGCAACAGGGGGACGCGACCCGCTAGCTCCCCAACGGTGGGGAACGAACTTTTGGACATGTTTGTCCGCCTCGGATACGGACAAAGGCGCGTGCCCTACCAGCGGTGTGTGGAGTAGCAAAAGTGACTATACGAGGATTCCTTTGCGCTTCACCGAGGCGCGATCGGGAATGTCCTTCGTACTCGAAGTGGCGGCTTTCAATCTAACACGTTGGTCCGATGGTTGGGCCTCAGGGCAGTGCAACCCGAACGCCCCCATGAACTTGATCAATGATGCCGTCGGTGCCGCTTGCGCTACCACCAGTGGTCCCTTGAATGATGAGAAGCACCTCAGGGCCCACGTGCCGATGACTGAACTTGCCCGTTTGCCGATTGGCGGTGTGTGGCAAGCCAAACTCCACTTGCGGCTCAACCAATGGGGCGGCGGGCAGCTGGCCAACTTCACCGCCGCGATCACCGTCAACGTGACCGACAACCAGAACATGCAAGTGTTCCTGCCCGAGTTCGGATCGGCGACGCCGCGCGTCGATCTGCACCTGCGTCACCTCCCCTCCGTCGGTGGTGCGCGCGTTTCCGGCGAACGCACGGTCGATGCCTGCATCTACGACGGCTTCAACGCCCACAGCAAGCGCTACACCGTTCGCATGACCGATCCGTCCGCGACAGCAGGAGACGAGGTCGGCCGCTTCTTCATCCGACATCCATCGCCGCAGGGCGCGGCAGGTCGCAATCGCATCGAATACCAAGTGCACTCGACGACGCGGCCCTTCGGATCGACGCAGTATCAATCCGGCGTGGATCGCGTCTTCGCCAGCATTCCCGATGCCGAGCGTCGCCAGGTGATGCTGCCGAATCTCCCCCTGCCGGTGATCTGCACCCCGTGGCCGCTGACCTTGCGCACGCCGGAGTTCGCGAACGGCGACAAGCAGGCGGGCCACTACAGCGGCGTGCTGCGCATGGAGTTTTCCGCTTCGACGACCGCGCCGTGACGATGCAGCAATAAAAAACCCCGGCCGTTGCCGGCCGGGGTCAAGCGATCCCCTTGGGGAAGACCGCGTGGGAGGTTTACGTGCGTTCGATCAGAACGTCACGCTCCAGTTGTTCAGCGTGCCGGTGTCGCCCGCGGCGTTGTCGTTCACGCGGAGGTTCCACGTGCCGTTCAGCGCTTCGGTCGACAGGTTCACGGTGAAGGTCTGGATGATGTTGTCGGCGCTGCCGCCGGCACGGTTGCTCAGCACGTAGACCGAGCCATCCGGCGCCACCAGGTCCACCTTCAGGTCGCCCTTGTAGGTGTGCGTGATGTTGACGGCGACCTGGGCGTTGGTCGGAGCGTTGCCGCTGCGGCCGGACACCGCGACCGGGCTGTTGATCGTCGTGTTGTCGAGGATCGCGTAGGCCGTGTTGTTGGCGTAGTTCTGCGTCGAACCGCCGCCACCCGTGGAGTAATCACCTAGCAGCGTCGCACCGGAGAACGTCGCGTAGGCCTTCAGGCGCACGTAGTACGTGCCCGCCGTCGGCGCCGCGAACGTGCACGTTTCGGCGTTGCCCGTCTTGTACGGACGGCAGTTGTACGTGGTGTCCGTCGGCGCGGAGCCGAGGCGCACGTACATGTCCAGGTCGCCCGAGCCGCCGGAGGTGGTGAACGTCAGGTTCGACGCGCCGGCCGGAACGACGAGGGTGTAGAGCTTCTCCGAACCGGTGCTGGCACCGATGCCCGTGATCGCCACGCCCTTGGTCATCGCCGTCGGCGTACCGCCGCCGCCGCCGCCCGCACACGAAACGCCCACGACGGCGAGCGCTGCAGTGACGTCGGCCTTGCTGTAGCCCAGGTCCGTCGCCGCCGTTTCGACACCGCACGCGCCCGAGTTGTAGGTGCTGCTCGGGGTCCAGTAGTTGGCGTTGGCGCGCGCGAAGGTCTTGAACGCCTTCACCGTGTCCCAGCCCGCCGTCTTGGCCAGCGTACAGAACGCCTTGTTGTAGACGCCCGAGCTGTAATGCACGTCCAGGCCGGAGGTGTACTGCGAGGCGTTGTCGATCGAGCCACCGTCCTGCGGCGGGTTGCACATGTAGCGCAGCGCACCGTTGGCGGACTTGAAGACTTCACGGCCGACGTCGAAGTCGTTCGTGCCCTTCCAGTAGTACTCGGTCGCTTCGCCGCCCATGTCGGAGAAGGATTCGTTCATGCCGCCCGACTGGCCGTCGTAGGTCAGGTTCGAGTGCTGCTCGGTGTAACCGTGCGAGACCTCGTGGCCCGAGACGTCGGCGTTGACCAGCGGATAGAACGTGCTGGCGCCGTCGCCGAAGGACATGTACGAGCCGTTCCAGAACGCGTTCTCGTAGTTGGTGCCGTAATGCACGCGCATGACCAGCTGGAACGACAGGGCGTTGGCGCCGGTGTAGGCGTTGTACATGTTCTGGATCACGCCGCCGAAGAAGTGGGCGTCGTTGATCGGCGAGTACGCGCCGTTGATGATCTTGTAGGTGTTGCGCGGGCAGGTGTACTGGTACGCGGTCGTGCTGGCGCCCGTGCTGCCGTTGAGGTTCACCGACTTGACGTTGGTGTTGTTCATCGTGCACATCGTGCCGCTCTGCGCGACATCGAGGTACGGATGCAGGCCGCCGGTGCCGTATTCGTACTGGCCGGTCTTGGCGTTGCCGCCGGGGCCGGTGCCGACGAGGGCGTGGGTGAGGCCGTCCCAATGCTTCAGGACGCGGCCGCTGTTCGCATCGATGATCACGAACGGACGCGTCGGCGAACCACCGCCGGCGGTGTCGGCGAAGTACGACACGACGTACGCCAGGTGCGCGCGGTTGTTGTCGTCGACGAAGATCGACAGCTCGGACTTCTCGTTCTCGGTGCGCATGAAGCCGACGCGGTTGCCGAGGCCCGCGCTCTTGCCGAGCGCCAGGGCGTTGGCCGGCGTGAGCTTCGCGGCGACGGCGGGCAGTTCACCGGCCAGGCCGTTGACCATGCGGCCGAAGATGTTGCGGACGTTGCCGTCCTTGCCTTCGGTCACCACCACGTGCTCGCCCCACACGGGGATGCCGCGGAAGGTCTGCTGGTAGCGGGTGTGGCGGGTGCCGTCCTTGTCGATGCTCGTGCGCAACTCGCGCAGGTTCGAGTTGGCGTCCATGTTGAGCATTTCGGCATGGCGCTCGCGCGCCTGCAGTGCGATGCCCGCGCGAGCGGAAACGAGCTTGTTCTGCGCGTTGACCTGGGTGACGTTGAGGCGATGCAGGTCGGTGCGTTGTGCGGCGATCGCACCCTGCGCGGTGAGCGCAAGGGTGGTGGCAGCCGCGAGTGCTGCCAGGCGGTGGTTGCGAATCACGAAGTGGTACCCCCGAAAGTGGATTGAATTATTGACCGCGATCTTTGCCGCGGCCTGCGTTCCATGCAGTTGTTGCAATCCGGCCCCTGTCGTTTGTCCACCCTGCAGCGGACATGCGTCGCTCGGACCACCACCCGTCGCTTTTGTGTGTTGTGCGCAGAGCGGTCGTCGGACGCTAGGGGGCGTTCGGGGGTTCGTCAAAACGAAAACGGTTTCGGGATGCGGCCTACCTGAACGGAAGCTTGCCGCAACGCGGCAGCAGGGGGGCCCTAGGTCGCGCTTTTTGCAGGGTTTTTTACACGCTGCGGCGCAATAGCGCCGGTTGCGCGTTCACATGGCCTCCACGGGCCTGTTTGTGCGGTGCAGCAAGCGGATGCGCAAAAAAGTGTCACTGTGGGGCGCGGATCACACTTTTCTTGCGCGTCGCCGCAAAGCGCTCAACCGCGCGGCGTGACCTTCGCGCCGGCCAGGTGCGGGCGACCCTCCGCGATGTCGGTCCACACCACGAACGCCACGCCATTGCGGACGGCGATCTTCGGAAACCCGGTTCCGCGGCCGCGGCCGGCGAGGATGGCCAACTCGGTCCGTTCCGGTTCGCCCCCCTGGTTCGGGTAACGAGCGAGTTGCACCGTCTGGCCCTTCGCATCCTCGCGAATCCAGACCAGCCAGGTCGCATCGCCGTCCTTCGCCACGTCTACGCGACCCTGCAGCGCTGCGCCTTGGTCCACGTCGATCGGTGCATCGAAGGTGTTGCCGCTGTCCTTGCTGCGCGCCAGGCGCAAGACGGGTTTGTCGTTCGGCGCCGTGTACCAGGCGACCGCGACGGCGGGGCCCCACGCACCAACCGACGGGCCGTTGAGCGGGCATCCCGTCATCTTCCAGCCGTCGGCATGCACGGGCTTGGGTGCGTCCCACTTGCCCACGCGCAAATGCGTGGCGGAGATGTCGCGGATTTCGTCCTTCATGCGATCGCGATAGACCAGCAGCGGGCCGGTGTCGGTCAGCACGGCGTCGGTGCCACAGCAATCGCAGGTCGATGCGTCGATCTCGGCGTCGTTGCTGCGCTGGAGGCCGCCATCGAAGCGCGCGCCGCGCACGGTCATTTCGCCCGCCGCACCTTCGCCATGGTCGTGCGCCGGCATGTTCGCGTCGTGCATGTGCGTCGCGGCTGCGGTCTTGCGGCCGTCGAGCCACGCGATGCCGATCGCGTCCTGGCCGGCGGCCCACATGCTCACGAAGCCGTGTTCGGTGCCGGTCGCATCGTCGTTGACCTCCACCGGCGGCGCCCAATGGACGCCGTTGTCGGGCGAGCGCGTCAGTACGATGTCGGAGGCGTGCGGCGACTTCGCATCCGCCGGCGTCTGCAGCCAGTGCGCCCACAAGGCGCGGTCCTCGGTCATCACGATATGCGGCGTGTTCGCCCAGTTCGCGGTGAGCGTGCGGCCGACGGCGATCGTCTTCGGTGCCGATTCCCAACTGTCGTCGCCGAGATACGCGGCGTACTGGAAGGCATTGCGGTCGCCCTGCCTGCGGATCCAGCTGACGAGCAGGCGGCCGTCGGGGCCGACGGACAGATCGGGTTGCGCGGCACCGTCGGGCGTCGGCAATGCCCATTGATTGACGATCAACGCGGAGTGGGCGTTCGCGTCCGCGGTCGCGGGCTGCTGTTGCGCGGCGTCGGGCGCAGGCGAGCGCGAACAGGCCGCGAGCGCGGCGATCAGCGCGAGGACGAGAAGGCGGGGCGTCGTGTTCATGCGCGGAGCGTACTCCCGACGCACTGACCTGCGCGTGTGCCGGTCAGGCGACGCGCGCGCCGCGCGACCGCGCCAGGTGCACGAGCAGCAGCGAGATCGCCGCCGGCGTCATGCCGGGAATGCGCTGGGCCTGGCCGATGGTTTCCGGCCGCACGCGCGCCAGCTTCTGCTGCACTTCCGCCGACAGCCCGCGCACGCCGGCGTAATCGAAGTCCGCCGGGATCGCCGTGGTTTCATGACGCTGCTGGCGTGCGATCTCGTCGCGCTGGCGGTCGAGATAGCCGGCGTATTTCACGCCGATCTCGACCTGCTCTGCGACCTTCGCATCGTCCACGCCCGGTGCGAGCGCGGGCAATTGCATGAGCTTCGCGTAATCGAGTTCGGGGCGCTTCATCAGGTCGAGCGCGTTGGCTTCGCGCGTGAGCGCGACGCCCAGGGTCGCTTCGAGTTCGCGGCCAAGCGCGTTGTTCGGCGACGCCCATGCGGCGCGCAGGCGGGTTTCTTCCTGCGCGATGGCTTCGCGCTTGGCATCGAAGCGCGACCAACGCGCGTCGTCGACGAGGCCGAGCGTGCGCCCGATCGGCGTCAGGCGCAGGTCGGCGTTGTCTTCGCGCAACTGCAGCCGGTATTCGGCGCGCGAGGTGAACATGCGATACGGCTCGTTCGTGCCGTGCGTGATCAGGTCGTCGACGAGCACGCCGAGGTAGGCCTCGTCGCGACGCGGCGACCATGCATCGCGCTGCTGCACGAAACGCGCGGCATTCAGCCCCGCGAGCAAGCCTTGCGCCGCGGCTTCTTCGTAGCCGGTGGTGCCGTTGATCTGGCCGGCGAAGAACAAGCCCGCGACGGCCTTGGTTTCCAGCGAGGCCTTCAGCCCGCGCGGATCGAAGAAGTCGTATTCGATGGCGTAGCCGGCGCGGGTGATGTGCGCGCGTTCGAAGCCGCGGATCGAACGCACGAGTTCGAGTTGCACGTCGAACGGCAGCGAGGTCGAAATGCCGTTCGGATAGATTTCCGCGACATCGAGCCCCTCGGGTTCGACGAAGATCTGGTGCGAGGCCTTTTCGGCGAAGCGCACCACCTTGTCTTCGATGGACGGGCAATAGCGCGGGCCGATGCCTTCGATCTGGCCGGTGTACAGCGGCGAGCGATCCAGCGCACCGCGGATGATGTCGTGCGTGCGCTCGCTCGTGTGCGTGATCCAGCACGAGACCTGGCGTGGATGGTCGTCGCGCGAACCGACGAAGGACATCACCGGGCGCGGGTCGTCGCCGGGTTGTTCTTCCATCACGGTGTAATCGAGCGTGCGGCCGTCGATGCGCGGCGGCGTGCCGGTCTTGAGGCGGTCGACCACGAAGGGGCGTTCGCGCAGGCGCGTGGCGAGCGTGGTCGCGGGCGGATCGCCGGCGCGGCCGGCCGCGTATTGCGTCTGGCCGACGTGGATCTTGCCGGCGAGGAAGGTGCCGGCGGTCAGCACGACGGCGGGCGCTTCGAAGCGCAGGCCGGTTTGCGTGATCGCACCGCGCACGGCGTCGCCTTCGATGATCAGATCGTCGACGGCGGCCTGGAAGACGACCAGGTTGGGTTGCGCTTCGACCATGCGGCGGATCGCGGCGCGATACAGCGCTCGGTCGGCCTGGCAACGCGTCGCGCGCACCGCCGGGCCCTTGGACGCATTCAGCGTGCGCCACTGGATGCCCGCGGCATCCGCGGCGCGCGCCATCGCACCGCCGAGCGCATCGATTTCCTTGACCAGGTGGCCCTTGCCGATGCCGCCGATCGCCGGGTTGCAGCTCATCGCGCCGACGGTCTCGACGTTGTGCGTGAGCAACAACGTGCGCGCACCCGTGCGCGCGGCGGCGAGCGCGGCTTCGGTGCCGGCGTGGCCGCCGCCGATGACGATGACGTCGTGGCGGAAGAATTCGGACATGTTGGACAACGGTGGCGCGTGCAGGCTGCGCATTCTACTTGCGCGCCGTTGGGGGACCTGAATGCCGCGGGCGCACGCTTGGCACGCTTCCTGCGACATCTACCTTGCACCCGGGGTGGCAGGCGCATCGCACCAAGCGCTGCCGGATTGGAACAGGGGCTGGCGAGTACACGCCGGGGGAGCGCAGGGGCCGAATGTCGGGGGACGTTCGGCCCCTTTTTTTATGTCTGCGATTCGGGCTGCGCGGCACCGCGCATCGTTCGATGGCGGTCTGGAGGGGTGGCCGACGCCCCGCGAGGTGCGGAACAGGGGGGATCCGTGGGTTCCCCGAGGGGCGTCGACATGGTCGGGCCTGCCGCAAGTTGTGTCGCAAAGCGACGCAACTCGTCACTCGCGACCTACTGTGCGCCCCCATCCGGCAGAGCGCAACACCTCAAGGTGTGTCGCCGGACCCACTTTTTATCCGTGCGCGATCGACCGCGCGCTCATGGCGCGCCGAAGGGGTGACCGAGGGCGGCGGCGACATCGAAGGCGACGGCGGCGGCGGCCGCATCGAGGGCGACGGCGGCGGCGTGCGCACCGGCATCGGACGCGAGACCGGCGGCGGCGTGCGCACTGGCATCGGGCGCGAGACCGGGGCGGGCGGCAGGCCGCCGTTGACGATTTCGCCGCGGTGCACGCGTGGCGGCATCACCGGCGGGTTGCCGCCGCGCGGGCCGGACCATTCGACCTGGCGATGGCTGCGCAACTCGCGAGGATCCTGACCGCCGCCACCCGTGCTGGGCGGCGGCGGAGGCGGGTTGTGCGGATGGCGCGGCCTGTACGGCCCGCGGCCACCACCACCGTGGTAACCGCCGTAGTAGCCACCGTAATAACCACCGTAGTAACCGGGATAGCCGCCCCAGTAGCTGATGCCACCGCCCCAGCCCGAATAAGGCCCGTAATACGCGCCCGGGTAACCGCCATACCAGAAGCCGGCCGACGGCACGTAGTTGTAGTCGGTGTAAGGCTCGCCGGAGTAGTAATCGCCTTCGCCGTTCTGGTGGTAGGTGTAGCCCGTCGCACAACCGCCGAGTAGTACGGCGGTGGCGAGCAGGAGCAAGCGCTGCGTGGCCATGGTCATCCCCTGTGGATGCCACGAGAGTCCGCCCGCGGCATTGAATTCCTGCTTAATCTTCCGGCTCCACGTTGTACTCCCAGAACCGTCAGCGCAACGTTTAGCATGCCGCCATGAATCCCCCCGCCCAGATCCTTCCCGCATTCGGCGACATCCTTGCCGCCGCGGCGCGCATCGCTCCCCACGCCCACGCCACGCCGGTCCTGCGGTCCCGCGCCATCGACGCGCTCGTCGGCGCGTCCATCGCCTTCAAGGCCGAGCACCTGCAGCGCGCGGGCGCTTTCAAATTCCGCGGCGCATGCAACGCAGTGTGGTCGATGACCGACGATCAGGCCGCCCGCGGCGTGGTCACGCATTCCTCGGGCAACCACGGCGCGGCGCTCGCGCTGGCGGCGCGCACGCGTGGCATCGCGTGCCATGTCGTCGTCCCGGAAGGCGCGGTGAAGTCCAAGCTCGCCGCGATCGAAGCCTATGGCGCCACGTTGCACCACTGCGCCGCGACGATCGCCGCGCGCGAGGCGGCGTGCGCGCAACTGCAACACGACACCGGCGCGCAACTCGTGCACCCCTATACCGATGCGCGCGTGATCGCCGGCCAGGGCACCGCCGCGCTCGAACTGATGAATTCCTGCGACGGCGCGCTCGATGCGGTGATCGTGCCGGTCGGCGGTGGCGGGCTCGCCTCGGGCACCGCGCTTGCGGTTGCTTCGACGTTGCCCGGTGCGCGCGTTTTCCTCGCCGAACCCGCGGGCGCCGCCGAAACCGCCGCGTCGCTCGCGCAGGACCGGCGCGTGACGGACTTCGTGCCCGACACGATCTGCGACGGACTGCGCGGCACGCTCGGCGAACCGAATTTCGAACTCCTGCGCGCGCACGACGTGGAGACGCTGGTCGTCGACGACGCGGACACGGTCGACGCGATGCGCCTGCTCTTTTCGCGCATGAAGCAGGTCGTCGAACCCTCCTCGGCCACCGTGCTCGCCGCGTTGCTGCGGCATCGCGAACGCTTCGCCGGCCTGCGCGTGGGCGCGATCCTCTCCGGCGGCAACGTCGACCTCGACGCGATCGCCACGTTGTTCGCGAAGGGCCGCGCGTGAGCGGCACCGGTCCGGCGACACCGGAGGCGCGCGCGCGCGCCACCTTGCGTGCCTATTACGAGGCGCTCAATCGCCAGGATCCCGATGGCGTCGTCGCGCTGCTCACCGACGACGTCGTGCACGACCTCAACCAGGGCCCGCGCGAAGTGGGCAAGGCCGCGTTCCGCGAATTCCTGCAGCGCATGGAGTTCTGCTATCGCGAGCGCCTGCAAGACATCGTGCTCCTGTGTTCGCCCGACGGGCTGCATGGCGCGGCCGAATATGTCGTCGATGGCGAATACGTCGCCGACGACATCGGCATGCCGCCCGCGCAAAATCAGAAATACCGCATGCCCGGTGCCGCGTTCTTCGCACTCCGGGAGGGTCGCATCTACCGGGTGAGCGACCACTACAATCTGCAGGAATGGTTTTCCCAAGTCGCACAGGCCTGATGGACATCCTGCGAAAGCCTGCCACGTGGGTGGCCATCGTTGCCCTCTGCCTGTCGCTGCTGTTCCTCGGCCATCGCGGCACGTGGGATCCGGACGAAGGCCGTTACACGAACGTCGGGCTCAACATGCTCGACAGCGGCGACTGGCTCAATCCCCGCCGCAATGAAGAGATCGGCCATTGGACCAAGCCGCCGATGACGTATTGGGCGATCGCCTCGAGCGTCGCCGTCTTCGGTACGAATCCGTGGGCTGCGCGGCTGCCCGGTGCGCTGGCCTACCTGTTTTGCGTGTGGCTCGTGTGGCGCATGGGGCGGCGGTTGTCGCCGGGAAGCGAGGCGACGGCGGCGCTTGCCTACGCAACGATGCTGCTGACGATCGGCGCGTCGCAATACATCACGACCGATTACATCCTCACCGCGTTTTCCACCTTCGCGATGCATGGGTTCGTGGAGGCGCGATTCGGCAATTCGCGGCGGCGATGGTGGATCGCGACGGTCTGGATCGGGTTCGCGCTGGCCTTCCTGACGAAGGGGCCGCCGACGTTGCTGCCACTCCTCGCGGTGGTCGCGTTCGACTGGATGATCCCCGGGAAACAGCGACCGCGCGTATTCGGTTGGTCTGCGTTGTTGTTCCCGTTGCTGGCGCTGCCCTGGTACCTCGCGGTCGTGCGCCAACATCCCGGGCTGCTCCAACATTTCCTCGGCAGCGAAGTGATCGCGCGCGTGGCAAGCGACGACTTCTCCCGCCATGGCGAGTGGTACGGCTTTCTGGTTGTGTATGTGCCCACGCTGTTGCTCGGCACGCTGCCGTGGACGCCGGCCTTGCTGCGTTGGGCCAGGCGCCTGCCTTCGGATCTGCGCGGCTGGTGGCGCGATGGCGCGCAGCGCGCGGCCGATGCGCCGTGGCTACTGCCCGTGCTCTGGATCGCGCTGCCGCTGGTGGTTTTTTGTCTCGCGCGTTCGCGGATGCCCCTGTACCTGCTGCCATTGTTCACGCCACTGGCCCTGCTCGTCGGCATGCAGCGTCATCGCGAAGCGCGCGCGTTGCCGCGATGGACGTGGATCGCCGCGTGGGTCGCGCTCGTCCTGGCGATGCAGGTCGGCGCGGGGTTCTGGCGCACGCACAAGGATGCGTCGGAGTGGGCGGATCAGATTCGCCAGCGCGCGGGCGGGCAGCCGGTGACCGAGGTGGTGTTCGTCGAGGACATGACGCGCTACGGCTTGCACCTGGAGCTCGGCCTGTCGACGCACATCGAGAAGATCGCGCTGTATCCGCTGCCGCAATCGAAATTCGACCGCGTGTACGACGAGCTGCTCGAAGAGGAGCTCGCCGAGCATGAGGATGGTGCGGTTTGGATCTGCAAGGCCGGGACTTGGCCGAAGGTCCTGGCCCGCATCCACGCAGCCGGTCATGCGGCCACGCCGCTCGGCGCCCCCTGGCAAGGCCGGATGTTCTTCCGCGTGGGTTCGCCGCTGACGCCCGGTGGGCGACAATAGGGGTCTTCCCGCCGTCCGATGCCCACCGCCATGTCCGAGTTCGACAAGACCGGCTCCATCTCCCTCACCCGCCATCTCATCGAGGAAGAGCGCGCCGACCGCATCAACGCCGACCTGCGCCTGCTGATCGAAGTGGTCGCGCGCGCGTGCAAGTCGATTGCCGTGTCGGTCGGCAAGGGCGCGCTCGGCGGCGTCCTCGGCGAAGCGGGCAGCGGCAACATCCAGGGTGAGGCGCAGAAGAAGCTCGACGTCATCGCCAACGACGTGCTGCTGGAAGCCAACGCGTGGGGCGGCCATCTCGCCGCATGTGCGTCGGAAGAAATGGATCACTGCCAGCCGATTCCCGACGTGTATCCGCGCGGCAACTACCTGTTGCTGTTCGATCCCCTCGACGGCAGCAGCAACATCGACGTCAATGTATCCGTCGGCACCATCTTCTCCGTGCTGCGTTGCCCCGAAGGCGTGACGCATCCGGAAGACGCGCACTTCCTGCAGCCGGGCACCACGCAAGTTGCCGCCGGCTACTGCATCTACGGGCCGAGCACGATGCTCGTGCTGTCGATCGGCCACGGCACGCACGCGTTCACGCTCGATCGCGAGATGGGTTCGTTCGTGCTCACCACGCGCGGGATGACCGTGCCGCCGGCGACGAAGGAATTCGCGATCAACATCTCGAACCAGCGCCACTGGGAAGCGCCGATGCAGGACTACGTGCGCGACCTGCTCGCCGGCGAAACCGGCCCGCGCGGCAAGAACTTCAACATGCGCTGGATCGCAAGCATGGTGGCCGACGTGCATCGCATCCTCACCCGCGGCGGGATCTTCATCTATCCGTGGGACAAGAAGGACCCGTCGAAGGCGGGCAAACTGCGCCTGATGTACGAGGCCAACCCGATGAGCTACCTCATCGAACAGGCCGGCGGCGCCGCCACCAACGGGCGCACGCGCCTGCTCGACATCGCGCCGACGCAGTTGCACCAGCGCGTGCCGGTGTTCCTGGGTTCGCGCGAGGAAGTGGCGAAGGCGACCGAATACCACCTCGCCCACGACGCCAAGGCGCAGACCGCGGCCTGATCCGTCAGCGTTCGAGCCACTGCGTGCGCAGGCGGCGCACGTCGTCGATGAAGCGCACGAAGTCGACGGGCTTTTGCAGGTAACTGTCGGCGCCGCATGCGTACGTGGCGTCGATGTCGTTCGGCTCGCCGCTGCTGCTCAGAGCGACGACGGGCAGGTGCCGCAGCGCGGGGTCGGCGCGGATCGCCTGCACGACTTCGCGGCCGTCGAGTTTCGGCAGGTTGAGGTCGAGCAGGATCAGCGACGGCAATGCATCGCGGTGCGCGTTGAGCCAGTCGAGTGCGAGCGCGCCGTCGTGGGCGACCACGAGCGGATGCGTGATGCCTGCTTCGATGAAGGCCAGGCGCGTGAGTTCGACATCGTCGAGGTTGTCCTCGATGAGCAACACCGGCGCGAGCGTCATCGCGTGGGCGCCACGTTCGGCACGTCGTTCGGCAGGTCATTCGGTAAGAACAGGCGCGCGACCACGCCTTCGCCGAGGCGGCCTTCGACCTGCAAGGTGCCGCCATGGCGTTCGGCGATGCGGCGCGCGATGGCCAGGCCGAGCCCGCTGCCTTCGGGATGCGATTCAGGCGTGAGGCGTTGGAACGGTTCGCCGAGGCGCGTCGCATGTGCCGGATCGAAACCGGTGCCGTGATCCCGGATGCGCAGCGTGGTGCCGCGCGCATCGTATTGCGCATCGACGGCGATGGACACGGGGCGCTCGGCCGGCGCGTAGGTCCAAGCGTTGTGCAGCAGTTCGCCGAGCGCGGTTTTCAGCAGGCGTTCGTCGCCTCGGGCGTGCAGGTTCGGAGCGATGTCGATCTGCGCTTCGCGCTCGGGCGCTGCATCGCGGAGTTCGGCGATGCACCAGTCGGCGAGCAACGCCAGGTCGATGGCGTCGTCATGCAGCGGCGCGCTGCCGGCCTGGAGGTAGGCCTGCAGGCGTGCGAGCAGGCGGCCCATGCGGGCGCTCGCTTCGCGGATGCGGCGCAGGTGGTCGCGGCCGGTGTCGTCGAGCGCCTGCCCACTCCGTTGCTCCAGCAGGTAGGCGAAGCTCTCGATGGCGCGCAGCGGTGAGCGCACCTCGTGCGACAGGCCGAGCGCGAGCACGCGCTGGTCGTGGCGCAGCGCGGTGTATTCCGCCTGGAGAGCGTCGATGTCGTGCACGGTCGGGGGGAACCAGCGGCGACGTTGATCGCAGTGTACGCAACCGGCCGCAGCTTGCGTGCCCCACCTCGCCGAACTGCTTAGAAGAGTTCCGCTTGCGGGGAGGGCTTGCGCGGCGCGATGAATTTGCTGGCGTCCAACGGCGGCAGGTGCCCGAAGCCCAGGCGCGCGTGGGCCTTCTTGAAACGCTGCTGCAGGAGTTGCGCGAAGGGCCCCTCGCCGCGCATGCGGGTGCCGAATCGGCTGTCGTAGTCCTTCCCGCCGCGCATCTGCTGGATCAGGCTCATGACGTGCCTGGCGCGGTCGGGGTAATGCAGCTCCAGCCATTCGCGCCACACGTCTTTCAGCTCATGCGGCAGGCGCAGGAGCGTGTAGCCCGCCGAGCGCGCGCCGTGCGCCTTCGCCGCTTCGAGGATGTGCTCGAGTTCGTGGTCGGTGATCATCGGGATCACCGGTGCAATCATCACGCCGACCGGAACACCGGCATCGGCGAGTGTGCGCATGGCGCGCAGTTTTCCGTGCGGTGCAGTGGCGCGCGGTTCCATGCGAGCGGCCAGGCGGTTGTCGAGCGTGGTGATCGAGAAGTGCGCGCTGACCAGGTTGTCCTCCGCCATTCGTGCGAGCAGGTCGACGTCGCGCTCGATCAACCCGCCCTTGGTGACGAAGCTCACCGGGTGTTTCGTCTCGGCCAATACCTCGAGGATCTCGCGCGTGATGCGGTAGCGGCGTTCGATCGGCTGGTAGGCATCGGTGTTGATGCCGAGCATCAACGTCTCCGGCGCGTAGCCGGGCTTGGCGAGCTCCGCGCGCAGGCGGTCGACGGCATTGGTCTTCGCGAACAGGCGCGTTTCGAAATCCAGGCCGGGCGAGAGGTCGAGATAGGCGTGCGAGGGGCGCGCGAAACAATAGACGCATCCGTGTTCGCAGCCGCGATACGGATTGAGCGAAAGATTGAAGCCGACGTCGGGCGACTGGTTGCGCGTCAGGATGCTGCGCGCACGTTCTTCGGTGACCTGCGTTTCGGGGTGCGGGGGCGGCGCGTCTTCGCCATCCAGGCTGGTGTCGTAGACCGAGCCCCAGCCATCGTCCTCCCCTTGGCGCACGGTCTTTTCATACCGCCCCGCCACGCGCGAGGCGGCGCCGCGGCCCTTGATCGGTGTCGTTGCCTTGCGCGCGTCTTCCACCCCGCTAGGGTACGCTCCGGCGTCGCACGGGGTGCTACGGAACCTGAATCCCACAGGTCTGAGAATCGATGATCGAGGCCTTCCAAGCTGCGTGGCACGCCGTGTCGGACATCCACAATGTCCGCATCTACATGACCGTGCTCTACGTGGTCTACCTGGTGGGCCTGGGCGGCTGGATCGTGCTGCAGAAGCGCGAGCCGGTGGCCACGGTCAGCTGGCTGCTCGGCCTGGCGCTGCTGCCCTACATCGGCTTCATCGTCTACAACTACTTCGGCCCGCAGCGCATCAAGCGCCATCGCATCCGGCGCGCGCGCAGCAAGGCGCCGATGCTCTTGCCCTCGGCAGCCGACGACCCGATCGCGCGCGAGCTCTCGCGGCTGGGCATGGCGACCACGGGCCTGCCGCCGAGCACCGCGCGCGAGGTGCGAATGATCGTCGACGGGCATGCGAAGTACACCGCGCTGCTGGCCGACATCGCGCAGGCGCGCGATTCGATCGAAATCGAGTACTACATCTTCCTCGCCGACCGCACGGGGACGTCGGTGCGCGACGCACTGGTCCAGCGCGCGCGCGCCGGCGTGCGTGTGCGCCTGCTGCTGGATGCGGTCGGTTCTTCGAAGACGCCGCGCCGTTTTTTCGCGCCACTGGTCGAGGCCGGCGGGCTGGTCGCGTGGTTCCATCCGATGCGCTTCGGTCGGGTGTGGCAGCGCCCGTGGTTGAACCTGCGCACGCACCGAAAGATCGCGGTGATCGACGGGCACATCGCGTACACCGGCGGCATCAACGTCACCGATGAAGAGGACGAGACGCTGCGTCCCGATGCGTACCGCGACCTGCATTTGCGGCTGGAAGGACGCATCGCGCGTTCGCTGCAGGTGTTGTTCGTCGAGGACTGGGCGTACGCGACGGAGCATCCGCCGGTTTTGCCGCCCGCACCCGAGGAATCGGAGCCGGGCTCGTATGCGGTGCAAGCGATCGCATCGGGCCCCGATTCGGATTGGGAGGCGATCCACCGCATGTTCGTCGCGGCGATTCATTCCGCGCAGCGGCGCGTGTGGCTGACGACACCCTACTTCGTGCCGGGCGAAGCGGCGTTGATGGCGCTGACGTCGGCGGCGCTCGGCGGCCTGGATGTGCGGCTGCTCGTGCCGCGGGTCAGCGATTCGATGATCGTCACGCTGGCGGCGCGGTCCTACTTCGACCAACTGCTCGCCGCGGGCGTGCGCATCTACGAATACGGGCCGCGGATGTTGCACAGCAAGGCGCTGTTGGTCGACGAGCAGCTGGTCAGCATCGGCAGCGCGAACTTCGATTACCGGAGTTTCCGCCTGAACTTCGAAGTGGCGGTGGTCTGCCACGACGCGCGCCTGGCGGGCGAGCTCGAACGGGTGATCGAGGGCGATCTGGCGCACTCTCCGCGGGTTCGCGAGGATCGGCCTCGGCCGCTCTGGACGGTGCGGTTGCCGGAGGCCGTCGCGCGCTTGCTCTCGCCGCTGCTCTGACCCGCACGGATCTGCTGCGAATGTGCGCTGCATCCCGCCGGGCGGGATTTCCGCCGGCCGGGTTCGTCGTACACTTCGGCGCAAGCACGATCCACGACTGCGGGAGTCGACGATGCATTGGTTGTTGCTCGGGTTGGCGGCCGCTGCCTTCGCGGTCGCGTTGAACACCACGGTTTCCTGGTTGATGGCCGTGTGCCTGTTGCTCGCGCTGCTGTTCTCCCTCGGGTGGATCCTGGGGCTGTATTCGGCACGGGCCGGCGCGCGCGCGCGCGACGAGACGGCGATGATCGATCCGGTCGAACTGCGTCGCCTGCGCGAGCAGGCCGAAGCGCGCAAGCTCGCCGCGCAGCAGCAGCAGTCCAGCGAACCGCCGCTGTCGTGACCGCAGGCATCGCGCGATCAGCTGCGCGCATGGCAACCGTCCTCAGCGTCAACGTCAACAAGATCGCGGTGCTCCGCAATTCGCGTGGCGGCACGGAGCCCGACGTCGTGCAGGCCGCGAGCACGTGCCTGGATGCCGGCGCGCACGGGATCACGGTGCACCCGCGGCCTGATGCGCGGCACATCCGCGCCGAAGATGTGTATGCGTTGTCGGTGCTGACGCGTTCGCGCGGCGTGGAGTTCAATCTCGAGGGCAATCCGTTCGCGCCACCGCGCGCGGGATATCCGGGGTTCGCGGCGCTGTGTGCCCAAACGCGCCCGGCACAGGCGACGCTGGTGCCCGATTCCGATGCGCAGGTCACCTCGGACCATGGGTTCGATTTCGGCGGCGACCTGGGTCCATTGCGGGAACGCATCGCGGAGTTGCGAGCGCTCGGATGTCGCGTGAGCTTGTTCGTCGACGCGGGTTGCGCGGATATCGAACGCGCCGCGGAAGTCGGCGCGCAGCGCATCGAGTTGTACACCGGGCCGTATGCGGCCGCGTTCGCGCAGGGTGATGCGCGCGCGGCGATTGCGGCGTGCGCGGAAACGGCGCGGCGGGCGCAAGCCGTGGGGCTCGGCGTCAATGCAGGGCATGACCTGGATGAAGCGAATCTGCCGGCGTTCCTGGTTGGCGTGCCGGACGTGCTCGAGGTGTCGATCGGTCATGCGCTGATCGGCGACGCCTTGTATCGCGGGCTCGATGCGACGGTGAAGCGATATCTGGATGCGATCGCCCGCGGGCGTTGATCGCGCGTCGCACGCCGTACCACGCACAAAGTGCGCGCACAAAAAAAGACGCCGCCCGGAGGCGGCGTCGACAGACAGTGCGTCGTGCTTGATTCTGTGTTGCGTCAGCCCTGCGGCTGCACGAAACCGATCTTGATCATGCCGGCGTTCTTCGCGCTGGCGAGGACCTTGGCCAGCACGCCGTAATCGGCGTCGGGGCTGGTGTCGATTTCGAGCTGCGGCTGGTTGGTGGGATCGCGATTGACTTCGACCTGCATCAGGCCCTTGAGCGCCGTGACCGGCTGCGGCGACTCGTTCCAGTAGACCTGGCCCGAGGCATCGATGCGGAGCTTGATCGGCTCCGGCGGTTCCTTGGTCTGCGGCGGCGGATTGAGCGACTTCTGCGGGAGGTCGATGTCGATCGGATAGGAGAGCGTCGGCGCCGTCACCATGAAGATGATGAGGAGCACCAGCATCACGTCGACGAGCGGCGTGACGTTGATGTCGGCCATCGGGCCGCTACCGCCACCGGAACTGAAAGCCATGGTTCTGTTCTCCTAAAGGCTCAGGGCCGTTCTTTCTCGGCCACGAAGCCGACCTTGCGCATGCCCTGGTTCTGGGCGACCTGCACCACCTGCTGGACGACGCGGTACTTCGTCGTCCGATCGCCGCGCACGTTGATGGCTGGCTGCGGCGTCTTCTGGGCTTCGACCGAGAGACGGCTCTCGATCTGGTCCTTGGTGATGGGCTGGTCGTTCCAGTACAGGTTGCCGGCATCGCTCACCGTGATGGTGATCGGCTGCACGATCAACTTGGGCTCTTCGATCTTGTCGAGGTTCGCCTTCGGCAGCTCCACCTTCACCTTGTGGGACATGAGCGGCGCCGTGATCATGAAGATGATCAGCAGCACCAACATGACGTCGACGAGCGGCGTCACGTTGATCTCGGCCATCGGGCCGCCGCTTTCGTTACCGGAACTGAAGGCCATGGGGGAACTCCGTCAGGATTCGACTGATTAGCGCTTCGACGGCATTTCGCCGACACGCGCACCCGTGGCGAAGAAGTCGTGCAGGTCGTGCGCGAAGGTGTCGAACTTGCTGTTCGTGACGCGGTTGAGGCGCACGAAGAAGTTGTACGCCAGCACCGCCGGGATGGCGACGAACAGACCGACGGCGGTCATGATCAGCGCTTCACCCACCGGGCCCGCGACCGCGTCGATCGACGCCTGGCCGGTGGCACCGATCTTGATCAGCGCGCCGTAGATGCCCCACACGGTACCGAGCAGGCCGACGAACGGCGCGGTCGAACCGACGGTGGCGAGCACGGTCAGGCCGTTCTCCAGGCGCGAGGATTCGCGGGTCACGCCCTGGCGCAGGGCACGGTCCACGAACTCCGAGCGGTTCAGCGATTCAACCAGGCGCGAGCCTTCGTGGCGCTGGTGGTGGGCGGCTGCCTGCGCGGCGTCGAGCGCGATCTTGGAGAACGGCTCGGCCTTGTTCTGCTCTTCCATGAAGCGGATCGCGTCCTGTGCGTTCGGGGTTTCCCAGAACGTGGAGACGACGCGGTCGGCGCTGCCGCGGATGCGGACGTTCTTGATCAGGTTGATCACGATCCAGTACCACGACATCGCGGACATGATGATCAGGGTGGTGGCGACAACGAGCTGGACGACGTAGTCGCCCGGGTTGCTCAGCATTTCGCGTGCCAGGTGGTCGACGCCCATCTGCTTGAGCGCGTCGGCGTTGCTCCCGGTCGCGGCAACGGCGTTGGTGGTTTCCTGCAGCATGACGCTTACCTTCTGTCTGGAAAGAATGGAGTACTAAGGGAAGAAAAAATTATTGCTTGAGTTCCATCGGCAAGATGCCCGAACCCGGCTGGCCCGGACACATCTTGATGCGACGCGCCCAGCTCTGCGCGGCACGGTCCACGTTGCGGTCGCGGCTGGACTGCGCGACCTGGACATCGCTGACCGTGCCATCCGCAGCGTACGTGAGCTGCAACTTCATCGAGCCGGTGATGCGCGCGCGACCCACCGCGGCGGCAACCGGACCGAGCGGCGGCTGGAAGCACACGTTGGCACGAAGGTCGTTCGGATCGCGTGCCGGACCCTGCGGTGCGGCGGGCGGCGCCGGCGGGGCCGGCGGCGGGGCCTGGACGTCGACCGGCGAAGGCTCGTCGAACACGACCGGCGGTTCTTCCGGCGGCGGCGGGAGCGGGCTCGGCTTCGGCACGGTCTGCGGCTTGAGCACGATCTGCTTCGGCGGTTCCGGCGGCGGCGGCGGCGGCGGCGGGGGCGGCGGCGGTGGCTTGATGAAGTTGACCAGGGTCACTTCCTCTTCTTCCACCTGGGCGCCCGGGGGCGCCACCGGCATGAGCAGCAGCATCAGCGCCGCGACATGCAGGGCGATCACGAAAGAGATGCCGACGATGCGCGGCCAGTTCAACGGCTGGCGTGCGTGGCTGTCGGGATGCGGCAGTGTTTCCGTCATGCGCGAGGCTCTGGGGTCAGGGCCCGACGCCTTTTTCGCGCCGGATTGCAATGCTGGCCACTAATGAAGCTGAAGCGGCCGCGGGAATTTCCAAGCATATATCAATTCCGCAGCGGTACACCAATGCCGCGGGCTCGGTATGTGATGCCGTCAGTCGCCGAGGATTTCCTTCGCTTCCTGCGGCTTTTTCAGGCCCTTGTCCAACGCCTTCTGGGCAGCGGCCTTGGCATCGGCCGTCTTGCCCTGCGCACGCAGGATCTTGGCCTGGTTGAGGTAGGCCTCTCCGTCCTTCGCCATCGGGGCAGCCTTGGAATAGAACTTCAGCGCGTCGGCATCGCTGCCGTTGTAATACGCATTCTGGCCCAGCAGCGAGTACGCGGTCGCGAGGTCCGGGCCTTCCTTGAGGATGCCCTTCGMCGCGCCTTCCTCGATCACTTTTTGCGCATCCTTGAAGCGCTCGGCGTTGAGGTAGTTGGCGTACAGCACCTGCAATTCCTTCGGTTCGGTGAGCATGCCCTTGTTGTAGCCCTCTTCCAGCAGCTTGGTCGCCTTCGCGTCGTCGCCCGCGGCCTGGTAGGCCGACACCGCGTTCAGCAACGCGCGCTTGTCGTTCGGGTTCTTCGCCAGCTGGTCCTCGAAGGTCTTCGCCGCTTCGCCGCCACGGCCGCTGTTGGCGAGCAACTGCGCGCGCAACTGCTGGTACTCGGGCTTGTCGGATTTGGTTTCGGCGAGGAACTTGTCGAGCAGCGCCAACGCTTCGGCGTTCTTGCCCGTGGTGTAGTAGGTCGCGATGAGGTTGTACATCGCGGTGTAGTGGTTGTTGTTGTCCAGGCCGTTGGCGTCGACGGCCTTCTTGAAATAGTCGGCGGACTTCGCGTCGTCCTTCAGCTCGGAGGCCGACGCGCCGGCCAGCTGGTAGGCGAACGACTTCTCGTACGCATTCAGCCCGCTCGTTGCGGCGAAGGCGTCGGCCTTGGCCATGGCGCCGGCGTAGTCCTGCTTTTGGTAGAGCGCCTGGATTTCCTGCAGCGCCTTCAGGTTCTTGCCCTTGGCCTCTTCCTCCGGCGCCTTGCGCGTGGCGTTCGGCCACATGTCGGCTTCGGCCGCCTTGTCCTGTTCCTTCGCGTCCTTCTTGCCGAGTTCCTTCTGGCGCTTGGCGCGCTGTTCCTGCATCGACGTGGAACCGGCTTCCTGCTGCGCGAACGCCGGTGCGACGGCGGCAACGGCGACGATCGTGCATAGCGCGAGAGCGAGTGGGCGGAGCTTGGGGGACGCGTTCATCGGGGGAGCCTCGAATGGGATCGGGAGGGCGTTGGGCAGGAGGCCCGGGGGGCGCTCACGCTAGCAGAAAGGCCGTTACGCGAAGCAAGGGGCCAATGTCGGATTGTCGGTGGGTTCACCCGCACGCCGGTCGCCGCCCGGCGGCGCGCGCCTGGTCGTAAACCGGCACGAGCGAGGCCGCGCGCTGCTGGAGTTCGCGGATGCGGCTTTCTGGATTGGGGTGCGTGGAAAGCCACTGCGGCGGGCGGCCGCTGTTCTGGGTGGCCTGGATCATGTTCACCCACAACTGCACGGCGCCGCGCGGATCGAAGCCCGCCTGCGCCATCAGTTGTTGGCCGACGACGTCGGCTTCGGATTCCTGTTCCCGCGAACCCGGCAGGAGGAAGCCGGTCTGCGCGAGCACGCTGCCGCCCTGCACCGCCGCGCTCTGTGCGCCTGCGCCGTAGCGCGAACCGAGCAACGCGCCGAGCAATTCCACCGCGCCTTGCGCCCCCATCTGCCGCGTGATGCGTTCTTCGTGGTGGCGCGAAATCACGTGGCCGATTTCATGCGCGATGACGCCCGCGAGTTCGTCCTGCGTGCTGGCGACTTTGAAAATGCCGCTGTACACACCGACCTTGCCGCCGGGCAGCGCGAAGGCGTTGGGTTCGGGATCGACGAACACCGCGGTTTCCCAACCGCCCTGCCAATCCGGCGGCAACTGGCGCGTGATCGCGCCGACGATGCATTGCACTTCGCGCGTCTGGTGCCCGTCGGTACTCAGCCGTTTCTGCTGCTTCACTTCGGCGAAGGCTTGCGCGCCGAGTTGGTTGAGTTCCTGTTGCGAGACGCCCCCGACGACCTGCGTGCGGCCGGTCGGCGAGGTCGTCGTGGCGCAGCTGGCAACGGTGGCCGCGATGGCGAGGGCCAGGGCGGCGGGACGCAGGTGTCGAAGCATGGGTTGGGATTTCCCGAATTCAGGTTTCCAACCCGTATAGGACAGGGGTCCTGAATTCGGTGTCAAACCGTCGACTGCGTCACATCCGGCGTTGACCGGGCGGTCATCTTCGGCGGGCTGCGCCTGGCCCGCCGAAGGGTGGTCTGCCGGCGAATCGCCGCCTTACACGTCGAGGTTGGCGACCTTGAGCGCGTTCTCTTCGATGAACTCGCGGCGTGGTTCGACGACGTCGCCCATGAGCGTGGCGAAGATCTGGTCGGCGGCGACCGCGTCCTCGATGCGCACCTGCAGCAGGCGACGCGTTTCGGGATTGACCGTGGTTTCCCACAGCTGCTCCGGGTTCATTTCGCCCAGGCCCTTGAAGCGCTGGATCTGGCGACCCTTCTTCGCTTCTTCCATCAGCCAGGCGTGCGCGTGGGCGAAACGCTCGATCGCCTGCGCACGATTGCCGCGCACGATCTGTGCGCCTTCGCGCACCAGTCCATGCAGCAGTTGCGCAACTTCGCGCACCGCGCGCAGCTCGCCGGTTTCGAACGCGGCGATCGGCAGGATCTGCACGATTTCCTCGCCCATGTGCGTGCGATGCACCGCGATCGCGGCAGGGCGCGATTCGGTGGCCGTATGCAACTCCAGGCGATAGCGGGGACGGCCGAGGCCACCCTGGTTGAGGCGTTGTTCGAGTGCGCCGAACTGCTGCGCAGTCGCTTCGTTGGCGTGCGCGGCGTCGAGCGGGATGAAGTCGACCAGCGCTTCGAGCAACGCCGGATCGTAGCGGTGCGCATTGCGTGCGATCGCATCGCGCGCGGAGGCGTAAGCGAGCAGGAGCTTTTCGAGATTGACGCTTTCGATCGCCGGTTCGCCGTTGGCCGGGATCAGCGAGGCGCCTTCGACGGCGTTGCTCGCCAGGTAGACATCGAGCGCGGCATCGTCCTTCAGGTACAACTCGTTCTTGCCCTGTTTGATCTTGTACAGCGGCGGCAAGCCGATGTAGACGTGGCCGCGTTCGATCAACTCCGGCATCTGCCGATAGAAGAACGTCAGCAGCAGCGTGCGGATGTGCGAGCCGTCGACGTCGGCGTCGGTCATCAGGATGATGCGGTGATAGCGCAACTTGTCCGGGTTGTATTCGTCCTTGCCGATGCCGGTGCCGAGCGCGGTGATGAGCGTGCCGACTTCCGCGCTGCCGAGCATGCGGTCGAAGCGCGCGCGTTCCACGTTGAGGATCTTGCCCTTGAGCGGGAGGATCGCCTGCGTCTTGCGGTTGCGGCCCTGCTTCGCCGAGCCGCCCGCCGAGTCGCCCTCGACGATGAACAACTCGGACTTCGCCGGATCCTTTTCCTGGCAGTCGGCCAGCTTGCCCGGCAAGCCGGCGATATCGAGCGCGCCCTTGCGACGGGTGAGGTCGCGGGCCTTGCGCGCGGCTTCGCGGGCGCGGGCGGCGTCGACGATCTTGGAAGCGATGGCACGGGCTTCATGGGGGTGTTCCTGCAGGAACTCCTCCAAACGTGTACCGAACGTGTTCTCAACGACCGGGCGCACCTCGGACGAGACCAACTTCTCCTTCGTCTGCGACGAGAAGCTCGGGTCGGGCACCTTGACCGACAGCACCGCGATCATGCCTTCGCGCATGTCGTCGCCAGACAACGTGATCTTCGCCTGCTTGGCGATGCCGTTCTGGTCGATGTAGTTGGTCAGCGTGCGCGTGAGCGCGGCGCGGAAGCCGATGAGGTGCGTACCGCCGTCCTTCTGCGGGATGTTGTTGGTGAAGCAGAACATCGTTTCCTGGTAGGAGTCCGTCCATTGCAGGGCGACGTCCACCGTGATGCCGTTCATTTCGCCCGACACGGAGATGACGTTCGGGTGCAGCGGCGTCTTGAGTTGCGCCAGGTGTTCGACGAAGGAGCGGATGCCGCCCTCGTACTCGAACACGTCGCGCTTGCCTTCCGTGCCGTCCTCGCGCACGCGCAGGTCGGTCAGCGTGATGCGCACGCCGGAGTTGAGGAACGACAGCTCGCGCAGGCGCTTGGCCAGGATGTCGTAATGGAATTCGACGTCGGTGAAGATCGCCTGTGCCGGCTTGAAGCGCAGCAGCGTGCCGCGCTTTTGCGACGCCTCGACTTGCTTCAACGGATACAGCGATTCGCCGAGCGCGTATTCCTGCTGGTAATGGTGCCCATCGCGCCAGATATCGAGCCACAGATGCTCGGACAACGCGTTGACGACCGAGACGCCCACGCCGTGCAGGCCGCCGGAAACCTTGTAGCTGTTGTCGTCGAACTTGCCGCCCGCATGGAGCACGGTGAGGATCACTTCCGCGGCGGAAATGCCCTCTTCCTTGTGGATGTCGACCGGGATGCCGCGGCCGTTGTCCGACACCGACACCGAGTTGTCCTCGTGCAGCGTGACGTTGACTTCCGTTGCATGGCCCGCGAGGGCTTCGTCGATCGAGTTGTCGACGACCTCGAACACCATGTGATGCAGGCCGGTACCGTCGTGCACGTCGCCGATGTACATGCCGGGACGCTTGCGGACGGCCTCCAGGCCGCGCAGGACGGTGATCTTGCTGGAATCGTAGGTGCTGTTCTGGACGTTGGGCTGCGCGCCCTCGGCGTGTTCTTGCTGCGACATTCGGCTCGGGGCTCCCGCGACGCGCATGCGCGTCGAGACACATTAGCTATGGATGCACAGTGTATCAAACGCGCGTAGCGGCCGGCCGCTGCACGCGCCTCAGTGCGCCTGGCCTTCAGGGCGGAGCCGGCCTTCTTCGACATGGATGTGCGAGAGGCGTCCTGCGTGCGCCAGCAGCGCCTCCGGGGCATCGGTGCCGGTGACAAAGATCTGCGCCCCGGTGGCGACCAGATCGTCAACGACGCGCGCCTGGTGCGCGCGATCGAGTTCGGACGCCAGATCGTCGAGGGCGATGATGGGCCAGTCGCCCGCCAGGCCCGCGTGGAGCCGCGCCTGGGACAAGAGGAGCGAAAGGGCGGTGAGCTTCGCCTGGCCACGCGACAGCGCGTCGCGACCCGGAATTCCGGTAAATCCGATCCGCCAGTCGGCCCGGTGCGGGCCGACACTGGTAAATCCCGTCGCGAGATCGCGCTGGCGAGCCAGCAACAGGGCGTCGGACAGGCTGAGTTCGTCCCGTCGCCAGCCAGGCTGCAGCGTGAGTTGTTCGATGCCAAGGGCTGGCGCCAGCGTGGCCGCTTCTCCTGCCAGGCGGGGCTGCCACTGGGCCAGATAGGTTTCGCGGCTACGGGTAATGGCTTCGCCGCTCTCGGCCAACTCATGCTCCCAGCCATCGAGCTCTGCTGTACGGGCGCCCGCTTTCAGCAATGCGTTTCGCTGCTTCAAGGCCCGTGCGTAACGTCGCCACACGCGAAGGAAGTCCGGTTCCACGTGGAACAGACCCCAATCGAGCAAGCGGCGGCGGTTCTCGGACCCGCCGGTGACCAAACTGTGGCTGCCGGGTTCGAAGGTGACCACAGCCAATGCAGCACAGAGTTCGCCGAGATGCGCCACGTCAGCGCCGTCCAGGCGACCTTGCCACGCGGCGCCGGTGTGCCGGAGACCCCCTTTGCGAATGCGCCCCCCGGGTTCTTCCCACTCAACGAAGACTTCAAGGGCAGGGGCGCCTTGCCGGATGAGCCCGTCGCGCACGCGGCCGCGAAAACTGCGGCCGTAGGCCATGAGGTGCATTGCTTCGAGCACCGAGGTCTTGCCGGCGCCATTTGCGCCGGTCAAAAGGTTCAGCGCCGGGCCGGGGGTCAACGAGACGGCGTCGAAGCGCCGCAGGCCGGTGATGTCGAGTCGGGTGATCCGCATCAACCCGCCCCAAAGCAGAACGCCCGGACCAGGCCGGGCGTTCTCATGCGTTCCACGTGGAACCGAGTTTCGATCACAGGCGAAGCGGCATCACCACGTGGCGGCACTTCTCGCTGCCAGCCTCGCGCACCAGCGCCGAGGAATTGGCGTCGCGCAACTGGAGGATCACATGCTCGTCGCGCAACGCGGAGAGGGCATCCAGCAGGTAGTTCACGTTGAAGCCGATCGCGAGACCATCCACGCGCGTGTCGGCTTCGATCTCTTCCTGCGCCTCTTCCTGTTCCGGATTGTGCGCGTTGATCTTCAACTGGCCCGGAGAGACTTCGACACGGACGCCGCGGTACTTCTCGTTCGACAGGATCGCCGCACGCTGCAGGGCGGCGCGCAGGACCTCACGATCCACCTTGACCTCGCGGTCGGCGCCGATCGGGATCACGGCTTCGTAATCCGGGAAACGCCCGTCGATGAGCTTGCTGGTGAAGGTGACATCGTCGCGCTTCACGCGGATATGGTTGCGGCCGACTTCGAGCTCGAGTTCGCGATCGCCGCCTTCGAGCAGGCGCTGCAACTCCTGCACGCCCTTGCGCGGCACGATGATCTGGCGCTTTGCCTGCGCACTGCCATCGAGCGGGGATTCGCACAGCGCCAGGCGATGGCCGTCCGTAGCCACGCAGCGCAGCGTCTTGTCGCGCAGGTCGAACAGCAACCCGTTGAGGTAGTACCGCACGTCCTGCTGCGCCATCGCGAAGGCGGTGCGTTCGATCAATTCCTTGAGGCCGGCCTCCGGCACGCGGACGCGCTCGGTCGCCTCGACTTCGTCGACCGACGGGAAATCGTTGGCAGGCAGGCTCGCCAGCGTGAACCGACTACGGCCGGCCGAGACGGTGACCTTGTCGCCCGACTGCGAGACGGTGACCTTGCTGCCGTCGGGCAGGGCACGGACGATCTCGAACAGCTTGCGGGCCGGGATCGTCGTCTCGCCGTCCTGCGCGTCGTCGACGGCATGGCGCGCGACCATCTCCACTTCCAGGTCCGTGCCGGTCAGCGACAGCTGCCCTGCGCGCACCTGCACCAACAGGTTGGCCAGGACCGGGAGGGTCTGTCGGCGTTCGACGACATTGACGACTTGCGCCAACGGCTTCAGGAAGACTTCGCGTTGCAGGCTGAAACGCATGCGGTCTGGTTCCCCGGGTCCAAGCTCTGAAAGGATGGATAAATCAAAAGAGTGGTGGTGCTTGGTGTAGCGGAAATCTGGGTATTGCGGGCCTAACTTGTTGATCAGGAAGCATTTATTGACGTGAGCAAAGCGTGTACAAACCGGGCCGCGGCTCCGGGAAAAGTTGTGGATAAAACAGCTGCCCCCTGGATGGGTGACCTCTTATCCACAACTTGCCCCCGACTCATTCACTGAGTTTGCGGATGAGCTTGTCCCAGTCTTCCCGCAACTTGCCGTCGGTCTCCATCAACGTCCTGACCTGGCGGCAGCCATGCAGGACAGTCGTGTGGTCGCGACCGGCGAACGCGTCGCCGATCTCGGGCAGGCTGTGTTCGGTCAGCTCCTTGGCCAGCGCCATTGCCACCTGGCGCGGGCGAGCCAACGAACGCGTCCGCCGTTTCGACAACAAATCCTTGACCTGCAGGCCGTAGTAGTCTGCCACGGTCTTCTGGATGTTGGGGATGCCGATCGCCTGTTGCTGCGCACGCAACAGGTCGCGCAGCGTCTCCTGTGCGAACTCCGGCGTGATCGCGCGGCCCGTGAAGTTGGCGCGCGCCGACAGCGTGTTGAGCGCGCCTTCGAGGTCGCGCACGTTGGAGCGCATCTTCTTCGCGATCAGGAAGGCCACGTCTTCGGGCAGGTTCGCGCCGCGCTCGCGCGCCTTCGACAGCACGATCTGCGCGCGCGTTTCGAAATCCGGCGGCTCGATCGCGACCGACAGCCCCCATGCCAGGCGCGATTTCAACCGCGGCTCGAGACCTTCGACTTCCCGCGGATAGCGATCGCACGTGAGGATGATCTGCTGCTTGCCGTCGAACAGCGCATTGAAGGTGTGGAAGAACTCCTCCTGCGTGCGGTCCTTGCCGGCGAAGAACTGGATGTCGTCGATCAGCAGCGCGTCGACCTGCTGGAACTGCCGCTTGAACGCGTCCATCGTCTTGTCCTGCAGCGCCTTCATCATCGCGCTGAAGAACTGTTCGCTACGCAGGTACATCACGCGCATCCGCGGATTGCTTTCGCGCATCGCGTTGCCGGCCGCGAACATCAGGTGGGTCTTGCCCAACCCCGTGCCGCCGTACAACAGCAACGGGTTGTGCGACCGATCGCCGGGCTTCAGTGCGGCCTGCCACGCGGCGGCGCGACCCAGTTGGTTGCTGCGGCCTTCGACGAAGTTGTCGAAGGTGTAGTGCGTGTCGAGATTGCCCTGGAAGGGTTCGATGGGCGCTGCCGCGCGCGCAGGCGCCGCAGATGCCGACGTCGGCGGCGGATCCCGACGCAGAGCGCCGATTTCCAGGCTGACGTCCGCGCTGCCGGCGTAATGCGCGACCAGCTCGCGGATGCGGTCGAGGTAGCGCGCGCGCACCTCTTCCATCACGAAGGCGTTGGGCGCATAGAGCACCAGGCCGTCGTCGCGGAGGCGGGCCTGCAAGGGCTTGAGCCAGGTATGGACGTCTTCAGCCGGATACTCGGCTTCGAGGCGTTCGAGACAGCGGGGCCAGGCTTCCATCGCGCGTTACGGTGTCCGTCGACAAGCCAGCACGCGAGCGGGGGCAACCCGCACGATGCTGTGGATAAGTGGGAGAAAGGCAGACTACCACCGGCACCGGGAAGCGCCAACGGAAACTGCGCCCCGTATCCGCAATCGTGATTCAAGTTGACCATCACCGCGTTCGCCCGCTAGACTTTCGGGTCTTGTCCGCAAAAACCGCACGCGAGCCGCATCATGGCCACCAAGCGCACCTACCAGCCCAGCAATTTGAAGCGCAAGCGCGACCACGGCTTCCGTGCCCGCATGAAGACCGCCGACGGCCGCAAGGTCCTCGCGCGTCGTCGCGCCAAGGGCCGTCGTCGCCTCACGGTCTGACCCGCCCGGCCTTCGCGGCCGTGCCGGACTTGGCGGCAACGCCAGACCTGACGACAACCGAACACACGCAAACCGACCCCATGGACGCCGGCCTGCCCCGCAGTGCCCGCGTCCGTCTCGGGGCCGAGTTCGAGCGCGTGTTCGCCGATGGTCGACGCAACGCAGATCCCCTCATGAGCCTGCACTGGCTGCGCGGCACCGCGCCCGCACGCCTTGGGCTCGCCGTGTCGCGCAAGGTCGACCCACGTGCCGTGGGCCGCAACCGCATCAAGCGCGTGATCCGGGCTGAATTTCGCACGCTCCGCCTCCAGCTCGTCGACGGCGACTACGTCCTTGTCCTGCGCGCCGCTGCCCGCACAAGCGACGGGAAAGCGCTGCGCGCCGCCATGACCTCGCTCTTCCGCCGCGCCGGCGCGTTGCCCCCTGCGGCGCCCGGCGGCACAATGCCCGCCGCTTGCCTGCCGGGCGATCCGCCCCCATCCCCTTGATCTTTCGCGCGCTGCATTTGTTGCCGCGCGCGTCCTGCCGCCCGAGCCCTTTCGAATGAACCAGACCCGCGTCTTCCTCCTCATCGCCTGGCTGTTGGTGGCGACGCTGCTCTGGATGGAATGGAACAAGGAACAGACCGCCGCGCTGCAAGCGCCGCAAGCGACGACCCAAACCACGTCGACGAACGGTTCGGTTCCCGGCGCCGTGCCGAGCGCGCCCACCGGCGCCGCAGCAGGCGTGCCCAGCGCACCCGCACAAGCCGGCGTGCCGACGACGGCCACCGCGCGCGCGCAGTCGAACGAGACGGTCACCGTCACCACCGACACGCTGCGCGTCACGCTCGACGGCGGCAACGTGCGCAACGCCGAGTTGTTGAAGTTCCCGAGCGAAGCGCAGGCCACCGACACCGGCAACGTCACGCTCTTCGACGCCGATCCGGCCCGTTTCTACGAAGCGCAAAGCGGTTGGGTCAGCAACTCGGGCGCCGCGCCCGACCATCTCGCCGCGTTCGTGCCCGAAGGCAACGCGCGCAACGTGACGCTCGCCGCCGGACAGAATGCAGTCTCCGTTCCTTTCACGTGGACGGGCGCGAACGGCGTGACCATCCGCCGCACGTACACCTTCCCGCGCGACGGCTACGCCATCGAAGTGCGCGATGAAGTGCTCAACCAAGGCGCGGCGAACTGGCAGGGTTACGTCTACCGCCAACTCGTGCGCAACCCGCCGCCGCAAAAGACCGGCTACACCAATCCCGAAGCGTTCGCATTCCACGGTGCCACCTGGTACACCCCGGGCGACAAGTACGAGCGCCGCAAGTACGCGGACTTCGTCGACGACGGCACGCTCGACAAGGACGCCACCGGCGGCTGGATCGCGCTGCTGCAGCATTACTTCTTCACTGCGTGGATCCCGGGCGACCAGGACAAGTCGAAGTTCACGCTGACCACGACGCAGGAAGGCGGCGTCACGCATTACGTCGTGCGCGCGCTCGGCCCCGGCGTCAACGTCGCGCCCGGCCAGAAGGCGGAAACGCATGCGCGCCTGTGGGTCGGCCCGAAGCTCGTGAGCGCCATCGAAGCGCAGAACGTGCCGGGCCTCACGCGCGCCGTGGACTTCTCGCGCTTCTCGATCATGGCCACCCTCGCAGGCTGGCTGTTCGTCGTGCTTTCCGCGATCCACTCGGTCGTGGGCAATTGGGGCTGGTCGATCATCGGCCTGGTGATCCTGATCCGCGCGTTCCTGTTCCCGATCGCCGCCAAGCAGTTCTCGTCGATGGCGAAGATGCGCAAGCTCCAGCCGCGCATGCAGCAGTTGAAGGAGCGCTACGGCGACGACCGCCAGAAGCTGCAGATGGCGACAATGGAGTTGTACAAGAAGGAGAAGGTGAATCCGGCCGCGGGCTGTCTGCCCGTGTTGATCCAGATGCCGATCTTCCTCGCGTTGTACTGGATGCTCTCGGAGTCGGTCGAACTTCGCCATGCGCCGTGGGCGCTGTGGGTCGACAACCTGTCCGCGCGTGACCCGTTCTTCATCCTGCCGATCATCAACGTCGCGGTCATGTGGGCCACGCAACGCCTGACGCCGATGGCCGGCATGGATCCGACGCAACAGAAGATGATGCAGTTGATGCCGCTGGTGATCGGCGTGACGATGATCTTCTTCCCGGCAGGCCTCGTGCTGTACTGGGTCACCAACGGCACGCTCGGCCTGCTGCAGCAGTGGTGGATGCTCAAGCGACACGCTGCAACCACGAGTCCCGCGAAGGCGTGACCGACCACGTCACCGACACCATCGTCGCCATCGCCACCGCGCCCGGCGCCGGTGGCGTCGGGATGGTGCGGTTGTCGGGCCCGCGAAGCCGCGCGATCGCCGAAGCCCTGTGCGGGTGCGCACTCGTGCCGCGCCACGCGCATTACGTGCGCGTCCGCGCCAACGACGAACTGCTCGACGACGGCATCGCGCTGTACTTCGCGGCGCCGGCGAGTTTTACCGGCGAACACGTGGTCGAACTGCAAACGCACGGCAGCCCGGTCGTGCTGCAGCGGATCGTCGCTGCATGCCGCGCGCTCGGCGCCCGCGATGCACGCCCCGGCGAATTCTCCGAACGCGCGTACCTCAACGGCAAGCTCGACCTTGCGCAGGCCGAAGCCGTCGCCGACCTCATCGCCGCCGCCGACACCCGCGCGGCCCGTGCCGCACGCCGCGCACTGGATGGCGTGTTCTCCGAACGCGTGGACGCGCTCGCCACCGAACTGCTCCACCTGCGCGTGCACGTCGAAGCGGCGATCGACTTCGCCGACGAATCGCTCGACACGTTGGGCGGCGAACAAGTGCGCGCAGGGCTCGAACGCGCTGCCGCGCAGATCGCGCAACTGCTGGCCGATGCCGAACGCGGCCGCAAGTTGCGCGATGGCCTGCACGCGGTGATCGTCGGGCCGCCGAATGCCGGCAAGAGTTCGCTGCTCAATGCGCTCGCCGGCAGCGACCGCGCGATCGTCACCGACATCGCCGGCACCACGCGCGACCTGTTGCACGAAACCGTGCGCCTGGATGGCGCCGAACTCACGCTCGTCGACACCGCAGGCCTTCGCGAAGGCGGCGATGCGATCGAACGCGAAGGCATGCGCCGCGCACGCGAGGAGTTGCGGCGCGCGGACCTGGCCATCGTCGTCCTCGATGCACGCGAGCCGGGCACGGGCCATGCCGCCGTCGCAGATGCCATCGCGCAGGTCCCGCGGCGCCTGTGGATCCACAACAAGGCCGACCTGCTGCACACCCCGTTCGAAAGCGGCGGCGACACGGTCTTCGTCTCCGCGCGCACCGGCCACGGCCTCGACGCCCTCCACGCGCGCCTGCGCCAGCTTTCGGGCGCCGACGCCGCCGATGCCACCGAAGGCACGTTCACCGCGCGCGCCCGCCACGTCGATGCCCTCGGCCGCGCGGCGCTCCACGTGGAAGACGCCCGCGCCCGGCTCGGCCAGGAAGCCCTCGACCTGGCCGCCGAATCCCTGCGCGCCGCCCATGACGCCCTGGGCGAAATCACGGGGCGGGTGGCGCCCGACGCCTTGCTCGGGCACATCTTCAGCAGCTTCTGCATCGGCAAATAGCCGGCTTGGCCTGTTAAGCGTGCGATTTCCGTCACGGGACCTTGACAAAAGCCCGCCTCTGTCGCGTCCTTAGCACACGTGCCCGCCAGGGGGCACAACCAGGGGAGTGGTTCCGTTATGTACGCAAGTTCCAAGCCGCAGCCGCGCGTGACGCGGATGCATCTTTTCGTGCTGGTCGCGATGGGCGTCGCCCTCGCCGCCTGCAACAAGTCCGAAGGTCCCACGACCGCGGGCACCGCCACCACTGCCACCGCGGCTGCCGCCGCGAAGCCGGTCGTCGCCGTTTCCGAAGCCGTCGCCGCGATGAGCGCCGACCAGCTGCGTGAATCGGCCAGCGCCGCGCTCCGCGAACAGCGTCTCTATGCGCCGGCCGGCAACAACGCGATGGAGTACTACCTCGCGCTGCGCGACAAGGCCCCGAGCGATCCGGCGGTGGCCAGCGCGCTGACCGACCTGATGCCCTACGCGCTCATCGCGACCGAGCAGAGCATCCAGCGGGAAGACTTCGTCGAATCCCAGCGCCTTTACGCGCTGATGGAAAAGACCGACGCCACCGCGCCGGCCCTGCCGCGCCTCAAGCAGACGATCGCGCAGCAGCAGCAGGCCGTGGCCGCGCGCGCCGAGCAGGACAAGGTCAAGACCGAGGAAGACGCCAAGAAGCAGGCCGAACTCGAGAAGACCCGCGTCGCGCAGCAGCAGGCCGCGCAGCAGCAGGCGGCCACGCAGCTCGCCGCCCAGCAGGCCGCGCAGGCGGAAGCCGACAAGAAGGCCGCCGCCGATCGCGAAGCCGCCGCCGCGCGCGAAGCGCAGCAGAAGGCCGCTGCAGCCAGCGCGCCGGCCCAGGCCCCCGCACAGACGGCGTCCGCGCCGGCTGGCGGTGGTGGTTTGCGTGCGGTGTCGACGCCGGCCCCGCGTTATCCCGTCGAAGCCGCGCGCCGCAACCAGAGCGGCGAAGTGCGCCTGGAGATCACCGTCGGCACCGACGGCACGGTCACCGCTGCGCGCGTCGTCGACGCCAACCCGCCGCGCGTCTTCGATCGCGAAGCGCTGGCCGCGGTGAAGCGCTGGAAGTTCGCGCCGATCGATGCGCCGGTCACCACGACGCGCACGATCAACTTCCGCCCCGGCGGCTGATCGCAACCGTGCGGCAAGGAAAAAGCCCGGCAATCGCCGGGCTTTTTTGTTGCGTGCCGCCGCGATCCCATCAGGCCGAGATCGCCAGGCGCTCCTGCTTGTAGCGTTGCGTCGCAGCGAACCACAACACCAGCGCAAGCCCGAACCCGGCGACCAGGTACACCATCCACTGCATCGGCTCCATCGTCTCCCCGCGCACCACTTTCATCAGCGCCTGGTTCTGCGCCAGGAAGGGCACGGCGAACATCCACAACTGGTTCTTCACCGGGCTCACCATCAACGCGATCGTTGGGATCATCGGCAGCAGCATCAGCATGCTCATGTAGCTCTGCGCTTCCTTCACCGACTTCGCACCCGCCGCGATGAAGGTCAGCAGCGACGTCCCGACGAACAACATCGGCACCAGGAGCAACAGCATCTTCGCGATCGCCGGCCCGCTGACGTCCATGTTGCGTCCGATGCCGGGCGAAAACGCCGCGCCGATCTTGAACGCGATCAGCGTGAGCAACAACGACGTCCCGCCGACAAGGCACGCGGCCAGGATCTTGCCCGTCACCACCGCGCCACGATGGGCGGGCGTGGCGAGCAGCGGTTCGAGCGACTGCCGTTCGCGCTCGCCCGCGGTCGTGTCGATGATCAGGTACGCACCGCCCAGGAACGCACTGAGGATCAGCAGGTAAGGCAGGAAGGCCATGACCATGCCGCGCCGCGCTTCGGGTGTCGACAGATCCTTGTGCGCGACCGCCAGCGGGGCGGCGACACTCGGGTTCATGCCGCGCGCCAGCAAACGCAACGCGCCGACTTGCTGTCCATACAACGTGAGCGCAGCCTCGATGCGGCGGACCGGGATTTCCGAATCCTGGCGCGTGCTGTCGTGCACGATCTCCACCAGCGCCGGCGACCCTTCGTGCCAATCCTTTTCGAAGTCGTCGCCGATGCGCAGGTAGACGTCTTCGGCCTGCGTGCGGATCGCCGTGTCGAGGTCGCCTTCGAACGCCTTGCGACGAATGCCCTGGCCCGCGAGCCACTTCACCATGTTCGGCGCATGCTCGACGCCGACCATGGCGATGTCGAGCGGCTTCTCGACCTGGCTCTTCGCCCGCGTTTCGGCGAGTGTCAGGATGCCGAGCATGATCGCCGGCGTGAGCAGCGGGCCGAGCACCAGGGCCAGCATCAGCGTGCGTTTGTCGCGCACGAATTCCCGCAGTTCCTTCACCAGGATGGTGCGGATGGAATGCATCGATTTCATGCGTGCAGGCCCTCTTCCGATCCGATCAGTCGCACGAAGGCATCCTCGAGGTTGGATTCGTTGGTCTGCGCGCGCAATTCGTCCGCCGTGCCTTGCGCCACGACGCGACCGTGCGCGATCACGACGATGCGATCGCACAGCGCGGCGACCTCCTGCATGATGTGGCTGGAAAAAATCACGCAGCGTCCTTCACCGCGCAGTTGCCGCAGGAACTCGCGCAAACCGCGCGTGGTCATGACGTCGAGCCCGTTGGTCGGTTCATCCAGGATGACGTTGCGCGGGTCGTGCACGAGCGCCCGCGCGATCGCGGTCTTCGTGCGCTGGCCTTGCGAGAAACCTTCGGTCTGCCGGTCGAGGAAATCGTCCATCTGCAACGCGGCCGACAACGCGCGCGTGCGCGCTTCGATCGTCGCCGCATCCAGCCCGTGCAACTCGCCGAAGTAACGGATGTTCTCCCGCGCGGTCAGGCGTTTGTAGACGCCGCGCGCATCGGGCAGCACGCCGAGCGCGCGACGCGCGGCTTCCGCATCGGCGGCGACATCCTTGCCATCGACCAGCACGCGCCCGCTCTCCGGACGCATCAACGTGTAGAGCATGCGCAGCGTCGTGGTCTTGCCGGCGCCATTGGGGCCGAGCAGGCCGGTGATTTCGCCGTCGCGCGCTTCGAAGCCCACGTCGTCGACGGCGACGACCGGCGCCTTGTCCTTGCCCTTTCCGGGGAAGGTCTTGCGGAGATGTTCGGCGACGATCATTACGGCTCCCATCCATTGAACGAAGTGAACGGCGGCGTGTACGCGAGGCTGTCCAGGCACGTGGCGTCGAGCTTCTTCGCATCCGCCGTTTCGAGGAACTGCGCCCACAACTTCGGCATGCAACCGACCGCGATGACGTTGTGCCCCTGGCCCCGCAACACGAGCGCGCGCCCCTTCGGCAAGGTCTTCACCACCTGCGCCGCATACGCCGGCGGCGTGACCGGATCCAGCTCGCCCGACAACAGCAGCGCGGGCACGTCGGTGGCCAACGGTGCGTGGAAATCCTTCGGCACCGCGCCGCGCGGCCAGACCGAACACTGCGCCTGCATCAGGTCGACCAGCGAATTGCCGAGCAGCGAGGAGGCCATCGCAGCATCCACGCGCAACCCGGCCGCGTCTTCCGAACACACGACCGACACCTGCATGCCGTAGGCCATCGCGTCGGACATCGAGCCGCCGAGCATTTTCGAAAGCGACATCAGGTTCTCGTACCGGCCCTGGTCGGCTTCATGCAACAACAGCGGCAGGATCGAAGAAGCGATCGGCACGTACGCATACATGCGTGCGAGACCCGCCACGTCGCCGGGGCGCAGGCGCTCTTCCTTCATCTGGCCCGTGGCCGCATCGCGGTACTTCACCAGCGGCGACTCGGCACGCAGCTTCGTGATCAGGGCATTGAGGCGCTCGCGTGGATCGCCGAGCGCCTTCGTGCAGCCGGGTGTCTTCGCGCATTGGCCGAATTGCAGGTCGAGCGCCGATTCGAGATTGCGCGCGAAGTCGTTGCCGAGATAGATCGCATTGGGCGCGACCGAATCGAGCACGATCGTGCGCGTGTGCTGCGGGTAACGCATCGCGTACTGCTGCGCGACGCGCGTCCCGTACGACACGCCCATCAGGTTGATCTTTTGCGCGCCGATCGCTTCGCGCACCGCATCCAGGTCGCGAATGCCGTCGGTCGTCGTATAGAAGCGCAGGTCGGCCTTGCGCGCGAGCTGGTCGCGGCATTTCACCGCCATCGCGCGCGAGGCTTCGGGCGATTCGTCGGCATCGGCCGCGCGCGTGTCGACCGCATCGGGCGCCGGCTTGTCTTCGTCGTCCAACTTGCACTGCAATGGATTCGATTTGCCGGTGCCGCGCTGGTCGACCATGAGCAGGTCGCGATTCTTCGACACGTCATGGAACGCCGGGATCATCCCCGGGAAGCTCTCCGTCGCCGATTGGCCAGGGCCACCGGCGATGAGGAACACCGGATCGGGATCGTGGTTTCCCGATTCGTCCGCGGGAATCCACGCGATGTTGAGTGCGATGCGGCGGCCGTTCGGCAACGCGGGATTCTCCGCCACCGACAACGTGCCGCACTGCGCCTCCACGCTCTGCCCGCCCATCGGCGGAGAGAGCGTGCAGGGTTTGAAGGCGACGCGGCCCAGCTTGCGCTCGGGTGCGGGCTCGGCGGCGATCGGCTTTCGCGGACCGGCGGACTTGTCCGGCGCGTGTTGTTGCCATGCGCGGTATCCGAAGAAACCGGCGACGGCGACAGCGACGATGATGAATCGGGTCTTGCGTGACATCGGTGCGATTCCCTCCCCTCGATGAGCATCCATGGTGACAGGACGCCGGCCGGGGCGGAACGTGACCGATGGCGTTACTTGCTGCTGACGTACTTCTCGCGGCGGATCTGCGGTACAGGCAGGCCGGCCCCCTTCAGCGTCTCGAAGCAGGCATCGACCATGTTCGGGTTGCCGCACAGGTAGGCGATGTCGTTGCCTGCGTCGGGCGCGAATTCCTGCAGGAATTGCTGCACGTAGCCATGGCGCACGTCGGCGTGGGCCTGCGGCGAATCGGCCGCGGGCAGTTCGCGCGAGAAGCACGGCACGAAGCGGAAATGTTCAGGATGCTTGCTGGCGAAGGCGCGGAACTCCTCGCCGTACAACAGCTCCACCGGCGTGCGTGCGCCGAACAGCAGCACCACCTTGATCCCGCGCTGCGCGAT
Source organism: Lysobacter sp. P5_C4 (assembly GCF_054049695.1). Taxonomy (NCBI): domain Bacteria; kingdom Pseudomonadati; phylum Pseudomonadota; class Gammaproteobacteria; order Lysobacterales; family Lysobacteraceae; genus Lysobacter; species Lysobacter sp. P5_C4. The sequence goes on along the minus strand of NZ_JBFULX010000002.1, from coordinate 167,221 downwards.
GAGCTGTTCGAGCTGCGGCAGCATGGCGCGATACGGCGTCACGCCCGTGCCCGTCCCGATCAGCAGGTAGCGCTGGTTCGCATCGGCCGGCATCAGGCAGAAGCGGCCATAGGGGCCGCTGGCGTCGACCGTGCCACCGATGTCCAGGCCTTCGAACAAGGCCGTCGCCGCGCCGCCCGCCACGTAGCTGACCGCGATCTCCACCGCTTCGCCCGCACCCATCGCGTGGTCGTGGATGGTGGCGAGCGAATAGCTGCGCTTGGTCCCCGTGCCGTCGGCGTAATGGAAGTGCACCTGGACGAACTGGCCCGGGATGAAATCCAGGGGTTGGCCGTCGTCGCGGACGAAGGACAGGTGCGCGACCGTCGGCGCCAGCATGCGGCGCGCGGTGAGCTTGAGCGGGAAATGGATGATGGCCAAGGCGTGGGATTCTTTGTGCAACAGACCGTGGCGCCGGGCGCGACACGGGGCCGCCTATACTAACGGCTTCGCCGCGGCGCCTGCCGCGTGGCCCTCCTTCCTTCACGCTCCGGCGGCCTTCTTGATGTCCCCCGACGCCATGCCCCAAGCCCTCGCGCCCGCGCTCAGCGTCCGCGACCTCCGCAAGACTTACGACACCGGTGTGCAGGCGCTCAAGGGCGTCTCGCTGGACGTGCGCCCGGGGGATTTCTTCGCCCTGCTCGGCCCCAACGGCGCGGGCAAGTCCACGCTGATCGGCATCGTCAGCTCGCTGGTGAACAAGACCGCGGGCGAGGTGGAGGTCTTCGGCGTCGACATCGCGCGCAACCGAAGCGATGCGATGCGCCTAGTCGGCCTGGTGCCGCAGGAAATCAACTTCAACCTCTTCGAAAAACCCTTCGACATCCTGTGCAACTACGCCGGGTTCTACGGGATCCCGCGCGACGAGGCGATGGTGCGCGCGGAGGAAGAACTCAAGCGCGCGCAGTTGTGGGACAAGGCGCAAGTGATGTCGCGCACGCTGTCGGGCGGCATGAAGCGCCGCCTGATGATCTCGCGCGCGATGATGGTGCGCCCGCGCCTGCTGATCCTCGACGAGCCCACCGCGGGCGTCGACATCGAGATCCGCCGCGGCATGTGGAAGACGCTGCGCGAAATCAACGCGTCGGGCACGACGATCATCCTCACCACGCATTACCTCGAGGAAGCCGAGAATCTCTGCAAGCACCTGGCCATCATCGACAAGGGCGTCATCGTCCAGCAGGGCCCGATGAAGGCGCTGCTCGCCAAGCTCGACGTCGAAGGTTTCCTGCTGGATATCGAGGGCAGCATTCCGGCGGCGCTCCCCGAGATCGAGGGCACGACGCTTGCGCCGGTCGACGATCACACCATCGACCTGGAAATGCCGCGCGCGATGGACCTCAACCGTGTGTTCGCCGCACTCAACGATGGCGGCATCCGCGTGCGTTCGATGCGCACCAAGTCCAACCGCCTCGAAGAATTGTTCGTGCGACTGACTTCAAAAGACGCGCAGTCGAAGGAAACCCAGTGAACACCATCGCCGCAACGCAGCCCACCACGTCCAACGCGCGCCGCAACTGGGTCGCGCTCGGCACCATCGTGCGCCGCGAAGTGACGCGCATCCTGCGCATCTGGGCGCAGACGCTGGTACCGCCGGCGATCACGATGACGCTCTACTTCCTGATCTTCGGTGGGCTGATCGGTTCGCGCGTCGGCATGATGGATGGCCTGAAATACATGGACTTCATCGTGCCCGGCCTGGTCATGATGAGCGTGATCCAGAACAGCTACGGCAACATCTCCTCGTCGTTCTTCGGCGCGAAATTCGGCCGCCACGTCGAAGAGTTGCTGGTCAGCCCGATGCCGAACTACGTGATCCTCGGCGGCTACGTCGCCGGCGCGGTGCTGCGCGGCCTGCTGGTCGGCGTCATCGTCCTGTGCATCTCGATGTTCTTCACGCCCGTGCGCATGCACCACCCGCTTGTCACGCTGACGACCGTGCTGCTCGGCGCGACGATCTTCTCGCTCGCCGGTTTCGTCAACGCGGTATACGCCAAGAAATTCGACGACATCGCGATCGTCCCCACCTTCATCCTCACGCCGCTGACCTACCTGGGCGGCGTGTTCTATTCGACCAAGCTGCTGCCGGGCTGGGCCGAAACCGCCACGCACCTCAACCCGATCTTCTACATGGTCAACGCGTTCCGCTACGGCCTGCTGGGCGTGAGCGACGTGCCGTTGTGGGTGGCGTATTCGCTGATGCTCGGCTTCGTGGCCGTGCTGACGGCGCTCGGCCTGTTCCTGCTCAAGCGCGGCGTGGGATTGCGCAGCTAGCCCGGCGGTAACCGGAAGAACGCGATCGCGGCCGCCGTCGTGGCGGCCGCGACATCGGCCACGGCTTCGCCGCGATCGCGCGCGAGTTCTTCCACGATGTGCGCGAGATACATCGGCTCGTTGCGCCGGTGCGAAGGCTGCGGTTTCACCGTGCGCGGCAGCAGGTACGGGGCGTCGGTTTCGATCATCAGCCGGTTGCCGGGGATGTTCTTCACGAGTTCGCGCAGGTGCAGGCCGCGGCGCTCGTCGCACAGCCAGCCGGTGATGCCGACGGACCAGTCCTGGTCGAGGTAATCGAACAATTCCTCGCGCGTCCCCGTGAAGCAATGGACGACCGACGGACCGAGCTTGCCGTCGAACTGCTGCATGATCGCCATGAAGTCCGCATGCGCCTCGCGCTGGTGCAGGAACACAGGTTTGCCCGTATCGGCGGCGATCTGCAGCTGCATCTCGAACGCGCGCCGTTGCGCCGGTCGCGGCGAGAAATCGCGGAAGTAATCCAGCCCGCACTCGCCGACGGCCACCACTTCCGGCAGCGCCTGCAACGCACGCATTTCTGCGTCGCACTCTGCGGTGTATTCGATGGCGTGATGCGGGTGCACGCCCGCGGTGGCGAACAGTTCGCCCGGATGCGCACGCGCGAGTTCCGCGGCCATGGGCGAATGCGCGCGGCTCGCGCCGGTGACGATCATGCGGCCCACGCCCGCATCGCGCGCGCGTTGCAGCACGGCGTCACGGTCGTGGTCGAAGCTGTCGTGGGTGAGATTGGCGCCGATGTCGATGAGCATGGCCGCAGTTTACCGGCCGGCACCGTAGACTTCCCGCGTGCGCGCCATCGACTTCCCCATCGCCCCGTTGCTCCCGCAGATCCGCGCGAGCCTCGCCGCGCATCCGCGGCTCGTGCTCGAAGCGCCGCCAGGCGCGGGCAAGACCACGCAGGTGCCGCTCGCGCTGCTCGATGCACCCTGGCTCGGCGGCCGCAGGATCGTGATGCTCGAACCCCGCCGCGTGGCCGCGCGCGCCGCAGCCGGCTTCATGGCGAAGCAACTCGGCGAAGCGCCGGGCGAGACCGTCGGCTACCGGATCCGCTTCGAAAGCAAAGTCTCGGCGCGCACGCGCGTGGAGGTCGTCACCGAAGGCATCCTCACCCGCATGCTGCAGGACGATCCGATGCTCGAAGGCGTCGGTGCGTTGCTGTTCGACGAATTCCACGAACGCCACCTCGCCGGCGATCTCGGGCTCGCACTCGCGCTCGACGTGCAGTCGGGGCTTCGCGAAGACCTGCGCATCGTCGTGATGTCGGCGACGCTCGACGGTGAACGCCTCGCACGTTTCCTCGACGCGCCGCGGCTTTCGAGCGCAGGACGTGCCTACGCCGTCGACATCGCGCACTTCCCCGCGCGTCGCGATGAAGCGCTCGTTCCGCAAACGCGCCGTGCGATCGAACAAGCCATTGCGCAACATCCGGGTGATGTCCTGGTGTTCCTCCCCGGCCAGCGCGAAATCGCGCAGGTCGATGCGGCCATCGCGGGAAGCGATGCATTGCGCGACATCGACGTGCTCGCCCTGCACGGCGAGTTGCCTGTCGAACAACAGGCGCGCGTGCTGGCGCCCGGCGATCGGCGGCGCATTGTGCTCTCCACCAACGTCGCCGAATCCAGCGTCACGCTGCCCGGCGTGCGCATCGTCATCGACAGCGGCCTGGCCCGCGAACCGCGCTACGACCCCAACTCCGGTTTCGCGCGCCTTGACGTCGTGTCGATCGCGCAAGCCTCGGCGGACCAGCGCGCGGGGCGCGCGGGCCGCGTCGCCGAAGGTTGGGCGTACAGGCTCTGGCCGCAATCGCAGCGCCTCGAACCGCAGCGTCGCCCCGAGATCGCACAAGTCGAGCTCGCATCACTTGCCCTCGAACTCGCCGCGTGGGGCAGCGATGCCCTCGCGTTCGTCGACGCACCGCCCGCCGGCGCGCTCGGTGCCGCACGCGATTTGTTGCGTCGCCTGGGCGCGCTCGACATCGATGCGATCACCCCGCTCGGCCGGCGCATGCTTGCACTCGGCACGCATCCACGCCTGGCGGCGATGCTCCTCGCGCCGACACGCGACGAAGACCGCGCACTCGCCTGCGATCTGGCAGCGTTGATCGAAGCGCGCGACCCCCTGCGTTCCCGCAGCGACGCGCTCGCCGAACGTTGGCGTGCGCTGGCGGCGTTTCGCGCCGGCCACGACCCGGGCGGAAGCCGCGCGGGCTTCGCCGCACTCGATGCCGCCGCGAAACAATGGCGTCGGCGATTGAAGGTCGATGCGCAACCGCCGCGCTCGATCGACGCGCATCGCATCGGGGATCTGCTCGCGCATGCATTCCCCGATCGCATCGCGCACCAGCATCCGACGCAACCGCGCCGTTACCAACTCGCGAACGGCCGCATGGCCACGTTGTTCGACGACAGCGCCTTGTTCGGCGAGCCCTGGATCGTCGCGAGCGAATTGCGCCACGAAGCGAAGGACGCCTTGCTCCTGCGCGGCGCGCCCGTCGACGAAGCCGCGCTGCGACGGGAGTTCCCGAAGCGCTTCATCGAGGAAGACACGGTGCGATGGGACGATGCGCGCCGTGCGCTCGTCGCGCAACGCGAACGGCGTTTCGACGGCATCGTGCTCGAATCGAAACCCGCGGGCCGCGTCGATCCCGCGCAAGCCGCCCGCGCCCTCACCGACGCCGTGCGCGCGCTCGGGCTCGATGCACTCCCGTGGAGCGAAACGCTGCAACAGTGGCGTGCGCGCGTTCGGGCCTTGCGCGAATGGGCGCCGGACGAGGGCTTCCCGGATCTGTCCGACGCCGCGCTCATCGACACGCTCGACACCTGGTTGCGTCCCGCCTTCGAAGGCAAGACGCGGCTGGAGGCCCTCGATGCCGCCGAGCTTTCGAACGCGCTGCACCAGACCGTCGACTGGAATCTCCGGCGCCGCATCGACGCCCTCGCGCCGACGCGGATCGTCGTTCCCTCGGGGATGGAGCGACGCATCGAGTACGCCGTCGACGACCACGATGGCGTGCGCCCACCGGTGCTCGCGGTGAAGTTGCAGGAACTGTTCGGCATGTCGGACACGCCACGCATCGTCGAGGGCCGCGTACCGCTCACCTTGCACCTGCTCTCGCCCGGCGGCCGGGCGTTGCAGGTCACCCAGGACCTCAAGGGTTTCTGGGAACGCACCTACCCCGACGTGCGCAAGGAAATGAAGGGTCGGTACCCGCGCCACCCCTGGCCCGACGATCCGTGGTCGGCGACGGCGACGCATCGGGCCAAACCGCGCGGCACCTGAACGCGTCCGCCCGCGATCACGCACGCTCAACGCAGGCCCGCCGAGACTGCCGAGCCAACGATTCGCCCCACGGGAGCCTGCAACGATGAACACCAAGCTGATCGCTTTGCCCGAACGCGCGATGGACCTTGCCGGCAAACTGGGCGGCGAAGTGATGGAATTCGTGCCGCGCGCGGGTCAATGGCTCGATGCAGGCGTCAAGATCGGCGCGGTCAAGACGGGCGGGCGCGTCGCGATGAAATTTGTTCGCCGCTACCCGGTGGTGGCCGTTGCGACCGTCGTCGGTGCGGGCGCCCTGTGGTATCTCGCCCGCAAGAAAGCGAAGCAGGCGCAGGACGGCGATGGCCGCGAACCCATCGAAGGCAGCGCGCGTCGCGTGCCGGCCAAGCGGGCGACCAAGCGCACTGCGCGCAAGAGCACGCGCGCGACGCAGGCCGCGTCCGAATAACGCTCGATTGGAGCAGCGCGTCAGTCGATCACGAGCGCGGCGGGCAGTTCGATCACGAACACCGCCCCGCCGCCATCGCGATCTTCGTACCAGAGATCGCCGCCGGCGTTGACGATGATCTGCCGCGCGAGCGAAAGCCCCAGGCCGCTCGACAGCCCGTCTTCGCGCCCACTCAGGCGCATGAAGGGTTTGAACAGATCCCGACGCTTTTCCGGCGGCACGCCGCCGCCGCGATCCAGCACGCGCAACTGCCAGTAACCGGCGTTGGTCGACTTCGCGACTTCCAACGCGAGTTCATTGCCCTCGGCGGCGTATTTCATCGCGTTGGTGATCAGGTTTTCCGCGACCTGGCGCAGCACGCGCCGATCGATCGCGACGATGCCGCACGGCTCGGGCACGAACACTTGCAAGTGCATGCCACGGCTTTCCAGCTGCAGCTCGTAGCGCTGCGCCAGCCATTCGATCGTTTCCTGCAACGCGGCCGGATGCGTGTGCGCTTCGCCACCGCTGGCGGCCGCGATGCGTTCCTGGCCTTCGAGGTAACGCCGGATGTAACCGATCGCGTCGTGCGCGCTTTCGTGGATCATCTGCAGGTAACGCGGAATGCGCTCGGGGCGGCAACCGTCCTGCATGAGGATGTCGCTCGCGAACAACACGCTGCTCAGCGGATTCTTGAGATCGTGCGCGACGAGGTTCACCAGCTCCTGGCGTTCGCGCGCGACGCGTTCGAGGCGGTCGCGCGCCTGCTTCAACGCCACGTGCGCACTGACGCGCGCCAGCAGTTCCTCGGGAATGAACGGCTTGGTGACGTAGTCGACCGCGCCGCTGTCGAAGGCGCGCAGCAACAATTCGCGATCCTGCGCGGCGGTGAGGAAGATCACCGGCATGTCCTGCAGCGACGGGTGGTGCCGCATCTGCGCGAGCAACTGGAACCCGTCCATCCCCGGCATGAGCATGTCGAGGAGCAACAGGTCCGGGGTGGCCGCCAGCGCGTAATCGAGCGCCTCCGGGCCGGTACCGGCCGGCACCACCTCGTAACCGTTGCGCGACAGCAGCGTGCTGACGACGCGCAGGTTGGCGGGCTGGTCGTCGACGACCAGGATCCGGCCAGCGGTTGGGGTGGGCGTCTCTGGCATGCAGCTTCCTTCAGCCAGGTTTTTGCAACAGAGATCCGTCTCGTTGCGAAACCTGAACGGGACAGGGAAGTTATCAGAAAGTCCGTGCGGTCGCTTCCAGAATAGCCACATGGACTGAATGATTCAGTCCCCGATGTGTTTCCACGCACCCGGTGCCAGCCCGTCGACCCGGTGCTGCCCGATCCCCACCCTGACCAGGCGTAACGTCGGAAGGCCCACGGCCGCGGTCATCCGGCGCACCTGGCGATTGCGGCCTTCGGTGATGGCCAGTTCGATCCAGGCATCGGGCACCGTCTTGCGGAAGCGCACCGGCGGATCGCGGGGCCAGAGCGCGGGCGGCGCGATCACGCGGACGTCGGCGGGCAAGGTCATGCCGTCGTTCAAGTCGACACCCGCACGCAACCCCGCGAGCGCGGCTTCACCCGGCAGGCCTTCGACCTGCACCCAATACGTCTTGGCCTGTTTGTGCCGCGGGTCGCTGAGCCGATGCGCGAGCGGGCCGTCGTCGGTCAGCAACAGCAGGCCTTCGGAATCGGCGTCGAGCCGGCCCGCCGCATAGACATCGGGCGGCAGGCCGAACGCGGCGAGCGTGGGCCGCGGCGGCACGCTGCGATCGGTGAACTGCGACAAGACCCCGAAGGGCTTGTTGAACGCGATCAACATCGTGCGGCGGCGCGGCCCGGCGAGATCAACCGGCGGGCTTCTTGAAGCGCAGCGTCATGCGATCGCTTTCGCCGATCGCCTGGTACTTCGCGTCGTCCGCCTTGTCGTGCTGGTTGGTCGGCGGCAGCGTCCACACGCCGTTCGGGTGGTCGGTCGTGTCCTTCGCGTTCGCGTTGACCTCGCTCTGCCCATCGACCACGAAGCCGGCATCCTGCGCGTACTTCTTCACCAGTTCCTCGGTGAGGTAGCCGGTCTTGATCTGCTTCTGCAGGTCGGTGCCCGGCTTGGCGCGATGGTCTTCGAAGCCGAGCGTGCCGCCCGGCTTGAGCACGGCGTAGAAGGCGCGGAAGTAATCCGCCGCATTGCCGTCTTCCACCCAGTTGTGGGCGTTGCGGAAGGTCAGCACGACGTCGGCCGAAGCCGGCGGGCCGAAGTCCGGCTTCTTCGCGTCGAAGATGCGCACTTCGGCCTTGTCGTAAAGCGCGGCGTTGCTCGCGATCTTCGCGCGCAGTTGCTTGTTGAGGTTGTAGCGATAGCCGGGCTGGCCCTTGATGTTGTCGTCCCACGTGGCGGCGATGTACTTGCCGTTCTCGCGCAGGTAGGGCGCCAGGATTTCGGTCCACCAACCGCCGCCGGGCGTGATCTCGATGACCGTCTGGTCGGGCTTGAGCAGGAAGAAGGACAGCGTTTCCTTCGGATGGCGGTACGGGTCGCGCGCGACCCACTTGGGCGTGCGCCAATCGCCGGCGAGCACGGTGTCGAGCGCGGCGCCCGTGCCGTTGCTCACCATCGAGGACGAAGCGCTGGCGGAGGCCGCGCCGTTGTCGGCCGATGCACTGGACGTTGCGGCGGCGTCTGCCTGCGAGGCGGCGTCGTCGCCGCTGTTCGTCGACGCACAGGCGGCGAGCACGGTCAGCATCAGGCAGGCGACCAGGGGGCGAACGGCGAGCTTGCGATCCATCGTGGCGACTCCGTCGGAAGGGGGCGTCAGGGTAACGCCGCTTGCCTCAGGATTGCGCGCGGCCCTGGGCGGCGGTGTAACGCGCGGCTTCGTCGAGCACCCATTCGCGGAATTGCGAGAGCCCGCCATGCGATCCGGACCGCGGCGGGAACACCAGGTAATGGCTGAAATCCGCCTTGAGCCGCTGGTCGAACAACTGGGTGAGGCGGCCCGCATCGATCAGCGGCCAGGCCAGCGTGAGCCGGCCGAGCACGATGCCCATGCCTTCGACGGCGGCGCGGTGCAGGGTTTCGGAGTCGTCGAAGTTCGCGACGTAACGCTTCGGCACCTGTCCGCCGAAACGCTTGAACCATTCGGTCCATCGCCCGCCCGGCGCACCGAGCAAGGGGAAGTCGCCGAGGTTTCCGAGCGTCGGGCGCCCGAGTCGTTCGAGCAGCGCCGGGCTCGCCATCGGCGTGAGCCAGTCGTCGAACAGATGGACCGCTTCCAGCCCGGGCCAATGCCCGGGGCCGTAGCGCAGGCCGGCGTCGAGGTCGGTGTCGCGTTCGAAGTCGACGACGTTGATCGTCGACTGCAGGTGGATTTCCAGTTGCGGATGCGCGGCGACGAAGCGCGGCAGGCGCGGCACCAGCCAACTTGTCGCGAACGAGGGCATCAGCGTGAGCGTCAGCACGTCGTCGCGTCGCATGCCGAACGGGCGCAGCGCGTGTTCGATCGCATCCAGGTGATCGGCCACGCGATCGAAGAGCCGCTGCCCGTCGGCGGTCAGGGTGACCCCGCGCGGATTGCGCACGAACAACCGTTGCCCCAGCCGCTCCTCGAGCCCGCGGATCTGATGGCTCAGCGCGCTGATGGTCAGGTGCATCGACTCGGCCGCGCGGGACAGATTGCCCTGGCGCGCGGTGGCGACGAAGCCCTGGAGGGCATGCAGCGGGGGCTTGCTCACGGCGGCTCCGACTTGAATGGAATCGAAGGCAAGGTGTCGAAACTTGCGATTTTCAGCGCCCAAGCATGCGCCTATCTTTCATTCCACTCAATCACGGAGCACGGTCATGCGTACCGCAACCACCCGGCTTTACAAGGATCTGCTGTCGCTGCAGGGCCACCTGGTCGACGGTGGCATCGAGGACGAAATCACCGGCCAGACGCCGGTCCCGCACAAGGCCGACGACCACCGCTCCCGCTGGTTCGACTCGTTCCTGCTGCTGGGCGGCCAGGACCCGATCGACCCGCACCAGCCGAACGACGCGATCGTCTCCCCCGAAAAGATCGGCATCGCGCACTGCTGAGTGGATGCCCTCCCCTGTCCACCAGGGGAGGGCCGCCCGGTCAGTGCAAGGTCTCGAGCGCGGCGTTCAACGTCGCGCTCGGCCGCATGGCCTTCGCGAGCTTGGCAAGGTCCGGGTGGTAATACCCGCCGATGTCGACGGGCTTGCCCTGCACGGCGTTGAGTTCTTCGACGATCTTCGATTCGTTCTCCGTCAGTGCCTTCGCCAGCGGGGCGAATTTCGCCTTCAGGCCTGGGTCGATGTCCTGCGCGGCGAGCGCCTGCGCCCAATACATCGCCAGGTAGAAGTGGCTGCCGCGGTTGTCGAGCGTGCCGAGCTTGCGGCCCGGCGACTTGTTTTCATCCAGGAATTTCGCGTTCGCCGCATCCAGCGCATCGGCCAGCACCTGCGCCTGCGGATTGCCGTATCGCTCGGCGAGATGTTCGAGGGACGCGGCCAGCGCGAGGAATTCGCCCAGCGAATCCCATCGCAGGTAATCCTCGCCGACGAACTGCTGCACGTGCTTCGGCGCAGACCCGCCCGCGCCGGTTTCGAACAACCCACCGCCCGCCATCAGCGGCACGATCGAAAGCATCTTCGCCGACGTGCCCAGTTCCATGATGGGGAACAGGTCGGTCAGATAATCGCGCAGCACGTTGCCGGTGACGGAGATCGTGTCCTCGCCGCGGCGGATGCGCGCGAGCGCATGGCCCATCGCCTCGACCGGTGCGAGCACCTGGATGTCCAGGCCATCGGTGTCGTGATCCTTCAGGTACGTCGAAACCTTTTTCAGCACCTGCGCGTCGTGCGCGCGCTGCGCATCCAGCCAGAACACCGCCGGCGTGTGCGACAGGCGCGCCCGCGAAACGGCGAGCTTCACCCAATCGCGGATCGGCGCGTCCTTGGTCTGGCACATGCGCCAGATGTCGCCGGCTTCGACGTTGTGCTCGAGCACGACATTGCCGTCGCCATCGGTCACGCGCACCACGCCGTCGTGTTCGAGATGGAAAGTCTTGTCGTGCGAACCGTATTCCTCGGCCTTCTGCGCCATCAGGCCGACGTTGGGCACGCTGCCCATCGTTGCCGGATCGAAGGCCCCATTGGCCTTGCAGTCGTCGATGACGACCTGGTAGATGCCCGCATAGCAACGGTCGGGAATCAGCGCCTTGGTGTCCTGCAGTTCGCCCTTCGCGTTCCACATGCGGCCGGAGTCGCGGATCATCGCAGGCATCGATGCATCGACGATGACGTCGCTCGGCACGTGCAGGTTGGTGATGCCCTTGTCGGAGTTCACCATCGCCACGCCCGGGCGCAGCGCGTATTCGGCCGCGATGTCGGCTTCGATGGTCGCGCGCAGGTCTTCCGGCAACGCCGACAGGTGCGCGTACAGATCGCCGATGCCGTTGTTCGCCTCGAAGCCCACCTGGAGTAGCGCGTCTTCATGGCGCGCCAGCACGTCGCGATAGAACCGTTCGACCACCACGCCGAACATGATGGGGTCGGACACCTTCATCATCGTGGCCTTCAGGTGCAGCGAGAACAGCACGCCCTGCGCCTTGGCGTCCTCGATTTGCGCGTCGACGAAGCGCGACAGCGACTTCACGTTCATCACCGCGGCATCGACGATCTCGCCGGCCAGCACCTTGACCGACGGCTTGAGGACTTGCGTCGTGCCGTCCGTGCCGATGAATTCGATCTTGAGCGTCGTGGCCGCGCCCATCGTCGCCGAGCGTTCGCTGCCGTAGAAATCGCCGGCCTCCATCTGCGCGACGTGCGTCTTCGAGTCCTTCGACCACGCGCCCATGCGATGCGGATGCTTGCGCGCGTACTGCTTCACCGACAACGGCGCGCGGCGATCGGAATTGCCTTCGCGCAACACGGGGTTCACGGCGCTGCCCTTGGCGCGGTCGTAGCGCGACTTGATGTCGGCTTCGCGATCGTCCTTCGGTTCGTCGGGATAGTTCGGCAGCTTGTAACCCTGTTGCCGCAGTTCCCGGATCGCGGCTTTGAGCTGCGGCACCGACGCGCTGATGTTCGGCAGCTTGATGATGTTCGCTTCGGGCGTCGTGGCGAGCTGGCCGAGCTCGGACAGGTCGTCGGGCATCTGGTGCGCAGCGTCGAGCATGTCGCCGAATTGCGAAACGATGCGCGCGGCCAGCGAGATGTCGCGCGTTTCCACGGCGATGCCTGCGGGCTTCGTAAACGCCGAGACGATGGGCAGGAACGACTGCGTCGCCAGGAACGGCGCTTCGTCGGTGAGGGTGTAGAGGATCTTCGGCGGAGTCGACATGCGCGCGCTCGGGAAAGGAGGAGGCGGCGCGATCGGACGGCGCCGGGGTCCGCCATTTTCGCGGTTCCGGCGCGCGGGGGCTACTGCGGGCAAAAAAGAAGGGCGCGACCGCGAGGCCGCGCCCTTCGGGTTTCCGGTTGCGGCCGCTTACTTCACTTCAAAGTCGCGCGACTGCACGACCTTACCGTCGAGCATGATTTCGACGCGGTACTTCCCGGTCGGCCAGGGATTGCTGTTGGTGATCTCGAAGTCCCAGGTCTGGTCGCCCTTGAGCTGGACGTCGCGGGCTTCTTCGTTGACGGTCTGGCTGCTGTCGACATGCGTCCATTTCGCGCCGACCTTCGCCGGCACGGTGGCGGTCGCATCGGCGACGTGCGTGCCGACGGCGGCAATGATCTTGTCCTTCGTCGCGAAGGTGGTCATCGGCGCAGCGATCTTCATGTCGGCGCCGGCGGCCTTGCCGAGATCGACGGACGTGACGCTCGCGGTGGCGGCGGACGCCGTCGGCGCCGGAGCGGGCGCCGGCAGCGTGGCGGCCGGCGCCGGCGCGTTGGTGCTCGGCGTTTCGTAGGCTTCTTTCTTCTTGCAGCCGGCGAGGGCGAGGGTGGCGAGCAGGGCGGCGGCGAGCGGAAGCAGGACGCGATTGCGGTTCATGGGGGAGCTCCTTGCAGGGACGTGCTGGATTTTTTCGGGGTTCAACGCGGCGCGTCGGGCTGGCCGTCGCCGTCGGCATCGATCGCCGGAATCTGGAGGATCTGGCCGGGCTGGATGCGGTCGGGGTCGTCGAGCTGGTCGCGGTTGGCATCGAAGATCGCCTTCCACTTGCTCGCGCGGCCGTAGTGTTGCTTCGCGATGTGCGAAAGCGTGTCGCCCTTCTGGACGGTGTAGGTCGTGTTCTGCGGCGTCAGGCCTTCGCCACGCACGGTGCCCTGGACGCCACTGAAGTCGGGCTTTTCCGGCACCACGCCTTCGGTCCCGCGGACGGTGCCCTGCACGCCGCTGAAGTCGGGCTTCTTTTCGTTGGTCATGGACAGTGCTCCCCCCGGCGACGGGGGCGGCCGGGGACCAAGGCAGGGAAGCACGGCCCTCGTTAAGCGCGCTTCATGACTTCGGTGCGCACGGCCTCACTGGCGCAGCGCGCGCACGGCCGCGGGAGGCGACAGGCCCGGCGTGCCGCGCCAGGGATTGATGTCCAGGCCGCCGCGGCGCGTGTAGAGCGCTTCGACCGAGAGCTGTTCCGGGCGACAGTGCTTCACCAGGTCGGTGAAGATGCGTTCGACGCACTGCTCGTGGAATTCGGCGTGGTCGCGGAAGCTGACGAGATAGCGCAGCAGGCCTTCGGCTTCGATGCGCGGGCCGCGATAGTCGATGCGCACTTCGGCCCAGTCGGGCTGGCCCGTGACCGGGCAGTTGGATTTCAGCAACGCCGAACGCACGCGCGCTTCGACGACATCGCCCATGCAAGCCAGGTACGCCGCGTTCGGCGGACCGTAATCGTCGATGTCGACTTGCAGCGCGTCGAGGTCCAGCACGTCGTCTTCGTCGCCGACCATGGGCGGCAAACCGAAGCGCACGTCGACCGCCGCGCCGGCCACTTGCGCCAGGTCGGCGGCGATGCGCGCGCGCACTTCGGCCTCGCCGTCGAAGCGCGTTGCATTGAAGGAGTTCAAGTAGAGCTTCAGCGACTTGGATTCGACGAGGTTCGGCGAATCGGCGGGTACGGTGAAGGTCGCGGTCCGTACCATCGGCTTGCCCCGTGCATCGAGCCACGAAAGCTCGTAGGCATGCCAGCGGTCCTGCCCGGCGAAGGGCAGCTCGCCTTCGGACGGCAGCGACAACGCGGTGCGGCCCAGGGCGCGCGCAATCGGGAACAGCAGGCCGGGATCGTAGTGGCGCGGATAGTCGACCGGGCGGCCGAGCGGCAATTCATGGGACGTCATGCGGCCATTCTACGAGGGGGCTCGCGCTCGGCGCGTGTCCTGTGCGACGCTCGGGTGTCACCCGGGGAGTCCCACGATGGACCAGCGTTCGCAGCAACCCGCGCTCGGCGCCGTCCACGGCGAAGCCGCACTGATCCGCGCCGTCGGCACCTTCGCGCTCACCGCGGCGGTCATCAACGTCATCATCGGTGGCGGCATCTTCCGCATGCCGGCCGCACTCTCGACACAGGTCGGCGTGGCAGCGCCCATCGCGCTGATCGCCGGCGCGCTGGCCATCATCCCGATCGCATTGTGTTTCGCGGCCGTCGGCAGCCGCGTTTCCGCGACGGGTGGGCCGTATACCTATCTCACCGCCGCGTTCGGCCAGTTCGCCGGTTTCATCGCAGGCGCGCTGATGTGGATCAGCAACATCACCTCGAGCGCGGGCGTCGCCGCAGCCTTGTCCGAACAAGTCGCCAACCTCGTGCCCGCGCTTGCCGGCCCGGTGCCGCGCGCGCTGCTGATCACGGGTGTGTACGCGGCGCTGTTCGCACTCAATGCCTTCGGCGTGAAGCTCGGCGCGCGCGCGATCGTCGCGCTGGCGACGTTGAAGCTCACGCCGCTGTTCCTGCTCGCCGCGATCGGCATCTGGTTCGTCGACTGGAGCCAGGTGAGTTTCTCCGTCGGCGCCGTGCCGTCGTGGACCGCGCTCGGGGCATCGATGGCGCTGGTGATGTTTGCCTACTCCGGCATGGAAACCGCGCTCGTCCCGTCGGGCGAATTGCGCGACCCCTCGCGCAACGTGCCGCGCGCGACGGTCGCCGCGATCCTGCTGGTCGTCCTGCTGTACCTCGGCTTGCAGATCGTCGGCCAGGGCGTGCTCGGTACGACGGCGCTGGGCGCGAGCAAGGTGCCGGTGGCCGATACAGCGGGCGCGCTGTGGGGCCCGGCGCGCATAGCGCTGCTCATCACCGCCTGCATCTCGATGACCGGCTTCATGATGGGCAACCTGCTCGGCACCTCGCGCCTGGTGTATGCGCTGGGCCGCGACGGTTACCTGCCGCGCACCTTCGGCCGCGTGACCGCGACCCACCGCGTGCCGATGAATGCGTTGATCGCGCACGCCACGCCCGCATGGATCCTGGCGATCGCCGGGAGTTTCGACACGCTCGCGCTGATTTCCGGCGGCGCGATCTGCCTGGTGTACGGGCTGGTGAGCGTCGCGGCATGGTGGGCGCAGCGCAAGGATCTGCGCGAACGCGGCGACACCCCGTTCGTGTTGCCGGGCGGGCCGGTGATCCCGCTGGTCGCGATCGCATCGATGGTGCTGGTGGTGTTCACGCTGACGTCGAAGGAACTCACCGCGATCGGCGTCGCGCTCGCCGTGCTGGTTGCGATCTACGCGGGGTTGCACTTCAACCGTCGCCGCGCCGCTTAGGAGCGATGTTCCTGCGCCAGGTACTCGGACGACTGCATCTCCACCAGGCGTGAGGCCGTGCGTTCGAACGCCGCGATCAGGCGATCGCCCGAGTACAGGGCCATGGGCGATGCATCGGCGGTGCACACCAGGTTGACGTGCCGGTCGTACAACTCGTCGACCAGGTTGACGAAGCGGCGCGCGGCATCGTCGTTCGACCCTGAAAATCCCGGGATGCCGCCCAGCAACACCGTGTGGCATTCGCGTGCGAGTTCGATGTAGTCCGACGTGCCGCGCGGGCCTTCGCAGAGCGCCGCGAAATCGAACCACCCCATGCCCTCGGCCCGCGCACGCGCGGCGATCGTGCGGCCATCGACGATAAAGGGGTCGTCCTCGCGTGGGCAACCATGACTCAGCGTCTCCCAGCGTTCGTGCAACCACGCATCGGACTGCGCATCCAGCGGCGCGCGGTAGACCGGTGAACGCGTCAGCGCGCGCAGGCGGTAATCCTGCGGGCTGTCCAGGAACGCGACGACGCAATGGTCCTGGATCAACTGGATCGCGGGCAGGAAACGCGCACGCTGCAGGCCATCCTTGTACAGGTCGACCGGCGCGGCGTTCGAACTGGTCACCAGCACCACGCCCTCGGCGAACAGGCGTTCGAGCAGGCGCGCGAGCAACATCGCATCGCCGATGTCGCTGACGAAGAACTCATCGAGCACGATCACGCGCAGGCTTTCGCGCCATTGCTTCGCGATCGCGGTCAACGGATCGCGTTCGCCCGCATGCGCGCGCAGGCCTTCGTGCACTTCGCGCATGAAGCGATGGAAATGCGTGCGGCGCTTGTCGGGAATCGGCAGGCCGTCGTAGAACAGGTCGATCAGGAACGTCTTGCCGCGGCCCACGCCGCCCCAGAGATAAAGGCCGCGCGGCGCCGCCGGCGTGTCGTTCCCGAACAGGCGCGAGAGCAGGCCGCCGTTGCCGACCGGTGCGCGCAACGCATCGTGCAGGCGGTCGAGTTCGTGCAAGGCAGGATGTTGCGCCGCGTCGTCCTGCCAGTCGCCGCGCGCGACGCCGGCAGCGTAAGCCGCCGACGGATTCGGATGGGCGCTCATCCGTTCGTCGAATCCGGCAACCATGGACGCACGGCGGACTTGATCGCGCCGCGCAAGTCCATGAGCTTGCGGTGGAAGAAGTGGCTGGTGTCTGGCATCAAGACGAATTCGGGCTGCGGTTGCAGGGTCGCGACCCACGCCTTCACCGCCTCCGCATCGACGATTTCGTCGTCTTCGCCCTGGATCACGATCCACGGGCATTGGGGATGCGCGATGTCGTCGAAGCGCCAGCTGCGGCCCACGGGCGGTGCGATCGACAACAGCAGGCCCGGTTGCATTTCTTGCGCGCACTTGTACGAGACGTACGCGCCGAAACTGAAGCCGCCGAGCCACAGCGCGTGCGACGGGAATTTTTCGCGCGCATACGCAACGACCGTGCGCAGGTCGTCGGCTTCGCCCTGGCCTTCGTCGAACGTGCCCGCTGACTGGCCGGTGCCGCGGAAATTGAAACGGATGGTCCGCGCGCCGCATTCGCGTAGCGCGCGCGCAGCCATCGTCACCACCTTGTTGTGCATCGTGCCGCCTTCGGTGGGCAGCGGATGGCAGAGCACGGCGATGACGGGGACCTGCAGCGCGCCTGCTTCGGGATCGTCGCAGGCGGCTTCGATCGGGCCGGCGGGGCCGTCGATCATGAAGGCGTGGTCGGCTGGGGCGATGCCGGGGGGCGTGGGCGTGTTCATGCGCGAATGATGCCGCAGGGTGGGTTGGCGCCGTGGGAAGCCGGAAAGGAAAAACGCCGCCCGGAGGCGGCGTTGTTCGTAGCGCTGGCCCGGGGTCGCCGGGCGCGCGTCATTTCACGTTCGCAAGCATCCAATCGACCGTGGCCTTGACCTGCTCGTCGCTCAGCGCCGGGTTGCCGCCCTTGGGGGGCATGTGGCCGGCGTCGCCGGTGAAGCCTTCGATCGCATGCTTGTACAGCGTGTCCCTGCCCTTGCCTGCGCGCGCGCCGATGCCGGCGGCCGTCATCGTCGGGGCGCCGCCCGCGCCGGAGGTGTGGCAGCCGGTGCAGAGGTTGCCGAAGATCGTGCCGCCGTCCTTCGTGCCGCCGTAGGCGACCTGCGAGGCGGCCTTCGCGGCAGCGGAGGCCACCGCCGCGGCCTGTGCCGCGGCGCCGGTCTGGCCGGCGTAGACCGCGCCGGCGGGCGCGATGCGGGCGAGCGTGCGCTTGGCCACCGCCGGATCCTGCTCCGGCACCAGCGTGCCCTGCAGGTGATGCGCGAACACGATCAGGGAAAGGGTGAGCGCGGCCAGGAAGCCGAGCACCATCGAGAATTTCTTGAGGAAGTCGAGGTCGTAGTTGCGCACGATCCGTCCAGGGGCGCGTTGCCGCGCAAAGCCAACAAAGAGCGGGGGATTATTCCAGAAGGGCACGACGGGCGCGAGCCGCACGGCCGCCGGGCACTCCGCGATCCGAAAAATTGGCGCGCCCGGAGGGATTCGAACCCCCGACCAATGGCTTCGGAAGCCACTACTCTATCCGGCTGAGCTACGGGCGCATCGCGATGGAACACCCCACGGGGCCGCGGGGGCGCGCATTCTCGCACACAGGCGACAGGACCATGAGCTACGAACGCGACTACGCGCCGATCCCGCCGCCCCTGCCGCTGTGGCGCGATCGCTTGCGCCAGTACTGGAAACTGGTGCGCGGCGACCGGCCGATCGGCTGGCTGTTGTTGCTGTGGCCGACATGGTGGGGCCTGTGGGTCGCCGCCGAAGGCATGCCGCCGCTGTGGACCCTGATCGTCTTCACGCTGGGCGTGTGGTTGACGCGCTCGGGCGGCTGCGTGATCAACGACTACGCCGACCGTTGGCTCGACCCGCAGGTCGAGCGCACGCGCGACCGACCGCTCGCCTCGGGCCGGGTGCGGGGCCGCGAAGCGCTCATCGTGTTCGCCGCGCTGATGTTGGCCGCCTTCGCCCTCGTGCTGACGATGAATCGGCTCACGGTGTGGATGAGCGCCGTCGGCGTCGTGCTCGCCGCCAGCTATCCGTACCTCAAGCGCTATACCTACCTGCCGCAGGTCTACCTGGGCCTCGCCTTCGGATGGGGCATCCCGATGGCCTTCGCGGCGGTCCGCGGCGAAGTGCCGCCGATCGCCTGGGTGCTCTACGGCGCAAACATCCTGTGGGCCACGGCCTACGACACCTGGTACGCGATGGTCGACCGCGACGATGACCTGCGCGCCGGTGCGAAGTCGACCGCGATCCTGTTCGGCGACATGGACCTGGCCGCGCAAGGCGTGCTGTATGCAGCGACATTGTTCGCGCTGTGGCTGGTCGGCCGGCAGGCTGGCCTGGGCATGGCGTATTGGATCGGCCTCGGCATCGCCGGCGCGTTGGTCGCGTATGAATTCGCGATCGCGCGCCACCGCGAACGCGACGCGTGCTTCCGCGCCTTCCTGCACAACCAGTGGGTGGGCATGAGCGTATTTGCCGGGATCGCGGTCGCGTATTGGCAGGCCGCGCACCAGTAAGGCCGTCATGGCACGCGCGCACACACCCACGCATCGACGCGATGCGCACCCGCGCGCAACAACGCCTCGGCGGCCGCATGCAAGGTGGCGCCGGTGGTCATGACGTCGTCGACCAGGACGACATGCGCGGGAACCGCGGCATCGGACCGCACCGCGAAGGCGCGCCGCACGTTGCGCCGCCGCGTCGCCGCCGCGCGTTCCGATTGCGGTGCCGTCGCACGCGTGCGCTCCAATACGTGGGTGAGCAACGGGATCCGCAACGCACGCGACAGCGGCCGTGCGAGCTCCAGGGCCTGGTCGTAGCCGCGCGAGCGCAGGCGCCCGGTATGCAGCGGAACCGCAAGCAACGCATCGGGCGGCGGCAACCCGGCGAACGCCTCCGCCATCAGTTGCGAGAGCAGCCGGCCCGCAGCCAGGTCGTCATGGAACTTGAAGCGCGGCAGCAGCCGATCCACGGGCGCCGCATAGAGGCAGGCCGCATGGACCTCCTGCAGCGGCGGCATGCGCCGCCGGCACGTCCCGCAAGTCCCGGCATGCGGAAGCGGCAGTGCGCACCGCACGCAAGCGGCGGGCATCCGGGGCAAGGCGCGCTCGCAGGCGGCGCACAGGTCCATTCCCGCGATGCCGGGCGCGCGGCAGGCCAGGCATCGGCTGGGCCAGAGCAGGCGGCTGGCATCGTTGCGCAGCCAGAACCCGAGGCGGGCGCGGAGCCCGTCAACCTGGGGCAGCGGGCGTTGGTTGACAGCGACTGACATGGTTTCCAGACTGCCCGGCCTGTATCGCCATTGCTGTCGGGAAACTCCCATGCCTGCTGTCAGCCAAGTGCGCAACGATTGGTCCCGCGATGAGGTGCTGGCGCTTTTCGCGCTGCCCTTCACCGAATTGCTGCATCGCGCCGCCACGGTCCATCGCGAACATTTCGATCCGAGCGAAGTCCAGGTCTCGACGCTGTTGTCCGTGAAAACCGGCGGCTGCCCGGAAGACTGCGGCTATTGCCCGCAGGCCGCGCGCTACCACACGGGCGTGGAAGCCACGAAGCTGATGCGCACCGAAGATGTCGTGGCCAAGGCCCGCCAGGCGCGCGACGCCGGCGCATCGCGCTTCTGCATGGGCGCCGCGTGGCGTTCGCCGAAGGACCGCGACATCCCGAAGGTCGCCGCGATGATCCGCGAGGTGAAGGCGCTCGGCCTGGAAACCTGCGCCACGCTCGGCATGCTCACCGGCGACCAGGCCAACGCCCTGCGCGACGCCGGCCTGGATTACTACAACCACAACATCGACACCGCGCCGGATTTCTATGGCGAGATCATCCACACGCGCGAACTCCAGGATCGCCTGGACACGCTGTCGCACGTGCGCGACGCGGGCATGAAGACTTGTTGCGGCGGCATCGTCGGCATGGGCGAGTCGCGCGAACAGCGCGCCGGCCTGCTGCACACGCTCGCCACGTTGCCGGCGCACCCGGATTCGGTGCCGATCAATCGCCTCGTGCAAGTCGCCGGCACGCCGCTCGCCGGCACCGCGTTGCTCGATCCGTTCGAATTCGTCCGCACGATCGCCGTTGCCCGCCTGCTCATGCCGCGCTCGATGGTCCGCCTCTCGGCCGGTCGCGAGACGATGAGCGACGAGCTGCAGGCCCTGTGCTTCGCGGCCGGCGCCAACTCGATCTTCCACGGCGAGAAGCTGCTGACGACCGGCAACCCGGATACCGCGCACGACCAGCGGTTGTTCGAACGCCTCGGACTGCGACCCATGCACGTTGCGTCGGCCGAGGTGGCGTCAGACTGCAGCACCACCGTCCATGCCGCCATTACCGGCGAGGCCGCCTGACCCATGCGCCCGCGCTTGCATGAACGCGTCGCCGCCGCTCGCGCCCAGCGCGAGGCGCAGGCGCGTACGCGCGTTCGCCGCAGCGTCACGCGGCGCGACGGCGTCCGCTTCGAAGTCGACGGCCATTGGCTCACCGGCTTCTGCAGCAACGACTATCTCGGCCTCGCGCAGCAATTCGCGGTCGTCAACGCGATGCAGGACGCGGCCGCCCGCGACGGTGCAGGCGGCGTCGCCTCGCACCTGGTCTGCGGCCACCACGCCACCCACGACGCACTGGAACGCGAACTCGCCGACTGGTTGGGCATGCCCCGTGCGCTGCTGTTCGGCAGCGGATATCTGGCGAACCTCGCCGTCGTCCAGGCCTTCCTCGGCGACGACGACCTGTGCGTGCAGGATCGCCTCAACCACGCGAGCCTGATCGACGCCGCGCGCGTCTCGGGCTGCAAGCTCCGCCGCTACCCGCACCTGGATCCCGAAGGCGCGTTGCGCCAGTTGCGCAGCGTGCCCGATGGCGCGGCGATGCTCGCCACCGACGGCGTCTTCAGCATGGATGGCGATGTCGCGCCGATTCGCGACCTCGCCGTCATCGCGCGCGTGCAGAACGCCCTGTTCTATGTCGACGATGCGCATGGCGTCGGCGTGCTCGGCCCCGAAGGCCGGGGCACGGTGGCCGCCGCGCGGCTGGGCGTGGATGCCGCGCCGCTGCAATTGGTCACGCTCGGCAAGGCGCTCGGCAGTTACGGCGCGGCAGTGGTCGGCGACGCCGACCTGATCGCGCACCTGGAAGAAACCGCGCGCCCGTACATCTACACCACGGCGCTTCCGCCCGCGCAGGCCGCTGCGTCGCTCGCCGCGGTGAAGATCGCGCGTCGCGAACAATGGCGCCGCGAAAAACTGGCGACCTCGATCTCGCGCTTCCGCGCGGGCGCGGCGAAGCATGGCTTCGAAGTCCTGCCCTCGCATTCGCCGATCCAGCCCTTGCTGTGCGGCGACGAAACGCATGCGCTCGCCTTCGCGCAGGCGCTGGAAGCGCAGGGTTTCTGGGTCTCCGCGATCCGCCCGCCGACGGTGCCCGACGGCAAGTCGCGCTTGCGCGTCACGCTGTCGACGTTGCATTCCCCGCAGGAAATCGACGCGCTGCTCGATGCGCTCGCATGGTCGCGCGATGCCATCGGCCACGGCTTCGGAACCGACGCGCAACCACTCGCCGCCCACGCATGACCCACGGCGCGCACGACGGGCGCCGCGCACTCGCGGCCATCGGCGTCGCGTTGCTGTCGGCGCTGTTCTTCACCCTGACCTACGTGCTGAACCGCGCGGCCGCAAGCGCCGGCGGGCATTGGCTGTGGATCGCGTGCCTGCGTTACCTCATCACGCTGCCGCTGCTGTTGCCGCTCATGCCGTGGCAGGGCGGTATCGCACCCGTGTGGCGCGCGATGCGCGCGCATCCGATGGCCTGGCTGACATGCAGCACGGTCGGCTTCGTCGCCTTCTATCTGTTCCTGTCGTATGCCGCGTCGAGCGGGCCGTCGTGGCTGATCGCTGGCAGCTTCCAGTTCACGGTGGTCGCCGGGATGTTGTGTGCGCCGCTGCTGTATCGCGATGCACGGCGCAAGGTGCCGAAGGCAGCGCTCGGTGTCGGCGGCGTCATCCTCGCGGGCGTCGTGCTGCTGCAATTGGGCTATGCGCAAGGTCACCTGGATCGCGCGGCGTGGATCGCACTGGCCTGCGTGCTGGTTTCCGCGACGCTGTACCCGATCGGCAATCGCTTGTTGCTGTTGCACCTGGAACGCACCGGCGAACACCTCAATGCCACGCAACGCGTCTTCGGCATGACGCTCGCGAGCCAGCCGGCCTGGATCCTGGTGGCCGCATTCGCGTTCCAGCACGTCGGCGCGCCGATGCTTTCGCAGGCCTGGCTCGCCGCCGGCGTGGCGCTGGGCGCGGGCATCATCGCGACGATCCTGTTCTTCCAGGCGACCGGCATGGTGCGCGACCAGCCCGCCGCGCTCGGCGCCGCCGAAGCGATGCAGGCCGCGGAATTGTTGTTCGCGATGGTGCTTGGTGCCTTGTTCCTCGGCGAACGATGGCCGCGCGGCATCGCACTGTGGGGCGCCTGCCTGGTCGTCGCCGGCATCGGCTTGTTCGCGTGGCTGGTCTCGCGCCCGAGGGCGGTGCCCATGGTGCTGGCCGAGGAGCCGCACGCATGAGCCTGCATGTCGATGTCGTCGGCAAGGGTCCGCCGCTGGTGCTGCTGCACGGCTGGGCGATGCATGGCGGCGTGTTCGCGCCGCTGGTCGCGCGTCTGCGTGACCGCTTCACGTTGCACGTCGTCGACTTGCCGGGCCACGGGCGTTCGCGGGATTGCGACGTCCCGTTGGCACTGGATGCCTGCGTGGATGCGATCGCAGCGCACGTCCCGGCCGCGCCGTGGTGCGGTTGGTCGCTCGGCGGCCTGTTCGCGTTGCATGCCGCGATCGAGCGCCCGAACGACGCGACCGCCGCCGCGCTGATCTGCGCCAGCGCGCATTTCGTGCGCAGCGACGACTGGCGTTACGGCGTGTCGCCCGAAATCTTCCGCGATTTCGCCACCGGGCTGCGCAGTGATTACCGCGGCACGCTCGATCGCTTCGTCGCACTGGAAGCATTCGGTTCGGACCATGCGAAAGAGGAAGTGCGCGCGCTGCGCGACGACTTGTTCTCGCGCGGCGAGCCCGCCGCAAACGTCCTCGCCGATGGCCTGGAGCTGCTGAAGACCGCCGACCTGCGCGCAGCGATGCCGCGCTTGTCCTCGCCCAGCCTCTGGCTCGCCGGCCGTCGCGATCGGCTCGTCGATGCGCGCGCCATGCGCGACAGCGCCGCGCTCGCGGGCGGCGCGACGCAGGTCCATGTCGTCGACCACGCGGGGCACGCGCCTTTTCTCACGCACGCGGACGTGGTCGCCGCGCATCTCACGGACTTCCTGGCCGCATGAGCAGTCTGTTCGACAAGCGACACGTCCGCCGCGCGTTCTCGCGTTCGGCCGGCAGTTACGACGCCGCCGCCGGCTTGCAACACGAAGTGGAAGCGCGCCTGCTCGAATCGCTGGATTACCTCGACGACCCCAAGCTCGACCTTCCGAAGCCGAACGTCGTGCTCGATCTCGGCGCCGGCCCCGGTCGCGGGAGCGCCGCGATGCGCAAGCGCTGGCCGAAGGCGCGCATCGTCGCGGTCGATCTGGCCTTGCCGATGTTGCGTGAAGCAGGCAAGCGCAGCGGATGGTGGCGACCGTTCGATCGCGTGAACGCCGACGTGCGGGCACTGCCCTTCGCCGAAGGCAGCGTCGATGTGCTGTTCTCGAATCTGTGCGTGCAATGGGTCGAGGACCTGCCGGCGGCATTCGCCGGATTCCGTCGCGTGTTGAAGCCCGGCGGCCTGTTGCTCGTTTCCACCTTCGGGCCGGGGACGCTGCAGGAATTGCGCGATGCGTTCTCGCACGCCGACGCCACGCCGCATGTCTCGCCGTTCGCCACCATCGCGCAGTTCGGCGATGCACTGGTGCATGCCGGCTTCAAGAACCCCGTGCTCGACCGCGATGCCTACACCACGCGCTACGCAGACCTGGCCGCGCTGATGCGCGAGCAACGTGCGATCGGCGCGACCAACGCCTTGCAGACGCGGCGCCACACCCTGACGGGCCGGGCGCGTTTCGCCGCGGCCGCGCGGGCGTACGACGCCTTCCGCCTGGAAGACGGCAGCCTTCCCGCCACGTGGGAGGTCATCACGGCGATGGCCTGGGCACCGCCGCCCGGCGCGCCGATCCGCGAAGGCGGGTTCGAAGTCACCAGCGTCCCCGTCTCCGCGATTCCCGTGCGGCGCCGCCCCCGCTGAGCCGCGCGGTGGCGCCGTTCACGGAGCTGCCGTTACTGTTGCGCGGTTCAGGAGCAGGCACATCATGCGGAAGACGTTGGCGATCACGGGCCTTGCGCTGGTGCTGACAGGATGCGGGGGCGAATCGACCCCGGCGCCGGTCGCGGCCGCGCCGCAGGCTTCGCGCAGCGCGCCCGCAGAAACGCCGGACCCGCGTCGCGCCGCGCTCGCGGACATCCTCACCTGCCGTGATCGGGCGTTCCTGGCGCGCTCTCCCGAAGAACAGCGCGCGGCCCTGGTGTCGATCGAAGGCGTCGCGTGCGATGCATCCTCGCCCGGCGCACCGAACCGTTGCGCGATCCTCCCCGCGCTGAAGGTCGGCGGCGCCGACATCGCCTGGTTCGTCATCGGAACGCCGAACGAAGACCTCACGCCCATCGTCCTGCCCGCGCCACCCGAAGCGTTGCGCAATGCGATGCCCGCCGGCAGCGGCGCGTTGTCGCCGGGCACGGACCTCGGCGATACGACGGTGGAGTGCGCGATGCGCGACGGCGCGCTCGCCAAGGGCGCGATCAGCGGCACCGTCCTGCGCGGCGGCGACGAAGGCAGCGCGATGCGCGTGTGTGCATTCGAACTCGCCGAAGGCATGCCGATCTGCACGCAGACGGCGCGTGGCCAGCGGACCTTCAAGCTCGACCTGCAGCGCGGTGATTACCTCGTGCTCGCCATCCCGGCCGACCAACACGACACACGCGTGGGTTACAGCGAATGCGATGCGCCGTTCGTCGGTGAGAGCCGGGACCCGCGAAAGACCGACGCCACACCGTGTTCGCACGAGTTGAAAGTCGTCACCGTGCGTGCGGGCGAAACCACGACGGGCGTCGACCCCGCCGACCTGCGCGAGCTCGGGGAAGCGGGCGACTGGCCGCAACCGCCGCCGGCCGAATGAGGCGCTCGCGCAAAGCCTGCTGACAGCAGGCTGTCAGCAGCCCCGGCGCACGCTGTCGGTCTTCCCGCAAGGAGCGCCGCCGTGATCGTCGAACTGCCCGCCGTTGAACAACGCGTTGTCGAGTCGACTGCGCCGCAGCGCATCGAGACCACCTGCTCGCCCATCGTCGAACTGCGCCAGTACACGCTCCACCCCGGCCGGCGCGATGCCCTGATCGCCCTGTTCGAACGGGAGTTCCTCGATACGCAGGAAGCCACCGGCATCCGGGTGCTCGGGCAATTCCGCGACCTGGATGCCCCCGATCGCTTCGTGTGGTTGCGCGGTTTTTCCGACATGGTGCAGCGCCGCGCCAGCCTCGAACATTTCTACACCGGCCAGGCATGGCACGCGCATCGCGACGCGGCCAACGCGACGATGATCGATTCTGACGACGTGCTGCTGCTCAAGCCTGTCGCACCCGCGTCCGGTTTCGCGCTCGATGTGTCGATGCCGCACGTGCTGCATGCACCGGACCACGGCGGGCTGATCGTCGCGACGATCTACGCATTCGACGCGCCGGTCGACATGGATTTCCTCGAATTCTTCGCCGCCGACCTGCATCCCGCCGTTTCGGCTGCGGGTGCGCGCGTGATCGCGAGCTTCGCGACCGAATCGGCCCCCAACACCTGGCCGCGCCTGCCCGTGCGCGAAGGCGAGCATGTCTTCGTGTGGTTCGCACGCTTCGAGGATCAGGCGGGGTATGCGCGTTATCGCGAGGCCCTGGTCGCCGCAGCGGGTTGGCGCGCGATCGCCGTCTCGCTCGCACGACGCCTGCTGGGACCGCCGCAGGTGCTGCGCCTGGCGCCGACCTCGCGTTCCCGCCTCCGCTGAGGCGATCATGCGCGCATGCGCCGCGCCGATCGCCTCTTCCTCCTGGTCAACGCCCTGCGCGGCCGTCGCGCCGCGGTGGCGGCGCACGCGCTCGCCGAATCGCTCGGCGTGTCGCTGCGCACGGTGTATCGCGACGTCGCCGATCTCCAGCGCTCCGGCGTACCGATCGAAGGCGAGGCCGGCGTGGGATACGTGCTGCGCAAGGGCGCGGACATTCCGCCGCTGATGTTCACCGCGGACGAACTCGAAGCCCTCGTCGTCGGCACGCGTTTCGTTCGCGCATTCGGCGGCACGCGGCTCGGTGCGTCGGCGAAGGCGGCGTTGCTCAAGATCGAAGCGGTGCTGCCGCCGGAGCTGCACGCGCGCAGCGAACGCAGCCGCATCTTCGCGCCGGAAGTCGCGCGCCTGGAATCCAGCGGCCTGATCGATCGCCTGCACGCGGCGATCGAAGCGCGGCACGTCTTGCGACTGGACTATCGCGACCAGGACAACCAAACCAGCGCGCGCGAGATCGAACCCTTGTGCCTGGCCTTCTGGGGCGGCAGTTGGACGATCGGCGCGTGGTGCCGCTTGCGCGCGGACTTCCGCAGCTTCCGTCCCGATCGCATCCACGCGATCGGGGAAACGGGCGAGGTGTTCGAAGACGATGCCGCGCGCGGATTGGAAGCGTATCTGCGCCGCGTGGGCGGCGCCTAGACGTCGCCGTCGTTGAGCCAGCCTTCGCCGGTGCCCTTGTTGAAAACGACGTCGCTGCGCTGCACGTCGCCCGCCGGGTACGAGTCTTCCTTCGCCAGCCGCTCGTAGATCGGCGTGAAGTCCGGGCGCGTGGCTTCCATCAACTGCTCGTAGCTGTCGATGACGAAGTACGTCTTCTGGTAGGTGTCGATGCGATAGCGCGTGCGCATGATGCGTTCGAGATCGAAGCCGATGCGGTTCGGCGCCGCGCTTTCGAGGCAGTGGATCGACTCGCCCTTCGAACTGACGATCCCGCTGCCGTAGATGCGCAGCCCGTCGTCCTGCTTGATCAGCCCGAATTCCACCGTGTACCAGTACAGGCGCGTGAGGTTGACCAGCGCTTCGGGCCCGATGCCATGCGCTTTCACGCCGCCCCGCCCGTAGGCTTCCATGTAATCGGCGAACACCGGGTTCATGAGCAGCGGCACGTGGCCGAACAGGTCATGGAACAGGTCGGGTTCGCTGAGGTAATCGAGCTGCTCGGGTTTGCGGATCCACCAGGTCACCGGAAAGCGGCGGTTGGCCAGATGCTCGAAGAAGGTCAGTTCCGGCAGCAGGCCTTCGACCCCGATCAGCTCCCAACCGGTCGTCTTGCGCAGCACTGCGTTGAGATCGTCGAACTTCGGGATGCGGTCGGGCGTCATGCCCATCGCGCGTTGGTTGCGCAGGAACTCGTCGCTCGCGCGGCCGACCAGCACTTGTTGCTGGCGCGCGAACAAGGTCGACCACACCTCGTGGTCGCTCGCCGTGTAGCTCGACCACGGTTGCTCAACCACGGCCGTCGTATAAACCGGCACGTAGCCCTTGTCGGTGAGCTGGTGTTCGATGCGGTTCGGGCTGGCAGCCGTCGGGGAAGCAGTCGTATTCATGGGCCCATGCTAGCCCTGCGTGGCGCAAGGCGTTTGCGATCTTGGGCCGATGCTCGGGCCGGAACCATGATCCCGGCGCGAAAATCGGGTGAAAGGGCGATTCTGGCGCCAACCGGTCGCCCGGGCGGGGTCCGGGTCATCACGGTCTCAAACGACCCGGCAGGCACTGGCGCGTTCGGGAAACTGAACGCCACTTTTCACGAAACGGCAGCGAACGCGGCCCGATCATCCGCACATGGCCCCGTTTTCGGCTCGAAAATCCGTCGACCCCGGCACCGGCGAGGCGCATCGGACGGCCGCTGCGCTCATGCGCGCATTCGCGCAACGGACCGGCGTGATCGGCCACGCGCCACCGCAGCGCTACCTGTGGACCGATGCGTTTGCCGTCTGCAATTTCCTCGCGCTCGATGAGCCCGATTGCGCCGAGCGCCTTATCGAACAGGTCCATTCGATCCTCGCCCGCCATCGCCCCGACGACGCGCGCACCGGATGGATCGGCGGCATGGATGCGGAAACCGCGCGCGTGCATCCCACGCGCGGCGGGCTGCGCATCGGCAAACCGCTGGGCGAGCGCGCAGCCGATGCACCGTTCGACGCCGAGCTGGAATGGGAGCGCGACGGCCAATACTTCCATTACCTAACCCGCTGGATGCATGCGCTCGACCAATTCGCGCGCCAGACCGGGCAAGCCGACGCGGGCCGCTGGGCGCGCGAGCTTGCGCAAACCGCGCACCGCGCTTTCACCTACACGCCAGCGCCCGGCGCGCCGATGCGCATGTACTGGAAGATGCGCATCGATCTATCGGCGCCGCTGGTGGCCACGATGGGCCAGCACGATCCACTCGACGGCCTGATCACCGACTTGCAACTGCGCGCGCATCGTCCCGCGGCGCGCGTGGGACACGGGCCCGACCTCGACGTCGAACTGCGCGAGATGGCGGCGATCGTCGCGGGCACCAACCTGCTCACCGACGATCCGCTCGGCATCGGCGGCTTGCTCGTCGATGCCTATCGCCTCGCGCAATTGCTGCGCGTGCGGCCCGGCGACAACCCGCTGCTGGGCCTGGTGGCGGGCGCGGCGGCGAATGGTTTGGCGCGCTATCTGGCGACGCAACCCTTCGCGCGGCCGCTCGCGCATCGCCTGGCCTTCCGCGAACTGGGCCTGGCGATCGGACTGCAGGCAGTCACGCGCCTGTGGTGCGTGCTCGAACGCGACGCCGCGTCGCTGGATGCGCAACCGAATTTGCGCAACGCGCTAGATCAGCTCATCGCGCAGGTCCCGCTCGCGCGCACGCTCACGCAGACCTGGTGCGAAGTGGAACACAGCCGCGATCCGCAGTGGCGCACGCACGAGGACATCAACGCGGTGATGCTCGCCACCGCGCTAGTGCCGACGGGCTACATCGAGCTCGGGGAGTCGGGCTCCACGGGCTCTTCGGATTCGTCTTCCCAGCTGTAACGCTGCCGCGGCGCCGGCGGATCCGCGTGGCGGAACGCGATCGCCGCCGCGATCCCGCCGAGCGCGCCGCCCAGGTGCGATTGCCAGGAAATCGTCGGATCGTGCGGCAACACCGTCACGAGCATGCCGCCGGAGAACACGAACGCGATCATCGCCGCGGCGACGGACGCACGATCGCGCCGCAGCAGGCCGAGCGTCGCAACCAGGTAGGCCAGCCCCTGCAACACGCCGCTCGCGCCGAGGTGGTGCGACCCGGTTTCGCCGAGAAACCAGGCCGCCACGCCGGAACCGATCCACGCGATGGGCACCGCGCGCACCGTCGCACGCGGATACACGCTGCCGGCCAGCGCGCCGAGGAGCAGCAGCGCGGCGATGTTCGAGAGCAGGTGATCGGGCGAACCATGCAACAAGGGCGCGGTGAGAACGCCGAGCCAGCCGGCCGCCGTGCCCGGCGTCACCGCGAGTGCATCGACGGGCAGGAAGCCCTGGCAGGCGTACACGACCGAGAGCGCGAATGCGGAGGCCAGGGTCCACGTCACCGCGCGCTGCAGGCGTCGCTTGTCGCGCAGCCGTTGGGCGTGAAGGTCGTCGGGAAGCGCGTCGGTGGGCAGGTGCATGAACGAGGAATGGCGCCGGATTGCGTTGGCACAAGGGCGCGGCGCGTAAAATGCGGCGGATGGACGCTCTCGCCCCCACTACCGTCCGCCTGCGCAATGCCTGGCGGTCCTCGCATCCCTGGATCTTCCAGAAACTCGTCGAAAAGCCCGCCGTGCGGCCCAAGCCGGGCAGCATCGTCGACGTGGTCGGCGTGGAAGGCGAGTGGATCGGCCGGGGCTTCTACAACGGCCACTCGCGCATCGCGGTGCGGATCCTCGAATCCGATCCGGCGATCGAAGTCGACGCGGGCTGGTTCACGCGCAAGATCGGCGAAGCGGTGCGCCTGCGCCGCGAGGTCCTGCAGCTCGACAAGGTGAGCGACGCCTGGCGCGTCGTGCATTCCGAAGGCGACGGCCTGAGCGGGCTGGTGGTCGACCGTTACGCCGACCTGCTCGTCGTCGAATTCTTCAGCGCCGGCATGTTTCGCCATCGGGAGTGGATCTACGAGGCGCTGCGCGAACATTTCCCCGGTTGTCGTTTCCACGCCTCCGCCGACGAACACGTGCAGAAACAGGAGTCCTTCGACTTCCGCGGCTCGGAACCGGCCAAGCCGGCGATCATCACCGAACACGGCATCAGGTTCCGCGCCGATCCCGCGGGCGCGCACAAGACCGGTTTCTTCGCCGACCAGCGCGACAACCGCGAATGGCTCTCGCACCTGTGCGAAGGCCAGCGCGTCCTCGACCTGTGCTGCAACACCGGCGGCTTCGCGGTGTACGCGGCGGCGCGCGGTGCGGCCGAAGTCGTCGGCATCGACATCGACAACGACGTCATCGAAATCGCGAAGGGCAACGCGAAACTGAACAACGTGCGCCCGCGCTTCGTGCAGGCCGACATCTTCCCGTGGCTGCGCGATGCGGGAAACAACGGCGAACGCTTCGACGTGGTGATCCTCGACCCGGCGAAGATGACGCGCGACCGCGAGCAGGTGATCCCGGCGCTCAAGAAATACCTCGACATGAACAAGCTCGCGCTGGGCGTGGTGAAGCCGGGCGGGTTGTTCGCCACCTTCTCCTGTACGGGCCTTGTAAGCGAGGAACAATTTCTCGACATGCTGCGCCGCGCCGCGTTCTATGCCGGCCGCACCGTGCAGGTGTTGAAGATCTCCGGCGCGGGCCCCGACCATCCGTTCCTTGCGCAGGCGCAGGAATCGCGCTATCTGAAGGCCGTCTTTTGCCGCGTGCTGGATTGAGTCGTCGCAGGCGCTGAGAACCACGCAGCGCATACACTGCACACGCCCGACCGGAGATCGCCAATGACCGCCACCCTGATCCTGAGCTGCGTCCTGGCGCTGGCGGTGGGGCTCGCGGTCGGATTCGCACTGCGTCGCAAGGAAATCGACGCCTTTCGCGAACGCAGCCGCGACGACGCGATCGCCGTCGAACGTGCCCGCGCCGAAGCCGACGAAGCACGTCGCGCCCGCGCCGAAACCGAAGGCTTCGTGCGCGCCGCACAGGAACAACTCTCCGCGCGCTTCACCGAACTGGCCGGCAAGGCCTTCCAGGAACGCGGCCAGCAGTTCGAACACAACGTGCGGCAGGCCACCGGCCAATCGAAGTCGGACATCGAATTGCTGCTCAAGCCCTTCGCCGACCAACTCGGCGAATTCCGCAAGCGCGTGGACACCGTCTACGGCGACGAAGCGAAGGAACGCGCCTCGC
The DNA here is from genome assembly GCF_054049695.1 of Lysobacter sp. P5_C4. Taxonomy (NCBI): domain Bacteria; kingdom Pseudomonadati; phylum Pseudomonadota; class Gammaproteobacteria; order Lysobacterales; family Lysobacteraceae; genus Lysobacter; species Lysobacter sp. P5_C4. The sequence goes on along the minus strand of NZ_JBFULX010000002.1, from coordinate 135,020 downwards.
TGCTCGGCGCCGTGCAGGAACTCAAGACGCTCAACCAGGACATGGCCGCGAAGGCCGATTCGCTCACGCGCGCGCTGAAGGGCAACGCGAAGGTCCGTGGCGACTGGGGCGAACTCATGCTCGAAAGCGTGCTGCGTTCCTCGGGCCTGGAAGAGGGCGTGCACTTCGACCGCCAGCAATCGAGCACCGACGCCGACGGCCGCCGCCTGCGCCCCGACGTGATCGTGCGCTTGCCGGACGATCGCCGCATCGTCGTCGACAGCAAGGTCAACCTCATCGCGTGGCAGGAAGCGGTCAACGCCGATGCGCCGGAGGTGCAGGCCGAAGCGATGCGGCGGCATGCCACCGCGCTGCGCCAGCACGTGCGCGACCTGGCCGATCGCAACTATCCGGCGGCGGTCGGAGAAACCGCGCTCGCCGTGACCATCGCATTCGTGCCGATCGAAGGCGCGCTCTCCGCGGCGCTCGGGTTCGACGACCGCCTGCAGACCGATGCGTTCGAAAAGGGCGTCGTGTTCGCCTCGCCGAACACGCTGATGGCGATGCTCCGCGTCGCCGATCGCCTGTGGACGCGCGACAAGCTGCAGAAGCAGGCGATGAAGATCAGCGAGACCGGCGGCCACCTGCTCGATTCGGTGATCGCCTTCCTGGCCGACTTCACGTCGGTGGGCGCCGAGCTGGAAAACGCGCAGAAGGCTTATCGCGCAGCGCGCAATCGCCTGGAGGAATCGCCGCAGGCCGTGATTCCGCGCGCGCGCCGGCTCGCGGAAATGGGCGTCAAGGGAAAGAAGAAACTACCGGCGGACCTGGAACCGGAAGACCTCGAGGACGCAGCCCTCAGCCGCCATCCATCGGCGTGACCGGGATCGCGTCCATCGGCACGGTCGGGTTGTTTTCTTCCCGCAGGTAGTCGGGCAACGACCGGTCTTCGTCCAGGTTGCGGTCGCCGAAGATCTGGTAATCGCGGCGCTGCAACCACGCATCGCGCACGAGCGCGTAGTCGTCCGCGGCGCCTTCGCGCATCGCATCGACCGCCAGCAGTTGCGTTCGCACGTCGACCAGCTGCAGCCCCTGCACGAAGATGCGGATCTTGTCTTCTTCCACGCCACGCAGCAGCCCGAACGGCGCATCGCCGGCCATGCCGAAGATGTCGCGCACCGTGCGCGGCCCGAACAACGGCAGCTCGACATAGCGCGATTGCTTCCAACCCCATACGCCTAGCGTCTGGCCGAAATCCTCGCTGATGCGCGGGAGCTTCGCGTCCGAGGCGGGGTCGAAGATGCCACCGACGCCGAGCGTGACGTTCAGCGCGAAGCGGCCCATCGCCTGGCCCGCCTGTTTCGGCTTGCCCTGCAGCAGGCTGTTGAGCGCACTCAGGGGCTGGTAGAGATTCGAGAAGAAATTGCTGACGCCCAAGCGCACGGGGCGCGGCACCACCTTGACGTACGTCTTCGCCAACGGCTTGGCGATGATGCGATCGATCGCGTTGTTGAAGGTGTGCATCTTGCGATTGAAGGGTTCCCACGGGTCGTAGGCCTGCGGGAGCTCCGCAGCCGTGGGCAACGCGCCGTCGCCGTAGATGGACACGAAGTCTTCTTCGGCGGCGGTCGGGGCTTCGGCGGTTTGCGGTTCAGCGCTCGTCGATGCGGATGGAACGTCGATCGCGGCGGGCGCCACGGAAGTCGATGCGGCGGGGACGTCGATCGCAACCGGCGGGGCGGTCGTGGTCGGAACCGCAACCTCGGCGGGCGCCGCCGATGTTGCGGGCGCTGCGACCTCCACGGGTGCCTCAAGCGTCGGCCCCGGCATGGCCGCTTCCTGGGCGAACGCGATCGGCGCGCCGAGCGCGAGCAGGGCGCCGGCGAGCAGCGCTGAAATCGAAGCGAGGGGGCGATCCATGCCGAAATTGTAAATGGGGAAAGTGCGGGCCGTTCGGGACGAAGTGTCCTGAATACGGGTCAGGCGTTGGCAAAGGCCAGCGATCCATCCAGCCGGTAAGCGGCCTGGAGCTCGTCCAGGCCCGGCGGGCGGCCTTCGATGGCGACACCATGTCCCGCGCGGCCCGCGAGTTCGGCGAGAAGCGCCACGCCGGCGCTGTCGACGATGGTCACGCCGCGCAGATCGAGGCGACGCACGCCTGCAAGCGTCTTGTTCACCTGCAACCACGCCGCCGCCACCGACGCACGCACCAGTGCGCCGGAGAAGACCAGCGTGTCGCCGTCGCGGGCGACGGCGAGCGGGGAGGCGGAGTTGCGGCGGGCGTCGTTCATCGGACTACTGCGAGGCCTGCGCCTGCATCTTGCCGGCGCGCAGGTCGGCGGCGACCTGCTTGATGCCCTTGGCTTGCAGCGGCCCGTCGAACTGCGTGCGGAAGGTCTGCACGAACGACACGCCTTCGACCATCACGTCGAACACTTTCCAGTCCGCGCCGACCTTGTGCATCAGGTAATCGACCGGCGTGCCCTGCCCGTTGGCGCGGACGAACTCGCTGGACACGCGCACCATCGCGCCGCCACGCAGCGGCGTCTCGCTCTTGACGCGGATCTTCAGGCCCTTGTCGAAGGCCAGCAGCGCCGAGCCGTAGCGCGACATCAGGCTGTCCGACAGCGCGTCGGCGAACAGCTTGACGTCGGCATCCGACGCGCCGCGGCCGTGGCGGCCGAGCACCAGGCGCCCGGCGTAGTCGCGGTCGAACATCTGGGTGAATTCGGTGGCGACGAACTTGTCGAGCGCCGGGCGGTTTTTCATGAACTCGTCGCGGCGCTTTTCGAGCGTGGCGACGATCCGCGTGGCATTGGTGAGCACCAGCTGGCTCGGCTGGCCGCCCTGTGCGGCAGGCGCAGCGGCCGGCTTCGCGGCGGCCTGCGCGTGCACGATCGACGGCGCGGCCGCGGCAAGCGCGACAGCGAGGGCGGAGGCGGCAAGCGCCTGGCGGAGCAGGCCGCGCTGTGACACGCGGACGGCGGTCTGGTTTCGCTTCATGGGGTGGTTTCCGTGGGGGTAGCGGACGTGGTGGGCGCGGCAGGCGCCGAACCGGCGGGCTTGTCGCCACCGGAGAACATGTACTTGCCGACCAACTGCATGAGGTCGACGGCCGACTGCGTCAAGGCGATCTCGTCGCCGGGCTTCAGGGTTTCGACATCTCCGCCCGGCGCCAGGCCCACGTAGGCCTCGCCCAGCAGGCCGCTGGTGAAGATGCCCGCAGACGTATCCGCCGGCAGATCCTTGTAGCGGCCGTCGATCGAGAGGGTGACGACCGAATCGAAGCGCTGCGGATCCAGCCCGATGTCGGATACCGAACCGACGACCACGCCGCCGATCTTCACGGGTGCGGCGACCCGCAACTGCCCGATCGTGGAGAAGCGCGCCTTCAGCGGATATGTATCGCCTCCGAAGCCCCACTTGTTGTTGGTGGAGGCGATCGCGAGGACCAGCAGGCTCGCGAGGGCAAGCAGCAGGAACGCGCCGACCGCGAATTCGAGACGGGGACCACGCATGGCCATCAACTCCTGAACAGCAGGGCGGAAAGGACGAAATTGAACATCAGCACCAGCAGCGATGCGTTGACGACCGCGCGCGTGGTGGCCACCGACGTGCCTTCGATGGTCGGCTCGGCGTGGAAGCCCACGTACGAGGCCACCAGCGCCGACACGCCGCCGAAGATCGCGGCCTTGATGAAGGCGACGAGGAAGTCGTCATGGAAATCGACGCTGTCCTTCATCGTCTGCCAGAACGTGCCGCCGTCGATGCCGATCACGTGCACGGCTTCGAAGTAACCGGCCGCGATCGCCAGGCTGATGAAGAAGCCCGTGAGCAGCGGCACGCACAGCACCGCGGCCCAGAAGCGCGGCGCGACGGTCTTGGCGACCGGGTCGATCGCCATCAGGCCGAGCGCGGTGATCTGGTCGGTCGCGCGCATCAGCCCCAGTTCGGCGGCGATCGACGATCCCGCGCGCCCGACGAACAGCAGCGCCGTCAGCACCGGCCCGAGCTCGCGATACAGGCCCAGGCCGAGCAGCGCACTCACCTGGCCGGTCGCACCGTAGGTTTCCAGCGCGCGATAACCGAGCAAGGTCACCGACAGGCCCACGAACGCACCGCCCGCCGCAATGATCGGCAACGAGCGCGCGCCGATCTTGTAGATCTCGCGCGTGAGTTCGGCGAAGAAATCCCGCGTCGGCTTCGAAGCGCGCAACACCGACAACGAGAACAGGCCCGCGGCGCCGAGGGCGCGCGTGGCGGCGACGAAGGGCATCAGGCGGCCTCCGGCGCGCGCGCCGTGGTGTCGAATGGGATCGGACCGTCCGGCTGGCCTTCGAGGAACTGGCGCACCAGCGGATCGCGCGACGCATCCAGTTCCGCCGGCGTGCCGGAGAACACGATGCCGCCGTTGGCGATTACGATCGCGTGGTCGGCGACCGGCATCGTCTCGTGCACGTGGTGCGTGACGACGATGCTGGTCAGGCCGAGCGTGTCGTTCAGGCGACGCACCAGGCTCATGACCACGCCGCTCGCGATGGGATCCAGGCCCGTCAGCGGTTCGTCGTAGATCATCAGCGGCGGATCCAGCGCCAGCGCACGGGCCAGCGCAACGCGCCGTGCCATGCCCCCGGACAGTTCGCGCGGGAACAGGTCGACCGCCGCGCGCAGCCCCACGGCGTGCAGCTTCATTTCGACCAGGCGGCGGATCACCGCGTCGGGCAGGTCGGTGTGCGTGCGCAGCGGCAGCGCGACGTTCTCGGCGGCCGTGAGGTCGGTGAGCAACCCGTTGCCCTGCAACAGCACGCCGACGCGCTTGCGCATCGTCAGCAAGGCCTTCTGCGCACGCGGGACTTCTTCGCCGAACACTTCGACGCGCCCGGCGGCCGGCAGCAGTTCGCCCGTGAGCGCGGCCAGCAGCGTGGACTTGCCACTGCCCGACGGGCCGAGCACGGCCGTCACGCTGCCGCGCGGGACCGCGAGGTCGACATCGCGCAGCACCACCCGCCCGCCGCGTTCGAGGCGGAGGCCGGACATGCGTACGGCGGATTGGTCGGGGGTCGTGTTCACGCGGTCGGGATCGCTGCCTGAAATGGCCAAAGCCGGGGGCGAAAGCGGCGCAGCTTCGCCATTTGGCACTGAATGGCAGCGTAGCGGGCTTGCGCTTGCTGAATGGGAGAGCCGCGAATTGTCGCACCGCCGGCGACGATCGACAGCATCGGCGCGGCAATCTCGGAGATTGCGACGCCCTCCGGCATCATGTCGCGACATGCAAGGACGCCCCGACTTCCGCCTCTACCACGGCAACGCCCTCGACGTGCTCGCCGGGGTGCTCGCCGCCGAAGTCGCGCGCCTGCCCGCCGACGGTGACTGGCTACGCCCCGACATCGTCCTCGTCCCCCAGTTCTCCATGCGCCGGTGGTTGCAGCAGGCGCTGGCCGAACAGGCCGGCATCTGCGCGAACCTGCGCTTCCTCACGCCGGGCGAATACGTCGACCTCGCGCTGGATGCCAACCTCGGCCCCGCACCCGCGGCCGACCGCCTGGAACCCGACACCCTGCGCTGGCACGCCCTGCGCGAACTGCAACGCCACCCGCCGCCTGCGCTGGAACGCTTCCTCGCCGACGCCGATCCGCGCAAGACCTGGTCGCTCGCCAACGCCCTGTCCGACACCTACGAGAAGTACCAGGCCTGGCGCCGCGACTGGCTGCTGTCCTGGGAGCGCCGCGCGCCGAAGGACGATTGGGAAGCGACGCTGTGGCGCGCGATCGCCCGCGACAAGGCGCACCGCGCGCGGCGCATCGGCGACTTCCTCGCCCGCTTCGGTCCCGAGAGCGATGAAGCGCCGCAGGGCCTGCCGCCGCGCCTGTTCGTGTTCGCGTGCCAGAACGTTTCGCCCGACGTCCTGCAAGTGATCGCCAGCCAGTCGCGCGCCGGCACGCAGCATTTCTTCCTCCATTCGCCCGCGCGCGGATTCTGGGGCGACCTCGCCCGCTGGTCCGCGTATACGCCGACCACCGACGAGGCCTACCTCGCCGCGAACGACACGCCCCCCAATCCACTGCTCGCCGCCTGGGGCCAGGCCGGCCGCGATTTCGTCGCGATGCTCGTCGGTGGCGAAATCGCATCGCCGTCGTTCGATGTCGCGCCGTTCGTCCAACCCGCGCGCGACACGCTGCTCGGCCGCATGCAGGCCGACCTGCTCGACAACCGCGCGCCGCTGCACGCGAACAACGACGCCCAATGGCCACGCGCGCAAGTCGACGTGCGCGACGCGAGCCTGCAATTCCATGCCTGCCACACGCGCCTGCGCGAAGTGCAGGTGCTGCACGACCAACTGCGCGCGCTGCTCGAAACGCAACCGGACCTGCAACCGCGCGACATCGCCGTGCTCGCACCGGACATCGATGCGTACGCGCCGCACATCGAGGCGGTCTTCGGCGGTGCGCTCGGCACGTCGCGCGAGTTGCCGTACACGATCGCCGATACGAGCCCGCTGGCGAGCGCGCCGGTCGCGGAGGCATTCCTGCGCTTGCTCGAATTGCCGCTGCACGCGCCATCGCTCGCCGACCTGCTCGACCTGCTCGCCGTGCCCGCGATCGCCGCGCGCTTCTGCTTGGAGGATGCCGACCGCATGCGCGTGCAGGATTGGCTCGAAAACGCCGGCGCGCGCTGGGGCCTGGACGCCGTCGATCGCGCGCGCCACGGCGCCGACGGCGACGCGTTCACCATCGAGTTCGCGATCGACCGCTTGTTGTTGGGATATGCGAGCGGCGACGATGAAGACATCGCCGGTGTCGCGCCCTGGCCCGAGCTCGAAGGCCAGGCCGCCGAAGCGCTCGACGCCTTGCTGCAGTTCGTCGCGATGCTGCGCGAGCTGCGTTCGCGCCTCGCCGGCCCGCACCCGCCCGCGGTTTGGGCGACGCTGTTGCAGCGCCTGCTCGACGACGCCTTCGCGCCGGCGCGCGACAGCAGCGATGCGGCCATCCTGCGCCGCCTGCGCGATGCCATCGGCCGCTTCGCCGACGGCGCGGCGCGCGCGCAATACGACACGCCGGTGGAGCACGCCGTCGTTCTCGAGCAATTGCGCGGCGAACTCGGCCAGGCCGATGCGCGCGCACCCTTCCTCTCCGGCGGCATCTGCTTCGGCCGCATGGTGCCGATGCGCCTGATCCCCTTCCGCGTCACTTGCCTGCTCGGCATGGACGCAGACGCATTCCCCGCCCGCGAAGGCCGCGACCCCATCAACCGCATCGCCAACGCGCTCGGCACGGCCGATCGCCGCAAGGGCGATCCCTCGCGGCGCGATGCCGACCGCTATCTGTTCCTGCAGCTGTTCGCGTCCGCCGGCCGCGTGTTGTCGCTCAGTTGGTGCGGCATGGATCCGCGCGACAACAGCCGGCGCGAACCTTCGACGTTGGTCGCCGAATTGCTCGATGCCGCGGCCGCGTACCACGCAGGCGACGCCGACCACGCGCGCGAATCCCTCGTCGTGCGACACGCATTGCAACCCTTCGCGCCCGCGGCCTTCGGTGCCGCGCACGCCGGTGGGCAGGCCGAGCCGCGCCGCTTCAGCTACGACGCACGCTGGCGCGCCGCCTCCGAAGAAACCGCGGGCGTCGACGACGCGCCGGTCTTCGCGCCGCCCACGCTGTGGTTGCCGCCGTCGGACGCCGAGCGCGGCGCGCTGTCGCTCGATCGCCTGCGCCGTTCGATGATGCGGCCGCACGCGGTGTATCTGCAGGAAGGCCTGCTGTTGCGCTTGCCCGAGGACGAAGCGCCGCTGGCGGAGCACGAACCGCTCGGCGCGCCCGATGCGCTGGGCCAATACGCACTGCGGCACGCGGTGTTCGATGCGTGGCTGCGTGCGAGCGGTCGGCCCGACGCGCACGCGTTGCACGCGCGTTTGCTTGCCCGCGCGCTGATCGCGCCCGGTGCGGACGGTCGCGGTCAAGTGGCCGATCTGCTCGAAGAGATCGCGCCCTTCGCGCAGATGGCGCTCGACAAGGGTTTCGGCGATCGCGCGACGCGCGTGCCGTTCGCGCACGAGTCGGCGTCCGGTGCGCTGCGCGGCACGCTCGATGGCGTGCATCGGCCCGGCATGTTGCGCGTGGTGTTGCGGCCCGATGGCCTGCACGGTGGACACGCCGTGCGACACGGGCTGGAGCGCCTGTGCGCCGCGGTCGCCGGCATCAAGTTCTTCGAGCTGGCGCGCGAAAACAAGGAATCGCCGCCGGCCTGGATCGAGCGCAAGCCGCCGACGCCGAAACGCGCCGCTGCGACGCTCGATTCGCTGTTCGGCTGGCACGACGCCGCCGTGCGGGCACCGCAGGTTTTCCTGCCGAAAAGCGGGCACTGCTTCGTCCGCAAGCTCGATGGCCGGTACGACGAGGCGGCGATCAATGCGGCGACCAAGTCCGCGCGCGAGACCTGGACCGGCACGCAGTTCGACGGTGCCGGCCGCGCGGAAGCCTCTCCGGCGACGCGCGTGGCCCTGCGCGGGCGAGATCCCTTCTTCGACGACGACGTGCAGTCGCTGACCCGTTTCAAGTTGCTGTCGGTCTCGCTCTTCGGTGCGCTCGGCGACGCCACGCCGCTCGACCCGGAGGTGTACGCGTGAGCGCCACCGTGTTCGACACGCCGCTCGATGCACGCAGCCTGGTCGAAGCCAGCGCGGGCACCGGCAAAACGTACGCGCTCGCAGGCTTGTTCGCGCGCGCGGTGATCGCGCAGCGCCTGCAAGTGCCGCAGATCCTCGCGGTGACCTACACCGTCGCCGCGACGCAGGAGTTGCACGAGCGCGTGCGGCTGCGCCTGCAGCGCGCCGCGCAACTCGCGGTCGAATGGCGCGAGGACGCGCACGACGAAGGCGACGATACGGAGGCGACGCTCCTGCGGCGCCTGTTGCGCGAGGCCCTGCGCGACGAACCGCTGCCTTCCCTGCGCCTGCGCCTCCAACGCGCCGTGCGCGATCTCGACCTCGCCGCGATCACCACCATCCACGGCTTCTGCCAACGCCTGCTCGCCGAACACGCCTTGCTCGCGGGGCAACCGCTGGTGCGCGCCGACATCGAACCGGGCAACGCCGCGCAACGCGATCGCCTGGCCGTCGTGCTGTGGCGCACGCATGCACGCACCGCCGAGGGCGCGGACTTCCTGCAGCGCACATTCCGCGAAGTCGACGGGCTCGCCGACGCATTGCGCGACCTGCTGCCGCTCGAACCGCTACTCCCGCCACCGCCGCCGGGGGACGCGATCGCGCGGCGCGACGCCGCGTGGCGGGCGCTGCGCGAACAGTTTCGCGTGCACGGCGAACAGGATCTCGAATCCCTGCGGATGGCTTCGACCAGGCGCATCCTCAAGTCGGGCAAGGAAGCCCTGCAATACGAAGCACTCTGGCAGTGGTTCGCCGCGCAATCCGACGCCGCGCCGCAACCGCACGAAGACCTCGCATCGCTCACGCCCGCCGGGCTGGTGAAGTGCTGCCCGCCGACCAAACAGGCGCTCGCGCCGCAGCTGTCCATCGGCGATGCGGTGCAAGCCTTCGTGTGCGCGAGCGAAGGCGTCGACCTGTTCCTGCTGCACGCCCTGCGCGGCGATGCGCGCCGCGAAGACCAGGCGATCAAGCGCAATGCGAACGTGCGCGATTTCGACGACCTCGTCGATGCCGTGTTCGCCGCGCTGGAGGCGCCGGACGTGGCGACGACCCTGGTCGAGGCCTTGCACGAACAATTCCCCCTCGTGCTCGTCGACGAATTCCAGGACACCGACGCGCGCCAATGGGCGATCTTCTCGCGCCTGTTCGGCGAAGGCGGCCTGCTGCTCGTCGGCGACCCGAAGCAGGCGATCTACCGTTTCCGCGGCGGCGACGTGCAGACGTACCTGGACGCGCGCTCGACCGCGACCCTCGCCGCGCCGCTCGACCGCAACTTCCGTTCGCGTCCCTGCTTGCTCGAAGCGGTGAACGCGGTGTTCGGCGCCGCGCCAGCGGACCTGCTCGGCGATGGCATTGCATTCGCGCCGACCCGGCCGGGCGGCCGCGCGTGCGATCCGGACTTGTTGATCGACGGCGCGCCTGCGCCGGCCATCGTGGTGCAGGAACTCCCCGCCAAGTCGAGCGGCAAATGGACCGCGCAGGAATCCATCGATCTCGCCGCGGGCAGTTGCGCGCGTGCGATCCGCGATCTGCTCGTGCGCTCGCGCGACGGCAATGCCATGCGCCACGACGGCGCCGTGCAGCGGCCGATCGAAGCACGCGATTGCGCCGTCCTCGTGCGCAGCCATCGCGAGGGCATCGCGATCCGCGACGCGCTCACGCATCTCGGCGTCCCGGCCGTCAGCGCGGGCCGCGGCAGCCTGTACGAAACCGACGAAGCGCAGCAGTTGCTCGCCTTGCTGCTCGCGCTGTCCACGCCCGGCGACGAGCGGCGCCTGCGTGCGGTGCTCGCGACGCCGTTGTTCGGTTACGACGCCGCCGCACTGCAGGCGCGCGAAAGCGACGGCGACCAGCGCCGCCGCTGGCAGCAGGATCTCGCCGACTGGCGCCTGCGTTGGGAATCGCACGGTCCCCAGCCGATGCTGGCCGATGTCCTCGCGCGCGAAGCGGCGCGCATGCTCGCCTTCGCCGACGGCGAACGGCGCATCACGCACTTGTTGCAGTTGGGCGAGCAATTGCAGGAGGCGCGAGCGCACCGCCTCGGCCCGCAGGGCCAGGTCGATTGGTTGCGCGCCGCCATCGCGCACGCCGACCGCGAAGACGAAACGCAATGGCCGAACCTGGAATCCGACGCCAGCCGCGTGCAGATCCTCACCCTGCACAAGAGCAAGGGCCTGGAATTCCCGCTGGTCTTCCTGCCCTTCGCCGGCATCGGTCGTGCGAACGGCGGCAAGGCACGCGTCGTGCAATATCACGACGAGGCCGGCCAGCGCGTGCGCCAGTGGAAAACGCGTGAGCGCCATGCGGGCGCGCCCTCGTGGGACGATGCCTGCCAGGCCGCGAAGCGCGAGGACGCGGCCGAAGACATGCGGCTGCTGTACGTCGGCCTGACGCGCGCCCGCGATGCGATGTGGCTCGCGACCGGGCCGCTCGCGTCGAATGCCCAATCGTCCCTGCAGCGTTTGTTCGGCGGCGCGCTGCCGCGCGCGGAGTTGATCGGCGGAAACATCGTCGTGCGCGCGCCGGAAAATACGAGCGACGACGCGCGCCTGGCACCCGCCGTCCCCGACGCGATTCCCGCGCCGCGCACGCCGCATCGCCGCCTGCGCCGCGACTGGTGGATCCACAGCTTCTCGCAGTTGCATCGCCAACATGCGCACGGTGCGCAGGCGCTCGCGGAAGAAGCGCCGGCCGACGACGAACGCCCGCTCGCCGTGTTCGACACCATCGATCCGGCATTGCTGCGGTTCTCCGGCACGCGCTTCGGCAACGCGCTGCATCACGCGCTGGAACACGTGGACTTCGCCGCCTGGCGCGACCCCGACGCCCTGCCTGCCGACCAACATGCATTCCTGCGGGAGGCATTGCGGTCGCAGGATTATCCGGAAAGCGATTTCGACGCCGGCGTGCGCGAACTCGCACCGCTGGTCGCGCGCACGCTGACCGCGCCGCTCCCCGAAGGCGTGCGGCTCTGCGACGTGCCTGCGTCCGCGCGCATCGCCGAACTCGAATTCCATTTCACGCTCGCCGATGCCGACGCGCCCGCCTTGCTGTCCTTGTTGCAGCAACACGGCATCGCCGTGGGTCGCCGCGATTTCGGCGCGTGGCCGAAACTCAGCGGCCTGATGACCGGCAAGATCGACCTGACTTATCGCGTCGATGGTCGCGTGTACGTCATCGACTACAAGTCCAATCGCCTGCCGGGATGGGATGCCGCGACGGTGGCGCAGGCGATGGCGTCGAGCGAATACGATCTGCAGGCGCTGTTGTACGCCGTCGCCGTGCATCGGTGGTTGCGCATGCGCCTGGGGAATCGCGCGGCGGCGACGGATGCCTTCGGTGGCGTGCGTTATCTCTTCTGTCGCGGCCTGGAGGCCACCGATCCGCAGCGTGGCGTCGTGGTGCCGGATTTGCCTGCCGCCCTGATCCACGCCGTCGACGACTTGCTCGGAGGGACCGCATGAACGCGCAACGCGACGACCTGCCGCGCGCCTTCGACCATGCCTTCGCGCAGACTCTCGCGCGGCGCGAGCCCGACGCCGACCCGCGCGTGATCGATGCCGCCGCGCGCGCCGCGTTCGCCATCGCGCAGGGGCACGCCGCACTCGACCTCGACGGCGATGCGGGCCTGCGCGATGCGCTTGTCGCTTCGCGCTGGGTCGCACGTCCCGATGCCGATGCAGTGGCCGATCCGGCCGCGCCGCTCGTGCTCGAAGGCGACCTGCTTTACCTGCGCCGTTATCGCGAGTACGAACGGCGGCTTGCGGAAGGATTGCGGCGCATCGCCGCGGCCGAACTGCACGCCGATGGACTCGCCGCGCTCGCGCCGGTCTTCGAACGCCTCTTCCCCGCGCAGGCACGCGACGCGCACCAGGCGCGCGCGGCCGCACTCGCGTTGCGCCACCCCCTGCTCCTGGTCACCGGCGGCCCGGGCACGGGCAAGACGACCACGATCGCGCGCATGCTCCTGCTCGCCGTCGCGCAGGCGCAAGCCGCTGGCCGCACGCTGCGCATCGCCCTCGCCGCGCCGACAGGCCGCGCCGCCGACCGCATGGCGCAAAGCCTGCGCTTTGCGGTCGAGCACCTGCGCCAAGCCGGTCTCGACGCCGCGCTGTGCGATGCCTTGCCTGCCGATGCCTCGACATTGCATCGCCTGCTCGGCGCGATCCACGACCGCCCGCATTTCCGCCACGGCGTCGACTTGCCGCTGCCGCACGACATCATCGTCGTCGACGAGGCCTCGATGGTCGATCTGCCGCTGATGTGCAAGCTCGTCGAAGCCGTGCCCGATGGCGCGCGCCTGGTGTTGCTCGGCGATCGCGATCAGTTGCCGTCGGTCGAAGCCGGCGACGTGCTCGCCGCGATCGCCGATGCCGCGGCCACGGTCGGGATCGCGAGCGACGCCACGCTCGAAACGCTGGCCGCCCCGCTCGCCGCGCCGCACCGCTTCAAGGGTTTGCGCGTCGCGCTGGCGCATACGTATCGGCAGGCTGACGCGTTCGACCTGGCGCCGCTCGCCGCCGCGGTGCGCGATGGCGATGCGGACGGCGCCCTGGCGTTGCTGCGCGGCGGCGCGCTGCGCGATGTCCACTTCCACGAAGCGGTGAGCGATCCGCTCGCGCCGCAGTTGCGCGACACCCTGCTGGCGCCGTGGCGCGCACTGGGCGCCGTCGACGCAGCGTCGCCGGTCGAGATCGAACACGCGCTCGCGCTCGCCCAGCGCGCGCGCCTGCTCACGGCCTTGCGCAACGGCGCGCAAGGCGCGGTGGCATTGAATGCGCGCATCGAGGAAGCGCTCGCCGGCGCGCAGCGCGATCCGTATTTCCACGGGCGGCTGGTGGCGATCACCGAGAACAGCTATCGCCATGGCCTGTTCAACGGCGACCTGGGCCTGTGCTTGCGCGGCGAAGACGGGAGCGTGGTTTGGTTCCGCACTGCAGCAGGCCTGCGGCCGTTCCACCCGGCGGCGCTGCCGGCGCACGCCGGTGCGTTCGCGATGACCGTGCACAAGGCGCAGGGCTCGGAATTCGACACCGTTTGGTTGCAGTTGCCCCGGCAGTTCGCGCGCACGCTTTCGCGCGAACTCGTCTACACCGCGATCACGCGCGCGCGCAATGCCTTGCACCTGTGCGCGTCGGAAACCGCGCTGCGACAAGCGTTGTCGGTTCGCGCGCAACGCGTGTCCGGGTTGGCGCGGCGTTTGCGCAAAGCGTGACGATTTCGTTGCGCGGGATTTTCTGAACACGCAAGCGCGCATGTGTTGCCGTTGGTTCAACAAAACAGGCATTGCCTTCACTGTCGCTGCACCGCGCAGTTACTAAGTTGCGGACCTCGCGTCCAACAGCGCGAGCGTCCCCCACGACAGGAGCAAAAGAACGATGAGCGATATCAAGAAGGACCACAGCATCGGTGAAGGTACGGGCGCAGTGACTGGCGCCGTCACGGGTGCGGCCGTGGGTACGGCGGCAGGCCCGGTCGGCACCGTGGTCGGCGCGATCGCTGGTGGCGTGCTCGGTGCGAAGGCTGGCGGCAAGATCGCCGAGGCCGTGAACCCGACCGAATACAACGACCACTGGAAGAACAGCTACCGCGACACCGCCTACTACAACAAGAGCGGCGACTGGTCGGATTACGAGCCGGCCTACAAGTACGGCTACGACACCTACGGCCAGTACCGCGGGCAGAAGTTCGACGACGTCGAACCGGATCTGCAGCGCGGATGGGAAGCGGGCAAGGCGAACTCGCGCCTGGCTTGGGGTGAAGCGAAGGGCGCGGTGCGCGACGGTTGGCATTACGTCGAGCGCGCGATGCCTGGCGACGCCGACCACGACGGTCGCTGATCGCATCGCAAAAGGACTCGCGGTGCGAACGCGCCGCAAGACGAGCCGGGGGAACCCGGACGCAAGGGCCGCCTCGTGCGGCCTTTGCTTTGCCGCCTCGCCGAAGCCGCAGTTTCACCGTCATTGAACGCGACCCCGCCTAGCTTCGAAGCTCGACACGGGAGCCGCGCCGATGAGCATCCTCAAGAAAGACCACGTGGTCGGAACCTCGGGCGCAGCCCTCGCGGGCGGTGCGGCGGGCGCGGCGTTGGGCGCCGTCGTCGCAGGGCCGCCGGGCATGGCGGTCGGCGGTATCGTCGGCGTGGCGCTGGGCGCGACGGCCGGGGATCGCATCGCCGAGGCGCGCGACCGGCGCGAGAACCTCGGCCACTTCGAACAGATCTACCAGTCGATGCCGTATTACCGCGCCGGATACACCTGGCACGACTACGCCCCGGCCTATCGCTACGGGCTGGAAACATACGAACGGTACGGGGAGGAGTCGTTCCCGGAAGCCGAGTCGATCCTGCAGGGCGCCTGGGAGTCCAACGCGCATTTCGGTTCGCGCATGGCCTGGCTGGAGGCGCGCCCGGCGGTCGAACACGCATGGCGCTCGATGCAGGAAGCGCTCGGCAAGGCCGAGCACATGCCACCGCCGCGCTAGCCGGTACCATGGCGGCCCCCGCCGGCACGCAGGGCCGCCCCCGATGAGCGACGACCGCAATTCCGTTTCCCGCGCGCAGGCCGAAGACGCCGTGCGTACCCTGCTGCGCTGGTCCGGCGACGACCCGGCGCGTGAGGGCCTGCTCGACACGCCCAAGCGCGTGGTCAAGGCCTACGAGGATTGGTTCAGCGGCTACGCGCTGGATCCCGAAGACTATCTCGGTCGCACCTTCGAGGAAGTCGAGGGCTACGACGAACTCGTCGTGCTGCGCGACATCCAGTTCGAGAGCCACTGCGAGCATCACATGGCGCCGATCATCGGCCGCGCGCACGTGGGTTACCTGCCGGCCGGCAAGGTGGTGGGCATCAGCAAGCTGGCACGCGTGGTCGATGCGTACGCGCGCCGCTTCCAGGTGCAGGAAAAGATGACGGCGCAGATCGCCGGCTGCATCCAGCGCGCGCTGCATCCGCTGGGCGTGGGCGTGGTCATCGAGGCCGCGCACGAATGCATGACCACGCGCGGCGTCCACAAGCGCGGTGTCAGCATGGTCACATCGACCATGCTCGGGACCTTCCGTGAAGACGCACGTACCCGCGGCGAATTCCTCCAGTTCATCTCCGTCGGCAGCGGCCACCGCTGAGCTGCCGACACTCGACTGCCTGATCGTCGGTGCCGGCCCCGCCGGCCTGACCGCGGCGACGTATTTCGCGCGCTTCCATCGGCGCGCAGTCGTGGTGGATGCCGGCAAGAGCCGCGCACGCTGGATCCCCAGGAGTCACAACTGCCCGGGGTTCCCCTTCGGTGTATCGGGCACCGAGCTCCTCGCCAAGCTCCGCGCGCAAGCGACCGGCTACGGCGCCGACATCGTCGAAGGGTGCATCGCCAAGCTCGAGCGCGACGGCGATGCCTTCCTCGCCACCGCGCAGGACGGAACGCGTTGGCGCGCCACGTTCGTGCTCATCGCCACCGGCATCGTCGATGCGATGCCATCGATGCCGGGGCTGGAGGACGCGATCGCGCGCAACGTCGTCCGCATGTGCGCGGTCTGCGACGCGTACGAAGCCAGCGACGATCGCATCGCGGTGTACGCGCCCGTCGACGTGGCGATCGCGCATGCGGTGTTCCTGCGCACGTTCTCGCGCAACGTCGTTGCGGTGCGCTCCGAGCCCGGCGACCCGAGCGAAGCGAACGCGGCGCTGGCGCGCGAGGCGCGCGTGTCGGTGTTGCCGGTGGCGAAATCGCTGGAACACGATGGCCGCTGCTGCGTCTTCCGACTCGAGGACGACAGCGTGCACCGATTCGACACGGTGTACCCGATCCTTGGCGCCAGGGCGCAATCGCACCTGGCGACCGCGCTGGGCGCGTCGGTCGACGAAAACGGCGAGCTCCACGTGGACGAGCGACAGGAGACCAACGTCGACGGTCTCTACGCGATCGGCGACATCGTCAGTGTGTTGAACCAGATCAGCGTGGCCGTGGGCCATGCCGCCATCGCGGCCACGGCGATCCACAACCGCTTGCCGCGCAACTTCCGCGAAGACCCCGACGCACAGCCGGCGACGGCAGCGGACCTGCCATCGCCGTGACGCTCAGGAGTGCTGGATGCGTGGCACCGTTTTCCTGGGATCGTTGGAGATCATCGGATCGCAGGGAATGATCGAGCCGTTGGTGCTGTCGAGCACGGAAACGCAATAGTCGGCGTTCAATGGCGCGGTGTTGAGATCGGTCACCGCCGCGTTGTCCGTCGTGTACGACCCGCTCAACTGCGGGGGCGTGATGTCGTTGGTGAAGCCCACGCCGTTGACGCTGTAGCGATTGTTGCCGTTGAGGCTGACACTGATGGTCGCCGCTCCCTCGCCGACCTTCGTCTTCAATCCGCCGTTGTTCTGGTTGCCGCCGGTGTATTTGAAGCTGTATTGCATCTGGGTGTTCGGCGCGGTGACCGTGACCCAGCCATTGCCGTTGTTGCTGCCGGGCTGCACGTTGAGGTTCACGCTTTCGTTTGGCATTGCGATGCTCCGTCGGTGGGGGTCAAACGTGGCGAGGATCGTTGGAAATCATCGGGTCGCAATCGATCAGGAAACCGTCGTCGCGTTTCACGACGACGAGGTAATAGGCCTGCATCGCGTATTCGTTGGTGTTGGAGATGCTCGCGTGGTCGCCGCTGCTGTCCTTTCGCACCCATTCCAACTGGTGGTTGTCGTCGCCGGAAAAGCTGACGTCGTGGATGTCGTACTTCGATTTGGATTGGGAGCGGTCGGTGGTCTTGAGCTTCACCGCGTACAGCTGCTCCCCGTCGCCCACTTGCGCGTTGAGGTGTCCGCGGCCCTTCCTGCCCCCATCGAAGCGATAGGCGTACGGCTCCTTCTCGCTGTTCCTGATCGCCGTCGTCGCACGCCAATCGCCGTCAGGGGGATTGCCGCGCATCACTTCCAGTTTTGCTTCCTGTCTGTCGTTTTTCATCGCACTGCCACCGTCGGTTTGGAGAGTTGGGTCTGCAAGGTGCGCGTCTTGCCCAGCCAATCGACGACGCGCTCGTTCTTGGGTTCCACCGCGACGATTGCCGCGAACATGCGTTCGGCTTCGCCGGCGATGGGCATTGCGTCGCTCGGCTTCGTCACGCCGACCAGCTGCGCGCGCCAATAGCGTCCGATGCCCTGTTGGCTGAGCCAGGTCCGATTCGTGGGGTCGTGTTTGACCAGTGCATCCGCTTCGCGATTGGCCGCTTCGGTGGCCATGCGCGCGCCGGCGAAGTCGCCGCGCTTGAAGCGCACCTGGGCGAGCAGCAACTGCGCGTCCACCCAGTCCTTGCGCCACGTGGCGTTGTCGGGCTCGAGCTTGCGCAGGGCCTCGACATTCGACAACAACGTGGCGAACCACGTCTCGGCTTCATCGAAGCGCCTTTGCTGCTCGGCATTGGTGCCCAGCCAGGACACGACGATGCCTTCCTCCGAGCGCGTCTGCGTGTCGTTGGGGCGTTGCTTCACCCAGCCGCGGAACAATTCGAGCTCGCGCTTCATCGCGTTCTCGGCCGCTTCGTGTTGCTTGCGCTGCTCCAGGAGCACGGCGAGGTTGTGGTAGCCGTAGGCGGCTTCCTTCTGCCAGTCGAAGTTCTTGCGATCCATCGCCGCCAATTGCAGCGCGCTGTCGCGATACTGCGTGAGCCAGCGCTGCGCTTCGTCCAGATTCCCCTGCACGTAGGCCACGTTGCCGATCCAGTATTCGGCCTGCGCGCGATCGAACAAGCGTTGCCCGTTGGCCGGGTCGCGCGCGGCGAGTGCCGTCGTGCGCGCATACGCCTGGCGGAAGGCGCGCATCGCTTCGACGTGGTTGCCCTCTTCCAGCCGCACCTGGCCGATGCCGGTGAGGGAGCGCGCCTGTTCCCCGAGCGCGCGGTCGTTGAGGTCGCGCGGGTTGAGTTCGGCGAAATACGTCGTCGCCTTGTCGTCGACCTTGCGCATCAGGTCGAGCCGGCCGACGGTCGTCAGTTTCTTGCGCAGGTCGCCGAGCATGAAGCCGAGCAGGTCTTCGGCCTGCGCCTGCCGACGTTGCGCATCGTTGCGCGCGACGTGCGCGGTGATCGCGAGCCCCGAGGTGATCGTCATCCCCGCGAGTGCGGCAGCCGTGACGAAGACGAGGCGGCGGTTGCGACGCTGTGCTTCGCGCTGGACGAGCGCGTCGTAGCCCACGCCCAGGATGCCCGCGACGAGTTTGAGGAAGGCGCGGTCCTTGCCGTCGCCTTCGGGCCGCGCATCGGCCGCGAGCGGAATGCGCCCCTCCTCGATCGTCGCGGGCGGAAAGCAGTTGTCGACGGCAGGATCGCCTTCGACGATGAAACAGAAGATGCGATCGCTCCGCTCCTGGGCCAGGAATGCACGCACTTCCGCATCCACCCATTGCGAGCGAGCCGCCGCCGGCGAGCAGATCACGACGAGCGCGTCGGACTCGGAGAGGGCTTCGCGGATCGTACTGCTGAGATCGCCCGCGGTCGGCAACTCATCGCGATCGCGGAACACCGCACCCAATTTCGCGGGAATCGCACCGGCGCGACCATGCGTGCCGACCAGCCGGCCAGGCACGCGATACGACTCCAGCCGACGCAACAACCAGCGCGCCCAGTGAGCGTCGTTGTGGCTGTAGCTGAGGAACGCGCGATAGCGCACGAGTAGGGCCCCGCAGGGCGCATGGGGGACGTTGTGGGAACGCCCGGACCCGTGAATCCCGGACACCCATGCGACAGACGGTCACTGATCAGGTGGGCGGGCGCCGGGCTAGACTGCACGCCGTCGTTCCGCCAGCGAATCCCACAGTGACTGACACCGCCGCACCGGGCGCGCGCAAGGCCGCGCTCGCCTTCATCTTCGTCACCGTCCTGATCGACATCCTCGCCTTCGGACTCATCATCCCGGTGCTGCCGCACTTGTTGATGGACTTCGTCGGCGGCGACACCGTGCATGCGGCGTATTGGGTCGGCGTGTTCGGTTTCCTGTTCGCTGCGATCCAGTTCATTTCGGCCCCCGTGCAGGGCGCGATGTCCGATCGCTTCGGCCGGCGGCCGGTGATCCTGCTCTCGTGCCTCGGGCTCGGCGTGGATTTCATCTTCATGGCGGTGGCGCAAACCTTGCCCTGGTTGCTCGTCGGTCGCGTTGTTTCGGCGATGTTCTCGGCGAGTTTCACCACCGCGAACGCCTACATCGCCGACGTCACCGAACCGTCGAAGCGCGCGCAGGCCTACGGCATGATCGGCGCGGCGTTCGGCCTGGGCTTCATCATCGGCCCGGCGATCGGTGGACACCTGGGTGAAGTGAACGTGCGCCTGCCCTTCTGGTTCGCTGCAGGCCTGGCGCTGGTGAACTTCGTCTACGGGATGTTCGTGCTGCCCGAATCCCTGCCGGTGGAGCGCCGCACGAAGCGGATCGACTGGGCGCACGCCAACCCCATCGGCTCGCTCAGGTTGCTCGGCCAATACCGTGCGATCTGGGGCCTGGCCGTCGTGGTGTTCCTGGTGAACTTCGCGCACTACGTGTATCCGAGCGTGTTCGTGCTGTTCGCCGATTTCGCCTACGGCTGGGGCTCGGGCGACGTGGGTTGGGTGCTCGGTGCGGTCGGCGTGTTGAGCGTGATCGTCAACGCGGTGCTCGTGAAGCGCATCGTCGGCGCGATCGGTGAGCGGCGCGCGTTGTTGCTCGGCCTGTCGTGCGGCGTGGTGGGGTTCACCATTTACGGTTTCGCGCCGACCGGTGCGGTGTTCCTGATGGGCCTGCCGATCATGTCGCTGTGGGCATTGGCGATGCCCTCGACGCAGGCAATGGTGACGCGTGAGGTGGGGCCCGAAGTGCAGGGGCGCGTGCAAGGTGCATTGACGAGCCTGGCGAGTCTCGCCGGCATCGTCGCACCGGTGATCTACACGTCGGTCTTCGCGTTGTTCATCGGTCCGCATGCGCCGGGCAAACTGCCGGGCGCGCCGTTCCTGTTGGCGGGTGCGTTGCTCGCGTGTGCCGGTTTGGTGGCGTGGCGCTTCTCGAAGACGCACGCCGCATCGCGCACCGCGCGCGACGAAGCGAAAACCGAAGCGGCGACCTGAGCGCCGCCAGCGTTCGAGGTCAGCGTTCGAGAATTGCGACGACGCCCATCCCGCCGGCGGTGCAGATCGACACCAGGCACCGCCCGCCGCCGCGTTCCTTCAATTCCTTCGCGGCCGTGGCGACGATGCGCGCACCGGTCGCCGCGAAGGGATGCCCCGCCGCGAGCGAAGAACCGTTCGGATTGATCTTCGCCGGATCGATCCGGCCCAGCGGTGCTTCCAGGCCCAGCCGCGTGCGGCAGTACTCCTCGCTCTCCCACGCGCGCAGCGTGCACAACACCTGCGCGGCGAAGGCTTCGTGGATTTCGTAGAAGTCGAAGTCCTGCAACGTCAGGCCGTTGCGCCTGAGCATCTCGGGGACGGCGATCGTCGGCGCCATCAGCAGGCCTTCGCCATGCACGAAGTCGACCGCCGCCACGTGCGCATCGCGCAGGTGGCACAGGACTTCGAGATTGTGCGCGGCGGCCCATTCGTCGCTGGCCACCAGGCATGCCGCGGCGCCGTCGGTCAGCGGCGTGGAATTGCCGGCGGTCAGCGTGCCGCGGCCCGAGGTCTTGTCGAAGGCGGGCTTCAGCGTCGCGAGTTTTTCGATCGAGGTATCGGCCCGCAGGATGTTGTCGCGCGACACGCCGCGGAAACTCACGACGAGGTCGTCGAAAAATCCGCGCTCGTACGCGGCGGCGAGCTTGTGGTGCGAAGCGACGGCGAGCTCGTCCTGCGAGTCGCGCGAGATATTCCACTGCTTCGCCATGTCCTCGGTGTGCTCGCCCATCGACTTGCCCGTGCGCGGTTCGGCGACGCCGGGGAAATCGGGCTTGAGCTCGCGGAAGTGGAAGCCCTTGAACGCGGCGAGCTTTTCCTTCGGCGTCTTCATCATCGCGGCGGCGAGCAGGCGGCGACGCAGCCGCTGGCCGTAGACGATCGGCACGTCGGAAGTGGTGTCCGAGCCGCCGCCAATGCCCACTTCGATCTGGCCCGTCGATATCTTGTTGGCGATGTGCACGATCGTGTCGAGCGAGGTGCCGCACGCGCGCTGCAGCGTGATGCCGGGCGTCAGCGGCGAGAGGCCCGAGGACAGCGCGGCCTCGCGGCCGAGGTTCCAGTCGCTGGAATGCTTGATCACCGCGCCGAGCGCAACTTCGCCCAGGTGTTGTCCGTGAAGGCCGAACTTCTCGACCAGCGCGCCGAGCGTGCGCACCGACATGCCGAGGTTGCCGACATCGGCATACGCCGTGTTCTGCTTGCAGAAGGGGATGCGGACGCCGCCGAGGATGGCGACGGGACGGCCGTGCAGCATCGGATGACCTCGTCGATCACAGCCCGCCGCGAGAACCGCCCGGGCATAATGCGATGCAGTGTAAACCCCGCCACCAGCGGGGCCAATCCACGTTCCCGGCCCTCAGATGAACAACGCAACGCCCGACCTCCAATTGCTCGGCGCCCTCGCGCTGGAACTCGCGCCAGGCTCCGATGCACAGCGCACCGCGCTCGCCCAGGCCGACGCCGGAGCCCTTGCGCAGAAGATGGCGCAGGATCTGTCGAGCTTCGCCGACGGGGCCGATGCCCTGCAATTGGTGACCGTCGGTGCGCATTACGACGTGGTCGAATTGCTGCGGCCGGGTTGGCCTCTGCATCGCGAACTGGACCAGCTCGCGGCGCGCGCACCCGGCGATGCCGCCGGCCGCGTCGTCGCGTTCGGCGCACATGCCGACACGCTGCCGGGCGCGCTCACGCCGCAAGGCGAATACGCGGGCGGGCCGCTGCGCCTGATCCCTTTCGTATTGGGTGGGGACGCCGATATCGCGACGCGCGTCGGCGATCTGTTGGAACGCGACCTGATGGAACGCGGCATGGCCGGCGCCGCGACTGCGTTGCTCGCGCAGGAGGCCTTCGGCCTGAAGGTCGAGCACGCGCGTTACCTCACGCTGCACGACCTGGCCGCGATGATGGCGATGCAGTACGAACACGCGGGCCTTGCCTCGCTCTGGCCGATCCTGGAAGCCGCGCTGCTCGCCCCCGATGCCGAAGAATGGCTGGAAACCCGCCCCGAACCCGTCGTGCATTACACCGATCGCGAAGCACGCATCGCGATGTTCACGCCGCAGGCGTGGCGCGAACGTTACGCGCCGGAAGCGGCGCACACGACCGAAGGCCAGTGCGACAAGCTCGAGCGCGCATTCGAATTCTTCCAGGCGCGGCAGCGCCAGTTCGCCGCGGTGCTCCAGGCGCACGGGATCCCGGTGACGTTCGTGCATTGCGACGCGGGCCACGACGCGCACGAAGAACTCTAGCGCGTCAACCGCCGCCGTCGGTCCGCGCAAAATACAAGCGGTAGCCTTCGTCCTGCATGCCCAGCGCTTCGTACGTGCGCTGGGCATTTTCATTCTCGCGCTCGACGAACAAGCGCAGGCCGACGACGCCGTCGGTCTGTTTCGCCAAGGCTTCGACGTGGCGATACAAGGCCGAAAACACGCCTTTGCGCCGATGTCCGGGTGGGACGTAGACGCTCTGGATCCACCACCAGTCGCCGTTGCGCCAGTCGCTCCATTCGGTCGTGAGCATCAGTGTTCCGACCGGCACGCCGATGGTCTCCGCGCCCGCGAACGTCGCATCTTCCATCGCGACGAAATACCGCGACTTCCGCGGATCGGCGATGCCTGCAGCGACGCCCGCACGCACCGTCGAGGCATCGAGCTGTTTGCCTTCGGTTTCCAGGGCCATCGCCGCATTCCAGTCGGCGATGAACCCGGCGTCCGCCGGATGCGCGGGACGAATGCGGAAGGCGTGCGTCATTGCACGATCTTGATGACCGCGCACGCGACGCGCGCGCCGGCATTGCCCGCCGGTTGCGAGGTGTAATCGTCCGCCGCCGCGTGCACGACGAGCGCGCGATCGGCGATGTCGTTCGCCGCGCCGCCGCCGAGCGTCACGCCCGCCAGGTGGATGTCCAGATTGACCTGGCCCTGCGCATTGGCGGCGATGTTGTCCATGTCGCCTGCGTGGTGCGCGGGGGTATTCGCGCGGCCATGCGGCTGGCCCATCGGATTGAAATGCCCGCCTGCCGAACTGGCATCGGCCGCGGTGCAATCGCCCTTCTCGTGCACGTGGATGGCGTGCACGCTGTTGGGCAGGAAGCCGCCGACCGTGCCGGTGAGATGGACGCCGTCGGTCATCGGACGAAGGGTGACGCGGCCACTGACGAGGCTGCCGGAGGCGGGCGCGAGGTTCGCACGACCTTCCTTCGCCGTGCTCAACGAGGGCGGCGGTGCCGGCGCGGGCTTCGGCGCGCTCGCGCAGGCGGCAAGCGTGAGCGTGGCAACGATGGCGATGGCGTGGCGCATTCGAAATCCTCCGTGGTCAGTGCCGCTTGCGGCCGGGGCCGAGCTTGCGGGTGAGCGTGTTACGTCCGAGTCCAAGCCGCTGCGCTGCTTCGCCGCGATGGCCTTGCGTATGTTCGAGTGCCGCGTCGAGCAGGATGCGGTCGAAGCGATCGCGCGCCTCGGCGTGAAGATCGGCGGCGCCCGCCGCGAGCCGTTCGCGGGCCCATCGCGCGAGCGACGCTTCCCAATCTTCGTCGCGCGTCGCGTCCGGTACGGCATGCGCGAAGGCCACGTCGAGCTCGGCCGTGCCGATCGTATCGCCCGGCGCGAGCGCCGCCAGGCGCCAACACACGTTTTCGAGTTCACGCACGTTGCCGGGCCAATCGTACTTGCGCAGGCGGTCGAGCGCCGGCTTCGCGAAGCGTTTCGCCGGTGCACCGAGTTTTCGCGCCGCCGCGGCGAGGAATCGTTCGGCGAGTGCGGGCACGTCGTCGCGGCGATCGCGCAAGGGCGGCAGATGCAGGCGCACGACATCGAGGCGATGCAACAGGTCGGCGCGGAACTTGCCCTCGGCGACGAGGCGTTCGAGTTGCTGGTGCGTGGCGGCGATCACGCGCACGTCGACGCGGATCAATTCACGCCCGCCCACGCGGAAGAACTCCCCTTCGGCGAGCACGCGCAGCAGGCGCGTCTGCAACGGGAGGGGCATGTCGCCGATCTCATCGAGGAACAGCGTGCCGCCGTCGGCTTGTTCGAAACGCCCGACATGGCGTTTCTGCGCACCGGTGAAGGCGCCGGCTTCATGGCCGAACAGTTCGCTCTCGAGCAATTCCGACGGAATCGCCGCGGTGTTCAAGGCAACGAACGGCCGGTGCGCGCGCGGCGATTCGCGATGCAGCGCGCGCGCGACCAGTTCCTTGCCCGTGCCCGTCTCGCCCGTGATCAGCACGGACAGCGGCGCCTGTGCGAGGCGCCCGATGCTCCGGAACAGCGCGCGCATCGCCGGTGTCTCGCCGATCAGTTCCTGGTTGGGTGCGCTCGTCGGCGCGACGGTCGCGGCGTGGGCGTTCGTCGCGGGGAGCGCCCGGCCTGCGATTTCCACCGCGGCGTCCAGGTCGAAGGGCTTCGACAGGAATTCGTACGCGCCGCCGCGGAACGCACCGGCGGTACTCGCGATGTCGGTGTAGGCGCTCATCACGATGACCGGCAATTGCGGCGCGGCGGTCTTCAACTTTTCGAGCAAGGCCAGGCCGTCTTCGCCCGGCATGCGCACGTCGGTGAACAACAGATCGGGCGCACCACGCGAACGCAAGGCGTCGAGCGCATCGCGCGCGTTCTCGAATCCGTCGACCGCGTAGCCAGCTTCGCGCAACGCGGTGGCCAGGACGAAGCGCACGGCGCGATCGTCGTCGACGATCCACACGCGTGCGGCGTTGCGCACGTCACTCGGCATCACGGCCCTCCCCTGTTTCGTCTTCGAGCCACAACGGCAACAACAGCGTGAACACCGTATGCCCCGGTCGCGAACGATAGGCGAGCGAACCGCGATGTTCGCGCGCAACCTGCTGCGCAAGGGCGAGCCCCAGGCCGCTGCCGGCGGCGTGCCCGCTCACCAGCGGCAGGAAAATACGTTCGGCGAGTTCTTCCGGCACGCCACGGCCGTCGTCGACGATTTCCAGGCGCAGCGCGAGCGGATGCGGCACGTCGCCGATGCGCACGCCGTGTTCGGCGCGCGTGCGCAACGTGATGTTGGCTGCGCCCGCATCGATCGCGTTGCGCACCAGATTCCACACCGCCTGCGTGAGGCGGTCGCCGTCGCCGAGGACGTCGGGCAGCGACGGGTCGTAATCGCGCACCAGGCGCAGGGCCCAACCCGCGTCGCTTTCCGCAAGGCGCAGCACGCGTTCGAGCACGGCGTGGATGTTCACCGGTTCGAAGGGGCGCGGTGGCGCGGGCGAGAGCAGGCGATCAAGCAGGCCGGTGAGGCGATCGACCTCGGATTCGATGAGCGAGACCAACTCGCGACCCGTGTCGTCGTTCGCGACGCGACGTGACAACAACTGCGCGGCGCCCTTCAAGCCGGCGAGCGGATTGCGCAGTTCGTGCGCGAGCCCTTTCAACGCGGCGGACAGCGCGCTCGGCAACAGTTGCGCGGGGTCATCGCCGGGAAACTCGTCGACCGGGTGCGCTTCGAGCCACCAGCCGCCGCCCTCTCGCGCGGTCAGCGTGACGTCCGCGAAGCGCGGCGCCTCGGTGCCGGGGAAGGCCAACGGAATCCGGCGCAATCGCGCGCCCTCGCCTTGCCCCGAAATGGCGCGAACGAAGGCGTCCCCCTCGAACTCCAGAGCAGCCAGCGGCACGCCCGCCAGGCGCTTGGCGCTGACCCCGAGCCACCGCGCGCAAGCCGCGTTGGCGCCCGCGATGCGGCCATCGGCGCCGGTCCAGGCGACGGGCGTGCTGAGCAGATCCAGGTCGGAAGAGGGCGCCAACATTGCACCAATGTAGTGCGAAAGGACATTGCGCTCAACGACGCAGCGCGGCTTCGATCTCCAGGTTTTCCTTGTCGCGACCGACCGACGCCGCGGCCACCAGCGCCCCGCCCCGGAAGTAGCGCGCGGTGAAGTCCTGCGCCTGCAGATCGCCGTCGATCTCCACGCGGTCCCATTTGCCCGCGTAACCGCAGTAGCGCACATCGATTCCCTGGTGGAAGGTCCAGAAGAACGGCACGTCGTCGAAAGCCTGGCGTGCGCCGAGGAGATTCGCGGCGGCCGCCTGGCCCATGCGCTGTGCGTGCACCCAGTGCTCCACGCGCGCTTGTTGATCGCCGAGCGGGAACCGGGCGACATCGCCCGCGGCGAAATGATCCGGCAGTGAAGTTTGCAGGTACGCATCGACCACGATGCCGTCTTCGACCTGCAGGCCCGCTGCTTCGGCGAGCGACGTGCGGGGCGCGACACCGACGCCGACGATCAACACGTCGCATTCCACGCGCGCTCCGCTTTCGAGCACGAGCGCCTTGCCATCGAAGCGCGCGGGCTTCTCGCGCAAGTGGAACTGCACGCCTCTGGCGGCATGCAGGGACTGGATCCACGCGCCGATGTCCGCGCCGAGCGCGTGTTCCATCGGCACGGCATCGGGCGCGACCACGTGCACGTCGAGCCCGCGTTCCCGCAGCGCGCCGGCGGCTTCCATGCCGATGAAACCGGCGCCGACGAAGGCGACGGACCGCGCGTTGGCGCAGGCCGCGATGATCGCCCGGGCATCCGTGAGCGAGCGCAGCGCCAACACGTTCGGGCGGTCGAATCCGGGCAGGCGCAGCGGCCTGGGCGCAGCGCCGGTTGCGATCAACAGCGCGTCGTAACCGAGCCGATCGCCTTCGCGCAGCACGACTTCGCGCGCCGCGGGATCGATCGCGACCACCTTGCTGCCGACGCGCAAGTCGATCCTGCGTTTCGCGTAGTGCGCATCCGGCGACAGCGGGATCCAATCCTCGGGCGCAATCCCCGCGAGATAATCCTTCGACAGGTTGGGGCGGTCGTAGGGCGCATCCGCATCCGCGCTCAGCATCGTCAGCGTCCCCGCGTGCCCGAGGTCGCGCAAGCGTTCGGCTGCTGCGAACCCCGCGGCGCCACCGCCGATGATGACGATGCGTTCGCGGGGCGTGCGCGGCTGTGGCGTCGTGGGTTTCGCATGGATCTGCTCGCGCACGAAGACCGTGTCGCCTTCGATGTCCACGCGCCACGTCGCCAGCCGGCCGAAGGCCGGTGCCCTGCGGGCGAAACCATCGCGCAGGCTGAAACATGCGTGATGCCAGGGACAACGGATCTCGTCGCCGACCCGCAGGCCTTCGGCGAGCGGGCCGCTGTAATGCGTGCAGGTCGCGCCCACCGCATGCAAGCCCTCTTCCAGGCGTGCGATCAGCACCGCTTCCTTGCCGACGCGTCCCCCCAGGACGCCCTCCGCGGGCACGCTTGCAAGCGGCACGCCCTGCGCGAAATCGGGGCCCGGGGGCAACTCATCGGTATGCGACATGGGCGGTTCCTCCGAACGCGCGATCTTCCTCCGATGGATGCGGCAGCGCGAGCGACGTTCCCGGGAACCTCGCGCGCACCCGCGCATCCGATGGGAAACCCAGGAGAAAACCCATGCTCGACGCTCGCTTGCAGCTGATCGACCCGCAAACCGCGCCCGCGGCCGACGAAGCGCGCCCCTCGCGCCACGAAGCCGAAGCCGCGATCCGCACGCTGATCCGCTGGGCCGGCGATTCACCCGCGCGCGCCGGCCTCGTCGACACCCCGGCCCGCGTCGCACGCGCCTACGAAGAATGGTTCGGCGGCTACGCGATCGATCCGGACGCGCTGCTCGCGCGCGATTTCGAAAGCGCGGGCTACGACGACATCGTGCTGCTGCGCGACATCCCCGTGCGCTCGATGTGCGAACACCACATGGCGGCGATCCGCGGCGTCGCACACGTCGCCTATCTGCCGGGCGAGCGCGTGGTCGGGATTTCGAAGCTCGCGCGCCTGGTCGACGCGTACGCGCGCCGCCTGCAGATCCAGGAACGCCTGACGTGCGAGATCGCCGACACGCTCGACCGCGTGTTGCAACCGCGTGGCGTCGCAGTGGTCATCAAGGCCTCGCACGAATGCATCGGTTCGCGCGGCATCGCGATGCATGGCGTGGGCATGGTGACCAAGCGCCTGCTGGGCGATTTCGAACGCGAGCCGTGGCGCAGCGAGTTGCTGGCGTCGCTGGCCTAAGGCAAGCGCCAATCGATCGGCGTCATCCCATGGCGAACCAGATATTCGTTCGTCTTCGAAAAATGCCCGCATCCGATGAACCCGCGATGCGCGCTCAGCGGGGACGGGTGGGGCGCTTTCAGCACGCGATGTTTCGCCGTATCGATCATCTTGCCCTTCGCCTGCGCGTAACTGCCCCACAGCAGGAAGACGAGGTGTTCGCGTTCGCGGTTCAGCGTTTCCACGATGTGGTCGGTAAAGCCTTCCCAACCTTTGCCTTGATGCGCGCCCGCGCGGCCTTCTTCCACCGTCAGCACCGCGTTCAACAGCAACACGCCTTGCTCGGCCCAGTGATCGAGGCAGCCGTGCGCGGGTGGCGGGATGCCGAGGTCGCGCTGCAGTTCCTTGAAGATGTTCACCAGCGACGGCGGCGTGGCAGTCCCGTGCTGCACGGAGAAGCAAAGCCCGTGCGCCTGGCCGAAGCCGTGATACGGATCCTGGCCCAGGATCACGACCTTCACCTTGTCGAACGGCGTGGCGTCGAGCGCGGCAAACATCTGCGGCGCGGGCGGAAACACGCGTACGCCCTTTTGCATGCGTTCGCGCAGGAACCCACGCAAGGTTTGCATGTCTTCGCGCGCGAGGTAATCGCCGAGGCGTTCCTTCCAGCTCGGATCCAGGCGAATGCGATCGCCCTCGCCCGTGGGCGCGGGCGCGCTCATGCGTCGATGCTGCGCTGCTCCGGCAGCTTCGCCACGCGCAGCTGGAACAGCGTCTTGGTCACCAGCAGGCGTTCTTCGATCGGCTTGAGCACCAGATCGTTCGCGCCTTCGCGCAGCAGACCGGACTGGTTGTCCTTGTTCTCGTCGCCGGTCATCACCAACACAGGCAACTGCCGCTTGTTGTAACCGAAGTCGTTGCGAATGCGTGCGAGAAGATCCCGGCCGCTGAGCTCGCCCTTGAGGTAGACGTCGCTGAGTACGAGGTCGGCGCCCGGCGCATCATCGCCTTCGCGGTTCGCCTCGAGATACTTCAACGCGTCTTCGGCGCTGATGGTGTGCACGACGCTCAGGCCCTGGCGTTCGAGCATGCGCTTGGTGGCGAGCGCGACGACGCGGCTGTCTTCGACGTACAACACGCGCGCGCCGGCGACCGGTTCGGGCTGCACGTAGCCGCGGATGAACGCGGCGAGCGCCGTGTGGCCGAGGCCCTTGTCGAAATAGTCGGTGACGTCTTCGCTCAGGCTGCGGCTTTCCAGGCGCGCCTGGGCTTCGCCGGACACGACGATCACCGGCACGTAAGCCTGGCCCGAAGCAGTGCGCACCGCCTTGGCGACCGTGAGGCCGTCGCCGTCGGCGAGGATGAGCGCGGTGGTGACCAGGTGGAACGGACCGGTTTGGAGTGCGGCCTTCGCTTCTTCCAGGCCCGCGCAGCCGATGACTTCGACGTTCGGCAATTCCTTCACCAACACATCGCCGATCAACTTGCGCACGAGTTTCGAGCCGTCGACGACCATCACGCGCGGTGCGTCGCTGATCAGATGTCGAAGGTCGGCGGGCGCCTTGCTCATCGCGTCGGCCGCGTCTGGCGGAGGAAGTGGCCGGTGACGATGCCGGCACCGAGCCAACCGAGCAACGTCGCGACGCCCAGGACGATCGCGGCTTGCATCGCATCCACGCCCTGCAACGTGAACCCGCTGCCGTAGCTGTCCGCCAGTTGCGCGAGCGGCGCGCGCAGCGCCATCCACGCGGCGGTGAGCAATGCGAGCGCGAAGGCACCGGCGCCGAGCCCGTACCACACGCCCAGATACAGGAACGGGCGGCGGATGAAACCGTCGGTCGCGCCGAGCAACTGCAGCACGCCGATTTCTTCGCGACGCGACTGGATGTCCAGGCGCACCGTGTTGCCGACGACGAGCAGGGCGCCGAGGCCGAGCAAGCCCGCAAGCACGAGTGCGACGCGGCCGCCGAAGCGCAACCAGTTGTCCAGGCGCGTGCGCCACTTCGCGTCGTGTTGCACGAGATCGGCTTCGGGCAAGGTGCGGAGCGATTCGGCGAGAACCGATTCATTGCCGCGCGGCGCCACGACAAGCAGCCACGGCAGTGGATTTGCATCGCCGGTGGCGGCGAGCGCATCGACCGCTTCACCGAGGCCGTCGCGCTCACGCAAGGTCTGCAGGCCCTGGTCGGGCGAACGCACGTCGACCGATGCGACTTCCGCGCGCGTGCGCAGGTCGTTGGCGATCGCGTTCGCGCGCGCCGCGCCGGTGCCGACCTTGAGGTAGACGGCGATCTGGCGCGAGGACTGCACTTCGCCGGCGAAGCGCTCCACGTTCGCCAGCACGATCCACAGCCCGAGCGGCAACGCCAGCGCCACCGCCATCACGCCGATCGTGAGCAGCGTCGCCCACGGCTTGCGGAACACGCGGCCCAGGCTGGCGATGAAGCTGTACAGATGATGGTCGAACCACGCGCCGAGCCCGCTGGAATGCACGCGACGATCGCGGATGTTGGGCGCGCGTTCGTTCGGCGCGGCGCCCACCTGTTGCTCAGGCATCGGCGAGTTCCTCCGGCGCGATGTCGTCGGCGAGCTTGCCCTGGTCGAGCACGAGCACGCGCTTGCGCATGCGCTTGATCAGGCCGAGGTCGTGGCTGGCGACGAGCACGCTCGTGCCGCGTTCGGGCAGGGCGGCGAACAGTGCAAGGATTTCGGCGGACAGCGTGGGGTCGAGATTGCCGGTCGGTTCGTCGGCGACCAGCAGCATCGGTTCGGCGACGAGCGCGCGCGCGATGCCGACGCGTTGCTGTTCGCCGGCCGAGAGTTGCGAGGGCAGGGCTTTCTCGCGCGGGCCCAGGCCCAGGCGATCGAGCATCGAACGCACGCGCTTGCCGATCTCCCCGCGCTTCATGCCGCGCAGGATCAACGGCAGCGAAACGTTCTCGCCGACCGTGCGATCCATGAGCAATTGATGGTTCTGGTAAACCACGCCGACCGAGCGGCGATGCAGCGCGATCTTGCCGCCGCGCACTTTCGCCAGGTTCTTCTCGTCGAAGAGCACCGTGCCGCGCGAGGGCCGCTCGGCGAGTTGGATCAGTTTGAGCAACGTGCTCTTGCCCGCGCCGGAGTGGCCGGTGACGAACAGCATTTCGCCCGGCGCGACCGCGAAGCTGACATCCGTCAGTGCAACGTGGCCGCCGGGGTATTGCTTGCTGACATTGTCGAAGCGCAGGACCGACATGGGCGGAGTATGGCGCGATTCGCCATTCCAGCGAAGGCGGGGTTCACGTTTGTGCGACCCCGCCTCGTGGCGTCAGTGTTGCGAACGCGGGGCGCGCGTGACCAGCGACTTCAGGCCCTTGCCGATGCGCGCCAGCAGCGAAGGACGCGCGTCCGGCGACGTATCGGCAGGCGCGGCGACGGGGGCGGGCTTGGCCTGCAGCGTGTCGGCGCCTTCGATGCGACGGCCGCCACGACGCCGACGGCGCTTGCGCGGTGCGCGCTCGCCTTCGGGGTGCGCGGACTCGCCGTTGCCCTGCGGCTTGGGGGCCTGGGCGACGACGGGCTTCGGCGCGGTTTCCGTCTTCGGTGCGGCATCGGCCGCCGCCACGTCGCCTTCGCGCTTGCGCGGCGGACGCGGGGTGCGCTCGCGACGTTCGCCGCTCCCGCCTTCCGATCGTCCGCCCGTGCGCGAACCGCCAGCACGCGGGGCGCCCGGCTTGCCGCGGCCACCACCGCGACGTTGCTCGTCGGCGGCCTTCTGCTCGCGCGCTTCCCGGAAAATCGTGTGGATGCTGTCGTCCTCGCCACCCACTTCGCCCTCGACCACCGGGCGCGGCGCGCGCGGCAGCGCGATCATCATGTCCGGCGTCACGTGCTCGCCGGGGATCTTCTGGTCGATGTAGGCCTCGATGTCCGGCAAGGACATGCCGTAGCGCTCGCACGCGAAGCTGATCGCGTCGCCTTCGGCGCCGAGGCGCGCGGTGCGGCCGATGCGGTGGACGTAGTCCTCGGCGTCGAAGGGCAGGTCGTAGTTGTAGACGTGCGAGACGCCGTCGATGTGCAGGCCGCGGGCGGCGACGTCGGTCGCCACGAGGATTTCGAGCTGGCCGGCCTGGAATTTCTTCAACAGCGACTCGCGCTTCTTCTGCGGCACGTCGCCGGAGAGCACGCCGACGCGGTAGCCGGCCTTCTCCAGCGAGCGGGCCACGCGTTCGACGAAGGCCTTGGTGTTCACGAACACCATCGTGCGGGCGCCTTCGCTGCGCGAGAGCAGGCCCAGCAGGAGCGGGATCTTCTCTTCGTCGGCCGGGTAATAGATCTTCTGGCGCACGCGCGCGGCGGTCACGAACTCGCTTTCGACGACGATCTTTTCCGGCTCGTTCATGTGTTCGTACGCCAGCTCCAGCACGCGGTGCGAGAGGGTGGCGGAGAACAGCATGGTCTGGCGCGTCGTGCGTTCGGGCATGCGGCGCAGCAGGAAGCGGATGTCCTTGATGAAGCCCAGGTCGAACATGCGGTCGGCTTCGTCCAGCACGCACATTTCGCAGGCGTGCAGCGAAACCACCTTGTGCTGCTTGACGTAGTCGATCAGGCGGCCCGGGGTCGCGATGATCACGTCGGCACCGGCCTGGAGCAGTTGGCGCTGCTTGTCGTAGTCCACGCCGCCGTAGACCAGGGCGAACTTGAGCCCGAGGTCGCTGCCGAACTTCACCGCATCCTTGTGGATCTGGATGGCGAGTTCGCGCGTCGGCGCCAGGATCAGCGCGCGCGGATCTTCCGGCTTGCGGTCGGCCAGCGCGGGACGCGTCAGCAAACGGTTCAGCGTCGTGATCAGGAAGGCGAGGGTCTTGCCCGTGCCGGTCTGGGCCTGGCCGGCGACGTCACGCCCGGCGAGGGCGATCGGCAGCGTCAGCGCCTGGATGGGCGTGCAACGGTTGAACCCGGCGGCCTCGAGCCCGGCCAGCAGCGCGGGATGGAGGTCGAATTCGGAAAAGGCGATATCGGTTAGGGGCTTGTCGCTCATGCGCTCGGTATGGTTTGTGGCGCCGGGTCGCCCTTGCGCCGGGGGGCGCCTGCGAAGCAGACTGCCGGGGCGCTGAATCCGGGTGTGGGCGGGGCTTGAAGCCGCCGCGGTCAGCGCCCAAGTCTAGCAGCAGCCCGCGGATGCCCGTGGGTTCCTTACTTCACGCGCGGCCAGCCCGACGCAGAACCACCCCGAGGACGCAATGAACGACTCCGTCATCCACGCCACCGATTCCGATTTCGACAACCAGGTGCTCAACGCATCCGGGCCGGTGCTGGTGGATTTCTGGGCGACCTGGTGCGGCCCGTGCAAGATGATCGCCCCCGCCCTCGACGAGCTGGCCGCCGGATATGCCGGCCGCGCCAAGATCGTGAAGGTCGACATCGACGCCAACCGCAACACGGCGATGAAGTACCACGTGCGCTCCATCCCCACGCTGCTCCTGTTCAAGGACGGCCAGGTCCAGGCCACCCAGATCGGCGCGGTGGGCAAGGCCCAGCTCGCGCAGATGCTCGACAAGGCGCTCTGAGGCACCGTTTGCCGCCGCGGCCGGCCTTCGCATGGCCGCGACTTCCGACCACCCACACTTCCCGGTGACGTCGGCAGGCTTGCCGCCGCGCCGGGGCAGTGCTAGTTTTCGACTCACCCGGCGCGCGACGCGTGCGCCGCACCCTACTGAAACCCTCTTTCCAGAACCCCGCTCGCGCACCGCGAGCGCTCGCCGCTTAGCGAGGATCACAGCTTGTCCGACAACACCACCGACTCCGGCGACGTCGCCGCGAAGCGCGTGCGCAAACCGCGCACCACTGCAGCGGGCGACACCGCCGTAGCCACTCCGCCCCCGCCGGCCGCCGAAGCCGCGCCTCCGCCGCCCCCCGCACCTGCTCCTCCGCAGCACCAGGCTCCGCAATCGCAAGCCCCGCAATCGCAGGGCGATGCCGGCGACCAGGGCGGCGGCCAGGAAGGCCAGGGCGGCGACCAGCAGCGTTTCAACAACAACAACCGCCGCGACCGCTTCCGCAACCGCCGCGACCGCCAGCGCGAGCGCTACCGCGACGATGGCATGCCGCAGGACAACGGCGGCGGTGAACAGAACTTCCAGCAACAGCAGCCGCGCATGCCGCCGCCGAGCGTGCCGGAAGGCTTCCCGCAGTATTCCCTCAGCGACCTCAAGCGCATGCCTGCGGCGAAGTTGCTGGAGGTGGCCGAGCAGCTGAACATCTCCGAAGGCGTGGCGCGTGCCCGCAAGCAGGACGTGATCTTCGCGCTGCTCAAGGTGCTGACCCGCCACGGCGAAGGCGTCGCCGCCGACGGCGTGCTCGAAATCCTGCCCGACGGTTTCGGTTTCCTCCGCGCGGCCGAGGCCAGTTACCTCGCCGGCCCGGACGACACCTACATCTCGCCGAGCCAGATCCGCCGCTTCAACCTGCGCACCGGCGACCATCTCTCCGGCCGCATCCGCTTCCCGAAGGACGGCGAGCGCTACTTCGCGCTGTCGGTGGTCGACACGATCAACGGCGAGCCGCTGGAAGCGTCGAAGAACAAGGTCCTGTTCGAGAACCTCACCCCGCTGTTCCCGCGCCGCCGCTTCACGCTGGAGCGCGGCAACGGCAGTACCGAGGACATCTCGGGCCGCATCCTCGATCTGATGGCCCCGCAGGGCAAGGGCCAGCGCGCCCTGATCGTTTCGCCCCCGAAGGCGGGCAAGACGATGATGCTGCAGTCGGTCGCCACGGCCATCACGACCAACCACCCGGACGTGCACCTGATCGTGCTGCTCATCGACGAGCGCCCGGAAGAAGTGACCGAAATGCAGCGCACCGTGCGCGGCGAGGTCATCTCCTCCACGTTCGACGAGCCGGCCGCGCGCCACGTGCAGGTCGCCGAAATGGTGATCGAGCGCGCCAAGCGCCTGGTCGAGCACAAGAAGGATGTCGTCATCCTGCTCGACTCCATCACCCGCCTGGCCCGCGCCTACAACAACGTCGTCCCGAGCTCCGGCAAGGTGCTCACCGGCGGCGTCGATGCCAACGCGCTGCACCGTCCGAAGCGTTTCTTCGGCGCGGCGCGTAACGTCGAGGAAGGCGGTTCGCTGACGATCATCGCCACCGCGCTGGTCGAAACCGGCAGCAAGATGGACGAGGTGATCTACGAAGAGTTCAAGGGCACCGGCAACTCCGAAGTGCTCCTGAGCCGCCGCATCACCGAAAAGCGCGTTTACCCGGCGATCGACATCAACCGCTCGGGCACGCGCCGCGAAGACCTGCTCATCGATCCGGAGATGCTCCAGAAGATCTGGATCCTGCGCAAGCTCCTCCACCCGATGGACGAGATCGCCGCGATGGAATTCCTGCTCGACAAGATGAAGAACACCAAGTCCAACGACGAGTTCTTCGGTTCGATGAAGCGCTGAAGAAAAAAGCCCCGCGATGCGGGGCTTTTTTTTGCGTGTCGGAATGCGTCAAAGCGCGCGCGGCACTTCGTCGTCCAGCCGTTGCAGCGGCGACTGCTGCGGCACCATCTGCGCGTCGACGACGTCGGACGTGCCGACGCGTTGCGCGAAGCGACCTTCGCCCAGCCACGGTGCGCGGGTGTACGCCGTCCGCGACTCCGCGCGCCAGCGGCCCGGTTCTCCGGTCGCACCGATGCGCCTGGCGTCGGTGTCCATCCTGTATTCGATCGGCAGCGTGCCGGTGAGCGTTTCCGGCGTCGGGAGATCGCCATTGAGTTGCACGCCGACCTTCCAGGTCTTCACCGATTCCGCGGCCGCCTCGGAAATGCGCTTGCACGCGCGCGCCAGCACCAGGCGCGGGCCGCCCGCGAAATACAGGCTGCATTGCGTTGGAAACACGTCGGCGACGGTGCCGTCGGGGTTCGCGCGGATCGCAAGCGTGATCATGGCGTTGACGTGATAGTCGCCGGGGTAGGTGATCGGGCGCACCATCTTCTCGATCGTGATCGTGGCGCGCTGGCGCTTCGCGGTTTCCGGGTACGTCGGCGCCTGGGTCTCGAGGTGCGAGGGCGCCTGCGCCTTGCCGGCGTCGAAGAAATACACGTTGTCGATCGAGACACTCGTTCCTTCGTCGACCGTGCGGCCGGCGAGGGTGACGCGCATGGCGCTCTTCACGCGCGCCGGTTTTCCGTTGGCGGTCGGCGGCGCGAAACGCCATTGCGCGACCGCGCTGTCGATCAGATCGCGCAGCTTCGGATCCAGCCGGGTGTCGACCGTGTGCCCGATGACCTTGCCTGTCTCATCGACGGCGATCGTGCCGTCGACGCGCATGGTGAGGACGTCTTCGATCTCTGGCGTCGGCGTGGGTTTCGCGGCGAGGGCGGGGAGCGCGAAGGCGCAGGCGATCGCAGCAATGAGGGCAGTCCTTTGCATGGCCGTGGTCCGATCCGTGGTTGAGGAGATGACCGTCCCCATGTACCAGCGGCAACCGTCATGTGGCTCGCGGGTGCATCCTACATAATCGCCCGAGGAGGTGGTCATGCACGGCGGCGGACTCGAACTGGCCCTGGTCTTCCTGCTGGCCGCGGTGGTCGCGGTGCCGGTGTTCCGGCGCTTCGGGCTGGGCGCGGTGCTGGGCTACCTGGTGGCAGGCGTTGCGTTGGGGCCTTACGGGTTCCGCGTGATCCGCGACGTCGCGCCGGTGCTCGGCGCGAGCGAGATCGGCGTGGTCATGCTGCTGTTCGTCATCGGCCTGGAGCTCTCGCCTTCGCGCCTGTCGGTGATGCGCAAGCCGGTGTTCGGCTCGGGCGGTTTGCAGATGCTCGCCTGCGGCGTCGCGCTCGCGCTGCTCACGCAATTGCGCGGCGTGACGTTTCCCGCATCGATCGTCGTGGGCCTGGGCCTGGCGTTTTCCTCGACGGCCGTCGGCCTGCAGTTGTTGGCCGAACGCAAGGCATTGACCACCGCGCACGGGCGGCTCGCCTTCGCGATCCTGCTCTTCCAGGATCTGGCGGCGATTCCGCTGCTTGCGGCAATTCCGCTGCTCGGCGGCGCGCAGGGACAGGGCGTGTCGTGGATGGCGGTCGGCAAGGCGATCGGCGCGATCGCGATCGTCGTGGTCGGCGGCCGGTTGTTGCTGCGGCAGATGTTCCGGATTGTCGCGCGCATCGACATGCCCGAAGTCTTCACCGCCAGTGCGTTGCTCACCGTGCTGGGTGCGGCGTGGATCATGCAACTGGCGGGGCTGACGATGGGCCTGGGCGCGTTCCTCGCCGGCGTGTTGCTTGCCGACTCGGAGTTCCGCCACGAATTGGAAGCGCAGATCAAACCGTTCGAAGGCCTGCTGCTCGGCTTGTTCTTCATCGCGGTGGGCATGTCGATCAACGTGACGGCGGTGATCGCCGATCCGTGGTTCGTCGGGGTCGGCGTGACCTTGCTGATGACGACGAAGTTCGTGCTGCTGTACGGCATCGGCCGAATTTCGGGTGGCCTGCCGAATCGCGATTCGCTGCTGTTGGCGAGCGTGCTCGCACTGGGCGGCGAGTTCGCCTTCGTGGTGTTTGGCGATGCGGCGCGCGTCGGGCTGATTGGGCGCGATCTGCAGGGACACCTGGTGGCCATAGTCGGCGTGTCGATGGCGCTGACGCCGCCGCTTTACATCTTCCTGTCGCGCTGGCTGGTCGCCCCGAAGTCCAAGCCGCGCAAGTTCGACAAGATCGGCGTGCAGGAGCAGGAGCCCCAGGTCCTCATCGCGGGCATGGGCCGCTTCGGGCAGGTGGTCGCGCGCTTGCTCGCGGCGCAGCGCATCCCCTTCATCGCAATCGAGCACAGCCAGGAACAAGTCGAGTTCATGCGCCGCTTCGGCAGCACGATCTATTACGGCGATCCGGCCAATTCCGAACTGCTGCGCTCGGCCGGTGCGGCGCAGGTGAAAGTGTTCGTGATCGCGATCGACGATGTCGAAGCGAACCTGCGCACGGTGGACACCATCCGGCGCCAGTACCCGGCAGCGACCGTCTTCGCGCGTGCCCGCAACCGCCGCCATGCGTGGCAGTTGATGGACCATGGCGCGCAGGTCGTGCGCGAGACCTTCCATTCGAGCCTGGTCATGGGCGAACGCGTGCTCGTCGAGATGGGCCTGTCGCCCGCCGCGGCCGCCGAGCGCGCGCGTCGCTTCCGCGAACACGATGAAGCGCTGCTGCGCACGCAATATCTCGTGCAGGACGACGAGCAGGCGATCCTGCAGACGGTCGAACAGGCGCGCGTCGAACTCGAACAGCTCTTCGGCGCGGACCGCGGCGAAGGCGTGCTCGGCGGCCTGGGGCAGCCGCGCGCGAAAGAAGAGCGGTCTGTCGCCGACCCGGCCTCCGTGCGGCCGGGGGATGCCTAACGCGGCTCGCGCAGGAACCGCGCCATCGAAACACCGCCCGGCGTCGCCGGCACGAATTCCGCCGCGACATCGATGAAGCCGCGCATCACCGCGATCTCGCGCGCGCTGCGATTCAACCCATCGCGCAGGTCGGGGTCGGCGCCGGCGCGCAGGAGGCGTTGCACGATCTGCAACAGGCCATGCAGCGACGCCAGGTGCAGCGGGCCGAAGCCGCGCGGGTCGCGTGCGTCCAGCGAGACGGTTTCATCCAGCAGCCGTTCCAGGCCGGCGAGCACGACTTCTTCGTCGCAGGCCGTGCCGGGTTCGGCGCGCGCACCGAGCAGCAACAACAGCGGCGTGACGCCACCGGCTGCGGGCTGGTCGGCTTCCGCGCCGGCGAGCAACAACGTGTCGAGCAACGCGACCAGGCGCGGGCGTTCGCGCGCGGTGAATCCGTAAAGGGCGGCGCAATGCAGCGGCGCGAGGCCTTGCGCGTCGCCGGCGTGCACGTCGGCGCCGGCGGTGATCAGGCGTGCGACGAGATCCGGCAAACCCAGCGCGGCCGCCAGCATCAGGACGGTCACGTCGCCCGGAAGGCGTTGTTCGAGCGGCGCGCCCGCGGTGAGCAGGCGTTCGACGATGTCGACTTGCCGCATGCTCACCGCAGCCGAGAGTGGCGTCGCACCGGAGCGCGCGGCAAGGCGCGGATCGGCGCCACGCGCGAGCAGCAGGTCGACGACCGCGCGATGTCCGCCCCCGGCCGCGCGCAGCAACGCCGTGCAACCTTGCGTATCCGTCGCATCGACCGACAAGCCCAGGTCGAGCAGGCGCCGCACCGCATCGGCTTCACCGACGATCGCCGCCGATGGCAGATCCGACGCCTGCAACGGGCGACCCGGCAAGGGCCAACCCCGCCAGTCGAGCCAGTCGGCGAGATCGCGACGGCCCGACGACAGCGCGACGCCGAGCGGCGTCTGTCCGTCGGCCGCGCGCATGTCCGGATCGGCGCCGTGTGCGATCAACGCCTTCAACGCCGCTTCGCGACCAAGCGCCGCGGCCAGGTGCAACGCGGTCATGCCGTGCGAATCGCGCGCGTTCAGATCCACGCCCTGCGCGACGAGGCGTTCGACGACACGCAACCAACCCAGGCGCACCGCGAGTGCGAGCGGCGGATCGCCGGCGGGCGAAGGCGCCCAGGCATCGGCGCCGCGTTCGAGCAAGTCCATCGCGAGCTGTTCGAGACCACGCCCCGCGTGATCGCTCTGCACGCACGCGGCGAGGAAGCGCGCCAGGCCGCCGCTACCGGCCGGCGACACCGCGCGACGCAACAGGGTCTGCAAGGCCGAAGCGGCGACGGGGCCCTGCGCGAGCAAGGCGAACATCGTGTTGTCGTCCAGGCCCTCGCGTTGGTCCGCATCGGCGC
Organism: Lysobacter sp. P5_C4; assembly: GCF_054049695.1. Classification (NCBI taxonomy): domain Bacteria; kingdom Pseudomonadati; phylum Pseudomonadota; class Gammaproteobacteria; order Lysobacterales; family Lysobacteraceae; genus Lysobacter; species Lysobacter sp. P5_C4. The sequence goes on along the minus strand of NZ_JBFULX010000002.1, from coordinate 94,492 downwards.
CTTGCGACAACAACCAATCGATGCGCGAAGCGACGTTCGCCGGCGCGCCCGGGCCGGTGATCGGCATCTCGCGCAATTGCGCACCGAGTTCGCGCGGCGAGAGCAAGCCGACGACGCTGTGCATGTCGTCCAGGCGTCCGTCGCGGATCGCATCGCGCAGCAACGTCACCGGCGCGCGGTCGATCGCCGTCGACGAACCGCCCGCATCGGCGACCGCCGCGGGCAGGGGGTAGGCGGGATCGAGCACCGCGACGATCGTCCAGCGCCCGGCGGCGGCGGCGTGTTCGGCGGCGCGGCGGCCCTCGTTGTCGCGGCGACCGGGATCCAGGCCGAGTCCGAGCAGCCGGCGAACGAGCGCGGCCGACGCGTTGTCGGCGGTGGCGGCCAGCATCAATGCATCGCGACCGTCGGCATTCGTGATCGCGACATCGGGGCGATGCGGCAGCAAGCGTTCGAGCACCTCGAGATGACCGCCGCGTGCGGCGTCGAGCCACGGCGTGCGCCCCTCGCCGTCGCGCGCATGCGCATCGGCGCCGGTGGCGAGCAAGGCTTCGACGATTTCCACGTGTCCACGGCGCGCGGCTTCGTGCAACGCACTGCGGCCGCGTGCGTCGCGCGCGTCGGGCTTCGCCTTGTGGCGCAGCAGCAATTGCACGCCGGCGACGTCGTCTTCCTCGGTGCCGGCGGCGGCAAGCAACACGGGCGAGGCGCCGGGCACTTCGGGCTTCGCGCCACGTTCGAGCAGGAAACGCGCCAGGCGCCAGTTGCCTGATGCGCAGGCGATGCCGAGCGGCGTGATGCCGTCGCGGTTGATCGCGTCGATGTCCGCCGCCGCATCGCGCAGGAGCGCGGCGACGCCGGGATCGGAACTGCGGGCGGCGTGATGCAGCGGCGTGTTCCCATCGCTGTCGGCCACGCGCGGGTCGGCGCCGTTGGCGAGCAGCGTCATCACCGCTTCGGGGCGGCCGTGCCAACTGTCCCGCGTGGCGGCGAGCAGCGGTGCCATGCCGCCGTGCGCGGCGTTCACGTCGACGCCGTGCTGGATCAGCGTGCGCAGCAGGCGCAGGTCCGGAAGGATGGCCGCGAGCATCGGCAACGTGCGCTGGTCGCGTTCGTCGGCGGCGGGCAACGCATGCGGATTCGCGCCCGATTCCAGCAGCGCGAGCGCGCGATCGACGCGGCCGCCGCGGGCGGCGGCGTAGAGCGCGGTCTCGAGGTCGTCCTCCATCGCAATCGGCTCGGCGACATCCCCATCGCTGTCCGGTTCCATCGCCGCGAGCAGCGTTTCGATCGGCAACGGCGAGGGCGCCGGCAGGCTTTGCAGCACGAAGTGGAGCACGGGTGCGAAGAGCGCAAGCACGATCGCCATCGGCCAGCGAACCGAAATCGCGACGAGCCCCGGCCAAGCCAGCGCAATCACCGCGCCTGCGATCGCCGCGACGATCGCCGCCACGCCCAGCCCGCGCCACGCGCCGATTTCGACTTCCGACAGGCTGCGCCACAACGGCGCGAGCGCGCCGCCTTCCCGTTCCAGCGCATGCCACATCGGCCAGGTGCGCCAGAGCAGCAGCAAGGCGACGCCCGCGACGACGCTCAGGCCGATCGCCGCGGACAGACTTCCGGTTTCGCGCAGCGCCGCGAGCGGCCAGATGACCAGGACCGCCACGACCGCGATGCCCGCGACCCACGTACCGGCGAGCGCCAGCGCATCGCGCCGCCACTTCGACGCACCGCGCGTGCCGCGCCACCACGACACCGCGAGCGCGTACGCAGGCTGTGCGAGCGCACCGGCCAGCGCGAGCGGCCAGGCATCGATGGCGAGCAACAGCGTGAGCGCGATGCCGGCGAGCGCCAAGCCTGCGATCCGCCCGATGGAGCGCGTGGACTCAGGCATCGGTGCCCCAGTCCTCGGTCATCGGATCCAGCATGGTCTTCGGGAACTGCACGTGGAAGCCACGCGCCGCAAGGTTGCCGCGCACGACTTCCGGATCGGCGAGCGCAAGCTTGCGCTCGGGCGTCAACGCGACTTCGAGGACGAACTGCAGCGCCCCGAGCTGGGTCGCGAGCGGCGGCGGCAGCGACGCGAAATCATCGCGCCTGGCCAGGTAGACGTAGGTGTCGGCTTGCAGGAGGCTCTTGTAGACGAAAGCGTGCATCGCGGCCTTGGACGGGGGACGCGATGATTGTGTCGGAATAAACGTTGTGACGGAACCCGCAATTCGCGTTGTGAAGAGGCGGATTTCAGTGATAGCCCGCGTCGGCCGCCACCTTGCCGCGGAACACCGAGTACGACCAGTACGTGTAACCGAGGATCGCCGGCAGCAGGAACACGAGCCCGACGCCGACGAAAATCTGCGACGAAGGCGCCGATGCAGCCTCCCAGATCGTCATCGAGGGCGGCACGATGTTCGGCCACAGGCCCAGCACCAGCCCCGCGAACCCGAGCGCGAAGAAGCACAACGCCAGGATGAATGGCGCCGCATCCCGCCCTTCACGCGTCGCCGCGCGCCACAGCCACCACGCGTTGAGCAGCGCGAGCAACGGCACCGGCGAGAGCCACCAGAAATTCCCGCCTTCGAACCAGCGGGCCATGATTCGCGAGTCCAGGAACGGCAGCCACGCGCTGACCAGGCCCATGAACGCGATCACCACCAGCACCAGCGGCCGCGTGAGCGTGCGCGCGATCTGCTGGAGCCGCCCCTCGGTCTTGAGGATCAGCCACGTCGAACCGAGCAGCGCATAGCCGAAGACCACCGACACGCCCGTCAGCATCGAGAACGGACTGAACCACCCGAATGCGCCGCCGACGTACTTGCCTTCCTGCAACGGCATGCCTTCGACCAGCGCGCCGAGGATCAGGCCCTGCGCAAAGGCCGTGAACATCGAACCGAGCGCGAACGCCGCGCCCCACCAGGGCTTGCCGCGCACGGCCTTGAAGCGGAATTCGAAGGCGACGCCGCGGAACACCAGCGCGATGAGCATCAACAGGACCGGCAGGTACAGCGCGGAGAGCACTGTCGCATAGGCCTTCGGAAACGCCGCGAGCAAGCCCACCCCGCCGAGCACCAGCCAGGTTTCGTTGCCGTCCCAGATGGGCGCGGCCGTGTTCATCATGTGGTCGAGCTGGTGCTCGTCCTCGGCGAAGGGCGCCAGGATGCCCAGGCCGAGCACGAACCCATCGAGCAGCACGTACATCAGCACGCCGAAACCGATCACGCCGAACCACGCCACGGGCAGCCAGTAATCCATCACACGGCCTCCTTGTTGCCGACCGACAGTGGGCGCGCGGGCGTCTTGTCGCCGGCTTCGGTGTCGGGCGCGGGCTGGTGCTTCGCAGGTCCGACGCGCACGAGGCGCGCGAGGTACCAGATGCCGGAGCCGAATACGATCGCGTACACCACCGCGAAGGTGATCAGCGACGTCCATACGGCGGCCGCCGCCAGGGTGGGCGACACGGCATCCGCAGTCCGCAGCACACCGTAGACCACGTAGGGCTGGCGGCCGATTTCCACGACATACCAACCGGCGAGCATCGCGACGAAACCCGCGGGCAACATGTAATTCCACCCGCGCAGCAACAACGGCGAATCGAACAGGCGCCCGCGCCGCCATTGCCACAACGAGGCGAACGTCAGCAGCAACATCAGCGTGCCGAGCCCGACCATCACGCGGAATGCGTAGAACACCGGCTTCACCGGTGGCCGATCTTCCGGCGGAACGGCCTTCAGCGGCTGGACCTCCCCGTCCATCGAGTGGGTGAGGATCAGGCTGCCGAGCTTGGGAATCGCGATTTCGTAATCGTTGCGCTCGGCTTTTTCATTGGGCACCGCGAACAACACCAGGGGCACGCCGCCCGGGTGCGTTTCCCAGTGCGCTTCCATCGCCGCGAGCTTGACGGGCTGGTGCTCGAGCACGTTCAACCCGTGCTGGTCGCCGGCGAGGATCTGCAGCGGCACCGCGATGGCCGCGAAGGCGATCGCAAGTTTGAGCATGCGTTTGGCTTCTTCCACGTGCGCGCCGCGCCGCAGGTACCACGCCGACACGCCACCGATCACGAAGCACGTCGTGATGAACGCCGCGAGCACCATGTGCGGCAGGCGATAGGGGAACGAGGGGTTGAAGATGATCGCCCACCAGTCGGCGGGCTGGAACACGCCCTGCGTATCGATCACGTAACCCTGCGGCGTCTGCATCCAGCTGTTGGCGGCGATGATCCAGAATGTCGAGATCAGCGTGCCCAGCGCGACCATGCAGGTCGCGAAGAAATGCATCGACGGCTTGACGCGCTTGATGCCGAAGAGCATCACGCCGAGGAACGTGGCCTCCAGGAAGAACGCGGTGAGCACTTCGTAGGACAGCAGCGGCCCGAGGATGTTGCCGGCGCGTTCGCTCAGGACCGCCCAGTTCGTTCCGAACTGGAAACTCATCACGATGCCGCTCACCACGCCCATGCCGAAGCTGACGGCGAAGATCTTCAGCCAGAACTTGTACAGCTCCAGCCACATCCCGTCGCGCGTGCGCAGCCAGCGCCATTCCAGGAAGGCGAGCCAGCTGGCGAGGCCGATGGTGAAAGACGGAAAGAGGATGTGGAACGAAATGACGAACCCGAACTGGATCCGCGAGAGCAGCAGGGCATCCACGCAGTGCCTCCGCGGCACGCGGGGGCGGCGCCGCGCTGCATAGTCTGAACCTGTCGAGCGGCGTTTGCATCACCGGCCGGTCACCACGCCGGTTCCAAGATCGCAACGACGGAAGGCAGGGTGCGCCGATGCGAAACGGAGCGTTGCAGGAACACGGACCCAGTCGATCGCTGTGGATGGCGATGAACGACGCACCCGTCTTCGCGCCATTGACCGCCGACGCGCACGCGCGGGTGTGCATCGTCGGGGCCGGCATCGCAGGCCTGACCACCGCATGGCGCCTGGCGCGCGCGGGACAGGACGTCGTCGTCCTCGAAGAACACGACCTGCACGGCGGCCAGACCGCGCGCACCACCGGCCATCTGTGCGACGCGCTCGACGACCGTTACTTCGAACTCGAACACCTGCACGGCGAACAAGGCGCGCGACTGGCGGCGCACAGTCACGGCGTGGCGATCGACACGATCGAACACATCTGCGCGGAAGAGGGCATCGATTGCGGCTTCACGCGCGTCGACGGGTACCTGGTGCGCGGTGCGGACGACCCCGATGCCGACGTACTGGATCGCGAATACGACGCCGCGCGCCGCGCAGGGCTCGATGTCGAACGCCTCGACATGGCACCCGGCGGCTACGAAGGTTTCGGCCAGGCGCTGCGCTTCCCGCGCCAGGCACGTTTCGATGCGCTGGCCTACACGACAGGCCTGGCGCGCGCGATCGCGCGCATGGGCGGCCGCATCCATACCCATTCGCGCGTCGTGCAGGTCGATGGCGGCGGCAACGCCGGCGCGACCACCGACGACGGCGCGCGCGTGCAATGCGAACACGTCGTCGTCGCCGCGAACGTTCCGTTCAACGATCGCGTCGCGATCCACGCCAAGCAGGCCGCGTATCGCACCTACGTCGTCGCATTGCGGCTGGATCCGGGCACCGTGCCCGATGCATTGTTGTGGGACACGCTGGATCCGTATCACTACGTGCGCATCGCGCCGGCGCGCAACGGCACGTGGCTCCTCGTCGGTGGCGAAGATCGCAAGACCGGACAGGACGATGCGACGCAGGTGCATTACGAAGTGCTCGAATCCTGGGCGCGCAGCCATTTCCCGATGGCGCTCGACGTCGGCTATCGCTGGTCGGGGCAGGTGATCGAACCGATCGACGGCCTGGGCTTCCTCGGCCACAACCCGGGGCGTGCGGACAACGTGTACGTGGCGACGGGCGATTCGGGGAACGGACTCACGCACGGGACGCTCGCGGGCCTGATCGTCGCCGATCTGATCGTGGACGGCGATTCGCCATGGCGCGCGTTGTACGACCCGAATCGCCGCACGCTGCGCGCAGCCGATGCGTTCGTGCGCGAGACGCTCAACTTCGTTCCGTATTACAGCGATTGGGTCAGCGCGGGCGAGATCGAAGGACTCGAACAATTGCCGGCGGGCGAGGGTGCGGTGTTGCGGTACGGGCTGCACAGGGTCGCCGCCTTCCGCGACGACGCCAACGCGTTGCACCTGCATTCGGCGAAATGCCCGCACCTGGGCTGCGTGGTGCATTGGAACGACGCGGAGCGCAGTTGGGATTGCCCGTGCCACGGGTCGCGCTTCGACGCACGCGACGGCAGTTGCCTCAACGGCCCGGCTGCGCATGGCCTTGCGCCGGTCGCCGCGCCCGCCCCGGAGACGGTGGCCACCGATCGCCCCGCCGTCCGGATGTGAGCTTTCCCCGGAGGCAGGCGTTTCCGCATGACCAATGACCCCCCGGTCGGCCAGTGCGGGGCTGCTAACCTGCGCGCTTCCGCTTCGCCCGTGAACCCATGCGCCCCATGCCCGCGTCTCTCGCGCTGTTGCTCTTCCTCGCACCTTCCGCTTTTGCACAGGACACGGCCGCGTCCGCGCCGAATGCGAACGCACCGATCACCCTGGCGCAGGCGATGGCCGATCCGGACTGGATCGGCGCGCCGATCGAAGCGGCCTGGTGGTCGTGGGATGGCCAGCGCGCATACACGCAGCGCAAGCGTACGGGCGCGACGATCCGCGACACGTGGGTGCAGCCGATCACGGGCGGCGCGGCCGCGATGCTCGACGGCGCCGCGCGCGCCGACGCCGATGCCGAACAACCCGTGTATGACACGCAGCGCACGCGCATGGCTTACGTGCGCAACGGCGATGTCTTCGTACGCGACCTGCGCAGCGGTGCATTGCAGCAGCTCACGCGCAGCAACGACGAGGAAGCGCAACCGCAGTGGGGCAGCGACGGCGGTTTGTCGTGGCGCGTCGGCAACGACTGGTATCGCTGGACGAATGCGGGCGGCGTGCGCCAGGCCGCGACGGCGCTGGCCGAGAAGTCGCCCGACACCAAGCCCGGTGCCGACGATTTGCGCGAGCGCCAGTTGCGCCTGATCGACACGCTCCGCAACGACCGCGCGCAACGCGACGCCGCGCGTGCGCAGGACAAGGCCTGGCGCATGGCCGATCCCACGCGTGCGCCGGTGCCCGCGTATCTCGGCGCCGACGTCGAAATCGCCGACAGCGCGCTGTCGCCCGACGGCAACTGGTTGCTCGTCATCACCACGGCGAAGGGCGCGGACATCGGCACCGAAGGCAAGATGCCGAAGTACGTGACCGAATCGGGGTACGAGGAATTCGAAGACGTGCGCACGCGCGTGGGCCGCAATGCGCCGGTGCCGCAGCACCTGTGGCTGGTGAAGGTCGGCGATGGCTCGGTGCGCGAAGTGAAGTTCGACGCGCTTCCCGGCATCGCGGTGGATCCGCTGGCAGCGCTGCGCAAGGCCGCTGGCAAGGACGCGTTGAAGGGCAATCGCGATGTGCAGGTGCTGACCTCCGGCGACAACAGCGGCGCTCCCGCGATCCACTGGACCCCCGACGGCCGGCAGGCCGCGGTGATGGTGCGCGCGATCGACAACAAGGACCGTTGGCTCGCATCGATCGACCCGGTGAATGCGAAGCTGCAGCCGCGCCATCGCCTCACCGATCCTGCCTGGATCAACTGGGGCTTCAACGACTTCGGTTTCGCGCCGGACGGTGCGCTGTGGTTCCTGTCGGAAGAAAGTGGTTACTCGCATCTGTACGTGAGCGAGAACGGTGGCGCGCCGCGTGCGATCACGTCCGGCGATTGGGAAGCCTCGCAGCCGCAACTGTCGAACGACGGCAACCGCTTCGTGTTCCTGTGCAACCGCAAATGGCCCGGCGACTACGAAGTGTGCGAAGTCGGCCGCAAGGGCGGCGCGGTGCGCGAGGTGACGGCGCTGGATGGCGTCGAGGATTTCGTGGTCTCGCCGGATGAAACGAAGTTGCTCGTGCGCCATTCGCAAAGCTACGTGCCGCCGCAACTGGCGGTGGTGAACCGCAGCGGCGATGGCCTCGGCGAACTCACCGACACGCGCACGCCCGAATTCAAGGCGCGCACGTGGGCCATGCCCGAATACGTGCAGGTGCCGTCGAAGCACGGCGCGGGCACGATCTGGGGCAAGTATTACGGGCCGAAGCAACTGGAACCCGGCAAGCAGTACCCGATCGTCCTGTTCGTGCACGGCGCCGGTTATCTGCAGAACGTCAGCGCGCGCTATCCGAACTACTTCCGCGAACAGATGTTCCATGACCTGCTGGTCGACCGCGGCTACCTCGTGCTGGACCTGGATTACCGCGCGTCCGAAGGCTACGGCCGCAAGTGGCGCACCGACATCTATCGCCGCATGGGCACGCCGGAACTGGAGGATTACCTCGACGGCCTGGACTGGCTGGTCGCCAACAAACAGGGCGACCGCGCGCGCGTGGGCATCTACGGCGGCAGCTACGGCGGCTTCATGACGTTCATGGCGTTGTTCAAGAAGCCGGGGACGTTCAAGGCCGGCGCTGCGCTGCGCCCGGTGACCGATTGGTCGCAGTACAACCACGAATACACGTCGAACATCCTCAACACGCCGGAGCTCGATCCCGAGGCCTACAAGGTGTCCTCGCCGATCGAATACGCCGCCGGCTTGCAGGACAATCTGCTGATCGCGCACGGGATGATCGACGACAACGTGTTCTTCCGCGATTCGGTGGTGATGACGCAGAAGCTCATCGAGTTGCGCAAGGACAAGTGGGAACTCGCGCCGTACCCGATGGAGCGCCACGGCTTCACCCATCCGGACAGCTGGTACGACGAGTACCGCCGGATCCTGGAATTGTTCGACCGCACGCTGCAGCCGCAGCGTTGACGGTTTTGCAACACCGGCGGTGACAGGCTGCGCGCCTGTTCCACCGCCGGAGGTTGCCATGCACAAGCAACCGCACCGCAGCATCGAGAAGATCGCCGACAACCGCTACTGGCAGAACCAGCCCCGGCTGGACGACCGGAAAGAGTTCGGCACGCCGAAGGACCTCGAACTCGAGGATTGGGAACCGCCGAGCCTGGCGGCGCCGGAGCCCGAGGAAGACTGACTTGGTCTAACCGCAGCCCACGCTGCCGATCACGTTGTCGGTGCCGACGCGCACGTTCAGACGGTCGCCGCGATATTCCATCGTGATCATCTGATCGGGTGTCAGCACGCGCGCGGTCTTCGCGCCCGAGGCCATGCGCGCCTGTTCGACGATCTCCGGCGTCGCGGTTCTCCCGACGAACTGCTGTGCCCCATCGGCCTTGCACGACTCGGTGCGCATCGGCGGTGTCGTCGTCGCGGCAGCGGCGGGCGGCATCGGGCTGTCGGTCGAACTGGACGACTCCGTGGGTGGCGATGATGTGCACCCGGACACAGCAAGCACCGCGCAGGCGGCGAGGGCGAAGCGGACGTTGACGAACGTGGTCTTCACGGGCGGACTCCTGTCCACGGGGGATGGCGCCGAACCCTACGCCCGGCCGCCTCGAGCGACAAGACACCGCGGGAATTGCGGGATCTTTCCGTTCAACCATGCCGAATGGCAGGGGGCGCAGGCGCTTCTAATTTGCACGATGGGATGTTTGCAATCCTTCCATCCGTTGCGCTTCCAGGACACCGCATGCCCCGTCACTCGTTGCTCGCCCTCGCCTTGGCGCTTGCGCTGCCTGCGCTCGCCGTTTCCTCCACGTCCGATGCGCAGACCTCGCCGCAGGCACCGGTCTACGCCACCAGCACGACCCCGTACCCGGGCACGATCACGCTCGAAGTCGACGCCACCAATCTTTCGCAGCGCGTTTTCAACGTGAAGCAGCGCATCCCGGTGCAGGCCGGCGAAACGACGCTGCTGTTCCCGAAGTGGCTGCCGGGCAATCACGCCGACTACGGCCGCGTCGACAAGGTCGCGGGCCTGGAGATCACCGCCAACGGTCAAAAGCTCACGTGGATGCGCGACCCGCTGGACGTGTACGCGTTCAAGGTCAACGTGCCACAGGGCGCGACCCAACTGGATGTCGCGTTCCAGTTCATCTCGCCGACGAACACCGAGCAGGGCCGCGTCGTCATGACGCCGAACATGCTCAACCTGCAGTGGAATACCGTCGCGCTGTATCCGGCCGGTTATGCGGCGAGCGCGATCACCTTCGCGCCGAGCGTCAAGCTCCCCGCCGGCTGGCAGGCCGCGACCGCGCTGGAATTGCAGGGCCGCGCGGGCGATGTCGTCACCTACAAGCCGGTCGACTTCGACACGCTCGTCGACTCGCCGATGTACGCGGGGCGTTACTTCAAGACGTTCGATCTGTCGCAGGGCGTCGGGAGGCCGGTGCGCCTGAATGTCGTCGCCGACGATGCGAAGTACCTCGAAGCCAAGCCCGATCACCTGGAAGCGCACCGCCGCCTCGTGCAACAGATGCGCAAGCTGTACGGCGCCGAGCACTACGACCATTACGACTTCCTGTTCGCGCTCAGCGGCCAGATGTCGGGCATCGGCCTGGAACACCATCGTTCCAGCGAGAACGGCGTGGGCGTGAAGTATTTCAATTCGTGGGATCCGAAAACCGGAAGCACCGACCTGCTGGCGCACGAATACAACCATTCGTGGGACGGCAAGTATCGCCGCGGCGCCGACCTCACCACGCCGACGTTCAACACGCCGATGCAGGGCAGCCTGCTGTGGGTGTACGAAGGGCAGACGCAGTATTGGGGCAACGTGATCACGGCGCGCGCGGGCCTGCGCACGTTCGATACCGCGAAGGATGCGTTGGCGCTGGTTGCGGCCAACTACGCCGAGAACCGCCCCGGCCTGGCGTGGCGCGCGCTGCAGGACACGACCAACGACCCGATCATCGCCAAGCGCACGTCCAAGGCTTACAGCAGCTGGCAGCTGAGCGAGGACTACTACTCCGGCGGCCAGATGATCTGGCTCGAAGTGGATTCCCGCCTGCGCGAGAAGTCGAACAACAAGCTCTCGCTGGACGACTTCGCGAAGAAGTTCTTCGGCATGCAGGACGGCGACTTCGGCGTCAACACCTACACGTTCGACGACGTCGCGGCCACGCTCAACAGCCTGGTGGCGGATGACTGGGGCAAGTTCCTGCACGATCGCCTCGACGGCAAGGTGCCGCTCACCGGCGGCATCGAGGCGTCCGGCTGGCGCCTGGTGTTCAAGGACAAGCCCAATGCCTACGCGAAGGCGGCGGCGGCCGAATACGGTCGGGGCAGCGCCGATTTCGTGTATTCGCTCGGCCTGTCGATCGGCGGCGACGGCGCGATTTCCAGCGTGCGTTGGGACAGCCCTGCGTTCAACGCGGGCGTCGGCCCCGGCATGACGGCGGTGGCGGTCAACGGCAAGCAATACAGCAGCGACGTGCTGGAAGACGCGGTCACGGCGGCGAAGAAGGACAACAAGCCGATCGAATTGCTGGTGAAGGAATTCGACCTGTACCGCACGATCCAGCTGCCGTATTACGGCGGCCTGCGCTACCCGCACCTGGAGCGCATCGAGGGCAAGCCGGACCGGTTGTCCGCGATCTACGCGCCGAAGAAGTAAGCGGCGCGCCCAACAAAAAAGCCGCCCTTCGCAGGGCGGCTTTTTTCGTGCCTGGAATCAGGCGGCCGCCGGGTGGTTCCACTTCGCCAGCAACCCGGCCTCGCGCGCCTTCGCATCGTGCAGGTGCGCATCCTTGACGTGGCCGTAGCCGCGGATGTGTTCGGGCACCGATGCGATCTCCGTCGCCAGCGCCACGTTGCCGTCGTTCAAGCCATCGACCAGCATCCCAACGGTCGAGAAATACTCGGCGATCAGGCGACGTTCCATCTTGCGCTCGGCCGTGTAACCGAACACGTCGAACATCGTCCCGCGCAGGAAGCGCAATTTCGCCGTGAGCTGGAACGCGGTGTACATCCACGCGCCATATTCGCGCTTGAGCAAGCGGCCTTCGGCATCCTTCTTCGCGAGCAGCGGCGGCGCAAGGTGGAAGCGCAGCTTGTAATCGCCTTCGAACTGTTGCGCCACGCGCGCCCTGAAATCGCCGCTCGTGTACAGGCGCGCGACTTCGTATTCGTCCTTGTAGGCCATCAGCTTGAACGCATAGCGCGCGACCGCCTCGCCGAGGTCGGAGCTGCCCGGCGCGCGCTGTTGTTCGGCGGCGCGGACCTTCGCGACGAGATCGGCATACTGCTTCGCGTAAGCGGCGCTCTGGTATTGCGTGAGGAAGGCCACGCGGCGCGCGACGACTTCATCGAGCGAACGCGACAGGCGCGCATCGTCGAGCGGCAGGAATGCGGCATCGCTGCCGTGCGCGGGCAGGTGGCGCGATTCGTCTTCGATCGCGACCGGCTTGGGCGCGACATTCGCGCCCCACTCGTGTCCTTCCCATTCGCCGGGGGAGAGGATCGGCAGTTCGTGCAAGGTCTCCTGCGAAGGAATCGAACGGCCGATGCCCGCAGCCTCCATCACCGCAGCCGGATCGATCGCCGCCAGGCGGCCCCACGCGAACGCGGTCTTGTTCATTTCGATCGCCGCGCCGTTGAGCTCGACCGCGCGCATCAGCGCATCGAACGACACCGGCACCAGCGCGCGTTGCCACGCATAGCCGAGGATGAAGAGGTTCGTCGCGATCGCATCGCCCATCAGCGCGGTGGCGAGCTGCGTTGCATCGACGACGTGCATGCCTTCGTCGCCGCCGAGCGCGAGCTTGATCGCCGCAACGATGTCCTGCGCGGGGAACTGCATGTCCGGACGCGTGGTGAACGTGCCCGGCATCGCTTCGTAACTGTTGAGCACGACCTGCGTGCGGCCGCTGCGGATCTTCGACAGCGGCCAATAATCGTTGACGACCACCATGTCGCAGCCGAGCACGAGGTCGGCCTCGCCCGCGGCGATGCGCACGGCGTGGATGTCCGCCGGCGAACGCGCAATGCGGATGTGGGTGGTCACCGCGCCACCCTTCTGCGCAAGTCCCGTCTGGTCGAGCACGCTCGCGCCCTTGCCTTCGAGATGGCCGGCCATGCCGAGCAACGCGCCGATGGTCACCACGCCCGTGCCGCCGACGCCGGTGATCAGGATGTTCCAGGGCTGGTCGAGCGCGGGCAGCGTGGGCATGGGCAACGACGACAGACGATCAGCGTTGCCGGAACCTTTCTTCTTCTTCAACGTCCCCCCATGCACCGTGACGAAGCTCGGGCAGAAGCCGTTGACGCAGGAGAAATCCTTGTTGCAATTGCTCTGGTCGATGTCGCGCTTGCGGCCGAATTCGGTTTCCTTCGGCAGCACCGACACGCAGAACGATTTCTTGCCGCAATCGCCGCAGCCTTCGCACACCAGCGAGTTGATCATCACGCGCTTGGCCGGGTCGACCATCTTGCCGCGCTTGCGGCGGCGGCGCTTTTCCGTCGCGCAGGTCTGGTCGTAGATCAGCACCGTGGTGCCGGGCACTTCGCGCAGGCGCTTCTGCACGTTGTCCAACTCGGTGCGATCGAAGAACTCGACACCGACCGGGAAGATCGCCGGATCGCTCCACTTGGCGATGTCGTCGGAGAGCACGACGATCGCCTGCACGCCTTCGCTGCGCACCTGGTGCGCGATCTGCGGCACGCTCAGCGAGCCGTCGACGGGCTGGCCGCCGGTCATCGCGACCGCATCGTTGTAGAGAATCTTGTAGGTGATGTTGACCTTCGCCGCGATCGATTGGCGGATTGCGAGCGAGCCCGAGTGGAAATACGTCCCGTCGCCGAGGTTCTGGAACACGTGCGGCGTTTCTGTGAACGCCGCCTGGCCTGCCCACGTCACGCCTTCGCCGCCCATGTGCGTGAAGGTGTCGGTGCGACGGTCCATCCAAGTCACCATGTAATGGCAGCCGATGCCGCCGAGCGCGCGCGAGCCTTCGGGCACCACGGTGGACGTGTTGTGCGGGCAACCCGAGCAGTAGTGCGGCACGCGCGGGAACGCAGCGCGCGGCAATGCGAGTTCGGATTCCTTGTCCTCCATCCAGCGCATGACGTCGCGGATGTGTTCGCTGTCGTGGAATTTCCGGATGCGGCTGGCGATCACGCGCGCGATGCGCGCCGGCGTGAGTTCGCCCGTCGAGGGCAGGATCCATTCGCCGGCTTCGTCGTACTTGCCGACGACCGACGGGCGCTCGCCCGTCCAGTTGTACATCGACTCCTTCATCTGGCTTTCGATGAAGGCGTGCTTTTCCTCGACGACGAGGATGTCCTGCAAACCGCGCGCGAACGTGCGCAGGCCCACGGGTTCCAGCGGCCAGGTCATCGCGACCTTGTAGACGCGGATGCCGAGGTCGGCGCAGGCGCGCGCGTCGAGGTCGAGGTATTCCAGCGCCTGCAGCACGTCGAGATAGGACTTGCCGGTGGTGATGATGCCCAGGCGCGCGTTCGGCGAATCGATCACGATGCGATCGATCCGGTTCGCGCGCGCGAAGGCCTGCGCGGCCTTCACCGCGTACTGGTGCAGGCGCATCTCCTGGTCCATCGGCGGATCGGGCCAACGGATGTTCAGGCCGCCGCGCGGGATGTCGAAATCCTCGGGCATCAGGATCTGCAACGCGAGGGGATCGACGTCGACCGACGCCGAGGACTCCACCGTTTCGGCGATCGTCTTGAAGCCGACCCAGCGGCCCGTGTAACGCGACATCGCCCAGCCGATCAGGCCGAGGTCGAGGATGTCCTGCACGCCCGCCGGATTGAGCACCGGCATCATCGCGCTGACGAACTCCTGTTCCGAGCCATGCGGCAACGTCGAGGAACGGCACGCGTGATCGTCCGCCGCGAGCGCGAGCACGCCACCCTTCGGCGCGGTGCCCGCGGCGTTGGCGTGCTTGAACACGTCGCCCGTGCGGTCGACGCCCGGGCCCTTGCCGTACCACATGCCGAACACGCCCTCGACCTTCGCGCCGGGGAACAGATTCGTTTGCTGCGTGCCCCACACCATCGTCGCGCCGAGGTCCTCGTTGAGGCCCGGGATGAACTTCACCTGCTTGGCTTCCAGGTGTTTGCGCGCGCGCCACAGTTCCAGGTCGAAGCCGCCGAGCGGCGAACCGCGATAGCCGCTCACGAAACCGGCGGTGTTCAAACCGGCTGCGGCGTCGCGCAGTTTCTGCATCAACGGCAGGCGCACCAGCGCCTGCACGCCGGACAGATAGATGCGCCCCGATTCGCGCGTGTATTTGTCCTCGAGCGTGTAATCGCCATCGAGGACGCTGTTGGTCAGCGCGGTGTTGGCCGACGCGGGGGACGAGAGCTCGGCGGTGCTGGTCATCGCGGAAAAGCCGGGGAAAAAGACGCGGGATTGTAGCAGCGGCGGTTCCTGCGGCCGCCCACGCCCCTCCGCCGCGTTCGATACGGGGGCGCACGCAGGATGCGTGCACCTTCCGGGGGACGTCCCGATGAGCTTGGCCGCGCTGCGGGTCATGGTGGTGGAAGACCACGGGTTCCAGCGGCGGCTGGCGCTGCGGTTGCTGGCTGAACTGGGCATCGGCCACGTCGAGGAAGCGGCCGACGGCAGCGCCGCGCTTGCCCTGCTCGAAGATGGAAACCCGCCGCCCGACGTCGTGCTCGTCGACCTGGACATGCCCGGCATGGACGGCATCGAATTCATCGGCCACGTCGCGCAGCGGCGGCTGGCGCGCGGCGTCGCGCTGGTGAGCGCGCTGGATCCGGCGCTGCTGAACACCGTGCAGATGATGGCGCGCGCCTACGGGCTGCACGTGCTCGGGAGCATCGAGAAGCCGCTGAGCGTCGAGAAACTCGAAGCGGTGCTCACGCGTTACGAAGAGCGCCTGCAATCCAACCCGGCCGACGAATCGGTCTTCATCGACCTGGCCGACCTGCGCCGCGGACTCAACCAGGGCGAGATCGTGCCGTGGTTCCAGCCGCAGGCGGAATTCGCGAACGGCAAGATCGTCGGTGTCGAAGCGCTCGCGCGATGGGAGCGCGGCGACGGGCAAGTGATCCGCCCACATCATTTCGTCGGCCTGCTCGAATCCGACGGACTGGCCGCCGACCTCACCGACGCGATCCTCGACCAGGCCTGCCGCTGGAAACGGCGCTGGCAGGACGACGGCCTGCGCCTGAATCTATCCGTCAACGTCTCGCCGGCGACGCTGCACGATCAATCGGCCGCCGACCGCTACCAGCAGATCGTCGAAGACCACGGCCTGTCGCCGAGCGAGGTGATCCTGGAAATCACCGAAAGCCTGTTGATGGCCGATGCCGCACGCGGCCTGGGCGTGCTCGCGCGCCTGCGGCTGAAAGGCTTCGGGCTGTCGATCGACGACTTCGGCACCGGCTATTCCTCGCTCTCGCAACTCTCGCAGGTGCCGTTCACCGAATTGAAGATCGACCAGGGCTTCGTGTTCGGCGCGCATTCGCAACCGCGCAAGCGCGCGGTCGTCGAAGCGAGCCTGGACCTGGCGCGCAAACTGCAACTGGAAACGGTGGCCGAAGGCGTCGAGACGGTCGAAGACTGGCAGATGCTCGCCGAACTCGGGTGCGGCATCGCGCAGGGCTATCTGGTTGGCGCGCCGGTGGTGGCCGACGAGCTGATCGATTGCGTGTCGCGCTGGCGCGCCCCCGACTGAGGGCGCGCCCATGCGTTTGCGCTCGTTCTCGCTGGGGATGCGCCACCAGTTGTGGGGCCTGTTCGGCCTGCTGCTGCTCGCGGGCGCAACGGTGCTCATCATCGACGAGATGCTGCAGTCGGACACGCGCGCGTCGCTGGAGCAGATGCGCGACAACTCGCTGCAACGCTTGCGCGCACTCAAGGCCGTGTCGGATGGCTACGGGCTCGACGTGGTCGACACGACCTTCCGCGTGCGCAACAACCTGATGACCTGGGAGAAGGGCGTCGCGACGCTCGATGCGGCACAGGACAAGATCGATCGCAGCTGGGTCGCGTTGCAGGGCATGCCGCGCAGCGGGGAGCAGCAGGTCCTGTTCGATCAGGTCCGCCACGCCCGCACGCGCGCGCGCGCGGCGATGGATACCTTGCGGGCCATTCTCGTGCGGCGGGACATGCAGGCGCTGGCCCGATTCGCCGACACCGAGTTGTATCCGGCCATCGATCCGGTGACCACGCGCATGGAAGCCTTGTCGAACCTGGCGATGTTGAATTCCGAGCGCATGGTGCGCGCCGAAATCGAGCGCGGGCGGCGCGCGAGCCGGTTGCGCATCGGGCTGTCGCTGGTCGCGCTGCTGCTGGCCGGGTTGCTGGCGCGCCACATCCTGCGCAACGTGTACAAAGGCGTGGAGTCGCTGACCGCGCTGGCGCGCGACATGCGCAAACATCAGCCCGACGAGACGGCGCCCGCGTTCCGGCCGCGCGGCGAACTCGGCGACGTGATGGATGCCTTCGTCGACATGCGCCGCGATGTCATGCGCTACGAATCCGATCTCACCGGCCAGCTCGCCGTGAACGAAGGCGTGCGCGCGGAGCTGGAACGCCGCGGCGAATTCCAGCGTTCGCTGCTCAACGCCGCGCAGGTCGCGATCCTCGCGATGGACGGGCATGGCCGCTGGATCATGTTCAATCCCTTCGCCGAACGCCTGCTCGGCTGGGAGGCGGGCGAAATCATCGGCCGCGTGCCGCGCTACGGCACCGCGCCGCAGCCCGACGACTCGCCGATGTTGGTGCCGCCTTCGGAAGTCGAACGCATCGTCGCCGCGCTCGGCCGCCAGCGCGGCACCGACGTGCCCGCGGATTGGCGCGCGATGTACCTGCTCGCCGAACTCGATCGCCCGCCGCACGAGGCCGTGCTGGTGCATCGCGACGGTCGTCTGGTGCCGGTCGTGCTCGCACTGGCCTCCTTCAAGGATGAGGTGGGCCGCCCCGGCGGGTTGATCGCGGTGGCGACCGACCTCACCGAACGCAAGCGCCTGGAAGAAGCGCTGCGCGAAAGCGAAGCGCGCGCGCAGGAGGCGAATCTTGCCAAGAGTGCGTTCCTTGCCGCGATGAGCCATGAAATCCGCACGCCGATGGTGGGCGTCACGGGCATGGTCGAGATCCTTGCGCACACGACGCTGGATGCCGACCAGCGCCGTGCGCTCAACGTCATCCAGTCCTCGGCCGAATCGCTGTTGCAGATCATCGGCGACATCCTGGATTTCTCGAAGATCGAAGCGGGGCGGCTGGAACTGTCACCCTCGCCCGTCGACCTGCGGCGCGTGGTCCGGATGACGGTCGCGAATTTCACCGGATCGGCGTCCAGCAAGGGGCTCGCCCTGTCGTGCGCGATCGACGATCGCGTCGCGCCCGCTTATCGCGCCGACGCGTTGCGCGTGCGGCAGATCCTTGGCAACTTCCTGTCCAACGCGATCAAGTTCACCGACCACGGGCGCGTGGACGCCGCACTGGAGTGGCGCGAGTCCGCACCGGGCGCGGGCGTGCTGGGCGGCGATCGACTGCGCATCCGCGTCACCGACACGGGCATCGGTGTTTCGTCGGAACAGCAGGCGCGTCTGTTCCAGCCCTTTTCGCAGGTCGATGCGGACACGACGCGCCGCTTCGGCGGCACCGGACTGGGGCTGGCCATCTCCCGCCGCCTCGCCGAGTTGATGGGCGGCAAGGTCGTGATGGACAGCGCGCCGGGGCAGGGCACCACGATGCAATTCGATCTGGTGCTGCCGCATGCACCCGAGGCGGAGGTGCCGAGCGAAGCGGCGCAGCCGGTGGCGACGACGCTCGCGCCCCGCAAGCTGCCGACGCTTGCGCAGGCGCAGGCCGAACACAGCCTGGTGCTGCTGGTCGACGATCATCCGACCAATCGCGCGGTCATCGCCCGCCAGCTCGCACTCGCCGGGTATGCGAGCGAATCGGCCGACGACGGCGAGCACGGTCTGGCGCGATGGCGAACGGGGCGTTATGCGCTCGTGCTGACCGACGTGCACATGCCGAAGCTCGACGGCTATCAACTGGCGCGTGCGATCCGCGACGAGGAAGCGCGCGAACATCGCGCGCGCACGCCGGTCATCGCGCTCACCGCATCGGCACTGAAGGGCGAGGCCGAGCGTTGCCTGGCGGCCGGCATGGACGATTACCTCGCCAAGCCGGTCGGCATCCCGTCGCTGGTCACGATGCTCGCGCGCTGGTTGCCGCACACGCGTGCGGCGCCCGCCCCGGCCGTCGACCTCGCCGCGATGCTCCCGCAGGCCGAGCGGCCGCCGCCGATCGACGCCCAGGTACTCGCCGGCCTGGTCCACGGCGATGCCGTGGAAACGCGCGCGCTGCTCGACGACTTCCTCGCCAGCACCCACGCCGACCTGGCCACGCTGCAGGCCGCGCGCGTGGCCGGCGATCTTCCTGGCGTGACCCGCGAGGCGCACAAGATCAAGGGCGCCGCGCGCAGCATCGGCGCCGGCGAACTCGGGCACGCCGCGGAGGCGCTGGAAACCGCGGGCCGGGCGCAGGCCGCCGCCGACGTCCCCGCGTTGGCGGCCGACGTGGCCACCGCCGTCCACCGCCTGGCCCTGTGGACCGAAGCACGCTGGCCCCGCGCCGTGTAGGCTCAGCCATTCCAGTTGCAGCCGGGGGTCGGGATGAAGACGGTGCTCGTGGCCAGTTCGAAGGGCGGCGTGGGCAAGACCACGCTGTCGACCAACCTCGCCGCGCATTTCGCGGTCGACGGGAAACGCACGGTGCTGGTCGACGCCGATCGCCAGGGTTCGTCGCGCCACTGGGCGGAAAAACGCGCGCAGATGGAACACGCGGTGTTGCCGCTCGACGGCACGCGACGCGATTGGGACAAGCACCTGCCGGGCGATGCGCAGCGCGTCGTGGTGGATGCCGCGGCCGGCGCGCACGGCGCCGAACTCGCGCACTTCCTCGATGTCGCCGACGCCGTCGTGGTGCCGGTACTGCCTTCGATGATCGACATCGAAGCCACCGTGCCCTTCCTCGACACGCTGGCCAAGCACCCGCGCATCCGCAAGGGCAAGCTGCCGGTCGGCCTGGTCGGCAACCGCCTGCGCCCGTGGACCAACGCGAGCCAGCAGTTCATGGACGCATTGCGCCAGTGGCCGTACCCACTGGTGGCGGAACTGCGCGACACGCAGGCCTACGTACTGATGGCCGGGCTCGGCCGCAGCCTCTTCGATTACCACTCCCAGCAAGTGCGCGAACACCAGGCGGATTGGGACCCCTTGTTGAAGTGGATCAAGCGTTCGTGATGCATCGGACGAAAACTTCACCCCAACTCGCCCCGGCCGTCGGCTAAGCTCGACGCCCTATGCGAGAACTCATCCTGCTGCGCCACGCCCACGCCGAACCCGCCAGCACGGGCCAGGCCGACCTCGATCGTCCGTTGTCGCCCGAAGGCCTCGCCGAAGCCGAGGCCGCCGGCCGCTGGCTGGGTGAGAACGGCCTCGTGCCGGATCGCGTGTTGTGTTCGCCGTCGCGGCGCACGCGCGAAACCCTCGAAGCGGTCCTCGCCGCGGTCGGCTATGTCGACCAACGCCTCGAACCGTCGATCTACGAAGCCACGCCCGGCGCGTTGATGGAACTCGCCGACGGCCACAAGGACGTCGACCGCCTCCTGCTCGTCGGCCACAACCCGGGCTTCGAACAACTCGCCGCGCTGATGCACAGCGGCCAGTCCGGCGACTATCGCGGCATGCCGCCGGCGGGCATCGCCGTGCTCACCCTGCCGAAGGACGCCGCCCTCGAACCGGGTGCGGCGCGCCTGTCCGCGTTCTGGTGGCCGTGACGGGCTGAAGATGCGCGCCTGGATCGCCACGCTGTTGCTGGCGGGAGTCGGCATCGGCATGGCGGCCGCGGCTGCGCCCGTGGGCGTGATTTCGGTGGTCGAGCCCGCGGCATCGAAGTTCGAATTCACGCTGCAGACCCGCTGGGGGCAGACCCTGTTCGGCACCTTTCCCGACAGCGAAGGCGACGTCGTGCAATTGCCCGATGGCCGGCGCCAGGTGCGGCTGAAGCTGTCCACGCGCACGCTCGAAATCCTCGACCACCCGCGTTACGGGCGTTTCGCGCGCGGCCCGCGCTTCTTCGACGCCGAACGCTTCCCCGACGTGACGTTCCTGTCCGATCCCTATCCTCTGGGGTTGCTGCAGACCGGTGGCGAACTGCGCGGGCGCTTGCGCATGCATGGCGTCGAGCGGCGCGAGCGTTTCGTCCTCGCACCGCAGGGGTGCCACGACCCGGGGCGCGGCTGCGCCATCGTCGCGCAGGGCGCGGTGCGCCGCAGCGACTACGACCTCGACGGCTGGAACATGGCGATGCGCGATGAAGTGCGCTTCTCGTTGCGTGTCCGGCTGCGCGACCTCGGGGCACAATGACGTCCGCACGCCTGGCGCGCCTGCTGGCCCTCGTCGGCGCGCTCGCGCTGGCGAGCGGTTGCACGACGATGCCCACCGGCAAGGCCGATCGCGCGCAGGGCATCGCGTTCGATGCGCGGGACCGCGTCGTCGTCTGCCCGCGCCCCGCCGATGCCTGCGCATCGCCCTCGGCGTTGCGCGAACTCGGCGATCGCGCGCTCGCCGAATCGACCCCCGAAGCGCCGCGCCACTACGCGCTGCTGCTCGACAGCGGACCGCAGGCGCTCTTGGCCCGCGTGAACCTCATCCGCGCCGCGCGCCGTTCGATCGCCCTGCAGACCTACATCTTCGACGAGGACGACGCCGGCCACCTGGTGCTCGACGAGTTGGTGGCCGCCGCGCGCCGCGGCGTGCGCGTGCGCGTGCTCGTCGACCAGCTGTCCGCGTTGAAGAAGGCCTCGACGCTCGCCGCGTTGTCCTCGGTGCACGCGAACTTCGACCTGCGCGTCTACAACCCGATGTTCAACGATTCGCGCATGAGCTATCCGAAATACCTGATGGCCTCGCTGTGCTGCTGGGACCGGCTCAACCAGCGCATGCACAGCAAGCTGCTGCTGATCGACGATGCGGTGGGCATCACCGGCGGGCGCAATTACCAGGACGACTACTACGACTGGAACGCCGATTACGACTTCCGCGATCGCGACGTACTCGTCGCAGGCCCGGTGGCGGGGCAGATGCATGCGAACTTCGAAGCCTTCTGGACCTCGCCGGTGAGCGTGCCGGCGGAGCGACTCGACGATGTCGGCCACCTGCTCCTGCGCGAGGGCGCGCCGCCGCTGGAACACGCGGCCTTCAACGCACCCGAACGGGTGACGCAGCTGTCCAACGACGCCGCCGACGCGACGCGCATCGGGACGCTGGCCGGTGCCGCGATGTCGGTCGGCGTCGTGCACTTCATCGCCGACGTGCCGGAGAAGCACCRGGGCGACGACGACACGGCCGAGAACGCCGGCCAGCGCCTGCGCGGCATCGTCGAATCGGCGCAGTCCGAAGTGCTGCTGCAGACCCCGTACCTGGTGTTGTCGAAGGAAGCGCAGGAGATGTTCCGCGGCATGCATGCGCGTGCGTCCGCGCCGCGGGTGACGATCTCGACGAACAGCCTGGCGTCCACCGACGCATTCATCGTCTACGCGCTGTCCTACAAGTACAAACGGCGCTATCTGCGCGAGTTCGGCTTCCACATCCACGAGTACAAGCCGTTTCCCGGCACCTCGCCCATCGACCTGGAGGCGATCGCCGCAGGCGCGGAGGAAGCCGCCAAGCGCGCGGAGCTGCTCGCCGGCGCGGAGGAAGAGAAGCGGCGGAAGAAACAACCGCCGCAACAGCAGGGCGAAGGCGTGGCCACGCGCTATTTCGGCAGCGGCGGCGGCGGCGCCAATGGGCCGGTGCCGCTGCAGCGGGCCGGCGTTCGCATCGGCCTGCATGCGAAGTCGATCGTCGTCGACGAGCGGATCGCCGTGGTCGGCACGCACAACTTCGACCCGCGCGGCGATACGTACAACACCGAGAGCATGGTGGTGATCGAGGATCCGGCGTTCGCACGCGCGCTGGCCGACAGCATCCGCGGCGACATGCGGCCGGAGAACGCCTGGGTCATCGCACCGCGCGACAAATCGCCGGTGCTCCCCGGCATCGATTACTCCATGGCCAAGGTCACCGAGGAGCTACCGATCTTCGACCTGTGGCCGTGGCGCTACGCGACGAGCTACGACTTCGCGCCCGGCCCCGAATGCCCGGCGCCCCTGCCGCGCGACGATCCGAATTTCCGACGTTGCTATACGCCCGTCGGCGATTTCCCCGAGGTCAGCCTGGGCCTGAAAGGCCTGACGACCCGCATCTTCACGGCCTTCGGCGCGGGCCTGGCACCGATCCTGTAGGCAGCGGGCGATTGTTCCGGTACGGGGCAGGACTCTGCTAGTCTGCCCGTCTTCACCCCCCATCGTTACGGACTGGATTGCCGCCATGTCGATTTCGCTGAACTTCGAACTCAACGACCGCGACCTCGAACACTTCCAGAAGGCGATGGTGCAGGCGAAGGAAGCTGCCAAGGACCGCACGGCCGACGACATCATCGCCTGCTCCGGCACGCTGCTCGCGGACGCTGCGAAGGTCCACATCCCCGATTTCATCAAGGAACGCCTGCTGCGCCTGGACGACATGATCGCCATGGTGCGCGACGAAGGCTGGCACCTGCCGGAAGAAGACCGCGACCGCGTGCTGTCGGCCCTGGTGTACTTCTGCGATCCGAAGGACATCATCCCCGACAACGTCGAAGTGCTGGGTTTCCTCGACGATGCGGTGATGATCGAACTGTGCGTGCGCGAGCTCAAGCACGAGCTCGAGGCCTACGACGATTTCTGCGACTACCGCGAGCACGAAGCCAAGCGACGCGGCCTGGAACCGGCCCAGCTCGGCCGTACCGATTGGCTGGAATCGCGCCGCGACGAACTCGTCGACCGCATGCACGTGCGGCGCGACCGCGATTTCGGCACCGGTTACGGCAGCAGCAGCGGCTACGCGTCCACGCGCCAGTCGTACACGCGCGGCTGGCGTCCGGGCGTCTTCAAGTTCGGCTGATCGTCGCGCCCGCATGGCCGATGTCGCGCCGTCGCGGGATTCGGTTTTCCGGCCGGGCGACCACCTGTCCGCCCTGAATGCGATGTCCCGCGGCACCGCGATGGAGCCGCTCGGCATCGTGTTCACCGAAATCGGTCCCGATTTCCTACGGGCCACCATGCCGGTGGACGCACGCACGAAGCAGCCCTACGGCCTGCTGCATGGTGGTGCGTCGGTGTTGCTCGCCGAAACCATCGGCAGCTCGGCCGGCATGCTCAGCGTGCGCGAAGGCGAGGGCTGCGTCGGCATCGAAATCAACGCCAACCACTTGCGCGGCGTGCGCGAGGGCCTGGTCACGGGCACCGCGCGCCCCGTGCATGTCGGCCGGCAGACGCAGGTGTGGGAAATCCGCATCGAGGACGATCGTGGCAAGTTGGTGTGCATCTCGCGCCTCACGCTCGCGGTGATCCCGTTGCCCGGGGCGAAACCCACGCAGTGAACGCTTCGCACACTCTGCGCTTCGCGCTGCGCACCCCCCTGTTGCTGTGGCACGTGCTGGTGGATCTGCCACTGACCATGCTGCTGATCGCAACGCCCTTGCGGAAGCTCCGCGTGCGCGGCGAACCGCTGGACCATCGCCTGATCCGCATGTGGCAAAGCGGCCTGATGCGTGTGTTCGGTTTCCGCCTGGAGCGTCGCGGCGTGCCCCTGGCGGGCGCCACGCTGTTCGTGGCCAACCACGTCAGCTGGATCGACATCACCGCGTTGCACAGCCAGCGCATGATGGGCTTTGTGGCCAAGCGCGAGATCAGCCGCTGGCCGGTGGTGGGTTTCCTGGCAACACGCGGGGAGACGATCTACCACGAGCGCGGCAACAGCGAATCGATGGGTGGCGTGTTGCACGAGATGCTCGCGCGCCTGCGCGCGGGGCGCTCGGTGGGCGTGTTTCCCGAAGGGCGCACGCGCGATGGCCATGCCATTGGCCCGTTCCACGCGCGCATCTTCCTGGCCGCGGTGGAAGCCGGCGTACGCGTGCAACCGGTCGCGCTGCGTTACGGGCGCGGGGCGAGTGCGCAAGCGGTGGTCGCGTTCGGTCCCGGCGAAAGCTTCGCCGCCAACTTCCTGCGCCTGCTCGGCGAGCCGGCGCGCGTGGCGGAAATCTGGTTCCTGGATCCGATCGACGCCAACGATGTCGGCGGCCGCCGCCGCATCGCCGAACTGGCGCGCGAGCGCATCGTGAACGCGATGGAGGCGCCCTGAACCGGGTGTCCCACGTAATAGAGCGCGACCTCCACACGCATCGCGCTAGCCTGCGCCCCATGCCGCACGCCAGCGACTACGCGCCGCCCGCCATGCTGCGCAGCCCGCACCTCCAGTCGGTGTTGGGGTCGAGCGCCGTGCGCCGCCGTCGCGGGCGCCTCGCGCTGGCCGCGATGGGCGCGGTCACCAACGCGCACATCATCGATGCAGGCGACGGCGTTCGGCTCCAGGGCCTGCATTCGGCGATCCCCGGGCATGCAGCGCGTGGCCTGGCGCTGCTGCTGCACGGGTGGGAAGGCAGCGCCGATTCGAGCTACATGCAACTCACCGCGGCGCGCCTGCTCGCGCGTGGTTTCGAAATCTTCCGCCTGAACTTCCGCGACCACGGCGACACGCACCACCTCAACGAAGGCCTGTTCCATTCCAACCGCATCGACGAAGTCGTCGCCGCGGCCGCCGAGGTGTCGCGACGCTACGCGACGCGCCCGATGGTCATCGCGGGGTATTCGCTTGGCGGCAACTTCGCCTTGCGCGTCGCGTTGCGCGCGGCGGAGTCCGGCATCCCCCTCGCGCACGTGGCGGCCGTGTGCCCCGTGCTGGATCCGGCGAGCACGATGGAGGCGATGGAGCACGGCCTGCCGCTGTACATGTGGTACTTCGAACGCAAGTGGCGCGGGTCGCTGGCGCGCAAGCGCAAGTTGTTCCCGCAGCAACACGACTTCGACGACAAGGTGCTCGGCCTGCGCATGCGCCCGCTGACGCAGTGGATGGTCGAGCGCCACACGCAGTTCGGTTCGCTCGACAACTACTTCGAAGGCTATTCCATCGCCGGCGAGCGGCTCGCGAACCTGCGCGTGCCCGCAAGCATCCTGATGGCGGCCGACGACCCGGTCATTCCGGTTGCCGCCTTCCATGCTTTGCACCTGCCGCACACCGCGACCCTCGAGATCGCGCAACACGGCGGCCATTGCGGCTTCCTGGAGAACTGGCGTGGCGATGGTTTCGCCGAGCGCTGGGTGGCCGAACGGCTCGACAACGCGATCGAACCCGCCGTAGCACCATCGCCTGCCTTGGCATAATCGCACCGCCTGACAAGAAGGAGTCCGTCGACATGCGCCTGAGCAGCGAGAGTTTCGCGCACCGCGGCCGCATTCCCGCGCAATTCGCGATGGGCACGCCCGAGGGATTCGGTGGCAATCGCAACCCGCACCTGGCCTGGTCGGAGGCGCCGGCCGACACGCAATCCTTCGTGCTGATGTGCATCGACACCGATGCGCCGACCGATCCGAACACCGTCGGCCGGGACGACATGGAAATCCCCGTCGATCAACCGCGCACCGATTTCGTGCATTGGGTGATGGTCGACATCCCCGCGAGCGTCAGCGCCATCGAGGCGGGCAGTTGCAGCGACGGCATCACCGCGCACGGCAAGCAGGCGCCCGCGGGCCCCGCGGGTGCGCGCCAGGGGTTGAACGATTACACCGGCTGGTTCGCGGGCAATGCCGACATGCAGGGGGATTACGCCGGCTACGACGGCCCGTATCCGCCTTTCAACGACCTGCGCACGCATCGCTATTTCTTTCGCCTCTTCGCCTTGCGCGTGCCGAAGCTCGATTTGCCGGCGAAGTTCACCGCAGCCGATGTCTTCCATGCGCTGCAACCGCACGAGATCACCGAAGCGGCGATCTACGGCACGTATTCGTTGAACCCGAAGGTCGACGCCGGGTGAGTGCGCGCGTCGCGGTGGTCACCGGCGCGAGCCGCGGCATCGGTGCGGCCATTGCGCTGGCGCTGGCCGAAGCCGGATACGGCATCGTCGCTGCCGCGCGTTCGCACGAAGCGCTGGCGGCCCTTGTCGACGCGCTGCCCGTGCCCGGGCTCCCGCATGCTTGCGATCTTTCGCAACCGGACGCGGCAACGGCACTGGTCGACGCGGCCCTCGCGCGCTTCGGCCGCATCGACCTGATCGTCAACAACGCAGGCGCGACGCCACGCGGCGACTTCCTCGCATTCGACGACGCGGCGTGGGCCGACGGCTTCGCGCTGAAGTTCTTCGGCGCGGTGCGCCTGTGTCGCGCGGCGTGGCCGCATCTGGTCGCATCGCGCGGCTGCATCGTGAACATCGCCGGCATCGGCGGGCGCACGGGCAACGCGGAATTCACGATCGGCGGCAGCGTCAACGCGGCCCTGCTCAACCTGACCAAGGCGCTGGCCGACCGCGGCGTGCGCGATGGCGTGCGTGTCAACGCGATCAACCCGAGCAGCATCGCCACCGAGCGCACGCAGGTGCGCATCGATCGCCTCGCGGCAGAACGCGGCATCGCACCCGAGGCGGCGTCGAAGGAACTCGCGCGTGAGCTGCGCGTCGCGCGCTTCGGTACACCGCAGGAAATCGCGGCGGTCGTCGCGTTCCTCGCCTCGGATGCCGCCAGTTACATGCAGGGCGCGATCGTCGACGTCGACGGCGGGCAGACGCGCACGCTCTGAGCGATCAGCGTGCGGGCACCAGCAACAGCAACGCGACACCGACGATGAAGCGATAGACCGCGAACACCGTGAACGTGTGCGTCTGGATGTAGCGCAGCAACCACTTCACTGCGGCGAAGGCAGTCAGCGCGGAGGCGACGAACGCCACCGCGAGCGAACCCCAGTCTTCGCCGGCCAGGCCGCCGGACTTCGCGACGTCGAGCAATTCGTAGCCCGTGGCCGCGAACATCGTCGGGATGCCGACCAGGAAGGCGAACTCGGTCGCCGCCTTGCGATTCGTCGTGCCGAAGAGCAGCGCGACGAAAATGGTTGCAGCCGAACGCGACGTGCCCGGGAACACGCCGGCGACGACCTGCGCGACACCGACGAGGATCGCCACCGTCCAGGTAATCGTGGCGATTTCGCCGAGCTTCTGCGCGCGCCTGGCTGCCAACTGTTCGGCGACGACCATCCACACCGCGCCGATGACCAGCGCCCACGCGACCGGCGCGACCTCTTCCGGCAATTCGAATCCGAGCTTCTTGACCACGATGCCGAGCACGGCCGTCACCAGGAATGCCACGGCGAGCTTGATCGCGTAATCGCGCGGTGGCTGCCCGTGCACGAGTTGCGCCTTGCCCGGATGCAGGAAGCTGTCGGCGAGTTGCCACAGCCGCTCGCGATAGATCAGCACCACGGCGAGGATCGCGCCGGCCTGGATCGCGATGTTGAACAGGTCGCTGCGGTGGCCCAGCCAGCGCTCGGCGATGAGCAGGTGGCCGGTCGAGGAAATCGGGAGGAACTCGGTGATGCCTTCGATGATGCCGAGCAGCAGCGCGGCGAGGAAGTCGGTCATGGGGAAGGCGTCGTCGGGTCGGCGGGGGCGGGAGGGCGCATCGTAGGGCATCGTGCGTGCGGCGCGGCGTCACGGCCGCTTTCGCGTGGTCTTGGTGCAAGAGGTGGACGAAGCTGCACCATTCGAGGGCACGCATTCCGTGCGATCAGCAGGAACCTGCGCAAATTCAACAGGTTGCAGATCCACAGACCTTGGCACGCCCCTTGCTCTCCCTAGGAGGTCCCGGCAGCGCGCCGGCCATGCACCCCGTCCCCAGGAAACCGCCATGTCCCTCGAACACGTCGAAAAGCTCATCAAGGACCACAAGGTCGAATTCGTCGACCTGCGCTTCTGCGACATGCGCGGTGTGCAACACCACGTGACGTTCCCGAAGTCGATCGTCGACGCCTCGCTGTTCGAGGACGGCAAGATGTTCGACGGCTCGTCGATCTCCGGCTGGAAGGGCATCAACGAATCGGACATGGTGCTGCTGCCCGATTCGACCACCGCATTCCTCGACCCCTTCACCGCCGACCCGACGCTCGTGCTGACGTGCGACATCCTCGACCCGGCGACGATGCAGGCCTACGGCCGCGATCCGCGCGGCGTCGCCAAGCGCGCCGAAGCCTTCCTCAAGTCCAGCGGCATCGCCGACCAGGCCTTCTTCGGCCCCGAGCCGGAATTCTTCATCTTCGACAGCGTCCGTTACGCGAACGACATGGGCCACACCTTCTTCCACATCGACTCGGAAGAAGCCGCCTGGAACTCGGGACGCGAATACGAAGGCGGCAACACCGGTTACCGCCCGATGGTGAAGGGCGGCTACTTCCCCGTCGCGCCGCTCGACTCGCTGCATGACCTGCGCGCCGAGATGTGCAAGACGCTCGAACAGGTCGGCATGGAAGTGGAAGTGCACCACCACGAAGTGGCGAACGCGGGCCAGTGCGAGATCGGCACCAAGTTCAACTCGCTGGTGAAGAAGGCCGACGAACTGCTGACGATGAAGTACGTCATCAAGAACGTCGCGCACCGCAACGGCAAGACCGTCACCTTCATGCCCAAGCCGATCGTCGGCGACAACGGCAGCGGCATGCACGTGCACCAGTCACTCGCCAAGGGCGGCGTGAACCTGTTCTCGGGCGACGGTTACGGCGGCCTGTCGCAGATGGCGCTGTGGTACATCGGCGGCATCTTCAAGCACGCGCGCGCGATCAATGCGTTCGCCAACTCGACGACCAACTCCTACAAGCGCCTGGTGCCGGGTTACGAAGCGCCGGTGATGCTCGCCTACTCGGCGCGCAATCGTTCGGCCTCGTGCCGCATCCCGTACGTGGCGAACCCGAAGGCGCGCCGCATCGAGATCCGCTTCCCCGATCCGATGAACTCCGGTTACCTGATCTTCGCCGCGCTGATGATGGCGGGCCTGGACGGCATCAAGAACCAGATCGATCCGGGCGCGCCGAGCGACAAGGACCTGTACGACCTGCCGCCGGAAGAAGAGAAGAACATCCCCACCGTCTGCCATTCGCTGGACCAGGCGCTCGATGCGCTCGACAAGGACCGCGACTTCCTCAAGGCCGGCGGCGTGTTCACCGACGACTTCATCGACGGCTACATCACGCTGAAGATGCAGGAAGTCACCCGCTTCCGCGGTGCGACGCATCCGCTCGAGTATCAGATGTACTACACGCTGTAACCGTCGTATCCCCGGCCGGCATTGCGCCGGCCGGGCACCGGGGTGGGCTCGCTTCGGAGCAGGCGCATGATCGAGAAGGGCGACGTCGCGTGGATGCTCGTCTCCACCGCGCTCGTGATGCTGATGATCGTCCCCGGCCTCGCGCTGTTCTACGGTGGCCTGGTCCGCGCGAAGAACATCCTTTCGGTGTTGATGCAGGTCCTCGTCGTCGCCTCGCTCGCATTGGTGTTATGGGTCGCGTACGGCTACTCGCTCGCCTTCGACGGCGGCAACGCGTGGATCGGCGGATTCGGGAAGGCGATGCTCGCGGGTGTCGGGCCTTCGTCGACCGTCGCCACGTTCACGCAAGGCGTCGTCCTTCCCGAACTCGCGTACGTCGCGTTCCAGGGCGCATTCGCGGCGATCAGTTGCGCGCTGGTGGTCGGTGCGATCGCCGAACGCGCGAAGTTCGCGGCGGTGCTGTTGTTCGCCGCGTTGTGGTTCACCTTCGCCTACCTTCCGCTCGCGCACATGGTGTGGGCCGGCAATGGATGGCTCTTCAAGCTCGGTGCGCTGGATTTCGCGGGTGGCACCGTCGTGCACATCAATGCCGGCGTGGCGGGCCTGGTCGGTGCGTACATGCTCGGGCCGCGCATCGGGTTCGGTCGCGAACGCCTGTCGCCGCACAATCTCCCACTGACGTATGTCGGCGCGTCGTTGCTCTGGGTGGGCTGGTTCGGATTCAACGCGGGCTCGGCGCTGGAAGCCAACGGCGTGGCCGCACTCGCCTTCGCAAGGGGTTCTGGGGCGTCAACGCGCTCAAACGGTCTCTGCGTGCGGATGATTCGCTCGACGTCTTCGGCATCCACGGCGTGTGCGGCATCGTCGGCGCGGTGTTGACGGGCGTGTTCACTGCGCCGATGCTCGGCGGCACTGGCGCGGCGGACTTCGATATCGCGCATCAAGTCGCCGTGCAATGCGCGGGTGTCGGCATCACGCTCGCGTGGTCCGGGTTCGTCGCTTTCCTGGCATTCCACGTCGCGAAACGCCTGCGCGGCCTGCGCGTGGACCACGACAGCGAGCGCGAAGGCCTCGACATCAGTGCCCACGGCGAATCGGCGTACGAAATCTGATCGCAATCGCATACGGCACGCAGCCGGTTCTGCTTCGATGAATCCCCGCGGCTGACGACCATCGCGGCATCCCCGACTGGATGCCGTGCATGGCGCGCCTGCTTGCGTTGTTCCTGCTGCTCATCGCCGCGTGGCCGGCCGATGCGCGCTTCCTTTCCACCGATCCAGTCGAGGCCCACGCCGACTCAGGCGCGGGCTTCAACCGTTACGCGTACGCGAACGTCAACCCGTATCGCCACCGCGACCCCGACGGGCGTTGGGCCGAAGACCTCTTTCTCGGCGTACCGAGCGTGGCGTTCGGTGCGAAGAGCCTTTACGACAACGTCCGCGTCGGAAACTACGGCGCCGCGCTCGTCGATGGCCTGGGCATCGGCGCGGATGTCGCGGCGATCGTTACGCCGGGAGTTCCCGGTGGGGTGGGGCTCGGGATCCAGGCGAGTCGTGCGGCGGGGCGGTTGCCGGATGGGGCCCTGGTCGTGCGCGGTGGTACGAACACCAAGAACGGCGCCAACAGTGCAGACGGCATCGCAAAGGGGACGGGTAACCACCCTGACGGGGTCCGGGGCTTCTCGACCGAAAGTGCAGCAGGCAAGACTGTGTGCGAACTTTGCGCGAGTCTTGGCAATAATCAAGTTGGCGTGACAACGGTCGGCGACGTGCGCCAATCTGGCGGAGACGTGATCAGCACGTCGGGCAAGTCGCCCAACCACGCAACCGTCACGGGCCTGGCGCCGGAAACGGCTTCCAGGCTGTTCGAGATCCAGCGAAACCCGGCAAAGCCGCCATGATTCCCCCGCGCATCTACGTCGACTTCAACAGTCTCGATACCGATGGGTTCAGATTCAACGCCTACGGCTCGATCCGAGATATCGCGGCGCTTGGACTGGTCCTGCAAGAAGGAATGATCCTGCGTGTCAGCGACGGGGACCTGCGTGGAACGATCCTGGTGCATGCCACTGGAGACGCGGATCTTTGGCGAGGCGAATTGATCGATGGACCGTACGAGGTTCGGCGACCACTAAAATCAAATGCGTTCGTTCTCGATGATGCGAATGGGATGATTGTCGGGTTGTCCTCCGGCCTCATGTGGCATACAGAACCTTGCCTCTTCGCGCTCGTTGCAACTGACATGGCTTGTCGACGAAACCTGTACGCCGCCACGCACGTCGAGCGACGCGCCTACAAGCGGTACGAGCGTGCATTTCGCCGGGGCGCGCTGGGGGATCCAGTGATTCAGCAAGAGTTGGCCACTCTTCGTCGAAACCTTTCAATACCGAAAGCGAGCCTTGCCTTCACCACCACTCTCGAAGGCTTCCCAGTTCGATATGCCGACGTCGGTCCGTTCGCCGAGCGCGTGCGGAACGTCCTCGAGCAGGGCACGCCGGATGACATTGAAACGTGGTTCGACATTCCCACGAAGCGATGGATCGATTGGTACAGCGTGCGCACGCGCTTTTCGGAGTTCCAAAAGTCTTGGGCCTCAACTCCGTAACCGCACCGGCGGCGTTCCCGCACTCTTCCCTTCCACGAACATCCCCACGCGCTCGCCCACGCGTCGGAACAACAAGTCCACGCGATCGCCGCCGAGCGCGACTTCGTGCAACCGCACCTCGTCGATGCCATCGGGCAAGCGGGGCCGATCGACGTGGATCTCGCCGCGCAACCCATCGATCTCCACGCCCAGGCACGCCTGCACAAGCATGAAGGGCGCGCCGGCGGCCCACGCTTGCGGCATGCACGCGACGGGATAAGCGATCGGCGGCGCGCCTTGCACGCGGCGGAAGCCGCAGAACAATTCCGGCAGGCGCATGTCGAAGTTCACCGCGGCTTCGAATGCACTGCGCAGCAATTGCACCGCCGCGTCGCGATGGCCGTAGCGCGCGATGCCTGCGGCGCACAACGCGGTGTCGTGCGGCCAGATCGAACCGTTGTGGTAGCTCATCGGGTTGTAGCGCGCCTGGCCCGAGGCGAGCGTGCGCAAACCCCAGCCGGTGTGGAAGTCCTGTTCCATCAATCGTTGCGCAACTGCCGCCGCGCGCGATGCATTCGGCAGCCCGCAATACAACAAGTGGCCCGGATTGCTCGAACGAACGGCGCACAACGCGCCTTCGCCATCCACCGCGATGCCGTAGAAGCGCTCGTCTTCCATCCAGAATTTCGCTTCGACGGACGCCTTCATGCGCGCCGCCCGCCCGGCCCAAACTTGCATGCCGGCTTCGTCGCGCCGCAATTCCGCGAGCTCGGCCATCGCGCGAAACGCCGCGTACGCGTAACCCTGCACCTCGACGAGCGCGACGGGACCCTTCGGGAAGCGCCCGTCCGCATGGAACACCGAGTCTTCGCTGTCCTTCCAACCCTGGTTGGACAAGCCCGTGGATTCGCCGCGCGCATAGTCCAGGAAGCCATCGGGGTTGGCATCGCACACGCGTTCGATCCAACCGGTCGCCGCGAGCAACGCCGGCCACAGGGTATCGACGAAACTCGCATCGCCCGTGCGTCGCGCGTAAGCACCCGCGAGCATCACGAACAGCGGCGTCGTATCCACCCCGCCGTAATAGCGCCCGAAGGGCAGCTCGCGCAGCGCCGACATCTCGCCACGCCGCGTCTCGTGCATGATCTTGCCCGGCGCCGAATCCAGGAACGAGGACTCTTCCTGCGCCTGGTGCGCGGCAAGGAAGCCGAGCACGCCACGTGCGATGCCCGGATCGAGCCACAAGGTTTGCAGCGCGGTAATGACTGCATCGCGGCCGAACGGCGTCGAGAACCACGGGATGCCGGCGTACGGATAGGGCCCGGTTTCCAGCTCGCTCGTGAGCAGCGCCAGATCAGCGCGCGAGCGTTGCATCCACGCATCGAACAACGGCCCGCTGCTACGCACGTGCGCGCCGCGGCGTCCACGCTTCCGCATGCGCTTGCGCGCTTTCGCCGCTGCATCGCGATGGCGTTCGCGCGAGGGCAGGGGACCGCCCGGTTCGCTGCCCACTTCGACGAACAGCGATTGCTCGACGCCGGGGACCAACTGGAGGAGAAATTCGAAGGTCGTGCCGGCCACGCTCGTCGCCGGCTGCGAGAACGCGATCGCCGACTTGCGCAAGACCTTGTCGAGCCCCTCGTAGCTGAACATGACCCCGCGCGGCCCGAGCGAGGCTTCGGGATCCAGCAACTTGCCGCGCGCCGGCCGCACCTGCCCGCGCACTTCGAACATGTCGCGGAAATCCGCGGCGACCTCGATGCGCAGCGGCGCGACGAACGCACTCGTGCCGTAGTTCATCAGCGTGATGCGTTCGAACAGCCGTTCCTCGTACAGGAAACGCGCGCGCAGCAGATGGATCAGGCCATGCGCCGCCGCCGCGGTTTCCCCCAGCGGCGGCAACTGGCGATTGGTCATGTGCGCGAGGAAGAACACGTTGTCCGCGGTGACCGCGGCGCTCAACAACGCAGGTTGCGTGTCCCCCAAACGCAGGCGGAACATCGAAAGCAGCCGCGTGTCGTCGCGAAACAACCCCGTGCTGCCTTCCTCGACATCCCCGTAGCCGTTGGCGACGAGGAAGCTGTCGCCGTCCTTCAGCACATGGGTCGAATACAGCGCGGCGGTCGCCGCCGGATCCATGTGCGGTCAGGCCAGGCGCAAGCCGAGGTCCTGCGACCGGCCGCGTGCGAGTTGCGCATAGAGCCGCACGTAGCGCTCCGCCATGACTTCCGAGGTGAAGCGCCGCTCGAAGACCGCGCGCACCGCAGCGCGGTCGTAGCCCATCACTTCGCGCGTGGCAGCGACCGCGTCGTCCTCGTTGTCGACGATGCGACCGGTCTGCCCTTCATCGATCACCTCCGGCACCGATCCGCATCGCCACGCAACGACGGGCGTACCGCACGCCATCGCTTCGATCATCACGATGCCGAAGGGCTCGGGCCAATCGATCGGGAACAACAGCGCCGCCGCATTGCCGAGGAACTCCGGCTTCTGCGCATCGCCGATCTCGCCGACGAACGTGACATCCGACGCGCCGTGCAACAGCGGCGCGATCTCGCGCTCGTAATACGCCTTGTCCTGGCCGTCCACCTTCGCCGCGATCTTGAGCGGCATCCCGACGCGACGCGCGATGGCGATCGCACGATCCACGCGCTTCTCAGGCGAAATGCGGCCGAGGAAGGCGAGATACTTGCCGCGCGGATTCGCGTTGAACGGCAGCAGCGACGCCGGCAAGCCGTGATGCACGGTGCCCATCCAGCTCGCGTTGCGCAGCGGACGCCGCTGGTCGTTGGAGATCGAGGCCAGCGGGAATTGCGGCCAGCGGCGATAGACCACCGGCAGATCCTTGAGATCCAGGCGGCCATGCAAGGTCGTCAGGGTATGGGATGCGCAATCTTCGAAAAACGGGAAGTGGATCATGTCGACGTGGAAATGCAGCACGTCGAACTCATCCATGCGCCGCCGCACTTCCTGCAGCATGCCCATATGCGCGGCAAGGTCGGATTTGTGTTCGGCCGGATCCAGCCGGATCGCCTGGTCGCGCACCGACACCAGCTCGGCACGGGTCTGCGCTTCGGCCGATGCGAACAAGGTGACCTCGTGGCCGGCGTCCACCAGGGCATCGGTGAGCCAGGCCACCACGCGTTCCGTGCCGCCGTAGAGTTTCGGCGGAACTGCTTCATAGAGCGGGGCGATCTGCGCGATTTTCAAATTGCATTCCCGATGGCCGCGTGGTGGCGGCCGTTGCGCAAAGGTAGCGACGCAGCCGTAAACGAGGCGTGCGTGCAAACGGTTTCCCGGACGCCGCGCCCATTCAGGCAACGCGCAACAGCCGCTTAACCGCGTGGCCCGCCCATCACCGGCAGGATCACGCCGTTGACATAGGAGGCGGTCACGGGCGATGCCAGGAACACGAACGCGGGCGAGATCTCCTCCGGTTGCGCGGGTCGCTTCATATCGCTGTCCTTGCCGAACTCGGCCACCTTTTCCGCTGGGCTGTCCGCAGGATTCAACGGCGTCCACACCGGGCCGGGCGCGACTGCGTTCACGCGAATGCCGCGTTCCAGCAGGTTGGAAGCGAGCGACTTGGTGAAGGCATGGATCGCGCCCTTGGTCGCCGAGTAGTCGAGCAATTGCTTGCTGCCGAACAACGCGGTTTCGGAGCCGCAGTTGATGATCGACCCCCCTTCGGCCATGTGCGGCAGCGCGGCGCGCGCCATGTGGAAATAGCCGCCGATGTTGGTTTGCAGCGTTTCCTGCAAGCGTTCCTCGGTGATGTCTTCGATGCGTTCGCTATGCAACTGGAAGGCGGCGTTGTTCACGAGGATGTCGAGTCTGCCGAAAGCCTTGAGGGTCTTTTCGACGGCCTGCTCGCAGAACTTCACGGATTTCACGTCCCCGGGAATCAGCACGCATTTGCGGCCTTCGGCTTCGACGTGTTCCTGCGTGAGGCGCGCATCGGCGTGTTCGGACAGATAGACGATCGCGACGTCCGCCCCTTCGCGTGCGAACAACACCGCAACCGAGCGACCGATGCCGGAGTCGCCGCCGGTCACGATCGCCGACATCCCCTCCAACTTGTGGCTGCCGACGTAATCCGGCGCGAGGAAACGCGGCTGGAGTTCCAGCTCGTGCTCGTTGCCGGGCTTGGCGATGTGCTGCGCCGGAAGTTCGGTCGGCTCCTTGCGCAGACCTGCCTGCGTGGCCTGCTTCGCGGACTTCTTTGCCGTAGACTTCTTCGCCGTCGACTTCTGCGCGTCCTTCGAATCTTGTTCGGCCTGGACGGCACGATGCTTGCGTGCGGTGTCTTCGCCGGCGGCCTTGCCGGACTGCTGCTTCGCCATGTCGCACCTCGTGTCGTGGAATGCCACGACGTTATCGATGCGGGCGTCGAACCGGCATGATCGTCCGTCACGCCGCCCAGCCGACTGCCGCGCTAGCTTCACCGCGTTCATGAAGCCCCAGGAGTCAGTCATGCCGCGCGATCATCAGGGCGATCAACACCCGCAGCACCGTTCCGTCGAACATCGCGATCCGCGCATGGCCCACCGGCCGCAGGATGCCGACGTGCGCATCGACCGTCGCGATCGCGACATCCACGACGGCCTGCCCTCCGTGACCAATCGCGACTTCGCGCCGGCCGACGGCGGCCATCGCGGCGTCGGGCCGAGCCACAACTGGCGCACGGACGAACGCATCGGCGAAATCCTGCACGAGAATCTCACCGGCGCCGACACGATCAACGCGACCGCGGTCATCGCCGCGGTGACCGACGGGGTCGTCACGCTCAACGGCTGGGTTCCCGCGCGCGGGATGAAACATGATGCCGAAGAGATCGCCTGGAACATCGCCGGGGTCAAGGACGTCCAGAATCGCATCACGATCGGCGAGTCGACCGATGCGCTGGGCAAGCCGGGACAAGCGATGCGTTCGGGCCACGATCAACAAGGCAGTGGTTTTTCCAGTTCCGATCGCGTCGACATCTCCGAAAGCGACATCGGCGACGTGGACGACGAACAACAGGCGTGACATCGACGATCACGCGGCGTGCACCCGGGCCTCACGACGGTTCGGGAGAATGAGCGGGATGGAATCGCGTGATGCGCCCCCACGCGACGGTGTGCTGCCCCTGCCACCGTTGCCCGCGCCCGACTGGGCTTTGTTCCTGGATGTCGATGGATGCCTGCTGGACTTCGCGCCGCATCCCTCGCAAGTCGTCGTGCCTGCGGATCTGCAACGCGACATCCTGCGGTTGTCGACGCTGCTCGGCGGCGCGCTCGCGCTGGTCAGCGGCCGATCGCTGGATGCCATCGACGAGGTGTTCTCGCAATTGCGTGCGGTTCCCGCCGCCGGCATGCACGGGTTGGAACGTCGCGAACCCGACGGGCGCCGCACGTTTCCGCCCGTCGCGCCCGAGTCGCTCGATGGGGTCTTCGCCGAAGCGCAACACGTCGCGCTGAACTTTCCCGGCGCCATCGTCGAGCGCAAGGGGCCGAACCTGGCGTTGCACTGGCGCGCGGCGCCCGATGCGCGCGACGCGTTCCGCGCATTCTCGGCGGCGGCACTGCGCGTGTTGCCCGACTACCGCGTGCAGGGCGGCGACATGGTGCTCGAACTGCGCCCCGGCGGCACGAGCCCGGACAAGGGCAGCGCCGTGGAAGGCTTCATGGCGCAGGCGCTGTTCCGCGATCGCACGGCGGTCTTCGTCGGCGACGATCTCACCGACGAGCACGCGTTCTCGATCGTCAACGCACGCCAGGGCCTGAGCATCCTGGTCGGCGACCGTACCCCGAGCGCCGCGCGCTGGCGCCTTCCCGATCCCGCCGCGGTGCGCGCATGGCTCGCGCGCGCGACCGCGCACGATGGAGTGCATGCATGATCCGACCGGCCAACCTCGACCTCGGCGTCATCGGCAACGGCACCTTCGGCGCGCTGCTCGACGCGACCGGCACGGTGGTGTGGTGTTGCCTGCCGGCATTCGACGGCGACCCCGCGTTCTGCGCGTTGCTCTCGCCCAAGCGCGATGGCGGCATGTGGGAAATCGAGATCGAAAACTTCGCCGGCAGCGAACAGCACTACATTCCCAATACCGCGATCCTGCGCACCATCCTGCGCGACAAGAGCGGGGGTGCGATCGAAATCACCGACTTCGCCCCGCGGTGGCGACATTACAATCGCCTGTATCGGCCGGTCGGCCTGTATCGACGCGTGCGCCCGCTGTCCGGCGCGCCGCGTATCCGCATCAAGCTGCAACCCCTGGCCGAGTGGGGCGCGCGCGAACCCGAGCGCACCTGGGGCAGCAATCACATGCGCTGGTTGTTGCCGGGCCACGTGTTGCGATTGACCACCGATCTCTCGCTGCGCCTGCTGCGAGACGAGTTGCCCTTCGTGCTGGATCGCGAATTGCATTTCGTGCTCGGCCCCGACGAAACCCTGACGCAACCCATCGGCGCCTTCATCCGCGACGCGGAGGAGCGCACGACGATCTACTGGCGGGAATGGACGCGTTATCTCTCCATTCCGCTGGAATGGCAGGACGCGGTGATCCGCAGCGCGATCACCCTGAAACTCTGCCAGTACGAAGACACCGGCGCGATCATCGCGGCGATGACGACGTCGATCCCGGAAGCGCCGCATACGCAGCGCAATTGGGACTATCGCTATTGCTGGTTGCGCGATGCGGCGTTCGTGGTGCGCGCGCTCAATCGCCTGGGCGCGACGGCGACGATGGAGGAGTACATCCGCTACATCTTCAACCTCGTCACGGGCGAGCGGGCGGACCTGCAGCCCGTGTACGGCATCGGCTTCGAAGCGGCGCTGCACGAGGACGAAGCCGAAGCGCTCGACGGCTATCGCGGCATGGGCCCGGTGCGCGTCGGCAACCTGGCGTGGAAGCAGGTGCAGCACGACGTGTACGGCAGCGTCATGCTCGCTTCGACGCAATTGTTCTTCGACCAGCGCTTGCAACAACCGGGCGATGCATCGACCTTCGCGCGCCTGGAACCGCTCGGCGAGCAGGCGTGGCTGATGCACGACCAACCCGATGCCGGGCTGTGGGAGTTCCGCGGCCGCACGTCGGTCCACACGTACTCGTCGGTCATGTGTTGGGCCGCGTGCGACCGCCTCGCGAAGATCGCCGCACGCTTCGGCCTCGGGGATCGCGTCGAACATTGGCGTGGTCGCGCCGATCGCATTCACGCGACGATCATCGAGAAAGCCTGGAACGAACAGGCCGGCCACTTCGCCGATGCCTTCGGCGGCGACCGCCTGGATGCGAGCCTGCTGTTGCTGGCCGACACCGGTTTCATCGAGCCGGACGATCCGCGTTACATCGCGACCGTCGAAGCCATCGGCAAGGGACTGCGCCGTGGCCACGGCCTGTATCGCTACATCGCGCCGGATGATTTCGGGGCGCCGGAAACCAGCTTCACGATCTGCACGTTCTGGTATGTCGAGGCGCTCGCGTCGATCGGACGCACCGACGAGGCGCGCTCGCTGTTCGAAAGCGTGCTCGCGCGGCGCAATCCGCTGGGCCTGTTGTCCGAAGACCTCGGGTTCGAAGACGGCGAAGCCTGGGGCAATTTCCCGCAGACCTATTCGCACGTCGGGTTGATCAGCGCCGCGATGCGGCTCTCGCGCCCCTGGCAGGAGGCCACGTGAAGAAGGGACGACGATGAGCGACATCGGCGGCGGTCGACTCGTCGTGGTGTCCAATCGCGTGGCGATGCCGAACGAGCATCGCGCGGGCGGGCTGGCCGTGGCGATGCGCGCGGCGCTCAAGGAAAACGGCGGCATGTGGTTCGGATGGAGCGGCAAGCGCGTGCGCGATCGATCAGGCGCGCTGCACACGCTCGAGAACGGCAACACCACGTATTGCACGATGGATCTGTCGGTCGAGGACTTCGACCACTACTACAACGGCTTCGCGAACCGCACGCTGTGGCCGCTGCTGCATTTCCGCCTGGACCTGGTCGACTACACGCGCGATACGCAGGACGGCTACCGCCGCGTCAACGCGCTGTTCGCCGAGAAGCTCGCGACGCAATTGCGCGAGAACGACATCGTGTGGGTGCACGACTACCACATGATCCCGCTGGCGCAACGGCTGCGCGAACTCGGCGTGGGCAATCGCATCGGCTTTTTCCTGCACGTGCCCATGCCATCGTCGGATCTGCTCGCCGCCTTGCCGAACCACGAAGTGTTGTTCGGAGCGCTGGCCGCTTATGACCTGGTCGGGTTCCAGACCGAGCGCGACCTCGATCGCTTCCAGAGCTACGTGCGCCTGTACCTGGGCGGCCGCGCCTTCGCGGACGGGCGCATGCGGACGGCGGACGGGCGCGAATTCCGCGCGGCCGCCTTCCCGATCAGCATCGATACCGACCACATCGCGCGCCAGGCCAAGCTGGCGAGCACGCGCGCGTCGGTGCAGCGCTTGCGCGAAAGCCTGGGCAGTCGCGTG
This sequence comes from Lysobacter sp. P5_C4, assembly GCF_054049695.1. Lineage (NCBI taxonomy): Bacteria > Pseudomonadati > Pseudomonadota > Gammaproteobacteria > Lysobacterales > Lysobacteraceae > Lysobacter > Lysobacter sp. P5_C4. The sequence continues at coordinate 53,281 of NZ_JBFULX010000002.1, read as the reverse complement.
CTCGCCATCGGCGTGGACCGGCTCGATTACTCGAAGGGCTTGCCCGATCGCTTCCGTGCCTTCGAACGCTTCCTCGACCGCTATCCGGAGATCCACGGGCAGATCACCTTCCTGCAACTGGCGCCGGTCTCGCGCAGCGAAGTCCCGGAATACCAGGCCTTGCGCCGCGAACTGGAAGGTCTGGCCGGCCACATCAACGGGCGGCACGCCGCGCCCGACTGGACGCCGGTGCGCTACGTCAATCGCGACTTCTCGCATGGCGTGTTGACGGGCTTCTATCGCAGCGCCGAGATCGGCGTGGTCACGCCGTTGCGCGATGGCATGAACCTGGTCGCGAAGGAGTTCGTCGCCTCGCAGGATCCGCAGTCGCCCGGCGTGCTGGTGTTGTCGCGATTCGCCGGCGCGGCGGCGGAGATGAAGGAAGCGCTGCTCGTGAATCCCTACGACCTCGACGGCGTGGCCGACGCGCTCGCGCAGGCGCACGCGATGCCGGCGAGCGAACGCAAGGAACGCTGGAACGCATTGCACAAGCGCTTGCGTCGCCACGACATCACGCTGTGGCGCCACAAATTCCTCGAAGCGCTGGTGAGTTAGGCGCCGCCGGCGAATCCCTGCTGGCGCCACGCTTCGAACACCACGACGGCGACGGCGTTCGACAGATTCAAACTGCGATTGTCGGGTCGCATCGGCAGGCGCAGGCGCTGGGTTTCGGGCACTTGCGCCAGCACGTCTTCGGGCAGGCCGCGCGTCTCGGGGCCGAAGAGGAAGGCATCGCCTTCGGTGTATCGCGGTGTATCGAAACGCACGCGACCGCGCGTGCTCAATGCGAACAACCGCCGGGGTTCGATCATCGCCAAAGCATCGGAAAGCGAATCGTGGACCTGGAGCTTCGCGTATTCGTGATAGTCCAGGCCCGCGCGTCGCAGTTGCGCATCTTCGAGCGTGAAGCCGAGTGGGCGGACCAGGTGCAGGCGTGCGCCGGTGTTGGCGCACAAACGGATCACGTTGCCGGTGTTCGGCGGGATTTCGGGCTGGAAGAGGACGACATCGAACATCCGCGCATTGTGCGACGGATCAACCTCGGATGACCCTAGCCCTTGATCGCCGAGACCTCGACCTTGCGCAGCACATGCAGCGCCCCGGGCAGCATCGAATGGAAATCGACGCGACGCGGCGCAATGACCTCCTGCTTCACGGCGGCGGCGGCCAGGCAGTTGTCCGACGGGGCAGCGGCACCGGCCGGCGCGATCGCACCGACGAGGATCAGCAAGGCGGCGACGGGGAGGGCAAGCAGGCCGCGCTTGAGTTGCGTGGTGAGGGACATGGCGAACTCCTTTCGAATCGTCGGACGTCTGTGTCCGGATGTCTCTATGGATGCACGAGACATGCCAATGGTTAACGTCTTGATTCGAAACGGATTGGCTGCAGCGCGCCCGGTGTCCGCGGACGTCCGCGCGCCTCACCAGGCCATCGACTGTCCGCGCCAGTCGAGGAATCGGCCGCTGTCGGCGGCCGTCAGGCCGGCGATGGTGTCCAGCAGCCCGGCCGCCGAGTCCTCCGGCGCGAGCTCGCCGCCGGCACCGCCCATGTCGGTGCGCACCCAGCCGGGACTGAGCGCAACAACCTTGATGCCCCGCGATTTCAGCGCAAGCGCGAGCTGCACCGTCGCCATGTTCTGGGCGACTTTGCTCATCGAATAGCTCGGCGATCGGAATTCGTTGCGCGCACTCAGCGATGCCATCTGGGTCGAGATGTTCGCCACCGTCGCGCCGTCGGCGAGCCAATGTTCGATCGCCTGCACGAGGAGCAGCGGACCGATCGCATTGATCCGCAGGCTGTCCTCGATCACCTCGGCCTGCAATTTCCCCCAGCGTTCGCCACTGTGGAGCACGCCGGCATTGTTGATCAGCAAATCCAGTCGCGCGTCTTCGAGCACGAGCGGCAACTCGCGCGCGAGTTCCCCGCGCGATTTCTCGGAGGCGACGTCGAGCGGCAAGACATGCAGGCGCCCCGGATATTCGCCCGTCAGCGTATTCAGTGCGGTCGCCTTGCCGGGATGGCGCGCGGTGGCGACGACGCGGTCGCCGCGTGCCAGCAACCCGCGCACCAGCGACAGGCCGAGCCCGCGATTGGCACCGGTAACGAGGCTGTGGGCGGGCGTGGCCATGGGCGTCCTTGTCGGGTGTGCCGTCCGACCTAGTGTATCGGCGACGGGGCCGGGCTAGGATCGAAGGTTCGTACAGATCGCCATTGCGACCCAGGAGCCAGACCGCATGACCCCGACCCGACCCTTCGCCACCGGCGCCCTCGCCCTCGCATTGTCCGTCGCCCTCGGCGGCGCGGCCTTCGCGCCCGCGCCCGTGCAGGCGAAGACGCCCGCCGCGTCCAACGTCGACATCCCGTACGAGACCTTCACGCTGCCCAATGGCCTGCGCGTGATCGTGCATACCGATCGCAAGGCGCCGATCGTCGCGGTCAACCTCTGGTACCACGTCGGCAGCAAGGACGAACCCTCGGGCCGCAGCGGCTTCGCGCACCTGTTCGAGCACCTGATGTTCAACGGTTCGGAAAACCACAAGGGCGACTTCTTCCCGCCGCTGGAAACCGTCGGCGCCACCGACCTCAACGGCACGACGAACACCGACCGGACCAATTACTTCGAGAACGTCCCCACCACCGCGCTCGACACCGCGCTGTGGATGGAATCCGACCGCATGGGCCACCTGGTCGGTGCGATCGACCAGGCCACGCTCGACGAGCAGCGCGGCGTCGTGCAGAACGAAAAGCGCCAGGGCCAGAACCAGCCCTACGGCCAGGTGTGGGAAGTGCTGCAGAAGACGATGTATCCGGCCGGCCACCCGTACCACCACACGACGATCGGTTCGATGAACGATCTGGATGCCGCCAAGCTCGACGACGTCAAGAACTGGTTCCGCACCTGGTACGGGCCGAACAACGCCGTGCTCGTGCTCGCCGGCGACATCGACCTGGCCACCGCGAAGCGCAAGGCCGCCGAGTTCTTCGGCGACATCCCCGCGAGCCCGACGATGGCGCAGCCGAAGATCGATCCGGCGCGCCGCACGCAGAGCACGCGCGCGACGATGGAAGACAAGGTGCCGCAGACGCGCATCTATCGCGTGTGGAACGTGGCGCAATACGGCGCGGCCGATGTCGACCGCCTGCAGTTGCTCGCGCAGGTGCTCGGCGGCAGCAAGTCTTCGCGCCTGGACAAGCGTCTGCTGTTCGACGACAAGACCGTCGACAGCGTGTCGGCCTACGTCGACGCCTCGCAGCTGGGTTCGAACTTCCTCATCCAGGCCGACGTGAAGCAGGGCGTGGACGAAGCGAAGGTCGAAGCGGCGATCGACGAAGAACTCAAGCGCCTGATCGCGCAGGGCCCGACGCCCGCGGAACTCGAACAGGCCCGCACCGTGTTCAAGGCCGGCTTCGTGCGCGGCATCGAACGCATCGGTGGTTTCGGCGGCAAGGCCGACGCGCTCGCCGAGTGCGCGATCTACACCGGCAACCCGGGTTGCTTCCGCGACAGCCTGAAGACCATCGAGACCGCATCGGTCGCCGACGTCCAGAAGGCGGGCAAGGATTGGCTCGCGCAAGGCGACCACGTGCTCGTCGTGCAGCCGGGCGCGCGCAAGGAACTGCCGGAAGATCCGGCGGGCACGCCGGCGCCGTTCGAACTGCCGAAGGCCGATCCGAAGTTCAAGACCACCGCCAGCACCGTCGACCGCAGCAAGGGCGTGCCGATCACCGATGACTTCCCGGCACTCAAGTTCCCGGCGCTGCAGCGCGCGACGCTGCGCAACGGCACGAAGGTGATCCTCGCCGAGCGCCACGATGTTCCGGTCGTGCAGATGAGCTACATGTTCGGTGGCGGCTATGCCTCCGACCAGGGCAAGAAGCTCGGCACTTCGGGCTTCGCGATGGGCATGCTCGACGAAGGCGCCGGCGACATGGACGCCCTCGCGTTCGGCAATCGCGCCGAAGCGCTGGGCGCCAACCTCGGCGCCTCGGCCTCGCTCGATGGCGCGACGGCTTACCTCTCGGCGCTGAAGGAAAAGCTCGATCCCTCGCTCGACCTGTTCGCCACGATGTTGCGCTCGCCGCGTTTCGACCAGGCGGAAATCGATCGCGTCCGCGCGACGTGGATCGCAGGCATCAAGCAGGAAAAGGCCAAGCCGCAGGGCGCCGCGATGCGCGTGCTGCCGCCGCTGCTGTACGGCGACAATCACCCGTACGCGATTCCTTTCAGCGGCACGGGCACCGAGGCGTCGATCGGCTCGCTGACGCGCGATGACCTGATCGCCTTCCACCACGCATGGGTCCGTCCGGACAATGCGACGCTCGTGATCGTCGGCGACACCACGCTCGCCGAAATCACGCCGATGCTGGAGAAGAAATTCGGCGACTGGAAGGTCGACGGCGCGGCGCCGAAACTCGCGGCGCCTGCGCAGGTCGCACTGCCGAAGCAGCCGCGCGTGTTCCTGATCGACCAGCCGGGCGCCGTGCAGGCCAACCTGTATGTCGGCCAGGTGATTCCCTCGAGCAAGGATGCCGGCGCGGTGAAGGTCGACTTCGCCAACAGCGTGCTCGGCGGCGAGTTCTCTTCGCGCCTGAACATGAATCTGCGCGAAGACAAGCATTGGGCGTACGGCGCTTACAGCATGGCGTCCAACGCGCTGGGCCAGCGCCCGTGGATGGCGTTCGCGCCGGTGCAGATCGACAAGACGGCCGAATCGCTCGCCGAGCTGCGTCGTGAAATCACCGAGTACGCCGACGGCAAGGCGCCGCCGAAGGCCGATGAAGTCACGCGCATCCAGAACACCGAGATCCGCGGCATGCCCGGTTCGTACGAAACGGCCGGCGCGGTGATGTCGACCATCGGCGGCATCGTGCGTTACGACCGTCCGGACGATTACGTCGTGCAGCGCATGAAGGAGGTCGAAGGCCTGGATGCCGCGCAGGTCGCGCAGGCGGCCAAGGCGATCGATCCGAATGCGCTGACGTATGTCGTCGTCGGCGATCTGTCGAAGATCGAGAAGCCGGTGCGCGCGTTGAACATTGGCGCGGTGTCGGTGGTCGACGCCGACGGCAAGCCGGTCGGCGGCGCAGCCACGACCCCGGCGGCAAAGAAGTGATGCGCGGCAGGATCGTCCTGATCGCACTCGCGTGCACGCTTCCGGCGTGCACGTGGGTCAAGATGGCGCCGGGCGCGAGCGCGGTGAAGGTGGTGCAGGGCGCGCCTGCCGGCTGCGAGAAGCGCGGCGAGGTCGAGGTGTCCGTGAAGGACAGCGTCGCCTTCTACGACCGCAATGCGCTGCGCGTGCAGGACGAACTCGAGACGCTGGCCCGCAACGAAGCGCCCGGCCTGGGCGCGGATACGGTCCAGGCCCTCGGGCCGCCGGCGGACGGCAGCCAGCGCTATGCCGCGTGGAAGTGCCACTGAACGCGCGTGGAAACGGCCCGGGAACGCGCCGGGAAACACGCTGAATTGCTCAACTTCATGAATCCTCGGGCCCATGGCGGCCCGGGGCGCCGCCGAAACGGTGTGCAGCGGCGGTGAAGCCGGTATCCTGACGGGCTCCGCGGACCGGCAGTACGCCCCCGTACGCGGCGCACCAAGCCCGTTTCCGACTCAAGGCATCGCCCATGTTGTTCCAACACGTCGCCATCGCCGGCCTCGCCCACGTCGACGCGCCGCGTCGATTGAGCTCGGATGAAATCAACGCCCGCCTCAAGCCCACGCTCGATCGCCTCGGCATCAAGACCGATGTGTTGAAGGACGTCGCCGGCATCCATGCGCGCCGCCTGTGGGATGAAGGCATGCAGGCCTCCGATGCGGCGACGCTCGCCGCGGTGAAGGCCCTGGCCGACGCCGGCATCGATCCGAACAAGGTCGGCCTGCTGGTGAACACTTCGGTGAGCCGCGATTACCTGGAACCCTCGACCGCTTCGATCGTCAGCGGCAACCTCGGCCTGTCGGACCTGTGCCAGAACTTCGACGTGGCCAATGCGTGCCTTGCCTTCCTCAACGGCATGGACATCGCCAGCCGAATGATCGAGCGCGGCGAAATCGACTATGCGCTGGTCGTCGACGGTGAAACCGCGGACCTCGCGTACGAAAAGACCGTCGAACGCCTCCTGCGCGTCGAAACGACGGAAGAGGAATTCAAGAACGAACTCGCGACGCTGACGCTGGGCTCCGGTGCCGCCGCGATGGTGCTTGCCCGCGCCGAACTGGTCCCGGGCGCGCCGCGCTACAAGGGCGGCGTCACGCGCGCGGCCACCGAGTGGAACAAGCTGTGCCGCGGCAACCTCGACCGCATGGTCACCGACACTCGCATGCTGCTGATCGAAGGCCTGAAGCTCGCGCAGAAGACGTGGGCCGCGGCGAAGATCGCGCTGGGCTGGGTCGCCGAGGAGATGGACGAATTCGTCATCCACCAGGTCAGCCAGGTGCACACCGCTGCCTTCGTGAAGGCCTTCGGCATCAACCCGACGAAGGTGCTGACCATCTTCAACGAGCACGGCAACATCGGCCCGGCTTCGGTGCCGATCGTGCTGTCCAAGCTCCGCGAAATGGGCCGCCTGAAGAAGGGCAGCCGCATCGCGCTGCTGGGCATCGGCTCGGGGCTGAATTGCTCGATGGCAGAAGTCGTCTGGTGAAGCGGGACGGCACGCCGTTCCCCGACTACCCGTTCGAACCGAAGCGGATCGACATCCGCGACGGCATCGCGCTGTCGTATCTCGACGAAGGCCCGCGCGACGGCGAAGTCGTGGTCATGCTCCACGGCAATCCGTCGTGGAGTTATTACTGGCGCCATCTCGTGCTCGGCCTGCGCGATCGCTATCGCTGCATCGTGCCGGACCACGTCGGCATGGGCCTGTCGGACAAGCCCGACGACGCGGACTATCGCTACACGCTGCAATCGCGCGTCGATGATCTGGAGCGGCTGCTCACGAAGCTGCACATCGATGGGCCGGTGACGCTCGCCGTCCACGATTGGGGCGGCATGATCGGCATGGGCTGGGCGATGCGGCATTCCCTGCGCGTGAAGCGATGGGTCGTGCTCAACACCGCGATGTTCACCTTGCCCGAAGCCAAACCGATGCCGTGGCAGTTGTCGCTCGGTCGGGATTCGAAGCTCGGCGCGTTCGCGATCCGTGGCTTCAACGCGTTCTCGGGCATCGCATCGCATGTCGGTGTCGAGCGCCGCATGCCGGCCGCCGTGCGCCGCGCGTATGTCGCGCCGTACGACACCTGGGCCAACCGCATCGCGACGCTGCGATTCGTGCAGGACATTCCGTTGCGCGAAGGCGATCCTGCTTGGGACCTCGTCTCCGCGGGCGGCCGGGCGCTGCAGGCGTTCGCCAATCGGCCCGCGTTCATCGGGTGGGGCCAGCGCGATTTCGTGTTCGACAAGCACTGCCTGGCGACATTCACGCGTGCGTGGCCGAAGGCCGAAGTGCATGCCTTCGACGATGCCAACCATTACGTGCTCGAGGACAAACACGACGTCCTCGTGCCGGCGATCCGCAACTTCCTCGATACGCATCCGCTGGCGTGAGCGCCGCCTGCAACATCGCCGCCTCGCTGCCTGCGCTCGCAAGCGCGCGCGGCGAGCAGGTTGCGATGCGTTGCCCGGGCCGCGACGGGCGGTACGAGGTTGCGATCACCTATGCCGACCTGGACCGCCGCAGCGATGCGATCGCCGCGGGCTTGGCACGTCGCGGCATCGTGCGCGGGACGCGCACCGTCGTGATGGTGCGGCCGACGCCGGAATTCTTCCTGCTGATGTTCGCGTTGTTCAAGGCCGGCGCGGTGCCGGTGCTGGTGGACCCGGGCATCGACCGGCGTGCGCTGAAGCAATGCCTGGAGGAAGCCGACCCCGAGGCGTTCATCGGCATCCCGCTCGCACACCTCGCGCGCGTGTTGCTGCGCTGGGCGCCCGGTGCGCGCATTCGAATCACGACCGGGCGCCACGCGTCCTTCTCCGACGCGACACTCGCGGAAATCGAACGCGAGGGCGCGCACGCGGGTCCGCAACTCGCCGACACGCAACCCGACGACGTTGCGGCAATCCTCTTCACCAGTGGCTCGACCGGTTTGCCGAAGGGCGTGGTGTATCGCCATCGGCATTTCGTGGCGCAGGTCGCCATGTTGCGCGATGCGTTCGGGCTGGAAGCCGGTGGCGTCGATCTGCCGACGTTCCCGCCCTTCGCATTGTTCGATCCTGCGCTCGGGGTGACATCGATCATCCCCGACATGGATCCCACGCGGCCGGCGAAGGCCGATCCACGTCGATTGCTGCAGGCCATCGAACGCTTCGGCGTGACGCAGTTGTTCGGTTCGCCCGCGCTCGTCGGCGTGCTGGCGCGACATGGCGCGCACCTGCCGACGGTGAAACGCGTGTTATCCGCCGGCGCTCCGGTGCCCGCCGATGTCGTCGCGCGCATGCGCGAATTGCTGCCCGGCGATGCGCAATTGTGGACGCCGTACGGCGCCACCGAATGCTTGCCCGTCAGCGTCATCGAAGGTCGCGAACTGCAGGCCACGCGCGATGCGACCCAGAACGGTGCAGGCACCTGTGTCGGCCGCCCGGTGCCGCCGAACGAAGTCCGCATCATCCGCATCGATGACGACGCGATCGAGCAATGGTCCGACGCATTACGCGTGCAGGCGGGGCAGGTGGGCGAAATCACCGTCGCCGGTCCGACGGCGACCGACACGTATTTCCGCCGCGACGCCGCGACGAAGCTGGCGAAGATCCGCGAAACCACGGGCAGCGGCGAACGCATCGTGCATCGCATGGGCGACCTGGGGTGGATCGACGGGGAAGGGCGGCTGTGGTTCTGCGGACGCAAGACGCAACGCGTGGTCGTGGACGACACGACGACGTTGTGCACCGAGCAGATCGAACCGATCTTCAACACGCATCCGCGTGTGAAGCGCACGGCGTTGGTGGGCGTAGGGCCGAAGGGCGCGCAGACACCGGTGCTTTGCTACGAACTGGGCGATGGCGCCACGGCGTCGCCCGACCTTGCCGACGAACTTCGCCACCTCGCCGATGGCCACGTGCACACCGCGAAGATCCGCCACTTCCTGCGCCATCCGGGCTTCCCCGTCGACATTCGCCACAACGCCAAGATCGGCCGTGAGAAACTCGCGACGTGGGCCGCGAAGGCCCTGGAGCGGCGCACATGAAAGTGCTGGTGACCGGCGGCGGCGGGTTCCTCGGGCAAGCGTTGTGTCGCAATCTCGTCGAGCGTGGGTTCGAAGTCATCAGTTTCAATCGCGGTCGTTATCCCGCGCTCGACACGCTGGGCGTGCGCCAGGTCCAGGGCGACATCGCCGATCGCGACGGACTCGTGGATGCCGCGCAAGGCGTCGGCGCGATTTTCCATAACGCCGCGAAGGCTGGCGCGTGGGGCCCCTACGAGGAGTATTTCCGCGCCAACGTGCTCGGCACGCGCAACGTGCTCGATGCGTGCCGCATGCATGGCATCGCGCGACTGGTTTACACCTCCACGCCGAGTGTCACGCATCGCGCGACCCACCCGGTCGAAGGCGGCACCGCCGATACCGTGCCTTACGGAACCGAATTCAAGGCCGCGTACGCGACGACGAAAACGATCGCCGAACAGGAAGTGCTCGCCGCGAACGATGCGAATCTCGCGACCGTCGCGTTGCGGCCGCGCCTGATCTGGGGCCCCGGCGACAATCAACTGGTTCCGCGGCTCGCCGATCGTGCGCGCGCGGGTCGGCTGCGCATCGTCGGCAGCGGCGAGAACCTGATCGATACCACTTACATCGACAACGCCGCGCAGGCGCACGTGGATGCCTTCCACCACCTCGTGCCGGGCGCCCCGTGTGCAGGCCGCGCCTACTTCATCAGCAACGGCGAGCCCATGGAGGCCGGCAAACTGGTGAACGCGCTGCTGCGCGCGGTGGGCGCGCCCGCGGTGGAAAAGCATTTGTCGTTCCGCACGGCCTACGCGATCGGCGCGGTCTGCGAAGCGGCCTGGTCGGTGCTGCCCTTGCGCGGCGAGCCGCCGCTGACACGGTTCCTTGCCGAACAACTCGCCACCGCGCACTGGTACGACATGGGCCCGGCCACGCGCGATTTCGGCTATGTCCCCAAGGTAACGATCGTCGATGGCCTGCGCCACCTGGCCGACGCCCACGCACGCGACCGCTAGCGCGCGTCCGCTAGAATCGATGGCATGAACGCCTCGACCACCGACGGCTCGTCCTTCAACTGGCGCCAGCATGCCGGGCGCGCGCTGGAAGCCGCGCTCAATCGGGCGCTCGCGCTCGACCCCGACACGCGCGCCGCACTCGGGCCGCTCGACGGCCGCCGCATCCAACTCGCCGTGGAGTCGCCCGCGCTGGCGGCCGAGATCCGCGTCGAAGGCGATCGCCTGGTCGTCGGCCCGGCGGACCAGGCCCGCGAACCCGACCTCGGCGTGCGCGGCACGCTCGGCGGCCTGCTGGCGCAACTGCCCTTTTTCAAGCGCGACGACGCGCCGCCCGTCGGCCGCGTGCGCGTCTCGGGCGACGCGGATCTCGCGCGCCGGTTGCAACGCATGGCCGAACGCTTCGACCCGGATTGGCAGCAGCCCTTCGTCGCCGTGTTCGGCGAGATCCTCGGCGTGCAGGTGGCCAAGGCCGTCGCCGCCGCGTTGCGCGAAGCGAAGGCCGCGGGCAAGAGCGTCGCCGGCAGCGCTGCCGAATACCTCACCGAGGAATCGCGCGACATCGTCGCGAAGGCCGAGCTGCACGCCTTCCTCGACGATGTCGACAACCTGCGCGACGATGTCGAACGCCTCGTCGCGCGCGTGCATCGCCTGAAGAAGCGCGGAGGCCTCGCGTGACGCCGGTCCTGCGCGCCGCGCGCATCGGTCGCGTGTTGCTGCGCTATCGGCTCGACGACCTGCTGGACGACACGCCGGCAGAACGTTGGCTGCGGCTGATGCGTCCGTTCGTGCCGCGCGCCTCACGCGAGATCGCGGCGCAATCGCGCGGCGCGCGCCTGCGCCTGGCGCTGCAGGAACTCGGGCCGATCTTCGTGAAGTTCGGCCAGATCCTCTCGACGCGTCGTGATCTCGTGCCGCCGGATGTCGCGGAAGAACTGACGCTGTTACAGGATCGCGTCGCGCCGTTCGACGGCAATACCGCGCGCGCGTTGGTCGAACAATCGCTGGGGCGGTCGATCGACGTCGCGTTCGCGAGTTTCGATACCACGCCGCTCGCTTCGGCATCGATCGCACAGGTGCATCCTGCGACGCTGCACGCGGTGGGCGATGCGCCGCCCCGCGAAGTCGTGGTCAAGGTGCTGCGCCCCGACATCGAGAAGCAGATCAACGCGGATATCTCGCTGCTGAAGTCGGTCGCCGCCCTCGTCGACCGCACGCATCCGTCGGCCGACAAGATCCGTCCGCGCGAAATCGTGGCCGAGATCGAGAACACGCTCGCGGCCGAACTCGACCTGCAGCGCGAAGCGGCGAATGCCTCCGTGTTGCGGCGTAACTGGCTCGGTTCGAACGACCTCTACGTGCCCGAACCGATCTGGTCGCACACCGCGCAACGCGCACTGACGATGGAGCGCGTGCGCGGCATCCCGAGCGACGACATCGCCGCGCTCGACGCCGCCGGCATCGACCGCAAGGCGCTCGCGGCGAAGGGCGTGCGTGTGTTCTACACGCAGGTCTTCCGCGACAACTTCTTCCACGCAGACGCGCACGCCGGCAACATCTGGGTCGACGCCGAGCGCAGGGACGACCCGCGCTTCATCGCGCTGGACTTCGGGATCATGGGCCAGTTGTCCAGCGAGGATCAGTACTACCTTGCCGAAAACTTCATGGCGATCTTCAACCGCGACTACCGCCGCATCGCCGAGCTGCACGTCCAGGCCGGCTGGATGCCGTCGTACATCCGCATCGACGAACTCGAAGCCGCCGCGCGCGCCGTGTGCGAGCCGTACTTCACGCGGCCCCTGTCGGAGATCTCGCTCGCCGAAGTGCTGCTCAAGCTGTTCCGCACCGCGCAGCGTTACGAACTCACGCTGCAACCGCAGTTGATCCTGCTGCAGAAGACGCTGCTGAACATCGAGGGCGTCGGCCGCCAGCTCGATCCGAACATCGACATCTGGGCCGTCGCGCGCCCGGTGCTCGAGAAGATCCTCGTCGACCGCTACAGCCCGGCACAGTTGATGGCCGAGTTCCGCAAACGCCTGCCCGAGATGGTGACGCGCGCGCCGGAAATGCCGCGCCTGCTGCATGCGTGGCTCACGCAACAGGTCGAAGGGCAGCACACGCTGCAGATGCGTTCGCAGGACCTGCGCGACCTCACGGTGATGATTCGCGGCGCACAACGTCGCGTGATCTCGGCGATCCTGGGCACCGGCTTGTTCATCGTCGCGGCGGTGCTCTACGGCCTGGAGGCGGGCGGCCCGCGCATCGGCGGTGTCCCGGCCGCGGTGTGGATTGCAGCGTTGGGCGGCGCGTGGGCGTTGCTGGCGGCGTGGCCGCGAAGGAAGTGATGGACGCTGCGGGCGAAGCGCCTTCGACGCTCGCGATTGTCCACGTCGACGACCATCTCGCCGTTGTCGACAAGCCCGCCGGCCTGATGGTCCACGATTCCGCGCTCGCCCGCGGCGAAACCGACTTCGCCGCCGATCGCCTGCGCGAACAATTCGGCAAGCCCATCTTCCTCGTCCATCGGCTCGACCGCGCGACGAGTGGTTGCCTGCTGCTCGCCTTCGATCGCGACACGGCTTCGTCGCTCGGAAAGACGCTGATGGCGCGTGACGTCGAGAAGGATTACGTCGCCGTATGCCGCGGATGGCCGGCGGAGGAGCGCTTCACCATCGATCACCCGCTTGATGGGGGGCCCGGCAAGCCGGTGAAGAAACCCGCGACGACGGCGTTCGAACGCATCGCGACCTGCGAACTCGCGTTCCCGTCGGAACATTTCCCGACCTCGCGTTACGCGCTGTTGCGCGCCCATCCGCTGACGGGCCGTTTCCGCCAGATCCGCCGCCATCTCAAGCACGTCTCGCATCACCTGATCGGCGACACGAGCCACGGCGACGGCCGCCACAACCGCGCGTTCCGCATGCTCGGGATCCACCGCATGTTGCTGCATGCACGGCGGCTCGCGTTCGACCATCCCGCGACAGGCGCACGCATCGACGTGCGTGCCTCCTTCGACACGGAATTCGGCAAGGCGCTTTCCCTCTTCGGCAGTCCCACCGACGCCTGATACAGTCGCCGCATGCTGGAAATCGCGCCCGGTCTCGAACTTCCCGACGAGGAACTCGTCGAACGCTTCGTGCGTTCGTCGGGCCCGGGCGGGCAGAACGTCAACAAGGTCGCCACCGCGGTCGAATTGCGTTTCGACGTCGCCAACTCGCCCTCGTTGCCCGAACCCCTGCGCGCGCGCCTGCTCGCCAAGCGCGATCGGCGCCTGACCCTCGAGGGCGTCCTCGTCCTCAGCGCGCAGCGCTTCCGCACGCAGGACCGCAATCGCGAGGACGCGCGCGAGCGGCTCGCGGCCTTCATCGCGAGCGGGTTGCACGTGCCGAAGAAGCGCGTGGCGACCAAACCGTCCCGTGCGGCGAAACAGCGAAGGCTGGACGACAAGCGCGGGCGCAGTACGATCAAGTCCTCGCGTGGTGCGCGCCGCACGTGGGACGACTGACAGCGCAGGAACAAGGGAATGTCGCCACCTGATTTCGAACCACCCGGGCACGTGCTGACGCTGCCGCCGTCCGTGCCGCGGGTGAAGCCCAATCGCTTCACGCGCTGGTGCGGCCGGACGTTGTTGCGCATCGGTGGATGGCGGATGGTCGGCGCGTTTCCCGACGTGCCCAAGGCGGTCCTGATCGGCGCGCCGCACTCGTCCAATTGGGATGGGGTCTGGGGCTTCGCCGCGAAGCTCGCGCTCGGGCTCGACATCCGTATTCTCGGGAAACACCAGTTGTTCTGGTGGCCGTTGGGGCCGATCCTGCGCCGCCTCGGTGTCATCGCCGTCAACCGGACCGCCGCCCAGGGCGTGGTCGAACAGGCCGCGTCACTCATCGACCAAGCCGGCAAATTCTGGTTCGGCCTCGCGCCGGAGGGAACGCGCAAACCGGTCGAACGCTGGAAGCCGGGGTTCTGGAAAATCGCGAAGGCGGCGAAAGTTCCCGTGGTGCCGGCCTACTTCCATTACCCCGATCGCATCATCGGCATCGGACCGTTGTTCGAGCTCACCGACAACATGCAGGCCGACATCCAGCGCATTCGTACCTGGTATCGCCCGTGGCAGGGCAAGCACCACGGGACGCCCTGAGGGCTAGCGTTCGGAGTGATCGACCGACAGGTCGGGCTGGATCAGTTCGATGAACGCGCGCGCCTGCGGCGACAGGAACTTGCCCTTGCGCACCACCACGCCGTAACTGCGCGATGGGAAATACCGCGCGAGCGAACGCGCGGCGAGCCGCGTGCGATCGCTCTCGGTCAGGCAGATGGCGGTGACGATGCTGATCCCCAGGCCCATCGCGACGTACTGCTTGATCACTTCCCAACCGCCGACTTCCAGCGCGACGGTGTAGGGCACGCGGTTCTGCTGGAACACCAGGTCGACGAGGCGGTAGGTCGTGAGCCGCTTCGGCGGCAGGATCAGGCCGTAGGGCGAAAGATCTTCAAGTCGCAGGTCCGCCTTGTGGGCGAGCGGATGGTCCAGCGGTGTGATCAGCATCGGTTCGAAACGATAGACCGGCATGTAGCGCAGGTCGGCGGGCACGTCGAGCATCGAACCCACGGCGAGGTCGACCGCATCGGTGCGCAACAGATCCAGCCCGCCGGCGCCGGTGACGTTGTGCAGCGTCAGCCGCACATCGGACCGCCTCTGGCGGAACGCTTCGACGATGCCGGGCAGCAGATACAGGATCGTCGACGACCCCGCGGCGACGTTGAGTTCGCCCGCGTCGAGGCCCTGGACCTTGTCGTGGAAGACGGCGTCGAGCCCGTCGATGCCCTCAACCAGCGGCTTGGCCAGTTCGTAGAGCACCTGGCCTTCGCGGCTGGGCGTGAGGCGACGGCCGACGCGATCGAAGAGCTTGACCCCCAGTTCGCGCTCGAGCGCCTGCAACTGGAGGGTAATGGCCGGTTGCGATACGTAAAGCGCCTCCGCCGCGCGCGAGACGGACCCCAGTCGCGCGGTCTGGCAAAAGGCCCGCAAGGGTTTCAGCCGGTCCGCCTTGTAGGCGAAACGGGGGGCAACCCCCTCGAAATCCGGCCCATCTGGCTTCGATTTCGCCATGACGCCACCTTCATATAAGCGTGGCTTATCAATAGCATTGCGATAACTGTTTTGTCCAATACAGTACTCGCTCGTACGGTCGAGTCCTCAGACGCATGCAAGGACGGACCATGTCGGCAGTACTGCAGGATCAGGAGCGTCGCACGCCGGGCGTCACGATCACCCGCACGCTCCCGGGACAGGAACAACTGCTCACGCCCGCGGCGCTCGCCTTCCTCGAGCAACTCCACCGCACCTTCGAACCGCGCCGGGCCGAACGCCTCGCCGCGCGCCGGGTTCGCCAGGCAGCCTTCGACGCCGGCGCGCTCCCCGACTTCCGCACGGACACCGCGCACCTCCGCGCCGGCGACTGGCGCGTCGCCGAAGTTCCGAAGGCCTTGCTCGACCGCCGCGTCGAGATCACCGGCCCCACCGACCCGAAGATGGTCATCAACGCGCTGAACTCCGGCGCGAATTGCTACATGGCCGACTTCGAGGATTCGACTGCGCCGACCTGGGACAACCTGCTCACCGGCCAGCGCGCGCTGGGCAAGGCCGTCGCCGGCACGATCGACTGGATGGCGCCCGACGGCAGCAAGCACTACGTATTGAAACCCTTCGCCGAACAGGCGGTGCTCATCGTCCGCCCGCGTGGCTGGCATCTCGACGAAAAACACCTGCGCGTCGACGGCGCACCGATCTCTGCCTCGCTCTTCGACCTGGGCTTGTTCGCCTTCCACAACGCCAAGGCGCTCGCCGCGAAGGACCGCGGCCCCTATTTCTATCTCCCCAAGCTGCAGGCGATGGAAGAAGCGGCGTTGTGGGAAGACGTCCTGGCGCACATCGAGCGCGCGCTCGGCCTGGCGCAGGGCCAAATGAAAGTCACGGTCCTGATCGAAACGCTGCCGGCCGTGTTCGAGATGGACGAGATCCTGCACGCACTGCGCACACGCATCGTCGGGCTCAACTGCGGCCGCTGGGATTACATCTTTTCCTATCTCAAGACCTTCCGCCGGCACCGCGACCGCGTCTTGCCCGAGCGCGCACAGGTCACGATGACGCAGCCCTTCCTCAAGACCTATTCCGAACTGCTCATCCATACCTGCCACCGGCGCGGTGCGCACGCGATGGGCGGCATGGCCGCGCAGATCCCCATCGCGGGGGATGACGCCGCCAATGCACGTGCGATGGAACGCGTGCGCGCCGACAAGGTGCGCGAGGTCGGCGCCGGGCACGACGGGACCTGGGTTGCGCACCCGGCCTTGATCCCGCTGGCGCGCGAGGTGTTCGATACGTGGATGCTCGGCGCGCACCAACAGTTCGTGCTGCGCAACGACGTGCGCGCGAAATCCGATGCCGAGCTGCGCGAGATCCTGCTCAAGCCATCCCTGGGCACGATCAGCCGCGCCGGCTTCGAAAGCAATGTCGAAATCTGCGTGCGCTACGTCGCCGCGTGGCTCGACGGCAACGGTTGCGTGCCGATCCACTGGCTGATGGAAGACGCCGCGACGGCCGAGATCTCCCGCTCGCAACTCTGGCAGTGGCTGCATAGCGACCCGCCGGTGTTCCTCGACGACGGCTCGCCCATCGACTTCGCGCTGCTCGAACGCGCGCTCATCGGGCTACCCAGCAAATTCGCCGACCGGATGCAGCTTCCCGGAGGCGCCCGCATCAACGAGGCGATCGAACTGCTCGAAACCCTCACCCACGCCGACACGCTCGAAGATTTCCTCACCCTTCCGGCCTACGCACGGATCGACTGACCGTCGGGTCACGACAAGGAGCACCACGATGAAGACGAACACGCTTCCGACTGCCGAACAGCTGCGCATGGACTGGGCCAACAACCCGCGTTGGAACGGCATCGAGCGCCCCTACAGCGCCGACGATGTCGTGCGCCTGCGCGGCACCGTTCCCATCGAACACTCCCTCGCGCGCCTGGGCGCCGAGAAGCTCTGGCGCTACCTGCAGACAGAAGATTTCGTCAACGCCCTCGGCGCGCTCACCGGCAACCAGGCGATGCAGCAGGTCAAGGCCGGGTTGAAGGCGATCTACCTGTCGGGCTGGCAGGTCGCGGCCGATGCCAACCTCGCCGGCGAGATGTATCCGGATCAGTCGCTGTATCCGGCGAACTCCGTCCCGCAGGTCGTCAAGCGCATCAACAACACGCTGTTGCGCGCCGATCAGTTGCACCACGCCGAAGGCGACGATGCCATCGACTTCCTGCAGCCCATCGTCGCCGATGCCGAAGCCGGATTCGGCGGCGTGCTCAACGCCTTCGAACTCATGAAGGCGATGATCGAAGCCGGCGCGGCCGCCGTGCATTTCGAGGACCAGCTGGCCTCGGTCAAGAAGTGCGGCCACATGGGCGGCAAGGTGTTGGTGCCCACGCGCGAAGCGGTCGAAAAGCTCGTCGCCGCGCGCCTGGCCAGCGACGTGCTCGGTGTTCCCACGCTGATCGTCGCGCGCACCGATGCCGAAGCCGCCGACCTGGTCACCAGCGACATCGACGACAACGACCGTGACTTCGTCACCGGCGAACGCACGGTCGAAGGCTTCTACAAGACGCGCAAGGGCCTGGACCAGGCGGTTTCGCGCGGCCTGGCCTATGCCCCCTATGCAGACCTGGTGTGGTGCGAAACCGGCAAGCCCGACCTGCAGTTCGCCAAGGCCTTCGCCGAAGCCATCCACGCGAAATTCCCGGGCAAGCTGCTCGCCTACAACTGTTCCCCCTCGTTCAACTGGAAGCAGCACCTGGACGACGCGACCATCGCGAAATTCCAGAAGGAACTGGCGTCCTACGGGTACAAGTTCCAGTTCATCACCCTGGCGGGTTTCCACGCGCTCAACTATTCGATGTTCAACCTCGCGCATGGTTATGCGCGCCGCCAGATGAGCGCGTTCGTCGAATTGCAGCAAGCCGAGTTCGCCGCAGCCGACAAGGGCTTCACGGCGGTCAAACATCAACGCGAGGTCGGCACCGGTTACTTCGACGCGGTGACGCAAACCATCCAGGGCGCCCAGAGCTCGACGGTCGCGCTGAAGGGTTCGACCGAAGAAGAGCAGTTCCACCAGGTCAGTCCCGCCGCCGCAGCGTGACAAGCTGCACGGTTCCTGACCACGCTATCGACTGTAGCGGGGTGACCGGGGTTGGCGGCGGCCGGGCAGGCCGCCCCAATCCGTAACTCAAGGGATGAACTCATTCAGGTGGTATCCTCGGCCGCCGGTCACGTCGGGGGATCGAAGTGTGAATCGCGACCGCGCGCCTCGACGGCGCCGAGCCGACATCGAAGTGTTGGAACCCGCCGCGTCCCTGACTGCGGAGGAGTACGCGCTGTTCGCGCAAATCGGGCAGCAGCGTCGCGTCGAGCCTGGCGAAAAATTGTTTCGCCGTGGTGACCTCGGCACGACCATGTATGTCATCGCGCAGGGTTCGGTCGATCTCGACTTCGGCGACGACCTGGTCGCCAAGCGTTTGGGCGCGCGTGAGTTCTTCGGCGAACTCGGCCTGCTGATCGGCGACCACGCGCGCAGTGCGGACGCCACCGTGTCCAGCCCGGGCGTGTTGGTCGAATTGCGCCAGCAGGAATTCGAAACGCTGGTCGATCGCGACCCCCGCCTGCTCGCCCACTTCCTGCGTCGCGCGATCATGCGCGTGGTGCTGAACGAACAGAGCCTCATCGGCCGCCTGCGCCGCCGCAACCTCGACCTGCAGACCGCACTGGATACGTTGCGCGCGACGACGCACCGTCTCACGCAGACCGAGGAACTCACCCGAACGGATGAACTCACCGGCCTTGCGAACCGCCGCGGCTTCCACCTGCACCTGCAACAGCGCCGGCGCACCGATGAACAACCGGGCCGCGGCCTGTTGCTGATCGACTGCGACCGCTTCAAGAACATCAACGACGACCACGGCCACCTGGTGGGTGACCGCGTGCTGCAGGGCGTCGCCAACATCCTGCGTTCGGCCGCCGGGCCGGACGACATCGCCTGCCGCCTGGGCGGCGACGAGTTCTGCCTGATGATCAAGGGCGAGCATCGCGACGATGTCATGCGGGTGGCCGAGTTCATCACGACTACGGCGCACGCCCTGCACGAGATGCAACCTTCGCCGCCGCAGATCGCAACCCTCAGCGTCGGCGCCTGCCTGGTCACCCCCGACAGCGAATGGGACGACTGGTACGCCCTGGCCGATGCGGCGCTGTATCGCGCCAAGCGCCTGGGCGGCAATCGCGTTGAATGGCAGGACGACGCGCTCGCGCCTGCCTAGGCGCGCGATGCAAAGGATCGTGCATGAATGACTTCGCGCAAGCCGGCTTCGACCCGGCGAGCAGCCCGCAGGTTCGTACCCTGCTGTTGACCGATCTGTGCGACTCCACGTTGCTGGTCGAACGCCTCGGCGACTCGCCGGCCGCGGAGTTGTTCCGCGCGCACGACCGATTGGTGTTGGAACTGCAGCAACGTTGGCGCGGCCGCTTGATCGATCGCAGCGATGGCCTGCTGTTGTTGTTCGAACGCCCGGTCGATGGCCTGGGCTTCGCACTGGATTACGCGCGCGGTTTGCGCGAACTCGGCGATCGCCCGGAAGTGCGCGATCGCAAGCTGCTGTTGCAGGCGCGCGCGGGTCTGCACGTCGGCGAAGTGTTGACGTGGCAGAACAGCGAAGCGGCGGTGCAGGCCGGCGCGAAGCCGCTGGAGGTCGAAGGCCTCGCCAAACCCCTCGCCGGCCGTCTGATGACGCTCGCGCGACCGGGCCAGATCCTGTTGTCGGCGACCGCAGAACCGCTCGCGCGCCGTGCTTCGCGCGAGCTCGGCGAACGCAGCGAACATCTGATCTGGAAATCGCACGGCCGCTGGCGTTTCAAGGGCGTGCCCGATGGCCAGGAAGTGTTCGAAGTCGGCGAACCGGGTTACGCACCGCTGCGCGCACCGAAGCAGAACGGCGGCAAGGCGTGGCGCGACATTCCCGTGTGGCGCCGACCCACCGCGCTTGCAGCGGAACTGTTCCTCGTTGCGGGCCTCGCGACCGGCGCCTGGTTCCTGACGCGCCCGACGCCCGCGATCGCCTTCAACGAACGCGACTGGGTGGTGGTCGGCGACCTGCGCAACCTCACCGGCCAACCGGTGCTCGACGAATCGCTCGAACAGGCGTTCCGCATCAGCCTGGAGCAGTCGCGCTACGTCAACGTGCTCAGCGATCTGAAGGTACGCGACACGCTCACGCTGATGAAGCGCAGCCCGGGTACGACGCTGGACCGCGCGATCGCCTCCGAGATCGCGATCCGCGATGGTGCGCGCGCCGTCATCCTGCCGACCGTTTCGGAAGTCGGCGGGCGCGTGCGGGTGAGCGCGGAAGTCATCGATCCCCGGACGCAAACGACCGTGCACTCGGAGACGGTGGACGGCAGCGGCGCCGGCTCGGCGTTGGCGTCCATCGATGAAGTGACGGGCCAATTGCGCGAAACGCTCGGCGAAGCCATCGCGAGCATCGAGCGCGATTCGAAACCGCTCCCGCAGGCAAGCACATCCAACCTCGATGCGCTCAAGGCCTACGCGCTGGGCTTGGACAAGCTGGACAACGGCGACGTCGTTGGCGCATTGGGCTATTACCGCCGCGCGCTGGAGTTGGACCCCGATTTCGCGTTGGCGCGCATGGGCGTCGGTGGCGTTCTGATCGCCCAGGGCAAGCCGAAGGAAGGCAGGGCAGAGCTGATCGCCGCATCGCGGATGAAGGATCGCCTGACGCCGCGTGAGTCGCTGGTGCTGCAGACGCAAATCGCGCGTTTCGGCTCGACCGAACCCTTGCTCGCGCGCTGGGAGCAGCTCACCGAGATGTACCCGGACTATTTGGCGGCGCATTTCGGCTACGCGCAGGACAGTTGGATGATGGGCAATCGGTTCGAGCGCGCGTTGCCCGCCGCCCGCACCGCAAGCGCGCGACAGAGTCCGATGGTCGCGTCCGCCTATTACCTGCAGGGCATCCTGTTGCTTGGCGAAGAGGACCTGCGTGGGTCGATTGCCGCGTTCGATCGCGCATACGCGATGGGTCTGCGGGGCTCGGCGATGTATCGCGCGAAGGCCCTCCAGGTGCAGGGCCGCACCGCGGAGGCCGACAAAGTATTCGGCGCGCGCGGCGGCACGTCGCTGATGAACCAGGACCTTGAATCGCTGGAATGGCGCTACGTGTCCCGGATCGACCGCGGCGACTTCGCCGATGCGAAGGACGCGCTCGACCGCGCGTTGCAGCTGTCGGGAAAGGATGATCCTTATTGGGCCGACACCATGTGGCAGCTCTATGCCGCGGGTGGGGACGTGGTCATGCAAGGGCGCGCCTCCGCCGACGCGCTTGCCCGTCGCCTGGATTGGGTGGGCGAAAACAGCGAAAAGCTGGACGCGACCTATCCAATGGCCACCACGAACCAACGCCTGGCGATCGGTTGGCTGGCGGCGCGCTCCGGGGAGGGCGCGGTGTTGTCCAAGGCCATCGCCGCGCTCGGCGAACGCGCGAAGATCGCCGGCTACCCGCTCGCGGAACAGACGTGGGACGTGTTGCTGGCGGAGCAGGACCGATTGGCGGGAAAGCCGGCATCGGCGGTCACGCGCCTGTCGTCCATCGCCCGCAGGCCCGACGCGTTGCAGATGGTCCACGTTGCCTATGCACGCGCGCTCGCCGACGCGGGGCAGTGGCAGGGTGCGGTGGCGGAATGGCAATGGGTGGCCGCGCACCGCGGACGGGCGTTCACCGAACAGAGCACGGGCGGCATGCTGGATCCGCTGACGATCGCGGAAACGCGGTTGGCGCACCTGGAGTCTGCCTCCCTGCTCGCCACGCATGGGCAGAAGGGACCCGCGGAAGCCGAACTGCGTGCCTTCGACCAGGCGTGGCCGGCCGATGGTTTGACCAAACCGCTGCACGCGCGGCGCGATGCCGCGCGTGCAACCTTGTTACTTCAGTAGCGCTGCCGGCGGCCTGAACTGGAACGGCATCGAGAGCGATTCGACGAGCGCATCGCGATCGGCTGCGATCGATTCCTTCGAAGCCAGCGTCACCGGCGCCGCCAGGCACGCGCTGCTTCCTGCGGCCAGGTCGGTGCCCTCGGCCGTGGCCTCGGGCGCCCAACCCAACTGCGCCAGCGCCGTTTGCGGGCTGCTTTCGAACTGCTTGCGGAAATCGTCGTCGCTCGACAGCTTGTCCAACAGCTTGTGGGCTGTCTTGTGGTCCAGCTTCGGTCCCTTGCCTGCCATCCCGCACTCCCCAGTGTGATGAAAACCCCGGAAACCTAACGTCCAATTGGTGTTGGTTGCAAGCGCCGGCCCCCAACCCTAAGGTCCCAGCTTCGATCGGGGAGTCGACATGCGGGCAAGGCGTTGCGGTGTGCTGTGGCTGGAGCCGAGGAACGATGCGAACTTCGAGCTCGACGATCTGCTGCAAGGCGGCACGGGCATCGTGCGGTCGTTGCAGTGGTTCGCCCATGCGCCGCATCTTGCGCAGCCGGTGGAAGTCGATGCGCACCTGGCGCAGGTCGCCGGTGGCATCGGTTCGGCCAGATGGGTCGATGCCACCGAACTCCAGGAAACGCATGGCGCCGACGCCATCGATGCGTTGATCGCGCTCGGCCTGCTCGTTACCGACGATCCGCGCCATGCAGCGCATCGCGAAAACGACGCGCACTTCCGGGATCAGCATTGGCACGGCCTGTCCGCCGTGTCGCATGCCGCCTCGCGATGGTCGCGCATCGACACGGTGAAAGAGATCGCGGATGCAGGCGTGGACACCGCAGCGGACCTGCGCGCCGCCCATGGCCCGCCCCCGCCCGCGTTCCATGATCGCGGACCGCCCGAAGCACGCGTCGCACTCGAACGCGCGGAGCGCACGACGTTCGACGACCTCCTCGACCGGCGCAGCACCTGCCGCAATTTCGACACCACGCGTGCATTGCCGCGCGCGCAATTCGCGAACGTGCTCGAACGCGTGTTCGCCGCGCGAGGACAGGTGCAGGCCGCCGACGACTTCGAAGTCATCAAGCGCACGAGTCCGTCTGGTGGTGCGATGCATCCGACCGAGGCGTACCTGATCGTTCGGAACGTCGAAGGCCTCGCGCCGGGCCTGTATCACTACCGGCCGGGCGATCACGCACTGCAACCGCTGCCGCCGGTCGAGGATCTCGCGCAACTGGCGTTCCATGCGGTCGGTGGCCAGCAATGGTTCGCCGATGCGCACGTGCTGGTCGTGCTGGCGCCGCGGTTCGACCGCAACTTCTGGAAATACCGCAATCACCCGAAGGCCTACCGGGTGACGATCCTCGATATCGGCCACTTGTCGCAGACGCTGTCCCTGAGCGCGATCGAACTCGGGCTGGGCGCGTGCATCACCGCGGCGATCAACGAAGTCGAGATCGAACAGGCCTTCGGCCTCACGCACTACGTCGAAGGGCCGCTGGCCGTGTGCGGATTCGGCGTGCGCGCGGACGCGATGACGACGGCGGAATTCGATCCGAACCGCAAGGCCTGGCCCCGCGAATCACCGCCCGCCGAGTAAGCGTTCCCCGACGCCAGCGAATTTCAGCCCGACCTGCGCCACGCGATCGTCCTTCAGCGCGCGCACGACCATCACCGCCTTGCCCAGCGCAAGCCGGTCGCCCACTTGCGGTTGTTCGTCGAATCGCTCGTCGAACAGTTGCGCCGCAGTCGCGTCGCTGAAACGCGCGGGGATCTGCAGGCCATAGAACGATGCGATTTCGCCGAGCGGCACGTCGCCGGGCAGGGTGAAGCTGCCGAACAGATCCTGCTCCGCCACGCGTGCGTCGCGACCCTCGGCGAACAACCAGTCCAGGCGTGGCGCCTGGCCCGTGGGTGCGAGCACGTAGGCATAGTCGTTCGCGAGCAACGGACCCGCGTCTTCGGGCAACAGCACGCGGCCTTCGCGCACCACCATCGCCAGGCGCACGCGCCCGGGCAACGCCGCGCCCCGCAACACCGCGCTTCCCGCTGCAATGCGGTAGCCGACCATGTCGTACTCGAGCTGGCCCGGGAGATCGAGCTGGATGCGGCGCGTGTTCGGGTCCGCGCGCGGCACGGCGATCTCGAACCAGTGCGCCGCGATCCCGAGCGACCAGCCCTGCACGATCAGCGAAACGAACACGACGACGAAGGCGACGTTGAAGTAGACGGTCGCGTTGGGCAGGCCCGCCAGCAGGGGAATCGAGGCGAGGAAGATGCCGACCGCGCCGCGCAAGCCCGTCCACGCGATGAAGCCGATTTCCTGCCGGCGATACCCGAACGGCGCCAGGCACGCGATCACCGCCGCGGGGCGAGCGACGAACATCAGGAACGCAGCGACACCCAGTGCCGGCCACAACACGTCGAGCAGTTTGTGCGGCGTGGCCAGCAGGCCGAGCAACAGGAACATGACCAACTGCGCGAACCAGGTCGCCGCATCCTGCACGGACAGCACTTCGTTGCGCGCGCGCATCGGGCGATTGGCGACGACGATGCCCGCCAGGTACACCGCGAGGTAGCCGCTTCCGCGGAACAGGTTGGTGATCGAGAACAGCGCGACCGCACCGGCGAGCGCAAGCCATGGATGCAGGCCCGGCGGCAATTCGAAGGTGTTGAGCGTCCACACCATCAACCGACCGCCAAGATAGCCGGCCACCAGGCCCGCGCCAATCGCCCAGGTGAGCTGCAGCGCGAGCATCCAGGGATCGTGCGTCCCGGTGCCCGCGATCCACGTCGTCATCGCGAGCGTGAGGAACACCGCGGTCGGATCGTTGCTGCCCGATTCGAGTTCGAGCGTGGCGTTGACGCGGCGTTCGAGATGCAGGCCACCGGCGCGCAGGAGGAAGAACACCGCGGCCGCGTCGGTCGAAGAAACGACGACGCCGAGCAGCGAGGCCTCGAGCCACGGCAGGTGCAGCAGGTACACCGCTGCGACGGCGGTGAGCGCCGCTGTGATCACCACGCCCGCGGTCGCGAGTACGATCGAAGGCACGACGCTGCCGCGCACCTGCGCCGCGCGCGTGCGCAGGCCGCCGTCGAACAGGATCACCGCGAGCGCGAGCGAGCCGACCAGATAGGTGAAGCGCAGGTCCGAATACTTGATGCCGCCGGGCCCGTCTTCGCCGAGCACCAGGCCGAGCAACAGGAAGACCAACAGCAACGGCGCGCCGAAGCGGCGCGCGAGCAGCGACGAAGCGATGCCCGCCAGGATGAGGAGCGCGCCGAAGAGCAGGCGCAGGTCGATGGCGTGCAGGTGTTCCAAGCGGACTCCTTGTCGGCTGGGGTCGAGTGTAGCGGGCGGCGGTGCAATGCCGAAAACACAAGATCGTCGATTGACATGTGCACGAGGCGCGATATCTTGTGGTCGTCGGTTCCGCGGGCGCAGGTTCGCGGATGAAAAGGGAAGCCGGTCGAACTCCGGCGCTGCCCCGCAGCGGTAGGTGGAAACGAAGTCGCGCACGCACTGGGGCGGTGGCCCCGGGAAGCGGCGACGAGTAGGTGGTGCGATCAGGCTCGCAAGAGCGGATCGCGCCGAGTCCACGAGCCCGAAGACCTGCCGACAACCGCGCGATGCACGCCGCGCGGTGCCGGCCGCGGAATCTCCGGGGGGAGATGGCTGGTGACGCCGCTTCGGCCGCCCGCCTTCGATGCGTGCGCGTCGCGAACGCTGCGACACCGCCTTTCCATCGTGGGGTTCCAACGCCTGCTGTCGATCGCCGAGGGAGCGACGGCACCGGTGCGCCATCACGGAGCCACCCATGTCACACGACACGTTCGCAGAACCCGCCGCAGTCGCGCCCGCATTCGATCTCACGGCGCCACCCACCGCCACCACCATGCGCGTCACCAAGCGCAATGGGGTTTCCGAAGCCGTCGACCTCAACAAGATCGTGCGCGCGGTGACGCGCGCGGCCGAAGGCTTGCATGCGGTCGAACCGATGCGCGTGGCGACGCGCACGATCTCCGGCCTGTACGACGGCGCGACCACGCGCGAACTCGACGAACTTTCGATCCGCACCGCGGCCCTGCTCACGGCCGAAGAACCCGAATACGGACGCCTCGCCGCGCGATTGCTGTCGGCGGTGATCGCGAAGGAAGTCGCGGGCCAGGAGATCCACGCGTTCTCGCAATCCATCGCGCGCGGGCATGAAGTCGGCCTGATCAACGACCGCCTGCTCGATTTCGTGCAGGCCAACGCGCGCAAGCTCAACGACGCGATCGACCCGATGCTCGACCAGGGCTTCGATTATTTCGGCCTGCGCACGCTGTACGACCGTTACCTGTTGCGCCATCCGCGCACGCGCAAGGCGCTCGAAACACCGCAGCAATTCTTCCTGCGCATCGCGTGCGCGCTCGGCGAAGACGTGCCGGGTGCGTTGGCACTGTATCGCGCGATGGCGCACCTGGATTACCTGCCCTCGTCGCCCACCTTGTTCAACAGCGGCACCAACCACGAGCAACTGTCCTCGTGCTTCCTGCTCGACTCGCCGCAGGACTCGCTGGAATCGATCTACCAGCGCTACGGCGACATCGCGCAGCTGTCGAAATTCAGCGGCGGCATCGGTGTCAGCTTCACGCGCGTGCGTTCGCGCGGCTCGTTGATCAAGTCGACCAACGGACATTCCAACGGCATCGTGCCGTGGTTGAAGACGCTCGATGCATCGGTCGCCGCCGTCAACCAGGGCGGAAAGCGCAAGGGCGCGGCGTGCGTGTACCTGGAACCGTGGCACGCCGACGTCGAGGAATTCCTCGAACTGCGCGACAACACCGGCGACGAAGCGCGCCGCACGCACAACCTCAACATCGCCAACTGGGTGCCGGACCTGTTCATGCGCCGTGTCGAAGCGGACGCGGCATGGTCCTTGTTCGATCCGCGCGTGGTGCCCGAGTTCGTCGACCTGTATGGCGAGGCGTTCGAGCGCGCTTACGAACAGGCCGAAGCGCAGGGCAAGGCCGCGCGCACGGTCCGCGCCCGCGAGCTGTACGCGCGGATGATGCGCACGCTGGCACAGACCGGCAACGGGTGGATCACGTTCAAGGACAAATGCAACCGCGCAAGCAACCAGACGCTGCGCGCGCAGAACGTCATCCATCTGTCGAACCTGTGCACGGAGATCCTCGAAGTGACGTCCGCCGAGGAAACCGCGGTGTGCAACCTGGGTTCGATCAACCTGTCGCGCCATGTCGATCCCGGCCATGCCGGTTCGGAGCCGGGCTTCGACTTCGACAAGCTCGCCGAAACCGTGCGTCTCGCCGTGCGCCAACTCGACCGCGTGATCGACCTCAATTTCTACCCGATCGAAACCGCGCGGCGCGGGAACCTGCGCTGGCGGCCGGTCGGCCTGGGCTGCATGGGGTTGCAGGACGTGTTCTTCGCGCTGCGGTTGCCGTTCGACAGCGATGCGGCGCGCGCACTGTCGACGAAGATCGCAGAGACGATCTACTTCCACGCGCTGGACACCTCCTGCGAGTTGGCGGTGGAACGGGGCGCGCATCCGTCGTTCGCCGAAACGCGCGCATCGGTGGGCGAGTTGCAGTTCGATGCATGGAACGTGGCACCGGAAGCCAGCGGCCGCTGGGACGCATTGCGCGAACGCATCCAGGCGCATGGCCTGCGCAACTCGCTGCTGGTCGCGATCGCGCCGACGGCGACCATCGCCTCCATCGCGGGCTGTTACGAGTGCGTCGAGCCGCAGGTGAGCAACCTGTTCAAGCGCGAAACCTTGTCCGGCGACTTCCTCCAGGTGAACCGCTACCTCGCCGAAGAGTTGAAGAAGCTCGGCCTGTGGACGCCGGAGATGCGTGACGCGATCAAACTCGCGGAAGGCTCGATCCAGGGCGTCGCGGCGATTCCGGAAACACTGCGCGCCATCTATCGCACCGCATGGGAACTGCCGATGCGCGCGCTGATCGACATGGCTGCCGCGCGCGGTGCGTACATCGATCAGTCGGCGTCGCTGAATCTGTTCATGGAGAGCCCGGCGATCGGCGCGCTGTCGTCGATGTACATGCACGCATGGAAGCAGGGCATCAAGACGACGTATTACCTGCGCTCGCGTCCGGCGACGAAGATCCAGAAGACGACGGTCGGCCCCGCGCCGGCGCCGGTCGAGGCGATCGCCTGCGCACTCGAAAATCCAGAATCCTGCGAGGCCTGCCAATGAGCGCCGCCCGTCCCCTGCTGCTCGATCCCGGCTTCGAGCTCACGCTGCGCCCGATGCGCTATCCGCATTTCTATGAGATGTACCGTAACGCCGTGCGCAATACATGGACGGTGGAGGAGATCGACTTCTCCCTGGACCTCAACGATCTGCGGCACAAGTTCGGTCCCGCCGAGCGGCACCTGGTCGAGCGCCTGGTGGCCTTCTTCGCCACGGGCGATTCGATCGTCGCAAACAACCTCGTGCTCAATCTCTACCAGCACATCAACGCGCCCGAAGCGCGCATGTTCCTCTCGCGCCAGTTGTACGAAGAAGCGCTGCACGTGCAGTTCTATCTGACGCTGCTCGACAGCTACCTGCCGGATCCGGCCGAGCGTGCGCGTGCCTTCGCGGCGGTCGACAACATTCCCTCGATCCAGCGCAAGGCGGCGTTCTGCTTCCAGTGGATGGAATCGATCCGCAGCTTGCAGCGCGTCGAAACGCGCGAACAACGGCGGCAGTTCCTGCTGAACCTCGCGTGCTTCGCCGGTTGCATCGAAGGGCTGTTCTTCTTCGGTGCATTCGCCTACGTGTACTACCTGCGGTCGCGCGGTTTGCTGCACGGGCTGGCGGCCGGCACCAATTGGGTGTTCCGCGACGAAAGCGGCCACATGGCGTTCGCATTCGATGTCTTCCGCACGGTGCGCGAAGAAGAACCCGATCTGGTCGACGATGCCTTCCGCGCCCAGGTGGTGGCGATGATGGAGGACGCGGTCGAGTGCGAGGTCGCCTTTGCCGAAGACACCTTGTCGGGCGGCGTGGCGGGCCTGTCGATCCGCGACATGCGCCAATACCTGCAGTACTGCGCAGACCAGCGCCTGGCGCAGCTCGGCATGCCGCCGCGTTATCGCTCGCGCAATCCATTTCCTTTCATGGATCTGCAGGACGTGCAGGAGGTGGCGAACTTCTTCGAGCGGCGCGTTTCGGCCTACCAGGTCGGCGTGCAGGGCGAAGTGGCGTTCGACCACGCGTTCTAGCGGGAGGCTTCCGCACCCGGTTCGTCGCGCCAGCAGGCCAGTGCTGCAGCGCATCGATCTCCGCGAGTGCGAACGCCGGCGCGCTGCGATCCGGTCCACCGCCCCAAGGCAGGTTGATGCCCAGGAACTGCGGCTTCGCGCCCCCGGAGGCATTCGCGATCACGAGCACCTGCGTGCTGGCCAACAGCGCGGGCGTGAAGGCCGACGTGCTGTAGCGGACGCGATAGCCATCGGCGCGCAACAGCCGACCGAAGGGCCAGTAGCGCCCCCACCAGTTCGCCGTCGACGCGTTGTGGTGCCCATGGTCGATCGCGACCCGCGGCCCGGTGCCGGCCGCATGGGCAGGCCGGGCGGGCAGCGGCCGCCATCCGTAATCCGCGCGCTGGGCCGTCCACGCGGCGTAGGCGAAGGCCACCGCCACGAGTGCCGGCGGCGCGGCCAGTCCCACCAGCGCCCATCGCCATCGCTTCCCCATTTCCTGCTCCCCTCGCAACCGTTACATCCACGACGGGCCGCGGGGCACCTGCGTTAACAGCGGGCTGTAAACGTTGCCGGGCGCCTGCGCATCGGACCCTGGAGGCCGCCCGGCCCGAAGAGAGGAAATCGATCGATGCGTGCAGTGAATGGACGTGCAGTGAATGGACGAGCAGTGAATCGACGAGCAGTCAATCGACGCCTTGCATGGGCGCTCGCCGCCACCGCCCTGGTCGCCTCCGCGGCGTGCATCGCGGGGCCTGCGACGACGGCGCCGGAACCGCAGCCCGACGCGGACTTCCTCTTCGTCGGCAGCTTCCACATGAACAACCCGGGCCACGACGTGCACAACACGCATGCCGACGACGTGCTCAGTGCGAAGCGCCAACGCGAGATCGCGGACGTCGCGCGCCTCATCGCGCGATTCAAGCCGACGAAGATCATGGTGGAAGCCGACACCACGAAGCAGTCGAGCCTGGACGAAGCATTCGCCGCCTCGTGCCACGGCAAGCGCCCGCTGACGCGCAACGAGACCGAGCAGCTCGGCTTCCGCATCGCGTGCGACCAGAAGCTCAAGGGCGTCGTCGCGGTCGACTGGAACGACATGGGCCCGCTCAAGGACGAGGCGAGCGTCGACTGGCCCAAGGCGATCGAACGACATGGCCAACAAGCGCAACGCGCACAGGACGAGGCCATCGGCAAAGCGGTGAACGACGAAGACCAGCGCACGCTCGACACCGGCACGATCGGCGACATGCTCGTGCGCCTGAATTCCCCCGAATGGTTGCGCGCCAACGCGCAGGCGTACTTCCGCATCGGCCTCTACGGCACGGCGGACGACCCCATCGGCGCGAACTGGGACATGCTCTGGTACGGCCGCAACCTCACGATCTTCAACAACATCGTGCGCCGCACCGAGCCGGGCGACCGCGTGCTGGTGGTGTACGGCGCGGGCCATGGCAATTGGCTGCGCCAGCTGGCGTCCGATTCGGGCAAGTACCGCGTGCAGGATACGCAGCGGTGGTTGAAGGAAGACGCGCCGGCCAAGTGACGGCGGCGCGGTGGTCACAGCGCAGCCACGCGTCAGTGGCTGCGCATTTCCTTCACCGGGGCTTCGGTCATCGCCGTCTCGGTGTGGATCGCGCACAACCATTTGCCGTCGCGGCGAACCCATGTGCTGGAATCGGACATGCGCACGCGTTGTTCGCGATCGGCCATGGTCGTGGTCTGGTCGACTTCGTAGGTGACGATCGCGACATCGTCGGACGGGCGCAACACGCGCGCGTTCGACAGGTCGAAGGCCGTGAGCGCGTGGCGCGCGTTTTCGGCCATCTTGCGATAGCCGGCATGGTCGAACTGCATCGAACCGTGGCTGGAAACCATCAGTGCCGGCTCGGCGAGCAGGCCCAGCGCGGTGTCCGTGTCGCGGTCGACCATCGATTGCCAGAAGCGTCGTTCCAGCGCGATCAGATCCCGGTCGATCTCTGGCATGGCGTGTTCTGGCATGGCACGTTCTCGATCGCGGGAACGCGAGGTGTAGCAGTGGAAGCCTTCGCGCCGGGTGAAACTCAGGTGACGGACGCACCGCGGTCCAGGGTGCGGTACCCGATGGCTTCGGCCAGGTGTTGCGTGGCGATGCGTTCGCTGTCGTCGAGGTCGGCGATGGTGCGCGCGACACGCAGGATCCGGTGCAGCGAGCGCGCGGAGAGGTCGAAGGCGATCATCGCGCGTTCGAGCAGTGCGCGATCCTCGGGCGCGAGGCGGCACGTGGCGTTCGTCGCCGACTGGTCGAGCAGGGCGTTCGGCACGCCGGCGCGCGCGAGTTGTCGCAGGCGTGCGGCGGCGACGCGGGCGCGCACACGCTCGCTCGCTTCGCCTTCCGGCGCTTCTTCGCGCAAGGCTTCGGGTGGGACGCGCGGAACGTCGACATGCAGGTCGATGCGATCCAGCAGCGGCCCCGACACGCGCGCGCGATAGCGATCGATGGCCTCGGGCAGGCAACGGCATTTGCCGCTCGTGTCGCCAGCCCAACCGCAGGGGCGGGGGTTCATCGCGGCCACGAGTTGGAAACGCGCCGGATAGTCCGCGCGCGACGCGGCACGTGAAACGACGACGGCCCCCGATTCAAGCGGCTCGCGCAGCACTTGCAGCGTGTGCCGCCCCCACTCGGGCAACTCGTCGAGGAACAACACGCCGTTGTGTGCGAGCGAGACTTCACCCGGCCGCGCATCGGGCCCGCCGCCGATCAACGCGACTGCGCTGCTGGTGTGATGCGGAGCGCGGAAGGGGCGGAGGCGCCAGCGCGCGGCATCGACACCGCGCCCGCTGATGGAGGCGATGGCCGCGGCCGCGAGCGCTTCGGCTTCGCTCGCTTCGGGCAACAGACCCGGCAGGCGCGAAGCGAGCAGGGTCTTGCCGCAGCCCGGGGTGCCGACGAAGAGCAGGTGATGCTGGCCCGCAGCCGCGACCTCCAGCGCGCGGCGCGCGCGAAGTTGGCCGCGCACATCGCGCAAATCGGGCGCGTGGCGTTCGACAACGGCGACTGCCTCCGCGCGCGGCAAGGATTTCTCGCCAGCCAGCATCGCGCAGACCTCCAGCAAGGTGCGCGCAACGCGGACGTCCGCCGACGCGACGAGCGCGGCCTCGCCACCGTTCTCCTGCGGAACGATCAGCCGCCGATTGGCCTCGGCCGCCGCGATCGCGGCCGGCAGCACGCCGTCGACCGCGCGCAACTCCCCCGTTAGCCCGAGTTCTCCGAGGAACTCGATGTCCCGCAATGCCTCGTTGGACAACTGCCCGCTCGCCGCCAGGATGCCGAGCGCGATCGGCAGGTCGAATCGCCCACCGCGCTTTGGCAAATCCGCGGGCGCGAGATTGACGGTGATGCGCCCGTCGGGGAACGCGAACTGCGAACATTGCAACGCGGCGCGCACGCGATCCTTCGCCTCGCGCACGGCGGCGTGGGGCAGGCCGACGACCGTCAGCGACGGCAGGCCACCGCCGACGTGCACCTCGACACGAACGGCAGGCGCGCGCACGCCGAGGCGTGCACGCGTGTGCACGAGCGACAAACCCATGGCGATGCCGCTAGTGGCGCGGCGCCGGCGTCTCCAGCTGCGCTTCGAGGTCGGCGACGGTGCGCTGGAGTTCGTCCAGTTTCTCGCGCGTACGCAGCAGGACGGTGCGCTGCACTTCGAATTCCTCGCGGGTGACGAGGTCGAGCTTGGACAAGCCGGTCTGCAGGACGGACTTGAAGTTCTCCTGCAGCTCGTCGCGCCCTTCGCGGAGGGCGGGCGGAACGAGGCTGCTGAGGCGCCGCGCAAGGTCGTCGAGTTTTTCCAGGTCGATCATGACGGTCATGTCCTCAAGTCCTCGGTCTACGCGAGCTTGTCCAAATTCCGGGGCCGGCGCCATCAGGCGAAGGGGCAACGGCGTGTGGGTATTTTCTTACAGCAGGATTCCTGCAGCCGGGCAAAGCGCGGTTATGCTGCGGGCACGCGACATGGAGACGACGTGATGAAGATGGTCATGGCGATCATCAAGCCTTTCAAGCTGGACGACGTGCGCGAGGCGCTGTCCGAAGCGGGCGTGGCGGGGATCACCGCAACCGAGGTCAAGGGCTTCGGTCGCCAGAAAGGCCATACCGAGTTGTACCGCGGCGCCGAGTACGTCGTCGATTTCCTGCCGAAGATCAAGCTCGAGGTCGCCGTGTCCGACGACCAGGTCGACGCAGTGGTCGAAGCGATCATGCAGGCCGCCGGTACGGGCAAGATCGGCGACGGGAAGATCTTCGTCTGGGATCTCGACAAGGTGGTGCGGATCCGCACCGGCGAGCTGGACGGCGACGCGCTTTAAGCGTCGCTTCCCAACGCCTCCGCCACGAACGGGATCGACGCCATCGCGCCCTGGTGGACGTCGGCCGTGTAGTACTTCGTCTTGAATGTCTTCTCGCGCGCATCGACGGCGCGGTAATCGAAACCGCCGGACTTGCGCGCCAGCGTGCAGCTCCACCAGCCGGTCGGGTAGCAGGGCTGCGGGAAGGGCAGCGTCTTGAAGGTGGTGAAGCCCGCCTTGCCCATCTCGGCGCGCATTTCCTTGATCAGTTCCAGCAGCACGAGCGGAGATTCGGATTGCTGCACGAGGATGCCGTCGTCCTTCAGCGCGCGGAAGCACGAGGCGTAGAAGGCCTTGTTGAACAGGCCTTCGGCCGGGCCGACGGGATCGGTGGAGTCGACGATCACGATGTCCACGCTGCCGGCCGGGCAGTTGGCCATGTAGGCGATGCCGTCGTCGAACAACAGCTCGGCGCGCGGATCGTTGTTCGAATCGCACAGCTCGGGGAACCACTTCTCCGCCATGCGCGTGACCTGCTCGTCGATATCGCACTGCGTGGCCGATTCGACGCCGGGGTGCTTGAGCACTTCGCGCAACGTGCCGCAATCGCCGCCGCCGATGATGACCACGCGCTTGGGGGCCGCATGCGTGAACAGCGCCGGGTGCGACATCATCTCGTGGTAGAGGAAGTTGTCGC
The DNA here is from genome assembly GCF_054049695.1 of Lysobacter sp. P5_C4. Taxonomy (NCBI): domain Bacteria; kingdom Pseudomonadati; phylum Pseudomonadota; class Gammaproteobacteria; order Lysobacterales; family Lysobacteraceae; genus Lysobacter; species Lysobacter sp. P5_C4. The sequence goes on along the minus strand of NZ_JBFULX010000002.1, from coordinate 18,796 downwards.
GCGTGGTGAGCATCATCGCGCCGTCGATCAGCATCACGTTGCCCCAGTCGGTGCTCTCGAAGATCTCGATCTTCTGGAACGGCGACTGCACCTCGTCGAGCTTGCGATGGATCCGATAGCCGATGGCCGAACCGGCGGGCTCGAAGTTCTCGTACATCCAGGTGGGTTCGGTCATCGCGGCAGTCCGGCTGGGGCGTGGGGGCGCGCATTGTAGGGCGTCGGCCGTTTTGGCGGTGCCTTTGGCCCGCGGGAGGTACACTTCGCGCCCGTTTTGTCCCCCAGACCGAGGGAATCCGCCGATGAGCGCATGGTCCGTCGACCAGGCCCGCAAGACCTACTCCATCCCGCATTGGTCGGAGGGGTATTTCGATGTCGACGCCACGGGGCGAGTCACGGTGTTGCCGCGTGGCGGACAGGGCCCGGCGATCGCGCTGGCCGAGGTCGTCGACCAGGCGAAGGCCAACGGTGCCAAGTTGCCGCTGCTCGTGCGCTTCCCGGACATCCTCGGCGACCGGCTGCGCAAGCTGCAGTCGGCCTTCGCGCAGGCGCAGGCCGATTGGGACTACCAGGGCGGTTACACGGCGGTCTATCCGATCAAGGTCAACCAGCACGCCGGCGTGGCGGGCACGCTTGCCTCGCACCGTGGTGAAGGCTTCGGCCTGGAAGCGGGCAGCAAGCCCGAACTGATGGCCGTGCTCGCGATGAGCCGCCCGGCTGGTCTCATCGTCTGCAACGGTTACAAGGATCGCGAATACATCCGCCTCGCGCTCATCGGCCGCAAGCTCGGCCTGCAGACCCAGATCGTGGTCGAGAAACCGAGCGAACTGAAGCTGATCATCGAAGAAGCGAAGGCGCTCGACGTGCGCCCGGGCATCGGCGTGCGCATGCGGCTGGCGTCGCTCGGTGCGGGCAAGTGGCAGAACAGCGGCGGCGACAAGGCGAAGTTCGGTCTCTCGCCGCGGCAGGTGCTCGACTTGTGGAAGACGCTCCGGGACAGCGGTTACGGCGAATGCCTGGAGTTGCTGCACTTCCACATGGGTTCGCAGATTTCCAACGTGCGCGACATCGCCAACGGGATGCGCGAGGCGGTGCGTTACTTCGTCGAACTGTCCAAGCTCGGCGCGCAGGTGCGATACATGGACGTCGGCGGTGGCCTCGGGATCGATTACGAAGGCACCCGCTCGCGCAGCTATTGCTCGATCAATTACGGCGTCAGCCAGTACGCGAACAACATCGTGCAGCCACTGGCCGAAGCCTGCGAGGCGCATGCGTTGCCGCAGCCGCGCATCGTGACCGAGTGCGGGCGCGCGATGACCGCGCACCACGCGGTGTTGGTGGCGAATGTCGCCGAAGTCGAAGAAGCGCCCGAAGGGCGCGTGCCGCCTGCGCATGACGACGAGCCGGCCGTGATCCGCCACCTGCGCGAGCTGCACGAAGAACTCGATCAGCGCCCGGCGGTGGAACTGTTCCATGACGCACAGCACCATCACGGCGAAGGCTTGTCGCTCTACGCGCTCGGCCAGATCGACCTGACGCATCGCGCCCGCATCGACGACCTGTTCTACGCGATCGCGCACGCGGTGCGCGCGCGGCTGGACGTCGGCGAGCGTTCGCACCGTGACCTGCTGGACGAGTTGAACGAGCGCCTGGTCGACAAGTATTTCGTCAATTTCAGCGTGTTCGAATCGATGCCGGACGTGTGGGCGATCGACCAGGTGTTCCCGATCGTGCCGATCGAGCGCCTCGACGAAGCCCCCGCGCGACGGGGCGTGATCGCGGACATGACCTGCGATTCGGACGGCAAGATCGATACGTACGTGGAAAACGAAGGGCTCGACAGTTCCCTGCCGTTGCATCCGTTGCGGCACGGCGAGATCTATCGGTTGGGGTTCTTCCTGATCGGTGCGTACCAGGAAATCCTCGGCGACATCCACAACCTGTTCGGCGACACCGACGCGGTGGAAGTGCACCTGGAAGGCGACGGGTATGCGATGAGCCAACAGCGCCGCGGCGATACGACGGACGTGATGCTGGATTACGTCGGGTACAAGCTCGATGCGTTGCGCGAAGCGTATGCGTCGAAGGTGGACGACGCGGGGCTATCGGCCGACGAGAGTGCGCGCTTGAAGAGCGCGCTCGAAGCCGGGCTGACCGCGTACACCTACTTGAGCGACGAACCCGTTTGATGTTCTCCGACCAGCGCTCGCTGGTCGGGCTCCCCGACGCATGACCTGCCAATCAGGCAGTCATGCGCGCGTCGGCTCGCTCCGGGCGATCTGGAAGCCCGCGAACGATTGCCGCGTCGGCATCATTTCCAGACGATTGACGTTGAGGTGGGGCGGCAAATTCGCCACCCACCAGATCGTTTCGGCGATGTCTTCGGCCGTCATCGGTTGCGCGCCCTTGTAGAGCGCATCCGACGCGACCTGGTCGCCGTGCGTGCGCACGAGCGTGAACTCGGTTTCGGCCATGCCCGGTTCCAGCGCGGTGACGCGCACGCCGGTGCCATGCAGGTCCGCGCGCAGGCCGAGCGAGAATTGGGAAACGAACGCCTTCGTGCCGCCGTAGACGTTGCCGCCGGCGTAGGGGTAGGTCGCCGCCGTCGAGCTGACGTTGACGATGGCGCCCTTGCGTTCGATCAGCCCCGGCAACAACGCGTGCGTGAGCATCACGAGCGCGCGCACGTTCGTTTCGATCATCGTCTGCCAATCGGCGAGGTCGGCCTTCTGCGCGGGCAGCGTGCCCTGCGCGAGGCCTGCGTTGTTCACCAACAGGTCGATGCCGTTGAAGTGCGACGGAACGGCATCGAGCGCAGCGCGCATCGCAGCTTCGTCGCGCACGTCGAAGACGGCAGGATGGACGCGATCGGCGCCGAGTGCGTCGACGAGCGATTGCAGGCGATCGGCGCGACGGCCGGTGGCGATGACGTTCCAGCCGCCCGCGACGAACCGCTTCGCGGACGCGGCGCCGAAACCGGAGGTCGCGCCGGTGATGAAGGCGGTGCGGGGCGTGGTCGTCATCGCGGGCGCGCGATCAACGCGCCTTGATCGCCATCGCCGGCAGCCCGCCGCCGCTCAGGCGGCGCTTGGCATCGGCGAGTTCGGAGGCGCTGCCGTAGGGGCCCATGCGCACGCGGTAAACCGTCTTGTCGGCCATCTGCGCCGACTCGACGCGCGCGCTCAAACCGAGCATCGCGATCTTCGCCTTGACCGCCTCGGCATCGCCGCTGGCCTGGAACGCGCCGGCCTGCAGCAGGTAGCGCGTGCCGTCGTCCTTCGGTTCGGGCTTGGTCGCCGATGCGGCAGTCGTGGCCGACGGCTGGGCGTTCGACGTTGCGCCGGCGTTGGTCACGACTGCATTGGTCGCGACTGCATTGGTCCCGACGACGGGCTGCGCGATGTCCGCGGCATCCGGGTTCGCAGCGGCCTGCTGCCTGGCTGCGGACGCGCCGCGCGCGGCTTCGGCGCGCTCGGTTTCCGCGAGCTCGGCGTCGGAAAGCGGCACTTCGTTGGAAGGCAGCAGCGTGTAGAAGTCGTACTGCGTTTCCTTCGGCTTGTCGGCCTTGGCCGCCGTCGGCGCGGACTCGGGGACGATCGCGTCGTCGTCGTCCGCGCTCACCGTGGACTTGGGCTGGGCGTCGGGATTGGGCTTCGGGCGGAAAAAGCCGTCGCCATCGCCCTTCGGCCACAGCTTGGGCACGCCGACGATCAGCGCGATGCCGATCGCCAGGCCCGCGAACAACCAGATCCACGCGGGGTTCGAATCGCCCCCGTTGCGCTTCGCCTGCGACTTCCCGCGTCGTGCCGCCATCACATCTTCTCCGGGGCGGATACGCCCAACAAATCCAAACCGTTCTTCAGCACCTGGCCGGTGCCGACGCTGAGCGCGAGGCGCGCGTCGCGCTGGTTCGCATCATCCACCAGGATGGGCTGCGCGTGGTACCAGACGTGGAAGGCATTCGCCAATTCACGCAGGTATTGCGCGATGGCGTGCGGCTCGAGCGTCACCGCGGCCGCTTCGACCACTTCGGGGAAGCGCGAGAGTTCGACCAGCAGCGCCTGTGCCTGTTCATCGACGAGCGTATCCACGTGGCGCAGGCCGTTGGACAGATCGAACGTGAGGCCCTTCTCGCCGGCTTGTCGCAGCAGGCTGCAGACGCGGGCGTGCGCGTACTGCACGTAGTAGACGGGGTTGTCGTTGCTCTGCGAGCGGGCGAGGTCGATGTCGAAGGTGAGCTGCGAATCGGGCTTGCGCGCGATCAGGAACCAGCGCGTGGCATCGCGCCCGGCCTCCTCGATGAGGTCGCGCAGCGTGAGGTAGCTGCCCGCGCGCTTGGAAAGCTTCACTTCCTGGCCGCCGCGCATGACGGTGACCATCTGGTGCAATACGTATTCCGGCCAGTTCTTCGGGATGCCGCAGTCCAGCGCCTGCAGGCCGGCGACCACGCGCGCCAGCGAGCCATGGTGGTCCGCGCCCAGTTCGGTGATCGCGCGCTCGTAGCCGCGTTGCCACTTCGAGCGGTGGTAGGCGACGTCCGGCAGGAAGTAGGTGAACGTGCCGTCGGACTTGCGCATTACGCGGTCTTTGTCGTCGCCGAAGTCGGTCGTGCGCAGCCACAGCGCGCCGCCCTCCTCGTAAGTGTGGCCGTGGGCGACCAACTCCCGTACGGTTTCCTCGACCTTGCCCTGCGTGTACAGCGAGGACTCCAGGAAGTAGACATCGAAGGACACGCCATAGGCTGCGAGATCAGCGTTCTGCTCGCGGCGCAACCAGGCGACGGCGAATTGCCGCACGGCGTCGAGGTCGTTCGGGTCCTTGGCGGCCTGCACGATGTGGTCTTCGAATTCGACCGTGTCCCCGCGCAGGTAGGCGTTGGCGACATCGACGATGTACTCGCCGCGATAACCGTCCTCCGGCCACGACGGATCGTCCGGCGTCTTGCCCAGCGCGCGCGCCTGCACCGATTTGGCGAGGTTGTCGATCTGCGCGCCGGCGTCGTTGTAATAGAACTCGCGCATCACGCACCAACCGTTGGCGGCCAGCACGCGCGCGATGCAATCGCCGATCGCCGCCGCGCGGCCATGGCCGACGTGCAGGGGGCCGGTGGGGTTCGCGGAAACGTATTCGACGCCGACCGTGCGGCCCGCGCCGCTGGCGTTGTGGCCGTAGGCCGAGCCGCGCGCGATGACTTCGCGCAACTCGCGGCCGTAGGCGGCCGGCGCCAGGTGGAAGTTGATGAAGCCCGGGCCGGCGATTTCCACCTTCGCGACATCGTCGGAAGCGGGCAGCGCGGCAACGAGGGCTTGGGCGAGCGCGCGCGGATTGGTGCGCGCGGCCTTGGCCAGGATCATCGCGGCGTTGGTGGAGAAGTCGCCGTGCGCGCGCTGGTTCGGACGCTCGACGACGAACGCGGGGATTTCGAGATCCTGGGGGAGCGCGCCCGCGGTGCGCAGCGCGGCGATGCCCTGGTCGACGAGGGCGTTGATGGAAGCTTTCACGACGGATGCCGGAGGCCGAAACGACGGCCGGATAGTCTACGGCACGCATGAGAAGAGCCCTCGTGCGGCCATCGACAGGGGCGGGCCTTCGCCGACGATCACGTGGTCGAGCAGGCGGATGCCCAGCAGCCGCAGCGACGTGCGCATCTCGAGCGTGGTCTTGCGATCCTCGTTGCTCGGCTCGGGAACGCCGCTGGGGTGGTTGTGGCCGACGATCACGGCCGCGGCGTTGAGGGCGAGCGCGCGCTTGGCGATCTCGCGAGGATAGATGTCCGCCTGGTCCACGGTGCCGTGGAAGAGTTCCTCGAAGGCGATCATCCGCAGCCGCGTATCGAGGAACATCACCGCGAAGACCTCCGCGCGATGGTCGCGCAGGCGCCGATGGAAGAACTCGCCGACGACGCCCGGCCCGGACATCGGATCACCCGGTTCGAGCGTGGTGGCGTAGTGGCGATGCCCCAGTTCCAATGCGGCGAGGAGCAGGCAGGCGCGGGCGCGCCCGATGCCCTTCAGCTGTTCCATCAGCGGCAGCGGCCGGTCCAGCAGGGCGCGCAGCGAACCTTGCGTATTCAGCAGGTGGCGCGCGGTGGTGACCGCGTCCTGGCCCCGCAGGCCGGACCCCAGGAAGAGCGCGAGCAATTCGGCATCCGACAGCGTGCTCGCGTTCCCGCGGGCGGCGAGTTTTTCGCGTGGGCGTTCGAGGGAGGGCCAGTCGCGGATGCGCATGGCCATAGCGTGCCGAGTGGCCGCCCGGGGGTGTATCGGGGGAATGGAAGGCTTCGGGTAAGCTGGATGCCTATCCTGCCGTGGGGGTTTTCCGACCGATGAAGGCCGAACCCGTCGCCGCCCTGACTGGCCGGAAGGTGCTGCTCTGCGTGTGCGGCGGCATCGCGGCGTACAAGGCCGCCGACCTCGTCCGCCGCCTGCGCGATGCCGGCGCGACCGTGCAGGTCGCAATGACGGAGAGCGCGCAGCGATTCGTCGGCGCGCAGACCTTCCAGGCGCTGTCCGGCCTGCCCGTGCGCACGTCGTTGTGGGACGCGGCGGCCGAACAGGCGATGGGCCACATCGAGCTCGCGCGCTGGGCCGACGTCATCCTCGTCGCGCCCGCCACCGCCAACACGCTCGCCAGACTTGCACACGGTTTCGCCGACGATCTCGTCAGCACCGTTTGCCTGGCCACCACCGCGCCGATCACGCTGTGCCCGGCGATGAACCACCGCATGTGGCTGCATGCGGCCACGCAGGCGAACGTCGCGTTGTTGCGCGAACGCGGGGCGCGCATCGTCGGCCCCGCGGAAGGCCCGCTGGCCGAAGGCGAATCCGGTCCGGGCCGCATGGTCGAGCCGCTCGACATCGTCGCCGCGCTTGCGAGGGCGAACGCTTGAGCCTTGCCGGCCTCCGCGTCGTGGTCAGCGCGGGACCGACCTACGAGGACCTCGATCCGGTCCGGTTCCTCGGCAACCGCAGCAGCGGGAAGATGGGGTTCGCGATCGCCGCGGCCGCCGCGCGGCGCGGTGCCGACACGGTGCTGGTCGCCGGCCCCGTGCATCTGCCCACACCCCCGGGCGTGGTGCGCATCGACGTGCGCTCTGCCGCACAGATGCACGCGGCCGTGCTCGGCGCGCTTCCTGCGGATGTGTATGTCGGCGCAGCCGCGGTCGCGGATTTCACCCCCGAACGCGTGGCGACCTCGAAAATCAAGAAAGTCGCCGGCGAAGATGCGATCGTCCTGCGGCTGGTCCGCACGCCCGACATCCTCGCCGACGTCGCGCGCGATGCGCGCCGCCCGCGCATGGTGGTCGGCTTCGCGGCGGAAACTGACGAGCTCGCGACATACGCGCAAGGCAAACTCGACGCCAAGTGGATCGACGTCATTGCCGCGAACCGCGTCGGCCAGGCCGGCATCGGCTTCGAGAGCGACGACAATGCGCTGTCGATCTATTGGCGCGACACGAACGCGACCCTTGGCGAACGCGTCCTCGGCCCCGCGCCGAAGACCACGCTCGCCGATGCCCTGCTGGACCTGGTGGAGGAGCGATTGCACGCATGACGCACAAGGTGCTCGAAGTGAAGGTGCTGGACCCGCGCTTCGGCGACGAATGGCCGATGCCGGCCTACGCCACCGAACACAGCGCAGGCCTGGACCTTCGCGCCGCGCTCGAAGCTCCGTTGTTGCTGGAGCCGGGCGAAACCGCGCTGATTCCCTCGGGGCTGGCGATCCACCTGGCCGATCCGACGCTCTGCGCGGTGATCCTGCCGCGCTCGGGGCTCGGGCATCGGCACGGGATCGTGCTCGGTAACGGCACAGGATTGATCGACGCCGACTACCAGGGCCCGCTGATGATCAGCACGTGGAACCGGGGCCGCGAGGCCTTCACGATCGCGCCGGGCGACCGGATCGCGCAATTGGTCGTGTTGCCGATCGTGCGCGCGACGTTGCAGGTAGTGGATACTTTCGAAGAAAGCGCGCGCGGCAGTGGTGGCTTCGGCCATACCGGCGTGCGTTAACCGGGGGATTTCAGGAATGACGGAACAAGACACCGCCGCACCGGCGAAGGGCAAACTCGGCATTCCCGGCGGCGCACTCAAGTCGCTCATGCCGGTCGTGGCCGCGGTTTGCGCCGTACTCGTCCTCTGGCTCGCGTGGAGCGGGTGGGTGCAGTACCGAGCGGAAAACCGCGAAGCGACGCTCACGCGCGCGCGAGACGGGGCCGCAGCGGCGATTTCCGCGTCGGTCGCAAAGCAACTGGCCGAACTCGACACGCGCCTGAAGTCCGCGGCGGTGCAAGCCGCGCTTGCGCAGGGCAACCTTCCCGGCGCGGCCGCCGCGCTGAAGCGGGGTTGGGCAGGTGCGGAGTCGGCCGACATCTTCGCCGACGGGTTCGAAACGCAATACGGCGCGTTGCCCAAACTCGGCTACGGCAAGGTCGGGGTCGCCGAAACGGCGATCGCGGAGAACAAGGCGGTGGCCGCGATCGTGCGCGACGGCGGAAGCCCGCGCCTGGCCGTGGCCGCGCCCGCGCGCAACGGGCCGGTGCGCGTCGGCGTCGCGTATGTGCGCCTGCCGCTGGATCGTGCGGCCGGCCCGATCGTCGCCGCCGCAGTCGACGACGACAGTTACCTCGCGCTGCGCCAGGGGAGCTACAGCGTCGCCGAGCATGGCGACAAGGAACTCGCCAATGGCGCCGAAGTGCTCGCAACCCCGGTGAAGGGCACGACCTGGCGCATCGCCGCCGGCCTGCCGGACGCCGGCAAGGCGCCGTTCGGCCTGGGCGCGTTGGCGTGCTGGATCGCGGCCCTGGTGTTCGCGGTGTTCGGCTGGCTCGCGCTGCGGGCCGGTCGCAAGGCCGTGGTTCCGATCGAGGACGAACACCACGCCGAGGCGCCGACCCTGGCGCAGATGCAGGCGGGTGCGCCCGTGGCCACGGTGGCCGTGCCGATCATCTCCGAGCCCGCCGCGTCGACCGACGAAGCACCCAAACCGCGCGCCGCCGAGCCGAGCGCACCGGCGCCCGCGGGCCAGGTGCTCATCGACAAGTCGATCTTCCGTGCGTACGACATTCGCGGCATCGTGGGAAAAACGCTCGACGCGGGCGTCGCCGAATTGATCGGCCAGTCGATCGGTTCGCTGATGACCGAACGCGGCCTGCACGACATCATCGTGGGCCGCGACGGCCGTTTGTCCGGCCCCGACATGATCGATGGCCTCGTCCGCGGGCTGCGCAAGACCGGTCGCAACGTCGTGGACATCGGCCTGGCGGCGACGCCGGTCGTGTACTTCGCCGCCTATCAACTGCGCACCGGCTGCTGCGTCGCGGTCACGGGCAGCCACAATCCGCCGGACTACAACGGCTTCAAGATCGTCGTCGGCGGCGAAACGCTGTCGGGCAAGGCGATCGAAGACCTGTATGCGCGCATCGCCGAGGATCGCCTGCACGAAGCCCCCACGCCGGGCAACGTGCAGCAGCGCGACGTGTCGAAGGATTACATCGACCGCATTGCCGCGGACGTGCAGTTGGATCGCCGCCTCAAGGTGGTCGTCGATGCGGGCAACGGCGTCGCCGGTGCGATCGCGCCGCAGGTGCTCACCGCGATCGGCGCGGAAGTCACGCCGCTGTACTGCGAAGTCGACGGCACCTTCCCGAACCACCATCCCGATCCGAGCGAGGCGCACAACCTCGAGGACCTCGTGCAGATGGTCAAGCGCCTGGGTGCCGACATCGGCGTGGCCTTCGACGGCGACGGCGACCGCCTCGGCGTGGTGACGAAGGACGGGCACAACATCTTCCCCGATCGCCTGCTGATGCTCTTCGCGGCCGACGTGCTCGAACGCAACCCCGGCGCGGTCATCGTCTACGACGTGAAGTGCACCGGGCGCCTGCCGGGCCAGATCCTGCGCCACGGCGGCAGCCCGCTGATGTGGAAGACCGGCCATTCGCTGATCAAGGCCAAGATGCGCGAGACCGATGCCGAGCTCGCGGGCGAAATGAGCGGCCACTTCTTCTTCAAGGAGCGGTGGTTCGGGTTCGACGATGGCATCTACGCGGCCGCGCGCCTGCTCGAGATCCTCGCAAGCCGCAGCACCTCGCCGAGCGAAGTGCTCGACGCGCTGCCCGATGGCGTGTCGACGGCGGAGATCAAGGTGCCTGCGCCGAACGACGATCCGCATTCGTTCGTCGACTTGTTCAAGGCGAAGGCGAAGTTCGAAGGCGGGCGGTTGTCGTCGATCGACGGCCTGCGCGCCGACTGGCCGGACGGCTGGGGCCTGGTGCGTGCGTCGAACACGACGCCGGTGCTGGTGATGCGCTTCGACGGCGACAACAAGGAAGCGCTCGCGCGCATCCAGGAAGCCTTCCGCGAACAATTGCTCGCGGTGCGGCCGGACCTGGCCCTGCCGTTCTGAGGCCCGGGTGGATCAGCCGCCCGTCGCGGGCGGCTGTGTCGCGGGGGCCGCAGCGGCGTCCTGCTTTGCCCGCTGGCCCTGCTTGATTTCGCGATAGCGCGTCAGCACCGAATCGAGTTCTTCGTCGAGGCTCGCGCGCTGCACGCGCTGCTGCGCGAACAGGCGCTCGCGGCGGCGCAATTCGGCATGCTGCGTGTTGATGTTGGTGCGCGAGACCGGCGAGATCGGCTTTCCGGCGAGCTCGTTTTCCCCGGCTTGCCGCAGCAGCGCGACCAGGCTCTGGCGCAGGCCGATGACGCCCAGTTCGGAGGCCTTCAGCGATTCGTCGACCAGGTCGATGCGCTCCTGGAAGGACTTGCGCAGGTCGGCCTCGGTTGCGTACGACTCGGCCATCGCCATCTCGCGACGGAAACGGCTTTCCTCGGTTTCCGCGCGCGCCTTGTTCGCGGCGATTTCCGCATCGTAGGCAGCGCGCTCGGCCGGCGTCATCGCGCGCTGGACATCGCCGGTGTGGCGGCCGAACGCGTTGAACTCCGTGCGGCGAACGCCCGCGGCCTCGGCCGGCAGCGCGTCGCCGCAAACCTTCGCGCCGTTTTCTTCCCAGCAATACAGTTTCTTGATCTTCGGCGGCGGTGCGCCACGCTTCTGCGCGTGCGCATCGGTGCAGGCCAGCGCGAGCGCGAAGATCGGCGCGAGGAACAACGTGGCGGTCGTGAGTGTCTTGCTGGCAGGCATGGTCGCAGCCCCTGTTCTGCGTTCGTCCCGAAGCGCCATCTTACGGCGCGGTGGCGGTGCCGTAGCGCGCGCGGTAGGCGAGCAGGGCATCGCGGTGTTCGACAAGGTCGGCGCTTTCGCCGGCAAACGCAAGCAGGTCGGCGAGCGTGGCCACGGCCACCACCGGCAGGGCGTGTTCATCGGCGACGGCTTGCGCGGCGGACTGCGCGTGCGCTTCGCTGGCGCGCTCCTGGCGGTCGAGCGCGATCACGATGCCGGCCGGGATGCCGCCGACATCGCGGATGATTCCGAGTGCCTCGCGGATCGCGGTGCCGGCGGTGATCACGTCGTCGATGATCAACACGCGCTTGCCGGACAGCGGTGCGCCGATCAACAGCCCGCCCTCGCCGTGCGCCTTGGCTTCCTTCCGGTTGAAGGACAGGGGCAGGTCGCGGCCGCGGCGGGCGTATTCGCAGGCCACCGCGGTCGCCAGGGGGATGCCTTTGTATGCCGGCCCGAAGAGGACGTCGAAACCGACGCCCGCTTCGTCCACCGCATCGGCGTAGCAAGCGGCCAGCTCGGCCAGCGCTGCGCCGGAATCGAAGCGGCCGGCGTTGAAGAAGTACGGGCTTTCGCGCCCCGACTTCAGCGTGAACGCGCCGAAGCGCAGGGCCTGTGCGCGCAGCGCGAGGGTGAGGAAGCGGGCGCGGTGGTCGGTCACGTCGGGCCGTCGGGCGAGGGTGGATGAAGGGCATGATAAGGCCGGGCGCGGGCCTGTCCCGTCGGTCCGCGCGGATGGGCTAGGCTTGGCGTTGGACTTCCCACAACGGGTCTCGCGATTTGCGCATCGTCAGCTTCAACGCCAACGGCGTCCGCTCCGCGGCGGGCAAGGGGTTTTTCGACTGGTTCATCGACCAGCAGGCCGACGTCCTTTGCCTCCAGGAAACCAAGGCGCAGGAACACCAGGTCGCCGGGCCCGAATTCCTGCCGAAGGGCTACAAGGCCTGGTTCCGCGATGCGACGACGAAGAAGGGCTACAGCGGCGTGGCCATCTACAGCAAGCAGGCACCCGACGAGGTCCGCACGAACCTGGGCTGGGCGCCGTTCGATGACGAAGGGCGCTACATCGAGGCGCGCTTCGGGAATTTGAGCGTCGTGTCGTTCTATATCCCTTCGGGCTCGTCGGGCGAGTTGCGCCAGGGCTTCAAGTTCGAAGTGATGGAGTGGCTGGGCCCGATCCTCCACCACTGGTTGCACAGCGGTCGCGATTACGTGTTGTGCGGCGACTGGAACATCGTGCGCAGCGAGCTCGACATCCGGAATTGGAAGTCGAACCAGAAGAATTCCGGCTGCCTGCCACGCGAACGCGACTGGCTCAACGCGATGTGCGCCGACAGGCACGGCTGGGTCGACGCGTATCGCGCGCTGCACGCCGACGGCCAGGACTACACCTGGTGGAGCAATCGCGGCGCGGCGCGCGCGAAGAACGTCGGGTGGCGCATCGACTACCAGTTCTGCACGCCGTCCCTGCGCGAGAAGCTGAAGGCCTGCGGGATCCACCCCTCGCCGCGATTCTCCGACCACGCCCCGTTCGTCGTGGACTACGCCCTGTGAGTGCGTCGCCCGGCGCAAAGCCTGCGAAACCCTCTGTCTGGAAAGCATTCACGCAACCCGCCGCGTGGACGATGTTCTTTTTCGGCTTCGCTTCGGGCCTGCCCTTCCTGCTGGTGGCCGGCACGCTGGCGTATTGGCTGAAGGAAAACGACATCGTGCTCAAGGAGATCACGGTCATCGCCAGCGCAGGCATGACGTATGCGTTGAAGTTCCTGTGGGCGCCGCTGCTGGATCATTGGCGCCTGCCGCTGTTCGTCCGCCTCGGGCAGCGCCGCGGCTGGTTGCTGTTCGCGCAGCTGGCCGTCATCGCGGGCTTGTTCGGGATGGCGTGGGCCACGCCCGCATCGCTCGGCGTCTTCGTTGCTTTCACCCTGGTCGTAGCGTTCGCGGGCGCGACGCAGGACATCGCGGTCGACGCCTATCGCATCGAAATCGGCGAACCCTCGGTGCAGGGCGCGCTCGTCGCGACATACTCGCTCGGTTATCGCATCGCATTGATCGTCACCGGCGCATTCGCGTTGTTCATGGCCGACCACATGCCGTGGAGCGCGGTATACCAACTCCTCGCGGTCCTGATGCTGCTGCCGGTCGCGGTCACGCTGCTCGCGCGCGAACCGGATGTCTTGCGCAAGCGCCCGGCCGACTGGAACGAAGCGATGCGCGAAAGCGTCGTCGAGCCCTTCGTCGATTTCTTCCGCCGCTACGGCGCGCAAACCGCGCTGCTGACGTTGGCGTTCATCCTGTTGTTCAAGATTCCCGAACAGGCGCTCGTCGGCGGCATCATGAGCCCGTTCTATCTGTCGCTGGAGTTCACCAAGACCGAAATCGGCGCGGTGACGAAGATCTACGGCATCTGGATGGGGATCATCGGCGTGTTCCTCGGCGGCATGGCGATCGCGCGCTGGGGCGTGCGCAAGCCGCTGCTCGCCGCGATCGTGCTGTGCGCGTCGTGCAATCTGTTGTACGTGTGGCTGATCGGCCATCCGGGCAGCATTCCCGCGCTGACGCTGGTGATCTCGGCGGAGAACATCACCCTCGGGTTCCTGGGCACCGCGGCGGTCGCCTTCCTCTCGGCGCTGGTGAACAAGCAGCACACCGCCACCCAGTACGCACTGCTCAGTTCGATGGTGAACCTGCCGGGCAAGGTCCTGGGCGTCTTCGCGGGCGGCATCGTGGAAGCGACGAACTACGGGACGTACTTCATCATTGCGACCCTCGCCGTCCTGCCGGCCACGCTGCTGTTCCTGTATCTCTGGCCCCGGTTCCGCCACATCGACGTTCCCCCGGATCGTTGACCCCGTTGTCTTGGGTCGGACCGTCGCGGCATGATCCGGCCCGTTCCCACCCGGTTTGACGTTGGGGTTGGATGGGAGGACGCATGACCGACCTGGTATTGCGGGACATCGATCCGAACATGGCGGATCGCATCAAACGGCTCGCCGACGCGCGGGGCTGGAACATGCATGTCACCCTCGAAAACCTCCTGCAGCGCGGGCTGATGGCGTGCGAGCAGGGCCTCCACGTGCACTTCAACGACCGCGAGTCGACCGCGCTGGAACAGGCGATCGCGGCGATGGAAGGCGTGGAGAGCGACCAGGGCTTCGGGTTGATCGGCCGTGCGCCGGAACCGCCGGCGCCCACGCACATCCTCGATCGCTGGGTCGAGGACCTCTGACAACCGCACCGATCAGCGCGGATGCACCACGCCGAGCACGCGCGGACCGCGCGCGCCGGTGACGGCGGGCACGTTGCCTGGCCGGCCCGCGAGGGTTTCCCGTGCGAGCCACGCGAACGCCATCGCTTCGACGAAATCCGGATCCAGGCCATGCGCGGCCGTCGATTCGACGCGCACGCCCGGCAACTGCGCCGCGATGCGCGCCAGCAGCACCGGGTTGTGCACGCCGCCGCCACAAACGAGCACGCGGCGTGTATCCGGCTGGTGCGCGCGCAACGCATCGGCGACGGTGCGTGCGGTGAGTGCGAGCAAGGTGGCTTGCACATCCTCCGGTGCTTCGCCACCGCGCAGCTGCGTGCGGACCCAGTCGAGGTGGAATTGTTCGCGTCCGCTGCTTTTCGGCGGCGGCAGCGTGAACCACGCTTCGGCGAGGAGGCGTTCGAGCAAACCTTCGTCGATGCGGCCGCTCGCCGCGAAGGCGCCGTGCGCGTCGAACGGGGTGCCGTGGTGTTGTTCGCACCATGCGTCCATCAACGCGTTCGCCGGGCCGGTATCGAAGCCGCGCACGTCGCCTTTCGCCGGCAGGAGGGTGAAGTTGGCGATGCCGCCGAGGTTGAGGACGGCGCGCGCTTCGTTCGCATCGTGCAGGAGCGCCGCATGGAAGGCGGGCACCAACGGCGCGCCCTGGCCACCGGCGGCGATGTCGCGGCGGCGGAAGTCGGCGACGGTGTCGATGCCCGTGCGTTCGGCGATGAGGTTCGCGTCGCCGATCTGCCAGGTGAAGCGGTGCGCGGCCGCGGGGCGGTGGCGGATGGTCTGTCCGTGTGAACCGATCGAGCGCACGTCGCCCGGCGCGAGGCGCGCGGAGGCGATCAAGCGCAATGCTGCGTCGGCGAAGGCTTCGGCGACCTGCACGTCGAGCATCCCGATTTCATCGAGCGATCGTGCATCGCCGCCCTGGCCGAGTGCGACCAGGCGCGCGCGCAGCGCGGCGTCCCAGCGATAGGTTTCGCCGCGCACGAGCGTGCAATGGGGTCCTTCGAAACGGACGAGCGCGGCGTCGATGCCGTCGGCGCTCGTTCCGGAGATCAGGCCGAGGTGGAGCTGCCCTTCCTGCTCCACTCGAACGTCAGGCCTTCTTGTTCTTGACCGGCTTCGGCGGCGCGCCGGCGTCGGCGTAGATCACCTTCTCGACGCTCTGGATGCGCGCCAGCGCGGTGGAGGTCTGCGCGCGGAACTGCGCGAGCGCCGCACCGTTGAGCGGCTCGGGCGGCGGCATCGTCACCGACAGCGGATTGCGGTGCACGCCGTTGATGCGGAATTCGTAATGCAGGTGCGGGCCCGTGGCCAGGCCCGTCATGCCGACGTAGCCGATCACCTTGCCCTGCGGGATGCGCTGGCCGACCTTGATGTCCCCGAAGCGCGACATGTGGCCATACAACGTGGTGTAACCGCGGCCGTGGTCGAGGATCACCGCGCGACCGTAACCGCCCTTCCAGCCGGCGAACTGCACGCGCGCATCGCCCGCCGCCATGATCGGCGTGCCGGTGGACGCGCCGTAGTCGACGCCCTGGTGCTGGCGCACGGTGCCGAGCACCGGATGGCGGCGCGAGCCGAAGGTCGAGGTCAGGCGCGCATACGGGATCGGCATGCGGATGAAGCTCTTCTTCAGCGGACGGCCGTCGGCGGTGAAGTACTCCGACTTGCCGTTGCGTTCGAAGCGGAAGCCTGAATGCAGCTTGCCGCCGACGGTGAACGTGGCGGCCTGCACCGGGCCGGTGCGGATCAGCTCGCCGTCGCGCCAGGTCTGTTCGACCACGACGCTGAAACGGTCGCTCGAGGCGACGTCTTCGTTGAAGTCGATGTCGTACTTGAAGATGTCGTCGGTCAGCGTGTTGATCGCGCTGCCCGACAGGCCGAGCTGGCGCGCCGACTTGAACAGCGACTTTCCGACGTTGCCGCTGATGACCACGGTGCGCGACTCGGTCGGACGCACGATGACGTTTTCGCTGATCCTGTCGCCGTCGATCCGGTATTCGACGCGGTGCGTTTCGTCGCGATCGTAGCGGAAGGCACGCAGCTGGCCGCCGACCGGCAGGTCGAACGCGAGCTCGGTCCCGGGCTTCATGCGCGTGAGCGCCTGCTTCGCGCCGGGTTGTTCGAGCAACTGGTGCATGGTCGAGGCGGGCAAGTCCATGTCGTCGAACAGGCTGCCGAGGGTCTGGCCGCGTTCGACGTGGACGATCTGCCAGCTGTCGCCGGCCTGGCCGCGCAACTTGGCGACGGACAGCGGCGGCAACGAAAGCGCGAGGGTGGTGCGGGCCTGCGTCGGCACCAGGCCGCCGGCGTGGCGCGAATCGGAGAAACCGGGGACGATGGCGGCGACCAGCACGGCCAGCGTGGCGAACAGGCTGACGTGGGCCCACTGGCGACGGGTCCAGCGGCCGCTGAAGCCGGCCGGCAGGCGCGCGGCGACGTGGCGATGAAGCGCCGCTTCGCGCAGGATGTCGAGCCGCGCGCGGCGTGCTTTGTCGATGCCGGATTTGCCCATGGTGCTTCCCCTTCGAAATACAGTTACCGCGCCGTGAGCCGGGCGTAACGGCGCTACCATAGACACGCTAGAAACGTGCGTCAAACCCTTGAGTGGGATGGATTTTCTGTTTTAACCACGCTTTAACGCTACCTTCACGATCCGGGTCACGGATTCGTAACAACCCTCACCGAGTTCATCCTTCGTGTCGATCCAGGCAGCCCTAGAACGCATCGGCCGCGGCGCCGACGAAATCCTCAAGCGCGACGAGCTGGAGACCCGCCTGAAGACCGGGCGCCCGCTCCGCGTCAAGGCCGGTTTCGACCCGACTGCGCCCGATCTGCACCTGGGCCATACGGTCTTGCTCAACAAGATGCGGCAGTTCCAGGACCTGGGGCACCAGGTGATCTTCCTGATCGGCGACTTCACCGGAATGATCGGCGACCCGACCGGCAAGAACGTCACCCGCAAGCCGCTCACGCGCGAGGACGTGGAGGCCAACGCGCGCACCTACGCCGACCAGGTGTTCAAGGTGCTCGATCGCGACCGCACGGAGCTGCGCTTCAACAGCGAGTGGTTCGCGCAGATGGGCGCGGCCGACATGATCAAGCTCGCGGCGCAGCACACCGTGGCGCGCATGCTCGAACGCGACGATTTCGCCAAGCGCTATGCGGCGCAGCAATCAATCTCGATCCACGAATTCCTGTATCCGCTCGTGCAGGGCTACGACTCGGTGGCGTTGAAGGCCGACGTCGAGCTCGGCGGCACCGACCAGAAGTTCAATCTGCTGATGGGGCGCGGGCTGCAGGAACACTTCGGGCAGGCGCCGCAGATCGTGCTCACGATGCCGTTGCTCGAAGGCCTCGACGGCGTGCAGAAAATGAGCAAGTCGCTCGGCAACTACATCGGCATCGACGAGCCGGCGATCGACATGGTCACCAAGACGATGAAGATCGGCGATGCGCTGATGTGGCGGTGGATCGAGCTTCTCAGTTTCGACATCGGGCCCGTCGAAGCGGTGCGCCTGAACGCCGAGGTCACCTCGGGTGCGTTGAATCCGCGCGACGTCAAGTTGCGCCTGGCACGCGAACTGACCGCACGTTTCCATGGGCAAGCGGCAGCGGAAGTCGCGATCGCCGGTTGGAATGCGGCCGTGCGTGGCGAGGGTGACGTCGCTTCATTGCCGCTGCAGGAGGTGTCGGTGCCTGTGGAGGGATTGCGGATCGCGCAATTGCTCGTCGCAGCGGGGTTGGCGCCGAGCAATTCGGAAGCCGGTCGAAAGCTCAAGGAGCGCGCGGTGCGCGTGGACGGCGCGGTGATCGAAGATGCCACGCGCGTCTTCGTGCCCGGTTTCGAGGGCGTTCTTGCGATCGGGAAGCGCAATTTCGCGCGCGTCAGGCTGGCCGCGGGATCATGAGATTGCGTTGATGTCGCGCGCGCTGTTCGACGGGATTCGATCGAACGCAAATTCATTCAAGAAAACGGTTGAACCTTTCTCCCGAATCGGCATAATGCGCGGCCCGCCGGGAGCGGGTTGCGGCAGTGGTTTCGCCGCCCGCGATGACATCACTGAATCGCTGCTCGCTTCCACAAAATTTGTCTTCATCAGGTGTTGACGTTCTTCGGATCGCCTGTATGATGTGCGGCTCCCTCGGGCACTTCGGTGCGGCGGGGGACGGGAGAAGGCGCTGAGGCCGATCCCCTTGATCTTTGACAGTGTGCGCAGGTGACTTGTGCGGGCGTCTGGCGGGTGGATACGTTGTCCATCTTGCAGACGTTCGTAACAGAGCAACAAGTCAATTCAAATGGCAAACAAGCAATTGTGAGCCAGCGAGTGATTTCGAGCCTGGGACGACGAC